>JAKVNF010000004.1:707500-832436 GCA_022483465.1 Lachnospiraceae bacterium | reverse complement strand
CTCATTCCGCACGGCCAGGAGCACCGCAATGGTCTGCAGGGTCTTGCCAAGGCCCATCTCGTCTGCCAGAATCCCACCAAAGCCATAGCGGTCCAGGGTCCGAAGCCATCGGTAGCCCTCCTTCTGGTAGCTGCGGAGGACGGCATGGAGGTTCCCCGGAATCTCATAGTCCGCGTCGCTGACGGTCTTGAACTCCTTGATCAGCTGCTTGAAGTGCCGATCCCGGTCCGCATAGATGCCCTGGGTGCTCTCAAGCATCTTTTCCAGATAGAGGGCGCGGTAGGCGGGGATGTGCATCTTTCCCTTCACGAAGTCCCGCACGTCCATGTGCAGGGACTCCATAAGGTTTGCGATCTGCGCCACCTCCACGTTCCCCTGGAGCTTCAGAAAGTCCCCGTTTTTCAGCCTGACGAACTTTCTCTTCTTCTGATACTGATACAGAATGTCCAGCATCTCCTCCTCGGAGAGGTCCTCCGCGGTGACCTGCAGGTCCAGAAGCCCGCTCTCCATGGAGACACCCATGTCGAAATTGACATGCCGGCGCAGGCCGAGCCGGCGGAACCGGTCCGTCATGCGCACATCGGTATTCTTCAGTGCAAGGAATGCGTCCAGGCCCTCGCTCAGAAGGTCAAAGACCCGCTCGTCATCCCGATAGGAGAAAAATACCTTCATGTTGGCGTCATACTCGGCAAGATACCGGAGGATCACCGAAAGGACCGCGCCTTCCAGGTTCCGATCCCGGTAGCTCTCAAAGTGCCTGGTGCTGCGCTTTTCGTCGAGAAGGTCCGACACAGACAGGATCTGCATGCCGTAGGAAACCTCCGCCCGGCACAACACCGTGTCGTTCTCCGTGTCCAGATAGATGGTGAACTGGGGCTCCGGGGGAAGGTAGGGCGCGATCTTGTCCGCGTCATACTCGGTGACGTCCACCGCCGTCTTCAAAACCGGCAGGACCTTGTGGTAAAACGTGCCCAGCTCCCCCCGGCCGATGCGGATCAGAACCTTCCCGCCCTTCTGGCTGTCCAGGATGGGGAGGAGGCTGCGGAAGTGCTCCTCGCTGATCCGGTTGAAGTGCTCCTTCGTGTCGTAGTAGCCGGTGCGCTTTCCCCGGATGATCTGGGGGATCTGCCCGGTGATGCGGATGCCGTCAAAGATCCCCCGATCATTCTCCGCGTCCCGGTGGATCTCAAGCCGTATCTTAGGGTCCTTCTCCTGCATGAGAAGGGTGCGCTTTGTCTTCTCCCCGTTGATCTCCTGGAAGGTGAACTCCGCCTGCTCCCCCATCAGAAGGTCCATGAACCGGTCCAGCCACTCCCCGTAGAGGGGAACCTCCGCCTTCTTGTCAAAGGGATCAAAGTAGTAGTTGCTGCTGTGGCGCATCCGCTCCCGCTCTTCTCCCATGTAGTCCGAAAGGAAATCCGCCCAGCGCTGCGACGCCTCGTCCAAAAAAGTCCGGCCCAGATGGAGGGTGGTCTTGCCGAAGGTCATGTCCTTCTCCGCCTCCATCTTCCCGGCAAACTCCTTCAAATCCTTCACCTTGTAGAGGCGCTTGGCTCCGATGCGAAAGCCCGCGAGAATCCCGCTCTCCCGCACCAGCGTCAGGACTGGCTCCATGTGCAGGGTGTCATAGTGCAGATCCTTTCCCGTCTCCAGGGCCGTACTTTTCCCGAGGACGGTGGAAATCAGCTCCTGCCCCGCCCGGTTTGTGTTGGTGCCCAGCCCGCTCCCCGGCAGGTTGACCTCCAGATAGCGCAGGAGCACCGCCGTGTGTGGGCAGAGGCGGATTGTGCCATCCGGATTTCTGCGGTTCATCCGGCTGCAGGTCCAGCTGTCACAGCCCGCGTCGAGAATCTCATCCTGCCCCACCTCCAGATAGGCGCTGTCCCGGGTGCTGGGAAAGCGGCAGGAAAAACGGCCGATGACGCCGCCTTCCTTCTCCCGATCGGACTCGACGTACCGGACCCGGACCTCCGCGAGGTCCCCCTCCTGTAGGATCTGGTTGGCCTGCATCTGCACTGCAGGACTGATCTGCACCCGCTGTGTGTACTGGTCCACGTGGAAATAGCTATAGGATGCATCCGGCTGATAGGTGCCCTCCTCTCCGTTCTCTGCCCGCTCGTCCCGTGTCTCGATCTGCAGCGCATTGAGTTGGTCCAGAGAGGGAAGAACACCAGTTTTCTTCTGCTTTGCCGATTCTTCTTCTGGTTCCTCCTCCCCGGTAAGGCCGTAGCGCCGGCCGTTGTCCACCAGGACCCCGTAGAGTTTCGTCCCCTGCAGGTGGACCAAAGAGAGCACCGCCGCACAGTGCCGGCAGAGCTTCTCCTCGGGGCAGCTGCAGTGCATGCCGGAGAGATAGGCCCGGTCCCAGAGGCGGCGCACCTCGATCCGTACCTGATAGGTGGTCTCCCCCTCGGTCACCTCCCCGGAGCAGAGTCCGCCCTGAGGGCCAATGTTATTGTAAAAATTGGAGACACAGCCGGTGTCGGCAAGCTCCTCCCCCTCCGAAATCGTGCGATTCGAAAACAGCGTGGTCCAGTTGTAACCTACCATATCTTCTCCCTCTGCCCCTGCAGGCAAGGTTGATTATACTACACGGCCAAAACGGGAGTCCGCAGCCATCACCGCGGGCTCCCGTTCTCTGCGCATTCTGTTCAGTCCTTCTTCTCCCCTGCGATCTTGGAGAGTTCCTTCGTAAAGGCCTCCACGTCCAGGGAGGAGAAATCCGCTGCCGCCTCCTCGAGCTTTTTGAGCTTGTCCTCGTCCCCGAGCTTCTTGAGCTCCTGGGCCCTCTTGACCATCTCCTGCATCTGTGCCTCGGTTACCTTTTTCTCTGCCATCTCCTGTCTCCTTTTCTCTTGGCGTTAGTAAGAAAACGGGTTGATAAGCTCCAAAGCATTTTAGCAGAAGTATAAAATATGCCGTTTTGTACATTCTGCTGTACAACGGCCTTCTCTAACTTGAACTACAATAGTCTTGCCAGGAGGGCAAGACTATGAGCTGCATTGAGCGCATACTGACCGAAGCCAGAGATCTTTCCAGGGACGACCTGATTCTTCTTGTTAACAAGCTCATGGAGGGCTTCTCCCATGAGAGTGCAACCTCTTCTCCGAAGAAGATGATTGCTCCCCGTTTGGATTGTCCGATCTGCCATTCCAATGCTCATGTTGTTAGGAATGGACACAAACATGGAAAACAGGCATACATCTGCAGGCAATGTGGAACGTCATTTGTTACAACGAGCAACACTTTGCTCTCAGGCTCACACTTTGGTACTGAGATCTGGACCAAGGTTCTGGAAGAGACGCTCAGGGGGACCTCTCTGGATAAGACGGTCAAGTCACTTGCCAGCCATGGATGCAAGATCAGCCATAGCAGTCTGTTCTTCATGCGGCATAAGATCATGCTTGCTCTCGAGGACATGCAGGTGGAGCAGCCAGCCACGGTGGAAGATGTCGTGGAAGCGGATGAAACCTACGTTCCGGAGTCCAAAAAAGGTACGAAATTTGGCCCTGATGCCAGTCGAAAGCCCCGCAAGCGTGGCACTCCCGCATCCAAACGCGGCCTTTCAGACGAGCAGATCTGTATCTGCACCGCAGTACAGCGCAAGACTGGCGATCTGATCGTGAAATCCGAGAACCGGGCAAGGCCTTCCAGTGCAAATGTTGTTGATATCTATACTGGTCATGTCCAGAAGGGCACACTTTTCCTGACGGACGGCATGAATGTGTATCCGAGGCTGGGCAAGATCCTGGGAATCACGGTCATGAATGTGAAGAAGGAGTCGGCAGGTTTCTTCAATCTGAACACTGTGAACAACCTTCACTCTTTTATCAAGCGCCGATATACCGAATATCGCGGTGTCGCCACCAAGTATTTGAACCGTTACAACCTCGTATTCAGGGCAGCGTACAGGCAGAGGACAACGATTGGGGAACTTGCGGAAACTCTCTTTGCATCCAGGAATCCCAAGAAGGTACACCATTATGGAGATGTTAAGGAGCTCAATCTGCTTGCAATTTGATGACTACAAGATGCACTTATTGCTTATCAACCCGTTTTCTTACTAACGCCTTTCTCTTTCCTTTCACAGCTGGCGCAGCCGCGCCAGAAACATCTCATAGTAATCGTCCTCGCCGTCCAGAAGCGGGCTGTTCTCCCCGCCGCCGTTGGTGGAGCGGCGCATCGCCGCATAGTAATCCTCCGCACTGCCGATCAGGTCCATCTCGCTGATCGGGAAGCCGGCCTCTCCCGCCAGGCGGCAGAAGTCCGCCACCGGCGTCTTGCTCTTTGGCGTCGCCAGGAGGGCCTGCCGCAGGACTTCCTCCTTTGCCGCCTTCTTCTCCAGCCCCTGCAGTGCCTCATCGATTGCCATCGCCTGCCTCCTTCCTGCAGATGCGAAAAGGGAGCGGGCGCAGCCTGTGCGTCAGCTCCCTTGCTCCAAGTCCAAGGCTATTTTACCGCGAAGCGGGAGACTTGTCAGGTCCTTTTGCGGATAGCCGCCTGAAAGTGCCTGTGAATTGCGTGATATATTTCGTAATTATCCCTTTACATTTACAATCAAGTGTGATTGACTGGAATTGTAGCAAAAAGTCACAGATTTCAGTAATTATTGAAATCCATTACTGCACCATAGACATCCAGAGAACCGTTTTGACAGAAAGGCGAAAACATGACATCCCGGGTAATACGGCTCCGCGCGGAAGATCTCACCACGTTTGTGAACGCAGCGTCCCGCTGTTCGTTTGACATCAACATTGCTCCGAAGTCCTATGAGCACGACTACGTGGACGCCAAGTCCCTGGTGGGCGTCATGTCCCTGAACCTGCGCCTGCCGCTTGTTGTCACCTATGAGGGTTCTGACCCGGCCTTTGAGAACTATCTGGCGGCACACGCCGTTCCCGAGGCGTCCTGAAAACGACCACTGGCTAACCTCCTTCATCCGGGCTCTCCCCCGGAAAGTCCCCCGGTGCACTCCTGTGCCGGGGGGCTTTTTTGTGTCCGGGGACCGATCTCACCCGTTTTGTCCGCTGCCCGGCCAGGTATCCAGATGGGACGCGTAGTAGTCGTTCAGATAGGGGCCCACCTCGTCGAGTCCCTCTTTGGTAAAGGGGAAATCCTTCGTGACCTTCTGCTCCTTAGGCGTCTTCTCATAGGAGTAGGGCTCCGGCCAGATCACCACCCGAAGAACTGCGCTCCCCCGCTTGTCCGGCGGCGTGAAGTGGACATTTTCCAGGGGTTCCCTTGCGATGCGGAAGCGCATCCCGCGGTAGGAGCCAAAATACGGCTCCCCGTACTCGTAGTGGGAGATCGGGAAGAGCTCCTGCTGCAGGATTCCCTGCGAGCCGTCATTGAACCAGATGATTGCCAAGGGCCGTCTCCTTTCTGCGGCGCAAGAGCACCGTCTCCTGCAGAGAGCAGATCTTGTCGGAGAGCGAGACGATCCAGCCCTCCTTCGAGTCCGGTACCGAGAAGAGGGTCAGGGGCCACATGTGGCTCTCAATGATGTCCGTCTCCTTTTGGGAGAGCCCAAAGTCCCGGGCCGCGTTGTCCGCCGCGATCTTCGGATGATGAAACCCGTGCAGGTGATCCCCCTTCGTGTGCCAGTCGTAGAGAAAGTAGTCGTGCAGAAAAGCCGCCCGCACGAGGCTCCTCTCCTCCAGCGCCAGGGGGACATGTGTCCCGATGGCATAGGAGAGCCTTGCCACCCGCAGGCAGTGGTCATAGGTCGTGATGCTGCCGTGCTGCAGGTACTGCCGCATCCGGAGGGTCCTCGGATCCCGGTCCAGGCCGCCAAGAAGCGACCAAAACCGGTTTTCCTGCGCCCTCGTCATGCCTGCTCCCCCAGCTGCGCCGCCAGGATCTGCCGCATGCCCTGCTCGGCCTTCTCCTCATCCGGACCCTCGATGCAGACCTCCAGGGTCTCACCGCAGGCCGCCTTCAGGGCCAAGAGGCCCATCAGGGACTTTCCGTTCAGCTTGCGGCTGCCGCACCGGATCAGGATCCGGCTCTGAAAGCGCTCGGCCTCCTGGGTGATGACGGCGGCGGGCCGCGCGTGCAGCCCCTCCTTCCTGCCGACTACAAACGAAAATCTTCTCACTTCTGCCTTCTTTCTCTCCGGCGATGCTCAGATGATGGTGTGCCGCAGCTGCGGATCATACCCCGCCTCCTGCAGTGACCGGATGATCTGATTCTTGTGCTCTGTGCCAAAGGCCTCCAGGGTGATCCGAAGCTCCACGGCTGCCTGCCGGTTGATGGACACGAACTGGTTGTGCTCGAGGCGGATGACGTTTCCGTTCGCCTTGGCGACCACGCCGGCGACCTTGCAGAGCTCTCCCGGGCGATCCGGCAGCTGCACCGAGATCGTGAAGATCCGATCCCTGAGGATCAGACCCTGCTGCACCACCGAACTCATCGTGATGACGTCCATATTTCCGCCGGAGAGGACACAGGCCACCTTCTTGCCCGCGCAGTCCACGTGCCGAAGCGCTGCCACGGAAAGAAGTCCCGAGTTCTCCACCACCATCTTGTGGTTCTCGACCATGTCGAGGAAGGCCTCCACCAGCTCCGCATCCGGCACCGTGACGACCCGGTCCAGGTTCTTCTGCAGGTAGGGGAAGATCTTTGTGCCGGGGGTCTTGACCGCCGTGCCGTCGGCAATCGTGTTGACGGTGGGCAGGGTCACAGGCTTTCCCGCCTTCAGGGAGGCGGTCAGGCAGGCCGCCCCCTCGGGCTCCACGCCGATCACCTGGATCTTGGGATTGAGAAGCTTGGCCAGCGTGGAGACGCCGGTGGCGAGTCCGCCGCCGCCCACGGGAACCAGGATCATGTCCACCAGGGGCAGCTCCTTGTAGATCTCCATCGCGATCGTGCCCTGGCCGGTGGCCACCGCCGGGTCATCGAAGGGGTGGACAAAGGTATACCCCTCCTTCTCGGCGAGCTCATAGGCATAGGCTGCCGCCTCGTCGTACACATCGCCGTGGAGCACCACCTCGGCCCCATAGGCCTTGGTGCGGTTCACCTTGATGAGCGGCGTGGTGGTGGGCATCACGATTACGGCCTTCACGCCGTAGCGCTTTGCCGCATAGGCAACGCCCTGGGCGTGGTTGCCGGCGGAGGCGGTGATCAGTCCCCGGCTGCGCTCCTCGTCCGAGAGGGTGCTGATCTTGTAGTAGGCGCCGCGGACCTTGTAGGCACCGGTGCGCTGCATGTTCTCGGGCTTTAAGTAGACCTTTGCCCCGGTCTGGCTGCTGTAGTAGTCCGAATAGACGAGGTCGGTGTTTAAGGTGACCTGTTTGACGATCTCGCAGGCCTTCTCAAATGCGGTTACCGTGAGCTGCTCCTCTGCCATGTGCTTTCCTCCGTTTCAACTGCAGAACTGTTTTGTATTATCATAATCCGAACCCGGCAAAAGAAAAGTGCGATTTCCGCCGCGCCTGCCGGAATTGTCTCACTTGCTGCTTCCCTTCGGGGGATCCGTCAGGGTCTCTCCCGCCTTGCCAAGGCGGATCTTCTCCCTGGTCCAGTCGTCCAGGGCGGCCTTTAATTTCGAGAGTGTCGGGGAAAAGGCGACGTTCTCCCTGCCGTAGGTCAGCTGCAGGTCGTACTCCAGGGGAAGCCAGGTGGCAAGGTCCGACTCGTCGTGGGTCAGAACCGCCTCCAGCTTGTCCAGGGCCTTGTAGGTCCTGGCCTCCCTGGTGGTAAGGGCCTCCATCTCCTGAAGGAGCGCCTGCCATTCGGACCTTTGGGGCTCCGGGAAGGAGGCCACCCAGTCATCGAACAGGCCATCCTCCCGCCTGGTATCCCCCGCGGTCTTCTCAAAGGCCGGGATGTCCCCGGTGAAGGACTCCCCCAGATCGTGGATCAGGCACATCCGGATCACCCGGTCCATGTCCACGTCCCGGAACTCCTCCTCCCCGGAAAGGAGCATGGCCATCAGGGCAATGCGCCAGCTGTGGTCCGCCACGCTCTCCTTCCGGTCCGCATCGATCCAGCAGTGTCTTGTGTTCTCCTTGAGTCTGCCAGCCTGGTGCAGGATGGCAAGCATGGTCTCGGGACGCATGTCTTCCTCTCTTTCTCAGATGCCGAACTGCCACTCATACAGCACCGCCAGCATCTCCCGCACCCAGAAGGTGGGAAGATACAAAAGCGGAGTCTTCGCGGGGACGCAGCCGGCCGAAATCCCCTCCTTTTTTGCGATGAGCCGGGCCCGGTAGCAGTGAAACTCGCTGGTCACGATCGCGGCATCGCTGCCAAGGCCCTGCTTTTTCATGATCTTTGCCGAGTACACAAGGTTCTCCCTGGTGGAGCGGGAGGCATCCTCCAGGATCAGGCGATCCTGCGAGATCCCCCGGGCCAAAAGCTCCCGCTCCATGCAGGCGGCCTCGCTGATGCGCTCCCCGGAGCCCTTGCCGCCGGAGAGGATCGCCTTTGCCTTTGGGTTTTCCGCAAGATAGTCCGCTGCGGCGTCGATCCTTGCGCGCAGCGCCCGCGACGGCCGCTCTCCCCGCACCTCGCAGCCAAGGACAATCGCCGTGGCGCCCGCCTTTGGCGGTACCCGCATCCCTGCTGCCATCCTACAGGAGATGAGGACCGCGAGAACTACGATGACCCCCACCGCGCCAAGGAGCATTCCCATCACCGTGTGTCCCACGGCGCCCCGGGTGAGGCAGTAGGCAAAAAAGCGGCGGATCCCGTCGAGACGGAGCCCCGCAAGAAGCACCAGCGCCGAGACAAAAAGGCCAAGGAGATTCCCGGCGTTCAGAACGCGCTTTGGAATCACCGCGCCAAAGACAATAAGTCCCGCCGCGCCCAAAAGGATCAGAATCACCTGCGCCGGCTTCATGATTTATCCCCCGCGCCGTCAAAGAGGAACAGCTTCGGGATCGGAATCCGCTGCCGCATAAAGAAGGAGAGGTCCATCCCCGCGACAAAGGCCCCGGAAAGCTCCCCCTGGATCATCCCGGTTCCCTCGCCCGCCCGGCGGCAGAAGAGGACCCACCTTGCCTCCTCCTTCGTCCCGCTCCAGCGGGTGTCCTTCCGGAAATACCAGAAGGCGTCCAGAAGCTGCAGGATCTCCTGCATGGCGGCCGGGGAGATGTCCACCTCCTGCACGCGCCCGATACCGCGCTTTCCCGGCCCCTTCCCCGCGGTGTAGCTGCGGAAGGCGGCGTGCCCGTCATGCTCCAGGACGAGGTGCTGGCGCACCTCCTGCTCTGCCGGGACTTCTTGCGCTTCCTCGCCCAGATCCGTGACAAGTTCCACCGCGTCCGCCTCCGCCAGGGAGAAGGGAAGCTCCGGCGCCTCCAGATCTGCATTCAGCTGGTCCATCCACTCTTCAAACATCAGTAATCCACCTTCATCAGGCAAAGGCCCTGGGGCGGCGCCGTGGGACCCGCCTGCTTCCGATCCCTTGCCTCCAGGATCCGGTCCATGTCCTCCGGGGTCAGCCGCCCGTAGCCCGCCTCCAAGAGCGTCCCCGTCAGGATGCGGACCATGTTTTGGAGAAAGCCGGAGCCGTGGAAGTAGAGCCGGATCGTGTTGCCGCTCTCCACGATCTGGATGTTGTCCACCACCCGGACCGTGGACTTCTTCATGTGGGAGTTGCCGCAAAAGCTCTTGAAGTCGTGCTCGCCCACAAGGTGCTCTGCCGCCTCCCGCATACGGTCCACATCCGGCTTTTCCCGGAGCACCCAGGTGTACTTTCGCTCAAACACCGGCTTCTCCCCACTCTCCGCGTACCAGAGGGTGTAGCGGTAGGTCTTGCCGATCGCCTTAAAGCGGGCGTGGAAGCGGTCCGCGCACTGGCGCACCTCATTGACACTGATGTCGTCGGGCAGGTACCGGTTCAGGTACTGCTGGATCTGGAGCTCGGAGAGGTCCGTGTCCAGAAGGACGTTGGCGGTCATTGCCCGGGCGTGCACCCCGGCATCGGTGCGGCCCGCCCCGATCACCGTGACGGGCGCGCCCGTCATCTGGGAGAGCACCGCCTCCAGCTTTCCCTGGATCGTCATGTCATTGCCCGGCTGGTGCTCCCAGCCAAAGTACCTCGTCCCGTCGTAGGCGATGGTCATCTTGAAATTTCTCATGTTTCCTCCAATCCCGCGGGGCGGGCGTCAGATCCACCCAAGGCTCTTTGCAAGCCAGATCCATAGCGTCAGTGTAAAACTCGAGAGCACGGTGGAGAGCATCACCGCATTGGAGGAGAGACTCCCCTCGTGGCCCATGTTTTTCGCCATGACAAAGCAGGTCACCGTGGAGGGGCTCCCCAGCATGACGAGGATCGCCACCAGCTTCTGGGTCCGAAAGCCCATCCCCACCGCCACCGGCAAAAACAGGGCGCAGAGGCCGACAAGCTTGCAGAACACCGCGGCCAGGGAGGGCCCCAGAACCCCCCGGACCTTCTTGAAATCAATGCTCGCGCCCATGGCAAGAAGCCCAAGGGGCGATGCGGTCTGGGCGATATTCGAAACCACCTTGGCGGGGATGGCGGGCAGGGGAAGGCAAAGCACCGACCAGACAAGGCCCACCAGGATCCCGTCGATGATGGGATTGGTGACGACCCGCTTTGCGGTCTTTACAAGAAGTGCCCGGTCCACCTTTCCGCCCCCGTTCTCCCGGGAGGTCACCGACAGGATGGTCACCGCGGCGATGTTGTAGAGGGGCACCGCCCCGATGATCATGAGCGGCGCCATGCCGGCCGTCTGATACATGTTTTCGATGTAGGCGGCCCCGAGGAGCGCGGCGCTGCTTCGGTAGGAGGCCTGGATGAACTCCCCCCGGGCCGGGACATCCCGGACCAGAAACCGCCCCACCGCCGACATCAGGGCGATGGAGAGGAGGGTCGCCAGAAAGCAGAACAGCACGTAGCGGCCGTCCCAGACGGCAAAAAAGTCCGCCTCTGCCAGGTCCTGGAACAGGAGCACCGGCAGGGCGATCCGAAAGACAAAGTTGTTGAGCTTTTCCGCAAAGGCGTCATCGATCAGGTGCAGCGCGTGCAGCGCAAAACCCACGCACATCGTGGCAAACACCGGCATCGTGGCGCTCAGGGAAAAGGAAAGGTTAGACCCAAAATCCTGCATGAAGATCTCCCGCGGCCGAAAACCAAAAAACCGTGCCGCTTGGTATCGGCACGGTTCATTATATAGGATTCAGGGCGATTTTCCACCCCGACGGTCAGTCGTTCACGTACTTGTGGAGGGTTCTGCGCACCGCACCGGCACCGTCAATGAGCTCGGTGAAGTACCCGGCGACGCGGTCGGCAAGGCCGGCCTGCTCCAGGTCGACGCCGAAGATCTGGGCGTTCTTCAGGAGCGGAAGGAGGGCCTTCCTGGCCTCCTCCTTCGAGACCTTCTGTCCGAGGGAGAAGTCCTTCACGTACTTCTGGCAGTCCGCAAGGAGCGGATCGGGTGAGGGCTCAAAGGCAGCCCCGTTGTCGTCCACAGCCATGAGATACCGGAGCCATCCCGCCTGTACCAGCGGAATCAGCTTGAGATCCATCACATCCAGCTTCGAATCGGCCAGATAGCTCTTGATGGTCTCGCCATAGCGGATCGAGAGCTTCTGGGAGGTATCGGTGGCAATGCGCTGCGGCGTATCGGGCATGAAGGGGTTCGGGATGCGGACGTTGACGACCGTGTCGATGAACTCCTTGGGATCCAGAACACCGGGGTTCACAACGACCGGAAGTCCCTCCTTGTAGCCGATGGTGCGGACCAGCTTCACCAGGTCCTCATCCTTCATCTCGTCGGAGATCTTGGTGTAGCCAAGAAGGCAGCCGTAGACAGCCAGAGCCGTGTGCAGCGGGTTCAGGCAGGTGGTGACCTTCATGCGCTCCACCTTGTTGACGGTGTCACGGTCCGTGAAGATGACGCCGACCTTCTCCAGGGCAGGTCTTCCGTTCGGGAACTTGTCCTCCACCACCAGGTACTCGGTCTCTTCGGCGTTGACGAAGGGCGCGACGTAGGTCTTCTTGGAGGTGATGACGGGCTCGAGGTCCTCGAGGCCGTCCTTGGCGAGGATCTGCTCCACCGACGCATCCGGGCGGGGCGTGATCTTGTCAATCATGGACCAGGGGAAGGAGACCTTGGTCTCATCCTGCAGGTAGTCGGCAAAGCCCTTCTCGGCAAGGCCGTTGGCAATCCAGGCATTGGCGAAGGCCATCACAGCGCCGAAGAGCTTCTCGCCGTTGTGGGAGCAGTTGTCGGTGGAGACCATGGCGATGGGCTTCTTGCCTGCCAGATATCTCGTGTACAGGAGGGAGACCACCTTGCCCATGTAGCTTGCCGGCTTCTCCGGGCCCGCTGCAAAGTCTGCGGTGACGGTGGGGAGCTGCTCGCCCCTGCCGTTCACCAGGCTGTATCCCTTCTCCGTCACCGTGAAGGTGCAAAGCTGCAGGGAGTCAGAGGAGAAGATCTCCTTCAGCCGGCCGTACTCCGCGGCATTCTCCGAGTCGAGGATGCAGGACTCCGCGATGGAGCCGATCACGGTCTTCTCGATGTTGCCGTCGGCCTTGAGGGTCACGAGCACCGACAGGTTGTCGTGCGGGCGGTACTGCTTCTCGATGATCTCGTAGTCAAAGCCCTCGGCCACCGTGATGCCGGTGTCAGAGGCCCCCTCATCCAGCATGCGCTGGGCGAGGTTGGCGTGGAAGGCACGGAAGATGTTGCCGGCGCCGAAGTGCACCCAGGTCGGGTTCTTCACGGTCTTGGCGATCATCGCCTCCCGGTCAAATTTCGGCAGGGCGTAGCCCTTCTCGGTCCACTCCGCTGCATTCTCAAGTCCCTTTACAGAAAGCTTCATGATGTATATACCTCCCTATTCCTTCTTCTTTAGACGCCGCGCTTCTCAGCCTTGTCAATGGCCTCCCAGAGTCCGCAGATGTACGCTGCACCCAGGGCACGGTCGTAGAGGCCGTAGCCGGGCATGGCCACCTCGTCCCAGATCATGCGGCCGTGGTCCGGGCGGATTGGTCCGGTAAAGCCGATGTCATAGAGGGCCTTGACGATCTCATACATGTCGAAGGTGCCGTCGCTGGAGAGGTGCGCGGCCTCCTCGAAGTTGGTCGGGCTGTTGAACTTTAAGTTCCGCACATGGGCGAAGTGGATTCTCCCGGGGATCGACCGGATGATGTCCGGCAGATCGTTGGAGAGGCTCGTGCCCAGGGATCCGGTGCAGAGCGTGACGCCGTTGTGGACATCGTCCACGGCCTTCAGCATCCGCTGGATCTTCTCCTTGCTGGTGATGATGCGGGGCAGTCCGAAGACGCTCCAGGCGGGATCGTCCGGGTGGATTGCCATCTTGATGTCGTACTTGTTGCAGACCGGCATGATCGCCTTCAGGAAGTAGACCAGGTTGTCAAAGAGCTTCTCCTCGTCGATGTCCTTGTACAGGGCAAAGAGCTCCTTGACGTGGGCCATGCGCTCCGGCTCCCAGCCGGGCATCACGGTGCCGTTCATGCTGTCCTTGATCGAGTTGAACATGTCCTCGGGGTGAATCGCGTCCACCGCCTCCTGGGTGTAGGCCAGGACCGTGGACCCATCGGGACGTCTTCTGGCGAGCTCGGTTCTGGTCCAGTCAAAGACCGGCATGAAGTTGTAGCAGACCAGGTGGATGTCCTCCTTGCCCAGGTTCTCAAGGGACTTGATATAAGTATCGATGTCCTTATCCCGATCCTTGGAGCCGGTCTTGATCGCGTCGGAGACGTTGACGGACTCGATGCCGGAGATGTGCAGGCCTGCGGCCTCCACTTCCTGCTTGAGTGCGTGGATCTCGTCCTGGGGCCAGAGCTCTCCGGGCTGCTTGTCGTAAAGCATGGTGATGACGCCTGTCACGTAGGCGGTCTGACGGATCTGCTTTAAGGTCACGGTGTCAAACTTGCTGCCGTACCAGCGCATGGTCATTTCCATAGTGGGTTTCCTCCTTGCCTTCGATATCCCTGATTCTGTTTCGGTTTGCTGTATGTCAGTTCGTTCTCCTGACATTCTGCATTCTAACAGATCTGCCCATGGACTTTCGATTGTCAGGGTTGTCATCTATATTGCAAAAGTTGCTCTTTCAGAAATGTAAGAGCTTACTTTTCACGGCACAGGAAACGTGTTAGGATGGGCTTTGGTAAGATGTAAACAGTTACAGCGTGTTTTTCCAAGGGGATCGAGTAGGACATGAAACAGGAACTGCGCTCCGCCTTCAATACCCGCCAGCACATGCTCTCGAAGGACTTCGAGATCTACTATTACAGTGACCTCCACTTTCAGCAGGTCGCGCCCCACCGGCACGACTACTATGAGTTCTACCTGTTTCTCGAGGGGGATGCGGCGATCATGATCGGCGATGACGTGATGCCCCTGCAGCGGGAGACCCTGGCCCTGATCCCGCCGGGGGTCCTGCACCACTCGGTGGTCGCAAAGGACACGGAGGTCCCCTACCGCCGGTTTGTGTTCTGGGTCAGCGCGGACTTCGCCGCCAGGCTCCTGTCCGAGTCCCCGGACTACGCCTACCTGTTCCAGCAGGCGGCCTCCGGGAAGCGCTATCTCTTCCGCTTTCCCTCCAACGGCTTCAACCTGATCCTCTCCAAGATGATCCGCCTTTTGGAGGAGGTCCACGGCAACCGGTACGGCCGGAGCGCCTTTTTAAACCTGTGCGTCTGCGACCTGCTGCTGTCCATGAACCGCTGCGTCTACGAGGAGGAGCATCGGGGGACGGGAAGTGAGAAGGACCTGTTCCAGGAGATCCTCGCCTACCTCGAGGAGCACCTTGCGGAAAACCTCTCCCTGGACCGCCTGGCGGAGCACTTTTACGTGTCCAAGTATTACATCGCCCATCTGTTTCGCGACACCCTCGGCATCTCGGTGCACCAGTACCTTCAGAAAAAGCGGCTTGACGCCTGCCGCAGCGCGCTGCTGTCCGGAGAGAACCTCTCCCGCGCCGCCGCGCAGTACGGCTTTTCGGACTACAGTGCCTTCTACCGGGCCTTCCGGAAGGAGTACGGCATGTCCCCGAGCCAGTACCTGGAGGTGTCGGAGGCCGGGACCGCCGGGTCTGCAAAAGAAAACCAGTAACGGGAAAGGAAGGAAGTCAATCATGGAAGAAGAACTGCACAAGGACTGCGCCTACTGCGCAGAGGGCAAGGCGCTGGACGCCTTCGGCATCAAGATCTGCGAGCTGCCGATGTCCAAACTCATCCTCTTTAAGGAGCAGAGCCACCCGGGGCGGGTGATCGTCGCCTGCAAACGGCACGTGGATGACATCACGGAGCTCACGAAGGAGGAGCGGGCCCAGTACATTGAGGACATCAACCGGGCGGCCGTCTGCCTGCACAAGGTCTTTCAACCGGACAAGATCAACTTCGGCGCCTACGGGGACACGATGCACCACCTGCATGTCCACCTGGTGCCCAAGTACAGGGACGGCTATGAGTGGGGCGATGTGTTTGCGATGAATCCCCACAAAGCGGAGCTCACAGATGCCGAGTACCAGGAGCTCATCGAGAAGATCAGGGCAGCGCTGTAAGGCAGCTGCAAAACGCACTGGAAAATGTCAGGTTTCCCCCGGGAAACCTGATTTTTTTGTGCTCCGGGATGGTATCATCCAGACATGATCTTTCTATCGGATTACCTCAAACGCATCTATGGCACCAAGGTCTACAAGCTCTCCCTCTCCTCCGGCTGCACCTGTCCGAACCGGGACGGCACCCTCTCCTTCGGGGGCTGCACGTTCTGCTCGGAGGGCGGCTCGGGGGATTTTGCCGCGCCCTTTCTTCCCATCCAAGAGCAGATCGCCCTTGCCAAGGAGAAGGTGGCGCGAAAGCTCCCCCGGGGCATTTCGCCAGAGGACCAGAAGTACATCGCCTACTTCCAGTCCTTTACCAACACCTACGGCGACACGAGGCGCCTCTTTTCCCTCTACCAGGAGGCCATCTCCCTGCCGGAGATTGTGATCCTCTCTGTCGGCACCCGCCCGGACTGCATCGACGGGGAAAAACTCGCCATGCTCCGGGAATTAAATCAGATCAAGCCCGTCTGGGTGGAACTTGGCCTCCAGACCGCAAACGACGAGACGGCGGCTCGCTGCAACCGGGGATATCCAAGGAGCGTCTTTGAGAAGACCTATGAAGCGCTCCGGGCAGCTGGCATTCCCGTCATCGTCCACCTGATCTTCGGGCTCCCAGGGGAGACGAGGCAGGACATGCTCTCTTCCGTGCGCTACCTTGCGGGCCTCAATCCCCCGCCAGATGGCGTGAAGCTCCAGCTCCTGCACGTCCTTCGGGGCACGGCCCTGGGGGATGCCTATCAGAAAACGCCCTTTCCGACGCTTTCCCTGGAGGAGTACACGGATCTCATCGTCGAGAGCCTCCGGATTCTGCCGGATTCCTGTGTGATCCACCGAATCACCGGGGACGGACCAAAGCGCCTTCTGCTGGCGCCCCTCTGGAGCGCCGACAAGAAGCGGGTCCTCAATCACCTGCACCGGGCGCTTTTGGAGGAGGGCCTCATCTGAAATGGCCCGCCATGTGGCGGGCTGACTTCTTCGAAACAAACCCTTTTCTTGATTTTTTCAGCAACAAGTTTGTTTCTTTCTTTGCGGAACCCGGAAATGTCCGATTTCCAGGCCTTTCCGGGATGTTTCCCGGACAAATCTGTAGAAAGGACGGGACCAGGCGGTGGAAAGGGCAGGACACCCGCGATAGAAGCTCCGGACAATTTGGTAGTGCCAAAAAGGCGGCTCCCGGGACCAAAATGTGGCAAGTTCCGGACGTTTCCGGGGCCGCTTCGGGACCGCCGGGTAGGGAAAACGGGACATGTCAGCCCGGAACTTCCGGACAAATCTGTAGAATCCGGCGGGAAGTTGCGGACATTTTGTAGATTTTCCGGCCCTGGTGGGGAACCACACCCGATACCGCACTTTTTTCCGACAGTTTTTGCGAAATTGTCGATCCGCCCGATGGCGGCCGGGACGGTTTCGTCATTTTTTCATGGACAAAAATATAGAGGTCTTTCGGAACCTCCGGACCGGGCGGTGGGAACTCCCGGACAATTTTGTAGAAATCCGGTTTCCACGGACCGCCCTGGGGGAACTTCCGGACAAATTTGTAGAAGGCGCCCCGGGTTTGCCGGACAAAATGTAGATCAAAAATCTACATTTTGACCATGATTTTCCCGTTGCACCCGGGAAACTCCTCTGCTATCATCCCTTTCAACGGACAAAATGTAGATTTCATGGACGAAATGTAGACGCGGGGGGAGGTTTTTGCGCTCCTTTCGCGTCCGGTTTCCTGTTTCATGGACAATTTGTAGACCGCCGGGACATTGGGGGTGACAGGACATGCGCGCACAGGCTGCGGGAAAGAACACGGGAAAGAAAAAGAAGGAGGAGGCGGGCTCTTTTGTGCCCTCCGAGATCAACATCTACAACAAATCCAACTTTCTGATCGGCTCCAAGTACAAGTCGAGCCTTCTGGAGAACAAGATCATGGCGATCTCCCTGGCCAACAGCGACCGCTTTGAGACCGGCGCCTCGGAGAACGAGTCCGTCTACTCCCGCATGAACGTGGCGGAGCTGCGCAAAGCGCTCGGCGCCAACTCCGGGAGTTTCTACCAGCAGCTCAACCAGGTGGCGAAGGAGATGACCGGCAAGTCCATCGGCATGTCCTCCGAGGACAGCCGGACCTTCCGGTACGTGGCGGTGGTCATCTCCGCCGAGTGCAAGGACGGCGTCTTTTCCATAGAGTATAACCACGCCCTCCGGAACATGCTGCTGCAGCTCAAGCGCAATTACTCCCGCCTGAACCTCTCCATCATGCTCAAGTTCACCAGCAACTACAGCTTCCGGCTCTATGAGCTGTTAAAGTCCAAGTGCTACCACAGCCGGGACGACCAGGGGAGCAGCGCCTCCACCTACAAGATCCGCTTCTCCCTCTCGGAGCTCAAATTGGAACTCGGCATCGTCAACGCGGAGCTGGACAAGGTCAAGCGGGTCCTGAACAACCAGGCCAACCCGGACTTCGACAAGGCGGTGGAGATCTCCCCGGAGAAGATGCTCACCAACTGGTCCGACTTCAAGCGCAAGGCCCTGGACCGGGCTGTCAACGAGATCAACGACATCTCCGACCTGCATGTCACCTATGACACGATCAAGCACGGCCAGGGCGGCAAGGTCTACGGCGTCGACTTCACCGTGGTACTGCGGGATGCGGCCAAGAAGGAGGAGCCGGTGGAGCTGACCGAGGACCAGAAGATCGAGCTCCTCTTCCAGATCCGCGACATCCTGGGGGAGTCCTTCCCGGTGCGGGACATCCGCAAGATCGCCGAGGCGGCGGACTTTGACCTGGAGAAGATCCGGACGGCCTGCGATCTTCTCGACAAGACCACCGGCGTGGAGAACCCGACGGGGTGGCTCATCAAGGCCATCAAGGACGGATACCAGAAGGCAGAGCCCAGGCAGCCCAGGAAGGCCGCGGCAAAGAAGGGCGCCTTCGACCGCTTCGAACAGCAGGACTACGATTTCGACTCCATCGAGTACGCCGTGCTGCACGAGGGAAGCGGGGACCATTCTTAACCAGTTCTTTACGGAACGCGGGGGTCAGGTTTTACCTGCCCCCGCTATGCTGTAACCGTGAACAGGCAGCAAAGCTTTTTCATAATACTGCGGTTTGGCTCCGATCCGCCGCAGTCATCCTCCCTCAGCAGGTACCGCTCGCCCGGCGGTGCCTGTCTTTTTTATCCATCAAACTTCAGACGGCAGCCGGAAATATGTCCGGGCAGCAGAAAACGGAGCGCCACATGGCGCTCCGTTTTCTCCTTCCACCTGTCTTCAGGCGCTCTGATTTCGCGCTTCGTACGCCGCCGCGTACTCCCTGGCATACGCCTCCGGGGTCTGGGTCTGCCCCGGGACCATCATCCTGCGGTACATGTCGTCCACGTCAAGGCGCATCTCCCTGCGGAAAAAGTTCCGCGCGTTCTCCGCATAGGCCTTCCTGTCGATCCGCTTTCCGAGCTTCTGCTCCGCCGCGTGGGCAAGCAGAACGAGGAGCTGGTCCTGGTCCGCCACCTTTAAATACGCCTGATAGCACTCCTCGGGGGTGAGTTCCGCCTCCTTGGGGCGCTCCTGCCGGTACTGCATGGCGGAGGCGATGGTCTTCGCCATCATCGTGATGTGGACTGCCGCATGCGCCGCGTCCGCCTGTCCCTGCACGGTCTTTTCGCTGTAGAGTGCCACCAGCGCCGTCTCAAAGAAGGAGCCCAGCAGCACGGCGATCTGCTCCCGCTCGTATTCCAGGCTGCAGTACTGCCGAAGCTGCAGGGGATCCTGCAGGAAGGTCTCCGCATTGGTGATGCTGATCAGGTATCTGGGGTCTTTCTGCTGTTTCTTTTTGGTCTTTCCGAACATGGTTCTCCTTGGGCCGCCCCCTGCGGTCTGACAGGGCCAGTATACCATACCCAGAAAGCCGCCCGCCAGATGAAGGCCTGCCGCTTCAGAGGATGTCGATGTACTCCCCCGCAAGGGCCTTGTTCATGGAGCGCACCGCGCAGAACTTGCCGCACATGCTGCAGGTGTCGGCGTGGTCATCCTCCGGCGCCCGGGAGACGCGCATCTGCCGCGCGGTCTCGGGGGCCAGGGCATCCTGGAACTGGGCCTCCCAGTCAAGCTTCTTGCCATCCTGTCGTCCCGGTCCCCTGCCCCGGGGATCCCCTTTGCGATGTCCGCCGCGTGGGCTGCGATCTTTGCGGCCATGATCCCCTGCTTCACATCCTCCAGGTTGGGGAGCGCCAGGTGCTCGGCGGGCGTCACGTAGCAGAGGAAGGCCGCCCCGCTCATCGCTGCCGTGATGTGGTCGTATCCCGGCCCTCCTTCTTTGCCACCTTCTTCATCTCCTCGGTGACGATGCCCCGCCTTGCGGCATCCATCTGCGCTGCATCGGTCTGTTCCATTTCGTTGTTCTCCTCCTGGTTGGGTGCGGCGCAAGAATGGCCAAAAAAAACACAGGGAGCGTATTCCCTGTGGTTTTCTCCGATCCGGAGCAGAGCGGCCGCTGCAGCGCAGCTTGTTTTTCCGGCTCCCTCCGGCTGGTATACAGGAGGCACCGGAAATGCGGGCAGAGTTTCCCCTGTCCCTGGTTTCCGGCGCCTGGCCGGGGGTTCTCCCCGGCTTGGCAGCGGCAGAAGGTGGTGCCCCCGATCCGCCGCGCGCGGTCCTCAGCTGTTTGCCAGCAGGCCGCGCAGATATCCGATCGCATGGGTCCTGGACAGGACCATCACCAGGATGGCCGCCAGGATCGTGCCCCCCGCCGTGCTGACGAGAAACGGCAGCACGTAGGTAAAGAGCGCCGCGTCCTTCCCCAGGACAAAGGCCGCCAGGGGATAGGCCAGCATGCCGCCCAGAACCCCGGTGCCGACGACCTCCCCGATGCAGGTGGGAAGGAGCTTTTTGGTCCGGTCAAAGACCAGGCCGCAGACCAGAGCTCCCACCATGCTGCCCGGGAAGGCAAGGAGCGTCCCGGTCCCCATGAGGTTGCGGATCAGGGAGGCGCAGAAAGCGATTCCGACGCCCCACCAGGGTCCCAGCAGCACCGCTGCCAGGATATTCACCATGTGCTGGATGGGAAAGCACTTCGAAGCCCCCACCGGGATGTAGAACCCGGACAGCACGACGATGAGCGCCGTCAGCATGCCGCTGACGACCAGTTTCTTGAGATTTTCTGACTTCATGTTCTTCTCTCCTCTGTGATGGATGGCTCACAGCAGCCCGCTCTCCAAAATCAGTTCCCGGGCAGCGCCGCGGATGTCCTCCTGCGCAAAGATCCCGGAGATCACCGCGATGCCGGAAAGGCCAAGGCCCCGAAGGCGCTTCACGTTGTCGGCGTCGATCCCCCCGATGGCGGTCACCGGAATCCTCACGTGGGAGGTGATGTCCGCGTAGGTTTCCCGCGTCATCGGCTTTGCCTCCTTCTTGGTGGCGCTCCCGAAGGCCGCGCCGCAGCCGAGGTAGTCCGCCCCGGCCTTCTCTGCAAAGAGGGCCTCCTCCCGGTTGTGGGCGGTAGCGCCCACGATCCCATCCGGCCCCAGGATCCTCCTGGCCTCCCCGATGGCCATGTCCCCGGTTCCCACGTGGACGCCGTCGGCACCGGCCTCCTTTGCCACCGCCGCGTCGTCGTCCACAAGAAGCGGCACCCCGTAGCGGTGGCAGAGACCTGTCAGGGAGACGGCCTCCTGAAGGAGCGCAGCCCGGTCCAGGTCCTTCTCCCGAAGCTGCACCATGGTGGCGCCGCCTTTCAGGGCCTCCTCCACATCTTCCTCCAGAGTCCTTCCCCCGAGCCAGCGCCGGTCGGTGACGGCGTAGAGCCGAAGAAAGGCGGGGGAGAACCGAAGAAGGCTCACCGCATCCAAGAGCGCCTGCCGGAAGGAGGCGGTACCCCTTCCCGCTGCCGCAGCGGCTGCCTGCCGCGCGGCAGCATGGTAGGTCTCCAGCGCTCCGCAGACGCAGGCAAAGGACGCCTCCTTGGTCAGGGTCTCTCCCCGATCTGCCAGCATCGCGCCGATCAACCCGGAGAGCATGCAGCCGCTCCCCGTGATCCGCTTCTGGATCGGGGCGCCCCCGGGAAGGACAAGGAGCGTCTCCCCCGATGCCACAAGGCAGGTCTTTCCCGTGACGGCGATGACGGCGCCGGTTTTTTGGGAGAGTGCCAAAAGCTCTTCTTTTGCCACGGTCTCCCCCGCATCCTCCACGCCCCGCGGCGCAAAGTGCCTGCCGCAGAGGGCTGCGATCTCCGAGGCATTGCCCCGGATGCAGGTAAAGCGGACCTTGTCCAGAAGGTCAGAAAGAATCGCATTCCGGAAGGAAGAGGCCCCTGCCCCCACCGGGTCCAGCACCACGGGGATCCCCATCTTGTTTGCCGTCTGCCCCGCAAGGCACATCGCCTCCGCCCGCGCCGGGGAGGGGGTCCCCAGATTCAGCACCAGGCCCTGGGCCTGGGATGTGATCTCTTCCACCTCCTCCCTGGCGTCGGCACAGATGGCCGCCCCGCCTGCGGCGAGGATCAGGTTGACGGTGTCGTTTGCCGTCACGTAGTTGGTGATCAGGTGCACCAGCGGTCGATGGTACAGCAGCATACATGCGCTCCCTTCCGAAATGTTCCAAATCCAGACACAACAAAAAAGGACAGAACCCGATCGGATTCTGTCCTGGTATAGCAGGCGATACAGCGCACCGCATCCGGCGCGCCCGGAACACATCCCTACGTTGGCATTGTCCAAATCAGGTAAAGGGTCGTGCTCGTTCGCACCTCTCAGCCTTGCGGCTCCCCTCGGTTCAATATGTTGTTGTGGTAACTCAGGCGTTATTGTAGCACAGCCTGCTGCCGGTGCAAACCGGTTTTGCGCTTCAGGCTGCAAAACCCCGCTCGATGAAGTCGTAAAGCATCCGCGAGGACCGGTCGTTCCGCTCCCGGGCCTCCAGGAGTTTCTGGACGTCCCCGGTCTCCTCCGGGAGCCGGCCGCAGATGTCGATGCCCAGGATCCTGCCGTGGCGCTGCAGGAAGCGGATGAAGGTGCAGATCTGGTTGACCGTCAGCTCCCCCTGATCCCAGTCCGTCACGCAGTAGGCCGGGTCCAGAGCATCCTTGTCGATGGAGAGGTAGAACGGGAGCCCCACCGGGATCCGGCAGGCGGCTCGCTCGGCGCTCTTCTCATCCAGGACCTCCTGAGAGAGCAGGGTGACCTTCCCCCGCACGTCCTCGGGGATCGTCTTTGCCGCCTCTGCGGGCGGCCCGATCAGGATGCAGGATTTCAGGTTCGGATTCTCCCGCAGTGCCGTCAGCGCCCAGTTGCCACAGGAGAGGCCGCAGGGCACGGCGCTCTCCTGCATGTCGGTGTGGTGGTCGATCAGCACCAGCCGGAAGGGCTCCTCCACGAGGTCCGTGGTGAGCCGGGAGACGTAGTGAAAGTCCCCGGCGTCCAGAAAGTGGATGCCCTTGATCCCCCGGGTCTTCAGGATGTCCTGCAGGGCGGCCTTTGCCTCGTCGCTGCAGAACAGGTGGGTTCCCGGAACCTGCGACACATCAATGCGCTCCAGACCGTTTCTTTCCGGAAGCGTCCTTGCTCCGGAGAAGTCCAGAACAAAATTGCAAACACCCTGTACTGCCTTTTCCCTCTCGTTTTCCATCATTCTCACCAGCTTTTCTCTTTGCAGCTAACTGTTGTAGTCCTGCTGGCACAAAATGTCAATCCTCCCCCCGCTCCGGTGCGGGACCAAGCATCTCCATGAGGGAGGCAAACAGGGGATCGTTGTCGCAGACGAGAAGGCAGAGCTGCTCCCTGGCGCGGGAGACCTCGTCGTAGAGATGGAGGAGGGTCAAAAGCCCCTCCTCCCCCTCCCCGGCAAAGAGGCACCCCTGCCCGTCATAGGCAAGGGGCTTCCCGAGAAGGACCGCCACCTTGTCGGTCTCATCCCCGGGCTCCGGCAGCACCCCCTCCCCAAAGAGGACATATCCCTCCTCCCGCAGAAGGTCACCAAGGAGTGCCCGCTCCTTTTGCCCGTGGGCAAGGCGCACGAGGACCGAGGGGAAGGACCGCTCCGGCGGCAGGTCCCGCTGATCGAAGAAAAACCGCACAAAGCGGGCGAGATTCCGGTTGATGCGGATGTTCCCGGAGAGGGAAAGGGATAGGTCCATTTTCTCCCGCATGCAGGATAAAAGCGCCCTGCCGCTTTCATCGGCAAAGCGAAACCTGGCGGAATCATAGCAAAAAAGGCAGGGAAGTTTTGCCTGCCGCACCTTGTCGGTAAGCGCCTGAAACGCCTCCAGCGAAAGCCTTCCCGCCTCGTCCACCAGAAGGTAGTCCGTCCCCTCCGGGACAAAATCGGGGTGCTCCGCAAGTCCCACGATGGTGACGTTTTTGAGCTTTCGGTCCAGGATCCGGTGCCCCTGGGCGAGATGCCCGCAGTGGAGAATCGTGACCCGTCGCTTTTTCGAGAGCGCCATCGCGAGGTCGTAGAGAAGGAGTGTCTTCCCGGTCCCGGCGCTTCCCCCGATGCCGATCAGGAGGGGACGTTTCCCGCTCCGGAGGGCGGCGAGGATCTGGGTGCGGAACTGCATCTGCTGGCTGGTCAGAAAGTACTCCCCGTTCAGGAACTTCTCTGGGGTGGTGATCGGGGAGATCAGGTAGTAGACCGCATCGAAGAGGGTGTCGATGTCCTCCTCCCGGCAGGCCCAGAAGGCGGGATCCCGCAGTAGCGCCCGGAGCGACTCCAGGGGGACCTGCTGCAGGTAGCTGTGGGCGTTCAGGCAGTAGAGCCGGTGGAGAGAGGACACATAGGTATAGGAATAGATGGTGTCGGAGAGGTGGCCCAGGTAGGTGCGGTTCTGCAGAAGCTGCTCCCGGATCCGCTCCTCCCCCACATCCCCGCTCTTGAGCTCGATGTTGAGGACCGCGTTCTTCCCCTTCGGGAACTTCAGAAGGTCGAACTCCTTGCTGATGTGCCGGATCGTGTAGGAGTAGTAAAAGCCGTCGAGGTCCCGGGGCGAGAGTCCCCCGGCCCCCTCATCCCGGAGAAGATCCTCCACCAGGGCCCGCAGGGACTCCTGCTCCCTCCCATTTGCCTGCCGGCGCTGTCCCCTGCCGGAGAGGTGGGCCTCATAGGCGGAGAAGAGGCCGGGGTCCTGCTCCCTGGTCAGGAGGTAGAGGTTGATTGGGCGCATGGCTACTCTTCTCCATACCACTCGACCTCACCGGACTCGGCAATCACTCCCGATTTTGCCGCGCGCCGGATGTCCTGCACCGCGTGGACGTAGTAGGCGGAGAAGGAGTGCTCCGGCATGGAGATGAGTCCCCACTCGCTCCCGTCCTCCCGGATCCAGACCATGCCGGGCGCTTCGGTATTCCCCTCCGGGTAGTACTCGTAGATGACCTTGTCGTCCTGTCTGCTGATTTTTCGATATGAGACCATGGCATTCTCCTTCCTGCTTGTGCCCCCATCATATCGGCAGGGCGCAAGGGATGCAAGGCAGAGCTCCCCCTTGCATGATTGTTCCATATGTGCTATAACATACTTGATTTGAAAAAGACGCTTCGTCAGAGAGGAGGCGGCAGATATGCTCACGATGCTGACGATACTTGCGATGGTATGTTTCTTTGTTCCGGTGCTGGCCTGCGGCTTCTTCCGGCCGGTGGAAAGCTTCTGGACGCCCTGGGCGCTCATCGGCTTTCCGCTCTTGTATGCCGTTGCAGCGGTGCTCCTTGGCGGGCTGGTCCTTCTGGAGGCGGCCCTGCCCCTGATGCTGGTGGTCGGCCTCTCGGCTCTTTTGTGTGAGCTTTTCTTCCACGGCGGCCATCGGTCCTCCCATCCGGGGGTTCACACCGCATAAAGAAATCGAATTCGAAGATGACAAAGGCGCTCTGCGCGGGAGTTCCCGCGCAGAGCGCCTTTGTGGTCTTTTGATTCAAACGTAAGAAGAGCTCATCCGGGCATCCGGTCCTGCATCGGCACGTACTCCATGCTCTGTCCCACGTACTTGGTGGCAGGGCGCATGATGCGGCCGTCGTAGAGCTTGTTCTCGATGTTGTGGGCCACCCAGCCGGAGACCCGGGCGATGGCGAACAGCGGCGTGTACAGATCCTCCGGAATGCCCAGCATGCTGTAGGCAAAGCCGGAGTAGAAGTCCACGTTGGTGGGAATCGGCTTGCCCCGCTTCTCGGAGACGGTCTCACGGACCACGTCCTCGAACAGGCGGTAGAAGTTGAACTTCTCCATCTGCTCCTCCTCCTCGGCGAGCTGCTGGCAGAGGCCCCGAAGGAGCTCTGCTCTGGGATCGCTGAGGGTGTAGACCGCGTGGCCGAAGCCGTAGATCAGGCCGCTCCGGTCATAGAGCTCGCCGTCCAGGATCTTGTTCACCTCATCCCGGACCCGGTCCTTGTCGTCGGTGTAGCCGATGTCGTCGATGACCTCCTTCATCATCCGGGAGGCGCTGATGTTGGCGCCGCCGTGCTTGGGTCCCTTCAGAGAGCCCAGAGAGCCGGTGATGGCGGAGTAGATGTCCGTGCCGGTGGAGCCGATCACGACGTCCGTGAAGGTGGAGTTGTTGCCGCCGCCGTGATCCGCGTGGATCACCAGCAGGGCATCCAGGAGGTTTGCCTCCTGGGTTGTGAAGCTCCCGTCGGGACGGAGCATGTACAGGATGTTCTCGGCGATGGAGTACTCGGGGTGCGGGTAGTGGATCGTCAGGGACTTCCGGTTGTAGTAGTGGTTTTTGGCCTGGTAGGAGTAGCAGACGATGGAGGGATACTTGGCGATCAGGTTGATGCCCTTGAGGAGCGTCTGGTACACATCGGTGCTGTCCGGATTGTCGTCGTAGTTGTACAGGAGCAGGGTTGCGGTCTGCAGGTCGTTCATCAGGTTCCTGCCGGGATCCCGCAGAATCTCATTGACCAGGAAGTTGTCCGGCAGATCGTACCGGGAGGAGAGGCTGCGCTTGAAGTCCTCGAACTCCTTCTTGTTCGGAAGGTAGCCAAACAGCAGGAGGAAGCAGACCTCCTCATAACCTGCGTTTCCCTTGCGGTGGTTCACCAGATCCTTCAGGGAGTAGCCGCGGTACAAAAGATTTCCTTCGCAGGGTGTCGGCCTGCCGTCCTCTCCCACCTTGTAGCCAACAACGTCGGAGACCCGGGTAAGACCCACCCGGACGCCGGTGCCGTCGTCATTGCGCAGGCCCTTCTTGACGTTGTACTCCTTGAAGAGGTGATTGGGGATGGTGGTGAAATTGGAGGATCGGCCGTAAAACCGGGCGAGGATATTGTCATCATTGAAGTTGGATTGGATTTTCATGGCGTTTCCCCCTTTTCCGAATGTCAGGGACAATAGACAAGGGGGTACGGGCACCCTTGCCCAGGGCTCTGCTGCTTCTCTGCTTTATTTTTGTTTGGCGTTAGTAAAGAACCGGGTTGACGGGTTCCATACCACAACCTCCATGGTGAACTCTCGACGCGATAATGTCTGATGAAGATATAGAATCCCCATTTGGAGCTCTTTTCTTCTCTGCATAATGCCTATCTTGTTATTTATAGTCACATGCTCGGCAAGTGGGTGTATGCTTTTAGGCAATCTAGGTGATGCTTTGTTACATGATGCAACACAGCACGGATAGGAGTGTACCCAGCTCGAGCTCAAAGTGAGGGATTAGTGGTCTCATGCTAGGCGATCGCTTATCAACCCGTTTCTTAACTAACGCCTTTTGTTTTTATTAAGGAATATTTTAGCCATGCGGGATATAAAGTCAAGAATTATTGTATTTTTGTATACATTTCGATAGGAAATCCCTCTACACTGCCCGCGCGGGGTCAAACCAGTACCGCTCCACCTCCCCATAGGAGGTCTCGCAGAAGGCGAGTTTTTCCCGCCAGAGGCGCATGTGCCGCACCGGGAGGGGTCCGTCCGCCCTGGCAAGAACCCGGTCGGTACAGGCAACGAGGTCCTCCAGGTACTGCTGGGAGAGGGGGCGCTTTGCCTGGGCGAAGTGCCCGGGGCAGATCGTCCGGATATGTTCACCGGCAAAGCGGTCCCGGGTCTTCCCAAAGCTCTCCCGGCAGATCCCGAGGGGGAGGGAGGTGGGAAGAAAGAGCCAGATCGTGCCGGAGCCGATGGCATCCCCGGTGAAGGCGATGCCGGAAGCTGTGTCCGCAAAGATCATGCTGCCCGGGGTGTGCCCGGGGCAGGACCAGGCGGTGAGGGTGCGGCCTCCCAGGGAAAAGCGCTGCCCCTCCCGAATGGGCAGGATCTTCTCCCTGTCGATCCCCCGCTCCAGGATCCCAAAGTCCCGGGGCTCCAGAAAGACCGGGATCCCCGCATCGAGAAATTCCTGGGTGCTTCTCCCCGCGTGGTCCGGATGGCCGTGGGTGAGAAGGACCGAAAGCGGCAGATCCGTCTCCCCCCGCACGATGGGAAGAAAGCCCTGCACCGACTGCAGACAGTCGATGAGGACCGCCCGCTCCGATCCCAGGTACAGCCAGCTGTCCACCATCGGCGAGAGGGGATGCCCCGGAAGATAGGTTCCCATCTCCGAGAACCGGATGAGGTGATCCGAAATCTCCTCCCTTCGGATGCTGCCCCCTGCTGCCTGCAAAATCTGCTCCATCGGCGCCTTCCTCCTTTGGTCCCAGTATACACGAGCCGCCCCGATTCCGGCGATGCAGGGCGGTCCCGAAATCGAAAGGAATCGTGAAATGCAGGTGAAATGTCCGCGGGGCCTTCGCCGAAACAGTGGCAGCTTTGCCGGAAAATGTTATAATCAGGGGCGCAGCAGATCAAACAGGCCGTATTTTTGGCCTGTGCAGCAAAAAGGAGAAAAGTCAAATGTCAGTTGAGTGGAACAATCTGGATACCCTGGATTCCTTCAAGGCCCTTGCAAAGACCAAGCCCGTCGATCTTGCGGCGGTCATGTCCGGCGAGAGCGGCGCAGAGCGCGTGAAGAACTACAGCGTTCCGATGGCCGAGGGACTGGTCTACAACTACGCTGCCAAGGCAGTGGATGACGACACCCTGCAGGCACTGGCTGCCCTTGCAAAACAGGCGCAGCTTTCTGAGAAATTTGAGGCACTTTACAACGGCGCCGTCATCAACACCGGCGAGAAGCGACTGGTTCTGCACCAGCTCTGCCGCGGCCAGCTCGGCCAGGACGTGATCGCCGACGGCGTCAACAAGCGGGAGTTCTATGTGGAGCAGCAGCGCCGCATCGCCGCCTTCGCCAACAAGGTTCACAACGGTGAGATCGTCAACGAGAACGGTGAGAAGTTCACCAGCGTTGTGCAGATCGGCATCGGCGGCTCCGACTTAGGCCCCAGAGCCCTGTACCTTGCCCTGGAGAACTGGGCAAAGACCAACGGCAAGCTGAAGATGACCGCAAAGTTCATCTCCAACGTGGATCCCGATGACGCGGCAGCGGTCCTCACCTCCACGGATGTGGCACACTCGATCTTCATCCTGGTCTCCAAGTCCGGCACCACGCTGGAGACGCTGACCAACGAGTCCTTCGTCAAGGATGCCCTGACCAAGCTCGGCCTCAACCCCGCCAGGCACATGATCGCCGTGACCAGCGAGACCTCTCCGCTGGCAAAGAACGAGGGCTATCTGGACGCCTTCTACATGGACAACTACATCGGCGGCCGCTACTCCTCCAGCTCCGCTGTGGGCGGCGCGGTGCTCTCCCTGGCCTTCGGACCGGAGGTCTTCGCTGACTTCCTCGACGGCGCGCATGCCGAGGATGTGGCAGCAACCGAGACCGATCCTCTGAAGAACCCCGACATGCTCGATGCCCTGATCGGCGTCTACGAGCGCAATGTCTGCGGCTATGAGGCCACTGCGGTTCTTCCTTATTCTCAGGCACTCTCCCGCTTCCCGGCACACCTGCAGCAGGTGGACATGGAGTCCAACGGCAAGAGCGTCAACCGCTTCGGCGAGCCGCTCAACTACGTGACCGGCCCCATCATCTTCGGTGAGCCCGGCACCAACGGCCAGCACTCCTTCTACCAGCTCCTGCACCAGGGAACCAACATCATCCCGCTGCAGTTCGTCGGCTTCCGCAAGAGCCAGATCGGCACCGATGTGGTGATCGAGGGCTCCACCAGCCAGCAGAAGCTCTGCGCCAACGTGGCGGCACAGATCGTCGCCTTTGCCTGCGGCAAGAAGGATGAGAATCCCAACAAGAACTTCGCCGGCGGCAGACCGTCTTCGATCATCATCGGCGATGAGCTGACCCCCGCTTCCCTGGGTGCCCTGCTCGCCCACTTCGAGAACAAGATCATGTTCCAGGGATTTTTGTGGAACGTGAACAGCTTCGACCAGGAGGGCGTCCAGCTCGGCAAGATCCTCGCCAAGAAGGTCCTCGCCCACGAGACCGACGGCGCGCTGAAGGTCTACAGCGAGCTGCTGGACATCTGATCCAAACTCTGTAGGCGATGCAAACGGCACCGGCAGAACACTTCTGCCGATGCCGTTTGTTTTTTTATGTATCGTTAATATTGTTCAACCTCACCAGCAGATGTGTGAAATTTAGGTGAATATTCGGCAGGTTTTCTTGCAAATTTCCGATCCATCCCCGATAATAGAGCTTACAGACACCTACAAAAAGGAGGCAGGCACCTATGGCAGAGTACAAGAATCCCTATGCTGGGACCAAGACAGAGGAAAATCTGAAAGCAGCACTGGCAGGCGAGTGCGAGGCGCGGAGCAAGTACACCTTCTTCGCCTCCAAGGCAAAGAAAGACGGATTTGAGCAGATCGCTGCCCTGTTCTTAAAGACATCCGACAACGAGAAGGAGCACGCAAAGCTCTGGTTCAAGGAGCTCTACGGCATCGGCACCACCGAGGAGAATCTCCTCTCCGGTGCAGAGGGCGAGAACTACGAGTGGACCGACATGTATCCCTCTTTCGCCAAGACCGCCGATGAGGAGGGCTTCCACGCCCTGGCACAGAAGTTCCGCATGGTCGCAGAGATCGAGAAGCACCATGAGGAGCGCTATCGCGCCCTGCTCCACAACGTGGAGACCCAGAAGGTCTTCGAGAAGAGCGAGGTCAAGGTCTGGGAGTGCCGCAACTGCGGCCACATCGTGGTGGGCACCAGCGCACCGAAGGTATGTCCGGTATGCGCCCATCCCCAGAGCTATTTTGAGATTCATGAGGAAAATTATTAAAGAAAAGACAGGAGGCAATGCGCCATGTTATTTTACAAGTGTGAGAAGTGCGGCAACTTTGTGACCTTCCTGGGCGAGAAGTCCGGATGCACCCCGATGTGCTGCGGTCAGGAGATGACCGAGGTCGTCCCCAACACCACCGATGCGGCACAGGAGAAGCACGTCCCGGATGTCACCGTCAGTGGTTCGACCGTCACCGTCAAGGTCGGCTCCGTGACCCATCCGATGCTGCCGGAGCACTACATCCAGTTCATCATCCTGGAGACCTCGAAGGGCTTCCACAAGATCGACTTGAAGCCCGGTGATGCACCGGAGGCCGTCTTCACCCTCGCAGAGGGCGAGACCCCGGTCGCAGCCTATGAGAACTGCAACCTGCACGGACTCTGGAAGAAGGAGATCTGAGCAGCAACACCGCTGTAACAAAACAGATACAACCCGCCCGGGCAGGAGGAATCTCCTGCCCGGGTTTTTCTTGACAGAAACGCGCCCCCGCGGTATCCCATCAGGGAATGAAGAAGGAGGCGGCCATGCGCATTCTGATCGGAGACCGAAACCAGGGACTGGATAATTACATCCGGGCACTTTCCCACTTTCCGGAGGTGAAGCTGTATTTTCTGAATGAGGACAGGAGCCCGGAGGGCCTTCCGGACTGCGACGCCCTGCTCCTTCCCGGCGGAGACGACATCGACCCCGCCCTGTTCGGCCAGCCCTTCTGCGGGACCCGGGATGTGGACCGGAAGCTGGACGACGTGCAGTTCTTCCTTGCCCGGGACTTTGCCGCCAGGAAAAAGCCGGTGCTTGGGATCTGCCGGGGCGCCCAGGTCCTCAACGTCGCCTTCGGCGGCGATCTGATCCAGGATCTGCCGGAGCCACAGAATGCGCACCACACCTGGTACCACGACGAGACGGGAAAGACCTGCGGCCACCGGCACGAGACCGCCATCCTGCCGGGAACCTTCCTTGCCGCGCTCTACGGCACGAAGGTGGTCACCAACAGCTACCACCATCAGGCCATCGGGCGGCTGGCGGCGGGATTCTCCGTCCTGCAGACAAGCGACGACGGCGTCATCGAGTTTGCGGTCCACGACACCCTTCCCCTCTATGCGGTCCAGTGGCATCCGGAGAAGGCCGCCTTTGAGACCGCAGAGGATGGCATGGCGGACGGCGGGCGCCTCTTCTCCTTTTTTCTCGACCAGGTCCGGTCCCGCATGGAGAAGGCAAACTGACGTTTCCCGCCCCGTTTTCCCCACTCCGCTTTTTCTGACCACATCAGTTAAAACTGCGTACTTGATCATTTTTCCGTATCACGTACAATGATTGTATCAAACAAAAACAGTCCTGACAGCGTCAGAAAAGGAGGCAGTGATGGAATACCGTTTTACAGATGACAATTTTGCAAAGGAAGTACAGGCAAGCAGCCAGCCGGTGCTGGTGGATTTCTATGCGGACTGGTGCGGTCCCTGCAAGATGATGGGACCGGTGGTCGAAAAGCTCGCGGAAAAGTACGACGGAAAGATCCGGATCGGCAAGCTGAACGTGGATGAGAACCCGAAGACCGCAGCGGACTACGGAGTCATGAGCATCCCGAACTTCGTCTTCATCAAGGACGGCGCGGTTGTGGATCAGGTGGTGGGCGGTGTTCCCGCACAGGTCCTCGAGAAAAAGCTCAACGCGCTGCTGTAAGCATATGTCTGCAAGGAAAAGAGGCATCGGCGTTTCGCCGGTGCCTCTTCCTTTTGTCACTGCAAGGTCAGGCCTTCCCAGTCTGCCAGGGCATAGCCATTCCCCGCGCCGTCCGTCAGGCTGATCGAATAGGCATAGGTGCCGTCGGTCCACCGGGCCAGCACGTAGGTGCCGTCCCCGTTTCCGGAGAGGGTGACCTGCTGCCCAAAGAGGGTGACGACGATCTGCTCTGCATAGTCGGTGTAATCCCCCGAGACGTCATCGGTCCCCGCGGCCATCCGGAACGTGCCGCTCTCGCCGCCCGTCCCGGTCCAGGAGACCTCTGCCATGCCATCCCCGTACCAGGGGTAGGCGGTGTCCGCCGCGTCAAAGAAAAGCCCCGAAAGGTCCGGCACGGAGAACCCCGCCGCCTTGGAGAGCGCCGCAAGGCTCCCCTCGTCCTCGGCGTAACAGGTTCCCGAGAGGGACTCCGAGCCGGGATTCGTGTTCCCCGTCCCGCCCCGCCGGATGCCGGGAAGGACCACCAGGGCGGCCAGAGCCAGCGCCGCCGCGGCCGCAAGAAGGGGCCAGATCCTTGCCACGTTGCGCTTGTGCTTTGGTCGGGTTCTCAAAACGCCTGCGAGCACCTGCCCGCGCACCTCGGGCGTCACCCGAATCTCCTCCATCATCTCCCGATAGGCCGCCCGAAAGGAGGGCGCGCCGCTTTCGCCGTGTTCCATCTCACCCATAGTCGTACTCCTCCTTCAGGATTTTCTGGAGCTGCCGCCTGGCCCGCAGAAGATCTGAGAGGACTGTGCTTGCGAGGCGTTTGTCCCCTGCTCTGCGCAGGCTGTACCGGAGAGGGCCAGTGCCCCCGCAAGTGCCACACCGAACATCCGCATCACCATATTTTTCATCATGATTTTTCCTACAAAGTTCTCTATTGTTCTCATTCTGCCGGGGATCTTTCTGATCCCCTTTGCCCTGGATACCGGTGAGCGGAGGAAAATGTTGCAGCCCGCCGGAAATTTTTGCGTTTCCCCAAAATCCGCCGTATCATGGTTGGCGTTGACAGAACCATCCATGCACAGCGGGAGGAGGAAGCCATGTCTGAACTTGGCAGCATCATTGAGGAGGCGGCAAAGCTCGCCGGCAAAATCATGCGGGAGGCGCCCCGGGACCGGATCCGGATCGACGCCAAGGAGGGCCACGCCAACTTCGTCACCGAATATGACCAGAAGGTGCAGCAGGCACTCTTTTCCTTCCTCTCTGCCAGGATCCCCGAGGCGCACTTTCTCGGAGAGGAACAGGGGCAGGACACCTTCCAGCCGGAGGATACCCGGGGCCTCACCTTTGTCATCGATCCCATCGACGGCACCTCCAACTTCATGAAGGGGTACGAGCCGAGCGTCACCTCCATCGGCCTTTTGGAGGACGGGGTGCCCCTCCTCGGCGCCGTCTACAACCCCTGGGTCGACCGGCTCTTTCTCGCCGAGGCCGGGAAGGGAGCCTTTGAAAACGGCGTCCCGATCCACACGGATCCCGCACCGCTCTCCAGGAGCCTCGTCACCATGGGGACGGCGCCCTACTACCCGGGGCTTCCGGACACCGCCTTCCGCCTTGCCGGCATCTACCTCTCCCGCTGCATCGACATCCGCCGGTCCGGATCGGCGGCCTGGGACCTGTGCATGGTCGCCTCTGGCAGGACCGGCCTGTACTTTGAGCCGAAGATCCAGCTCTGGGACTACTGCGCCGGGGCGCTCATCGCAGCGGAGGCCGGTGGAACCGTCACCGACTTTTCCGGAAAGCCCCTCTCCTTCTCCGGCCCCTCCTCCATTGTGGCTGCCTCCTGCGGCATCGCTAAGGAGGGAGACTACCTTCCCGACACGCTTCTTTAGACTGTCCGCGTCCTTCCTGCCATCCGGCCGGGAGGACGTTTTTTTGCCCTTCTTCCCGCCTCCTTTTCCCCCTCCTTTCTGAACAGCTCCCCTGTTTTTCAGGCATTTCACAGAATTCTCACACTTTCCCGGAATGAATTTTAAGGTTGGATTAATGTAGCCTCTCTATGCTGAAGAGGATAGATGTCAGCTGTTTACCAGTACGATGAGGGAACACCATGAGCGATGTAAACCAGAACGAGACGGAACACACCACGGCTGCCGGGACCAAAAACAGCGCGCAGGAGAAGAGCGCTCCTCCTTTTTCTGTGTCCGATTCGGACAAGACCGGGCAGACCGCCAAGCCAGAAAGCAGCAAAGAGGAGAAAACGGAGACGGCCGCATTGCCTGCCACCGCCACCTCTCCCCATGCAGAATCCCAGTCAGAATCCTCCGAGGGGATCGAGATCACCCAGCTGGAGGAGACAAAGGACAGTGGCGAACCGCCGAAGGAAACCAAGAAGGACAAAAAGAAGAAAAAGCGGCAAAAGCGCCATCACCCGGTCCGCTGGGTGATTCTTCTTGTGATCGTCATGGCTGCGGTGTACCTCTACCGCAACTGGCCCCGTAACAGCGGCGAGGAGATCTCCTATCTGCCCGCCACTGCCACCGCCCAGGATCTGACCACCTCTGACTCCTTCACCGGCACGGTCGCCGCGGTGGACTCCCAGTCCGTCGTCTCCGCGATCTCCGGCGCCAAGGTCATCGAGGTGGATGTGGAGGAGGGCGACACCGTCGAGGCTGGCGATGTGATCGCCAAGCTCGACACCACCGATGTGGAGCAGCAGATCAAGGAACTCGAGGTCTCCATGAACTCCACGGCCACCAAGAACTCCCTGAGCATCGAGTCCGCCCAGGCCCAGTACGACAACCTGATGCAGAACATCGAGGACGGCCTCGACTCCAGCACCAACAGTGCGCTCCAGCAGATCGATTCCGCCTTCCAGTCCCTGTCCTCGGCCCTGGAGGCCTACAACGAAGAGGTGCTGCTGAACAACGATGCGGCCAGCACCACGATCTCCAGCGCCATCCAGAACGTGGAGTCCGCCTATGAGCAGCTGCAGTCTGCGGCACTCCAGACCCAGCAGGCCTACCAGACCAAGATCGATGCGATCTACCAGTATGAGAAGACCCTGCGGGACGGCGACGAGTACGACTTCGACACCACCTCCTACGACCAGCAGATCGCCTCGGCCGAGCTCTCCCAGAGCAATGCCCAGACCGGCTACGACACGGCCCTGTCCAACTATGAGACCGCCAAGGTCACCGAGGAGAACAACCTGACCAAGCTGTACGATGCCGTCACCCAGGCGGAAACCTCCTACATCAACGCGATCACGAACTACAACACCACCCAGCGCTCCCTCGAGCAGCAGCTCGAGAGCTACAAGCTCGCCATCGAGACCGCCGAGGCCAATGCCGACCAGTCCTCCAGTGAGCTCCAGCTCCAGGAGCTGGAGGACTCCCTGGACGACTACGTGATCACCGCTCCCATGAGCGGCGAGGTCACCAGCCTGGACTGCCAGGTGGGCGACATCACCCAGGTCTCCTCCACGACGAGCCTGGCCACGATCACGAACTACGACAAGATGATGGTCTCCATCAGCGTCAGTGAGTACGACATCTCCAACCTCTCCATCGGCAGCGCGGTGACCGTCACCGTGGACGCCCTGGATCGGGACTATGAGGGCACCGTCACCGCCATCGACAAGATCGGCACCAACTCCAGCTCCATCGCCTACTTCACCTGCGAGGTGGAGTTCACCCCCGACGGGGATGTGCTCGAGGGCATGACGGCAGAGGTCAACCTGACGGTCACCGAGGCGGCGGACGCCATCGTCCTGCCCTCCGATGCGGTCATGACCGACACCGACGGCTCCTCCTATGTCTACACCCTCAATGACGACGGAACCTACTCCAAGAAGGCCGTGACCCTGGGCGAGACCGACGGAAATGTGACACAGATCACCGACGGCGTCGAGGACGGCGAGACCGTCTACTACACGATCGCCACGGCGGATACGACGGACTCCTCCAGCTCCAGCGGCCTGTTCGGAAATCTCTTCAGCAACCTGACCGGCAGCTCGTCCTCCTCCGGCGGCGGTGGTATGCAGGGCGGCGGCAACCCCGGCGGCGGTGGCATGCCAGGCGGCGGCGCCCCCGGACAGTGATGCGGGTCCAAAGGAGAATGCCTATGAGAAGACAGCAAGCGCCCGCGCATTCGGATTCCGACGTCATCCTCAGGATGCAGGACATCTGCAAGGACTACCACACCGGGGGTGAGATCCAGCACGTGCTCAAGAACATCGACCTGACCGTCCGGAAGGGCGAGTACCTGGCGGTGCTTGGACCCTCCGGCTCTGGCAAGTCCACCCTGATGAACATCATCGGCTGCCTGGATGTCCCCACCTCCGGCAGCTATGAGTTGCAGGGGGCGGAGATCGGCAGCCAGAACGAGAACGAGCTCTCCGAGATCCGGGGCAATGAGATCGGCTTCATCTTTCAGTCCTACTACCTGCTCCAGAAGCAGACCGCCTATCAGAACGTGGAGCTCCCGCTGATCTACGCCAACATCCCGGAGAGAAAGCGAAGGGAGCGGGTTGAGCACTGCCTGGAGGAGGTGGGTCTTGCCGACAAGATGGGCTACTTCCCCAACCAGCTCTCCGGCGGCCAACAGCAGCGGGTCGCCATTGCCCGGGCGGTGGCCAACCACCCCTCCATCCTCCTGGCCGACGAGCCCACCGGCGCCCTGGACCAGAACACCGGCGTGCAGGTCATGAACCTGTTTCACACCCTGAACGAGGAGGGCAACACCATCATCATGATCACCCACGATGCCAAGATTGCGGGACACGCAAAGCGCATCGTCAAGATCCTCGACGGCGTCATCAGCGAAGGTGCCGTTGAGGATGCCTGAAGGGAGCGTGCCATGCGGATATCTGTGATCGGGCAGAGCGTCAAGATGGCGTTCTCCAATATCAGAAACAACAAGATGCGCTCCTTCCTGACGATGCTGGGCATCGTCATCGGCGTCGCCTCCGTCATCGCGCTGATCACCATCGTCTCCTCCGTGACGGGGTCCGTGGTGGACCAATTCGAGGCCCTCGGCGCCGGCACCCTGACCATCACGGCCCAGGGCACCTCCGTCAAGCACGGTCTCGAGGACGAGGACATCGAAAAACTCAGCCAGGTGGAGGGCGTCGAGGCAGTCGCCCCCACGGCGAGTCTCTCCTCCACCGCCGTCTATGACGGCACCGTCTCCTCCGTTGTGCAGATCGAGGGACGGGACGCAGTCTACTTCCAGCACAACGACGACACGATTCAGTCCGGCCGCTACTTCAATGCGGCGGAGATGAGCGGCGAGATCAACGTCGCCATCGTGGATACGGACTTTGTGACCAATGTCCTGAACGGCAACAGCAGTCTGGGGACCACCTTTATCCTGAACGGCTATGAGTACACGGTGATCGGCATCAAGTCGGCGGACTCCTCCGTGACCAGTGCCCTGAACACCGACAGCGACTCCGGCGGCACGGTCATCATCCCCTATCAGAACGTGCTCAAGATGTCCGTCATGAAGAACGTCACCTCCCTGGAGGTCTACTACGCGGACGATGCGGACACCACCGCCCTGGAGGATGCCCTCTCCGCCTGCCTCGACGAGATCTTTGAGGTCACCGATGATACGGCGGACGAGGCCTACAGCATCTCCAGCGTCGACTCCCTGGTGGAGACCATGACCAGCACCGAGACCCTGCTCTCTGCCATGCTCGGCGGCATCGCCAGCATCGCCCTGCTCGTGGGCGGCATCGGCATCATGAACATGATGCTGGTCTCCGTCTCTGAGCGCACCCGGGAAATCGGCCTGCGCAAGGCCCTGGGTGCCCAGCCCTACCGCATTCAGCTCCAGTTTTTGATCGAGTCCATCACCCTCTCCCTGCTGGGAGGTCTCGTGGGCATCATTCTGGGTGAGCTCACCGCCTATGCGGGCACGGTGGTCATGGGCACCACCTTCTCGGTTTCCTACGGTGCGATTGCACTGGGGGCCGGTTTCTCCGCCATCGTCGGCATCATCTTTGGCTGGATGCCCGCAAAGCGCGCCAGCGCACTGAATCCCATTGACGCACTCCGCAGCGAGTGAGTTCATTCAGAAAGGAGTTTGCGACATGTTATTTCATCACAGCGGAATCCCGAAACGGATCCTGGCCCTGGCACTGACCGGTGCCTCGGTGATCTCGCTGGGCCTTCCGGTCCAGGCGGCCTCCAAGGTGGACGGCTCGGATTACCAGAGCGGCTACTCCCAGACGATCAGCATGAAGACCCTGCTGATCCCCGCGCTCAATGCGGCTGCGGACGCCAAGTCCGTGACCCGGCAGCTCACCAATGCCCTGGCCTACCGGCAGATCACCCAGGCGGACATCTTTGAGATGCGAAGCGAGGGCGTGAACATCCCGGACGAGACCCTGAAAGCGCTCTCGGATGAGGGCTACATCTCCAGCTACATCTACAAGTACTTCTCCGGGGAGGCGTTCACCGCTGATGACTTTGCGGACGTCTTCAATGCCGCCTACTACTACGGCGCCAACCCTGAGCTCATGGAGGCCGGGGTCGCCTATGACGAGGACACCCTGCTGCAGGACTTCCTGACGGTGGGCATGTCCCTGGGCCGGCAGGCCAGCGCCGACTTCAACCTCGCCTACTTCAAGGCCAACTACCCGGAGCTGGCGGAGAGCCTGGGTGATGTCAACGCCAACTACTACATCTACTACATCCTCTACGGCAAGAGCAATGGCCTGGTCGCAGACCGGCTGCTCTCCGACGAGTAAACCGTACAAAACAACCTCTAAACCGTAAGGAATTGACACATAATAAATTAATCAGTTGGCACGTAATAAATCGACTGCTATAATAGCCTTATATCTCGGATCGGAGGCAGTCGATTCATGGCTTCACCAATATATGATAGCGACCACGTTGATCATATTTTATCCAATATTTCCGTCATTTTGCCCTATGTCAATGAGCGCCAGAGACGGCTGATTATAGGAGCTCTTTCTGATGCACTGGGTTATGGCGGCAAGTCTGCGATCAGTGAAAAATGCGGTGTGGCACGTAATACCGTGCGCAAGTCCGACGAAGAGTTCAAGCTCATTATCGCTGATGCTGCCGGCGAGACTTCTACTTCCACAGAGACAGAAACCAAAAGTGACGAAGCAGAAGACTCTGGCACTACGGATACCGATAAGGATTCTGAAATGTTGCTGGAAGCAACTCCAGAGCAGATTGTCGGGCTTTATGATGGCTCCGTCAGCCTTTCTTCACTTGAAAGCAGACAGCGCCGCGCGGGTGGTGGCAGAAAAAGTGAAGCTGCGAAAAATCCGGAACTGATTCCGGCATTGATGGAGATCCTTGACGACTACACCTATGGTAATCCGGAATCCGTGCTGCTTTATACAAACCTGAGTGATCGCAAGCTCTCAGCTATGCTCGCTGAGAAGGGCTATTCAGTTGGGAGAAATGTCGTCAACCGAATGCTGAAGGCACTCGGTTGGAGCAAACAACAGAACAAGAAGCTGAAGCAGGTCGGTAAGGAACATCCAGACAGAAATGTGCAGTTTGAATTCATCAATGCAACGGGTAAAGAGGTTTTAGCTGCAGGGAATCCCATGATTTCCATCGATTGCAAAAAGAAGGAAAACATAGGAGACTATGCCAACAAAGGCAAGGAGTACAGACATAGCAAAGATCCTCGAGCGGTGCTTGACCACGATTTTCTGGATAAGGAACTTGGTCAGGTTGCACCATATGGTGTTTACGTCGTCAACAATAATACCGGGTTTGTAAATCTTGGAACCACACATGACACCTCCCAGTTCGCAGTCGCCAGTATACGTGCCTGGTGGTACACCGTTGGCAAGAACACGTTTCCTGACGCGACCATGATTTATATCACGTGTGATGGAGGCGGAAGCAATTCCAGCCGTGTGCGAATGTTCAAGACGGAACTGGCAAAGCTGGTTGAGGAAATCGGGATTCCGATTCAGATCTCTCATTTCCCGCCGGGAACATCAAAGTGGAACAAGGTGGAGCATCGCCTTTTCTCTGAGATATCAAAAAGTTGGGCAGGTAAACCGCTAATCAGTGTTGAAACTGTAGTTCAGTTGATCGGATCAACAACTACAACAACTGGTCTGAAGGTAACCTGTCAGCCTGATTACAATGACTATAAAACAGGTCTGAAGGCTTCTGAGGAAGAGTACGATAAAGTTGATATTGAATGGATCAATATCGGGACATCTAACAAATGGAACTACATCATTCATGGGCTGAAAAAGGACTCGTGAATTGATCAATTTAAAGGATGACACACCCTAACCGACAACCTCATTTCACAAACCCAAAACTCCCCCTCACAGGACCTGTGTCCTGCAGAGGGGGAGCTTTGCGTCTGGAAGCGCCTGCGCGGCAATTTGGGCATAGAAAAAGGGCATACCCCTGCACATCGTGTGAGGACATGTAAGGATACACCCAGGGGGAGTATGTATCAGATATGCCCTTGCGGCACATCAGATACCGAAGTAGTTGTTCCGCACCACACGGAACATAAATATCCTATCATACGGGCACATGAATGTATCCATCAATTCGTCAACTTTCTGTTGTTTCAGAAATGTATGCGGTTTCTCCCGCCTGCTGTCACGATAAAACACCATAAGATTTGAATTTGTCGATATACGGGCCGGCTGGGCAGGAAAAATGTTGTGCAGTATACTGGTGAAAGGACCATAGGTCCGCACCAGAAAGAGGCAGGATATGCTCACCTATTCCTTTGAAAACATCGGGAACCAGTCCCTGTTCACCCATCTCTACGAGTGCATCAAGCACGATGTGCTCACCGGGAGCCTAGCCCCGGGGACCCGGCTGCCCTCCAAGCGGATGTTTGCCAAGGCGTTAGTAAAGAACCGGGTTGATGGGTTCCATACCACAACCTCCATGGTGAACTCTCGACTCGATAATGTCTGATGAAGATATAGAATCCCCATTTGGAGCTCTTTTCTTCTCTGCATAATGCCTATCTTGTTATTTATAGTCACATGCTCGGCAAGTAGGTGTATGCTTTTAGGCAATCTAGGTGATACTTTGTTACATGATGCAACACAGCACGGATAGAAGTGTACCCAGCTCGAGCTCAAAGTGAGGGATTAGTGGTCTCATGCTAGGCGATCGCTTATCAACCCGTTTCTTAACTAACGCCTTTGCCAAAAACCTGGGCATCAGCACCATCACCGTGGAGAACGCCTACGCCCAGCTGATCGCAGAGGGATATCTCTACTCCATCCCCAAGAAGGGCTACTACGTGCAGGACATCTCCACCTCGGCCGGCGGGGAGGAGCAAGAGGTGGCCACGCCTCCCGCGGCGCCCCCGGTTCCGGAGAAGCCGCGCTACTTTGCCGACTTTGTCACCAACCAGATCCGTCCCGAGAACTTCCCCTTCTCCACCTGGTCCCACCTGATGCGGGAGGCCCTGGTGAACCGGCGGGAACAGCTCCTTGCCAACCCGCCCTTTGAGGGCGTTTTGGAGCTTCGCGCTGCCATCGCCTCCCACCTCCATGCCTTCCATGGAATCAGCGTCTCCCCGGAGCAGGTGGTGATCGGCGCCGGCACCGAGTACCTCTACGGCCTTTTGATTCAGCTTCTGGGGCGGGATCACACCTATGCCATGGAGGACCCGGGCTACCGCAAGATCGAGCAGGTCTACGAGAGTTTCGGCGTCCCCTTTGCACCGGTCTCCATGGACCAGAACGGCATCCGCATCGGGGAGCTCCAGGAGAAGGGCATCGACATCGTCCACATCACCCCCTCCCACCACTTTCCCACCGGCATCACCATGCCGGTCAGCCGGCGCTATGAACTGCTGGATTGGGCCAGACAAAGCGGGGACCGGTACCTGATCGAGGACGACTATGACAGCGAGTTCCGCCTGCGCGGCAAGCCGATCCCAACCCTTTTGAGCATGGACCGGTCCGGCAAGGTCATCTACATGAACACCTTCACCAAGACCCTCGCCTCCACCATCCGAATCGCCTACATGGTCCTGCCGGTGCAGCTCCTCTCGGACTTCCGCAAGCGCCTCTCCTTTTACTCCTGCAGTGTGTCCTCCTTTGAGCAGTACACCCTGGCCGCCTTCCTCGAGAGCGGCGGCTTCGAGCGGCACATCAACCGGATGCGCAGCGACTACCGCAAAAAGCGTGACATGCTGCTGACCGGAATCCGGGAGAGCGGACTCGGGAGCTTTGCCAGGGTCTCCGAGCAGGATGCAGGTCTCCACTTCCTCCTGCAGTTTCACACGAACCTCTCCGACCAGGAGCTGGCAGAGCGCGCCGCTGCCCGCGGCATCCGGCTGGCCCCTCTGCGGAATTACTACTTCGACACAAGCTGTGTGCCGGAGGGACTCGAGCACACCTTTGTCATCAACTACACCTCCATCGATGAGGCGGCGGCTGCAAAGGCGCTGCCGATTTTGGAGGAGATCCTCCGGGGGTGACGCTCACGGGCAAAAAAGAGCCCTCCGGGGATCCGATGGTCCGGTCCCCGTCAAGTGGATACTGAAAAATAATAATGCAACCGTCAGTTGGATCTATCACCAGGTAGATCTGACTGGCGATTTTTTACGCTGCCTCATAGTATTTCTTGTGGTATGAGATTGGTGTGAGAAGATGCAGCCTGCGCTGCGTACGCTCCGTGTTGTAGTAAGGAACTGCGCGTAAATAAATTAAGCAATATATTGCGATTTCATCTCCCATTTCGTATCATGGGTGCATGAGCGATGAAGATATCCTTAAAAAGCGAATAACCGGTGTCATGTCCCTCCTTAATGAGAAGCAGAGGAGGCAGTATCTTGCCTATGAAGCCGAGTCCCTCGGACGCGGTGGCATTTCAAAAGTCAGCCAGTTATCAGGTGCGAACAGGAATACGATAGCCGCTGGATTGAGGGAAATTCATTCCGGGAATCCAGAGGCTGATCGTGAAATCCAGCAGGAGGATTCCGGACGCATCCGTAAAAAGGGTGCCGGAAGAAAACCAATTACGGAATCTCAACCCGGTATTGAAGAGGCTCTGCTGAAGCTGGTAGAGAACGACAGCTATGGCAATCCCGAAACTCCTCTTCTCTGGACATCCAAAAGTACACGGCATCTGGCTCAGGAGCTCACAGAGCAGGGATATCAGATCGGCCCTACTTCGGTCCGCGAGTTACTGGCCGTAAATGGGTACAGCCTGCAACAGAATCAGAAAAACAAGCAGGTTGGTGAGCCATCGCCGGATCGGGATGCCCAATTCAGACATATCAATGAGACCTGCCTGGCCTACATGACTAACGATGAACCAGTGATTTCCATCGACTGTAAGAAGAAGGAAAACATTGGCAATTTCAAGAACAATGGTGCCGAATATGCTCCAAAAAGCAGCCCTACACAGGTATTGGATCACGATTTTCCGCTGCCTGAGAAAGGCAAGGCAATTCCATATGGTGTTTATGATCTCTCACAAAACGAAGGTTTCGTAAATGTTGGTATCACATCAGATACTGCAGAATTTGCGGTAGCCTCCATACGTATGTGGTGGGAGGAAATGGGCAAAACGCGGTATCCAAATGCAACTAAGCTTTATATCACAGCAGACGGTGGCGGCAGCAACGGAAGCCGTAATCGCCTGTTTAAGGTCGAATTGCAAAAGCTCGTAAACGAGATAGGTATTCCGATAGAGGTTTCCCACTTTCCACCAGGAACATCAAAATGGAACAAGATTGAGCACCGCATGTTCAGCCAGATCAGCAAAAACTGGCGCGGCAGGCCGTTGGAAACACTGGCGATCATCATAAACCTTATAGCGAATACAACAACAGAAAAAGGTCTTGTGATCAAATGCGGGCTTGATTCCGGTACGTACAAGACTGGGATCAAGGTCACAGATGAGGAGCTGGGACAAGTGAACATCATTCGTAATACGTTTCGGGGAGACTGGAATTATGTCATCGCTCCAGCTAATCCTAAGACGAGAGAAAAAGTAGCACCATATGTATAGGCCCATATGGATGTTGCATAAATCCCGCATAATAGGTCGTATTCCTCCCGGTTCTGTTAACTTTATGTATATTTTAAGCTATACTGTATGGTGCTACGTAGGACCATTGTGGTTCTACTGCAATCCCCTGAAAAGAGGTATACAGCATGGCTTGTATCAAAATTCAGAAATTAGTGTTCAATGACGATGGCACTATACATTCTGGCAGTGCTTCCATCATCGAGACAACATACGATAGCTCAATCCGAGGCAACAGCCGAAAGAGGACACGCGAAAGGCTTGGAAAAGTCCTCTATATCAATGGCAAGCACACTTGTGGCATCTTCCTCTCCCCTACTCGTGGCGTTGTCCAATATGACTCGAAGACTGATCAATTCAGTCCTGTCGAGAGAGATGATCCAAGGATCAAGGATCCCGAACTTTTTCCGGAGCCACCAATCCACACGATATTCGGAGATTCGTATCTTGTTTTCTGCTTTTTGAAAAAATGCGGTTTGATCGACGTACTTCGGACCAGTTTTGAAAACGACACCGACTATGAAAAGGTCCTGTGCCATCTGGTACATGGAATTTGTAAGAACGGTTCACACATTGCATGTGATGATTTCTTCAAAAGGTCCTTTGCTTCATATGTGCTCCCTGATGTGCCAGTTGAACGGCTCGGTTCAGATTCTCCATATTTCGAAAAAATGGGGGACGATAAACTAAAGGTAACATTCTTTACAAATTTCATAAAATACCAGAGAAAGTCAAATCCCGACTTCGGTGTTGGATGCTATGGGTGTGTCATCCTTTAAATTGATCAATTCACGAGTCCTTTTTCAGCCCATGAATGATGTAGTTCCATTTGTTAGATGTCCCGATATTGATCCATTCAATATCAACTTTATCGTACTCTTCCTCAGAAGCCTTCAGACCTGTTTTATAGTCATTGTAATCAGGCTGACAGGTTACCTTCAGACCAGTTGTTGTAGTTGTTGATCCGATCAACTGAACTACAGTTTCAACACTGATTAGCGGTTTACCTGCCCAACTTTTTGATATCTCAGAGAAAAGGCGATGCTCCACCTTGTTCCACTTTGATGTTCCCGGCGGGAAATGAGAGATCTGAATCGGAATCCCGATTTCCTCAACCAGCTTTGCCAGTTCCGTCTTGAACATTCGCACACGGCTGGAATTGCTTCCGCCTCCATCACACGTGATATAAATCATGGTCGCGTCAGGAAACGTGTTCTTGCCAACGGTGTACCACCAGGCACGTATACTGGCGACTGCGAACTGGGAGGTGTCATGTGTGGTTCCAAGATTTACAAACCCGGTATTATTGTTGACGACGTAAACACCATATGGTGCAACCTGACCAAGTTCCTTATCCAGAAAATCGTGGTCAAGCACCGCTCGAGGATCTTTGCTATGTCTGTACTCCTTGCCTTTGTTGGCATAGTCTCCTATGTTTTCCTTCTTTTTGCAATCGATGGAAATCATGGGATTCCCTGCAGCTAAAACCTCTTTACCCGTTGCATTGATGAATTCAAACTGCACATTTCTGTCTGGATGTTCCTTACCGACCTGCTTCAGCTTCTTGTTCTGTTGTTTGCTCCAACCGAGTGCCTTCAGCATTCGGTTGACGACATTTCTCCCAACTGAATAGCCCTTCTCAGCGAGCATAGCTGAGAGCTTGCGATCACTCAGGTTTGTATAAAGCAGCACGGATTCCGGATTACCATAGGTGTAGTCGTCAAGGATCTCCATCAATGCCGGAATCAGTTCCGGATTTTTCGCAGCTTCACTTTTTCTGCCACCACCCGCGCGGCGCTGTCTGCTTTCAAGTGAAGAAAGGCTGACGGAGCCATCATAAAGCCCGACAATCTGCTCTGGAGTTGCTTCCAGCAACATTTCAGAATCCTTATCGGTATCCGTAGTGCCAGAGTCTTCTGCTTCGTCACTTTTGGTTTCTGTCTCTGTGGAAGTAGAAGTCTCGCCGGCAGCATCAGCGATAATGAGCTTGAACTCTTCGTCGGACTTGCGCACGGTATTACGTGCCACACCGCATTTTTCACTGATCGCAGACTTGCCGCCATAACCCAGTGCATCAGAAAGAGCTCCTATAATCAGCCGTCTCTGGCGCTCATTGACATAGGGCAAAATGACGGAAATATTGGATAAAATATGATCAACGTGGTCGCTATCATATATTGGTGAAGCCATGAATCGACTGCCTCCGATCCGAGATATAAGGCTATTATAGCAGTCGATTTATTACGTGCCAACTGATTAATTTATTATGTGTCAATTCCTATGTGGATTCCACACCATTGCCAAATGATATCAGAGATAATCCATTTAATGCCTTATGCTCTCATGGCGTGTCATCTACTTCTATCCAAACTCGCCTCATCTTGGTCTTGGATGAAAGTACCGGAATACCAGTCTGGTTCGATGTAATACCTGGCAATCTTCTGGACCTCAGTACGATCACGTTTATTATTACTAATGTAGCCGAAACATTGAACGTGCGAATTGACAGCCTTGTTTTGGATGCCGGTTATGTTTGCAAGCCTTTGATCGAGATGTTTCATCTTCCGTCAAAGACAGATTCACCGGAAGGGGGAAAGAAATGTCGAACAATGCTTGCGAGAATGCCTGCAAAAAGAGGATACCCATATAAACAGCTGTACAACGAACTGAAACGTCTGATACCAAACTCAAAATATCAGTTTGACCGTCATGGCCATACCTATTTTGGATATTGTAAAACGGTAAAGATCTTTGAGAACTATGAAAATGCATATGTATATGTAGACAAAGATAATGCTCTTGAACTCGGCCGTCAGAACAGGATGAAAGATCCTGAAGCATACGAGAAACTCAGCATGGCTGATAAAAATTGGTTTGATGTAAAGTTCGGTTACTTTGTCCTGATCGCTAATAAAAATATGACACCTGCCGATACTTTGGATTCCTATTTCGCCAGAGCCGATATCGAAACAGTTTTCAAAACAGGAAAGGAATATCTCGATATCCTGCCAATTGAAAGATGGACAGCAGAAAGGGTGAAGGGTAAGCTGTTCTCGGATATTATTGAGGAAATTGCCTTTCTGTTTTTACGCAAGGAGCTTCTCGGAGTAGGGATAGCAACTACTCGACTAATTGGGAGCACTTCATCTCTCATGTGCTTAAAAAAGCGGAATGGAGATATCGAAGTCGAAGTGCCAAACAAGAGCGTACGAGAATTCTATAAGCAACTGGATATAGAGATACCAAGCACTTTCTCGTTGAAAGCTTTCATAAATGATACAATAAAAATATCTTACTGAGTTATGGTGCTACTTTTGACACCGTCTTAGGCTAATTATTGCCGGTAGAATATGCATGAGTTAATTGCGCGCAGTTTCTAATAGATGTAATTTCTGATCATGGACTCCAGCGAACTGCGATCTGTAAATCTTCTGCCGTAGTAACTTTCGCGCTTGAGCATTCCCCAGAATCCTTCCATCGGCCCGTTGTCAATGCAGTGGCCTACCCTGGACATACTCTGCGTCATCTTATGCTCAACAAGTCTCTGATGAAACTCTCTGCTTGTATATTGAAATCCTCTATCACTATGAAACAGTGGGTGAGCATCAGGCTCTGCTGCGACGGCCTCATCAAACGTCTTCTGTGAAGGCATAAATAAGTTTGATGCCAAATGTAAATATAGCTGATACTAATGTAATTAAGTCTGCGTCTTGCGCTCGAGCCACTGGACGCCCCCGAAGCGCATGATCATCAGCGCGTGGAAGAGCGGAGACTGCTGACGAAGGCCATGTTTGATGACATCATTCCCCATACGGACCAGGTCCTCTTCGGGAAACAGTTCCAGAACGAACCCTGCATCCTTGCTGGCAAGATGCTTCAGGATGTCCTGCCATGAAGGGTCTGTTCCAAGCTCTGACTCGTAAAACTGCAGCAGTCTTTCTTCTGTTCCAATCCTTTCACTGTTCGCCAAAAGCCAGTCGATTGTCTTTGCCAGCTCGAAAAAACGATCCTGGAACACATCCGTTTCTTCCCCACGGCTTTCCCTTTCCATCTGACCGGCCATTTCTGCATCCGGTGCAGGATAAAAATGCACGAGCTTTTCACCTTCCGGCCAGGGACTTTCAATCAGTCTCATCCCATGAATGGGGCAGTATCTTACACCATTGATCTGGTGTACAAGGTGCCAGCAGGAATGGTGGTATTCCTCTGTGTCGCTCCTGACACAGTCAGGGCAGAAGCAAAGCTTCTGATGACGGCCCCGTAGAGCACCAGCCATCTGAGAGCGCATACCGCGTCCACGTTTTGCGCTGCCCTGCATAAGGCGCTGATAAGCGGTGTCCGGAAACCGTGAGGAAAGACGCAGGTACTGGTATGCTGTGAACTCACGAATGATTCTGTCCGATGTCAGCCCGCATTCTCTGGGGAGCCATGCGTCGATAAGCTTTACACGGGCGGGAAGGGTGACGGCAGCATCCAGCACCGTTTTTCCGCCGAACAGTTGGTCAAAGGTATACTTCTCGCTTCTGTTCCCGCTGATGGCATGGTACCTGGCAAGCAGGCTGTACCAGCATTCCCCCTTCATCGGGATAGGAAACACAAGCAGATGCTCCTGGTCTTCACGAATCATTGTCGGATCCCTTTGCAGAATCTTTCCCAATGCCGGACTTATCCAGGAGTTCCGCAGCATAGAGCAAAAGCTTTGCCGGATCCTTCTCATCCGGAAAAGCGGCAGCCACGCTGCGCGCAGCTTTCCTGGCGTCCTGCATGCTGACGCCAAAGACGGTAACGAGGTTTGAAATGAGGCTTTGCAGCGGATCATCCTTCGGCATCTGCTCCTGCGGATTCATTTCTTCCGGAATGGCAGGTGCTCTCCAGAGATGCTCGTACAGGGTCAGGTCGACATCCCTGCCTTCCCGCATGTCCTTCCGCTGCTGTTTCGTCAGACCAAGTCTGAGATCTGCTGTTCTGTGGACAGTTTCAGCGTCAAAGGTCTCCGTTTTGCTGATGATGGCATAGTCCTGTACCAGTTTGTACAGGATCGCAAGCAGGAACTGATTCCCGACAGTCTCCTCATAGAACGCGTCAGACAGGGCGGCTGTAAGCTCCACCTTCTTCCGGGTATACTGATAATGCCAGAGTGCCCGTATGTACCGGTTCCATTCTTTGCTTCCCTGCTTCAGCAGGTCCATGTGGACCTCTCCCTCTCCGGTGACGCGCTTGGCCTGCTGGAACTCAGACTGCAGGATGGTGGTAAACTTCGGTGCACCGACCATGACAATGGGGACTTCGGCAGTGTTCACGAGGGAGACCAGGAAGTTCAGAAGCTCTGTGGAGACCTGGTCTCTGACACTGCAGAGGTTCTGGACGTCGTCAATGACGAGGATGCCCAGACTGCAGGAATCAATCGCTGACCGGAGATCCCCAAGAAGTACTTCTTTACTGATCCGATTGAAGGAGTGCTGTTCTGAGAAGTGAGAGCCGAGAATCCGGTCCATCTCCTGAAGTATGCGCTGACATAGTCCCTTTGTGGAGCCATCCTGCGGACAGTCAACCTTCAGCCAGACAAGCTGATGAAGATCGAAAGGGACGCCTCTGTAGTTCGTATGGACAATGACCTGCGGGTAGAGAGTCAGGACGTTCATGACGGAACAGGTCTTTCCGACGCCGGAAATGCCGAACACTGGAAAGCCGTATGCAGGCTGCTTGTAGGACCGAAAAACTCGTCTGAGCCGGTCATCGAATGGAATCCCGTTTTCGGTAATGGCCTGCTGTATGACCGAAAGCGGCATCGGATTCCTCCCGTAGTAGCCCCAACGGAGGCACCGGTCGACATTCATGGCGATTTCGGTGTCACAGGTGCAGGGCACATGGAGCTGTTTAATATACGGCAGCTTGTTAAGCCGCTCCATCCGGTTCAGGTTCCGGTCGCTCTCCTGATAGGGCATGATCACCATAAGCTGTGCGGCATACTCCAGTGGATCCCCGATGGAGGGGATCGCCTCGATCAGTGGATTTCCCATAAACAGCACTTCTGTCGGGCTTTGATATACTGCGTTTTCAAAGATCTCATTCTTCAAAGCGAACCCCCTTTCCGTTCCTTTTCTTCAGATCAGGCCTGCTTTTTCCAACGCCTCGTCAATCGACTGGTCGATTGGAGAATCTTCGCCATAATACCGCTGATCTTTGTCTGCGGTGGCCCCCTCCTTTTGCGCATTCAGTTCCGTCTGCATGCGCTTGGCTCTGGCAGCGCCGGACAGTTCCTCACGCTCTGCCTTCCGGTTCTGTTCGATGTTCTTAATGGATTCCCTGATGATCGATGGAGCTGCCTTCCGGCTGCTGATCTGCCGGCGGATCTTTTCCATCGCCTGTTCGAACTCCGCGTTCTTCTGATTCATTGTAGCGGTATACTCGGCCTTCTGCTTCCTGTCCTCATCGCGGTAGCGGTCCATCTCTTCCTCCGTAATACCGCTGAAAGAAGCACTGCGCTCCAGGAGAGAACAGGTGATGAGCTTCCGATCATCTTCGGTGGTGACATAGATGTGATCCACACAGGTCGGATCATAGATGACTGTGACGGCGTACCGTCCTTTGGTTCTGGCAGTGGCAAACCATTCCTCGTCAACAGCTTCCTGACAGGTATAGTACAGCCCATTGAACTCGATGCCGCGCTCGGTGATTTTTGCCTTTCCCTGCGGCAGGAGCACCCGGTACATATCCTCCTGCGAAACGAGACGCATGGCGCCGGAGCGATATCGTATGCCATAGTTCCACAGGTCAAGAGGATCTGCGTTGACATGATCCCGGATCATCTCCGGTGTGCGCTGATAGGTATCTTCATCCAGCCACGATGAGTTGTACTTCAGGATACACAGGATCAGTGCCTTCATAAAGGTTCCATAGTCGCAGGCTGCCTTCAGACGATAATCATCTGCACCCCGGGTGCCGGCGTCCTTCTCCACATATCCGGGGAGGATGTCCTTCAGTGCCCCCTGTGCAAGACAGAACGCATGCTCAATGATTCCCTTCAGATCACCGCGATAGGGTGGGCAGTTTTCTACCATGATGCCAAGCTCTGAGATGAGTGACTCAACACCTTTTCCTCCCACTTCGCCGTTATCCGCAATGAGAACCGACGGGAGATGATGGCAGGGCCACTGTTCCTCGGTGATCTCCACACCAAACCGTCTGCAGAATGCCACCTTGTCTTCCGCGGAGTTCTTGATGGCCAGCAGCGCCTGGTTCCAGGAGGCGTTGTCCAGAGTGACATGCATTCCGGTGATTATACGAGAGTAGGCGTCTTTGATCAGGAAGATCACAGGCCTTCCGATGATCTGCCCTGGAAAGTTCTCCCGGACAAGATAGAAGTCCGCAATGGTGGCATCAATCTGTACCTTTTCAGAGGGCCCGCTGACCGTGCACTCCGTTTTTCCGGTGATAGCCCGTGAACTGAGTGCAAACTTATGCTCTCCATCTTTCTTCCGCTTCGAAGAAACAGAATCTCTGTTTCTGTGATACCAGTACAGGAACTGATTGATAGACGGAATCTCATCCGGAGGCAGTGAGACAACATTTCCCTGAGAATCCTTTGTCGTATATTTCAGTCCGATCATGCGGTGATAAGTGCTCGAGAGCGTAGCGTTTCTGCTTTTGCTGTAATGATAATCAATCGCATCTGTGAAGTTCTCGAAGTCCTTCTGGTTCAGGATCTTCCCGTTGCTTCCTGGTTTCTTGGGACGGCCAAGACGCTTTTTGACGCTGTTTTCGGTCCTGTGACCGCCACAGTTGCGGTATCCGGGGAGAAGAGCGTTCTTATCCTTGCCGCCCCTCCAGTACTTTCCGAGATACCGATACAGATCGGACTTGGGAACACCTGTTTTTGCCTCGACCTGCTTCAGAAGATCCGTCCGTTCGGCTCTCTGATAAATCTCCGGTTCTCTGGCTACGACATCCCTGATCAGCTCCCAGACCCTGTCACGGCTCTTCTTCATAGCTTCAGAGAGGGAATCCTCCCTGACACTTTTTTCGGTGTCGATGACTGCCTCCAAAGAGCCGCTATTCAGGGAGGAGAGCAGCTCTTCTCCGCGGATGCGGTCCGGGGTATTGCATTTCAGGTCGTTGATATCAATCCACCAGCAGCTGTCCTGAAGATTTGGAGATACATAGAGCACGCGGCAGACGCGTCCGCTCTGTCTGTTCCGCAGCAGCTGCCCCACAACGGGAGTAAAGCTCTCAGATGCTTCTGTATTCATCGTTGTATCCGTCATCTCATGTATTCTCCTGTATGCCTGTACGGGGATCGTCAAGGCAGATCGTTCTGTCAAGATCCAGTGTGATTTGTCCTGCCTGCACCAGGTGTTTGAACATCTGAATCACCGTGCCGTTCTCCAGATGGAGAGCAGTCTCCATTTCGCGGATGAGGACGGGAAATGGAATGCCGGGATCGTTGTAGCACTGAAGAAACGCCTGCTCAAGAAGCGCTCTCTGACGGTCAGAAGGTACAAGCTCTTCAAAGGAACGGCCGCCAGTGATCCACAGGATGTTTCGGGCCCGGGTTCTGTTGATCTCCTTCTCTGTCATAATCGACCAGCTGACCTGCTTTTTCTCCCAGTACAGCTGCTCGATCTTAAGCTTTTCGGCGACTCTCGCACTGAAGAGCTCTGAGGATGGCTTGACCGCCACCGCGTGCCACACGCCATCTTTAGAGTAGTAGAAATCGCTTGTCATCACATTCGGCCAGCCGTTTGCCTCCGGATGTCTGATGCCGGCTTCTGCAGCGATCAGGAGAGTCTCCCGCAATTCAAGGGGGTACTGTTCCCGGATATCCGTCACCGCAGGGTCGTAATCTAGGATCAGAAACAGATCACGTTCAAGGCTGGACATCATGTGGTGGATTCTTCCTGTCGTCTGTCCTCTTGCTCTGCATACCTGACCTTTGGATGGAAAGTCGTGCGTCGTGATCCAAGGCTTGTAGTCGGAGCCTTCGCCACTGCCGCGCCCTTCTTTAATCCTTCGGCGTTCTGTTTCCAACGACCATACCGTGCCTCGTCTGCTCATGGGATCTTCCTCCTCTGGTGAATGGATGAAAAACTGCCCACTAACAGTATATATCTTAATTACATATGTTTCAATAGTATCTGTATTAATTATGCATTTACTATATATGAATCAGTAGTATCCATCATAATTAAAAAAGCGCCCCAAACGGGACGCTAATGTAAGTCATAATTAATTTTTATCTAAGATAATTACACCTTCACATCTTCATCACCAGGGGCTTGTCATTATGATCGCTGATCTCATAGGCCACGATCCTGCGGTCATACAGGTCCAAAATCGCGCTCAGATAGAGCTTGTGGACCTCTATACCAGTGTAGTACTTAAACTCGGATACGTCCGTCAGCCACTTCTGATTGGGACGCTCTGCCGTAAAGTCACGATGCAGGACATTCTCAGCGACATACATGGGATCTCCCGAACTTCTGGTGCATCCCTTCGGTCTCCACTTGATCGTCGACTGTATGTGTTTCTTCCTGCAGATCCGATGTGCCCTCTTGTCATTGATGTGGATGTGATCTTCCGTTTCCAGATCGTCCCGAAGACGGCGATATCCTTTCTCCGGATGTTCCTCATGGTGCTTCTTCATAAGCGCTGCAATGCGTTCATTCTCGGCCTCACGGGCTGATTTGGAATGTTTCCTCCATTTGTAATACGCAGAAGGGGCCACATGAACATATCTGCAGAGCCTGCGTACCGGATAATGCTTTGTTTTCGCAAGCTCGCTGATCGCACAGTATTTGATTAGGTTGTGAACTAAAGAGAGCGATCTTTCATCTTCAGTTCCCTTAGTTTTTTTAGGAGATCATTCTCCATCCGCAGGTCTCTATTCTGACGCTCCAGCTGGGCGATCCTGTCCCGGAGTTCTTCCTCCGGAGTCCTGCTCGGCTCAGTCCCGGCACGGTGGCCGCGCCTATCCTCAAGCCCGCTTTTGCCCATGGCGTCGTATTTTATGACCCAGTTTCGAACCTGCTGGTAGGAGCATTCATACCGGATAGCAGCTTCACCGTAATTTCTGTCGTGATCAAGACAGTACTGAACGATCTCTATGGCGTTAGGAACTGCGCGTAAATAAATTAAGCAATATATTGCGATTTCATCTCCCATTTCGTATCATGGGTGCATGAGCGATGAAGATATCCTTAAAAAGCGAATAACCGGTGTCATGTCCCTCCTTAATGAGAAGCAGAGGAGGCAGTATCTTGCCTATGAAGCCGAGTCCCTCGGACGCGGTGGCATTTCAAAAGTCAGCCAGTTATCAGGTGCGAACAGGAATACGATAGCCGCTGGATTGAGGGAAATTCATTCCGGGAATCCAGAGGCTGATCGTGAAATCCAGCAGGAGGATTCCGGACGCATCCGTAAAAAGGGTGCCGGAAGAAAACCAATTACGGAATCTCAACCCGGTATTGAAGAGGCTCTGCTGAAGCTGGTAGAGAACGACAGCTATGGCAATCCCGAAACTCCTCTTCTCTGGACATCCAAAAGTACACGGCATCTGGCTCAGGAGCTCACAGAGCAGGGATATCAGATCGGCCCTACTTCGGTCCGCGAGTTACTGGCCGTAAATGGGTACAGCCTGCAACAGAATCAGAAAAGCAAGCAGGTTGGTGAGCCATCGCCGGATCGGGATGCCCAATTCAGACATATCAATGAGACCTGCCTGGCCTACATGACTAACGATGAACCAGTGATTTCCATCGACTGTAAGAAGAAGGAAAACATTGGCAATTTCAAGAACAATGGTGCCGAATATGCTCCAAAAAGCAGCCCTACACAGGTATTGGATCACGATTTTCCGCTGCCTGAGAAAGGCAAGGCAATTCCATATGGTGTTTATGATCTCTCACAAAACGAAGGTTTCGTAAATGTTGGTATCACATCAGATACTGCAGAATTTGCGGTAGCCTCCATACGTATGTGGTGGGAGGAAATGGGCAAAACGCGGTATCCAAATGCAACTAAGCTTTATATCACAGCAGACGGTGGCGGCAGCAACGGAAGCCGTAATCGCCTGTTTAAGGTCGAATTGCAAAAGCTCGTAAACGAGATAGGTATTCCGATAGAGGTTTCCCACTTTCCACCAGGAACATCAAAATGGAACAAGATTGAGCACCGCATGTTCAGCCAGATCAGCAAAAACTGGCGCGGCAGGCCGTTGGAAACACTGGCGATCATCATAAACCTTATAGCGAATACAACAACAGAAAAAGGTCTTGTGATCAAATGCGGGCTTGATTCCGGTACGTACAAGACTGGGATCAAGGTCACAGATGAGGAGCTGGGACAAGTGAACATCATTCGTAATACGTTTCGGGGAGACTGGAATTATGTCATCGCTCCAGCTAATTATTGCCGGTAGAATATGCATGAGTTAATTGCGCGCAGTTTCTTAGTAAGAAAACGGGTTGATAAGCTCCAAAGCATTTTAGCAGAAGTATAAAATATGCCGTTTTGTACATTCTGCTGTACAACGGCCTTCTCTAACTTGAACTACAATAGTCTTGCCAGGAGGGCAAGACTATGAGCTGCATTGAGCGCATACTGACCGAAGCCAGAGATCTTTCCAGGGACGACCTGATTCTTCTTGTTAACAAGCTCATGGAGGGCTTCTCCCATGAGAGTGCAACCTCTTCTCCGAAGAAGATGATTGCTCCCCGTTTGGATTGTCCGATCTGCCATTCCAATGCTCATGTTGTTAGCGGGAGTTTCGATTTAGGACAAAGCAAAACCCTTGCGAAGCCAGATGTTTAGCGGCTTCGCAAGGGTTCACTTTTGTATCGCCCAATTACTATTCTGTAGTTAATTCTTTCTTAGTTTTCTTTTTTTATCCCTTTTTACATTATCTGGCGAAGGTATCTTCTCGACGATATTCCACATGCTCTGCAGACTTGGCGTTAGTTCCTCGAGTGCCCTGACTGCCTTCTTCTGACCCGGCATCAGAATCCATCCGTCGTGGATTTTGCACAACTCGTCCAGCATTGCCGCCTTTGTATAGGTAAGACCTTCATCTGCCATCCGTCTTCGAAGTACCTCTGCGATCGTGATCGCGAGGAAGCAGAGAAAGACGTGTACCCGGATCTTGTCGTCTGTCCAGTGATACTGCGGGCGTACGGCAAAGTGGTCCACTTTCTTGCTCGTCTTGAAGAGATCCTCAATGCACTCCTGTGAAGCATACGAAGAGAGGACCTCCTCCGTCGACCAGTCCGTTCTGTCGGTGCAGGTCAGCTTCTTGCCGTAGTACTTTCTCTTATAGACTGCCAGTTTCGCTTCATCGAGCTGGAAGCTCACATCGTATCCGCTCTCCATGTTTCCGGAAGGGATGATGGTGATGAACTGCTCCAGCGTGCGCAGCCCCGTGAAACAGCTGCGGGTAAGCTTCAGAAACTCACTGGCTTCGTCCCATACCGGGACCTCCTTTGGCTTCTTCTTTCGTCCCTTCTTCGCCTGATCTTTCTGCTCCTTCAGCAGCTCCTCGTTTTCCTTCGTGACCTCGCTGATCTGCTTTTCTACCTCGGTTTTGCGCTTCCTCATGGAAGAGTAGATGCGGGATCTGGGATTCTGGCAGCGAGACCTGAACTCCTCAAACTTTGCCTTGAACTTCTCGATGTCCCGGCCCATCTGCGCTTCCTGGCCGATGTACAGATCCTCGCTGTACGTCAGAATGCCCGTTCCGGTGATTCCGGAAAATGTGAGCCCGTCGATGCGGTATGCACGTCTTGTGTGGCCGTTTGCAAGCTTCACTTCCTGGTACTGATCCACGTCGATGTCATACAGCTCTTTATGGGAGTCGAGTGAGTGGGCGCAGATGAAGTGTACCCGGAGGGACTTGAAGTTCTCCTCCGAATTGCTGCCGCCATCGAAAGAAACCGTGACTTCGTCCAGAGATTTCCCGATTGTATCCGGGAGATCCTTCTGTACCTTCTCCATGAATGCACCGAACTCTGCCTTGTCATTCCTGCTTCCCTCATACATCTCCCAGAGGACAGGAACCTGCAGCAGATGACTGGTGATCATCGCAAGACTGAACTGCCGCAGATCAGTCCGCTTCTGCTTGTTGTGCCCCCGCTGGCACACCACGCAGCGGCCGTTCCGGGTGTCGATGTAGGTGAAGTAATTCGTGTAGTCGAGGTGCAGGTCGTTCAACTCATCGGGGTACATCTCGAGCAGTCTTTTGGTGAGCAGCTGCTGTGCTTTGTGGACTTCCTCCTCGGAGATCCCGTCCATCGCTTCCCAGAATGCCTGGGAAGACAGGGCTTCCGGTGCGAAGCCGAGATGATACGGGAGACTTGTTGTCTGCGCCCAGGCGGAAAACGCTTTCTTGCTGGCAGGATCGATTGCTCTGTGAATAGCAGCAAGCAGGAGCACTCTGCTGCGGGACATCCCTTGGATTGTCTTGGATGAAAACGCCTCGTCCAGGATCTTCTCGACTCCAATGTACTGAGCCATGCGGAACATCGCCATCGGTCCGCCATGCGAATAGCACTTGAACCTCACCCCGCCAGTTTCATGTTCCGCCTGTTTTCCAGATGCGTTTCCCTTTGGGTCACCTGTCCGGAGGTAATACTCGTTCAGCACACGATCGAAGAGTTTGTCAACAGGGCCGATGTATTCCAGGACGACCTCTTTGGGGTACTTGCTCCCTGGAGCCCGTCTACTGGTGACGATGTAGTAGTAATCATGTCCCTTTTTGGTTTTCTTTCTGATTGACGCCATGTATCGCCCTACCTATATATCCCTTAAATGCTTGATTATTATATCAATATGTGTTCGATAAGTCAATGAAATAGGACATAAATCAATAGTCTACACATAGAAGTAATAGGGCGATACATTTAGGCCAACAAAAAAGCATGGAAACACGGTCAAAACTCCGCGTTTTCATGCTGAAATGTCGAAACTCCCGTTAGGAATGGACACAAACATGGAAAACAGGCATACATCTGCAGGCAATGTGGAACGTCATTTGTTACAACGAGCAACACTTTGCTCTCAGGCTCACACTTTGGTACTGAGATCTGGACCAAGGTTCTGGAAGAGACGCTCAGGGGGACCTCTCTGGATAAGACGGTCAAGTCACTTGCCAGCCATGGATGCAAGATCAGCCATAGCAGTCTGTTCTTCATGCGGCATAAGATCATGCTTGCTCTCGAGGACATGCAGGTGGAGCAGCCAGCCACGGTGGAAGATGTCGTGGAAGCGGATGAAACCTACGTTCCGGAGTCCAAAAAAGGTACGAAATTTGGCCCTGATGCCAGTCGAAAGCCCCGCAAGCGTGGCACTCCCGCATCCAAACGCGGCCTTTCAGACGAGCAGATCTGTATCTGCACCGCAGTACAGCGCAAGACTGGCGATCTGATCGTGAAATCCGAGAACCGGGCAAGGCCTTCCAGTGCAAATGTTGTTGATATCTATACTGGTCATGTCCAGAAGGGCACACTTTTCCTGACGGACGGCATGAATGTGTATCCGAGGCTGGGCAAGATCCTGGGAATCACGGTCATGAATGTGAAGAAGGAGTCGGCAGGTTTCTTCAATCTGAACACTGTGAACAACCTTCACTCTTTTATCAAGCGCCGATATACCGAATATCGCGGTGTCGCCACCAAGTATTTGAACCGTTACAACCTCGTATTCAGGGCAGCGTACAGGCAGAGGACAACGATTGGGGAACTTGCGGAAACTCTCTTTGCATCCAGGAATCCCAAGAAGGTACACCATTATGGAGATGTTAAGGAGCTCAATCTGCTTGCAATTTGATGACTACAAGATGCACTTATTGCTTATCAACCCGTTTTCTTACTAACGCCATCTCTATTCTCTCCTCAAGAGTTGTCTGTCTCGCTTTCTTCATGTAGCTTCCGCCTCCACTTCCACGAGAACTGATTGTCCCTTGAGTATTATACGTCTTGATCCAATCGCGCAGCCGAGTCCAATCCCTTAAACCATATTTACTGGCGATCTCTGCCATAGAGCCTTTTCCATCAAGGTAGTCCTCAACCGCTATGAGCTTGGTCTCCTTGGAGTAATACTTATTGTGCTTTTGATCCAGGAGCCCGGTGGGACCTTCTGATTTGTAGATGGCGATCCAGGCTGAAAGTGATTTATCATCTACTCCTACCTTTTTGGCTTCTGCCGATATGCTTGACCTGCCTGAGATCACCTCCTCTACAGCTTTTACCTTTATAACCGGATCTATCTTTCCCTTTCTGGACATGAAATGTCCCCCTCCGTAGGACACTTATATTTCAGTGTCCTACAGAGGGGGATCATATCACGAAGATCCCGGAGGGCTTCTTCCTGCTTACGTCAGGTCCCCTTCCTCGGGGTTCATGTTGCCAATTCCGTACCGCTGACATTCTCCGTAATTGAACGCCGCGTAACACTTCAGGAGCATGTTCATCAGAAAGTGCAGGCTGTTCAGCACCGGGAGATTCAGCTCCAGAGACCGGGCCCGCTGTCCGCAGAGGAGTAGATGGGCATGGCTGAGCTGACACAGGGGAGAGGTCTCATAGCGGGTGACGACCACTACATGGGCCCTGCGGTTCTTTGCCGCCTTTGCCACCCGACACAGCGCCTCACTGCTTCCCTTGTAATCAAAAATCAGGAACAGGTCCTTCTCCCCGGCATCCATGATCAGGTTGTGCAGCTTGGTGATCGAACGGCAGAACTCGAACTTCCTGGAAAAGCGGGAGAATTCTTCCGCCACGGTGGGCATCAGATCGGAAAAGGGGTCCTCCCCATAGAACCAAATATGCTCCGCGCGGCCCATGAGGAAGATCACCTCCTCCATCTGCCGGGTGTCGAGCAGGTACTCCGCCTCCTGCATGTCCTGTGACTGCTCCCTTTTGGCACACTGCAGGTACTGATCCATACTTCTGTGGTTCAGAAAGGTCTCCCGGTGATTCCAGTCCCGCGCCGTCGGCTGCGAGCTGCGCAGTGCGCTGAGCTCCAGGTCGTCCCGAAAACACGCAAAGGACCGATAGTGAAAGCTCCGGACAAACCGGGTAACGGTATTGCGGGACACCTTGCAGCTCTGCTCGATCTCACTCTCCGTCAGATACCGGGCCTCATGGGCGTGCAGCAGCAGGTAATCCGCAATGATGCGCTCCTTTGCGGTTAACGTCTGTCTGCTCTCCCTGATCTTGGTCAGTAGGTCTTTATTCATTTCAAACAATCCCCTCAAAAAAAAATTCGGAAGCTGCACATCTTCGTGTGATGACAGAGGTAGTTCATACGGGCGGCAGTTCCGTGAAGTTATTATATTACGTTTGAATCTCTATTTGGAGTATAATATTTGAGATTTAACAATTTCGAGAAAGATAGTATTTTCCGTAATAACAGAATATATACAAAATATATAATATAAGTCGATTGTGTCATCGATATGTGTACAGATGCGACAAGATCAGAATTGCATGACGCCTTTCAAAAGTACGATATTGTATAATAAAAGTCAACCAGTGATATATATTTCTGCGAAATGCACAAGACAGCCAGAATTTCCCTCCGCAGCATGAACATTTCGCATAGTTCCCGGGACACCCTGCGCGCACGGTGCGGGGTCCCGCGTTTGGCAGAGCTGGCATGGAAAGAACCGGAAAACCTAGGTAGTGTCAGCTGAATAATCCGACCTTAAATTCCAAAGTGAATATTTCTTGATCGTTATGCATTTGCGATGAATATTTGGCCACTCAAGCCGCCGACGGAAGGGCCTCCCAACCGAAAACCGCGAAGTTTCGTACCTTCCAATAAAAAAGGCAAAAAAGAGACTGGACTGCGTCCAGAATCTCAAACAGATTGGTTGTCAGAACCGAGAGACTGACTGCCGTATGGACAGTATCGTCCAGGTATTCCATGACCAGCCCCATCTTGTAGCAGCGCTTGCTCAGGCTGAACGACCGCTCGACTGCTATGCGATCCGAGTTGTCCCGGTACTCTACTTTCTTCTCAGCTTCCGCCAGATCGGGGTCAGATGCCTTTCTGCCAAGTCTCGGTCCCGACATCCGTATGCCATGCTCTTTGCAGTACGCCCTGTTCTTTCTCGTCCGATAGATCTGGTCGACCAGGACCCGTTCCGGGTAGTGACCGATTCGAGCGCGATAGCGCTCGACCGCCCCCTGCAGAGTCTCGGTCTCGTTGTAGGACTCGTACGAGAACTTCTCGATCCTGGCAAGCCCAGACTCGTCAAGACTCATGTCGAACTTGGGGCCGAATTCAACCGGTTTGTTGGTCTTGCCTCTGACAATCGGACGGATGAACGGCATTTGGAGACTGACAATCCTGTGATCCACGCGGTGAACCTTGTTGTCGTACATGTACTTCTGCTGAATGTAGAGCTCCCGGATGACAACGAATTTTCTCATCTCCCGGTCATCCAGCTTTTGCCCCTTCGCCATGAGGCCTTCAATATAGTGAAGGTCCCTGCGAAGGTACTGAAGCTGCCCCTTGACTACACTGCGGATCTTGTCTGCACTCGGCTTCTTGGATTTTGCCAGGTTCAGATACTCCTTGTGGGCGTTTTCACAGTACATTCTCGGTATGGGGAGATTGTTATCGTGGCAGGCTCTCCGGATGATTGCTTCCGCCTTCTCCCTTGCCTCGTTCAGCAGGGAAGTGTCCATGGGATAACGGATGTCCACAGGAGCGCAGGTGGCATCGAGGATCAGAGTTCCGCCGTTTGGTGCTTCTCCTGCCGTTTTTGCTTCTAATGCCGGTTTGCTGCTATGGCTTGCCTCGGACGCCTTCTCCGTTCCGGGGTCTGCGCCATCTGTATTGGAAGGAGCGGCTGTACCACCAGAGGATCCGCCTCCTGGGTTGCTAGGGCCGCCCTTCCTATGGGGATGTTTGCCGGTTCCCGTGAGTTTGTCCTCCGCCGACATAACGAGGTCATGGTTCTTAGAGACGACATCCTCGTTGATCTGGTCAACGGTCACGTTCCCGATTCTCTTTCTGAACAGAGTGATGAGACTCGGGTCAAATGGAGCTTTCGTCTGAAAGCGCGGCAGGCCGATGAAGTACTGGAGATACGGATTCTCCTGGATCTGTCGGACTGTCTCCCGATCTGAGGTTCCAAGTCTGGTCTGGATGATCAGGGTTCCTAATGCCATTCGGAATGGCTTCGCAAGATTTCCGGCTTCCGTTCTGCTCAGCTTGGATGCGTAGACGGCTTCATAGTCATCCCAGGGGATCAGCTCGGCGAGCTGGTACCAACGATTATTGTGGTCAAGAGGGATCCCCATGGGCTGGTCAAAGTCGTTCAGCTCGATCTGGGTATGCATTTCGGATGAATATTTGTACATGGCTTCCGCGGTCCTATCAGAGCGATTTTTGAGAGTGTGTGCAAGGGGAATTTGCCTTAAATCCTCGATTTCTCTCAAATCAGGGTTCCAAATCCTTGCACCTATTTTACCGCTGAAGGGCCCAAGAACGTAGCAAAATGAGGCAAAACTGGGATTTTCAATCCCGTTCAGCTGACACTACTTATCTTTGAAGTAACGATAGAAGGTAGGCTGTGTCACCTCACAGTTCTCCGCTATATTTGCGATGGTTATCTTGTTTATCGGTACTTTTTCTGCCAATTCCAGAAAGGAATCTGCCAGTAGTTCCTTTGTCGTTTTTTTCTTCATCTCAATCTACTCCCAATTATAAAGTACTCAATAGGAACGGGCACCCTCATCTTCTTTGCCCTTTTCATTCCATCTATAATAAAACTGTCTGGCCGCCTCTCTCTGCTGCGCATCAGTCATGATCTACACCATCCTTAAATTGTCTGATTCATCTGTTTTTCTTACTGCCATAATAAATTTCTCCTCGCATCACGGAATCTATCCAGATCAGCTGCCATGCTCGCGCACTCATCCAGAAGATTCATCCTACCATCTGCCGACTATCTTATAACCCTAAATCGCAAGTTTTTATACTAGCAGCTTGATCTCAGTTGCCTGGTTGATTGCCTCGTCCTCTGTGAGGCCAACCTTGGAGACCAGTTCCTTCTGAATCCTGCTCATCGCATAGGACGGATACCAACTGCCATCAGACTGCAGTTCCACCTTATACTTGTTTAGCTCCATCATCTCGAAGGCGATGGTTGCACTGGTCTTATCGTGAAGCACTTCCCTCAAATCCCATGTCAGCGTGGCAAAGAGAATGCTTGCGATAAAGGCCGTGAACATCTTCCCCCGATATGTCTCGATGGAGTGGGTGTATGTGACCGACAGATCAAAGTGCCGCTTGATGGATTCGAAGACGTGCTCCACAACATCACGTCGCCGGATAATCCGGATTGCCTCGGATGCCGTCATTTCAGTATCACTGACGAGAACAAAGAATCCGGCACGATCGACCATCGTCTGGATCATTTCAGTGTCCTCCAGGATGGTGAAGTTCTTCCCTGTTTCTGGATCGGCCTTTTTAACGACAATGATCCCTTTTGGAGCGTAGTCCTGCGCCATCTTTTCCGTGTAGCGTTTTCTCTTGGATGCCTCATTGAAGTAATAGGAAATAGTGCTCCTTATGGACTGTTCCTCATCAAATTCCCGGGAGTGATCAAAGAAGAGGTAGGCAAAGCAAGCCTTTCCAGCCACTGTTACCGGGTACCGCTTTCCAAATACGTTGGGCTCCGTCGTCAGGTATTTCTGCTTTCCGCGGATCTCCGCTCCATGATCTTTGATGAGCGCATCTACCCAGTTGACATTGTCTGGACAGAGGACACCATATTCCAGATCCTTTACTTTCCGGAGGGCTTTGATGATGTCCTCTGAAAAGTATCCTCGATCGAACATTGCGAACAGCTTTTGATATCCTGCATCCACGATCTTTTTCAATGAGAAGGACGTCTGCACCTTATCCAGGAGAGAACCGTCGTAGTGCTCATACCACATAGGAATGCCGGTCTCTTCATCCACAAACATAGCCGTGTTAATGATCTTCAGGCCAAAATCGGTCTTGGATTTTCCGAACTCTGCAAGATCTTCATTCTCGGACTGGGTGTTTTGATTGGTGGAGTCAAAGGCAATGACCCGATTGCTGTCCTTTCGGGGAAATCGTTTCTCGTATTCTTCCCGGAAAATCCGGAAGAACACATTGATATTTCCCTCATCTGACCCGATCAGACGGTATAGGCCGCTGACTTCACTGTCGTCGATGACACGATCCAGACCGCAGTAGTGATCAAAACACCAACCGGGAAACAGCTGGGCAGTTGAACTTTCCGCAACAATGGAGTAGACGGCCAATGCAATGATTTTCCGCTCATATTCAGGGTAGACCCGTGTCAGAGCGGTATAGCATCCGGATTGCTCTGCGGCCGCCTTTAGAACCAGGTACGGTCCAAAGGAGAGCTTCGAATCCGTTTTGCCGGCAGCTTTACGGGCCTTTGTGCCGAAGGTGTCCTTCAGTCGGTTCACCTCAGCATCGATGGGACCGAAGAACTGCTCATAGTTCTTGTTTGGACGCATATGAGAGCGATCGCCATCGACAATTTTTCCGATTGAGATCCGTTTGTCGACAGGACGCCGCTTCTCAGAGTCCCAATGATACTCTGTGGCGAGCAAGACATAACCCGTGGTGAGGATATGGATAGTTCCCTTGTCGCTTGATTTCGGAGTTTTAACGAGTACATCTGTATTGCTGTACATGGCCGCCCTCTAAATTGCTAGTAAAATATCTATCAGTTATTATACTAGCATTTTACAGAGGTTACAATGTCGTTTTATGCCCTATTTCCAACGTCTATTGACATTTTAATGGAGTCATCCCGGGACGCCTAGTAAAAAACTTTGCGATTTTGGGTTATAACCCTAAATCGCAAGTTTTTATACTAGCAGCTTGATCTCAGTTGCCTGGTTGATTGCCTCGTCCTCTGTGAGGCCAACCTTGGAGACCAGTTCCTTCTGAATCCTGCTCATCGCATAGGACGGATACCAACTGCCATCAGACTGCAGTTCCACCTTATACTTGTTTAGCTCCATCATCTCGTAGGCGATGGTTGCACTGGTCTTATCGTGAAGCACTTCCCTCAAATCCCATGTCAGCGTGGCAAAGAGAATGCTTGCGATAAAGGCCGTGAACATCTTCCCCCGATATGTCTCGATGGAGTGGGTGTATGTGACCGACAGATCAAAGTGCCGCTTGATGGATTCGAAGACGTGCTCCACAACATCACGTCGCCGGATAATCCGGATTGCCTCGGATGCCGTCATTTCAGTATCACTGACGAGAACAAGGAATCCGGCACGATCGACCATCGTCTGGATCATTTCAGTGTCCTCCAGGATGGTGAAGTTCTTCCCTGTTTCCGGATCGGCCTTTTTAACGACAATGATCCCTTTTGGAGCGTAGTCCTGCGCCATCTTTTCCGTGTAGCGTTTTCTCTTGGAGGCCTCATTGAAGTAATAGGAAATAGTGCTCCTTATGGACTGTTCCTCATCAAATTCCCGGGAGTGATCGAAGAAGAGGTAGGCAAAACAAGCTTTTCCTGCCACTGTTACCGGGTACCGCTTTCCAAATACGTTGGGCTCTGTTGTCAGGTATTTCTGCCTTCCGCGGATCTCTGCTCCGTGATCTTTGATGAGCTCATCTACCCAGTTGACATTGTCTGGGCAGAGGACACCATATTCCAGATCCTTTACGTTCCGGAGAGCTTTGATGACGTCCTCTGAAAAGTATCCTCGATCGAACATTGCGAACAGCTTTTGGTATCCTGCATCCACGATCTTTTTCAATGAGAAGGACGTCTGCACCTTATCCAGGAGAGAACCGTCGTAGTGTTCATACCACATAGGAATACCGGTCTCTTCATCCACAAACATAGCCGTGTTGATGATCTTCAGGCCAAAATCGGTCTTGGCTTTTCCGAACTCAGCAAGATCTTCATTCTCAGACTGGGTGTTTTGATTGGTGGAGTCAAAGGCAATGACCCGATTGCTGTCCTTTCGGGGAAATCGTTTCTCGTATTCTTCCCGGAAAATCCGGAAGAACACATTGATATTTCCCTCATCTGACCCGATCAGACGGTATAGGCCGCTGACTTCACTGTCGTCGATGACACGATCCAGACCGCAGTAGTGATCAAAACACCAACCGGGAAACAGCTGGGCAGTTGAACTTTCCGCAACAATGGAGTAGACGGCCAATGCAATGATTTTCCGCTCATATTCAGGGTAGACCCGTGTCAGAGCGGTATAGCATCCGGATTGCTCTGCGGCCGCCTTTAGAACCAGGTACGGTCCAAAGGAGAGCTTCGAATCCGTTTTGCCGGCAGCTTTACGGGCCTTTGTGCCGAAGGTGTCCTTCAGTCGGTTCACCTCAGCATCGATGGGACCGAAGAACTGCTCATAGTTCTTGTTTGGATGCATATGAGAGCGATCGCCATCGACAATTTTTCCGATTGAGATCCGTTTGTCGACAGGACGCCGCTTCTCAGAGTCCCAATGATACTCTGTGGCGAGCAAGACATAACCCGTGGTGAGGATATGGATAGTTCCCTTGTCGCTTGATTTCGGAGTTTTAACGAGTACATCTGTATTGCTGTACATGGCCGCCCTCTAAATTGCTAGTAAAATATCTATCAGTTATTATACTAGCATTTTACAGAGGTTACAATGTCGTTTTATGCCCTATTTCCAACGTCTATTGACATTTTAATGGAGTCATCCCGGGACGCCTAGTAAAAAACTTTGCGATTTTGGGTTATAAATCAGAAGATCGTTTCTTTGCCAAGCAGAAAATCCAGCACATTGATATGACGAATGCCGTTTTCATCCGTGAATGACGCCGGAATATCCCGACGCATGATGATTTTCTCAAAGAAGTCATTCGTCAGTCGCAGAGAGTCCAGTTCACTGGTTGTCTTTTCTGTGTGAGACATTTCGTAGGCGGATTGGATATATACCTTTTTGTCTCCCTGGTTGACAACAAAATCAATTTCTTTTTGCACTTTCTGATCTTTTCGCCTGTCGAGGACAACTCCAACATCAACGGAATATCCCCGTATAATCAGTTCATTGTACAGGATATTTTCCATGATATGACCAGGATCAAATTGCCGGAAATTAACTCGCGCATTACGGAGCCCGATATCTGTGTAATAATATTTGTTTGGATACTGAAAATATCGTTTTCCCTTGATATCCCAGCGCTTTGCTTCGCTGATCAGAAAGGCATTCTTCAGGTATTCCAGATAACTTGAAACAGTTTTCGGGCTGATATTCGCTTTTTTTGTACTGTTCAGTGTGTTTGCAATATTGGTAGGATTTGTCAGCGAACTGACAGATGACGCAAGAAAATCCAGGATATCAGAAAGTACATCTGGGCGTTCAATTCCCTCACGCTCAACAATATCCTTGATATATACCTCATTGAAAAGCTGTGCCAGATAGTCTTTTCGCTGTCGGTCTTCCTTCAGATTCAGAAGGTATGGCATCCCACCATAAAGCATATAGCGGTCAAATGCATCTCTTTTATCTCCGCCTGCAGCGGCAAAGAATTCCCGGAAAGAAAGAGGATATACATGGATCTGAGAAGAACGGCCGCGAAATTCTGTTACGATGTCGCTTGACAGCATCCTGGAATTGCTTCCTGTGACATACACATCAAGATTTTTGTATCCCCGCAGCTCATTCAGCATGTCATAGATCGTTACCTGTTCACCGGGCAGATCCGGATCCGGGACGGGAACAGACATCTGAATTTCATCAATAAAAAGATAGTACTGTTGTGCGCTGTTTTGTATCTTTGCCTCGACCATACTGCTGAGAGCAATCGGGCTGCGATATTTTACATCTTTGCGTTTATCAAGTTCGATTGTAATGATGTTCTCGGCGCTCGTCCCCTGTGACAGCAGATAGTCACGAAACAGTTCGAATAAAAGAACGGACTTTCCGCACCGCCGGATCCCGGTAATAACTTTGATCTGGCCATCCCACATATAGGAAACAAGTTGGTGAAGATAAAGATCACGTTGTATCATCGGCGCCTCCTGATATTACGCACTTAGGACGCAATCGTCTTAAGATCGCAATAAAAGTATAACCCATTGGGTCCTGCGGTTCAACATGAAATTACGTACTTGGGACGTAAGCGGCATAAGATAGCAGTCAAATATAACACCAGGGCGATCGAAGCCGACAGATATTGAACGTTCGTTTATCTTAAGAAAGCGTGAGGCTTCTGGCATGATAGTGGGTACTCATGCCAGAAGCCTCAGAAAAACACAGATATACACCGGTAATCAGGGAACCTTACGCCATTTTTAGCAGGTCGGCTGCTTCAGCCTGATTTTGCCCGTTAGAAAAACAGCCTGTTTTATTAGCAGTCCTCTAATCGAAACCCGAAAATATAAGATGAAATAAAAAAAGCATGGGAGAATTTCTATGAAATCTTCCACGCCTTTACGGGTAATGTCCCTGATGCGATTCGAACGCACGACCTTCCGCTTAGGAGGCGGACGCTCTATCCTGCTGAGCTACAGAGACATATGCGATTTTTTCACTTTACAGGAACCTAGCCGTTCTGTAAAGCTTCATGATTATACCATAGAATCATTCCCACTGGGCTGATTATTTTCGAATCTTTCGTGTACACAGTAAAGTGTCATCACAAGCAGTTATGATATCATATCACTCAAACTTCCCACTTGGTCCGACCCTCGAAAAACGTTGAAAATACGCCCAAAACCGAGCTTTTTACTATGAGTTTTTCGGCTTCTTGACAATTGAAAAAGCACTCTGTGCCTTCTATAATATGATCATCCACAATCAAAAGAAAGTACAGGTGCTCACAGTGAGTATACATCAAAACAAGCCAATTGCAACTGCTAATTTCGAGGACGAATGTGCGTTTGGAAACGCCATGAAAGAGCTTGGCGTAAGCGCTCTCCTGAAGGCCTCCAATATCACCAAGGCGAAGGGTGCCTCTGCATATGAGCTCTTTCAGTTTCTTGTAATCCTCGTGTTCCAGAAGTGCAACCTGTATCACTTCCTCAACTCCAAGAAGAAGGATACTGCCTATGACGATAACACCTACTACCGCTTCCTGAATGAAGGACGCTACAACTGGAGAAAGTTCATCCTGATCCTCTCCGCCAGGATTGCCGCCTATTTCACTACTCTTACCCGCGAGAACAGGGCACGATGCTTCGTGCTCGATGACTCTGTCATCGCCCGTAACCGTTCCAAAAAGGTGGAGCTGCTCTCCAATGTCTACAATCACGTGATCCACAGAACCGAGAGGGGATTTAATCTCCTTCTTCTTGGGTGGACCGATGGATACAGCTTCCTTCCGGTCCAGTACATCATGCTTGCTTCGGCCAAGGCTAAGAGCCGCATCTGCGACGTATACGACAAGCACCTGCGTCATAACACCAACGCGTACAAGAGACGGGTGGATGCAATTACGCAAAAGCCCGTGATTGCACTTCAGTTGCTTCGCTTCGCCATTGACGCTGATATCAAAGCCGAATACGTGCTCATGGATACCTGGTTCACGACAGAACCGTTCATCTGCAACATCAAGAACCTCGGCCTTGAGGTGATCGGCATGCTCAAAGATACCAAGCAGCAGTATTGGTACAAAGGCAGGCTGTATAACCTGAAAGGCCTTGCGAAGACTGCCATCCGTCATTGCCCGCAGGGGAACCTGTTCGGGTCCATTGTTGTCAAAACGAAGTATCAGCAGCTTCCTGTCAAGCTGGTCTTTGTCCGCAATCGCAACAAGAAGGATGAGTACATCATCCTTCTGACCACTGCGGTGACTCTGCCCGACAGTGAGGTAGTCAGAATCTATGGCTACAGGTGGGGCATCGAGGTATGCTTCAGGGCATGTAAGTCCCTTCTCAAGCTTGGCAAGGAGTTTCAAGGACTCAGCTACGACGTAACCGACAGCACAACTGCACTCGTGCTCACACGATTTCTCATTCTCGAGTATATCCGTCGCAAGAAGAATGATCCCAAGACCATCTGTGAGCTGTTCTTCGTCTGCTGTGATGACATTCAGGATATTTCCCTGAAGCAGTCGATTGACCGTCTTGCTGCAATGCTGATCGAGGGGGTCAGAACAGGTGATGTCTCCATTCAGATCTCCGAAAAGATGCGTAGCGACCTGACGAACTGGTTTTCGACACAGCCTGAGTTTATACAGAACCTGTTCCGCGACTTCCTAAATTTGTTTCTAACAAGCGATAAAGTTGCATAATGCTGTCAAGTTTCAAAAAATCACCTGTTGAGCAAGAAACCATCGGCTGTTACAGCATTTTTCAAGTGGGAAGTTTGAGTCATATCATTTTTGATTTGTGCAAAAAGACCTCTCGGATCACTTCAAATCCGAGAGGTCTTGCTTTCTTATTGTCCGGCGTCCTTGTCCCGGAACTGCAGCGTTCCGAGCATCCAGACATTGCCCTTGAACCTTCTGCCGACGGCCGGCTCTCCGACCAGATCTTCCACGTTGATGCCAATCTCCAGCGGGAAGCCGTTGATCTCGATGGTCATCCGGCAGATCTGATCCAGAGTGATGTTGTTGGCCGTATAGCTGATTTTTTTGATCTTGCCGAGCACAGAGTACAGTTCGCACTCCATCCCGTGGGGCATCAGCACAGACTCTACCACGCTGTAGTAGTCCTCATCGTACTGCTGCATGCGGTTCACCGCATTGTCTGCGGTGTCCAGCTCCAGCATGGACAGCTTCTGCGGGGCATTCTCATCTCCCGCATCGGCCATGTGAAGCAAATCCTGGCGCTCGTGAAACAGCCGCTTACCCCGCTCCACTTCGTCTTCTGTTTCGTAGATCGGCATCAGGATGTGGCCTTCCAGGCTCAATCCCAGCAGACTCTGGCTGACATGCTGCAGCACCTGCGGATCCTTCTCCAGGCGCTTCTGGTACTCCAGACAATTCAGGAGGCGATAGATGACTGTCACACCCAGGCGGAGATCATCGCACTGCCCGGAATAGGAATTGTTGTCAACGCGCTTGTCAACCAGCGCAATGGCATCTTCGCTGCTCACCGTGCCGGGTGTCATGTAGGGATACCAGAATTCCGGATAAAAATCCCGATTGTCATTTACCGTACCCAGCACAGAAAGACCCAGGCCTCTGCCCACTTCCAAATCATACTGGGCCTGAACGCCGTCCGGGTTGCTGCTGTCCGGATAGTAAAATACGCGCGTCGGATTTTTGCAGTTCTCCTGGATCAGTTCGATCTGCTGCGCTCTGCTGATCGGCTCAGAAAAGCCGATCGCTCTCATATATGTGTGCAATCCCAACTCTCCACTTACGACGAACTCAACCTGCTTGTTTCAGGCGATCACTGCTTCTTCGGAACCAGCCACTCCTGGCCGCCCATGTAAGGCTGAAGAACTGCAGGGATGTGCACTCTGCCGTCTTCCTTGTAGTTGTTCTCCAGAAGGGCAATCAGCATACGGGGAGAAGCCACCACCGTGTTGTTCAGTGTGTGAGGCAGATAGATCTTGCCGTTCTCATCCTTCACGCGGATCCGAAGACGTCTTGCCTGCGCATCTCCAAGGGTGGAGCAGCTGCCGACCTCGAAGTACTTCTTCTGTCTCGGAGACCATGCCTCCACATCGCAGGAGTTCACCTTCAGATCAGCCAGGTCACCGGAGCAGCACTGGAGCTGACGAACCGGGATGTCCATGCTGCGGAAGAGTTCCACAGTGAACCGCCACATCTTCTCATACCACTCATCGGAATCCTCGGGCTTGCAGACGACGATCATCTCCTGCTTCTCGAACTGATGGATCCGGTAGACACCTCTCTCCTCGAGACCGTGTGCACCCTTCTCCTTGCGGAAGCAGGGGCTGTAAGAGGTCAGCGTCTGAGGCAGCTTGGACTCGGGGATGATCTCATCGATGAAGCTGCCGATCATGGAGTGCTCGGAGGTACCGATCAGGTACAGATCCTCGCCCTCGATCTTGTACATCATGGCATCCATCTCAGAGAAGCTCATGACGCCATCCACGACGGCAGAGCGGATCATGAACGGAGGAATGTAATAGGTGAATCCCTTGCCGATCATGAAATCTCTTGCATAGGCCAGCACACTGGAGTGAAGTCTGGCGATATCGCCCTTGAGATAATAGAAACCGTTGCCGGCAACACGATGGGCTGCATCGAGATCGATGCCGTCAAAGGACTCCATGATGTCGGTGTGATAAGGAATCTCGTAGGGAGGAACTACCGGATCGCCGAAGCGCTGCAGCTCCACGTTGTGGGTGTCGTCCGGGCCGATCGGAACCTTGGGGGAGATGATGTTCGGGATGGTCATCATGTCCTTCTTGACGATCTCATCCGCTTCCTTCTTCTTCTGATCCAGCTCTTCGATTCTGGAATTGTCAGAGACCTGTGCCTTGAGGGCCATGGCTTCTTCCTTCTTGCCCTGGGCCATCAGCGTGCCGATCTGCTTGGAGATCTTCTTCTTGTCGGCACGGATCTGGTCGGCCTCTACCTGGCACTTGCGGGAGATCTCATCATATTTGATGACCTCATCCACCAGCGGGAGTTTTTCATCCTGGAACTTCTTCCGGATGTTCTCCTTGACGGCTTCCGGGTTTTCTCTGACAAATTTGATATCAAGCATGACTATTCCTTCCTGCGCATCTGCGCAAATGAATTATCTCTTTCTTGCCTGCGGTGCAGGTTTGCCGGCGGGCCGTTTTGGCGCTGGCTTTCTGCTCTCGTCCTTTGCGTGCACGGCATCGACATAGGAGGTATCGGTCTTGCCGAACTGCATGGCCTTGTCGTATGCCTCCTGCTCCTCCTTGCCAAGTTCAATGTCGGGGTGTCCCTCACTGATCTCCTTGACATAGGAATAGCAGCCATCTGCGCTCTGCACAGTGTTGATGATAAAGCCGTTGTTCTCCTCGTTGAGCATCACAATGGCAGAGGAGAGATTGCCGCCCATCTGCTGGAACGCATCATATTTTACCACACCGACCTTCTGAATCATCGGACGGATTTTCTCGTAGAGATCATCGATGTCCTTCCGGTCCTGCTGCATATCCTTCATCAGCAGGTCGTGTTCCTCAAACATCTTGATGATGGCATCCTCGAGACTTGCTCCATCCGGTCCCTTCATAAACCGGCCCAGCCTGGCATCCAGGGTATGCACCTTTCGGTTCAGCCCTGCCACCAGGACCGCAAGCACAATCACGAAGACAAGCAGGACGGCAATGGCAATCAATAGGTAGATCTCAGTATTGCTGAAGATTTGGTTCATGCGGGTCCTTTCTACATAAAGCGATCCATGATCTTTTCAAAGTCATCCGAGCTGGCGTACTCGATCACCACCTTGCCTTTGTTGTCTGCGGAGGGTTTGATGTCCACCTTCATGCTCAGCGACTGGCTGATCTTGTTGGTCAAATCTTTGTACTGGGCAAGCAGAGAGGGATCGATGGTCTTCTTCTCCGGCTTTTCCTTCCCGAGATTTCGGATGAGCTTCTCCACCTCCCGGACCGAGAGCCGCTCGGCGATGATCCGGTCTGCGATCTGCTTCTGGATCTCCTCGTCCTCCACGGCTGCCATGGCCCGCGCATGGCCCATCGAGATCTTTCCATCGATCACCAGCTGGCGGACGTAGTCACAGAGGTTCAGGAGCCGAAGGGAGTTTGCCACGGTAGCGCGGCTCTTGGAGACCCGCTCTGCCACCTCCTCCTGTGTGAGGTGGTATTCCTCGATGAGCCGCCGATAGGCCAGCGCCTCATCAATCGGATTCAGATCCTCCCGCTGGATGTTCTCGATCAGGGAGAACTCTACCTTCTGCTGGTCGGATTCAAACTCCCGGACAATGACGGGAATCTCCTTGATCCCTGCAATCTGGCAGGCGCGCCATCTGCGCTCACCGGCCACAATGAGATAGCGGGATCCCTGCTGTACCACCACGATGGGTTCAATTAATCCGTTCTTTTGAATAGAAGAAGCTAATTCATTGAGCGATTCTTCTGGGAATGTCTTTCTGGGCTGCGACCGGTCCGGCTCCACGCTGGAGAGGCGGACCATTCGCATGGGTCCCTCTTCCTTTTGTGAATCTGCCTGTTGTGCCCCCGACACTTCCCCTTGCCCGGCGGCTGTCTCAGCTGATGTTGTCTGCGGCTTTTCTTCTGCAAAACCACCGATCGGGATCAGGGTGTCCAGCCCTGCTCCGAGTGCTTTTCTCTTTTTTGCTGCCATTGTTCCCCCTTACGCGTTGTCTGCAATCAGTTCGTCTGCCAGATTCCGATATGCCTCTGCCCCGGCAGACTTGGGCTCATACTTCGTAATGGGTTCTCCATGGCTCGGTGCCTCAGCCAAGCTCACGTTTCTCGGAATCATCGTCTGATAGACCTTCTGGGAGACCACAGAGCGGACATTCTCCACCACTTCCTTGGAGAGGTTCGTCCTGCCGTCATACATGGTGAAGACGATGCCCTCCACGTCCAGGTTCTTGTTCAGCCGCTCCCGGACCAGATTGATCGTGTGGATCAACTGGCTCAGTCCCTCCAGGGCGTAGTACTCACACTGAATCGGAACGATCACAGAGTTGGAAGCGGTCATGGCATTGACGGTGAGCACGTTCAGTGACGGCGGGCAATCCAGGAAGATATAGTCATAGCTGTCCTTCACGAAGTCGATCGCATCCTTCAGAATGAAGTCCTGATGGTCCACTCCGATCAGCTCGATCTCCGCTCCTGCCAAGTTGACATTGGCCGGGACCAGATCAATGTTGTCAATGACGTTGTGTACGATTGCCTCATTGATCGTGCAGTCATCCAGCATCACCTGATAGATCGTGTTCTCCAGGTGATTCTTGTCCACACCAAAGCCGCTGGAGGTATTGCCCTGCGGATCGATGTCGATGACCAGGATTTTCTTTCCCTTCTCCGCCAGAGCGGCACTCAGATTGATTGTCGTCGTGGTCTTTCCCACGCCGCCCTTCTGATTTGCTACCGCAATTACCTTTCCCATTTTCAGACCTCTCTGATATGATGCTACGCCACACCTCTCCTATCCTAACATTTTCAAAACATACCGTAAAGACAATCACCGGCGGACCAGTTGTAACAATGTTCCACGTGGAACAATTTGACCTCATTTTATCCAGCTTTTTCAGCAATCATCACGCACCAATCTTTTCTCGCCCCGGAAAAGCCCATATGGCGGTTCTTCCTGTGCGGAGCAAATGTGCTCCTATGATGAAACCGGATAATCAGACCAGAATGATCTTTCCTTTTTCTGCAGTGGCACACAGGTTTGGATCTCTCTCGCTTCGACTGAACCAGGATCCGAAATGTTCCACGTGGAACATTCTTGATATGGTCTTGCTATCTTATCTTGCAGGACCAGCGTACTGTCTCTTTAAATCCGGGACACTCTAAGAGTTGTCATCCAGGCGTTTCCATGCGCAACATACAGATCAACCCCTTGATCTTTTCCTTTCCTATTCGAATACATTTCTCCAATGTTCCACGTGGAACACTGCCAGGAATTTCACATCTGGCGGAACGTACTTTATGGCAATGCGTGGTGTACATAGGTCAGATGGCGTCCCAATGACATATGAACGATGCTGCTCCGTTTCTTTGCATGTCCATTGATCTCACAGAGTGACTTTTCAACTATCGTCAAACCTAGCTGATTCTACGATCCAACCATGTTCCACGTGGAACATTACAAGCCTATGAAATCTTCATCTGTCTCTTCATTTGAAATTCCATGATTTTCAAGAATGTCCCCTTTCTGCTCTCATCAATATAGATATGAAAATATGGATTGCTTCTCCACAGCGCTGCTCTCTGTTTCATACCATGACCACTTCGTGTTTGCATTTGGCGAAGCTTCATGATAATCCAGAATGTTCCACGTGGAACATTACAAGCAGATGACATCTTCACTTGTCTCTTCATTTATGATTCCATGATGTTCAGACTTGAATCTCCTCTTCTTGCATTCATCTAGATATGAAGATAAGGATTTCTCCACCTCAGTGCTGCTCTCTATGATTGCCATGTTTACTTCATGTATGCATTTGGCGGATCATCCTGATGATCCAGAATGTTCCACGTGGAACAATTCCGGCTAAGCATATCATTTGGAGAAATGGTTGCTGATCTAGTCAGCTGAGAATCACATTCTTCTCTTGATGCTCATGGAATAGATTGGAATATCAATATTGAAGTTTGGGTTTTCTTGAGAGTCGGTACGCTATCAGGAATATGGCTTGGCGTTATGCAAATGAAAAGTTCCAAGTGGAACATTTGGGGAAGAATCTCATGCACTAGAGATCTTGTTTTACGCTAGGTCTTTGATTAGAGATTCATGATGACGCCATGCATTTGAATATGAAGATTAAGAATTTGCAATGACGACTTGTTTATTCAATGCGAGTAATGAATGGCTCCCTAATTCGTTGGTCGAACTTCCTGTCAATTGTTCCACGTGGAACATTTACAGAGCCTTGTCTCTTACTTGGAACGATGCTTTATTGCTTCATTTAGTAAGAACAACGTACACACCGCCATGTACGTCATGCGGCGCTGCATCATCTTCCTATTATGATTATTTTGAATTTCGACTGGTATCAGATGGAATCAACTTCTGGCTCGGATTCATTCAATGTTCCACGTGGAACATATGAGCACAGTTTCTTGAGCACAACGCAAGGTTGCTCTCTCATTCCAGGAAGAAACGTAGTGGTATCTCTACCAAGTGTTTTGATGTTGTGACTGGATTCACCCTGTATGCTTCACCTTGAATATTGATTGGCGTTAGTAAAGAACCGGGTTGATGGGTTCCATACCACAACCTCCATGGTGAACTCTCGACGCGATAATGTCCGATGAAGATATAGAATCCCCATTTGGAGCTCTTTTCTTCTCCGCATAATGCCTATCTTGTTATTTATAGTCACATACTCGGCAAGTGAGTGTATGTGTTTAGGCAATCTAGGTGATGCTTTGTTACATGATGCAACACAGCACGGATAGGAGTGTACCCAGCTCGAGCTCAAAGTGAGGTATTAGTGGTCTCATGCTAGGCGATCGCTTATCAACCCGTTTTCTTACTAACGCCTATCTGTAAAGATGTTCACAAGTGTTCTCTGCTGTACTCTCCTACCCCACCGGTGGGACCCCTCTATCTTTTTTCTGCGATCTGGACATAAAAAATCCACGTGAAACGCTAGTGGTTTCACGTGGAACATTTCTTCTCTCAGTTGCTCTCCACTCCCAGGGGTTCCTTGGAGGGGGTGCCGGCCTTTCTGGGATATTTTCCCGGTGTCGGCTTTTTCTTCTCAATCAAGAGCAGGGATCGCTCGTAGTCGGTACCCGGCAGAACGAAATCACACTTGGACTTGAACTCTCCGCCCAGCATCTTGATCGCTGTCCTTCCGGCGGGAAGTTCTTCCTCAACCTTCTCTGACTTGAAGGCGATAAAGCAGCCGCCGGTTTTGACAAAGGGAAGGCAGTACTCCGACAGAGTGCTGAGATTCGCAACTGCTCTGGATACGGCGAAGTCATACTGCTCTCTCTGCTTCTTGTCCTTGGCAAGTTCCTCAGCTCTTGCATGGATGCAGGTGACATTGGTAAGACCAAGTTTCGTGACCGTGTCATTCAGGAAGTTGATCCTCTTGTTCAGGGAATCCATCAAAGTCACCCGGCACTTGGGAAAACAGATGGCAAGAACCAAACCAGGGAAGCCTGCACCAGTTCCCACATCGATGAGCCGCTTTCCGGACAGATCTTTTTCTGATTCCACCTTGAGGATGCTCAGGCTGTCGAGGAAGTGCTTGACGTAAATGTCCTCCTCATCCGTGATCGTGGTCAGGTTCATCACCTTGTTCCATTCCACAAGATTCTCCTCATAGATTCGAAGCTGTTCTTTCATTCTGGGTGTGAGCACAAAGTTCGGATCCAGTGCACTGACACCGCTCTGCAGGATTTCCTCTGCTTGCATATGTCTCCTTTTTCAATGTTCCACGTGGAACATCATCACGCTTTTCTCTCAGCCCGCTGCTTGTCCAGATAAATTAGTAAGACTGCCACATCTGCCGGGGTGACACCGGACATGCGGGATGCCTGTCCGATGGAAGCCGGACGCAGTTCCTTGAGTTTCTGTCTCGCCTCCAGGCGAAGGCTCGTCACATCGTCATAATCGATATCCGCCGGTATCTTCTTGCCCTCCAGCCGATTGAACTGCTCGACCTGCTTTTTCTGCCGCTCGATGTAGCCCTCGTACTTGATGTTGATCTCCACCTCTTCGGCGATCTCCGGGTCTGTGACCGGACAGTGATCCGGATCGATGCCCCGGAGGTTTTCATAGGTCATCTCCGGTCTCGAGAGAAGTTCCGCGAGAGATACAGCTGTCTTGAGCTCTGTGGAACCGATACTGCGAAGATACGCCTGGTTCTCCGCTGCAGCGCCGACCCGAATGGCCTTGAGCCTGGTAGTCTCCTCCTGAATAACCTTCTCCTTGTAGAGCACCCGGTCATACTGCTCTTTTGTGATAAGACCCACTTCGAATCCGTACTTCCGAAGACGTAGGTCTGCATTGTCCTGCCGAAGCAGGAGCCGGTACTCGGCGCGGGAGGTCATCATGCGGTAGGGCTCCCGGTTGTCCTTGCTGACCAGGTCATCGATCAGAACGCCGATGTAGCTCTCGGACCGCTTGAGGATCAGGGGATCTCTTCCGCGGAGCTTCTGTGCCACATTGATGCCGGCCATCAGACCCTGGCAAGCCGCCTCCTCATAGCCGCTGCTGCCGCAGAACTGTCCGGCACAGAACAGGCCGCCGACCTGTCTTGTCTCCAGGGATAGCTTGAGGCTGTTGGCATTGATGCAGTCGTACTCAATCGCATAGGCGTTGCGCACGATCACGCAGTGCTCAAGTCCCGGCACGGTCCGGTACATCCGCTGCTGCACATCATCGGGCATGGAGGTGGACATCCCGTCGATGTACATCTCCGTGGTCCCTCTCCCCTCCGGCTCCACAAAGACCTGGTGCCGGGTCTTCTCTGCGAACTTGACCACCTTGTCCTCGATGGACGGGCAGTACCGGGGACCGGTGCCCTCGATGATGCCGGCATAGATCGGAGAGCGGTCCAGATTCTCCCGGATGATCTCGTGGGTCTCCTCATTGGTGTAGGTCAGATAGCAGGGGACCTGATCGATCTGCACCGTAGCGGGATCCGTGGAGTAAGAAAAGGGCGTCACGACCTCGTCGCCCCTCTGTATGGTCATCTTGCTGTAATCGAGGGACCTCCCGTCCATGCGGGCCGGGGTCCCGGTCTTGAATCTTCTTGTGTGGATTCCGATCCGTTCCAGAGCATCTCTTAAATAAGTAGATCTCTGCATGCCGGAGGGTCCGGTCTCGGTGATGGCCTCTCCCACGAGGCATCTGGCGTTGAGATAGGTACCGGTCGCAATGACCACTGCCTTGCACTCATAGATGGTCCCGTTGAAGAGGCGCACACCCGTGACCTTCCTCTTGCACTCTCCCTCGCCCGCCACCTCCTCGGTGAGGATGTCGACCACCTCTCCCATCCGGATGGTCAGGTTCTCCTGGTGCTGCAGTACCTGCCGCATGGCCTTGGAGTACTCCGCCTTGTCGGCCTGCGTTCGCAGGGAATGCACTGCCGGCCCCTTGGACTTGTTCAGCATCTTGGACTGGATAAAGGTCTTGTCGATGTTCTTTCCCATCTCTCCGCCCAGGGCATCAATCTCCCGGACGAGATGTCCCTTGGAGGAGCCGCCGATGTGGGGGTTGCAGGGCATCATTGCGATGCTGTCCACGTTCATTGTAAAGATCACGGTCTGGAAACCCAGTCTGGCACAGGCCAGCGCCGCCTCACAGCCGGCATGGCCGGCACCGATCACGCATACGTCTGTCTTGATATGATAATTATGATCTACCATTTGATTCTTCTATATGTTCTTCTATTGACCATAGTGGTCAATTATGTGATGAAATGATGTTTTTCCTGGGTGGATGATTGACCATTCCCTGAAAATCTGTGCCGGTCACTTTCCGAGACAGAACTTCGAGAAGATCTCCTCGACAAGATCATCCTCCACCGCCTCGCCGATGATGCGGCCCAGCGCCGTATAGGCATTCATCAGGTCAATGGAGAAGAAGTCCTCGCTCATGCCCTGGTCAATGCTCTGCACCACCAGCTGCAGGGAATCCCGCGCAGCGCACGCCTCGGTCCGCTGCCGAAGGCCTGACAAAAAGACCTCATTTCGGGAGACCAGATCCCCGGTGCGGAACATCTGCAGGATCTTGGAGCGGAACTCCTCCATCCCCTCACCAGTGCGCAGCGAGATGGGAATCATCTCTGCCCGCTTGTAGTTGACCACCCTGGTCTTGTCGGTCTGGGGCGCAACCGGGGTGAGATAGCGGAACATCTCCGCAATGTCCTCCCGGGAGGTCTGCGAGGGCAGATCCGTCTTGTTCAGCAGGATGATGCAGCGGGTGCCCGCACTGATCCGCTCCCGGAGCAGCTTGAAGATGTCCCGGTCCTCCTCGCTGATCCCGGTGGAGGTGTCCACCAGGTACAGAATCAGGTCCGCCTGCTCTGCCGCCTTTTTGGCCCGCTCCACGCCGATCTTCTCCACCACGTCGTCGGTCTCGCGAATGCCGGCGGTATCCGTCACGTCCAGGATCACATCCCCCAGGCGGATCTTCTCCTCCAGGGTGTCCCGGGTGGTGCCTGCCACGTCAGTGACAATCGCGCGGTCCGTGCCGGAGAGAAAATTCATCAGGGAGGACTTTCCCGCATTGGGCTTTCCGACGATGACCGTCCGGATTCCCTCCTTGAGTACTCTCCCGCTCTCCGAGAACTGGAGGATGCGGTCCAGCCGGTCGATGAGACCGATGCACTTTTTGCGGAGCTTCTCCGGATAGCCATCAAGGGAGTAATTCTCCGGATCATCCAGGGCGGACTCGATGAAGGCGATCTCGTACAGGATCGCCTGCCGAAGGTTTTTGACCTCTCCGCTGACCGAACCCTCGAGCTGGGCAAGGGCTGTCTTGCGGGAGAACTCGTTGTCCGACTGGATCAGGTCCATGACCGCCTCGGCCCGGGAGAGGTCAATGCGGCCACCTAGAAAGGCGCGCTTTGTGAATTCCCCGGGCTCTGCCATGCGGCAGCCGTTCTGGAGACACAGTTCCAGAACCCGGTTCATCAGGTACACGCCGCCGTGGACATTGATTTCCACCGTGTCCTCCGTGGTGTAGCTGTGGGGGGCCTTCATGACGGAGACCATGGCCTCATCGATCACCATCTCTTTTCCCTCCCGCTTTGCGGTGGGATCCACGATGCGGCAGTAGTGGATGGTGCCCGGTTTCCAGTGGGAAAAGATATGCTCTCCCTCTTGACTGCGGCAAAGCCGGTCACCCACCGCAAAGGCAGCCGGACCGCTGATGCGGATGATGCCGATACCGGATTCTGTGATGCCGGTTGCAATCGCCGCAATGGTGTCATTGCGCAGTGTGTCAAAGGTCAGTGCCATGTGCGTTTCCTCCCGTATCCTGTCTCACCATTATACCGTCCGTTCCCAAAGACTGCACGAAAAAGGACGGATTCCGGGTGGTTCCCGAAATCCGTCCTTCGGATTGATCTGTTGATGCTCAGCGCTTGGGCGCGATCACCACCTTGCGGTAGGGATCCTCTCCCTCGCTGTAGGTGGTCACGTACCGATCGCCCTGCAGTGCGGAGTGAATGATTCTCCTCTCATAGGGGTTCATCGGCTCGAGCGCAACGGCCTTCCTGGTTCTCTTGACCTTGAACGCGATGTTCTTGGCGAGATTTTCCAGAGTCTTCTTTCTGCGCTCCCGGTAGTTCTCGGTGTCGGTCTTGACGTGGACATAGCCCTCCACGTCCTTGTTGACGATCAGAGAGACCAGGTACTGAATGGAATCCAGCGTCTGTCCCCGCTTGCCGATCAGAACACCCATGTCCTCACCCTCGAAATCGACGGTTAGGATGTTCTCGTCATGGTCGAAGGATGTCGTGATCTCGACCTCCATGTTCATGGCGGCAAACATGGACTTCAGGAAATCGGTGGCCTTTTTTGCAAAGGAGGCAACCTGCTCATCGGTGTAGTCCACCTTGGGCTCTTCCTCCTTCGGAGCCGGCGCCGGGGCGGGCGCTGCCTTGACCGGTGCAGCTTCCCTGCGGGCGGGCTTCTTCTTCGGTGCGGGGGCCTTTGCGGCCTCCTCCCGGGTCACCTGGGCGTGCACCTCCTCGAGGACATCGCCCTGGACCTTGTCTGCCTTGCTCTCGCCGAGGGACTCCTCCTTCACCCGCGCACGGATGACGGCGTTCCTGGCATTGAAGCCGAGGAATCCTGCGCTGCCCTGATCGATGACTTCGTACTCCAGTCTGTCACTCGTGACAGAGAATTTCTGGCAGGCAGCGGTGATTGCATCGTCCAGTGTTTTCTCGGAAAACTCAATATATTCTTCTGCCATGTTCCACCTCTTATTTCTGTTTCGTTTGGCTGTCGGCAGAGCGGCTGTCGTTTGCGTGATTGAAGTCCTTCACCATGTTTGCCTTGGAGGCCAGACTTCCCTGCTTGTACTTTCCGCTGTTGTAGTACTGCTTTGCCTGTTCGATCTTCCGGTCCTTCTCCCTGCTGGAGGCAGTGCTGCTCTTGGAGCTGGCGCTGCTCTGCTCACCAAGGGACTTGGTGTTCATGGAGGAGTACTGGCTCATCATCCTCTGGGTGACGGTCTCACGGCCGCCGCGCTTTGCTGCCTTCTTCTCCGCCTTGGCAACGTTCTTCGCGATGTAGGCATCGATGTCCATCTTGTTGATGGAGCGGTTGATGGCAACCTGCTGGATGGAGCGGATCACCGAACCGGCAATCCAGTACAGTCCCATACCTGCGGGAAGGGTGAAGCAGAACCATGCGGACATGATCGGCATGATGTAGTTCATGGTCTTCATGGAGCTGGTCATCTGATCCGCCGTGCTGTTGCCGGTGCTCTCCGTAGAGGGCTGGGGCATCAGGGCCACGTTGATCAGCTGTGTTACGGCAGCGAGCACCGGGACGATAACAGCTGCGATGATCAGGATCACGGAGTGCTGGCTCAGCGCCTGACGGAAGGTATACCAGGGGGTATTGCCGATGTTCAGGCCGAGGAAGTTGTTGTAGCGCTCCAGCTGGGTCACAGTGTTGTGGATGTCCGTGGAGAGGCCGGAGAACTTCGACGCCAGATCCTGCCAGTCGCTGGTGGAGAACCGGTTCAGCACATCGATGAAGGTGTTCTGAGTGTACGTGGAGACCACACCATCCGTGAAGTTCGCGTTGGTGAAATGGCTGGCATACTGAGATGCCGCGCTGGTGCCGGACAGGTAGGCTGTGGAACCTGCCGTCACAATCAGCTTGTCAACCAGGGGCTGGAATGCGTCCTTGACCTGGGTGATGTAGGCCGGGATGTTGTAAAACACCCGGTACAGGGCGAACAGAATCGGCATCTGGATCAGGAGCTGAATGCAGCTGCCGCTGGCGGAGACACCGTACTTGCGGTACACCGCCTGGGTCTCCTCGTTCTGCTTCATAATCGAGTCCTGATCCTTCTTGCCCTGGTACTTCTTCTGGATCTTGGCGAGCTCCGGCTGCATGATGGCCTGCATCTTGGAGAACTTCTGCTGCTGGATCGTCAGGGGCATCAGTGCCATGTAGATCACGATGGTGAACAGAATGATGGCAAGACCGGTGTTGGGGATGCCGATCTTATTTAGAATCCAGAAGATTCCGTTCATCAGGTAGCCCAGCAGCGTCGCGATCGGTCCGATCAGAAACGTCGTGTCCTTCGAAAGTAACATAGGATTCAATTTTTTTCTCCCTTTGGTTTGTTATGGTACCGGATCATATCCTCCGTGGGAAAACGGATTGCACCGCAGGATGCGCCAGAGGGCAAGCAGACCGCCCTTGAGGGCACCGTACTTCTCGATCGCCTCGAGCCCGTACTCCGAACAGGTCGGAATGTAGGGGCACTTTGTGTGCTTGAGCGGAGAGAGGTACTTACGATAAAACTTGATCGCTGCGATCATTGCCTTCTTGATCATCTTCGGAAACCCTTTTTTTCCTGACGAGTTTATGCGCACGCATCAGACTCAATAGCGCTTTTTCGATCATCTGATAACTGGCACCGTCTGCCGATCTGCGCGCCACGACCACAATATCCGAACCGCCTTCGAACTCTGTCTCATGCAGTCTGTAGCTTTCCTTCACAAGCCGCTTGATCCTGTGCCGGACCACGCTGTTCCCCACCTTTTTGCTGACAGATATGCCGATTCTGCTGTTTTCCCGGTCATTCTTCCGTACATACATGACCAGGTATCTGTTGGCACAGGATTTTCCCGACTTGTAAACGAGTCTGAAATCTTCGTTTTTCTTTAAGGATTCCATGAACGGTCTCTACCATAACCAGTCTGTTTCCGGGTAACAGAAAAGCCGCATTGCTGCGGCTTTGTGTCTCCTGGTCGGAAACAGTTGACGTGTCTTGTCAAACAGTCAGTTCTGCTCTTCCCTTTGCTCTTCTTGCTGCGAGAACCTTGCGGCCGCCTGCGGTCTTCATTCTTGCGCGGAATCCATGGACCTTGGAGCGCTGTCTCTTCTTGGGCTGGTACGTCATCTTTGCCATTGCAAACACCTCCTTAACGGGCTGGCTGAAACAGCCAGGCAAATTTTCGAAAATCAATGCGAAATCAGATCAGATTTCAGCAGAATCTGATGAACAGCTTAATAATTATATTAGAAAGGCCGGAGGGCGTCAAGCATGAAAAACCTTGAATTTTCCACGTTTTCCGGGTCCGGGGACCCTCACTAAATGTGGGTCTTTCATTTTTCTTGTGTGATGCACTAAAAGAAGGCAGCCTATAGAGAATATCTTCTATTTACAAAAAGAGATTTCCTGATATCATCTCGATTGCACGTCGACCAAGATATGCAATACGGGATAAAAAGGAAACCTCTTATGAATCAGAAGGCGTTAGTTAAGAAACGGGTTGATAAGCGATCGCCTAGCATGAGACCACTAATCCCTCACTTTGAGCTCGAGCTGGGTACACTTCTATCCGTGCTGTGTTGCATCATGTAACAAAGTATCACCTAGATTGCCTAAAAGCATACACCTACTTGCCGAGCATGTGACTATAAATAACAAGATAGGCATTATGCAGAGAAGAAAAGAGCTCCAAATGGGGATTCTATATCTTCATCAGACATTATCGCGTCGAGAGTTCACCATGGAGGTTGTGGTATGGAACCCATCAACCCGGTTCTTTACTAACGCCAATCAGAATTATACATACACCGAGGCGAATGGGCAAATGTCTTTTGCTGCCCGGACTCAAAATGACTATCTGATGTTCCCAAGCCACCTGACGGGGTTCCATCAGGAGAGCGTTGAAGAGGTTCCTATTCGAGACGTCAGGCCCTTCCACTCCATGCGGAAGAGCAAACTGAGTGAGAATACCTTCAAAAGGGCTTATATTCTGCGCGGTAAATTGGACCAGCTGGACCATCCTGTATGCTCTTGCTGCGGGCGCAGGATGTACAAGAATCAGACCTACCACACGAAGATCAAACACATTCCCTTTCAGGCATGCCAAACCATCATTGAGTGCGACAAGTACCAGTGGAGATGCAATCTCTGTGGCAAGACCATCACACCGGATGTCGCGTTCAAGGCAGATGATTCGATGATTACAAAGGAGCTTGAGCAGCTGATCATCCGCTATCTTTCTATGGATGAATTTACCCTTACGGACACGGCAATCATTACTGGCGTCAACATCAATACGATCAAGAAGATCGATCTTAAGCGTCTGAAGGGTCTTTACGCGGATGAGAATGGCAAGCTCAAAAAGCCTGCCGCCTATGCAAGGTATCTTGCCATTGACGAGTTCAAGCTGCATAACGGACACAAATATGCGACGCACATCATAGACCTGATAACCGGTGCGGTGCTGTTCATCCGAGCAGGCAAAACAAAGGCCGTTGTAGAAGAATTCATGGAGCTGGTGGGTGACGACTGGATGCATCATGTAGAGGCCGTTGCCATGGATATGAACAGCGACTTCCAGGAGGCTTTCAAGGCAAAATGCGGTTGGATCCAGATCGTTTATGATCATTTCCACATCGTCAAGAACTTCAACGAGAAGGTCATTGCCGAGGTTCGGAAGGAGGAACAGATCCGCCTGAAGAAGGAAGGCCTGGTCGAGGAAGCTGCTATCCTGAAGGGGTCAAGGAAGATACTCTGTGCCAGCAGGGAGTCCCTGCAGAAACACGATCAGGAAGCCCGTGAGGGCAAGGTGTGCCGCAAGGGATCTGCGATCTTCGGTACGACCGATTACAGGCATACCCATGACGATTTCGAGCGGCGATACGACGACATCATCAACTCGAACAAGCTGCTGTTCACCTGTGATCTGATCAAGCAGGCCATGCAGGAAGCATATGCCTCAGCCAATCAGGCGACGATGATCGAGAAGTTTACAGATATCATCGACTGGTGCAGGGGCACGAAAAATGAGCACTTTCTCTGGTTTGCCAGGCTCATTGAGAACCACTTTGACGGCATTGTGGGATACGGGCTCTGTCCGATCAGCTCCGGGAAGATAGAGGGGATCAACGCACACATCAAGGTCATCCGCAGGAAAGCCTATGGCCTTCCAGATGATGAGTACTTTTTCCTAAAGATCATGGATGCATCCAGAAATCCGTACAAGCGGATCTGATGGAGAACGCTGTTCCGAGACCGTGGGCCCCTCGGCGATGCTCCCACGGTCCGCCCGGGAGTACAGATACACGGAGAGCAGAGGGCACCTGTGGAGGACCGGGGGCAGAGGACCTCGGAGACGGTCAGGAAGGGCTCATCCCACAAAAAAAGTGAAAGGGCCCTAAATGTAGTAAAAATAAATATTTTGACGCAATATTTTGTGGCCTCCCGCCATGCACATTTTTCCCCTCCGGGTTATCCTCTATCCACAATTTGTGGATAACATGTGGAAAACTCCGTGTTTTGTCCCCATGCCGTTTGGGGCGATTCGGAAATTCTCCCGGAGAACATCGCCAAAACCGGACGCGGCGGGATTGTCGATGCAGGTTATCCACATTTCCACATTTCATTGTGGAAATGTGTTTTTGTCCACAGGGCGGTGCGGATTGGGGCGGTTTGAATTGTTTTCGGACTTAGGATAAGATGAACAGGAAATCCCGAGAAACACACGCCGGAATCCCCCAGTTTCCGGCGTTTTCCATCGCCCTGAGGGGGAGATGTGAACCGGATTTCCACAGGAAAACCACACGAAGGAAGAAGCGAATGGAACTCAGCAAACTCAAGAAAAACTGGACCGCCATGAAGGAGATGATCCGGGACGAATACGGGATTTCCACGGTCTCCTACAACACCTGGATCAAAAATCTCGAGCTCGGAGAGGCGGAGGGCAACACGGTCACGATCTGCATTCCCTCCGAGAACAGCCTGATGCTCAGCTACATCACCAATAAATATAAGGAGCCCTTCCAGGCGGCGATCTCTGAAGCACTCAACGAGAATGTCGACGTGGTCTTTGTCCTGAAGACCAGCGCCGGCGAGGAGGAGGCCGAGGAGGCAAAAGCCGCTTCTTCCTATAATAATAACGCAGAGAGTGCCAACCTAAATCCCAAGTACCGCTTCGACACCTTTGTGGTGGGGAGCAACAACCGGCTCGCCCACTCGGCCTGCCTTGCGGTCGCCGAGTCCCCGGGCACGGTGTACAACCCGCTCTTTCTCTACGGCGGTGCGGGACTGGGCAAGACACACCTCATGCACTCCATCGGCCATTTTGTCCTGGAGCAGAGCCCGGAAAAGAAGGTCCTGTACGTGACCAGTGAGCAGTTCACCAACGAGGTCATCGAGTCCATCCGATCCGGCAATGCCGCCTCCATGGCAAAGCTGCGGGACAAGTACCGGACCGTGGATGTGCTGCTAATCGACGATATCCAGTTCATCATCGGCAAGGAATCCACTCAGGAGGAGTTCTTCCACACCTTCAACGAGCTCCACGCCGCTGGCAAGCAGATCGTCCTGTCTTCAGATCGGCCGCCCAGAGAGATGGAGACCCTGAATGAGCGGTTCCGCTCCCGTTTTGAGATGGGACTCATTGCCGACATTCAACCGCCGGACTATGAGACCAGAATGGCGATCCTTCGCAAGAACATGGAGAACCAGCACAACAAGCTCGACGATGACATCCTGGAGTACATCGCCACGAACATCAAGTCCAACATCCGGGAGCTGGAGGGCGCCTACAACAAGATCATCGCCTACTCCAAACTCAACAACGTGGAGATCACCCTGGACAACGCCAGGGAGGCGTTAAAGGACATCATCTATCCGGACCAGACCCAGACCGTCAGTCCCAAGATGATCGCGACAGTGGTCTGCGAACAGTACGGCGTGCGCTACTCCATGGTGGCCTCCCGCAAGAAGAACGCGGAATGCGTCGTGCCGCGGCAGGTCATCATGTACCTGTGCCGGGAGTACACCGACGCCACCCTCGACTCCATCGCCCACCTGCTCGGGAAGAAGGACCACTCCACGGTCATGCACGGGGTGGACAAGATCCGCCAGGATCTTCGCACCAACAGCGAGCTGCGCTCCAACGTGGACCTGATCATGAAGAAACTCAACCTCCAGGAAAAAACCGCGCTCTGACCGGTATTTTTCAATGGATCCGTTCCTGCCGCCATGGAACACGTGGCGGCAGGACATTTTTTCCACAGAGTTATCCACGTGAAAACCGTCGATGACAGGGGACAGCTTTCGCCACGTAGCGGCGTGCCGAATCCGCGGGGCGGTCCCAACCGGATGATATCGTTCAAAAAACGGCCCTATTTTGCGTTTTCACCCCCAGGGTATCCCCGGAAGGCCATGTGCCTGTTTTTGTTGAAAAAAGGCCGATAAATGTTATAATTTTTCATAGATGTCCGCATATCCGCAGCCATTACTACGAGAGACTACGATCTCTTCTTTTTTTGGGTCTGCGCCGAGGCGGACTGCGCCACATGGCAGAAGGAACATTCTCGCATGAAACTGAACATTTCCAAATCGAACCTGATCAATGCAGTCAACATTGTCTCCAAGGCGGTTCCCTCCAAGACCTCACTTCCCATTCTCGGATGCATCCTGATCGATGCCTCCACCGAGAAGATCAAATTTATGGCAAATGATGAGGAACTTGGCATCGAGACCATCCAGGAGGGCAGCATTCTGGAACATGGCATCATCGCCATTGACGCCGCCATCTTCGGAAACATCGTCAGAAAGCTCCCGGACGGCTGTGATGTCTCTCTGGAAACAGAAGGAGAAAAGGTCACGATCCGCTCCGGAAAGATTGTCTTCAATATCTCTGGTATGGACGGATCGGATTTCCCGTATCTGCCGGAGATCGACCGCTCTTACAGTCTGGATGTCTCCGAGCTCACGCTCCGCGACATCATTATCAAGACCATCTTTGCCATCGCCAGCAACGACGCCAACCAGATCATGACCGGCGAGCTCTTTGAGGTCCGCAACCGGGAACAGCTCCGGGTTGCCGCCCTGGACGGACACCGGATCTCGGTGAGAAGCGTCGAGCTCAAGCAGGCCTATGACGACAAGAAGGTCATCATCCCCGGCAAGACCCTGATGGAGATCAGCAAGATCCTGGATCCCAGCCCGGAGGAGATGGTACACATCTATCTGGCGGACAAGCACGCCATGTTCCAGTTCGGAACCACCACCGTGGTCTCCCGCCTGATCGAGGGAGAGTACTTCAACGTGGACCAGATGATCTCCAGCGACTTCAAGACCCACATCCGGATCGGACGCCAGGCCTTCCTCTCCTGCCTCGACCGCGCGACTCTCTTGGTGCACGAGGAGGACAAGAAGCCGATCATCCTGAAGATCACGGACGACAACCTGGAGCTCCAGATCCGCACCGCGCTCGGCAGCATGGACGAGAACCTCTCCGTCGAGAAGGATGGGGACGATATCGTCATCGGCTTCAACCCCAGACTCATGATAGATGCCCTGCGGGCCATCGACGATGACGAGGTGGATGTCTATTTCCTCTCGCCCCGGGCACCGGCGTTCCTGCGCAACGAGGGAAGCTACTGCTATCTCGTTCTGCCCGTCAACTTTATCAGCAGTTACGACTGAGGCACTGCCAGGAGGCAGCATGGAAATCACAATCAGGGATGAATTTATCCGGCTCGGCCAGGCCATGAAGCTGGCGGGGCTGGTGGAAAACGGCGTCGAGGCAAAGGACGTCATCACAGAGGGGAAGGTGTCGGTCAACGGGGAGACGGAACTGCGCCGCGGTAAGAAGCTCCGGGACGGGGACAGTTTCACCTACGGCCAGCAGACCGTGACGGTGCGCGCACCCCGGCAGGACTGACCCGCCATGTACATCAAGTCACTGCAGCTGGCGGATTTTCGAAACTATGAGGCGCTCTCTCTGGAGTTCTCACCGGGCACCAACATCCTCTACGGCGACAATGCCCAGGGAAAGACCAACATCCTGGAGGCACTGTACCTGGTGGCGACCACCAAGTCCCACCGGAGCGTGCGGGATCGGGATATGATCCGGTTCGGCTGCCAGGAGGGACACATCCGCACGGTGCTCATCAAGAACGGGGTGGACTACCAGGTCGACATGCATCTGCGCGCCGCCAAGACCAAGGGACTGGCCGTCAACGGCCAGAAGTTAAAGCGCGCCGCCCAGCTGATGGGCCTTCTGCACATCGTCTTTTTCTCCCCGGAGGATCTGACCATTGTCAAGAACGGGCCCGCCTACCGGCGCCACTTCCTGGACATGGAACTGTGTCAGCTGGACGGGAACTATCTCTACAACCTGAATCACTACAACCGCATCGTGGACCAGCGGAACAAGCTCCTGAAGGAGATCTGGAACAACCCCGGATTGGAGGCAACGCTGGAAGTCTGGGACGACCAGCTTACGGACTACGGCGGAAAGATCATCGCAAGGCGCCGGGAGTTCATGAACAGCCTGGCGCAGCTCATCGGGGACATCCATCTCAAGCTCTCCGGGGGAAAGGAGCACCTCTCCCTGCTGTACCAGCCGGACACCGAGGCGGATCAGCTGCGGGAGAAGCTCCTCCAGAACCGGGAGCGGGACAAGTATCTCAAATCCACGTCGGTCGGCCCCCACAAGGACGACTTTTCCTTTGTCTGCAACGAGATCGACCTGCGGAAATTCGGGAGTCAGGGCCAGCAGCGCACCTGCGCGCTCTCCCTGAAGCTGGCGGAGATCGAGCTGGTGAAGAAAATGATCGGCGACTCCCCAGTGCTGATGCTCGACGACGTGCTCTCCGAGCTCGACACCAGCCGGCAGAACACCCTGCTCGACTCCCTTGGCGGCATCCAGACGTTCATCACCTGCACGGGACTGGATGAGTTTGTCAGCCACCGTTTTGCCATCGACCGGCTCTACCGGGTGGAGAACGGCGTGGTGACACAGAGCAATTGAACCAGGCGAATGAGGTTTATTATGGCAGAAGACAAAAACAAAAATCTCCTGGAAACGGAACAGACGGCCCCTGCGGCGGATCCCCATGCGGGATTTGTCGAGGAGTATCGGGAAAACGAAAGGGAGTACAGGGATGATAACGTGAAGGACACCCGGGATGTGGGGTCCTACACGGCGGATGACATCCAGATCCTGGAGGGACTCCAGGCGGTGCGCAAGCGCCCCGGCATGTACATCGGCACCACCTCTTCCCGCGGCCTGCACCACCTGGTCTATGAGATCGTTGACAACTCGGTGGATGAGGCGCTGGCGGGATTCTGCACCCACATCGAGGTCTCCATCAATCCGGACAACTCCGTCACCGTCACCGACAACGGCCGCGGCATTCCGGTGGGCATCAACCACAAGACCGGCAAGACCGCCGTGGAGGTTGTCTATACGATCCTGCACGCCGGCGGCAAGTTCGGCGGCGGGGGCTACAAGGTTTCCGGCGGCCTCCACGGCGTGGGCGCCTCGGTGGTCAATGCCCTCTCCTCCTGGCTGGAGGTGACCGTCAAGCAGGGCGGCGGGATTTACCGCATCCGCTTTGAGAATGGCGGCAAGACCAAGGAGAAGCTCCACCAGATCGGGACCTGCCCGAAGGATGAGACGGGAACGTCCGTCACCTTCCTGCCGGATCCTGCGATCTTCCAGGAGACCACGATCTTCGACTACAGCATCATCCTGCAGAGACTCCGGGAGATGGCGTTCCTGACAAAGGGCCTTCGCATCAGCCTCCGGGATCTTCGGGTCAACGACCCCACGGTCCCCGGCGGCGAGCTCTCTGAGGTGCGGGAGAACGTGTTCCACTACGAGGGCGGCATCCGGGAGTACGTGAAGTACCTCAACAAGAACAAGACGCCCCTCTATCCCGAGGTGCTGTACTTTGACGGCACCAAGAACAACGTCTACGTCGAAGTGGCCATGCAGCACAATGACGCCTACAACGTCAACGAGTACAGCTTCGTCAACAACATCAACACCCCCGAGGGCGGCATGCACCTGACGGGTTTCCACAACGCCATGACCAAGACCTTCAACGACTACGCGAGAAAGAACGGCATCTTAAAGGACAGCGACCAGAACCTCTCCGGAGACGACATCCGGGAGGGCCTGACGGCCATCATCTCCGTCAAGGTGGAGGACCCCCAGTTTGAGGGCCAGACCAAGCAGAAGCTGGGCAACATCGAGGCGCGGGGCGCTGTGGACTCGGTGGTCTCGGAGAAGCTGACCTACTACCTGGAGCAGAACCCGAACATCGCAAAGGCGATCTGCGAGAAGGCCCAGCTCGCCGCAAGGGCGAGGGAGGCGGCAAGAAAGGCAAGGGATCTCACAAGGCGCAAGACCGCCCTGGAGACCATGTCCCTGCCCGGAAAGCTCGCGGACTGCTCCGACAAGGATCCCAAGAACTGCGAGATCTTCCTGGTCGAGGGAGACTCCGCAGGCGGCTCGGCAAAGAGCGCGAGAAACCGCTTCACCCAGGCGATCCTGCCGCTGCGCGGCAAGATCCTGAACGTGGAGAAGGCGAGGGAGGACCGCATCTACGCCAATGAGGAGATCAAGGCGATGATCACGGCCTTCGGCTGCGGCATCCACGACGAATTCGATATCACCAAGCTCCGCTATGATAAGATCATCGTCATGACGGATGCCGATGTGGATGGCGCCCACATCGATACCCTGATGCTGACCTTTTTGTACCGTTTTATGCCGGAGCTGATCCGGCAGGGCCATGTGTATCTGGCTATGCCCCCGCTCTACAAGCTCGAGCGCAACCGGAAGGTCTGGTATGCCTACAGCGATGAGGAACTGGCCAACATCCTGAACAAGGTGGGCCGGGACAACAACAACCGCGTCCAGCGCTACAAGGGACTGGGCGAGATGGATCCGGAGCAGCTCTGGGAGACCACCATGGATCCGGAGCGCCGTGTCCTCAAGCGGGTCAACATCGACACGGAGACCGAGTCGGAGGTGGATCTGACATTTACCACCCTGATGGGCGACCAGGTGGAACCCCGTCGGGAGTTCATCGAGCAGAACGCCAGATTTGTGCAGAACCTGGATGTGTAAGGAGAAATGAACCGGCATGGACGACAACGTATTTGACAGCAGCAGAATTCAGGATGTGGATCTGGACCAGACCATGCGCAATTCGTACATCGATTACGCGATGAGCGTCATCGTGTCCCGTGCGCTGCCTGATGTCAGAGACGGCCTGAAGCCTGTCCAGAGGCGTATCCTCTGGGCCATGAGCGAGCTGGGCAATACCCCGGACAAGCCCCACAGAAAGTGCGCCCGTATCGTCGGCGACACGATGGGCAAATATCACCCCCACGGGGACAGCTCGATCTACGGCGCCCTGGTCTATATGGCACAGCCCTGGTCCATGCGCTACTGCCTGGTGGACGGCCATGGAAACTTCGGCTCCGTCGACGGCGACGGTGCCGCTGCCATGCGATACACCGAGGCAAGGCTGACCAAAATCTCGATGGAGATGATGGCGGACATCAACAAGGACACCGTGGACTTCGTCCCGAACTTCGATGAGACGGAGAAGGAACCCGCGGTCATGCCCTCCCGCTTCCCGAACCTCCTCGTCAACGGTACCACGGGCATTGCCGTGGGCATGGCGACCAACATCCCGCCCCACAACCTGCGCGAGGTGGTGGCAGCCTGCACCCGGATGATCAACAACCGGATCGAGGAGAACCGGGACACCGACATCGAGGAGATCCTCGACATCATCAAGGCGCCGGACTTCCCCACCGGCGGCATCATCATGGGCCTGCAGGGAGCCAGACAGGCCTACCTGACCGGCCGCGGCAAGGTCATCACCCGGGCGGTGACGGCCATCGAGCCCATGGCAAACGGCAAGAGCCGGATCGTGGTGACCGAGCTCCCCTACCTGGTCAACAAGGCAAACCTGATCCGCACCATCGCGGACCTCGTCAAGGACAAGCGCCTCGAGGGCATCACCGACCTACGCGATGAGTCCGACCGGGAGGGCATGCGGGTGGTCATCGAGCTGCGGCACGATGCCAACCCGAATATCGTGTTAAACCAGCTCTTCAAGCACACCCAGATGCAGGACACCTTCGGCGTCAACATGATCGCCCTGGTGGGCAACGAGCCCAAGGTCCTGAACCTGAAGGAGGTGCTGACCTACTACCTGCAACACCAGGAGGACGTGGTCACCCGCAGGACCCGGTACGACCTGAACAAGGCCCAGGAGCGGGATCACCTGCTGCAGGGCTTGCTGGTGGCGCTGGACCACATCGATGAGGTGGTCAGCATCATCCGCAGCAGCAAGACCGTGCAGGAGGCCAAGAATCACCTGACCGAGCGGTTCGGCCTGGACGACAAGCAGACGCAGGCCATCGTGGACATGCGGCTGCGCGCACTGACCGGCTTGGAGCGCGACAAGGTGGAGGCGGAGCACAAGGAGCTCCTGGCAACGATTGAGAGGCTGACGGCGATTCTGGGGGACAAGAACTTACTGCTGGGCGTCATCCGCGATGAGATGAACACCATCGCCGAGAAGTACGGGGATGACCGGAGAAGCAAGATCGACATGCAGGCAGACATGTCGGATTTTGAGGTCGAGGACCTCATCAAGAACGAAAACGTGGTCATCACCAGGACCAGTCTCGGCTACATCAAGCGGATGACCGCGGATGAGTTCCGCGCCCAGAACCGCGGCGGCCGCGGCATCCGGGGCACCCAGACCATCGACAACGACTTCATCGAGGACATCCTGATGTGCGCCAAGAAGGACATGATCCTGTTCTTTACGAACAAGGGCCGTGTCTACAAGCTCAAGGCCTACAAGATCCCCGAGGGCTCCCGGAGTTCCCGGGGCACGGCGATCGTCAATCTCCTGGCCCTCGGCCCGGATGAGAAGATCAGTGCGATTGTGCCCTCGACCCACTATGACCTCTCCAAGAGCCTGTTCATGGTGACCAAGAAGGGCGTGGTCAAGAAGACCAGCAACCGCGCCTTTGAGAACATCCGCAAGAGCGGCCTCAACGCGATCAACCTGCGGGAGGACGATGAGCTCATCGAGGTCAAGCAGACCGTGGCCGGGGACGAGATCTTCCTGGTCACCCGCAAGGGCATGGCGATCCGCTTCCGCGAGAGCGATGTGCGGGGCACCGGCCGGAATGCGGCGGGCATCCGCGGCATCCGCCTGGATCCGGACGACGAGGTGGTGGGCGCACAGCTCAACACCCAGGGAGATTCTCTCCTGATCGTCTCTGAGTACGGCATCGGAAAGCGCACCGCCCTGTCGGAGTTCAAGGTGCAGGCTAGGGGCGGCCGCGGCGTGAAGTGCTACAAGATCACGGACCGGACCGGCCTTGTGACCGGCGTCAAGGCAGTGACCGATGACAGCGAGATCATGATGATCACCTCCGCCGGCATCATCATCCAGATCCGGATGAGCGATGTGGCCATCCACGGCAGGGTGACCTCCGGCGTCAAGCTGGTGCAGCTGGAACAGGGCGTGAAGGTTGTGAAGATCGCCAAGGTCCGCGACGACGTGGAGGAGGAGCTGCCCGATCCCGGCGATCACGAGCTCTACACCGGGGAGTCCTATGAATCCTCCGGCGAAGAGGTGGTCACACCGGCGGACCAGGAGGCAAAGGTCCCGAACGAGGACGATGAGGACTACTCCGACATCGACGAGCTGCTCGACCGGGCAGAGAAGGATGCAGAGTCCGGCGAGGATGACTCCGATTCCGAAAACTAAGCAAAAATACAGCAATCAAAAAGGACCTGCAGCCAGTGGGCTGCAGGTCCTTTGTTGTTGTATGGAAATGGTGCCTGAACGGTCACAGGCAGATGTGCTCCTCCTGGACCTTTTTGCGGATGATCTCGTAGAGGATCTGGGTGGCCTCGCAGTCGCTCTGCGCCCGGTGGCTGACGCAGGTGATGCCAAAGCGCTTCTTGAGGTCCTCCAGGGAGTGGGAGCCGCCCGGGAAGAGGCGTCGTGAGAGCTGCATCGTGTCCGCGTAGTGGTTGTCAAAATCCTCCCCCAGCGCGGCGGACAAAAACCGCAGGTCGAAGGACACGTTGTGGCCGACGATCAGGTCGTCTCCCAGAAAGTGAAAGGCGTCCCGGATGACCTCCTCCACCGCCGGGGCATCCGCCACCATCTCGTTGGAGATGCCGGTGAGCCCGGTGATGAAGGAGGAGATTTTGTGCTTTGGCCGGCACAGGGTCTGGAAGACGTCCTGCACCTTGCCGCCCCGCACCCGGAGCATGGCGATCTCGATGATCTCGTTGTTTGTCGGGGAGAGGCCGGTGGTCTCCAGGTCGAGGACGCAGTAGTCCTGTGCCAGGGTTCTGCAGTAGATGCCGCGCTTTCCGGTGTTTGGCATGGTGCCTCCTCTCTCGGTTCAGTCGTAGTAGTGTCTTCCGAACTCCTCGGGGAGTTCATACCCGCGCCGCGGGCCGGTGCTCTTTGGAAGGGGCGTTGCGCGCCGTCCCCTTCTGCCGAGGCCCCTGTGGGATCTGCGGTAGCGCTGCAGGGCGCGCAGCTCGAAGATCAGGATGCAGACGCCGCCGACGGCAAGGATCAAGAGCAGCACGTTCGGGAGGTTGACAAAGAGCGTTCCGCTGATGCCGCTGATGAAAAACAGGTTCCGGATCCGGGCGGCCAGGGAGGACGACTTTGCGGCGGTTCCGCTGGTGTCCGTGGTATTTTTCTGCAGGGTGGCGGTGCCGAGGGTCACTGCGTCGTCTCCCTCCCCGTAGGTGTAGGTGATGTTGTCATCCGCGTCGATGGTGGAGGTGACCTGGTCAAAGGAGATCCCGTCCGGCAGGGTCACGGTGCTGTCCTCCGAGATGGAAAACAGCGGGGTGGAATCCCCGAACAGATCGCTCCCCTGGGTCAGGAAGTCCGCCGTCTGCAGCGTGTAGGTGGTGTCGCTCTCCGCCGGGGAGACGTGGGAGAAGTTGGAAAAGCCGTAGTCAAAGAGCGCCACGGTGTCGGTGAACTGCTTGGGGGAGTCCTCCTTCATGACGACGCAGGCCAGCCGCATGCCGTTGCGCTCGCATCCGGTGACCAGGCACTCCTTGGCCTCTCCGGTGTATCCGGTCTTGCCGCCGATGACGCCATCGCAGGCGATCTCCCCGGTGATCAGCTTGTGCTTGTTGGTGATCCAGAAGTCGTCCGGCTGGGTTGCGGTTGCCTCAAAGTGGTACTGGGGGGTGTTGCCGAGCCTAAGGAGCGTGTCGTTCTTGAAAAAAGCGGAGGCGATCAGCGCCAGGTCGTGGGGGCTGGTGTAGTGGTCCTCCAGGTACAGGCCGTTGGGATTGGCAAAGTGGGAGTCGGTGCAGCCGAGCTCCTTGGCCTTCTCGTTCATCATGTCGACAAAGGCGTCGATGGAGCCCGCGGTCTTCTCGGCGATCGCGTTGGCGCACTCGTTGGCCGAGCCCACCAGGATGCCATAGAGGCACTCCTCCACGGTCAGGCTCTCCCCCACGTCGATGCCGATGCTGGAGCCGTCCGCCGGGATGGAGTCCACCGCCTTCTCCGAGAAGGTGACCGTGTCCGAGAGGTCCAGGTTTTCGGCCGCGATGAGGCAGGTCAGCATCTTGGTGGTGCTGGCGGGATAGAGATGCTCATGGATGTTCTTCTGGTACAGGATGGCGCCGGTGTCGATGTCCATGACGATGGCGCCCTCCGCGGAGCAGGAGGGGCCCTGGGGCCAATCCGCCAGGTCGTTGCTCTGCACCGGCTCGGCGAGGCGCTCGGCCTCTGCCGCCTGGTCATAGGGGTGGCCGTCATCCGTCAGGGTCTCGGCCTGTGCCGGCAGGGAACAGGTCCAGGAGGATAACAAAACTGCGCCGCCCAAAAGGGCAGCGCAGAGCAAATGTGCGTGATGTTTGGAATCACTGTGATTATGCATGGACAATGGAATCAATCTTCTCCTGCAGTGCGCTTCTGGAAATGAGACCGACGCTCGTCTGGACAGCGCTGCCGCCGTCAAAGAAGATCAGGGTGGGGATGGACATGACGTTATACTTCTCCGCAAGATCCGGATTGTCGTCTACGTTCAGCTTTGCGATCTTGAGCTTGTCTTTGTAGACGTCCTCCATGGCCTCCACCGTGGGAGCCATCATCTTGCAGGGGCCGCACCAGTCCGCATAGAAATCTACCAGAACCGGGATCTTGCTCTGCAGAACTTCGGTTTCAAAATTTTCGGATGTAATGATCACCATGATTCTACTCCTTTATGCGATGTTCTTCATCCAGATTTTCCCCTTCCTCTGGAATCGGAGTTGTCTGCCTTCCCCTTCAGAATACCACGTTATTAGATTGCACGCAATGAAATTGTGTGTTAATTATTTAACGTTTTCCCCGTCCTTCCGGGCCTCGAAGGCGCGCTCCGCATCCTGCCGCAGGACGGCCTCCCGCTCCAGGTCCTTCTGGGCGCGGGCCATGGCCTCCCGGTCTGCATTGGGGTCCCGCTCCAGGATGAACTTGCAGATGGGGTTTCCCTTTTTCGAGAACCGCTCCTCGTACTCGGTCATGATGTTGCCCTGGTTCATGACGGGGTCGTGGTGCAGGTCATAGGTACACTGGACGACCCGAAAGCCGCCAAGGGGCGCCTCAGCAAGGCCGAAGTCAAACAGATCCCTGTTGTCCGTCTTGAACTCGATGGTGCCGCCCTGCACGAGGATCTCGTCGTAGCGCTGCAGGAACTGGTGGGAGGGAAGGCGGCGCTTGGCGTTTCGCTCCTTGGGCCAGGGATCGGAGAAGTTGAGGTAGATTCGGTCGATCTCCCCCTCCCCAAAGTACTCGGTGAGAAGCTCCGCCTCGCCCCGGACAAAGTAGAGATTGGGAAGCTGGAGCTGATCCTGCTCCTCCACGCCCCGAAGCAAAACGCTGGAGTACTTCTCCAGGCCGATGTAGTTGAAGTTTGGATTTTCCGCGGCCAGCTGCAGCAGGAACTTTCCCTTTCCGGTGCCGATTTCCAGGCGGACTGGGTGATCATTGCCAAACAGTTCTTTCCAGCAGCCCCGGTGCTGCTGGGGATCCCGGATCACATAGCAGCTCTCCTCGATGACATTCTGTGCGCGGGGAATATTTCTCAGTCTCAAAGCGGTGTCCTCTTTCTCATTTCATTTCGGTGTATTCAGGTATTTCCGTCTGAGTTGAGTATACCATCCGGGGCCGGATTGCAAGCGCAAATCCGCAATGTTAATATGGCAAACAGGGAAAGGAGCCTGACAAATGGGGAAGAACAGACAGCACAGGATGCGGGGCGCAGTGCTCCCGGCCCTTCTCCTTCTCTTTGCGGCGGCCGTGGCCGGCTGCGCAAAGATCGGGAAGAAGCCGGGCACCCCGAAGCTCGAAACCATCCCACTGGAAGCGGACACGATGCAGCTGGAGACCGGAGAGGATACCGATGTGGAAGAGACCGGCATTGCCTCCTCCCTGCCCTCCTTTACCACCTCCACTGGGGTGCCGGCGGAGGGCATGGAAAAGCTCAATGAGATCGCAGAAAGCGCGGAGAAGGACTACCAGGTGGACCTCTCCTCCGACAAAAAGCTCATGATGATCCACACGGACGAGAGCACCTCGGATTCCTATCTGCAGGCGACCTACTACCAGACCGAGTACGTGACCACCCTGACGGGCCGGGTGAAACAGACCAGAAACCTCTGCAGCCTCGCCTACCAGATTGCCGACGACACACCCATCACCGCGGTGGAGGCGTTGGACTCCACCGGAATCACCGGAGTGGAGCTCTCCCAGAAGGTCAGCGACGGATATACGGCCCTGGGTCTTTCCGGGAGCCTGCACTCCACCAACATGCAGGGCTTTGCGCTGGACGATGACGGAAACGTGACGAAGATCTACATGAAGCTGGAGATCGACGACGGCGGGGAGGACTATGAGGAGGCCTTTTATGTCTTTGATCCCGCCACAGAGACCATGACCGCGCTCTCTTGGCCAAAGGATCTCGGCGCTGCAGAATTCGATCCCGCTGCCGTGCAGTCGGAACATACCGCAGCCCAGGAAAAATAAAGCTGTCATTATTCTTGTTTCATGTAAATTTCATCTTTCTGCAGTGTGAACTTATCCTTTTTTCGTTTATAATCGTATTTGCAATTGTTACATGAGGAGGTAACTGTATGGACGAAATCAAAGAACCCAAACGGCCTTTGCTGACGTTTTATATCATTGCCCTCATCGTTCTGTTTGTCCTGAACCTGGTTGCGGTGCCCATGTACCACACCTCTCAGATCCAGGAGGTGGATTACGGCACCTTCATGCAGATGACAGAGGACAAGGAGATTGGGAACGTCCAGATCGAGTCGAACAAGATCGTGTTCACCAACTCGGACGACTCCCAGATGTACGAGACCGGCATCATGGAGCAGGACTACGGCCTGGTGGACCGGCTCGCCGCCTCCGGGGCGAAGTTCTCCACCGAGATCGTGGAGCAGACCTCTCCGTTTGTCTCCTTCCTGGTCTCCTGGGTGGTGCCCATCCTGCTGTTCATGCTGATCGGCTACTGGATGCGGCGTCAGCTCATGAAGTCCATGGGCGGTGACAACTCGATGATGTTCGGCACCGGCGCCGGGGGCCTTGGCAGGAGCAATGCCCGGGTCTACGTGAAGTCCAGTGACGGCATCCGCTTCTCGGATGTGGCCGGTGAGGAGGAGGCAAAGGACAACCTCAAGGAGATCGTCTCCTACCTGAAGGACCCGTCCAAGTACAAGGAGATCGGTGCTTCCATGCCCAAGGGCGTGCTGCTGGTCGGCCCTCCCGGAACTGGTAAAACCATGCTGGCAAAGGCAGTCGCCGGTGAGGCGGACGTGCCCTTCTTCTCCATGTCCGGTTCGGAATTCGTGGAGATGTTCGTCGGCATGGGCGCCTCCAAGGTCCGTGACCTGTTCAAGCAGGCCAAGGAGAAGGCACCCTGCATCGTCTTCATCGATGAGATCGATGCCATTGGTCAAAAGAGAAGTGCCGGCTCCGGCTACGGCGGAAACGATGAGCGGGAGCAGACCCTGAACCAGCTGCTCACCGAGATGGACGGCTTTGAGGGCAACACGGGCGTCATCATCCTGGCTGCCACCAACCGCCCGGAGTCTCTGGACCCCGCACTGACCCGTCCCGGCCGTTTCGACCGCCGCGTGCCCGTGGAGCTGCCGGATCTCAAGGGCAGAGAGGACATCCTCAAGGTCCACGCAAAGAAGATCAGGATCGCAGACAACATCGACTTCAACAAGATCGCGCGCATGGCAGCAGGTGCCTCAGGCGCAGAGCTTGCCAACATCGTCAACGAGGCAGCACTTCGGGCCGTCCGCCAGGGCAGAAAGTTTGCCACCCAGGAGGACATGGAGGAATCCATCGAGGTCGTCATCGCGGGCTATCAGAAGAAGAACGCGATCCTCTCCGACAAGGAGAAGCTGGTGGTGTCCTACCACGAGGTCGGACACGCGCTGGTTGCCGCCATGCAGGATCACACGGCACCGGTGCAGAAGATCACCATCATCCCCAGAACCAGCGGTGCCCTGGGCTACACCATGCAGGTGGACAAGGGCAACCACTACCTGGTCTCCAGGGAGGAGCTGCTTGCGGACATCGCAACCCTGACCGGCGGCCGTGCCGCCGAGGAGGTGGAGTTCAACTCCATGTCCACCGGTGCCTCCAATGATATCGAGAAGGCGACCAAGGTGGCGCGGGAGATGATCACCCGCTACGGCATGAGCGAGGACTTCGGCATGGTGGCACTGGAGACGGTGCAGAACCAGTACCTGGGCGGGGATGCGTCCCTTGCCTGCTCGCCGGAGACCCAGACGAAGATCGACCGGCAGGTCGTCGCGCTCGTGGAGCAGCAGCATCAGAAGGCACTGAAGATTCTCCGGGACAACAAGCAGAAGCTGGATGAGATTGCGAAGTTCCTGTACGAGAAGGAGACAATCACCGGCGATGAGTTCATGGAGATTTTAAACCGCAAGCCTGAGATTCCGGAGAACGCACAGCCCCAGAATCCGCAGCCGAATGCCTGAGGAAGACAGAGAATGAGAGAACACAAGGAGATCATTGAGTTTCGCTATGACACCCAGCTGCTGCTGGACAAGTACGGCGCAGACGACGATGCCTGCGATGACCTGGTGGATGAGATCCGGGATCACATCATCAGCACCTTTAAGGGAGACAGCCTGATTGTGGCGGGCGACACCGGCGAGGATGACTTTGGCGGAGAGAAGGCAACCATCAAGCTGCATTATCACACCAATGAGCCCTGGCTGGTTCTGGAGTACTGCCGGTCACTCGGAGAGATCTACGATATCGTTGTGGAGGACATGCAGCGGCAGACAGACGGCCTGCACGGCTGAGCCTGAACGCGGAAAACAGCAGAGAGCGGCGGGGACTCCTCCGCCGCCCCTTTTTTATGGGAGGACAAATCATGCAGGAGACGACCAGACAGGATCTTGAAACGGTACAGAAGGTGCTGCGGGAGGCAGAGCAGTATGAACACGCCTGCCGTGTACTGAACTACGATGAGGAGACCATCTGCCCGAAGAAGGGCATGGAGGAGCAGGGAGAGATCATTGCCTTTTTGGAGAACCGCGCCTTTTCCCTGAAGAAGGATCCGGCATTCCTCGCTGCGGCGGATCGGCTGTACGAAGAGCGCAAGGAGCTGGAACCGCTGGATCAGGTGCTGGCGGAGACCCTTCACCGGGAGCGGGCGCGGACGAAGAACATCACGCCCGAGATGGACGCGGCCCACCGGAAGGTCTACAGCAAGGCCTTTGTGGACTGGCTCGAGGCCAAAAACAGGGCGGACTATCGGATCTTTGCGCCATCGCTCCAGGCCGTGACGGCGGCGCAGAAGGAGGAGATCGCAAAGTGCGAGGGCAGCTATGCCACCCCCTATGACTGCCTGTTGGACCAGTACGAGCGGGGCATGACCCAGAAGCAGCTGGACGAGATCTTTGGCACCTGCAAGGAGCGGCTCCTTCCCCTTCTTCAGAGGATCCGCAAGTCCAAAAAGAAGATCCGCACCGACTTTCTCTCCCGCTCGGTGACCGACGAGCAGCAGAAACAGATGGCGGAGTGGCTGATGGATGTCCTCTGCTTTGACAAGGAGCGCGGCGCCATCACCACCACGGAGCACCCTTTCACCGATGGCCTTGGCCGGGACGATGTGCGGATCACGACCCACTACTATCCGAACCAGTTCCTCAGCAGCATCTTCACGGTGATCCACGAGGGCGGACACGCCCTGTTTGAGCAGCTGCAGCCCAGGGAGAACTGGGACCACTTCATCAACCAGAACAAGACCATGGGGATGCACGAGTCCGTGTCGCGCTTTTACGAGAACCGGATCGGACGCTCGAGGGCCTTCCTCTCCCTGCTCTATCCCAAGGCCCGGGAGATCTTCCCGCAGGTGCTCTCGGATGTGACCGAGGAGGAGTTCTACGAGGCCGTCAATGCGGTAGAGCCTTCCCTGATTCGGACCGAGGCGGATGAGCTTACCTACACGATCCACATCATCATCCGGTATGAGTTGGAGAAGGAGATCGTCAATGGGGAGACCGACTTTGCAACCCTGCCGCAGCGCTGGAACGAGAAGTACCAGGAGTACCTCGGCGTGACGCCGGCCAATGACCGGGAGGGCATCCTGCAGGACGTCCACTGGGCATCGGGCTTTGGCTATTTTCCCACCTATGCCCTCGGAAACATGTATCACGCCATGTACGCCACGAGGATGGCAAAGGATCTGGACATCGAAAAAGAGGCGGCGTCCGGGAGCTTTGCGGGCATCAACCGCTGGATGACAGACCATGTCTTTGCCCGGGCCGATCAGGTGGATGCGCCCACCTGGATCCGGGAGATCACAGGGCGGGATCTGACACCGAACGACTTTTTAAACTATTTGGAGGAGAAGTACGGCAGCCTGTACTGCCTGAAGGGATGTGAATGAACAAACAGGTCAAGCGAGAATCGTACGAACCGGATTTCCTGGAGAGAAATCAGATCTACTATGCGCTGAACCGGAGCCCGCTCTTTGCGGGGCTCACTGTGGAGGAGATGGGGGGATGTCTGTCCTGTAGCGGCTCCGTCCTGTACCACTACAACAAGGGCGACATGATTTTCTACATGGACGATGCGCCGCGCAACGTCCTGGTGCTGATCGACGGCTTTGTCAGTGTGGGCCGGGACACCCCGGACGGACGCCGCATGTACCTGCAGAACTGCGAGGAGCCCGGGGACCTCTTCGGAGAGGTCTATCTGTTCCTCGGCTCGGATCACTACGACCACTTTGCGGAGGCGGAGCGCAGCACCCAGGTTCTGTCGATCCCCAGGGAGTACCTGTTCTCCACGGCCTGCGGGGGAAAGTTCTGCAACCGGCACGCCAGACTCCTCGAGAACTTCCTCTCGATCCTGGCCCGAAAGGCAGATGACCTGGACCGGCGGCTGACGGTGCTCAGCAGCAATTCCCTGCGGGAGAAGATCGCCCGGGTTCTGATCCAGAACGACGAGGCCCATCCCGGGGAGCCCTACTGCGAGACCCGGGAGACCATGGCCCGGGAGATCTCAGCAGCCAGGCCCTCGGTCTCCCGGGAGCTGATGTCCATGATGGACGACGGGCTCATCGACGTCAACCGCAGGCAGGGAATCACCCTGCTGAACCGGAAAGCCCTTTACAGGCTGGGAAATTTATGATGTAATGTAACGAATATTACAGAAAGAGACGGGAAAATCCGCTATCATCTCTGGTAGAGAACAGAGAGAAGATCATCCCGCATACCCCCAAGGAGGAACTAAAATGTCAGAGAACAATACCAACCAGAACGTGGATGCCAGCAAGCAGCCCATTTCTTCGGATATGATCGTCCGCGATGTCATCATCGCACACCCGGATGCCGCTGAGGTGCTCATGCGGGTCGGCATGGGCTGCATCAGCTGCCCTGCTGCCCTGATGGAGAGCCTGGGCGATGCCTGCATGGTGCACGGCCTCGACGGCGAGGAAGTCGTCAAGTACCTGAACCAGGAGCTGAACCTGACCGCCGCTGAGTAAGCAAAATTCGAGAAGTACACAAAAAGAGCCTCCCTGCCGGGAGGCTCTTTGAAATGGTTTCCCTGTGGAAACCATTTTTTTATGTCTTTTCCGGGTTCAGCGCATCCTTCCAGGCCGCATAGAGCTTTGGCAGGGACCAGGCTGCGTTGGCGGGGCTGGTGGAGGGAAGGGAGAGAACGTCCGGGCAGTGCTGCCCACGCTCCTCGCAGGCCTTTTGCATCCCCTCCAGGGTGTACTTCTGGAACAGGCGGTAGGACGTCGTGCCGTTGCAGAGGATCCGCTCGATCCCGGTCCTTGCAAGGAGCCAGGGAAGATCCGTGACCGTCACGTCCCGGATGCTGCTGTCGGAGGAGCCGGTGATCGTGCACCGCTCGATGGTGTCCCAGAGGGCAAGCTGGTGGTGCAGGACCAGGGCCTTTTTCTCCTCGATCGTCTCCGATGGGTCGATTTTCTCCCCGGCAAGAAGCCGCGCTTCCACCTCTGGGTCAAATCTGGCCCTAAGGATCCGCCAGAAGCGGTTCTGGGGATGGCCGTAGTAGAACTGGGCCTCCCGGGACTTGACCGAGGGAAAGCTTCCCAGAATCAGGATCCGGGAGTCGGAACTGTACAGGGGACCGAAGCCGTGGTCCAGGGTCTGGCTTTCGGATTTCACTTGGTCAGGGCAGCGACGACGCTGCTGATGGTCTTGCCGTCTGCCTTGCCCTTTAAGAGCGGCATCACGGTCTTCATGATCTGGCCCTTGTTCTTGGTGGCCAGGACTTCACTGCAGTTGGTCTCGAGGAAGGATTTGATCTCCTCCTCGCTCATCATCTTGGGCGCGTACTCGCTGATCACGTTGTAGCGGTAGGTGTACTGCTCCAGAAGGTCCTGCCGGGATGCGGGGCAGGTGTCGATGGATTCCTTGGCGGCGCGCTGCTCCTTGGAGATGGCGCGGCCCACGAGCTCCTCTGAGATGTTGTCTCGGGTGCCCTCATCGATGGCAAGCTTCATCACGGCCCCCACCAGAGCGGAGAGCACTTCCTTTCTCGGCTTGTCCTGCGCCTTGGCAGCGGCGATCATGTCCTTGCGAAGCTGTTCAATAGTCATGGTAAATCACTCAAACTTCCCACTTGGTCCGACCCTCGAAAAACGTTGAAAATACGCCCAAAATCGAGCTTTCTACTATGAGTTTTTCGGCTTCTTGACAATTGAAAAAGCACTCTGTGCCTTCTATAATAAGATCGTCCAAAATCAAAGGAAGGTACAGGTGCTCACATTGAGTATACATCAAAACAAGCCAATTGCAACTACTAATTTCGAGGACGAATGTGCGTTTGGAAACGCCATGAAAGAGCTTGGCGTAAGTGCTCTCCTGAAGGCCTCCAATATCACCAAGGCGAAGGGCGCCTCTGCATATGAGCTGTTTCAGTTTCTTGTAATCCTCGTGTTCCAGAGGTGCAACCTGTATCACTTCCTCAACTCCAAGAAGAAGAATACTGCCTATGACGATAACACCTACTACCGCTTCCTGAATGAAGGACGCTACAACTGGAGAAAGTTCATCCTGCTCCTCTCCGCCAGGATTGCCGCCTATTTCACTACTCTTACCCGCAAGAACAGGGCTCGATGCTTTGTGCTCGATGACTCTGTCATCGCCCGTAACCGTTCCAAAAAGGTGGAGCTGCTCTCCAATGTCTACAATCACGTGATCCACAGAACCGAGAGGGGATTTAATCTCCTTCTTCTTGGGTGGACCGATGGATACAGCTTCCTTCCGGTCCAGTACATCATGCTTGCTTCGGCCAAGGCTAAGAGCCGCATCTGCGACGTATACGACAAGCACCTGCGTCATAACACCAACGCGTATAAGAGACGGGTGGATGCAATTACGCAAAAGCCCAAGATTGCACTTCAGTTGCTTCGCTCCGCCATTGACGCTGATATCAAAGCCGAATACGTGCTCATGGATACCTGGTTCACGACAGAACCGTTCATCTGCAGCATCAAGGACCTCGGCCTTGAGGTGATCGGCATGCTCAAAGATACCAAGCAGCAGTATTGGTACAAAGGCAGGCTGTATAACCTGAAAGGCCTCGCGAAGATTGCCATCCGTCATTGCCCGCAGGGGAACCTGTTCGGGTCCATTGTTGTCAAAACGAAGTATCAGCAGCTTCCTGTCAAGCTGGTCTTTGTCCGCAATCGCAACAAGAAGGACGAGTACATCATCCTTCTAACCACTGCGGTGACTCTGCCCGACAGTGAGGCAGTCAGAATCTATGGCTACAGGTGGGGCATCGAGGTATGCTTCAGGGCATGTAAGTCCCTTCTCAAGCTTGGCAAGGAGTTTCAAGGACTCAGCTACGACGTAACCGACAGCACAACTGCACTCGTGCTCACACGATTTCTCATTCTCGAGTATATCCGTCGCAGGAAGAATGATCCCAAGACCATCTGCGAGCTGTTCTTCGTCTGCTGTGATGACATTCAGGATATTTCCCTGAAGCAGTCGATTGACCATCTTACTGCAATGCTGATCGAGGGGGTCAGAACAGGTGATGTCTCCATTCTGGAGAGTTGAAAGTTTGACTTGAAAAAGCGCAAACGTCTCCAGCTCTTTTAAAAGTAGTGTTATTGCTTCTATTGTAAAAGCTAAGTTATTGCTTGCTTTTTCGCCTATGAGACCAGGTCTTCATCCGAATAGTGGGCCTGCAGTGCAGAAATATACCGGGTTAGGAAGGACTCCGGCCTCGAGAGCAAACTGCCCAAAAATGTGTGGCGCAGATAGTACAACAACGTAGCTTCTGAGATGTACCCATCTCTCTGTGTCCTCACATACCGGAAGTCCTGTATCTTCCTGACGTCCTGGATCCGATACGTCATCAGCTGAACAAGCCCCATGGCGATCTCTGCAAACAGAACGAAGCGCTCTATCGCGTCGACGGTATTCAGGATCTTCTTCTGCGCTGCCGGATCCTTTACATGGCTGAGACGATCAGGCTCATCTTTCTTCTTGAAGTGGTTGAGCTTCGCAATGCTTCTGGTCCAGAAGTGGTACCCGAAGCCTCCAAAGCGTTGCTTGAATTCGCGGAAGAATTCTTCAATCGAAAATCTGTATGCGTACAGTGTAATGATGAGATTGGGCGCATACTTTTCGGTGCATACAAGGATTCCCCGCTTGGGGCCTCCATCATCTTCGTACTCTACGAGGACAAAGCGGAGCTCCTGGTAAAGCTTTGTTCCCCAGAGAAGATCCAGATACATATGGCGCACGGTCCGTTTTCTCCCGTAAAGGTACATGACCTCGGTCTCGAAATGACTTTTCTTCGAATCAAACAGGTCGTTCAGTTTGACGGGTGTTCCCTTCTTACGGGGGCGGCCGCGGGTTTTCCGGAGTGTCGGGATTGGCTGGCGGTAAGCGATGACATTCCTCTTTGCTTTGGTGATGATGGCAATCCGATTGCCTCCATCTGACGAGTTCAGCTCATTCATCGCGCTGATGGCAGGTACAGTCAGGAAGTAACGGTCCAGGATCAGAAAGCTTCTTCCCAGTGTCCTGGCGGCATCATAAGCGTTACGGATGATCTGAACCACATGGCTTTCTGCACTGATGCCGCTGTTCTCCCAGCCTGCAGCATCTCGAAGTCCGTCCTGAATGCTCATGTGGAGTGGCAGGCACAGGTGATGCTGTTTGGTGCCAATGAGGACGCCGATGGCGCCAAACATGTGGCCGAAGATGTACTCTCCCTTGGAGGAATCTTCCGACTCCTGATGAAGCTTCTTTACTCCCGGCATGTATCTTGCTTCCTTGGACTGCTTGACTCCATCACCTATGAGAATCGTACGGCCGTCTGCCAGGAGAAAGTTTGCCGAGTCACGGACAAAACGATACCACGCCAGCCTCACCATCTGCGTCTGATAGGCTGATGAATGGAAAAAGTGGATGAGCGTGTCGTAGCATCCATGGTTTAGTGACAAAGCTCGGATGGTTGAAGTTACTCCGAGGTGATCCTCCCTCAGGATAAACATGAGGATGACGAGGACGAACCAGCGGAAAGCCCTCTCCTTGAAGAAGCAGGAGCGGAACGACTGCAGTGACTTTTCCAGATATTCGGCCATGAGTTGTCAGCCGCGTGGCACAAACCCAGGAGAGCAATGCTTTCCTAGTGTCAATGGTACTTTCTGAAAAAGGACTCCAGATCAGCCTTGAACTTCTCAACTTCTGCACGGTATGCGTCTGCCTGACTTCGAGCCTTTGCCAGTTCCGCCTGTGTTTCAAGAAGCTGACGTCGGCATTCCTCATATTGATAGCGGAGATCATCAGAGTTTTGTGAACCTGATCCAGAGGCCTTTGGTGCTGATGAAGCAGTGGTAACTGCAACAGTTGTAGTGCTGTCTGGCTGGACCTTGCGCTTTCTGCCTCTTCCGGAGGTAGGGACGATTTCCCTTGTATCCGGGTCGAGCTTGCCAATCAGTTTACGCTTCGAGCGAGGCTGTTTGATGTCCTTACGCCAATAGCTTACATTGTCATAAACATACGTTGTTCCATTTTTGGTTTTTTTGTAAAGGCGTTAGTAAAGAACCGGGTTGATGGGTTCCATACCACAACCTCCATGGTGAACTCTCGACGCGATAATGTCCGATGAAGATATAGAATCCCCATTTGGAGCTCTTTTCTTCTCCGCATAATGCCTATCTTGTTATTTATAGTCACATACTCGGCAAGTGAGTGTATGTGTTTAGGCAATCTAGGTGATGCTTTGTTACATGATGCAACACAGCACGGATAGGAGTGTACCCAGCTCGAGCTCAAAGTGAGGTATTAGTGGTCTCATGCTAGGCGATCGCTTATCAACCCGTTTCTTAACTAACGCCTTTTGTAAATATAGCCCACGCGGCACCTCCATAGTGGTATTGTATCATATTCACTATTCATAGCGCTACTACAAAATAGTGACCATTAGTCATTCATTTACCACTATAATTGTACCATCCGCGTGTCTATTTGTCGTCAAAATGGAGTTGCTTTATTCACTTACAAAGGGAGAACTTTCAACTCTCCAGTCTCCATTCAGATCTCTGAAAAGATGCGTAGCGACCTGGAGAACTGGTTTTCGACACAGCCCGAGTTTATACAGAACCTGTTCCACGACTTCCTAAATTTGTTTCTAATGAGTGATAAAGCTGCATAATGCTGTCAAGTTTCAAAAAATCACCTGTTGAGCAAGAAACCATCGGCTGTTACAGCATTTTTCAAGTGGGAAGTTTGAGTAAATCAACCTCCTCTTCGGCTGCCTCTTGCGCCGCAGCCGATATCTGTATTGTAGCGCGCGGGGCAAGAACCTGCCCAACAAAAAACTGTCCGGAAGGCTGGCTTCCGGACAGCTTGCGCTTTTGTGTTCAGACAAGGGTCTGGCAGGTGATGAGGGCGATCACAATGCCGAGGATCGCGCCGACCAAAACCTGTAGGGGCGTGTGCCCCACGAACTCCTTAAAATTCTCCATGGGCTTTCGCGAGGTGAGGTTTCGGCCCATATCCCGCCACTGGTCCATCATCTCATTGAGCACCTTGGCCTGCTCTCCGGTCTCCCGCCGCACGCCCATCGCATCGTACATGACGATGAAGGCGAAAAACATGCTCATCGGGAAGTAGAAGCCGCCGAAGCCGTACTTGCAGGCGGTGGCAGTGGCCAGCGCACAGACGGTGGAGGAGTGGGAACTGGGCATGCCGCCGCTCCCCACCAGGCGCTCCGGCCGAAAGTCCCGGTTCAGGATGATATAGATGATGGTCTTTGTCACCTGCGCGATCAGCCAGCCCAGGGCCGGCGCCACGAAGCAGGGATTATGAAGCAGTGCAGTCAGAGAATACATGTACCGGGGTCCTCAGTCCTTTAATGGTTGCCGCTTATGCCTGCGCAGAGAACTGATCCTTGCCGACACCGCAGAGCGGGCAAACCCAGTCTGCCGGGAGATCTTCCCACTTGGTTCCGGGTGCAATGCCGTTCTCGGGATCGCCGTTTGCCTCGTCGTACACATAGCCGCAGACATCACATACATACTTCATCGCTCTGTTCTCCTTTTTGGTCCCGGCACTTTGCTTGTAGCCGGATGACAGGTTTGATTTGCAATACAGTCATTATACCCATTCCCTCCGCAAAAGTGCAAAAAAATCGGGGGCCGATTTTACAACACAATCACGAAAAAGCAGCGCGCGCAGGAAAGCAGCTTGCAAAGCGCAGTGCCTGCGCGATAATACAGAAGTCGGCGGAAAAACCGCCACAGCAGATCTGATTTTTCCAGAATCCGGGAGGGGATTTGCGCCCTTCCTTCGGTCTCACATCATTCACCGCGCCATACTCGCGGCAGGAGGTTCCCCTTGAAGTTTGTACTCGGCCTCGTGGGCGTATTTTCTGCGCTCTCCGATCTCACAACTGGAAGAATCTTTAATGTAGTTCTATTTCCGGCAGCGGCCCTGGCCATCGCGGCAAGGCTCTGGTCGGGGGGTCTGCCGGCGCTGCCGGGTCTTGTCCTCTCTCTCTTTCTTCCGCTCTTGCTGCTCCCACTCTGGGGGCGGGGGCTTGGCGCCGGGGATCTCAAACTTCTTCTTTGCATCTGCTGCTTTCTGCAGCCGGAAACCGTTCCCGTCTTTCTCTTTGCAGCCTTTGGCCTGGGGGCCGCCCTTGCGCTCCCCATCCTTGTGCGCACCAAAAACCGGAGAGCCGGCCTTCCCTTTGCCGTCCCGGTCTGCGCCGCCGTACTGCTCTACCTGGGAGGTGTGTATTGAAAACAGAACCGTCAGCGGTCATCGCCATCTGCGACCGGGAGACCGAGTATGCCTGCCACCTGGGGGAATACCTGAAGGCCGGCGCCTCCTTCCCGGTCCGCATCCGGATCTTCACCGGGGCGGAGAAGCTCCTTGCTATCCTGGACCCGAAGGAGACGGCGCTCCTTGTCATCGCCGAGTCCGAGTACACCGGGGCCGTGGAGAAGGCGGGCTTTCCCGCAGTGCTTCTTCTCAATGAATCCGGCCGCTTTTTGGAGCAGCCAAAGAACGTCAGCAAGTACCAGTCGATGGACGTCCTCGCAGGGGAGATCTTCTCCCTCTGCCGCACGGCCTGCGCCGGGGAGGCGCCGTCGGTGCACCACGGGGCGCCGCTGGTGCGCATCGGCCTCTTCACCCCCTGCACCAGATCCCTGCAGACGACGCTCGCCCTCACCCTCTGCGAGGTCCTCGCGGAGCGGGGAAAGGTCCTGTACCTGAACTTTGAGCCCTTCCCTGCCTGGTCTGTCTTCTCCCCGGGCACCAGCGGGGGAAACCTGCGGGAGCTTCTCTTTACCAGCGACACGGACAAAGAGAAATTCGCCGAGCGCCTTGCCGGCGCGGCGGAGCGCATCGGGCACTTCGACACGGTGCCGCCCATCCCCTCGCTCCCGGAGCTCTCTGGCATCGAACCAAAGCAGTGGCTGGACCTTCTCGACGCGGTGGGAAGCTGCACCGACTACCAATACGCGGTGCTGGACCTGACCCCGGCAGCAGGCGGCTTTCTGGACCTTCTGGAGACCTGCAGCAGGGTGTGGACCATCACCGGGGCGGGACAGATTCCGGAGGCAAAGCTTGCCGCCTACCAGCAGCTCCTCAAGAGCGGGGAGCGGGAGAAGATCATCGCGGCCACACGGTACCTCTCCCTGCCATCCTTCCCCGCCCTGCCAAAGAGCGCGGAGGATCTCGGGAGCGGGCCCCTCGCCTCCTACGTGCGGGGGCTTGGCACCGATGCCGGATGTTGAGAACCTGCGGGAGGAGATCACCACCTCCGTGCAGGCAGAGCTTGGCACCGCCTGGCAGGTCTCCGACAGGATGGTGCTGGAGCGGATCGATGAGAAGATTCTGGAGGCGCAGCGCCGGGAGAACCTCTCCCTGGCGGAGATGGAAAAGCTCCGGGCGGACATCTTTCACGCCATCCGGCAGTTCGATGTGCTGCAGGACCTCCTCGATGACCCGCAGATCACCGAGATCATGATCAACGGCCCCGACCGAATCTTCGTGGAGCGCCGGGGCAGGATCCAGCAGACGGACTTTCAGTTCACCTCCCGGGAGAAGCTCGAGAACATCATCCAGCAGATGGTGTCCCAGGCCAACCGGACCGTGAACGAGGCTCATCCGATCGCGGACACCCGCCTCCCCGACGGCTCCCGCGTCTCCATTGTCCAGTCCCCGGCGGCCCTGAACGGCCCCATCCTGACCATCCGGCGCTTTCCGAAGAGCCACCTGACGATGGAAGACCTGGTCCGGCTCGGGAGCCTCTCCCGGGAGGCAGCGGACTTTGTCATGGCGCTTGCCAGGGCCCGCTACAACATCTTCATCAGCGGCGGGACCGGCTCCGGCAAGACCACTTTTCTGAATGCCCTCTCGGATGCGATCCCCGGGGACGAGCGCATCATCACCATCGAGGACAACGCGGAGCTCCAGATCTCCCACTTGCCGAACCTGGTCCGGCTCGAGGCGAGGGACCGGAACCTGGAGGGCGCCACGCCGATCCCGATCCGGGAGCTGATCCGGGCGGCTCTTCGCATGCGGCCGGACCGGATCATCGTCGGCGAGGTCCGCGGAGAGGAGGCCCTGGATATGCTGCAGGCCATGAATACCGGACACGACGGGTCGCTCTCCACGGGCCATGCCAACAGCGCCAGGGACATGATGGCGCGGATCGAGACGATGATCCAGTTCGGAAACCTCTCCCTCTCGCCGGAGGCGGTGCGCAGCCAGATCGCCTCCGCCATCGACATCGTGGTGCACCTCTCCCGCCTGCGGGATCGGACGAGGCGGGTGGTGGAGATCGCGGAGACCTGCGGGGTTAGGGATGGACAGGTCAGCCTGCACACACTCTATGCATTCCGGGAGGAGGGAGAAGAGGATGGCATCATTCAGGGAAGCTGGGAAAAGACGGGAATCCTGCAGAAGACGCAAAAACTTGCAGCTGCAGGCATCCCGGAAGCGAAAAGCCCTTCCCCGCCCTGACCTGGCCTGCCTCTTGGAGAGCCTTCTGGCCCCGGCGGTGCTCGCCTGGACCTTTTACCGAAGGCTCCCCGCCTTTTTTCTCCTGCTCCCCCTGGCCCTGCCGGTGTACAGAAGGGCCAGAAGGCGCAGAAAGCGCAAGCAGGAGCGGACCCTCCTTCTGCAGTTTCAGGAGCTTCTTGGGAGCCTTCTCACGGGGCTTCGCGCCGGGTACGCCGCGGAGAATGCCTTCCGGGAGTCCTGGCAGGACATGGTCTTTCTCTTTGGGGAGGACAGTGCCATCTGCGGGGAACTGTTGCGGATCAACACCGGGGTCGCCAATCACATCCCCCTGGAGCAGCTCCTCTTGGCCTTTGCGGAGCGGTCCGGTGCCGAGGAGATTCTGGAATTTGCCCAGGTGTTTGCCGCGGCAAAGCGAAGCGGCGGGAACCTTCCCGCCATCCTGGAGCGGACGATCCGCCTGATCCAGGAGAAGATCGGAACGGAAAATGAGATCCAGATCCTGCTGGCGGACAAGCGGATGGAGACGGGGATCATGAACCTGGTGCCCATCCTCCTGTCCGGCTACCTCTCCCTCACCTCCCCGGGGTTTTTCGACCCCCTCTTTCAGACGGCGAAGGGAATCGGGGTCAGCAGTGTCTGTCTTGTCCTGTACCTGGCGGCGCTGGTGCTCTCGGAGCATTTATCCGACATTCGGGTTTGAGGAGGCCCTGTCATGCAGCGGGAACGGCTCTATTTCTATCTTGCCCTGGCCGGGGCAATGCTGCTGCTTTTACTTGGCAGCGCCCGGGAACCGGTGGCGCGGGAAAATGCAGGGCTTCTGGCCCTTCCCTTTCGGAAGGCGGCAAAACGCCTCCGTCGCCTGCTTCCCGGACAGCTGCGAAGGCAGGAGCGGGTCCGGCAGGAGCTTTGGCTCCTGGACCCCGCCAGCTCGCAGCAGGATGCGGAGAACCTCTGCATCGATCAACTTGCAAATGCCCTCCTTGTTCTGTTTCTCGCGGACCTTCTGGCGATCCTCGTCTTTGCTGGGACGGCAGGAAGCGCGGATCTTGAAGGCCGGGAAATTGCAAGGGACGGCTACGGGGGCGATGCCAAAGAGGTGACGCTCAAGGCGATACCTTCCGGGGAGGCCTTTGATCTCACCGTGCACGCAAAGACGTACACGAAAGAGCAGGCGGATGCGCTGGAACAGGAGCTCGCGCCAAAGCTTCGGAAGCGCATCGCGGGGGACAACCCGGACCTTCTGCACGTGCGGCACAACCTGAACCTGGTGCGGAAGGTGGAGGGATATCCCTTCCGGATCACCTGGAGTGCCACCAGCTACGCCCACCTCGACACCGACGGGACGGTCCATGCAGAGGACATCCCCCAGGACGGGAGCGAATCCCTGGTGCTCACCGCGGCACTGTCGCTGGACGGCAGGCACTGGGAGGAGCGCTTCCCGGTGGTTCTGCTCCCGGAGGAGCTGGAAAAAGAGCAGGCCTTTCAAAAGAGCGTGGAGCAGGCGGCAAAGGAGGCGGAGGAGGAGAGTCGAAGCAGCGGGAAGGTGGTCCTTCCCGAGAAGGCGGAAGGGACAGCGCTTTCTTGGCAGCAGGTCCTCTCCGATGAGAGTCTCTCGGTCTTTCTTCTCTGTGCGGCGGCAGCGGTGCTGGTCTATGCCGGGGGAAACCGGGACCTTGCGGGGAAGGTCCGGCGCAGGGAGCAGGAGCTTGCCCGGGATTATCCCCAGCTGGTGACAAAGCTCGCCCTGTTTCTCGGGACGGGGATGGCAGTGCGAAATGTATTCCGCAGGATCGGGGACGACTACCTGGACAAGCGGAACAAGGGAGGAGAAAAGCAATATGTCTACGAGGAAGTTCTTGTCTTATGCCGCGAACTTGAAAACGGCGTGCCGGAGGGTGCCGCGTACAGCAAGTTTGGAAGCCGATGCGGGTTGCGATGCTATACCCGCCTCTGCTCACTACTTGTGCAGAATCTCCGAAAGGGAAATGCGGAGCTTTTGCAGCGCCTTCAGGAAGAGGCAGATACAGCTATGGCACAGCGGAAGGACACGGCGCGGAAACTGGGAGAGGAAGCTGGCACGAAACTCCTTGTGCCGATGATTCTGATGCTGGTGGTCGTGATGGTGATGATCACGGTCCCGGCCTACCTGGGATTTGCATTCTGAGAAAGCCAAGGAGAGGAGACGGTCATGAGAGAACCGAGCAGGAAAACGTTCCGAAATTTTTGGGCAGAGGAACAAGGAATAGGCACGGTAGAAGTCATATTACTGCTTTTTGTCATTATTGGACTCATCTTGATATTCAAGAAGCAAATCACGGCTCTGGTGGAGAACATCTTTGACTCCATCACCTCGGAGAGCGATGAAGTGCTGGGAGGATGAGCCCGGCGCCGAGAACGCGTTCCTCACGGTGGCCCTCTCCCTGATTCTTGCTCTGTGCCTCTCCCTGTTCTTTGCCCTCTTTGCAGGGGCGAGAAAGGGCCTTGTTCGGGAGCAGGCGGAGCTCGTCACGGATCTTTCCTGCGACTCGGTTCTTGCGGAGTACAACAAGGCGCTGTTTGACCGGTATGCCCTGCTCTTTGTCGACTGCAGCTACCAGACGGAAAGCCCCTCCGAGGAGGCCGTGACAGCGCACCTTTTGTCCTACCAGCAGAAAAACCTGGCGCCCCGGGACCTCTCGGGACTTGCCCCGGTGCAGAGCTTTACGGCCCTTTCGGCCGAGGTGCCGGAACTCCTCTCAACCCGGTATGCGGCGGATGCGGGAGGGCTTCCCGTCCGGCAGGAGATCGCCTCCTACATGAAGGTCGATCCCGCCGGGGCGGCAGCAGGGAAACTGACCTCCCTCCTGGATGCCTGGAAGGGGCTCTCCATCCCGCTTTCTTTTTCGGAGACAGACAAAACGGGGCAGGAGAGCAGCTGGGAGCAGGACCGGAGGGACAACCTGGATGCCATCCGGCAAAAAGAGGAGGACCTTGCTGACGCCGGGGAGGACCTGCAGGACGTCGGGGAGGAAGATCCCGCCAAAGCGGTGGATGATTTCCGGGCGGGGCCTGTCCTGGACCAGGTGCTGCCGAAGGGCGCTGCGGTCTCCGATGCTGCGCTCTCCCTCTCAGACCTTCCCTCACACAGGACTCTTCATGCGGGGAGCGGGCTGATCCCAAAAAACGTGCGGGATGACGGAGCGCTGGATGCGGTGCTCTTTGACCGGTATCTTTTTGAGAAGTGCGGCTTTTTTGGCGGGGAGAAGGAGGGGAGCGCCCTCTTATATGAGCTCGAGTACCTCCTCTTTGGGAAGGGGAGCGATCGGGACAACCTGACCGCCATGGCAAAAGAGCTCCTTGCCGTGCGCACCGTCTGCAACGGGATGTTCCTTGCGGGGAACGCGGCGCGAAAGGCGGCCGCCAGGGAGTACGCCCTGGCCCTTGCTGCGGTGATCGCCCATCCCGCCCTGACGGAGGTGTTCACCGCGGCGATTCTCCTGGCCTGGAGCTACGTGGAGAGCGTGCGGGACGTGAACACGCTGCTTTCCGGGGGAAGGGTACCCCTCATCAAGACCGATGCGGACTGGTCCACCGATGTCTCGGACATTCTGCGCCCCGCATCCGTCGCGGGGGATGACGATGCGGGAGAGGGCCTCTCCTACGGGGACTACCTGCAGATTTTTCTCTTTTTCCTGCCGGAGGACATCAAGACCAGCCGGTTTCTCGATGTCTGCGAGGCGGATATCAGGGAGACCTGCGGGAATGCGCACTTTCGCATCGACTGGTGCCTGGACGCCTTTTGGGTCCGGGCATCGTACACCGGAGGCTTCGGAGACCGCTTTGCGGTGGAGAAAGAGGCCTCCTACCACTGATCAACACAGGGAAGCGGGTGAGGAAGACGGGACGCAGTCAATTTCAGACATGTCACTTCCGGGGCAGGCGCCCGAACGCCGCACCGGCTCCCCTGTTGTTTTCGGCTTCGCTGACGGTGGAGGCAGCCATCGTGCTTCCGCTGTTTTTGTTCTTTTGCACCAACGTGCTCTGGCTCTTCGAGATGGTGCGCTTCCAGAGCAGCATGCTGCTCGCCCTGCACGATGCGGGGCAAGAGACCGCCTCCTACGCCTTTTTGGCCGAGGAGGCCGCTGGGGCGCTGACAGGAGAAGAGGGGGACCTCTCCCTTCCCACCGGGGCCGCGGGCGGGGCGCTCTTTTCTGAAGGGTTTGTGCGCAATGCCGTCGCCCCAAAGCTGCAGGCCGTCCACGCGGTGGCGGGCGGTACCGGCGGCATCTCTTACCTGCAGTCGGAGTACGACCTGGCCCGGGGCACGGTCCTTCTTGCCGCGGACTACCAGTTCCGGCCCTTTGTCCCCCTGATTGCCCCATCCAGAATTTCGGCCCAGACCGTGGTGTACTGCCACCTCTGGACCGGATACGAGAGGGCGCCGGAGGGCATCGGGGATGCTAAGGACGCGGTTGTCTACGTGACCCCCACCGGGGAGGTCTACCACCGGGACCGAAACTGCACCTACCTGGCGCCCTCGGTGCAGCAGATTTCGGCCTCCCGCCTGGGGGAGGCGAGAAACAGCGGGGGCGGCCGCTACTACCCCTGCGAGGTGTGCCATCCCACCCGATCCGGGATCCTGTTCGTGACGCGGACCGGAAACCGGTACCACTGCCGGATGGACTGCCCGTCCCTGAAGCGGACGGCCAATGCGGTGACCCTTTCCTGGGCGCTGGAGCACGGCTACCGCGCCTGTTCAAAATGCGGAGGAGGCTGATATGGAAGACATCTGGAAACTTGCTGCCGAGGCGGCCTTTGTGATCCCCTGCTGCGTGCGGGATCTTCGGAAAAAGAGTATCCCGCGCTGGTACTTTGCCCTTGGCGGGGCGGGGGCGGGCCTTCTGTTTATTTTGGATCCGCCCGGCGCGGCGGGACTCCCAGCCCTTGTTTACGCCCTGATGCCCGGCGTGTTTCTCCTTCTCTGCGCCGCGGCGACGGGGCAGAAGATCGGCTTTGGGGATGGGATCTTCTTCCTGCTTCTGGGGCTCATGGTGCGGGATGGCACGGGGATGCTGCTGCTTCTATGCCTTGCTCTTTTGTTCTCTGCGGCGTTCTCCGGCGTTCTCCTTGCGGCGGGCCGGGTGAAGACAGGCACAAAGCTCCCCTTCCTCCCCTTTGCCGGTGCGGCGGCTGCGGTGCTCCTTGCCTGCGGAGGGCTCCCCCGATGAGGCGCGGAGAGCCCTGCGGCGCCTTTCTCACGGTGGAGGCCTCCCTTCTCTCCGTTATTATTCTTCCGATCCTTTTGTGCCTATGGTTTTCCGCCTTCTTTTTGTACGATCGGTGCCGGCTTGCGCAGGAGCTCTCGGTGCTTGCCTTTGAGGCGGCGGAACAAAAGGGAGAGGAGGATGCGGCAGAAAAGATCACCGCTAAGGCGCTTGGGGCCGCATACCCGGGCTGCCGGGGAATGCAGGTCGAAGCCAGCAGTGAGGACGGGTGTATCCGGGCATGGGGGTCTGCCGACGCCGGGGCGGGGGAGCGCCTTGCCGGCCTTCTTCCGGTCTCCAACCGGATCTTTCGGGTGGAGGAAGCGGTGGAGGCCAGGCGGCAGGATGCGCCCCTTCTTCTCTGGAGAACGAGGTGGATCGAAGATCAGATGAAAAACCCTGGCAGCAGGGATGGGGATGAGGACGCGTGATGGAGATCAGCTATTACAACGATGCAACCAAAAACAATCTGGTGGTCCGGTGCGGGGATCCGGAAGGTGCCAGCGGGTACCAGTATCGGATGATCAGCTGCAACCGGATTCCGGGGCTTCTGCCCTGCAGCCTGCGGGAGATCGACGGGGAGGCGTACCTGGTCTATGACGTCACGGGACTTTCCTCCCTGGCGCGGCTCTGCCAGGACCGGGATCTGGAGCGGGAGAGGCTCCGGGAGCTTCTGTACGCCATCGCCGGGGCCGGGAAAGTCCTGGCGAGGTACCTCCTGGACTTTGCGGGCCTTGCCCTCTCGCCGGAGCTGATCTTCTACGACTACGGCAGGAAGCAGTACCTATTTCTCTACAACCCGGGAAAGACAAGGCAGGAGACGCTTGCGCGGTTTCTCCTGTACGCGCAGAAGAAGATCCGCCCCGGTGAGAAGAACCTGGAGCTTTTGCTCTACCGGCTGCAGGACCTCTCCGACAATCCAAACTTCATCCTGAAGGAGGAGATGCTGGATGACCTGCTCCGGGAACCGGCGCCGGAGTCGGAGCCCGCGGCGGGGCAGGAGCCCTTCTCCCGCCCCGGCCGGTCGGAGTACTTTGCCGGGGGACCGGAGCCTGTGCCTGCCGGGCAGCAGGCGGGGCCGGATCCCGCCTTCTGGCAGCAGGGCCCTTCCCAGGACCCGGGACCTGCCCCGGCGCCTTCGCCGCAGCAGCAGGAGCGCGCCGCAAAGAAGCAGAGCCGGCGCGGGAAGAAGATGGCCGGCACCTTTGTGGTTGCCATCTCCCTCCTTCTTTGCGCGATCGGGACGGAGCTTGCCAACCTGTACCTGCCGCTTCCCAGCGGCATCGCGCTGATTCTGCGGGCATTGCTTTTGGGCTTTCTCGTGGCCGCGGTGGTGATTGCCGCCTACGGGACGGTGCTGAGCTTTCAAAAGGTGCGGCGGGAGGAGGAGACCCCGGCCGTCGTTCCGGCGCCCGCACCGGCACCGGCGGCGTATGCCGCCTCTTCCTGGTCCGATCCCCAGCAGGATGGCCGCGCCCGCGCGCGGCGGGAATGGGCCCGGGATCCCGCGGGGGCCGGGGCCGGCATGCCCTGCCTTGCCGGCGTGGAGGGCGCGGCCATGTATGCGGTCCGGCCCTCCGCGCTTCCCTGCACCATCGGGAGCGACCCCGCCCTGGCGGGGGCGGTCCTTCCGGACCCCTCGATCGGGCGCATCCACGCCCGCATCAGCCGGGACCGGGACGGGGAGTACCTCCTCACCGACTGCGGCAGCCGCTATGGCACGTTTCTGAACGGGGTGCGGCTGATGCCCAATGAGTCCATGGCCCTGCAGCGCAATGATCAGGTCCGCCTCGGAAATCTTTCCTTTGTCTTTCGGTGATGCTACAATAACATTGTACGCGCCGCGTGAGAAAGGAGACCGCAATGAGAGACGAGAACTGCATTTTCTGCAAGATTGCAAATGGGGAGATTCCCTCGAGAACACTGTATGAGGATGCGCGCTTTCGGGTCATTCTGGACCTGGGACCGGCAACGAAGGGCCATGCGCTGATCCTGCCGAAGAATCACTATGCGGATCTGTTTGCCATGCCCGAGGAGGACGTGGCGGAGGCGGCCAAAATCGCAAAGAAGATGGGCGCAAAGCTCGTGGAGAAGCTCCATGCGGACGGACTCAACGTGGTGCAGAACAACGGCGAGACCGCAGGACAGACGGTGAAGCACTTCCACATCCATCTGATTCCCCGCTATGAGAACGACGGACAGCACATCCTATGGAATCCGGGAAAGATGTCCGATGCGGAGCTCGACGAGGTCGCTGCAAAGGTCAACAGCTGAGAACATAGGAGAAGACATGGAGAGCCAAATTCGATCCGTTGACGTCGCTGGCGTGACTTCTGCCATCCGGGATATGTGCATCCGGGCCAACTGCGGGCTGGCTAAGGACATGCAGGACCGGCTGCAGGAGGCACTGGCGCGGGAGACCTCCCCGGTGGGCAAGAGCGTTCTGACCCAGCTGGAGCAGAACCTGGAGATCGCCGGAAAAGAGCAGATCCCGATCTGCCAGGACACCGGCATGGCCGTGGTGTTCATGGAGATCGGCCAGGACGTGCACTTCGTGGGCGGCGACCTGAATGAGGCCGTGAACGAGGGCGTGCGCCAGGGCTATACCGAGGGGTATCTGCGCAAGTCCGTGGTCTCGGACCCGCTCCTTCGAAAGAACACCGGGGACAATACCCCGGCGGTGCTGCACCTGTCCATGGTGCCCGGAGACAAGGTGAAGATCACTGTGGCGCCCAAGGGCTTCGGCAGTGAGAACATGAGCCGCGTGGTCATGTTAAAACCCGCCGACGGCGAGGAGGGCGTGATCGATGCGGTGGTGCAGGCGGTGAAGGACGCCGGCCCCAATGCATGCCCGCCCATGGTGGTGGGCGTCGGCATCGGCGGCACCTTTGAGAAGTGCGCGGAGATGGCAAAGCAGGCGCTGACGCTGAATACCTCCGAGCACTCGGACCTTCCCCATATCCGGAAGCTGGAGGAGGAGATCCTGAAGCGGATCAACCGCACGGGCCTTGGTCCTGCGGGACTCGGCGGCGTGAACACGGCGCTCTCCGTGCGCATTCTGACCTATCCGACCCACATCGCGGGACTCCCGGTGGGCATCAACATCTGCTGTCATGTCAACCGCCACGAGACGGTGGTGCTCTGAGGCAGCAGGAAGAAACCGGTTTGCAAGAGGCTTTGGAATCCGTGGCCGCAGCTGGCCAGGGAGGGAGAAGATGGAACACGAAATCACGACACCGCTGACGAAGGATGTGATTGCCACGCTTCACGCTGGGGATACGGTCAGGATCACGGGCACGATCTACACCGCCCGGGATGCGGCACACAAGCGGATGGCAGAGGCCCTGCAGGAGGGTAAGCCCCTTCCCTTTGATATCCGCGGCCAGATCATCTACTACATGGGACCCACCCCGGCAAAGCCGGGCCACGTCATCGGCTCCGCCGGTCCCACCACAGCCAGCCGCATGGATAAGTACACACCGCAGCTTTTGGACCTGGGTTTGATCGGCATGATCGGCAAGGGAAAGCGCTCCCAGGCGGTGAAGGATGCCATCGTGCGCAACGGTGCGGTCTACTTTGCTGCCATCGGCGGCGCAGGAGCCCTGCTCTCCCACTCCATCGTGGGCGCGAAGGTGATCGCCTATGAGGATCTGGGAACCGAGGCCATCCGTGAGCTGACTGTGAAGGATTTCCCGGCCATCGTCGTCATGGACGCCGAGGGGACAGATCTATACAAAAAGGTGGCTGAAGGCACTACATCTTGCGATTGACAAGAATTTCAGACTTCAGTATACTATTGATTGCTCGCAAAAAAACGAGAGACGCAGTATACCGTTTGGTGGAACGTGTCATCAGACTCTGGAGAAATACTCAAGTGGCTGAAGAGGCGCCCCTGCTAAGGGTGTAGGTCGGTTAATACCGGCGCGCGGGTTCAAATCCCGCTTTCTCCGCTCTTCCCTGAAAAAAGTACTTGCAAAGGGAAGGACAAAGTGATATTTTATATTCCGCTGCCGAAAAGGACAGCTCCGGAATTGAGAATCTCAAAAATAAGTTGAAAAACTTGTTGACAGAACCTCAAAGCCGTGATAAGATATCAAAGTTGCTTCACTCCAAAAGAGCAAAGCAATCAGCGATCTGCCCAGCAGACCGCGGGCAGTGCGAAACCACTGCTTCGGACTTTCTCAATCAAATATCTGACAATCAAATAGAAATGCAACCCTGAATCAATTCTTAAGGTTCAGCAATGAACCAAAGTTTTAATTCAGAACATTCCAAAATGTTCTGTGAATCCCGCGAGGGGTTCATGAGAACAGACAGTAAAACGGAACTTACGAGAGAACGACAACGTTCGATCGAGTCCGGTTGAACAGTCTGTTAAAAAGAAAGGATGCACATCGTGCACAGTATGATGTGCCAATCGAATCACGAAGTGATTTGATTTTTTAACATGAGAGTTCGATCCTGGCTCAGGATGAACGCTGGCGGCGTGCCTAACACATGCAAGTCGAACGGTGTGCTGAATGAAGTTTTCGGACGGATTTTGGCACATAGTGGCGGACGGGTGAGTAACGCGTGGAGAACCTGCACTGTACTGGGGGATAGCAGCTGGAAACGGCTGGTAATACCGCATGAGACCACGGGAGGGCATCCTCCTGAGGCAAAAGATTTATCGGTACAGAA
>JAKVNF010000004.1:110000-705000 GCA_022483465.1 Lachnospiraceae bacterium | reverse complement strand
AAGGACTCAAGGTCCGAAGCCGAAGGGAAACCAAGTGTGATAAGTGCCAGAGTCGGTAAGCGTAGGCCCGAAACCGGGTGACCTACCCATGACCAGAATGAAGTCACCGTGATAGGTGATGGAGGTTCGAAGCCACATCCGTTGAAAAGGGTGGGCATGAGTTGTGGGTAGGGGAGAAATTCCAATCGAACCCGGAGATAGCTGGTTCTCCCCGAAATAGCTTTAGGGCTAGCCTTGTACAATCCAGCCGGAGGTAGAGCACTGAACATCCGAGGGGGCTTCGCAGCTTACCAAAGATCATCAAACTCCGAATGCCGGCCTGGAGATGTACGGGAGTCAGACTGCGGGAGATAAGTTTCGTGGTCAAAAGGGAAACAGCCCAGATCTGCAGCTAAGGTCCCAAAGTACGCGTTAAGTGGAAAAGGATGTGGGATTTCAAAGACAGCTAGGATGTTGGCTCAGAAGCAGCCATACATTCAAAGAGTGCGTAATAGCTCACTAGCCGAGAGGCCCTGCGCCGAAAATTACCGGGGCTCAAACGCGACACCGAAGCTCAGGGATCACACGCAAGTGTGATCGGTAGGGGAGCATTGAGGACTCACTGAAGTCATACCGAAAGGAGTGATGGAGGGTCCTGAAGAGAGAATGCCGGAATGAGTAGCGAGAATAAGGTGAGAATCCTTATGGCCGAATATCCAAGGAATCCAGGGTAAAGCTGATCTGCCCTGGGTAAGTCGGGGCCTAAGACGAGGCCGAAAGGCGTAGCCGATGGACAGCAGGTTTATATTCCTGCACTGAGATATGACAGAACTGTGGGGACACAGAGACGGAACACGACCCGGAACGGAATCCGGGAGCAAGCGAGGTACCGGTACAGCTGGCAAAACCGCTGTGCAACGGGAAGGCGTGATGCGGAGCGAACTTAAGTAGCGAAGCGTGGGAAGGAGCTGTCGAGAAAAGCCGCTATCGTTCATATCTCACCCGTACCGTAAACCGACACAGGTGGATGAGGAGAGAATCCTAAGGCCGACGGAAGAAGCATTGCTAAGGAACTCGGCAAAATGTCCCCGTAACTTCGGAAGAAGGGGAGCCGCCCTCCGGGGCGGCCGCAGAGAAGAGGCTCAAGCAACTGTTTAGCAAAAACACAGGTCTATGCGAAACCGAAAGGTGAGGTATATGGGCTGACGCCTGCCCGGTGCTGGAAGGTTAAGAGGAGAGGTCAGGAGCAATCCAAAGCTTTGAATTCAAGCCCCAGTAAACGGCGGCCGTAACTATAACGGTCCTAAGGTAGCGAAATTCCTTGTCGGGCAAGTTCCGACCCGCACGAAAGGCGTAATGATTTGAGCGCTGTCTCGGCAATGCATCCGGTGAAATTGAAGTACCAGTGAAGATGCTGGTTACCCGCGCCAGGACGGAAAGACCCCATGGAGCTTTACTCCAGCTTGATACTGGGATCCGGTATTGTATGTACAGGATAGGTGGGAGGCTAAGAGGTAAGGACGTCAGTCTTTACGGAGCCGCTGTTGGGATACCACCCTTATAGTACTGGATTTCTAACCTGCGCCCGTGATCCGGGCGGGGGACAATGTCTGGCGGGGAGTTTGACTGGGGCGGTCGCCTCCGAAAGAGTATCAGAGGCGCTCAAAGGTTCCCTCAGGATGGACGGAAACCATCCAAAGAGTGCAAAGGCAGAAGGGAGCCTGACTGCGAGAGAGACATTTCGAGCAGGTACGAAAGTAGGACTTAGTGATCCGGTGGTAAGAAAGTGGGATTGCCATCGCTCAACGGATAAAAGCTACCCTGGGGATAACAGGCTGATCACTCCCAAGAGTTCACATCGACGGAGTGGTTTGGCACCTCGATGTCGGCTCATCGCATCCTGGGGCTGTAGCAGGTCCCAAGGGTTGGGCTGTTCGCCCATTAAAGCGGTACGCGAGCTGGGTTCAGAACGTCGTGAGACAGTTCGGTCCCTATCCGGCGCGGGCGTAAGATGTTTGAGAGGAGCTGTCCTTAGTACGAGAGGACCGGGATGGACGGACCGCTGGTGTATCTGCTGCACCGCCAGGTGCATGAGGCAGGGTAGCCAAGTCCGGCAGGGATAAACGCTGAAGGCATCTAAGCGTGAAGCCCCCCTCGAGATGAGACATCATAGAGACCCCTTAGAGAGTATGAGGTAGATAGGTCAGGAGTGTAAGTGCCGCAAGGCATTGAGCTGACTGATACTAATCGGTCGGATGCTTATCCTAAACGCTTTGATTTGCTTGGCAGAACGATCCGTTCTGCGTCACGTAGTGATTTTTGTATTCGGTTTTGAAGGTACGGGGCTTGCAAAAAGCAAAGTCCTGAAGTATAATAATTCAAGATGTTTGGCCTGGTGGCTCAGCTGGTTAGAGCGCCGCCCTGTCACGGCGGAGGTCATGGGTCCGAGTCCCATCCGGGTCGTTTTCGAAACTGAATATCGTTTGATGTAGATGATGATTCACAGATACTGGGGTCTTAGCTCAGCTGGGAGAGCATCTGCCTTACAAGCAGGGGGTCACAGGTTCGAGCCCTGTAGGCCCCATTTCACATTGATGCGATGCTCAGTTATGCCGATGTGGCTCAATTGGCAGAGCAGCTGATTTGTAATCAGCAGGTTATCGGTTCGAGTCCGATCATCGGCTGGTAACACATCACCAGTGTATTCCACATCTAAGGTGTGTTTCGAAAAGTTCTAACATATGGATGGATTCCCGAGTGGCCAAAGGGGACAGACTGTAAATCTGCTGTCGTAGACTTCGGTGGTTCGAATCCACCTCCATCCACTTAGCAATATCTTTATTCCAGAGAGTTTTACAACTCCCAATATCGCGGGGTAGAGCAGTCTGGAAGCTCGCCAGGCTCATAACCTGGAGGTCACAGGTTCAAATCCTGTTCCCGCTATTTGTGCCTAGATAGCTCAGTCGGTAGAGCAGGGGACTGAAAATCCCCGTGTCACTGGTTCGATTCCGGTTCTAGGCACTTTTTTATGCCCTGAAATCCAATCAGGCAGAAGAACAGCAGACAGAACCTCCGGTCGGGATTCGTCCCGAGGCCGGAGGTTTTGTTGTGCTGTTCTTTTCATTGATGGGGTTGCAGACACCCATCGCGCATTCATTCCGTTCCTCCTCTCCCTGTTTCAATCCACGGATCCCAAGTGAACGACAGGAATGCGAAAAAACTTGCGGACATGTTGCTTTTTACTTGCTGCAGGCGATTTCCCGGGGATATGATGGAAAATACTGGAGGTGAGTTTTTATGAAGAGGATATCAGCAGTTCTGGCAGGCATTGGCCTGTCTGTGGTCATCGGCATGCCGGTCTTTGCGGCAGCGCCTGTCAATACATCGGCAGCGTTCTTCTCCTGGCTCTCCTCACAGGGAAGCCTCTCGGACGCGCAGCGCGGTGATGCCAGAAAGGCGTATGCACTCATCACCGAGGGAACTACTTCAGGTATTGAGATGAGAGCAACTCCAAGGGTTCCTCTTTCCACGACATTTGCACAGACAGATCTTACGGACTCCTCGGATGCCACGAATATCGAGCTCCTTTCGGAATCGATGGATGCCGTCCAGAAGTGCAATGAACTCCGCGCCGGGGAGGGAAAGAGCCCATACAGTATCTCCTCGACGCTGATGGCCATCGGAGAGATCAATGCCAACTATGGGGATACGGATTGGAGTTGGCATACAGAGACCTTCAGTACAGGAGAAAATCTCGCCTGGGGACAGCACGACGTAAACGAGGCCTTCTACGACTGGTTTGACGAGGAAAAACCAACTCAGGGAGGCCATTATCGAAACATCGTGTATGATTACAGCGTGACCGGTTTCGGCATGACCGCACACCGGACATATGCCCAGGAGTTTGACTACGACTATCCGGGAATCAGTGTTTCCTCCTACAAAAATTATCTGGAATCCTATCAGAACACCTACAGAGAGGTACACCTGCTCTACAATGCCGCATCGGATAACTATTTTTATCTCTACGATGAAAACGTCATCCAGCAGCTCGTGGCGGCGGGATTTGAAGACAGAGGTGTCTGCTTCGCAACGCCGGCTGCGTCCTCTGCGCCGGTGTATCAGATGGCGAACAAGGATGCCAGGCACTACTACAGCGTCAACGAGGAAGAGGCAAAGGAGCTGTCTGAGAACGGGTGGACCGTCGAGGGCGTCGCATTCTACTCCGCTTCCCCGCAGGATGGCATTCCGGTCTACTGCGCATTCAACGGGGAAAAGGGGGAGTACCTCTACACAACCAGCCGGGCGGAGGCGGACAGCTTTGTGGCGGCCGGTCTGACCGACGGCGGTATTGCATTCTACGCACTGCCATACAACCGATAAAAAGACCGTAGATCCCGGATCCGTTCCCTCGGCAGGAGGATGGGTTTCCCCAGACATGGCAGCCATCGGGATCATACAGCAGAAAGAAAACAAGACCTCCGGCGCGGGACGAATCCCGGCCGGAGGTCTTTTGTGCGGTTTGTCTGTGAGAGGCGAGCGGAACCCCGGTCAGGCAAAGTTTTTGTCGCGCAGAAGGAGCGCGGCATTGACGACCACAAAGACCGAGCCGATGTTGTGCCAGAGGGCGCCGGTGACGGGGGTGAGGACGCCCAGGGCGGAGAGGAGCACCGCGGCCAGGTTGATGACCAGGGAGCAGAGGATGTTCTGGCAGATCTTTCCCATCACCCTGTGGGAGAGCGAAAGCATTCCTGTAATTCAGTAAATCGCCAATAGGAAATTAAAATGGCCTCTGTTACCATGGAGGACGTCCATCGAGACGCAATCCAACACACGGTAAGGAGACCATCTATGAAGAATTCTACACGAGCAAAGAAGCTGCATCAAGTATCAGAACACCATCTGATCATCGGAGTTGACATTGGCTCCGAGAAAAACTATGCACGGGCCATGAACTGGCGGGGCGAGGAGTACACCAAAAAGGCTTTCTTCTTCCCCAACAACGAAAAAGGCTTTTTGCTCCTCATCAAGTGGATTGAGGAGATACAGGCCAGGAGCGGCCTTACGGAGGTTATTATCGGCTGTGAGCCCACGGGTGTGTACTGGCTATGCTTCAAACAGTATCTGACCAAAAAGGGCTTCAAGATTGTTACGGTGAACACACTCCATGTCCATAGATCGAAGGAGCTGGATGATAACTCCCCAAGCAAGGACGACAAGAAGGATCCCCGAGTCATTGCGGATCTGGTGCGGGAAGGACGTTTCTTTGAACCGTATGATCCGCAGGGAGATTACGCTGAGATCCGCAGCCTGTTCAATGTCAGGGAAAGCGTTGTGAAGAACATGGCGAGGGCCCGGAACCGTATGCAGGCATGGCTGCGCAGAAACTTCCCGGAATACCTGAATTGCTATTCAAAGTATGATTCCAAGGGCGGCCTGGCTGTCCTGGAAATAGCATCGCTGCCTCGAGACGTATATGAACTTGGCGTTGACGGAATTCTGCTCTTGTGGAAATCGAAAAAGATGCGGGGCACCGGCGGCAGGAAAAAGGCTGAAAAGCTTGTGGAGGCCGCTGCAGCAAACATGTGGCTGGACTATTGCGCCGCTGAAAAAGTTGCCTTCCTGTACATTCTTGAGGATTTCCGCAGGAACAGTGAACGGCTGGAGGAGCTTGACAGGAAACTTGAAGAGCAGGTTCGCCGGCTTCCTAACGTCGACAAGCTGTTGAGTATACGCGGAGTCGGAATGCAGACAGTTGTGGGATTCATTGCAGAGGTGGGCGATGTCAACCGCTTCAGCGATCCCAAGCAGCTGGTGAAGCTTGCCGGACTGAATGCGATTAACAACGAATCCTGCAAGAAGGTCGGTGAACATCGCATCAGCAAGCGAGGGCGTTCTGCCTTAAGACGAGTCATGTATGAAGCTGCGGGGTCTCTGATAGCCTGGAACAGTGCATTTAAGGCCTTACAGGTCAAATACACCACACGGACAACGAACCCTCTAAAACGGCGTCAGGCGCGCGTAGTAGTGGCATGCAAGGCTTTGAGGATCTTCCACGCAATCCTCCGTAAAGGCGTTGATTTTGACCCGTCTAAGGTCATTCACGATCCTGCGGCAGGTATGATGCCTGCATAACGCGCAGCCGGACAGCAGACAGTTTCAAGGACCAACAGGGCGGTTATCTACCAGGCAACACCGTTAGGATGACTCCCCCTCAACTGTAACGTATTAACCGCACCATGTACTTCAGTGTGGATCCAGGGATGCGTCCCCCGGGATTTCCGAGATTTACTGAATTACAGGGGTGCTCTCAAACAAACAGAGCATGAGCGTAGCCGCAGGATTTACTCCATGGGGCATATGACCCCGAACGAAAGCATAAGCGGCGCTCCGAACTATGGGATCGGCTGTACGAAGGAATTTGGGATGCCTCCGGGTGGGACCGAAGGCAGACTCCGCTAGACATGAGAGGTTGGCAGCCATGGTGAAGCAGGGAGATTGAAACGCGTTTCTTATACTGACAGCTAATGTCACTATTGTCAGACAATTAAGAGGATGCTTTTCTTTTTGTACCCTGAACACAGAAATCATAGGTGTCCGGACCTCCAGAGACACCGATTTCACCCGTAGTCATGCACTGTTGTAATGTTAAAGCATACATTTTTCACAGAGGTCTTACTCTCAAACCCCTATAGATTAAGGCTCATTGTGGATTATGTACAAATTTATCTAGAGAGGGAGAGCGAAAGGAGGGCGCGCAGAAGGCGCAGTTCGTCGTGGACGAGCACCGCATCTGCCGACTCCACGGCAATGTCGCTGCCGATTCCACCCATGGCGATGCTCGCATAGGCGCTGCGCAGCGAGAGCGCGTCATTGACGTCGTCCCCCCACCATCGCGGTATGGATCCCGCGCTCCTCAAGGGATTTGATCCATTTGTACTTGTCCTCCGGCATGAGACCGGCGCGGAAGGTTTCGATCCCCGCTTCCTCTGCAATCGCCTGGGCGGCAGCCGCATTGTCTCCAGTCAGAAGAACGCAAGACAGTCCTTCCCGGTGGAGTGCTTCGATGGCTGCCGGGGCATCCTCCCGGATGCGGTCCGAGAGGGCGATCAGACCTGTGGGCACCGTATCCAAAAAGACACAGGCGAGGGTGGCCCCCTCTGCCATCATCTCTTTTGCTGCATCGAAAAGCGCGGGAGACAGGTCTTCCTCCCTGCAGCGGCTGACGCGGACCCGGACGCCGGAAACGAGCGCCTCCACGCCGGCACCCGCCTGCATCCGAAAGTCGGAGACGGGTTCTTCTCTCCCGCCGCGCGCCTTCCAGCCCTTACAGATTGCCTTTCCCAGGGGATGCTCCGAGTCCTGCTCTGCCAGTGCGGCATAGCGCAGGATCTCCGCCTCGGTGTACCCTTGGACGGCGGCAATCCGCACCACCTGCGGCCTTCCCAGGGTCAGTGTGCCGGTCTTGTCGAGGGCGACGGTCTGGCCCTGGAGAGGCGCTCCAGGGCATCCCCAGAGCGCACCAGAACGCCGTGTTTTGCCGCATTTCCGATGCCCGCCATCATGGCAGTGAGGGTTGCCAGGACAAAGGCACAGGGGCAGAAAACCACCAGCACTGTGACCGCCCGAAGAAAGGTCCCGGTGATGATCCAGGTGAGGAAGGCCGAGGCGAGGGCGATCCAAACAAGCCAGGTTGCCCACCGGTCCGCCAGGTGGACGATCGGCGCCTTTTCGGACTCGGCCTTCTCGGCGAGCCGGATCATCCGCTGCAGGGAGGAGTCCCGGCAGGTCTTTGCAGCGCACATGGAGAAGGACCCGTACTGGTTGACGGTCCCGCTGCGCACCGGATCGCCGGCCTTTTTCTCGACGGGGAGGCTCTTCCCCGTTATGACGAACTGGTCGATGGTGGTCTTCCCCTCCAGTATGGTCCCATCCACCGGGATGGTCTCCCTGGGCAGGACCCGTAGGGTCTCACCGACGGTGACCTCCTCCGCCAGTGCGTCCACAAGTTTCCCATCCCGCAGGACATGGGCTCGCTGCGGCGTCATGGCGACGAGCGCCCGGATTCCCTCCCCCGCCTTCTTTGCGGTGAAGTCCTCCAGTAAAGAGCCCAGCTGCATGATCCACGCCACCTCACCGGCCGCAAAGTACGATCCGATGAGAGCAGCGACATCTTTGTGCGCTGATCTTCGGCAGATGTTTGCCGGGGCTTCCTGCGGGGATACCAAGGTGCAGGAGGATCTTCGCATTTCGCTCCAAACCGACAGCTTCATCAGCGCGATCCGGTGGTGGGCAAAGGAGAAGATGAAAACCCGTCCCGAGGTATTTGCGGGGTACTATCTGGCCCTGATGCCGGGAGGCCCTGCAGCGCGCTGATTCGCGGCATTTTGGGCAGAAAAAACCTCCTCTGCAGACGGCAGAGGAGGGGAGATGACAGGATGCGTGTCATTCAGCCAAGATGGGAGACCATGTACTGGGTGATGTTGGCGCAGTGGATGGCAGCCTTGCCCTCAAAGACGTCGTAGGACTCCTCCACGCTCTCGTCCGCCTTGTCCGAGATCGCCCGGATGATGACGTAGGGGATGCCGTTGATGTAGGAGGCCTGGGCGATGGCCGCACCCTCCATCTCCGCGCAGTACCCGGAGAAGTTCTTCATCAGGTCCTCTTTCTTCTCGCGGGTGCTGATGAATTGATCGCCGCTGAGCACCTGGCCCTCAAAGACCTGGACCTCCGGGGCAGCTTCCTTCACGGCCTTCACCGCCGCGGCGCGCAGAACCTCGTCGGCGGGGAAGGAGACGATCCCCATCTGGGGAATCTCACCGCGCTGATAGCCGAAGACGGTGGCGTCCACATCGTGGTACATGGCGCCGGTGGAGACGACGATGTCGCCAATGTTGATGTCGTTGTTCAGGCTTCCCGCCACACCGGTGTTGATGATGTGGGTCACGTGGAACATGTCCGCGAGAATCTGCACGCAGCAGCCGGCATTGACCTTGCCGATGCCGCTCTGTACCACCACCACCTCGGTGTTTCCGATTTTGCCGCAGGAGAACTGCATGCCGGCGCGGGTCACATCCTCGCGCGCGGTCATCTGCTTCCGGAGCGTTGCAATCTCCACGTCCATGGCGCCGATAATTCCAATCTTCATAAATCAAACCCTTTCTCGTATGCTTCTTTGTGTCTGCACAGCAGTGTACCCCGCGCGATCGGTGTTTGCAAACACAACAAAGGACCGGGGGGTTGCCCCGGTCCCTTGTTTCACTCGTCAGGCGGTTTGTCCGCTGCGATTTACTTTCCGAAATATCTGTCGTGCAGACCCTGGAATGCTCTGCCGTGTCTTGCCTCGTCACGAGCCATCTCATGGACGGTGTCGTGGATGGCATCCAGGTTGTGCTGCTTTGCTCTGGTAGCCAGATCGACCTTGCCGGCGGTAGCGCCGTTCTCAGCCTCAATCCGCATCTCCAGGTTCTTCTTGGTGGAATCGGTCAGAACCTCGCCGAGAAGCTCTGCGAACTTGGAAGCGTGCTCAGCCTCTTCGTGAGCTGCCTTCTCATAGTACAGGCCGATCTCCGGATATCCCTCGCGGAATGCGACGCGGGACATAGCGAGATACATACCAACCTCAGAGCACTCGCCCTCGAAGTTTGCGCGAAGGTCTGCCTTGATGTCCTCGGGAGCATCCTTGGCAACGCCAACGATGTGCTCTGCTGCCCAGGTCATCTTCTCGTCAACCGGGACGAACTTGGACTTGGGAGCCTTGCAGGTAGGACACTTCCAATCCTCGGGAAGGTCTGCAAACTTGACACCCTCCTTCTCCTCATCGTAGATGTGACCGCAAATTAAGCATCTGTATTTCATCGTAGCAATCTCCTTTCATGTTGAAAATGTGTTGTTGTGTTGTTGGTGCTTCGATACCTATTCAGTTGTTTTCGTCGCCGCTGACTTGGTGCAGTCCGGGCAGAGCCCGTAGAAGTATGCGGAGTACCCCTGAATGCGTCCAGTAAAGTGCGCCGCCGCCTCCTGTTTGATGGCCTCCACGTCCCCGCCGTCGATGTCGATCACCTTTCCGCAGTTCGTACAGATGAAGTGGTTGTGGTCGGTGGTGTTGGGGTCAAAGTGAATGACGCCGTCTCCCACTTCCACAGTCCGGATCATACCGGTGTCCCTCATGAGCATCAGGTTTCGATAGACGGTCCCGAGACTGATGTTGGGGCAGGCACTCTTGACACCGAGGTACACAGCTTCTGCGGTCGGATGATCCGTTCTGTCCTTTATGAAATCCCAGATCGCCTGGCGCTGTCTGCTGAACTTCGTTGCCATGTGTTCTCCTCTTAATCAGTAACGATTACTGTTATTATAATGGCACAATGGGGTCAAACTGTCAACAGGAATTTCAAATTTTTTTTTGGCATTGGGGCTGGCAAATGGAGCTGGATAGACCATATTTCTGCAAAAAGAGAAGGGAAAGCCCGGCCTGTCCCCCGGTGTCGGACTATGGTATAATCTGTTGATTCATCGGACCTCGCGGATGGCGGGTCCCAAGGAGGAACATGTCATTTAAGAAAAAACTGGTGATCGCCTTCTCCATCGTGATCGTCCTGCCGGTCATCCTGTTTCTGGTCGCCTTCTTTGTGGTCGGCAACATCGTGTTCTACCAGAGCGGCGACGGCACCATCACAAGCTACTCCGCCTTCTGGACCGACCAGACCACGGCCACCCAGAAGATGGACGCCCTCTACAGCGAGATCTCGGACAAGCTGTCCTCGGATCCCACGGCCCTGGAGGACACCTCCTACCTGGACAGCCTCAAGGATGAGCTGGACGATCACTCCTTCCTCATTGTGAGAAAGGGCAATGCGCTCTACTATACGACCAACCAGAAGGAGGCCAACCAGATCTTCAACAAGCTCCCGGAGTACGACGGCGTAACCGCCGATTCCGGGGAGGGCTACTACATCGGCCATCTGGACTGCATCGTCAAGCAGCTGGACTTCACCTTCTCGGACGGCGCCGAAGGGTCTTTGTTTATCGCGGCCAAGTTCATGACACTGATCCCGAGAGGGTTTCTGATCGGCATGCTGATCGCCCTCATCCTCGTCATGGTGTTTACCGGGATTCTGCTCACCAACTGGATCCGCCGAAGCGTCTTAAAGCCCGTGGACGAGCTCAACAAGGCCATGAAGCAGATCCGGGACGGGAACCTCGAGTACATGCTCCCGGTGAACGAGAAGGGCGAGATCGGCGAGCTGTACCAGAACTACGAGGACATGCGGCTGCGGCTCAAGGAGTCCGCGGACGAGAAGCTCGAGAACGACAAGCATGACCGGGAGCTGGTCAGCAACATCGCTCACGATCTGAAGACCCCGATCACCTCGATCAAGGGGTATGCGGAGGGCCTCATCGACGGGGTCGCCAACACGCCGGAGAAGCAGGAGAAGTACCTGCGCACGATCCTGAACAAGGCCAACGACATGAACCGGCTGATCAACGAGCTGACCCTGTACGCCAAGATCGACAACAACAAGATCCCCTACAACTTCCAGCGCATCAACGTGAAGGACTACTTCGGGGACTGCGTCGAGGAGATCGGCATGGACATGGAGTCCCGGGGCATTCAGCTCAACTACTTCAACCTGGTCTCCCCGGACACCCTCGTCATCGCCGATCCCGAGCAGTTAAAGCGCGTGATCAACAACATCATCAGCAACAGCGTCAAATACATGGACAAGCCCAAGGGGCGGATCGACATCCGCATCCTGGACGAGCAGGACTCCGTCCGCGTGGAGATCGAGGACAACGGCAAGGGCATCGCCCAGCGGGATCTCCCGAACATCTTTGACCGGTTTTACCGGACGGACTCCTCGCGCAACTCCGCCCAGGGCGGCAGCGGCATCGGCCTCTCGATCGTGAAGAAGATCATCGAGGACCACGGCGGCTACATCTGGGCCACCTCTCATGAGGGAGAGGGCACCTGCATGCACTTCGTGCTGCGCAAGTACCGGGAGATGGAGCCCAAGACCGGGCGCGCTGCGGAAACACAGGAATAAATACAGAAAAGAGGAACCGTAACAATGAGAAAGATATTGATTGTGGAGGACGAGGAGTCCATCGCGGATCTGGAGAAGGATTACCTCGAGCTCTCGGGCTTTGCGGTGACCATCAAGACCCGGGGCGACAGCGGCCTCGAGGCGGCGCTGAATGAGGACTACGATCTGGTGGTGCTGGATCTGATGCTGCCCGGCATGGACGGCTTTGAGGTATGCCGCAAGATCCGGGAGAAGAAGAACATCCCGATTCTCATGGTCTCCGCAAAGAAGGACGACATCGACAAGATCCGGGGTCTGGGCCTTGGCGCCGACGACTACATGACCAAGCCCTTCAGCCCCAGCGAGCTGGTGGCAAGGGTGAAGGCGCACCTGGCCCGCTATGAGCGGCTGGTGGGCGCCGGACAGAAGACCAACGACGTCATCGAGATCCGGGGCCTGAAGATCGACAAGACCGCCCGCCGGGTCTGGGTGGACGGCGTGGAGAAGAACTTCACCACCAAGGAGTTCGACCTTTTGACCTTCCTGGCCGAGAACCCCAACCACGTCTTCACGAAGGACGAGCTCTTCCGCCGGGTCTGGAACATGGAGTCCGTGGGCGACATCGCCACAGTCACTGTGCACATCAAGAAGATCCGCGAGAAGATCGAGTACGATACCTCCAAGCCGCAGTACATCGAGACGATCTGGGGCGTGGGCTACCGCTTCAAGATGTGATATGGTCCACGATATGACAAGGGGGAAGCTGTTCCCCATCCTGGTGAAGTTCACCATACCGCTCGTTCTGGGCAACCTCCTGCAGCTGACCTACAACGCGGTGGACGGCATCGTGGTGGGGCAGTTTGTGGGCGCCACCGCCCTGGCGGCGGTGGGCACCTCCAACCCCCTGATGACACTGATCATCCTGTTCGAGCAGGGAATCTGCCTGGGCACCGGCATCCTGATCGGCATGATGTACGGTGCAAAGCAGGAGGCGCGCCTAAAGCGCGAGGTCAGCACCGGGTTTCTCGCCGGCGCCGCGTTCTCCGTCCTGATGTCCGCCCTGGTGATGATCTTTGCCCCCCAGATCCTGCGCCTGATGCAGGTGGAGGAGGTCATCATCGGCGAGGCCTCGGTGTACCTTCGGGTGATTGGTTTTGGCCTGCTCTTCAACTTCATCTACAACTACTTTGCAGGGACCCTGCGCGCCATGGGTGATGCGAAATCGCCGCTGATCTTTCTGGCGGTGAGTGCCGCCCTGAACATCTGCGGGGACCTGTTCTTTGTCTGCACGCTGCACCTGGGGATCATGGGTGCGGCCGTGGCCACAGTGGTCTCGGAGGCCCTCTCCGGGATCCTGTGCTGGATCTATGTGCAGAAAAAGATCCCGATCCTGCAGCTGGGAAGGGGCTGGCTGGTCTTTGACCCGAGCCTGTTTCGGCTGACCCTCTCCTACGGCATGGTCAGCGCCCTGCAGCAGAGCGCGGTGCAGATCGGAAAGCTGGGCATCCAGGGCATCGTGAACACCATGGGGGTCAACGCCACGGCGGCCTTCTCCGCGGTCAACCGGGCGGACGACTACGCCATGGTGATCGAGCAGAACATCGCCCACGCCATGACCTCCGTCATGGCCCAGAACGAGGGCGCCGGGGAGGAAAAGCGGGTCCGGACGGTATTCCGGTACGGGATGCTCCTGGAAGCGGCCTACGGCCTCTTCTCCGGAATCTTGTTCTGGTGCCTTGCCGAGCCGATGATGCGGCTCTTCACCGCCGATGCGGCGGTCATCGAACTGGGAACCGGGTACCTGCGTCTCATCGCCTTCATGTACCTCCTCCCCGCCGTCACGAACGGCGTGCAGGGGTACTTCCGGGGCATCGGCGATTTGAAGGTGACCCTGCTCTCCACCACGGTCAACATGTGCACCCGGGTCCTTGCGGCGGCCCTTCTGGTCTTCGCCCAGGGCATGGGCTTTCTTGCCATCCCCTGGTCCTATACGGTGGGCTGGGTCTGCATGATGGCGGTGGAGATTCCGTTTCTTGTGGGAAAGATGAGGAAAAAGTGATGTCGGACTGTGACACCTGCAACAGCTATGTCTGGGATGAGGATCTCGAGGAGTACTGCTGCCTTGCGGACATCGACGAGGACGACTACGCGCGCATGATGCAGGAAGAGCGGGGGCACCACGAGCGCTGCCCCTACTGGCAGTCGGATGATGAGTATGCGGTGGTGCGCCACCAGGCATTCTAGGAGGCGGACATGATCAACATCGTGCTGCATGAGCCGGAGATCCCCTTCAACACCGGGGCGATCGGGCGGACTTGCGTGGCCACCGGCTCCCGGCTTCACCTGATCCAGCCCTTCGGCTTTGTCTTGAGCGACAAGTACATCCACCGGGCAGGCATGGACTACTGGCCCAAACTCGACAAGACGGTCTACGTGGACTACGAGGACTTTCTCGCAAAGCACCCGGAGCTCGCCTACGGCGGGGAGGACACCGATCCAAAAAGGCCGCACCTCTGGTTTGCGACCACCAAGGGGCACACGGTGTACAGCGATGCCCACTTTGGCATGGACGACTACATCATGTTCGGAAAGGAGTCCGCGGGCATTCCCGAGGAGATCCTTCGGGAGCACGAGAAGACCTGCATCCGGATTCCCATGTGGGGCGACATCCGCTCCCTCAACCTCTCCAACTCCGTGGCGGTGGTGCTCTACGAGGCGCTGCGGCAGAACAATTTCCCAGATCTCTCCCGGAAGGGAGAACTGCATCACTCCAGGTGGGTCTGAGCCATGCTGTTTAATTCCTTTGCCTTCCTTTTTCTCTTTCTGCCGGTATCCCTCCTGGCCTGGTTCGGCCTGCACCGGCTGGGGTACCCTGCGCCCGCCAAGTTTGCCCTGATCCTGCTCTCCCTCCTCTTCTACGGCCTCTTTTCCGTCTGGAACGTGCCGGTGATCCTGGTCAGCATCCTGGTGAACTTTGCGCTGAGCAGGCACCTGTCTGCCCTCCAGAATCGGGAGGAGGTGGAGGAGTGTTCCCTCTTGGGGAAAAAGCGGGTCCTGCTTGCTGCCGGTGTTTCCTTCAACATCCTCTACCTGTGCGCCTTCAAGTATGCCTCGCTCTATGAGGGCTTTTTGCAGTCCCGCTTCTCCCTCCCGGAGGACTTTTCCATCCTCTTTCCCATCGGCATCAGCTACTACACGCTGAGCCAGATCTCCTTTCTTGTGGACCGGTACCGGGGGGAGGTGGAGCACGACACCCTGCTCAACTACACTCTGACCACGGTGTTCTTTCCCAAGCTTGCCGAGGGACCGATCCTGCGCTACGGGGAGGTGGCGCCCCAGTTCCACGACGAGGAGAGACGGCGCTTCTCCCTGGAGGACTTTGGGAGGGGCCTCGTGCTTCTTGTCTTTGGCATGGCAAAGAAGGTCCTCATCGCCGACCGGCTGGCCCCTGCGGCTGCCTTTGGCTTTGCCAACGCCTACTACCTGGACACCCTGACGGTCATTGTCTTTCTCCTTGCGGTGGTCTTTCAGCTCTACTTTGACTTCAGCGGCTACATCGACATGGCGCTGGGGATTGCCAGGATGTTTCGGATCGACCTGCCGGAGAACTTCAACGCCCCGTTCCAGGCGCGGAATTTTGCCGACTTCTGGCGCAGGTGGCACATGTCTCTGACCGGGTTTTTCACCCGGTATGTCTACATCCCCCTCGGGGGCAGCAGGAAGGGGGCCTTCCGCACCGCCTGCAACGTGATCCTGATCTTTGTGCTGTCTGGCCTCTGGCACGGAACAAGCTGGAACTACCTGTACTGGGGCGTGCTCTCCGGAATTCTCGTGGTGCTGGCAAGGCGCTTTGCGCGGGAGCCCTCGGAGCGGGTGAAAAGCCGCGCCGGGGTCCTGGCCCTGCAGGCGCTGAACACAGCGGTCTTTGCCTTTACCCTGGTCTTTTTCGGGGCGGAGCGGCTGGATATCTCCTATGCGATCCTGCGGCGCTTTTTCTACCCCACCTGGCCGGGATTTTTGTACCGGATGGCGAACACGCTGGAGATCCCCGAGTTCTACATCCTGAATCAGGCGGTGAAGCGCCTGGCGCCGGGGATGGCGGATCTGGTCTGCCTGCAGGAGCTGATCTTCCTGCTGGCCCTGTCCATCCTGCTTGTCCGGGGCCGACGCGCGAAGGAGATCGCCGATACCATGGCCTGGACCAAGAAGAACGGGATCCTCGTCGGGATCCTGACAGCCTGGTGCCTGCTCTCCCTGCAGGGCGTCACCACCTTCCTGTACTTTAAGTTTTAGGAGAGATGCGGATGGGAACGAATACGCCGAAAACCCGCGCCGGCTTCCTTGGCGCACTGGGGATCACCGCGGGGGTCCTCCTCGCCGCGGCGGCACTTCTCGTGTACGCGGCGGACCCCTACTTTCACTACCATGCCCCCTGGTTTGGCCTCTCGGCCGTGCAGACGGAGAAGGAGTACCAGGTGCCCGGGGCGCTCCGGCACCTCGACTACGACGCGGTGATCGTGGGCTCCTCGGTGGTGGAGAACAACGACAACGCCTGGTATGACGAGGCCTTCGGGGTGCACACCATCAAGGCGGTGCGCTCCTACGGCTGTATCGCGGACCTTACCTGGTACCTGAACCTCGCCTTTTCCTCCCAGCACCTGAAGCGGGTCTTCTTCAACCTGGACGCGGCGGCGATGATCCTCCCTCCGGAGACCACCTTCGAATCGACGGGCTGCCCCATGTACCTCTACGACGACAACCCCTGGAACGACGCCGCCTACCTTCTCAACAGCTCGGTGCTGTTCGAGAAGATCCCCTACATGATTGCCCAGACCCTCTCCGGGTACAACGGGAACCTCTCCTACAACTGGGCGGAGGGGAAAAACTTCTCCGAGGCGGGGGCCCTCTCCCAGTACCAGAGAAAGCGGGAGCCGGCGGCCATGGAGGCGGCGGATGCCTATGCTGACAACGTGCAGGGGAACATTGACCTCCTTCTGGAGCAGGTGAAAAAGCACCCGGACACGCAGTTTACGTTTTTCCTGCCGCCCTACTCCGCCCTCTGGTGGGACAGCACCGAGCGGAGCGGCCTGACAGAGGTGTATCTCTGGAGCGAGCAGCAGGTGATGGAGGCGCTTCTTTCCTGTGACAACGTGGAGGTCTACGACTTTCAGAACTGGGACGAGGTGGTGACGGATCTCGACAGCTACATGGATCCCATCCACTTCTCCCCGGACATCAATCACAGGATCTGTGACGAGATCGCGGCGGGCAGACACCTGGTGACCCAGGACAACCTGGCCGCGGTGCTGAGGACACGAGAGCGATGCAGACAAACATACTGACACAGCAGATCCCGGCGCTGGAGGCCGGGGAGGCATTTGTCTATGAGAAGTGAGCACAGGCGGGGCGGCATCCTTGCCCTGGCGGCCGGGGTGCTGGCGGCGGCGCTGTTTCTTCCCGCCGCCCTCCCGGCAAGAGGGGAGACCGCCACGTTTCAGAAGACGGAGCAGACGGGGACCCTGGGGGACATCAGCAGCAGCTGTGGGATTTTGGTGAATGCAGACACCGGGGAGATTCTGGCGGCAAAGGATGAGACCGCAAGGATCGTCCCCGCCTCGATGACCAAGGTCATGACGGTGCTGGTGGCGGCGGAAGCGCTGCAGAACAAGAACCTCTCGGACACCGTGGAGATCACGGAGGACATCCTGGAGACTGTGTCCGCGGACAACGACGCGGCCGTGGGCTTTCAGGCGGGGGAGGTCGTGACGGTCGCCGACTGCCTCTACGGCGCAGCCCTGCACTCTGGTGCGGATGCGGCGATCGCCCTGGGAAGATATGTATCGGGAAGTGATGACACCTTTGTGGAGGCGATGAACCAAAAGGCAGAGGAACTGGGACTCTCAGACACCCACTTTGTGAACGCGGTGGGCGCCTATGACGAAAATCAGTACTCGACGGTGGAGGACATCGCGAAGATCCTGCAGGCGGCCCTTGACAACGACCTCGCCCGCAAGGTCCTCTCCACCAGGCAGTACACCACGGTGAAGACCAGCATCCACCCGGACGGGATCACGGTGTCGAACCGGTTTTTGAAGCGCATGGAGACCCAGGACGTGCCGGGCATCGTGTTCTCGGCCAAGACCGGGTACCTGTCCGCGGCCGGGTTCTGCGCGGTCTCCTCGATGACCGGATCTGACGGCACGCGGTACATCTGCTGCACCGCGAAGGCGCCGGACACCTGGTCCTGCATCTACGACCACGCGGCGATCTACAACGCCTTTGCGGGCGGAGCGGACACCGGGGAAGAAAGTACCAGCGAAGAGGCGAACTGATCAGGGCTCCTGCGTCTGCACGCGGGAGTCCTCTTCATATTCAGAGCGGTGGTCCTCACAGTAGTAGGACCGGGAGAGGGCATCCTCCGCGACCAGGGTCCCGGGGTTCGTGCAGTTCTCCACGCTGCAGTAGTGGGTGATGGCGGTGCTGTCCGTGGCATCCGCAAAGTAGGCGTTGCCGGTCATGCCAAGGTCCTGCGCCATCCGGCGCTGAAAGCCGGTCCGCACGGCGGAGGCGGTGTCCTGGTCGGTGACGAGAGTCCAGGTGCGCGTGCGGGGGCGGGACACCTCCTCTAAGGTCTTGCTGTCCACGATGGAGGTCACCGCCGTCTGCATGTCATCGGAGAGGACGAGCTTTTCGTAGCAGTCCCCGTCCGTGTCATCCGCATCGTCGGAAGAGCCCGCATAGGAGAAGTACCAGGTCAGGGCGTCGGGATTTTGGTAGTAGACCGCGTTGACCGCGGCGTCGCCGAAGGTGGCGGCATCCACGGTGCCCACCGCAAAGTCCTCCTGCATGCCAAGGACGAGGGAGGTGGTCCCGGTGGTGATCACCGAGTGGATCCAGAGGTAGGAGGTGGCGCTGGGGTCGGTTCGGCCGGCGGTGTCCGTGTAGACGCACTGGTAGACGCCGTCAAAGGGGGAGGCGGCGAGGGACTCCAGCACCGCGGCATCGCTGACGCGGTCCGGGAGCTGTTTTAAGATCTCGTCGGCCCCAGCAAAGTCACAGATGCTGAGCCGGTCGATGGCGAGGTTGTACCGGACGCTGTTTAGAAGGTCCGGAGCGCCCGTGTAGTCCCCCAGGGCCTCCAGCTCGGAGGCAGCATTTTCGAGCTTTCCGATGCCGGCAAGAAGCTGTGCCCGTCCGAACTTTGCCTCCTCCATGAGCGAAGCGACCTGCTCCTCGTTCTCGTCAAACTGGGAGAGCTCCGTGAGGGCCTCGTTGTAGTCGCCGGCGCTGATCTTGTCGGAGATCACGCCGAGCTCGGCCTTCCCCGCAAGGTCGCTGCTGTCCTGGTAGTCCCCAAGCTCTGTAAAGAGCGCGAGGGCGTCGGCGTAGGACCCCTCCTTCAGGAGGGCGCAGGCCTTCTGGTATCTCGCCTCGGAAAGGCGCCCCTGCGCCCCATAGAGGGAGCCGTACTGCCCGTAGATGGCGATGGCGGTGTCGTAGTCGCCGGAGGCAAGCGCCCGGTCCGCATGGCGCAGCCGAAGAACAGGCACGACCGCGGCAAACAGGACGAGCAGCGCTGCGGCAAGGAGCAGGACCGGCAGCAGCATATGTTTTTTTCGATTGGTGTGAGTTTGTTTTTTCATCGGGGTCATTTTACACTAAAATGGTCAGCGGAGACAGACAAACCGGAGACGGAAGGAGATCTGCAGATGGAAGATGATCGGGAACTGGCACCGAAGATCCGGGCCCTCGCAGAGGGAGAGCGGGCGGCCTTGCCGCTTCTCTGCAACGCGGCGGCGGTGCTCTACCAGGACATGGAGCGGGTGAGCTGGGCAGGGGTGTACCTGCTGCGTGGGGATGAGCTGATCCTCGGGCCCTTCCAGGGAAAGCCCGCCTGCATCCGCATTCCCCTGGGAAAGGGGGTCTGCGGCACCGCGGCAAGGGAAAAGTGCACCCTTGTGGTGCCGGATGTCCACGCCTTCCCGGGGCACATCGCCTGTGACAGCGCCTCCCGCTCGGAGATCGTGGTGCCACTTCTCGACGGAGAAAAAGTCCTGGGCGTGCTGGATCTGGACAGCACCGAGTTGGATCGCTTTGGAGAACAGGAGCGGGCCGCCCTGGAAGAGGTGGCAGGGGTCCTTGCGGGGGTCCTTGCCCGGGGGGAGGGTCTTTTATGAGCGGAAAGGAGCAGGAGGAGCGCGCGCGGCTTCTTGCCTGGTACGACCAAAGCCGGCGGATTCTCCCCTGGCGGGAGGATCCCACGCCCTACCACGTGTGGCTCTCCGAGATCATGCTGCAGCAGACCAGGGTTGAGGCGGTGCGGGGCTATTATGAGCGGTTTCTCGCAGCCCTCCCGGACATTCCGTCCCTCGCCGCGGCGGGGGAGGAGGCGCTCAGCAAGCTGTGGGAGGGCCTTGGCTACTACAGCCGGGTCCGGAACCTGAAAAAGGCGGCGCAGGTCATCGTAAACGACTATGGCGGGAAGATGCCGGGCACCCGGGAGGAACTTCGAAAGCTCCCGGGGATTGGCCCCTACACCTCGGCGGCGATCGCCTCCATCGCCTTCGGCGAGCCGGTGCCCGCCGTGGACGGGAACCTGCAGCGCATCTTTGCAAGGCGCACGGCCTATGAGGAGCCCATCAAGACCAAACAGGCCGGGGAGCAGGCAGAGCGCTTTTTTGCCGCGCGGATCTCAAAGGACCGCCCCGGGGACACCAACCAGGCGCTGATGGATCTGGGGGCGATGATCTGCCTGCCAAACGGCGCGCCCCACTGCGAGGCCTGTCCCTGGGAGCCGTTCTGCCTTGCCAGGCACCAGGGCAGGGAGACGGCGCTTCCCATCATGCCCGCAAAAATACAAAAGCGCAGAGAGGAGAAGACCGTCTTTCTGATCTCCTGCGGGGACAGGATCCTTCTGCACAAGCGGGAGGAGACAGGGCTTCTTGCGGGGCTCTGGGAGTTTCCGAATGAGGCGGGACACCTCTCCACGGAAGAAGCGCGGGAGGTGCTTGCCAGGGAGGGCCTTCTTCCCCTCTCGATCACGCCCCTTCCCCCGGCGCGGCACGTGTTCACCCACCTTGTCTGGGAGATGACGGGGTACCGGGTCGAACTCGAGTCCCTGCCGGACCCCGTCCGGCATCCCGCCTCCCCGGACTGGCAGTTTGCAGGCCGCGGGGAGCTTGCCGGGCGCTACGCCATCCCCAGCGCCTTCTCGGCCTTCCGGGAGCGGATTCTCAAAGAACCGTCCTTGCCTCGTTGAGCCGCATGGAAAAGAGCTCGTAGAAGTCCCGGGACGGGTCGTAGGGCGTGACGAAAAAGACCTGGAGCACAAATTTCGTCAGGGCGCTGCGGCTTGCCGGATCCTGCGTGCGGGCGAGCACCGCCTGCACGTCTCGGACATAGAAGTGCCAGTCGGCGACAAACTTCTCGTACCGGGGAAGGTCCGGCACCCCGAGCCACTTCGAGATCCGAATCTTTGCCTTGCCGGGCATGTCGCAGCCGTCCGGGACCACAAAGTAGGAGAAGGAGAGGGTTGTGGGGTCGTAGTTTCGCCCCAGGGGAAAGAGCCGGCAGAGTCCCGGGCGGAATTCGTGGATGCTGCAGCGCCTTGCGCTGTCCAAAAACGGACACTGGCCCGCGTCCGTCATCTTCAAATGGGGCAGCACGAGGCCCTGCTCCTCGTGCAGGCCGATGGTGTCCTGAAGAAGGGATGCGAAGTCCCGGTGCAGGTTTTTGGTCAGGGCATTGCAGTCATAGGGATCCAAGTGGATCGTGTCGCCCATCCTGCAGCAGCAGTCGCCGCAGCCGCTGCAGGCATCGCAGTACAGCCTCGCCATGTCGCGGGAGGTGAGAAGTTCAGTTGCCATGTAGCCCTCCTTTCGTCTACTTGTGATAGCTGCGGCCGGCCCGGATCATGAAGCCCCGGTAGATCTGCTCCAAGAGAAGAACCCGGGTCATCAGGTGGGTGAAGGTCAGATCCGAGAGCTTCCAGCGCACATCGGCGCGCTGCAACAGGGCCTGTCCCGGCCCCAGGGACCCTGCGATCACAAAGACCAGGTTTTTGCTGCCATCGGCCCAGGTGCCGAGGCGCTCGGAGAACTCTTCGCTGGTCCACTCGGTGCCGTGCAGGTCCAAAAGGATCACAAAGTCCCCGGGGCGGATCTTTTCCAGGGCCCGGCCGGCCTCCAGGTCCTTGGCGTGTCCGGCCTCCCCCGGGCGGTCGGTGTGCTCGTTGGCCTCGTCCTTCACCTCCAGGATCCGGACCTCGCAGAAGGCCTGCAGGCGCTTGCAGTATTCCTGCTGGAGCGATTCCAGCGCCTTATCCTTCATTTTTCCGATGGCAAGTATGGTGATCTGCCGCATTTGGTTACCTCAGTGTTCAGGAGTCTGTCATGATTTTGGAATTTCCGCCGTATTATAGCAAATTTCAGTGTGTCGCGGGGAACTGTCCCGACACCTGCTGCCGGGACTGGGAGCTGGATCTCGACGATGAGACCTACTACCGTTATCAGGTGGTGCCGGGGCCTCTGGGCGAGAAGATCCGTGGCCTCATCCGGGAGGAGGACGGGTACCGGTTCTTCCCACTGACAAAGGAGGGATTCTGCCCCTTCTATGACGGGTCGGACGGCCTCTGCGGCCTCATCAAAAAGCTCGGGCCGGACATCCTCTGTCAGGCCTGTGACGAGTACCCAAGGTACTTTGGCTGCTGCGGAAACTACGAGCAGCGGGATCTCTCCCTCTCCTGCCCCGAGGCGGGAAGGCTCTTTTTCGAGACGCCGGGCATCCCGCGGATTCTTCGGGTGGAGCTTCCGGATTCGGAGGAGCAGGATCCGCTGACGAAGGAGGAGACAGATCGCCTGCAGGCGGTCCTGGCAGAGCGAAACCGGGTTCTCGAATCGCTCCGGGGCGCCGCGGGAGAGGACCTGGAGGAGGCCCTCAAAGCCGCCGGGATCTTCTTTCCCGCAGCACCCCAGGAGGTCGCAGACCTTTGCAACAAGCAGGAGGAGATGAACACGCGCTGGGAGGCCCAGAAGGCAGGAATCCTCGCAGCCGCGGCGCACTACGCGGACTGGAACGAAGCCTTTGTCCGCGCGGTGCCAAAGGAGCAGGACTGGTTTTTCAAGCTTGCCGCTTACTTTGTCTTTCGCTACTGGATCGACGCGTACTTTGCGGAAAATGAGGAGCTCGACTTTGCGCCGCAGATCCGGCTCACCTGCCGGTGCCTTGTGCAGCTTCGCCTCATGTGCCTTGCGGCGTTTCATGAAAAGGGGCACTTTACGGTGGAGGACATGGTCTGGACGGCCCATCTCTTCTCGAGACAGGTAGAGCACTCGGATCAGAACGTGGCGCTGTTCAAACACTGAAAAATCCGGTGCGGCATCCTCCTGGATTCCGCGCCGGATCAGCGTATCCGCACAATTCCCGATTTCCTCGGCGAGAGGGCAATTCAGGGACTGAACATTAAGAAGGATCGTTGACCTCTGGGTAGGTGCTCTCATGAAGACCTGCCCGGAGGACTTTCTTTGCACGGATCACACCAAAGTCTACGATCACGAACGCCAGCTGAAGGCACACAACAGATCTACGTAAAAGTGCACAATTAGATTCATGTGGACGCGAGACCACATATTACACCATTGTGTTTCATTATTATGGGTAAGTATAATCCGGTTGGCGTTAGTTAAGAAACGGGTTGATAAGCGATCGCCTAGCATGAGACCACTAATCCCTCACTTTGAGCTCGAGCTGGGTACACTCCTATCCGTGCTGTGTTGCATCATGTAACAAAGCATCACCTAGATTGCCTAAAAGCATACACCCACTTGCCGAGCATGTGACTATAAATAACAAGATAGGCATTATGCAGAGAAGAAAAGAGCTCCAAATGGGGATTCTATATCTTCATCAGACATTATCGCGTCGAGAGTTCACCATGGAGGTTGTGGTATGGAACCCGTCAACCCGGTTCTTTACTAACGCCATCCGGTTTTAAACACTTTAAAATGCCAAGGAGGCAGAAAACGTTGGAAAATCAACGCTTTCTGCCTCCTTATCTGTCCTTCAAAATGTTGTATGTGGAGGGCTTTTGAATTTTCGCAATTTAAAAACTTCTCGACAGTTTATTTAATGTTTTCGGATAATATCGCTTGTGATTTAGCCCACCATTGAACGTTTCCTCCAACGCTGTCAGCGTGGTACAGCCTCCGTATAATGAAATGTAATATTGATCCTCTACATTTCCGACGATCATATGGTTTAATGTCTCTATAATATCCTGCGTCGTGCAATGATAGCGGCTTTGATTAACTTTGATCTCAAGAAGCCTATAGATGAGAAGCGCGGTGTAACATATCATAAAATGTGAAATTATATGCTCGTGCTTTCTATGATAAATCGGTCGAGCTTCAAAATTTGTTTTCATGATCCTAAAGCATTCTTCAATTTTGTTGCGTGTTTCGCTGATAGAGACTATTTCAAGTACATCTGTAAGATCAGGCTTCGATTTTAGCGGATTATCCGGTGCACTTATCATATCTATTTGCAAATTTGTGGCGAGAGCATAAAACCCATCATACTTTTCTTCCTCCGCGATGCGGTCTGTATCAATAGAGTATGACACCTGCACTTCCCCACCATCTTTTGCGGTAGTTGTTTTCTTTATGAATCGCTTTGCGTCATTCTGGCTTTTCTTCAGTTCATCCGGATCACATTTTCTGATGAGATTCTTGGCACGTTCTACCTGACGATTCCGGATATACCTTTGGTATTCCATATATTTTCGTGAGAATCTGATTATTATTTTCTGCTTAAGAGTACCTTTAACTTTTACACTCCTTGCTTTTCTGTTCTTGCATATCTTTGTTTCTGTGAGCCCAAGATCAATAAGATTATCAGCGTCAATTACTTTATACGCCATCGAATTATAATATCTAAGATTATCTTTATCATTCTTATCAAATGTTTTTAGAAATTCTATTGATATGGGATCACTTTGAACAATTGTCCTTCCATCTTTATCCTTCTTACCATCGTTATCGGATGTTGGAATCCAATAATCGCAATCATTGAATACAGAATTCTGCATAACTTCTGACATTTTCTTAATTGACTGAGTGACAATAAAGCACCTTCCGCCCATGGAATTGAACTGTCTAATCCATGTCGACCCAAGTCCACCATCTGCAACATATATGAAAGAACCGTTATTATCATGATCAGCATCTCTGAACATTTTGATCAGTTCTTTTTCCAAAGGAATAGCGGTAACCTGTTCATTTGTATTTCCTGGATGAATGCACATTGACATTGGTATGCCTTGATTATCCATAAATAATCCCATTTCTACAATCGGGTTGGGACGGTTTTCTTTCGACTTTCCGTACTCGCGCAGTCCTTTTATTTCCTCTCCGGTCACTTCATCAACATAATTATCATCATTTGTTTCAGTCTCGCAGTAATAATTTGTACAGTCGTAATAGCAACGAGATGTATCTCTCTTAACGATGTTGTTACTGTACTTAAAAAGCCAACTGATGTATTCGGCGTAATTGTCCTCAAGGATATCCATGGTCCGCATAATATGCTGATACTCGAAATCTGGCTCCTCGTAATACCAGTCCTTATTTTGCCATGTATGGAGCTTGGATCCAGGCCTCAATATACGGTCATAAACAAGGAATCTGTTAACACGGTCGATATCAAATGTGATCTTATTGCCGCTGCAAGCATTTTTGAAGAATTCATTGATGCTTAGCTGGCGATATATATGCTGAAGATAAAAATAGCCGACATTTCTCGTGTATAAAGGTGCAATCGATTTTTCTGCGTTGTTTTGAATCAATTCATTGAAATCAAGATGAAGGTCTATGCTTTGCAGACCGCTCTTCTCCTTTTCATTCATTAGACGGACTTGCTCTTTTGCATAGGATAATGGATCATCTGTGATTTTTAGTAATTCTGAATGCTTTCCAATAATCTTTACATTTTTACAGGTTACTTTAGAACCATTCCGGTAACCTTTTTGAATATAGTAGGTAGGATCTTTCAGTCTCTTGTCAAAGTATAGTTTCATAAACGAAGTATAACACATGCGCCCTAGACATACAACACATACAACATAATAATCGCAGAAATTTGACAGCCAAGAATGGCTCAACCACAACAAAAAAGAGAGGCCGAAGCCTCCCAAAAATGTGCCCAACTGTTTAAGACCCGGAACGCCAGCTGAAGGCACACAACAGATCTACGTAAAAGTGCACAATTAGATTCATGTGGACGCGAGACCACATATTACACCATTGTGTTTCATTATTATGGGTAAGTATAATTAGACCACAAAACAGAGATAAAAGCCGATATTAATTGTGCAATATGTATATATTATCAGCCTGCTCTTGAAAAAGATGCCGTTATGGAGGGATCAGTGGAACAAAAAGTCACGAGAAAGGACATTGCAAAATTGGCAGGGGTTTCTGTCTCTGTGGTTTCTCGGACACTCAATAATAGCGGCTATGTAGCAGAAGAAAAGAAGAAAAGAATATTAGAGATTGCAAATGATCTTCATTATGTACCACATCCTGTGGCGATGTCACTGCAGCAGGCAAGGACAAAACAGATCCTTTTCTACTGCAAAGATCTTCACAATGCGTTCAATATAGATCTTTATACGGGAATGCTCGAAGGAGCAAAGGACTATGGCTACATGGTCCTGATCAATGGCAATCTGGAGTTTGATGATATCCGGAACACCATGGTGGACGGGATCATATTTCAAAATGAGGCACTGGCAAGTCGATATGCAAAGGAATATGGCAAAAATTATTACATGCCTGCGGTTACCGCCAGCTTTGGTGAACCGGTTGATCCTCCAAAGGCTGTTCCGGTGATCGAATGGGATGTGAGTGAGAGCATGGATAAAGCTATTGCTTATCTCAGAAAAAAGGGACATCGAAAAATTGCTTATGCTTCCCCTTATCCGTATAGTGACAACAATGGTCGATCCAATAGTTGGAAAAGAAACATGCGTTATGTATTTCGTGATACTTTGGAGAACTACTACCTGGACATCAGCAGCCTCACCGAGCAGAAATACAGCAGTACTTATTGGTTGGATGAACGGTCAAGACTTAGTCACGAAGAAACTTTTTATGACAAGGGAGGACTTGCAGCGGATATTTTTTTGGGGCGAAAGCTCGATGCTACAGCAATCCTCTGCTTTAACGACGAGTTTGCAGCCGGACTGATCCAGCGACTGGAAAAACGTGGCTATCGTATTCCGGAGGACCTCTCTGTCATGAGTTTTGACGCGAGCTTTCACGGCCGCAGTTTTTCACCAATCATCACGAGCATTGCGCCGGACAACAAGAAGTTTGGAAGCGACCTTGCAACACTATTGATCCGATACATCAACGGAGAAAAGATATCGTATTTTACTCGGCAACCCGTTCATATTCGGGAAGGAGAATCTGTCAAAGCTGTGTAACAGATCAGCTGAAATTATCTGGCTGATCAGGGGATATTTCATATTTCAAGGAGGGATTATGAAAAAACAGGTGAACAAGGCGGTAACGATTGCAGCGGTGACTGCGATGGCAGCATCTATGCTGGCAGGATGCGGTGGAAGTTCAAGCTCTACTTCTTCTTCCACTACGGCTGGTGCAGATTCCACGACAACATCTTCTTCTGCATCAGGATCCACAGGCGCAGCAGCAATCGACAAGAACATCTCCGCAGACATCGTGGTTGGCGGTTGGCCTTCCGGCGATGATGCGTTCAAAGCAGCCCTGGATGGCTTTCATGAAGAGTATCCGAATATCAACGTAGAGTTCCAGTTTACGGATACGACAACATATCATCAGAATCTGCAAACCTCGCTGGCAGCGGGTTCCGGCGCTCCGGATGTGGCAATGGTAGAGGGAGCCTATGTGGCACAGTATCGCGATTCCAGTGCGCTCACAGATCTGAATCAATACGGTGCACAAAACTATGCTGACGATTTTGTATCATTTAAGTGGAATCAGGCAATCTCGGATGATAAGAGTGCCATGAGACTGATTCCCTGGGATATCGGACCAGCGACGGTCTTCTACCGGAGGGATATCTTTGAAAAGGCGGGACTTGCCTCAGATCCTGATTCTGTAGATCAGATGCTCAGTACCTGGGACGGCGTAGTCTCCACAGCAGAGACGATCAAGGATAAGACCGGTGCCTGGTTTGTGCCGGATGTCTCGTATTTCTACCAGCTGCTGTTCCAAAATCGCGATTACTATGACGAGAATTTGAATCTGAAACTGGATCGTGACGGGGATACAGACTGTCTGAATGCTGTCATTAAGATGCGCCAGGAAGGTCTGGACATGAATGTTGATATGTGGTCCACGGAAGCTTATGCCGCTTATCAGCAGGGAACCATTGCAACAGTTGCTTCCGGTGCTTGGTTCGGCGGATTTCTGAAGACGGACATCGATCCTGATGGATCTGGACACTGGGGTGTTGCTCATCTGTACGCCGGTATTGGATCCAAAAACTGGGGCGGTTCCTTCCTTGCAATCCCGGATCAGAGCAAGAACAAGGATGCAGCATGGGCCTTCATCTCCTACATGCTGGCAACCAAGGAAGGACAAAACACCATGTTCCAGGCAGTGGATTACTTCCCGGCCTACACGCCTGCTTATGACGATCCGATCTATGATGAGGAGGATGCTTACTTTGGCGGTCAGAAGACGAAGCAGCTCTGGGTCTCCATCGCCAAGGATCTGGAGCCTGTCTACACAACACAGATGGATGTGACTGCAGAAGGTCAGATCTATACTTCTGTTAACCAGGGCCTTCAGGATGGTCTCGATGCACAGGGTATCAAGGATTTGCTTGCCAAGAACATTGATGCAGCTACGACAGAATTGAAAGAGCAGCAGATCCAGACGTTGAAGGACGCAGGTGTCTGGAATCAGTAAAAGAAGGTAAATATAAGGATAAGCAGGCTGGACTTTGGACAGGTAAAGTCCAGCCTGTTTCTTCAAGATTATAGGGTGCCGATAGGAGTTGAATATGAGCTTTAAGGAAACGTGGAAAAAATATAAGGTTGCCTATGTCTACATCGCACCGTTTTACATTCTGTTCGCAATATTTGGCCTGTTTCCCATTGTGTACGGCTTTTTTCTGAGCTTTTTCCGATGGGATGGACTCTCCGCGATGCACTTCGTGGGCCTTACCAATTACATCAATGTGTTTAAGGATCCTCTGTTCTGGACAGCACTGAAGAATACCCTGGTGATCGGCATCATCGCCCACATTCCGATTCTGCTTGGAGGTCTGGCTCTGGCCTTCATTCTGAATTCCAAACTGGTTCATGGGGAAAATATTTTCAAGACGATCTACTTTATGCCGATGGTCACTTCTTCGGTTGCAATCTCCATCGTGTTCCAGCAGATGTTCGGCAATAACTACGGCGTTATCAACTGGTTTGAAACACTGCTTGGCGGAGACAAGATCAATTGGCTCGGTGGGGACGGTTCCCTCATTAAGGCGGCAGTTATTGTGATGTTTGCCTGGAAATGGGTTGGCTGGAATATGGTCATTTATCTGGCAGGCATGCAGGGTATCAGTAACGACATCTATGAGGCGGCAGAGATTGATGGCGCAACCCAGCCGCAGGTCATGTTTCGAATCTGCATACCGCTGCTGAAACCGATCATCATCTTTACGATGGTTCAGTCCACCATTGGTATGTTCAACCTGTTCACGGAGCCGTTCATGCTGACCAACCAAAACTGGCAGGGCGGCATCAACAACGGTGGTCTTACCCTCATGATCTACCTGCTGAACAAAGCTCCACAGGGCGGCAATCTTTATGGCTATGCTTCCTCGGTGGCGTACATTATTACGCTGATGATTGTAGCGATCTCTACGGCAATCAATAAGGCATCGCAGGATAAGTCGGATCCGGACTACATTCAGAGCGAAGCAGAGAAGAGACAGCGCCGCGAGCAGCGGAAGCAGGCAAAGCAGCAAAGGAGGGCCTGATCGATATGAGACTGTTACTGTTCTTTTTACTGATCGCAGCTATCCTGGTTCTCATCGCCAGGTTTGTTCCAAAGGGGAAGACGATTTCTCTGTATGCAGTACTGATCGTCATTGCGGTGATTATGCTGCTGCCGTTCTACATGATGTTCATCATGTCAACGCATTCAACTGCGGAGATTTTCTCCTTCCCACCTTATGTCACCTTCGGGGATAAACTGATTCAGAACTTCAAGAGCATGAATGAGTCCGTCAACTTTCTCCGCTCTTTCCGAAACAGCTGTATCGTGACGTTCGGCAATGTAGCACTGGTCTTGTTCTTTTGCTCTATCGGCGGCTACGCCTTCTCCGTCTATAACTTTCCAGGAAGAGAGCCTTTATTTGCCATCCTTCTGGCAACGATGATGATTCCCTCCACAGCAGGCATCATTCCCTGGTACATCATGATGAGCAAATTTAGCTGGGTGAACACGTTCAGGGCTTTGATCATCCCTAACTGTGCCAACGCATTTGGTATCTATTGGTTCCGACAGTACTGCAAGAATAATGTGCCCACAACGCTGATTGAAGCAGCACGGTTGGACGGCTGCTCAGAGTGGACCATCTTCTTCCGTGTGATTGCACCGATTCTGCTTCCCGCATATGCGTCCCTTGGAATTATGCAGTTTGTCAATGTGTGGAACGACTTTATGCAGCCGATGATGATCCTGAAGAGCCCTAACGTGCAGACACTTCCTCTGATGCTGCGCTCTATGGTCAGTGATCGTGGCACGGATTATGGCGCAATGATGCTGGCAAGTACCTGTGCGGTGTTGCCCATTCTGATTGCCTTCCTGTCAGCGTCCAAGTATTTCATGTCCGGACTGACCGCTGGAGCAGTGAAGGAGTGACAAAAAACAACGAGAAAGGAATTTAACCATGAGTTATCTTCTTGATGGAAAACGCATTGTTATGGGTACCGATTACTATCCGGAGCACTGGGATCCCTCCATGTGGGATGAAGATCTGAAGCGGATGCAGGAGACCGGTATCGAGGTCATCCGTATTGCGGAGTTTGCCTGGAACAAGTTTGAGCCAAGAGAGGGGGAATTTACCTTTTCCTTCTTCGATGACTTCCTTGCTCACTGTAATGCCTGCAGCATGAAAGTGATCTTTGGTACACCTACCGCAACGCCGCCTGCCTGGATGACAGACAAATATCCAGAGGTTCTTAACGCAAAGATGGATGGAACGCTGTACCGGCACGGTGCCAGGCGGCATTATAACTATAATTCCGTTGTATATCAGAATTTCACCAAGGAGCTGGTCGAAAAGCTGGCATCCCATTATGGACCCAACCCCGCTATTGTTGGATGGCAGATCGATAACGAGATCAACTGTGAGTGCAATGAATTTTACTCGGAAAGTGACACGCTGGCATTCCGCAGATTTTTGAAAGATAAATACGGAACGATTGAAAATCTGAATAAAGCCTGGGGCACGGTGTTCTGGAACCAGACTTATACCGCTTGGAGCGAGGTGTATGTTCCGCGGGTGACATTATCAAACAATACCAACCCGCACGAAGTGCTGGACTACAAGCGCTTTGTGTCGGATAGTGCCTGCCGCTGGGCCAAAATGCAGAGTGATATCATCGCCAGATATCGGAAACCTGGTGATTTTATAACAACCAATGGTATTTTTCAGGATATTGACAGCCATCGCATGACACAGGAAAGTCTGGATTTCATCACCTATGACTCCTATCCGAACATGGCTTATGAACTGGATACCAATCTTCCGGCGGGGGATCTGAAGGATCGGAACTGGTCCATGATGCTGGATGAGGTCCGTTCTATTCACGGAATCTATGGAATTATGGAGCAGCAGTCTGGTGCCAATGGCTGGAATGTACGCATGGTGTCTCCAACTCCAAGACCCGGTCAGATTACCCTCTGGACCATGCAGAGCATTGCCCATGGGGCGGATTACATCGGATACTTTCGCTGGAGAACGGCGACGATGGGAACGGAGATTTACTGGCATGGAATTTTGGATTATTCCAGCCGGGAGAATCGCCGAATAGCGGAAATCCGAAAGATTCACAGCCTGTTTCAGAAGATTGGATCCGTTGCGGGCAATGCGTATGAGGCTAATGTTGGTATCCTGGAATCGTACGATAACAAGTGGGATGCGGAGTTGGATATCTGGCACGCAGAGATTGAGAAGCAGTCTGCAGCTGCTATCTATCGCGCGGCCCAATTCACACATACGCCAATAGATTACGTATATCTTCGTGAGAATACTGGTGCAGAGGATCTGACCAAATACAAGGTGCTGTTTTATCCTCATGCCATGATCGCGAATGGGCAGCAGGTAAAGATCCTGCAGGAGTATGTCGCGCAGGGAGGTATTCTTGTACTTGGCTGCCGTGCAGGGCTGAAGACGATGACCGGTCAGTGCACGCAGGAAAATCTGCCTGGAGTGTTCAGGGAATTGGCGGGAGCAGAGGTGACGGAATTTACCTTTGTCGCAAAGGATGAGGGCATCACCCACGCTGGTTGGGACGGTACGGAGATGGAAACCGTACTGTTCAATGAGGAACTTGCACCTCTTGGGAGTGCGAAGGTGCTGGCACGCTACGAGGATAGTTACTACCAGGGATCTCCAGCACTGATCGAGAATTCAGTTGGCAAGGGCAAGGTGTACTATCTGGGAAGTGCATTCTCTGAGAATACAGCGCAGATCTTCCTGGAAAAGCTTCAGGTTGCGAATCCATATGGGAATCTGATTTCGCTGCCGAGGGACTGTGAGATCGCAGTTCGATCAAATGGCAGTGAGAGCTATCTATTCGTACTGAACTATTCGAAGGAGGAGCAGAAATTGACCCTCCATAAACAGATGAACGATCTGTATAGGGGAGAGATGGTTTCAGGGGAGCTCACTCTGGAAGGATATGGTACCAGAGTTTTCAAGATCGAAGAGCAGTAAGCAATATACTGGTGGAATTGAAAAGATAGCTGCCAATCCCGATCGTGGGATCAGCAGCTATCTTTTGCGTATCGAAGTTTTTTAAAGGGACGTAAAAGATATTCTTTTGAAAAGAATTTGCATAGGCTTGAATCAGAGAATCGGTCTATTTCGCTTCCAAGATGCCGGGGGTTCGGGGCACCAGGGCGCAGTTGTCAAACAGGCACCGGACCGCCGCCTCGTAGGCGGGGCGGGTGGCGGCCTTGTGGATGGCCTTTAAGTAGTGCCCGTTGTCCGCAAACAGAAGGCCCAGGTGGGACCAGACCTCCTTCATCCGGTTGATGACGACGAGGTCCCCGCTGCTCTGCCCGTGAAAGCCCGCGTACTGCGCAAGATACCCCTCGTACAGGGCGCGGTGGAAGGAGGCGAGCTCCTCCTTCGTGGCGGGCGGGCCGCCGCGGATCTCGCGGCAGAGGGCGGGATCCTCCACAAGGCCCCGGCCGATCATGATGCCGGAGAGCTTCCCCTGGGAACGCGCCAGGATGCCGTCCGCATCCTCTTTTGTGAACACGTTCCCGTTGTAGGTGATGGGAAGGCGGGAGCTTGACAGGATCTCAAAGAAGACGCCAAGCTCCGGCTGCCCTGCGTACTGCTCGGCCCGGGTCCTTGCGTGGATGATGAGGTCCTTCACCGGGTACTGCTCATAGATCGCAAAGAGCTTTGGCGCCTCCGCGACATCAGAAAACCCGAGCCTTGTCTTGATGGAGATCGCAAGGGACCCGGTGGAGCCGTCCTCCCGGGTCACTGGGATCTTTTCCGCCCCCTCGTAGATGGCACAGAGGAACCGGTCCAGCTCATCGGGAACCGTGAGAAAGCCGGAGCCCTTCTTCTTTGCGGTGACGGTGGCGACGGGGCAGCCGAGGTTTAAGTTCACCTCCCGGTAGCCGAACTCCGCCATGGAGCGGGCCGTGTAGAGAAACTCCTCCGCCTTGTTGGAGAGAAGCTGCGGCACGAGGGGAATCCCCTCGTTGTGCTCCGGCAGAACGTCCTGCTTCTCCCGGGTCTTGATCCGTTTCGTGTAGGTGCACACGACAAAGGGGGTGTAGTACCGGACCTGGGAGCTTCCCCCGAAGAACTTGTGGTGGGCATTTCGGAAGACATAGCCGGTGATCCCCTCCATCGGGGCGAGGGACAGGGTCAGATCCATCAGTCCAGCGCGCCCTCGATGGCGTGCAGCAGCTCGTCAAAGGTCTCGTAGGCCGGGATGTCCGGATTTTCCCTGCGGATCTGGTCCGTGGTCTTGAACAGAAAGCCCGCCTTGCTCGCCCGGATCATGCCCAGGTCATTGTAGGAGTCGCCGCTGGCGATGGTCTGGAAGCCGATGGACTGCAGAGCCTTCACCGTCGAGAGCTTGGACTGCTCGATGCGCATCTGAAAGCCGGTGATCGTCCCATCCTGCGCCACCTCCAGGGTGTTGCAGAACAGGGTGGGGTAGCCCAGCTTTTTCATGAGCGGCATCGCAAACTGGGTGAAGGTGTCGCTGATGATGATGACCTGCGTTTCCTCCCGGAGCTTGTCGAGAAATTCCCGGGCGCCCGGCAGTGGATCGATGGTCGCGATCGTGTCCTGAATCTGCTTCAGGCCGAGGCCGTGCTCCTTCAGGATCCCGAGCCGCCAGTTCATCAGCTTGTTGTAGTCGGGTTCATCGCGGGTGGTGCGGGAGAGCTCCGGGATGCCGGACGCCTTTGAAAAGGCGATCCAGATCTCCGGTACGAGAACTCCTTCCATATCCAGGCACACAATGTCCATGTCTTTCCTTCTTTCTGCCGCTTGGCGGCGCGTTTTTCCTGTCCATGATACCAGATCCCCGGGCGGCTGTGCTCAGAAGTTCCCGTCGAAGTACTCGAGAAGGAGCGCCACCACGTGGGTGTAGCTGATCTTTCCGGAGGACACACCGTTTGCCTTGAGGGTCGTGTCCACGTAGGTGTCGGCGGCCTGCTTCACGGTGCCGGTGTCCAGCGCCGACTCCCCCTCCACCAGCTCCCAGGTCTCGTCCGACAGGAACTGGTTGTCCGAGGAGACGGTGTCGGAGATCGAGACGTGCTGCCGGTAGACCGTCTTTCCGGCATTTTCGTAGAAGGCGTTGTCCACGTAGTTGAGGATCCCGAGCCAGCCGCTGTACTGGAAGACGGGGTCGTCGGACTCCGTGCAGGCGAGGAAGGCGAGGAAGTTCGCGTCATCCTCGTAGATGTAGCCGTGGGTGTGGGAGAGCTCGTGGCACATGGTGAAAGGCTTGTTCATGATCTCCATGAGCTCGTTGTAGTTGGCCTCCATGGAGAAGGGGAAGTAGTAGCCCTGCATATACTGCTGGCTCACAAAGGCGGAGAAGGTGAGGGGCTTGGGGGTCACCTGATATCCGCCAAGGCGGGGATAGGTAGCGGAAAGGGCCTGTACGCTCTTTCCCGCCTCCTTCTGCATCGCGGCCTCGCCCCCCGCATAGGTGACCTTCCCGTCAGCGTCCCGGGGCATCTCCTGCGCCATGGTGTTGCAGGTTTTGACCACGTAGTCCCGAAGATCGGCAAGGTCCTCCAGGGTGTAGGTCTTTCCATAGCCCGGCAGGGCATTTTCCAGGGGCGTGCAGTGGTACTGGATGAGGCACCCGAAGGTCTGCACGAGAAGAACCAGGGACACCACCCACAGGGTGGCGGTCCAAAAGCCCTTTGCAAAGCGGCGGCAGCCAGAGCGCTTTCGAAGAAACAAAAGGAGTATGGTGGCAAGAAGAAGGGCCGCAAGCCACGAAACGCCGACAATCAGGATCCGCTCCCCGATGCTGAAGGGGGCGGGGGAGGTCAGATGGCCGAAGAGGGATGCGTAGACCGGAAAGATGCGGTCCGTGAACCAGTCAGAAAAGGCCGTGCTCTTCCAGGCGGCCAGGTTCAGCGCAAGGGAAATCAGAAGGAGAAGGACCGGGACCAGATATCGCGCCCTGTGGGAGCGGATCCGGACGTAATTCTGGGGCTTCATGCAAGGGGCCCTCCTGTCTCGGAAAGGAGCGCGCGGCAAAGGGCAAGGAACGCCTCCTCCGTGACGCTCGGGTCCTGCACGGAGAGATCCGGGGCGGACTGGATGTGCTTCCAGTTCTCCCCCAGGGGCTCCGGAAAGAGATACCGGAACTCATAGGAGAGCATGTCGTCGTCAACCGCGGTGACCTCCGCGCGCTCCTCCTCCGTCAGATCCCGGCCAAGAAACCGCCGGAAAATCATGCGAAGGAGATGGTCTTCCGCCTTCTGATAGGCGGGGAGCTCTGCCTTGAGGGGACGGGGCAGGTCGCAGAGATAGGCCTCTGCCGCGTCGTGGAGAAGGCATGCGGCCTGGACCACAGGGGAGGCACCCCTTGCTGCTGCCTCCCGGCAGCAGGCGATGCTGTGCTGTCCCACGGTGTAGAGATGGGAGACGTGGCCGTTTCCGCGGCAGAGGAGCGAGAGGGCGTGGGCGATGTCCGCAAGGTCCAGGTCCTCTGGGGCGGGGCGTAGCGGATCCACGTGTTTTCCGGATACGGTGGTGATCGAACTCATGGAGTGGCCTCCTGCGGTTTTTCGTTGACAGAAGATCCCTTGTATGGGAGCCTTGTGTGCGGGCGTTCTTCTGCGGGAATATTGCAAAAGAGCGCCGCGAGCTTATAATCAGCAGTAATGGTAGCACGGTGAAGTACGAAAGTGAAGACAGAGGTGGCATCAGTATGGAAATGCAAATGGAATTCAGAAGGAAACTGCCGATCCCCCAGGAGCTCAAGCAGCAGTTCCCCCTTTCACAGGAAATCCGGGACATCAAGGAGGCGCGTGACAGGGAGATCGAGGCCATCTTTACCGGGAAGGATGACCGGTTTCTGCTGATCATCGGTCCCTGTTCCGCGGACCGGGAGGATGCGGTGCTCGAGTACATGACCCGCCTGGCCAAGGTCCAGGAGAAGGTGAAGGACAAGATCTTCATCATCCCCCGGGTGTACACGAACAAGCCCCGCACCAAGGGTGTGGGCTACAAGGGCATGCTCCACCAGCCGGATCCGGAGAAGGGGGAGGACATGCTGGCCGGCATCATCGCGATCCGCGAGATGCACTCCCGGGTGGTGCGGGAGACCGGCTTTACCTGCGCCGAGGAGATGCTCTACCCCGAGAACCACCGGTATCTCTCGGACCTTCTGGCCTATGTCGCGATCGGCGCGCGGTCCGTGGAGGACCAGCAGCACCGCATGGTGGCCTCTGGCATCGGCATCCCCGCGGGGATGAAGAATCCGACCTCCGGGGACATCTCCGTCATGATGAACTCCATCACCGCCGCCCAGAGCGAGCAGACCTTCCTGTACCGCGGCTGGGAGGTGCACACCACCGGGAACCCGATGGCCCACGCGATCCTGCGGGGCTACGTGGACAACTACGGCAGGAACCACCCGAACTACCACTACGAGGACCTGGTCTTCGTCAGCGAGCAGTACAAAAAGCTCGGCCTCGCCAACCCGGCGGTCATCGTGGACTGCAACCACAGCAACTCCGGCAAGCAGTACATGGAGCAGATCCGCATCGCCAAGGACGTGCTCCACAGCATGCATGTGGCGCCGGATCTGGCAAAGCTCGTCAAGGGCCTGATGATCGAGAGCTATCTGGTGGACGGAAACCAGAAGATCGGAGAGGGTGTGTACGGCAAGTCCATCACAGACCCGTGCCTGGGCTGGGAGAAGTCCGAGCGGCTGATCTACGACATCGCAGACGCCCTCTGAGGGGTTGGAAAGTCCGAAAATCGGACACTTTATACAATTTTTAGAAATTGGGACGACCACAACATCTAGTTGAGGCCGTCCTTTTTTGTTACACAGTTTGTGAAAAAAGTTATTGATTTGATGCGGAAAAGTTACAAGCCATTGACAAATCTGAAATAATTTTGTAACATTCCCAGCGACGTCCAATTATGACACGCAAAGGAGTCAAAATTGAAAGCAGATTACAAGGAGCTGGGACGAAATCTCCTGGCGCTCTCCATGGCAGCAGCAATGCTCTTCCAATTTCAGACACAGGCCGCCACCACCGCCGACAGCACCGAGACCGGACGCGCGGGTGACGGAAGCCAGACCGGTGGCGTTCTCACCCTGGACGGGGTGGCAAAGCTGGTGACGAGCCGCAGTACCGATGCGCTGACCGGGAGCCTGACCCTCACCCTGGATTCGCAGGACGGGCTCGGCACCGCCGTCTTCACCCCCGAGGCGGATGCGGTGACCGCAGCAGCGGCCATTGCGCAGACGACGGATGCTGCGCAGGGCGAGACCGACGATACCGCAGCGGACACCGCCGAGGCGGAGACCGAAGAGACTGACGAGGCAGATGATGCGGCCGACGAGGCCGATGAGACTGCGGAGGAGGAGACTCCGGCACCGGTCGAGTCCGCGGATGTGGCCACAGAGGACACGGCAGCAGCGGACACCACGGCGGCAGAAGCGGACACTACAGAGGCAGCGGCCGACACCACGGAAGCCACGACCGATACCACAGAGGCAGCGGCCGACACCGCTTCTTCGGACACCGACACCGCGGCAGCAGCAGAGCCCGCCGCCGATCCCAACGAGTCCACCAGGAACCAGACCTGGACCGGCCAGGTGCTCAACAGCTACGTGGGTGCCGTCTACGGCCCCTCCGGCGGCAAGGAAGTCTACTACAACATGAACATGTCCCAGGTCGTCGCGAACTTAAAGAGCGCCGGCTATGAGGGCGACTACTGGGTCCGGGACGACGGCGTCAAGATGTTCGGCAACTACGTCATGGTGGCTGCCTGCTACAGCGTCCATCCCTACGGCTCCTTTGTGGAGACCACCCTCGGCACCGCCATCGTGTGCGACACCGGGACCTTCGCCTACTCCTATCCGAACATGCTGGACGTGGCGGTGACCTGGTGAGCAGCAATACAAAATCGAAATCCAAAACATAACAAACCCTCCGGGATCGCGATGATATGATCCCCCTCTGTAGGACACTGAAATATAAGTGTCCTACGGAGGGGGACATTTCATGTCCAGAAAGGGAAAGATAGATCCGGTTATAAAGGTAAAAGCTGTAGAGGAGGTGATCTCAGGCAGGTCAAGCATATCGGCTGAAGCCAAAAAGGTAGGAGTAGATGATAAATCACTTTCAGCCTGGATCGCCATCTACAAATCAGAAGGTCCCACCGGGCTCCTGGATCAAAAGCACAATAAGTATTACTCCAAGGAGACCAAGCTCATAGCGGTTGAGGACTACCTTGATGGAAAAGGCTCTATGGCAGAGATCGCCAGTAAATATGGTTTAAGGGATTGGACTCGGCTGCGCGATTGGATCAAGACGTATAATACTCAAGGGACAATCAGTTCTCGTGGAAGTGGAGGCGGAAGCTACATGAAGAAAGCGAGACAGACAACTCTTGAGGAGAGAATAGAGATCGTTCAGTACTGTCTTGATCACGACAGAAATTACGGTGAAGCTGCTATCCGGTATGAATGCTCCTACCAGCAGGTTCGAAACTGGGTCATAAAATACGACGCCATGGGCAAAAGCGGGCTTGAGGATAGGCGCGGCCACCGTGCCGGGACTGAGCCGAGCAGGACTCCGGAGGAAGAACTCCGGGACAGGATCGCCCAGCTGGAGCGTCAGAATAGAGACCTGCGGATGGAGAATGATCTCCTAAAAAAACTAAGGGAACTGAAGATGAAAGATCGCTCTCTTTAGTTCACAACCTAATCAAATACTGTGCGATCAGCGAGCTTGCGAAAACAAAGCATTATCCGGTACGCAGGCTCTGCAGATATGTTCATGTGGCCCCTTCTGCGTATTACAAATGGAGGAAACATTCCAAATCAGCCCGTGAGGCCGAGAATGAACGCATTGCAGCGCTTATGAAGAAGCACCATGAGGAACATCCGGAGAAAGGATATCGCCGTCTTCGGGACGATCTGGAAACGGAAGATCACATCCACATCAATGACAAGAGGGCACATCGGATCTGCAGGAAGAAACACATACAGTCGACGATCAAGTGGAGACCGAAGGGATGCACCAGAAGTTCGGGAGATCCCATGTATGTCGCTGAGAATGTCCTGCATCGTGACTTTACGGCAGAGCGTCCCAATCAGAAGTGGCTGACGGACGTATCCGAGTTTAAGTACTACACTGGTATAGAGGTCCACAAGCTCTATCTGAGCGCGATTTTGGACCTGTATGACCGCAGGATCGTGGCCTATGAGATCAGCGATCATAATGACAAGCCCCTGGTGATGAAGACGTTTGATGAGGCCGTCGCAGCAGAGCCTGATGCTCACCCACTGTTTCATAGTGACAGAGGATTTCAATATACAAGCAGAGAGTTTCATCAGAGACTTGTTGAGCATAAGATGACGCAGAGTATGTCCAGGGTAGGCCACTGCATTGACAACGGGCCGATGGAAGGATTCTGGGGAATGCTCAAGCGCGAAAGTCACTACGGCAGAAGATTTACAGATCGCAGTTCGCTGGAGTCCATGATCAGAAATTACATCTATTACTACAACACGGAGCGTACGCAGCGCAGGCTGCATCTTCTCACACCAATCTCATACCACAAGAAATACTATGAGGCAGCGTAAAAAATCGCCAGTCAGATCTACCTGGTGATAGATCCAACTGACGGTTGCATTATTATTTTTCAGTATCCACTTGACGGGGACCGGACCAACCAATGATCCCGGAGGGTTTTTCGGTGCCTGTGTTCCGATCGTTCAGTTTTGTTTCGCGTCGGCCTGCTTTGCCCTGGCGGCTTCGGCCTTGGCGGTGCGCTTTTGCCGCCGCTCCTCGAGCTTTCGCATCAGGTAGTCGTGCCAGATGAAGTCGGTGATCGCGGCGATCGGGATCGCCAGCAGGATGCCGACCACGCCCCACATTCTGCCGAAGACGATGATGGAGATCAGAATCCAGATGGAGGGGACACCCAGGGTGTCGCCGAAGAGCTTGGGCTTGACCACGTACCCGTCGCAGGTCTGCAGGATCAGGGTGAAGATCAGAAACCACAGGGCCTGCCAGGGGTTGGCCAGCACCAGGATGAAGGCGCCGATCACGGCGCCCACGATCGGGCCGAAGGTGGGGGCCAGGTTGGTGATGCCCACCACCACGGAGATCAGGGGAATGTAGGGCATGCGGGCGATGATCATGAACACCGCGTTGGCGCAGCCCACAAAGAGGCCGTCCAGGATGTCGCTGGCGATGTAGCGCACCATGATGTGGTTGCACCGCTTCCAGAAGGAGGACACCGCAGGGTAGCGCTTCTCGGAGATCAGAAGCCTTGCCAGCTTCCGGCAGCCCGCCAGGAGCCGGCTCTTGTCCAGCAGGAAGTAGATCGAGATGATGAAGCTGATGACGCCGTTGAAGATGCCGCTGCCGATGCCGGTCACCGTGTCGACGATGCCGGAGTTCTGGGTGAGGGCATCGACGAGCTGGTTCAGGCCGCCCTGCACGAAGTTCGTGATCCCGCCGATGTCGAGGTTGGCGCTGGACGCCGCCTTGTTCAGGTTTTCCAGGAGCTTGTTGGCCGTGTCCATGTAGACGCCCAGGTTGGAGATCAGGGTGCCGATGCTGCGCACGATCTGGGGGATCAGGGCGACCAAGAGGACGATGAAGAAGAACACCACGAGGACGATGGTGATGGCGACCGTGACGTTCCAGAGGTTCCTGTCGCGCCGCTTCTCCCTGAGGCGATAGGCGGCAAGCGCCTCCGCATCCTGCTCCTTCGGGAGGGGCAGGGGCTTTTTGAGTGCGGCAAGGCCCCGCCGGATCACCATGGCCAGCGGGTTCAGGATGTAGGCGATCACCAGGCCGATGAAGACCGGGCGGATGAAGCTGTAGAGCTTTGCCAGACCGATTCCCAGCAGGTTGATGTGGGAAAGAAACAGGTATAACAGGACGGCGCAGCAGGCTGCGAAGGTGTAGGCCGCCCAGGGCTGATTGAGCCGGTTTTTGTCGAATTTCATTTCACGTCTCCCTTTTCTGGTACACATCATCGCATGCCGGCCCCGTTGGTGCAAATCCCGGAGAGATAATTCAGTAAAATTTAAGGATTTTTCACTTCATGGAAAGACCGGTAGAAGAGAGCCGCACTCTCGGAGAGGGAGGCGCCCCGCCGGCGGACCAGGTGGATGCTGCTCGAGAGTGTCGGGGCGTCCAGCTCCCTGGATGGCAGGTCCGGGAACAGGGAGAGAATGGAGGCGGGGACGAGGGCGGTGCCGAGGCCCATGACGGCCCACTGCAGGGCGGTTCTGGCATCCTCGCAGATGCAGACCACGTTCGGGGTGACGCCGGCGCCCTCCAGGGCCTCCCGCTGCAGCGCCTCCCACCGGCGGTAGAGGATGAGGGGGCAGCCGGAGAGGGAGGCAAGGGGCAGGGGACCGGTTCCCGGGACGTTTGGCAGGGCGCCTGCCGCCGCCATGGGGTCAGTGCGCAGGGAGATGTGCTCCAGGGAGGCATTCTGGTAGGGGGTCCGAATCACCGCAAGCTCGATCCTGTTCTCCCGGATGTCCTCCTGCAGGGCAAAGGTGTTCCCCTCCCGGACCACGAAGGCGATGTCCGGGTGCAGGGCGTGGAACCGCTTGATCCCGTCGTAGAGCTCCCGGCAGCCGCAGGAGGAGATGAGGCCCAGGCGCAGGGTCCCCCGCCGGCCCCTGCGCAGGTTCTCCAGGTCCGCCCCGGCGGCCAGGGAGAGCTCCAGGATCTCCTTGGCATAGCGGTAGAGGAGGGTGCCCGCCTCGGTCAGCGTGATCTGCCTTGCTCCGCGGACAAAGAGGGTCACCCCGCACTCCTCCTCGAGCTGGTGCATCCGCAGGGAGAGCGGGGGCTGGGACATGTGAAGTTTTCTGGCTGCGGCGCTGATGGAGCCCTCCTCCACCACCGCCGAAAAGCACTCGAGCTGGCGCAGTTCCATAGAACCTCCTCGATATATGAAATCTATATGGGTGCATACTACACAGATATATTCAATATATCACCTGGAATGGTATGATGACACTCGGAAACCGGGCAGAACCGCCCGGGTGCGGAGGAGATCAGAATCGTATGAAGAAACTCAGAGTGTTTCTTGCGGATTACAAGAAGGAGAGCATCCTGGCACCGGCCTTCAAGCTCCTGGAGGCGCTGTTTGACCTGTTTGTGCCGCTGGTGGTGGCGCGGGTCATCGACGAGGGCATACCCTCCGGGAACCGGGGACTGTTGTTCCGCCAGTTTGGCCTTTTGATCCTGCTGGCGGTGGTCGGCATCGTCTGCAGCGTCACAGCCCAGTACTTTGCGGCCAGGGCGAGCGTGGGCTTTGCGACAAAGCTGCGCCAGGCCCTCTTTGATCACATCCAGAAGCTCTCCTACAAGGAGCTGGACAAGCTCGGCACCAACACGCTGATCACCCGCATGACCAGCGACGTGCAGCAGGTGCAGAACGGACTGAACCTGGCGCTGCGGCTTCTGCTGCGCAGCCCCTTCATCGTCTTCGGTTCGATGATCATGGCCTTTACGATCGATGTGAAGGCGGCGCTCGTCTTCGTGGTCGCGATCCCGGTGCTCTCGGTGGTGGTCTTTGCGATCATGCTGGTGTCCATTCCCCTCTACCGCAAGGTCCAGGCGGCCCTGGACAAGGTCCTCGGGGCAACCCGTGAGAACCTGACCGGCGTGCGCGTGATCCGGGCCTTCTGCAAGGAGCAGGAAGAGGTGAAGGACTTCGACGCCAAGAACGAGGCCCTCACAAGGATGAATGAGTTCGTGGGACGGATCTCCGCCCTGATGAACCCCGCCACCTATCTTCTTATCAACCTGGCCACGATCATCCTGATCCGGGTGGGCGCGGTGCGCGTCAACCTCGGCGACATCCAGCAGGGCGATGTGGTCGCCCTCTACAACTACATGGCCCAGATGATCGTGGAGCTGATCAAGCTGGCAAGCCTGATCATCACGATCGACAAGTCCATCGCCTGCGCAGAGCGCATCTCCCACATCTTCGAGGTGGAGCCGGGGCAGAGCTTCCCGGAGAGCACAAAGGGAGAGGCCGCAGGGGATCCCGCGACGGCGGTTGCCTTCCAGGATGTCTCCTTCTCCTATGAGGGTGCCCGGGAGCCCAGCGTGGACCACGTCACCTTTGCCGCAAAGCAGGGAGAGACGATCGGCATCATCGGCGGCACCGGCGCCGGCAAGTCGAGCCTGGTCAACCTGATCGCCCGCTGCTATGACCCCCAGGAGGGAAAGATCACCCTCTTTGGGCGGGACATCCGGGACTACTCCATGGAGGACCTGGTGAACCTCGTGGGCGTGGTGCCCCAGAAGGCGGTCCTCTTCCAGGGCTCCATCCGGGACAACCTCCGGTGGGGTGATGAGAACGCCGAGGATTCGGCGCTCTGGGATGCGATCCGCACCGCCCAGGCCGAGGAAGTCGTCAAGGGCAAGGAGGGGGAGCTGGACTTCCAGCTCGAGCAGAACGGCCGGAACCTCTCCGGCGGCCAGCGCCAGAGACTCACGATTGCAAGGGCCCTGGTGAAGAAGCCGAAGATCCTGATCATGGACGACTCCGCGAGCGCCCTGGACTTTGCAACCGACGCCGCCCTTCGAAAGGCCATCCGCGGCCTTGCGGGCAGCATGACGGTGTTTCTGGTCTCCCAGCGCACCGCGAGCCTGATGAACGCAGATAAGATCCTGGTCCTCGATGACGGCAAGATCGCCGGCATGGGAACCCACGCGCAGCTCCTTCAGGACTGCCCGCTGTACCAGGAGATCTTCTACTCCCAGTTCCCGGAGAAGCGGCCGAAGGAGATGGCAGCAGGAAAGGAGGTGCTGGCATGAGCGCAAAAGATGAAATTGAGATGCAGGGTGACCGGGCCGGAAGCGGAAAGACCTTCCGCAAGGTGATGCAGTACATCGGGCGGTACCGGATCCTTCTGCTGCTCTCCGTGGTCCTGGCCGCGATCTCGGCGGTGCTTCCGCTGTACGCCGCGATCCTCTTCGGCAACGCCATCGACGGGATCCTGGGGAAGGGCCAGGTGGACTTTGCCACCGTCACCTACTACCTGTCCCGGATCCTGGTGCTGATCGTGCTGACATCCGCCTGCACGTTCCTGATGAACCTCATCAACAACCGGATGACCTACCGGGTGGTGCAGGACATCCGCGGCAAGGCGATCCGGCAGATCCAGGTGCTCCCCTTAAAGTACCTGGACGCTCACAGCACCGGCGACATCGTCAGCCGCATCATCACAGACACGGACCAGCTCTCGGATGGCCTGCTCCTTGGCTTTACCCAGCTCTTCTCCGGCATCGTGACGATCGCCGCGACTTTGTTCTTCATGTTCAGCAAGGACGTGCTGATCACGGTGCTGGTCATCCTGCTGACCCCGATCTCCTTCTTCGTGGCCAAGTTCATCGCAACCCACAGCTACGCGATGTTCCAGAAGCAGACGAAAGCGCGCGGCGAGCAGACCGCCCTCATCGAGGAGATGGTGGGCAATGAAAAGGTGGTCCGGGTCTTCGGCTACGGCCCCCGCGCCTCCAAACAGTTTTCCGTCATCAACGAGAAGCTCAAGGACGCCTCCGAGAAGGCGGTGTTCTACTCGAGCCTGACCAACCCTTCCACCCGGTTTGTGAACAGCCTGATCTACGCGGTGGTGGTGCTGGTGGGTGCCTTCCGGATTCTCGCGGGGGGTCTGACCGTCGGCGGTCTCTCGGCGCTTTTAACCTACTGCAACCAGTACACCAAGCCCTTCAATGACATCAGCAGCGTGGTGACGGAGCTCCAGAACGCCCTGGCCTGCGCAAGCCGTATCTTTGCCCTGATCGAGGAGGCACCTCAGTCGGCAGATCCCGACAGGGAACTCCCGAAGGCCAGCGGACAGGTGGACATTCAGGATGTGTTCTTCTCCTACACGAAGGAGCAGCACCTGATTGAGCACTTCCAGCTCCACGCAGAGCCCGGCACCCGGATTGCCATCGTCGGCCCCACGGGCTGCGGCAAGACGACCCTGATCAACCTGCTGATGCGCTTCTACGACGCGGACAGCGGGGACATTCGGATCGACGGCACCAGCATCTATGACTGCTCCAGGACCTCCCTTCGCAAGAACTTCGGTATGGTGCTGCAGGACACCTGGCTCCACGCCGGCACGATCCGGGAGAACATCGCCTTTGGTCGGCCGGATGCCTCGGAAGAGGAGATCATCGAGGCCGCAAAGGCAGCCCACAGCTGGGAGTTCATCCGCCGCATGCCGGAGGGCCTGGATACCCAGGTCACCGACGACTCCCTGAGTGCGGGACAAAAGCAGCTCCTGTGCATCACAAGAGTCATGCTGGTGCTGCCGCCCATGCTGATTTTGGATGAGGCGACCTCCAGCATCGATACCCGCACCGAGATCCTGATTCAGAACGCCTTTGACCGGATGATGCAGGGCAGGACCAGCTTTGTGGTGGCCCACCGGCTCTCCACGATCCGCAACGCCGACGTGATCCTGGTGATGCGGGACGGCAAGATCATCGAGCAGGGCAATCACGAGACGCTGATGGCGGCGAACGGGTTCTACACCAAGCTCTACAACTCCCAGTTCGCCCGGGCGGAGTGAGAAACCATACAAAAGACAGCATCTTTCGACGCTTTCAACCAGATTGATACGCAGATCAGACTTGTCATAGAATAAAACTGCGATCAAAGCGGAATTCTGTCAGCTCCTGCGGCGGCCGAAATCCGTTTCGGGGAGGAGAAGCGTCATGATGGGAGGGATCTTCAGGAGCTTAAAGGCGGCAGCGGCACTGGCGCTTGCCGGCACCGCCGGGTCTGCATCTTCCGGCACACAAAACGCCCCGCGGAGATCGTTCCGCGGGGCGTTTTGCTGCCCCGAAAACCCGGCACTTTCTTTTCCTCCGGCAGGTGCATCCTGTCACTTGACGCGCTTTGTGCTCTGTTTCTAAAATAGGGGAATGCAGGGCAACGCAGTGCCGCGACCCCTTTTGTGGAAGGAAGAAACCGCCATGTATGAACTGACCTCAAAACTGATCATCTACCGCGCCATCGGAAAGAACAGCATCCTGTACCGGCTCAGCGACATCTTTCGCCGCTTTCACGGCGGGGACTACCGCAAGGAGGAGCTGACCTCCGAGATCCTGGACCAGGTGAACCGCCTCCTGGATCTGGCCACCACCTATGGCTTCAATCACAACCTCTGGCACAACTACCTCGCCTACCTGCTGGCCATGACCGAGACCCCCTTCACGCTGGTCTCCGAGAAGGTCGGCGCCAACGAGGGGTCGGTGAACGAGTTTGCCAGGAACGACTTTGCGATCTTCCGGCAGCTCTTTGACTACGACTTCTCCTACATCGAGGAGGAGCTGGGGATCCACTGCTTCTCGGTGCTCGAGAACTACTCGGCGGTCGTCAAGAAGGAGCAGATCTACAACAAGAGCGTCTCGGAGAAGGTCCAGGAGCTCTCTGCCGCCATCGAGAAGGCCAAGGGCCCGGAGGAGCTTTACGCCGTCATCACCGACTTCTACCGCCGCTACGGCGTCGGGAAGTTCGGCCTGAACAAGGCCTTTCGTGTCAGCGACGACCCGGAGGGAGAGCTCCTCGTTCCCATCACCAACACCGGGGACATGGTGCTCTCGGACCTCGTGGGATACGAGGCCCAGAAGAAAAAGCTTACGGACAACACCGAGGCCTTCCTGCACGGGCGGCGCGCCAACAACGTGCTGCTCTACGGCGACGCGGGCACCGGCAAGTCCACCAGCATCAAGGCCATCCTGAACCAGTACTACGCCGACGGCCTGCGGATGATCGAGGTCTACAAGCACCAGTTCAAGGACCTCTCCCGCATCATCAACGAGATCAAGAACCGCAACTACCGCTTCATCATCTACATGGACGACCTCTCCTTTGAGGAGTTCGAGACCGACTACAAGTACCTGAAGGCGGTCATCGAGGGCGGCCTGGAGCCGCGGCCGGAGAACGTGCTGATCTATGCCACCTCCAACCGCCGCCACCTGATCCGGGAGACTTGGGGCGACAAGCAGGATGCGGACAGCGCGGATATCCACCACAACGACACGGTGCAGGAGAAGCTCTCCCTGTCGGCGCGCTTTGGCGTCTCCATCGGGTACTTCCGTCCCTCACCGCAGGAGTACTTCAAGATCGTGGAGGAGCTGACCAAGCGCTACCCCGAGATCAGGATCTCCGAGGAGGAGCTGCGGCGCCAGGCCAACGTCTGGGAGATGAACCACGGCGGCTTCTCCGGGCGCTGCGCCCAGCAGTTCGTCGACTACCTGGCGGGAAGCGTCGGAGGGGCGTCATGATCGACACCATCCTCTTCGACATGGACGGCACCATCACGGACACCCAGAAGGTCTACAGCGCCGCCTGGCGGCAGGTGGGCCTGAAGGAGGAGGAGCTCCAGCAGATGGTGGGAAGAAGCAGCGTCGTCAACTACCGGTATCTCAAGGAGCTGGGGTATGACGCCGACGACCTGATTCAGAAAAAGAACGCGCTCTGCGAGGCGGCCTTTGCAAAGAGGATCGACCTAAAGCCCGGCGCCAGGGAGGCGCTCTCTGCCCTCACGAAGGCGGGCTACACCTGCGTTCTTGCCACCTCCTCGCCCCTGGAGCGGGCAAAGACAAACCTTGCGCGCACCGGACTCTCGTCCTATTTTGCCGAGGTGGTCAGCGGCAACGCCCTGGAGCGGGGAAAGCCGTTTCCGGATGTCTTTCTCATGGCGGCAAAGGCGGTGGGGGCAGCCCCGTCGCAGTGCCTTGTCGTGGAGGACTCCTACAACGGCGTCCGGGCGGGGGCGGCCGCCGGCATGGTGACCGTGATGATCCCGGATGCGGTTCCCCCGGATGCGGAGATGAAAAATACGGCGGCGGCGATTCTGCCCTCCCTGGCAGAGCTTCCCGCCTTTCTTGAGAAATGGCAGCAGGACAACAAGGAGGAACAGCATGTCAAATCTGGTCTTTGATTTTGGAGAAGCAGAGCACGAGACTGCGGTGGATGCCACGAAGAAGGCAAAGGCGGTGTGCACCTTCACGCCCTTTGCCTCGGACAGTGCTCAGGCGGATGAGGAACACCCGTTTATGGTGCTCGACAACGCAGCGGGCAAGCTGATCCACCACACCAGCGGCCTGTTTGAAAAGCCCGAGGTCCGCTCCTCGTTTGTCTTCATGCGGGACGGGGAGAAGTGCCAGGCGGACGTGCTGGAGATCGACTCCCGGTTCCAGGGCCTTCTCGGATGGCTCGGCAGCAACGGGATCATGGTGCGGCTCTCCGGAAAGGACACGGAGCGGGGCTACTGCGTCTACAAGATCCGCGAGGTCTCCTCGGACGGGGTGACCAAGCTCTCGGCGGCGGACGGCTTTCTCCAGTACGTGATCTCCCGGCTCCTGGAGACCAAGCCCCAGGAGGAGGAGAACCCGGACGAGGAGAACGGGGAGGACTCGGACGAGATGAAGCTCACGAGCCTCCAGAGCATGACCGACTTCCTCGAGTGCGCAAAGAGCACCCTCCCTGCCAACATCCGCAAGTGGGCAAGACGGAATCTTGCGGTCGCCAGGTCCTCGGAGGTCAGCCCCGAGGAGCGGCGCCACGCCCAGCACGCCCTCTCCATCATGCTGAACATCCGCTGGAAGGACTCCTACTTCGGTTCAATCGATCCGGTGGAGGCGAGAAGAATCCTGGATGAGGAGCTCTACGGCATGGAGAAGGTCAAGCAGCGTATCATCGAGACCATCATCCAGATCAACCGCACCCACAAGCTCCCGGCCTACGGGATTTTGCTGGTGGGCCCCGCGGGAACCGGAAAGAGCCAGATCTCCTATGCGATCGCAAGGATCCTGGGCCTTCCCTGGACCTCCCTGGATATGAGCGCGATTCACGACGCGGAGCAGCTCACGGGAAGCTCCCGGGTCTACGCCAACGCGAAGCCCGGCAGCATCATGGAGGCTTTCTCCCAGGCCGGCGAGTCCAACCTGGTGGTGATCATCAACGAGCTCGACAAGGCGGATGCCAAGACGACCAGCGGAAACCCGGCGGACGCGCTTTTAACGCTCCTCGACAACCTGGGCTTTACCGACAACTACATGGAGTGCACGATCCCGACGGCCGGCGTCTATCCCATCGCAACAGCAAACGACAAGTCCCGGATCAGCAGCCCGCTCCTTACCCGGTTTGCGGTGATCGACATCCCGGACTACACGCCGGAGGAGAAGAAGACGATCTTTCTGCGCTACGCCCTGCCCAGGGTGCTGCGCCGCATGGGCCTCTCCCAGGACGAGTGCATCGTCACCGAGGAGGCGGCTGCCGCCGTGGTGGCGCGCTTTGCCAGCGAGCCCGGCGTCCGGGATCTCGAGCAGGCAGCGGAGCACCTGGCGGCCCACGCCCTGTACCAGATCGAGTCCACCGGGGTCCGGAGCGTGACCTATGACGCCGCTGCGGCCCAGGAGGTTCTCTCGTAACATTTTTTGCACACGCAAAAAGGAGGGGAGACCGCGGGTCTCCCCTCCTTTGCATATCGCTTCGGAAAATCTGCGCCCGGATTCAGTCTAAGGTGATGTCCTGGACATCCTCGAGCATCAGCCCCTCCAGGGAGCGGGTGGTGATGATCCCGTCCCGGATCAGGCGGTTGGCCTGGTTTCGCTTTGCCTTCTCGAAGTAGTTGCGCACATCCCGGGCGTTGGCGAAGTTCTCCCGCCGGTTTGCGTACCGGTCCCGGAAGAAGGCCTCGGCGCAGATCCTGGCGGTGGTGTCCACGGTGTACTCCTCCTTCTGGCACATCTGCAGGAAGATGGAGGTCAGCTCCTTCGGGGTGTAGTCCGGGAAGTGGATCACAGTGGAAAAGCGCGAGCGCAGTCCCGGGTTTGCCGCAAGGAACTGCTCCATCAGGTCCGGGTACCCGGCGACGATGACCGCAAAGTCATCCCGGTGGTCCTCCATGGCCTTGATCAGCACATCGATGGCGGCGATGCCGAAGTCCTTCCCCGAGGTGTCCCTGGCCAGGGAGTAGGCCTCGTCGATAAAGAGCATGCCGCCCATGGCCGTGTCGATGACCTCCCGGGTCTTGGACTCGGTCTCCCCGACGTAGCGGCCCACCAGGGTGCTGCGGTCCGCCTCGATGAACTGGCCGGTGGAGAGGACGCCGAGCTTTTTGTAGATCCGGCCGACCAGCCGGGCGATCGTCGTCTTGCCGGTGCCGGGATTGCCGGAGAACACCATGTGCAGGGTGGTGGGGGTGGAGACCAGGCCGTGCTCCTTGCGCTCCTTCGCGATCCGGATCATGTTGACGGTGGTGCGGATCTCGGTCTTGACGGCGTCGAGGCCGATGAAGCCATCGAGCTTTGCAAGGAGTTCCTCCAGGGAGAGGTCCTGCTCATTTGTGCCCGCGGAGGCGGGCTTTGCAGCTGCAAGGGGGAGTTCCTTCTCGGTGCTTCCGTCGGAGTTTTGCACGGCGGGGACGAGATTTCCCCGCACGTGGATCTGATTTGCCTGCAGGATGAACTGGATCTGGTCCAGGTCCTCCCGGGAGAGTACCCGGCCCGGGAAGGCGAGGGAGATCTCCTCCGCGGAGAGCTCATCGTTGTGCTCCCGCCCCTTTTGGATCAGGTCCTGGAGGATCGAGGAGGAGTTCGGATTCAGATTTGGATGTTCAGTCATAGGGCGCTCCTTCTCATGCGGGAAACAGTCGGGTCCGCTGTCATGATACGGCGCCGGGCTGAAAGCAATCAAGGGGCAGGAAAGGAGAGTTAGCATGGAAGAGAAAAAGGACGCGCTGGCGGAAAAAAAGGAGCTGGCAGAGGAGGTGATCCGGCGCCTGAAACAGGCCTACCCGGACACCCACTGCACGCTGGACTTTGCCCACGCCTGGCAGCTTCTGGTGTCGCTTCGGCTTGCGGCCCAGTGTACGGACAAGCGGGTGGACCAGACGACCCCTGCCCTGTACGCGAAGTTCCCCACCGTGGAGGCGCTGGCAGAGGCAAACGTGGATGAGATCGAGAAAATCGTGCGGCCCTGCGGCCTTGGGCGGAGCAAGGCCCGGGACATCAAGGCCTGCATGCAGATGCTGCACGAGGTGTACCACGACGAGGTGCCGGACACCATGGAGGAGCTCCTAAAGCTCCCCGGGGTCGGGAGAAAGAGCGCAAACCTCGTCCTTGGTGACATCTTCGGCAAGCCGGCCATCGTCACCGACACCCACTGCATCCGGCTCTCCAACCGGATCGGCCTGGTGGACGGCATCAAGGAGCCCGCCAAGGTGGAGGCGGCCCTCTGGAAGATCGTGCCGCCCAAGGAGGGGAATCAGCTCTGCCACCGCCTGGTGGACCACGGCCGGGCGGTCTGCACCGCGCGGAGCCCCCAGTGCGGCAACTGCTGCCTGCGGGATATCTGCCGCTACGCCCGGGAGGAAAATGTTAGCGTTGACTAACGATTGCGGGCTGTGATTCAATGGGCCGCGATGAGGGAGTAGCAAGCACTCCGTGCAGTCAGTCAACATGCTGGTGTTCTCACCTGGCTGACTTCAAATTGCGAGACTCATGTATACGCAACTGGTGGATTCCGTTTGCGGCGATACATGGGTGCGCAGGGACAGACGATACGCAGACATGGCCGGAAACGGACGTGTCTGTTTTTTCTGTCCTGAGGTACGGATGATGAATACCTGGTTTTTTCTGAACAGCATTCTGCTGGGCGTGGGTCTTGCCATGGACGCCTTCTCGGTGTCGATCGCGAACGGGCTCTCGGAGCACGGGATGACGAAGCGCCGGATGAGCGCCATTGCGGGCTGCTACGGCCTGTTCCAGTGGGCGATGCCCATGATCGGCTGGTTCTGCGTCCACACGATCTCCGGCCTGTTCTCGGCCTTTCAGAAGTTCATTCCCTGGATCGCCCTGTTCCTTCTGCTCTGCATCGGCGGCAAGATGCTCTTAGAGGGCATCCGCAAGAAATCCTCCGAGGAGCTCGAGGAGGAGGAGAAGGCGGATGCGGGCACAAGGATCTCCACGGGGACCCTCCTTGTCCAGGGCGTTGCCACCTCGATCGACGCCCTCTCCGTGGGCTTTACGATCGCCGACTACAACGCGCCGGAGGCCTTCGTATGTTCCCTTCTGATCGCGGTGGTGACCTTCGGGATCTGCATGGTGGGCCTGCTCTTTGGCAGGAAGTTCGGGGAGAAGCTCGCCGACAAGGCGGGGATCTTCGGCGGCATCATCCTGATCGCCATCGGTGTGGAGATCTTTGTGCGCGGTTTCTTTGGAATCTGAGGGTGGACGAACCGGCCGGAAAACCCGTACAATGCGCTTGTGACTTCATTTCGTCAAGGAGGAATGGCTGTGAGCAAGTGGCTGAATGATGCGATCTTTTACGAAATTTATCCCCAGAGTTTCTGCGACTCCAACGGGGACGGCATCGGGGATCTCCCCGGCATCCTCTCCCGTTTGGACTACATCCAGGATCTTGGCTGCAACGCCATCTGGCTGAATCCCTGCTTTGACTCCCCCTTCGTGGACGCGGGATACGACGTGCGGGACTACTTCCGGATTGCGCCCTGGTACGGGACCAATGAGGACTTAAAGAACCTGGCCAGCGAGCTCCACCGCCGGGGCATGCACCTTCTGCTGGACCTGGTGCCGGGACACACCTCCGACACCTGCCGCTGGTTTGTGGAGTCCGCCAGGGCGGAAAAAAACGAGTACACGGATCGGTATGTCTGGACGAACTCCGTCTGGGACAGCTTTGAGGGCGTTAGCCAGATCATGGGCGTCATCCGGGGCGGGACCGAGCGAAACGGCGCCTGCGCCGCCAACTTCTTCAACGCTCAGCCGGCGCTGAACTACGGCTTTGCGGGGCCCGACCCGGAAAAGCCCTGGCAGCAGCCCGTGGACGCCCCCGGGCCCATGGCGACCCGCGCGGCCATCAAGGACGTCATGCGCTTCTGGCTGGGCCTTGGCGTGGACGGTTTCCGGGTGGACATGGCGGGGTCTCTCGTCAAGTCCGACCCGGGGCAGCAGGAGACCATCCGGCTCTGGCAGGACTTCCGCGCCTTCCTGGATCAGGAGTACCCGGAGGCGGTCCTGGTCTCCGAGTGGGGACAGCCGGACCGGTCGCTCCTTGCCGGCTTCCACATGGACTTTCTGCTCCACTTTGGGCCCTCTCACTACCTGGATCTGTTCCGGGTGGAGCATCCCTACTTCTCCCGGGAGGGGAAGGGGGACTGCAGGACCTTCTTTGACATCTACCTGCACAACCGGGAGCTGACCGGGGGGAAGGGCCTGATCTGCATCCCCTCCGGCAACCACGACATGATCCGCCTTGCCCCGAAGCTCGATGACGAGGAGCTCAAGATCGCCTTCGCCTTTCTGTACTCGATGCCGGGCGTGCCGTTTCTGTACTACGGCGACGAGATCGGCGAGCGCTACGTGGAGGGCCTTGCCTCGGTGGAGGGCGGATACGAGCGGACCGGTTCCCGCTCCCCCATGGCCTGGGACCACACGACCAACGCGGGCTTTTCCTCGGCGCCGAAGGAGGATCTCTACATCGCCCAGGGCCCGACGGTGGACACCGTGAACGTGGAGACCGAGCAAAGCGATCCGAACTCCGTGTGGAATGCGGTGCATGCGCTGATCGCCCTTCGAAAGGAGCATCCGGCCCTCGGAAACGAGGCGGATTTTCAACTCCTGGAGCTGCAGGACCACAGCTATCCTCTTGTCTATGAGAGAAAGGCTGGGAGCGAGCGGATTCTCGTCGTCTTAAACCCCTCCGGGCAGGAGGCGGTGATGGAGACCGCCCTTCCCGCTTCGCACACCCTGCTCTATGCCGCGGGCGGCATGAAGGGGCAGCAGGACTTTGCAGGGAATGCTTCAGGAAAGTGCCTTGTTCCGCCGGCGAGCGCCGCGCTCTTTGTCCTTTCCTGACGGCAGCGGACTGCAACAAAAGTACCGGTTTCTGAAACCAAAAGGCATTGCGAAGGGGAGGAGAAACCGGCATGATGGTAGTATGAAAAGGGGCGGCTTTGGCCGCAGTGAACATCCGAAGGAGGGAACGAGATGGCAGTACCTAGCGTGGCGGTATTGAAGGAAATCTACAAGGACCAGGCGGACGAGGCAAAGGCGCGGTATGAGAACCTGGAGCGCTCGTTTGGCGAGCACTTCGGGGCGGCGGAGCTGACCTACTTCTCCGCGCCGGGGCGGACCGAGATCATCGGCAACCACACCGACCACAACGGCGGCAAGATCCTGGCCGCCAGCATCACGATGGATACGATCGCCGCGGCGGCAGCGACGGATGACGGCGTGGTCACCATCATCAGCGAGGGCTACCCGGATCCCATCGTGGTGGACACGAACCACCTGGAGGCGGTCCCGAAGTGCAAGGGAAGTCTTTCCCTGGTGGGAGGCATGCTGAAGGCAGCCCGGGACGAGTTCGGCTACCAGATCGGCGGTTTCCGCGCCTATGTCTCCACCCAGGTCATCAGCTCCGCAGGGGTCTCCTCCTCGGCGTCCTTTGAGATGCTGGTCTGCGCCATCCTGAACGAGTTCTTCAACGGTGGGAAGATCGACTATGCTCACTACGCCCGGATCGGCCAGTACGCGGAGAACAAATTCTGGGACAAGGCATCCGGCCTGATGGACCAGATGGCCTGCGCCGTCGGCGGCACGATCTACCTGGACTTTGGCGGCGGCGAGGTGAAGTACGAGAAGGTCGACTTTGGCTTTGACCAGCTCGGCTGCGACCTTGTCATCGTGAACACCGGCAAGGGCCATGCGGACCTGTCCGCGGAGTACTCCTCCATCCCGGAGGAGATGCGCCTGGTGGCGAAGGAGCTCGGCGGGGAGAACCTCTGCGACAGCACCGAGGAGGCGCTGCTTGCAAAGCTCCCGCAGATCAGAGCAAAGATCGGCAATGACCGCGCCATCCTGCGCGCCCTGCACTACTACGAGGAGTGCCGCCGCGTGGAGGATGCGGTGGCAGCCCTTCGCGAGGGGAGAAAGGACGAGATCCTGGGCATCATCCGGGAGTCCGGAAACAGCTCCTGGAAGTGGCTCCAGAACGCCTATGTGGCAGCAGACCCGAAGGAGCAGTCCATCCCCTATGCCCTTGCCCTCTCGGAGCTCTTCATGAAGAAGAAGGGCCGGGGCGTCTGCCGCCTGCACGGCGGCGGCTTTGCCGGCGTCATCGCCTGCATCACCGCAAAGCAGGACACGGCGGAGTTCGTCTCGTACCTCGGCAAGTACCTGGGCGAAGGGAACATCCATGTGATGGGCATCCGGCAGAAGGGCGCCATCACCGTCAAGTAAGGAAGTACCAGGGGCCGGGAAGGCAACAGAATACCATACCACACAAATTGTGAAGGATAGTTGCCGGTTCCCGTAGGGGGCCGGCAACTATCCTTTGTTTTGAACCGAATCGCTCTCAGCGTAGACTATGGGAATAGTTAGGAATTTTTAGCATCCGACTTGGCTTGAATACCCTGGCTCAGAAACCCATCTTTCTTCTTCTGAACCGTTGACCGGGTGGGATTTACAGACGTTGTGACATGAGAAATAGGCCATCCGGGCAGATGACCTGAAAAGAATCTTTATTAAAAGCGCGGATGGGAGACATCCAACATTCCATCCGGTCCCCGGCAATACCGGGGTATTTCGATATAGCTGCTTCCTTCAACCTTCCCCATTGCTCTGAGATAGATCGCTGTCTTATCCATGCTGAAGAGAAAGGCATGCATCTGTGCCCCACAGTTGGAGCAGCGGGCCGGATCCTTATCGAAAAGGGCCTTCATGACCTCGCAGCTTTTCATTCCGCGAATCAGACTCGGTACATATTCGTCACCCAGAATTTCGTGGATCCTTGCAAGCTTCTTTTTACGGACATTCCCGGCAAGATACCCTGCCATCCGGATCTTGCGTACTCCCTTTGGAAGGATGTGAAGTGAAAACCGTCGGATGAATTCTTCCGGCGTGAGTACCATGTCCTTCTTGTCGTACGAACCATCGGTATGATAGTCCTTGTACTCAAACGTGATACCGCTGTCCGAGACGTCCCTGATCCGGGAGGAAGTGATTGCCGTTCTATCGGCGTACCGCCCGAAATAACCTATGACATCCTCCACATCCGGAAGTGACGGATCCCGCTCCCTGTCTTCTTCAGAGTAAGAGCCATACCTCTTGAGGTTGACATTCCAGAGGCACTTGTAGCACTCGTCGCACAAGTTCTGGAATGACTCCTCACTCTCATAGGGTGCGGCAGAGCCATTGAAGGAAAGTTTTCCCTTTCTGTAGAGCCGCTTGAGTCCTCTCATGAAGTGCTTCCGGTATCGTCCGGATATCTTCTGGACAGGGAGGAAGAAGCCCCTGATCTTCTTAAAGGAGGCGTCATCCGGTGTCAGTCCGCCTGCGGAGATCAGCACGTGCAGGTGGTAGTGGAGCGTCATACTGCTCCCAAAAGTGTGGAGCACCATGATGATTCCGGGCTTAATGTTGTGCCTTTCAAGGCAGAGCTCCAGAAGGGCATCCTGCGCGGAATGAAACAGAAGATCCAGCAGAGCCTTCTGATTGTTGTAGATCAACTCATTCAGATCGTGGGGAACCGTGAACACAAGATGATGGTAGGACATCCCGTGAATGACTTCGGACCTGCGCTCAGCGATCCACTTTTCACGGCGAAAAAAGCCACAGCAGGGGCAGTTCGAGTTGCCGCAGGATCTCGGTGTAAACGAAATTTCTCCGCAGTCAGGGCAGATGGAGACAATATAACCCAGATCTCCCGTGCCGCATTGTGCCATGAGACGGAGAATCTTCACCTTTTCGGGCGGCATTTCCTTTCCGTGCTTTGCCAGATAGTCTGGGAGAAATCTCCGGAAGATCTGGCGGATTCGATATCTTGAAGGCTCTTTTTCCTGTCTGAAGCCGGTAATGCATCTGCGGACTCTGATCGCAGTCTGACTGTCAGGAAGGCGGAAGGTTCTGCCTGGCCGGCTCGAGGGTACCATCTTTTTTGTTTTTTCAGAGCGCGAAGCCGTTTCCGTCGAAGGGGTTTGCAACGTTTTTTCTCTCCTGAAGCTGACCATCCAGCTGTACGTAGATCATCGTGGAAGCAATGGAGCGGTGCCGAAGTCTGACCTGTACCTGAAAGAGATCAGCGCCGCCCTGATAGTAGAAAAGCGCATGGGCGTGTCGGAGGGAATGGAAATGATATCCGCGGTTTTCCCATCCGAGTTCTTTCAGGCGCTTCTGAAAGAAGCGCTGCACTGCTCCGTCAGACAGATGATGTGCGGCATCTCTGCCGGGAAAAAGGTAGTCCCCCTCTCCGGCATCCCGACGGAATCTTTTGAAGTAGAAGTAGAGCATCCGCGCGAGATCTTTTGGAAGTTCGACCTTCCCTTCATTTCGGTTCTTGCTGACTTCCGCACGAATTGTGATCTGCATTCTTTTGATGGAGATATCACCGAAGCGCAGAGACAGGACTTCATTCAGACGGAGCGCACAGCCAAAGCCGAGGGCGAGAATCAGGCGGTTTCTCGGATCTTTCGTCCCCATAATCAGCTTCTGCACTTCCTGACGCGTCGGTACCTTCGGGAGGGTATGATCCACCTTCATCAGCGGAAGGTTTTCCAGAGGGATGGGAGCATGCGCAACGGAAGCACGATAACGCCGGATGCTGACGTTGTAGACGTTGACAGATCTGGGCTTGAGCTCTCTCCCGCCTTTGCTTATGGGCTTATGGAGATAAACGAGAAAACTCTGAAGCTGTTCAAGATCAGCATCATCGAGGGAAACATGATAGGTTCTCTCAAGCCATTCACAGCACTCGAAGACGGTCTGCAGATAGCCCTGAATGGTAGACTCGCGGTAGTCGATCAGGGACAGAAATACTTCCAGCCTGGACAGTTCGGTTTTGAATTTCGGGGAATCAAGGTATCTCATGAAATCGTTCCGGCAATGATGGTATGGGGATGAAACTCATGATTGGCCGGCCGACAAAGATGGGGCTTGCAGATTTGCAAGGGACTTGATAAACTCACCTTGCTTATGAGAGCCCCATGGATGAACGCTCGACGCCAATCAAGGTCATCTGTGGGTTATTTTTTTTGTAGAATACAGAAAAGAGGAAGAGATGACAAGATCATTTCTTCCTCTTTTGTCTATGCTGAAGTTTGTCATGGTATCCCCAACAGAGAAAGCTGTGAGCTTTAGGGATAACTTTGATGGAGCATCGCGCTCGCGCGATTTGGTTCAAAAAATCAGCACCCCACTTCGGTGGGGTGCTGATTTGCTTTGTATTCGACTTTAGTCGGCTGAGCTTGTGATTCGCTTACGAAGTAAGCGAATCCTTGCGAAGCAGTAAACCACCCGCTGTGCGGGTGAGAGTAAGAGGTTATACAAATAAATCACCTTTCCTTACAATAGAGGTGCTCAAGCCACCATTGATGAAAGGAAAGGTGATTTAGATGCCGAAGGCTAATAGTGCAGCACACACAAAATGGTTGTGCAAATACCATATCGTCTTCACTCCGAAGTATAGGCGAAAAATAATTGGCGTTAGTAAGAAAACGGGTTGATAAGCAATAAGTGCATCTTGTAGTCATCAAATTGCAAGCAGATTGAGCTCCTTAACATCTCCATAATGGTGTACCTTCTTGGGATTCCTGGATGCAAAGAGAGCGTCCGCAAGTTCCCCAATCGTGGTCCTCTGCCTGTACGCTGCCCGGAATACGAGGTTGTAACGGTTCAAATACTTGGTAGCCACGCCGCGATATTCGATATAGCGGTGCTTGATAAAGGAGTGAAGGTTGTTCACAGTGTTCAGATTGAAGAAACTTGCCGACTCCTTCTTCACATTCATGACCGTGATTCCCAGGATCTTGCCCAGTCTTGGATACACATTCATGCCGTCCGTCAGGAAAAGTGTTCCCTTCTGGACATGACCAGTATAGATATCAACAACATCCGCACTGGAAGGCCTTGCCCGGTTCTCGGATTTCACGATCAGATCGCCAGTCTTGCGCTGTACTGCGGTGCAGATACAGATCTGCTCGTCTGAAAGGCCGCGTTTGGATGCGGGAGTGCCACGCTTGCGGGGCTTTCGACTGGCATCAGGGCCAAATTTCGTACCTTTTTTGGACTCCGGAACGTAGGTTTCATCCGCTTCCACGACATCTTCCACCGTGGCTGGCTGCTCCACCTGCATGTCCTCGAGAGCAAGCATGATCTTATGCCGCATGAAGAACAGACTGCTATGGCTGATCTTGCATCCATGGCTGGCAAGTGACTTGACCGTCTTATCCAGAGAGGTCCCCCTGAGCGTCTCTTCCAGAACCTTGGTCCAGATCTCAGTACCAAAGTGTGAGCCTGAGAGCAAAGTGTTGCTCGTTGTAACAAATGACGTTCCACATTGCCTGCAGATGTATGCCTGTTTTCCATGTTTGTGTCCATTCCTAACAACATGAGCATTGGAATGGCAGATCGGACAATCCAAACGGGGAGCAATCATCTTCTTCGGAGAAGAGGTTGCACTCTCATGGGAGAAGCCCTCCATGAGCTTGTTAACAAGAAGAATCAGGTCGTCCCTGGAAAGATCTCTGGCTTCGGTCAGTATGCGCTCAATGCAGCTCATAGTCTTGCCCTCCTGGCAAGACTATTGTAGTTCAAGTTAGAGAAGGCCGTTGTACAGCAGAATGTACAAAACGGCATATTTTATACTTCTGCTAAAATGCTTTGGAGCTTATCAACCCGTTTTCTTACTAACGCCAAATAATTTACAATCAATACAGGAAGGACCTTGCGGAGATACTGCATGATCTATGCGCATACAAAGGAGTGGAAATCATAGAGGGGCATCTCATGCCAGATCATGTGCATATGCTGGTAAGCATTCCGCCAAAGATCAGCGTAGCCTCGTTTATGGGTTACTTGAAGGGGAAAAGTTCGCTCATGATGTTTGACCGGCACGCAAATCTGAAATACAAGTTTGGGAACCGGCACTTTTGGTCTGAGGGGTATTATGTCAGCACGGTGGGATTAAACGATGCGACGGTAAAGAAGTAGGCGTTAGTAAAGAACCGGGTTGATGGGTTCCATACCACAACCTCCATGGTGAACTCTCGACGCGATAATGTCCGATGAAGATATAGAATCCCCATTTGGAGCTCTTTTCTTCTCCGCATAATGCCTATCTTGTTATTTATAGTCACATACTCGGCAAGTGAGTGTATGTGTTTAGGCAATCTAGGTGATGCTTTGTTACATGATGCAACACAGCACGGATAGGAGTGTACCCAGCTCGAGCTCAAAGTGAGGTATTAGTGGTCTCATGCTAGGCGATCGCTTATCAACCCGTTTCTTAACTAACGCCAAGAAGTATATCCGGGATCAGGAGAGAGCAGACATCCTGCAGGATAAGATGAGTGTGAAGGAGTACGAGGATCCTTTCGGGGCGAAGCCTGGAAAGGATCCACAAGAAAGGACGTAAAAAACCGCCCCTTTAGGGGCGGCCAGGTGATAAAAGCAAAAGAGGCTTGAGCGGAGCCCGAGGGAGCGAAAGCTCCCAAGGGCCTTTAAAGCGAAAGCCAGCGTCTTTAGGCGCTGGCTAGTAAAGCGGGCTTATAGCCCGCATCCCGAACCACCCGTTTTACGGGTGGAGGCGATTTATCTGGAAATTTTGCTCTATTCGCCCGGGATCGTGATGTCGGTGCCGTTGTCGATGTAGACATCGCCCGCGTCGGAGTCGACGTGGAGTCTCGTCTGAAACTTGGTTCCGCCCTGCAGCTGGTATCGCTCCAGTGTCAGCTGCCAGGTGCCGTCCGTCATCGGCGTGCAGCCCTGCATCAGGATGCGCTCGCCGTCCTCGTTGTAGACCGACAGGTACAGGTGGCGGATCTCGTCGTTGTAGTCGTCCAAGCCGGAGACCGTGAAGGTGACCAGGCCGGCACTGCCGACCACGGTGGTCTTCGGCTTGGCCTTGGCCAGATCCTTCGCCACCGCCAGGGAGTGGGCACTGACGCCGGACTTCTCCTCCATGAAGGAGGACTTTCTAGCGAGCTCCGTGTTGACCTCAGAGACCGAGTGCTGCTCGGTCAGCGTCGGCTCTGAGCTGAAGAGATTGGTGCCAAGTCCCAGCCGGTTGCCGTCGATGGTCACGCCCATGGCGGCGAGGGTGGTGGGGAAGTTGTCAAAGGTCGTGAAGGTCCGCTCCTTGTCCGGGTCCTCCGGGGTGACGGCGGAGTTGATGTAGCTGGTGTAGACCCGGCGGTTGTAGTCGGAGGAGACGTCGTTGCAGAAGTCGCCGTCCATCGTCAGGTGGTCGCCGGAGATCACGATCGTCGTGTTGTCGTAGAAGTCCTGCTGTTTGATCCAGTCGATGAAATCCTGCACCTGGGCGGAGCTGCAGGCCATGACGTTGGCGTACTGGTTGCTGCCGAAGGTGGTGGGGCACAGGTCGCAGACATAGCCGTTGGGGAAGTGGGTGTCCACGGTCAGCATCGTGAAGTTGAAGGGCTCATCCTCCTCGGCGAGCTTGGTCAGCTGCTCCTTGGCGAAGGAGAAGAGCTTCTTGTCCTCAAATCCCCACCAGACCTTGTAGTTGCTGGGGATCCAGCCGTTTTCCCTGGCGTAGTTGTAGTCGTAGATCGTGTAGTCGCCGTGCTCGGTGAAGTAGAGCTTGCGGCCGCCGAAGGTGGCATCGGAGCCGCACATGAAGACCTGGTTGTAGCCCTCGTCCTTCAGGATGTCCCCGAGGGTGGTGATGGAGGGGAAGAACTGGGTCTGGCCCACCATGCCGTTGTTGCCAAGGCCGGTCTTTAAGGGAAGTCCGGAGGTCGCGGCGAAGATGCCGCCCATGGTCCAGGTCGCCCCGTTCATGGCATAGCCGCCGTTGAGGGTGTCAGAGGAGCCGGAGAAGTCCTCGTTCTCCTCGGCGAGCTTGGTCAGTTCCGGAATGCAGTTGAAGGTGAAACCGCCGCCGTTTGCCTCGTCGGCGTAGGTCATCTCCATGGACTCCAGGTAGATGTAGATCAGGTTCCGCTTCTTCTCCGGGAATGTGAGCTTGACGGTGCTCGGATCCGCGTAGTTGTCGGCGATGAAGGTGGAGTCGGTGTTGGCGTTCTTCAGGTACGAGGTGACGTCGAGACGAAACCAGGCGGTGAAGAAGGCGGAGGCGATGCCGACGCCGGAGAGGATCATCACCCAGCTGGAGACCTTCATGGCCCGATCCTGCTTCCGGATGAAGAACAGGATCATCAGCACCGCCGCCACCGCAGTGGGCAGGATGCAGTACAGCAGGAAGGAGAGGACAATTCCGGAGCCGGTGCCCTGCAGGGGCGTGGACAGCTCGTAGATGATCTCCTCCAGCTTCAGGTTGCTCCACATGGTGAAGGCCCAGCGGGCAGTGGTGATGAAGAACACCGCCAGTGCCAGCAGAAGGACGGTCAGCACCTTCCGGATCCGGGAGCCGGAGCGGCGGATGGTGACTGACTTAGCAGTTTCTGGTTTAGACTTCTTGTGCATTCGTGTTAATTCCTCGCAAAAATCGTGTAAACTTGCTCCACAGCACGATGTGCTATTTTACACCACAAATCCCGGATTGACACGTCACAATCCGGGAAAAACCGGTGCTTTCGGGGAAAAATTCAGCAGGATGGGGGAAGATTGACCGGCTGGTGGAAAACAGCGGCAGAGCCACCGGGCGTGTCGGGCGGATGGGGAGGCGCCGCGGCGGGGAAAAACTGGTAGAATCAGAAAATCGGAAGCTCTAAACTGGCAGCAGAGCTTCCGGTTTTGCGCCCGGTTTGGAGGTGGACCATGAGACAACAAAAAACGCTCTCCTTCGGGGAACTGGTCCTGGAGAGCGAGTGGATCGGGAAGGATCTTTTGATCACGGTGCAGGGCGGGGAAAAGCCCCACATCGGCTGCTGCGTGCTGGCTCTGCCCCGGCCCTCTCTGACAGGGGACGGCGCGGTCTCAAGCACCAGCTCCGTTTTCAACGTGACTGGCCACAAGGACGAGGCGCTCTGCCGGTACTTTGCGGAGAAGGCCGCCGCGGCCCACGGCTGCACCGTGGTCTGCACCGGGGGCTTTCATGTGGACGGCATCACCAAGGCGCAGATCGCAGAGCTTTTGGAAGCGGCAAAGACGATGGACGTCTGAGCATCAGGCGGAGGGGGAGAGGGAGAGGGCATCCGGATTCTGATCCCCCGGCCCCTCGGTGAGCGCAAGGTGACACCGCCTCCAGAACGGGGTGAGGTCTGCCATCCGGAAGAAGGCGGCGGTGAGGTCGATGAGGTCCTCCCTCGTTTGAAGCTGGGGGAGACCTCCCTGGAGCGTCAGAACGAGGACCAGGGCAAAGACCGGAAGGACCCTTGCCGCCTCCTTCGGGGCAAGGCCGTCGGAGCGGGGAAAGCCGCTGTAGAAGAGCTCGTTGGCAAGTACCAGGGAGAGGAAGGGGAGCACCTCCGGGAAGGCCCCGGAGAGGGCAGCGAGCGCCCGGGCAAGGTCCCCCTCTGTGAGAAATTCGCCGCAGGAGGAGAGGATACTCTGGGCCCCCTCCGCGGCCTTTGTGAGATCCGGGTAGTCCTCTCCGATCTTTCCAAGGAGCGCGGAAAGCACTTCCTTTCTGACGCGGAGCGGGTGGGCGCTGTTCTCTGCCGCGGCGATAGAGAGCGCCTTTTCCTCTTCCGGAATCGGTGCGCCGTCTGCGATGGCGCGAAGAAGGGAGAACTTCTCCGGAAGAAGGAGGGAAGACCCCGCCATGCAGGAAGCGGCATACGCATGGAAGCGGGAGATCTCCTCCGACCTGGGATCGGTGTCCTCCGGCTCCTTTCCCGCAAGATCAAAGGAAAGGGGCACTTTAGTATCGTGCCAGGGCTCCCCTTTTTCGGCCTCCCCAAAGAGAAGCTCCAGCGTCTCCTCACAGGCGTTGGAGGTGGCACAGGAGGGATGGCGGGTTAGCCTTGGACTTCTTGGGAAATACTTGCAGGCGCTGGTCAAGGCCTCATACCCGCAGGCGCACTGCAAGGCGCAGAGGCCCTTCTCGTCCATCATGCGGCAGCGGCCGAAGAAGTCTGGGGAGAGACAGGCGTAGGCGTACTCGTCCGGGTGGGGCAGCACGTGGAGGGAGAGGTCGAGCTTCTCCCTCAGGTCCTTCGGGCAGTCCATCCCCGCGAGGCGGAAGTACTCCGCCTGGGTGATGCGGATCTCGAGCCCCTGGCAGCAGGTGTGGCGGCAGTCCGACGCCTTGCAGGCAAACTTTTCGTAATATCCCGGTACCAAAAATGTCTTTTCGATGTGTGCCATGGCTTACAGGATGTGTCCCTTTCTGAGAGAGAGGTCGGAGATCTTCGCGTCCTTGAGGAGGCAGATGTCCCCCTTCTGGGTCTGTTTGACCTGGTAGAGCGCGTTATCGGCGGCGTAGAGGTAGTCCCAGAGCTTGTTCTTCTGGGTGGGAATGCTGTTGCGGATGCCCTGGGAGATGGTCAGGATGCTCCCCGGGGCGGTCGGCATCGGGATCTGAAGACCCCGGATGGCCTCCCGCAGGAGCCCGGCGAGCCGGAGCACCTCGTCGTCCGTCAGGTTGTCGTACAGAAGAACAAACTCGTCCCCGCCGTAGCGGGCGGCGTAGAGCCCCGGATGGGCGTCCCGGAAGGCGGAAAGGGCTCCTGCCACCTTCCGGAGGCAGGCATCCCCCGCCTGGTGCCCGTAGGTATCGTTGTACTGCTTGAAGAAGTCGATGTCCAGGATCTCCACGCCGAGGCAGGTCTGCTGCCGGTAGGCCTGCTCGTACCAGAGGTCCGAGGTGCGGTTTAGGCTGTAGCGGTTGGGGAGCCCGGTCAGGTGGTCCGTCTCCGCCTCCCGGGTGAGCCGGCTGTTCTCCTCCTGCATCTTTTCAATCCGGTTCAGGTTTGTGATGGCCTGGAGTTCCATGGCCTGCCGCTCCACCTGGAGCCGCAGGGACGTGTCGTAGTACTGGGCCATGTCCACGTTGCACCGGGCCCTATCGTTCCGGGAGCGGTCATAGGCGATGCAGGCGTCGAGCCAGCGCAGGGAGTTGGCGGCGCTCAGGGAGTCCGCATAGGGGGCAAAGGCCTGCTGAAAGAGGGCAAACCAGGAGAACTCCCGGTTCTGGATCAGGTATTCCATGAACTCCAGGATGCCGTCGAGGCTGTCGCTATAGATGCCAAGGCGCGAGAGCAGGTCGAGCTCCTGCCGCACGGCCCGCTCCTCCTCGGTCCGGTTCCCCTGGATCCGGGCAAGCCTCGCGGATAAGAGCCAGTAGAGGTGGTAGGGGACGTCGATCCGCTCGGTGTTGTGGTCGATGAGATCCGTCAGCTTCTGCAGGCACTCCCCGGCCTTTGCCGCGTCGCCCCGCGCGTCCAGGTACAGAAGGCCCAGCTCCGCCCAGGTGTTCATCAGGTTCCGGACACGGTGAGAGGTCGACTGCTCCAGGTAGGGAATGGTCTTCTGCAGGTAGGAGAGGGCCTCCCCGTAGTTTCCCAGGCTCCGGTAGACCGAGGCGATATTGCCATAGAGGGCGCCCAGGTAGGTGTGCCGCCCCGGGAGCTTTAGGACATACTTGCGGCTGGTCAGGAAGTTGTCCATGGCCCGGACGTAGAAGAGCATCATGCGGTTGAGGATGCCGAGCAGGTTGTAGGAGACGGCAAGGCCGTGGAAGTCCTCCGCAGCCTCCTCGCGGCGGATCGTCTCATATACCATGGAGAAGAGACTGTTGGTGGCGCCGCTCCGAAGGAACCGGATCTCGCAGAGGGCGCTCAGGGCAACGCCCTGGAGCCGCTCATCCTCGTCGGCCCGCCCCAGCAGCAGGACCTGCTGGGCCAGGGCCTCTCCCTCGTCGAGGCTCTCGTAGGAGCGGGAGACGAGTGTCTGGATTTTTTCCTCTAGCGGTTTTTCGTATGTGTGATGATTCATCGATGTATCACGCTCCCTACGGTACAGCGCTGTAGATCTGCAGGCCCTGTTCTGTTTCGATTGGTCGGGAGATAGGGTATCATGATTGACGGACAGAAGGGAAGGGTTTCCCTGTCAATATATCAAAAAAAATTGGGATTTCGAATAAGGAGAAGAGAATTCTGATATGTCAGAGCCAAGCGAACGGATTTATATCACCGGGCACCGGCACCCGGACACAGACTCGGTGGCGGCTGCCATCGCCTATGCCTTCTATAAGAGGGCCATGGGATACCGGGCAGTGCCCTGCCGGCTGGGACCGCTGAATGCGGAGTCCCGGTACCTGTTGGAGCGGTTCCACTTCAAGGAGCCGGAGCTTCTGGAGGATGCCAGGGTCCGGCTCTCGGAGATCCACCTCGATCCCCCCACCGGCATCTCCCCGGACACGACGATCTTCGACGGCATGCAGAAGATGCAGGAGACCGGGAAGACCTACTGCGGCGTCACCGATGAGGCGGGAAAGCTTATCGGCCTTGTGACCAAGAGCGACATCGCGGTCATCGGCCTGGGCGACACGGCGACTTCCGTGGACATCATGGCAAAGACCCCGGTGGCCAACTACGCGAGAACCATCGACGGGACCATCGTCTACGACGACGCGAAGGTCCACTTAAACGGCAAGGTCTCCATCATCGCGATGACCGGGCGGGAGAACCTCTCCCGATACGTGATCCGGGACCGGATCGTCATCGTCGGGGATGACCCTGCGGCCCAGGAGGCGGTGATCCGCGCCGGGGCGGGGCTTCTCATCTGCGTCTGGACGGAGCAGGTCGGGGAGCCGGTGCTGCAGGCGGCTAGGGAGTGCCACTGCCCCATCATCCTCTCAGGCCACGGCTCCATGAACACCTCCCGCTACCTCTACTTTGCCCCGGCGGTCTCCTGCATCATGCAGACCAAGCTCGTGACCTTCACGGACAACGAGCTCGCCGAGGACGTGGGGGCCAAGATGCTGCGCACCCGTTACCACGTGTACCCGGTGACGGACCAGGAGGGGCATCTGGTGGGGTACGTGTCCCGGTACCACATCATGAACGCGCGGAACAAGCAGATCATCATGGTGGACCACAACGAGTTCTCCCAGTCCGTCCGGGCGATCGAAAAGGCCAGGGTCCTGGAGGTCATCGACCACCACAGGATCGGGGACTTTGCCAGCGTCTCGCCGGTGGCCTTCCGAAATGAGATCGTGGGCTCCACGGCGACCATCGTGGCGACGATCTTTCGGGAGAACCAGATCCCGATCCCCGAGAACCTGGCGGGGCTCCTTCTGGGGGCGGTGCTCTCGGACACGATGAACTTCCACTCCCCGACCACCACCAAAAAGGACCGGGAGACCGCCAACATCCTCGCCGCCATCGCGGACCTGGACCAGGAGACCTTTGCTCGGGAGATGTTCGCGGTGACGGCCTCCACCGAGGGAAAGAGCATCCGGGAGATGATGGATCAGGACATGAAGATCTACGACATCCGGGGCTGCAAGCTCTCCATCTCCCAGGTGGTGGTCACCTCGGCGAAGGCCTACGCAAACGACGAGACCGGCAGTATCCAGGCGGCGCTGGAGCGGTTTGCGGCGAGAAAGCAGCTGGACCTGGCGGTGCTTGCCTTCTCCAGCATCCTGGAGAACGGCTCGGTGATCTACGCGGCAGGCGAGCGGGCGCCCTGGGCCATGGAGATCTTTCCCGGGGACGAGGAGGTCCGCGGCTTCCACGAGGGCGTGCTCTCCCGCAAGCAGCAGATCCTGCCAAAGCTCACCGAGGTGATTGAGCGGTACCTGTGACGGTACCGGGGAAGGAAAGAACGGATGAACGAGGAGACAACGCTGGCCTTTACCGGCGACATCGGCTTTGACCGATACATGGATGGAAAGTGGGAGGACCCGGAGCTGATCGGAGGAGAGGTCCTTTCCTACCTGCACGGCGCAGACCACGTGGTGGCAAACGTGGAGGGCCCCCTGGTGGACCAGAAGACCAACACAGCCACCGAGGGCACGGTGCAACTTCTGCACACGATGAACCCGGGGGCAGTCCGGGTTCTGAAAGCCTGCCACGCCGACATCTGGAACCTCTGCAACAACCACATGATGGACGCGGGGGACGCGGGGGTTGCAGCAACCCTCCAGGAGGCAAAGAAGGCGGGCGCGAAGACGATCGGCGCCGGGATGAACGCGGCGCAGGCGGCAGAGCCCCTCTTTCTTCCGGATGCGGGTGGCATCGGGATCTTCTCCTGCGGCTACCGCCGGGGCTGCAAGCCAGCCGGCGAGGAGAAGGCAGGGTGCCTTCTCTGGAACGACCTGGACACCATCCGGGCCAACATCGAACGGATCCACAAGACCTGCCGCTGGTGCATCCTGGTGGTGCACGGCGGGGAGGAGTTTACCTCTCTCCCCTCCCCCTACACCCGGGACCGCTACCACCTGTTTCTTAAGATGGGGGCGGACGCAGTGGTGGCCCACCATCCCCATGTGCCCATGAACTACGAGACGGTGGGGGACAAGGTGATCTTCTACTCCCTGGGAAACTTCATCTTCGACACGGACTACCAGAGGGCCCAGTTCAACACGGAGAAGGGCATCCTGGTGCGCCTGCACCTGACAGGGGAGAAGCTCTCCTGGGATGCGCTCGGCATCCGGATCAACCGGAAGACCGAGCACGTGGAGAAGGGAGAGCTCCCTGCGATCTTTGAAAACGTCGGGGAAAAGGACTACCGCCTTTTGGAGCCCCTGGCCGCAAAGATGTTTGTCGCGGCGACCAAGCGCCAGCAGATCTATCTGAATCCGAAGGAGTACCAAAACGCCTCCGAGGAGAAGTGGCGGGAGAACTTCCTGAATGAGAAGCGAAGCGGCCGGGTGCCGGGGGAGGCGCTGGACTTTCAGATCATCTGCGAAATCGCGGAAGAGGAGAAGGAGAAAGCCTGGCAGCAGAGCACCCTGGAGGGTGTGAAGCAGTACATCCTGGAACAGATGTAGGAGGGGAGGCGGCTGCAGATGGAAAAGGAGGCAAGGGAGAGGACCGCGGTGCGGGCGGTCCTGTTTGCCGCAGGGGCTGCTGTCATCGCTGTGGGCGTTGTGACCGGAAAGGTGCGGGGGCTTGAAAAAAAGGCTGTGGACCTGTGCCTTGCGTGCATGGGGATCTGACGAGGTCTGCAATCTAAAAAAATGTCGGGCAGAGCAAAAGATGGAACCTTCTCCGGCATCGGCTTCCGGGATATGCTGAGTGCAGAACGATCCAGGAGGAAGAGCCATGAACTTTGAGAACCCCATCATCCGCGGCATGTATCCGGACCCCTCTGTCACGCAGGCAGGGGACGCCTGGTATCTTGTGAACTCGACCTTTGAGTACTGTCCGGGAATTCCGATCTTTCGGAGCACGGACCTTGTCAACTGGGAGCAGATCGGAAACATCGCTCTGGATTTCGAGGTGCTGGGCCTTTGCGATGCTCCGGCATCGAGCGGGATCTTCGCGGTCACAATCCGCTTCCATGCGGGAAAATTTTATATCATCACGACGGCATTCGGGAGAAAGCGCCTTCGCAACTTCATCATGACGGCGGAGCGCCCGGAAGGGCCCTGGTCGGACCCGGTGTTTGTTCCCATCGACGGCATCGATCCCTCCCTGTACTGGGAGGACGGAAAGACCTACGTGCAGTTCACAAGCTTTGGTCAGATCTCCCAGGCGGTGATCGATGAGACGACGGGGCAGATCCTGGAGGGACCGAGGGTTCTGACCTTCGGCTGCGGCGGCAGGGATGCGGAGGGACCGCATATCTTCCGGAGGGGAGAATATTACTGCCTGCTGCTGGCGGAGGGCGGCACGAAGGACGGACACATGGTCACGATGATGCGCTCCCGCAGCATCTGGGGACCCTATGAGGCCTCGCCCAGCCTGCCGGTGCTCTCCGCGGTGAACTATGCGAGGGAGCCGCTCCAGTGCATCGGCCATGCAGACCTTGTGGAGACGCCTTCCGGCAGGACATACCTTGTCTGCCTTGGCACGAGGCCGCTGGAGAACAAGCCGCTCCTTGGACGGGAGACGCTGCTTGCCGAGGTCTTCTGGACGAAGGACGGATGGCTCTGTGGAAAGGAGCCCTTTGTGCCCCTTGTGGGGGAGACGGAGTTTCCGGGAGAGCAGCACCTTCCCACGGAGCATGTCTGGAATCCGAAGGAGCCCATTCCGTTGTGGATGCTCTCCCTGCGGGAGCATCCGAAGACCTTCCTGCTGAGAAGAGGAGAGAGGACCATCCTCACAGGAAACGGGCATGGCCCGGAGGAGGAGACTCCCTTTGCCTGCGCCCTGATCCGGCAGAGTGATTTCGCTTTCCGCTTCACGGCAGAGCTCTCCCTCGTCCCGGAGAGCAGGGAAAATGGCTATGCCGGGGTGCTACTGTATGCAGACCCGGTGCATCAGATCCGTCTCTCCCTGTCGGGAGATGCGCTGCGTGCGGACAGGAGGTACTACGATCTGCAAGAAAACCGCAAGTGGAAGACCGCAGTCTCCCGTGCCCGGTTCACAGTGACGGGAAACCGGGACGGATACCGGCTCTTTGTTCTGCCGCTTACAGAGGATGGAAGTACGGATGAGGCAGAGCGGGACCGCCTTGCTGCGCAGGGGCTCTCAGGCAATCCGGCAGATGGTGCGGAGATGATCTCCTCCACCTGGAAGCTGCTGTCTTCCTATCACACAGACTCCCAGAACACCGGCGTTACCCTGGGCATCTTTGCCTCCGGAAAGATCCAGGCGGAGGTGCATTCCTTCCGGTACATAAAGGAGAAGGACCTCGCGAAACAGGTCAGCTTTTTCAAGTGAGAGCCGGGAAAGGGATTACGGGGGCCCCGAAGGCATAGACAAATCTATCAGAATCCGGAAAGCAGGCAGGAGACATCCCGAATTGGCAGTGCTTCTGCCTGTATTCTTATCTTCTGAGATCCCATGCAATAGAATATAAATGAAATGCAGTGAGAAAACAGCAAAGGGCCGGATCCGTCAGAAATTCTGATGGGATCGGCCCTTTCCTTTGGACTATTTTTCGGCTGCCTGACCAGGTGAGAGCTGACGGAACCTGCGATGCCGGATCCCGATGAGAAGAATTTCTGGGAAGGTGATACCCGCCGATTGGATCCTGGATGGAGCATACCTGCGGCCGGCCATGACCCTGCAGCCTATCGGGGGAAGCGCAATTGCCGCATTGTTTATTACCACGCCTGCCGGGTCGAAAAATGTGAATCAGAAGGATATAATGAAAGCAAACCGTGTGAGCCGACAGGGAATATCAATGATGTCGGTACAGAGGCAGCAGGGAAGGGGGGAATGATCATGGGCAATGCGGCAGACAGAGAACAGGACAACGCCCTGGATATTGGGCTGGGGCTGAACCACGTTCTCACAGGCGGCAGGCAGATTGACCGGTATCTGCTCTACACCCTGCGCATGAGCATCGCCAATGCAAAGAGCATTGACATCATCGTCTCGTTCCTGATGGAATCTGGAGTGAAGATGCTGATCAACGATCTGCAGAGCGCGGTGAACAGGGAGGTGCCCATTCGGATCCTGACGGGAAATTACCTGGGAATCACCCAGCCCTCCGCACTGTATCTGCTGCGCAGTGCCTTTGGGGATCGGATTGATCTTAGGTTTTACACGGATGCCAAGCGCTCCTTCCATGCAAAGGCGTATCTCTTTCACCGGGACAACTACAACGAGATCTATGTGGGATCCTCCAACCTCTCGAAGAGCGCACTGACCAACGGCATTGAGTGGAATTATCGATTCTCAGACCGGGATGACCCGAGAAGCTATCGGCGTTTCGAGCAGACCTTTACGGATCTCTTCTATGGGGACGATGTGGAGATCATCGATGACACCGCCCTCAGAAGATATTCTGAAGGCTGGCATCGCCCGGCTGTTTTTAAGGACTTGGATCGATACGACAGGAAGCAGGATCCTGGGGAGAAGCCGTCCGGCGCCATTCCGCTCTATGAGCCCAGGGGCGCCCAGATTGAGGCCCTGTATCAGCTGGAGCAAAGCAGGAAGGAAGGCGCAGAGAAGGCATTGGTGCAGGCGGCAACCGGCATCGGCAAGACCTATCTTGCTGCGTTTGATTCCAGAGGATTCGGGAGAGTCCTGTTTGTTGCACACCGCCATGAAATCCTGGAACAGGCGGCAAGATCTTTCCACAACGTCCGCCCGGATGATTCCATCGGGTATTTTGAGGGTGGAAACAAGGAGACAGGGGCAAAGCTGACTTTTGCTTCTGTAGAGACACTCGGCCGGTCTGAGTATCTCAATGGGCGGTACTTTGCTCCGGATGCTTTCGATTATCTTGTCGTTGATGAGTTTCATCATGCGGTCAATGACAGCTATTGCCGGATCATCTCCTATTTCAAGCCGAAGTTTATGCTGGGGCTTACGGCAACGCCGGAGCGTATGGATGGGAGAGATATCTATGCGCTCTGCGACTACAACGTACCCTACGAACTATCACTGCGGGATGCCATCAACAAGGGGTATCTGTGCCCGTTTCATTACTACGGTGTCTATGATGCCACTGATTATTCAAAACTCCATCTGGTGCGCGGGCACTATGAAGAGAAGGAGCTGAATGAAACCTACATCGGAAACACGCGCCGGTATGAGCTGATTGCGAAGTACTACAACAAGTACGCATCGCAGCGGGCGCTGGGATTCTGCTGTTCGAGAAAGCATGCCGAGGATATGGCAAGAGAGTTTCAGGCGCGCGGCATTCCATCTGTCGCGGTGGTCAGCGGGGAACCGGGGCCATGTGGGATGGACCGGGAAGAGGCACTGCAGAAGCTGCGGACGGGAGAGCTCAGGGTAATCTTCAGTGTGGACATGTTCAACGAGGGACTGGATGTTCCGGATATCGACCTGGTCATGTTTTTGAGACCGACTGAGTCACCGGTTGTCTTTCTGCAGCAGCTGGGTCGGGGACTTCGGAAGGCACCCGGGAAGGACTATCTCATTGTCCTCGATTTCATCGGCAACTATGAGAAGGCGGGGCGGATTCCGCTGCTTCTCACCGGGGATGGCGTTGACCACGGCAATGGCGCCGGCACATCCAGAAATCCACAGGCATATCCGGATGACTGCATTGTTGACTTCAATATGGGGCTGATTGACCTGTTCCGGAAACTGCGGGAGAGAACGTTCAGCATTCAGAATCGCATTGACGAGGAAGTTGACCGGATTCGGGCTCTGCTTGGCCATGTCCCGTCGCGCATGGAGCTGTTCACGGAGATGGATGAGGCGGTCTGTCAGCTCTGCATGCGGACGCCGAAGAACAACCCCTTTAAGAACTACCTGGCGTACCGGAAACGACGGGAAGATGCGCTCTCCCCAATGGCACCGGCCGCAGCACACTGGCTCACAGGAAAAGAACAGGCGCTCTGCAGCGGGATTGCAGGGGAGTTTCTCGATCTGATCTCCGTTACGCAAATGAGCAAAATATACAAGATGCCCATTCTGTATACCTTTTACAATGAGGGACATCCGGTGATGGAGATCACCGATGAAATGGTCCTGCGGGAGTGGAAGCGGTTCTTCAACACCGGTACCAACTGGAAGGATCTGCCGAATGCCACGACCTATGAGGCGTATCGGAACCTCCCGGATTCCTGGCACCTGAAGAAGGCGCACGAGATGCCCATTTACTACCTGCAGCAGCCGGCGAACAAGGGGTTCTTTGTCGCCAGGGAGGGATGTGCCCTTGCGCTGAAGGACGGTCTTCAGGAGGCGCTGCACAGCGAGTTCTTCATCCGGCAGTTCAAGGATATCCTGGATTACCGGACCATGGATTACTACAGGAAACGATACGCTGTTCGGAAAGAGGGTAGCTCTGATTCGCTGTGAGTGGGAACAAAACAGGCAGGAACCCCACCGTGTGGGCCCTGCCTGTAAATGCCTTTATCGAAATGTAATAGTCCTTGCGTAACCGAGTGAGGTCTGGTCGGTGTATTTCGTGAGGGTCAGATCCTTCTTGTAGGACCATTTGCCGTTCAATGTATAGGTCACATCCCTTCCGCCGGCATCCGACTCGCGAATGGTCGCTGTCATTTTCAGCGGCTGACCGTGGCGGTTGTAGGTGAGATTGGTTACGGATTGAGACTGGCCAATATCGGTGCTCGATGAATGGCTGTAAGTCTTCAACCGGTTCTTGCCATCGTATAGAAACACAAAGTCCATTTTTTCGTCCAGGCCTGTCTGGGGAATTTTCCAAGTCTGATTGACTGCAGAGATTCGTCCCAGATCATCATAGGTGATGACGCTGTCATAAAGAACGGCATAATTGTCACCACCTACGAGGAGGTTGGCGCTGACACTGCTCAGTCTGCCATTTGCATCATAGGTGGGCGTCATGGTTCCATACGGTGAAGTTGAGCCATCATCATTAATGTAGTTCCCGGAAATGATATCCCCCTGCGCATCATACTGATAGGTGATCTCGTTATCGCCGTCATAGTAGGGCCCCACCTCCCTGGTGATCAGCTTCCCGGATACCTGCATGGCAAGGGGCACCTCAAAACCAGAAATGAAAGCCTCGACCACGTAGGCGGTGATGATTGCCTGATTGGTCTTGGCAATATACGCCGCATCCCCTACGGCTGCCTGTACCGGGAGAACACCGGCAAACAGGCTGCAGCAGACGGCTGCAGCGGTCAGAGTTTTAACAAATTTCGGATTTTTCTCTCATATGCCCTCACCATGACAGAAATAAGCGCCATTAATCATTATTATGTTCAGAAGGTGAGAAAGCAAATCTGGTGAAAAACAGGCTCAGGACCTTGGTGGGGAGTTTTATCCGCGCTGCCAGATCTGCCGGACGCCAAATCCGTCGTTCTTGAAATCGGAAGGCGTTAGTAAAGAACCGGGTTGATGGGTTCCATACCACAACCTCCATGGTGAACTCTCGACGCGATAATGTCCGATGAAGATATAGAATCCCCATTTGGAGCTCTTTTCTTCTCCGCATAATGCCTATCTTGTTATTTATAGTCACATACTCGGCAAGTGAGTGTATGTGTTTAGGCAATCTAGGTGATGCTTTGTTACATGATGCAACACAGCACGGATAGGAGTGTACCCAGCTCGAGCTCAAAGTGAGGTATTAGTGGTCTCATGCTAGGCGATCGCTTATCAACCCGTTTCTTAACTAACGCCAATCGGAATTTAGGCAGGTGATCTCCGTCGGCGTGATCTTCAGGAGCCAGAGCGGTTCCGGAAGCTTTTTGATTGCGGAGAGCGGAATCTTCCGGAAGGCGGCAGCACTGCTGTATTCTACGGAATCCGGAGCGACAACCTCTGCCGTCCCCTCAAGCTGCAGGGATCTCAGATTGCCGGTAAAGGTAGTGCCCACGTCGAAGATTGCAGCGGCGATGTTTTTATTGTCTCTCAGCCCCTTAAACTTGAGCCCGCCCTCCGTGAAGATCCAAAGGGCATCCTCATGCCAGGTGTATTCCAGCGGCGTGCAGCGCACGTAATCATTTGCCCCGGTCGCAAGAGCGAGAACCCTGTGGGAGGAGAGAAAGGCGGAAATCCAGGCGTAAAGAGCTGCCGGATCCATCTTCTTTTCCCCCTGATCCTTGCGAATCCAAAAAGTGAGAGCTTGGTCATATTCTGAGTTGGTCATTTGCCTTTCCTCCTTTAATGAAAAGTTGACCGTGGTTGGCGTTTTTGCGATTTCCCCCTGGCGTGACACGCAACTTACGGGGCACACCAGTGACTGAAATAGTCATTGGAGTCCAGAGATTCTGCCCCGGCGAATGAAATGCTAAATGAAGCGGCTGCCTAATTTGCCAAGGTCAGGGCAGCCGCTTTCCTTTTCCGCTTACGAGAACTACGACAGAATTCGTGCACACAGCATGATCACGAACGGAACGAAAACCGGCCACGTCACGTACATTCATCGGCACCACCCTGCCGACCGGTTCATGATATCAGATTTTAGACCTCTTCAAAAGGCTGTCATCCGCAGCAACAAAAAGGAGGCTCAGAAATATTGATTTCTCAACATTTCCGAGCCTCTTCCGTCATCGAGGCGACAAGATTCGAACTTGCGGCCTCTGCGTCCCGAACGCAGCGCTCTACCAAACTGAGCCACGCCTCGATTTGTTTCACTCTCGCGGAACCCTTCCGTTCAGAGCATATGTAATTCTATCTGAATCAGCCGGAGTTGTCAATTACTACTATTTTACAAGTTGACAGACTATTCTGCACTGATGGTCCCTCTGCCATTGCCTGGATTTGTGATCCGCGGGAGTGTGCCTTTACCCAGCCTCAGGCGTGGTGTGCAGCGGGCCGGAGCCAGAGTTGCATCCGGGAGAGGACCTTGGACTTCTCGAGGGAGAACAGGACAAAGTAGATGACGGCGGTGTCCAGAGGAAGCTGGATCAGGTTGGCAACGATCCTGGCGGGCAGGATGGCCATCAGGGTGTTGCCGTAGAGGATGCAGCTCCAGGCGGTATTCATGCCGATGTTGACAAAAACCTTGATGAGGAGTTCTGCGGCAAAGATCCGGCCGAGGGAGAGCTTGTGTCCGTGCATCCCGTGGGTGATGGAACCGAAGATCAGGGAGCCGCAGACCGCACTCAGGGTATACCCCGGGAAGAAGGGTCCGGTGGGCTGCAGCAGGTATTTCACGATATCCATGACCCCGCCGAAGAGGGCGCCGAGGAAGGGCCCCAGCAGGAAGTCGTTCAGCCGGTTGGGCAGATCGGAGAAGCCGACCCGAAGGTAGTTCCCGATCCGGATGGTCCCCACGAAGGAGAGGACGATGGAAAGGGCGCCCATGAGGCCGAGAAAGACCAGGACCTGGACGGAGAAGGCGGATGTATGGCTGCGTGCACTGTTTTCAGACATGAAAAAACCTCCTTTGCAGCTTGTTCTCGACATACTGCGTCAGGAGGAGCGATTCCGCCTTGGCAGCAGCGGGATGCGAACCTTCCACCGCAGATCCCAGTGCCGGGATCTTTCGTCCGGCTGACAACTCCCTGTTCAGCCGGCACTTGACGCGGAAAATTCTACTCTGCTCGTGTCTTGTTGTGGTAACTGTCCCTATTGTAGCGGGAAATGGGGAAATGGCAAGAACGGAGCGCAGAAATTCTTAAAAAATCCCGGCTGTCAGGCCACAGGTAACGGGGTATGATATCCCTCGGGGAGCAGCTCCCAAACGTCATATCACGCAGAGGAGAATCAGATGCAGATACAAAAACTAAGCAGCGGCTGGACCCTGACGGTCCTGGGGGAAAATGTCTATCACATCAAGGAGGAGCCGATTCCGGCGAAGGTTCCCTCCACCGTGTATGCAACCCTGCTGGAGCAGGGGCTCATGCCGGATCCCTTTGATCGGGACAATGAACTCGATGCCACGAAGCTCTGTGAGAACGACTTCGCCTACGAGACCGAGGTGGTGCCGGAGGAGGCTCTTCGGAACGAGGACCGGATCTTCCTTCGTTTTGACGGCATCGACACCATCGCAGATATTACGCTGGACGGGGTGCTGCTTGGCAGCACCCAAAACATGAACCGGGTCTATGAGTTTGACATCACCGCTGCGGTGAAGGCAGCGCCTGCGGGCAGGGCTCTGCACCTTCGGGTCCTTCTGCACTCGCCCAACCGGTTTATCCGGGAGGCCTATGCGGCGGATCCCATCGGAGGTTCCTCCGATGCGATGCCGGGCTTTCCGCACATCCGGAAGGCGGCCTGCATGTTTGGCTGGGACTGGGGCCCGAGACTTCCCGATGCGGGACTGTTCCGCCCGGTGTCCCTTATCGGCATCTCCTGCGCCAGGATTGCCGGAGTGCAGATCCGGCAGGTGCACCACGTGGCGGAGCACACTGCCCTCGGAAACCGGGTGGAGCAGGTGGACCTTGCTGTCGACTGCGAGGCCGAGTGGCTCCCGGAGGCAGGAGAGGATCCCGTGGAGGCATGCCTTGTCCTCACCGCGCCGGATGGAAAGAAGACCCAGGTTTTGAGTGCGCCGGTGCGCATCGGAGTCAACACCACCCGCTCGGAGAACCTGACCGCCCTCTCCACCACCCTTCGCGCGGATCACCTGAAGCTTTCTATTACCGTAACGGATCCGCAGCTCTGGTGGCCCAACGGCTACGGGGAGCAGCCCCTGTACGGCGTGGAGGTGACCCTTCGCCGCGCCGGATCGAACAAGGTCCTGGACCGCTGGAATCGGAGGATCGGCCTTCGCACCGTGACGGTCAACACCGATCCCATCCCGGATGAGCAGTATGATCCCCACATGAAGGGGCAGAAGCCGGACTACGACGACGGAAAGCACATGTTTTACCCGGACGGCGGTGACATGACGGCCAGGATCCCCCGGGAGGGAAAGAAGGTCCCGTCCCGGAACTTTGCCATCACGGTGAACGGCCTTGCGATCTTTGCGATGGGCGCGGACTACATCCCGGAGGACAGCATCCTGACCAGGCAGTCCCGGGAGCGGACAGACCTTCTTCTGTCCTCTGCAAAGGAGGCCCACCACAACTGCATGCGCATCTGGGGCGGCGGGTACTTTTGCGACGACTTTGTCTATGACCTGTGCGATGAAAAGGGAATTCTCGTCTGGCAGGATATGATGTTCTCCTGTGCCGCTTATGAGCTGGATGCAGCCTTTGAGAAGAACATCTCCCTGGAGATCCGCCAGAACATCCGCCGGCTCCGCTCCCACGCCTGCCTCTCACTCTGGTGTGGCAACAACGAGTTGGAGACCCAGTACGAGACCTGGGCCTGGCCAAAGACCAAGAAGCAGTACTACGACTACATCCGCCTCTTTGAGTGCGAGATCCCGAAGTGGGTTGCAGAGGAGGATCCGGATGCGTTCTACTGGCCGTCCTCCCCTTCCTCCGGCGGGAACTTTGAAAACAGCAACGCGGAGAACGTGGGGGACACCCACTACTGGGGCGTCTGGCACGGGAGCGAGCCCTTTACGGCCTACCGGAGCCATCACTACCGCTTCCTCTCGGAATTCGGCTTCCAGTCCTTCCCGGCACTGCAGACGATCCGGCGCTTTACGCGGTCCGAGGACCGGAACATCTTCTCCCGCGTCATGGAGATGCACCAGAGAAACAGCGCGGCCAACGGAAAGATCCTGAATTATCTCTCCCAGACTTACCTGTACCCCAAAAACTTCGACGAGTTGATCTACTGCTCCCAGCTTCTGCAGGCGGATGCAATCCGCTACGGGGTGGAGCACTTCCGCCGGTTCCGGGGAACCTGCATGGGAACCGTGGTCTGGCAGCTCAACGACATCTGGCCGGTGGCCTCCTGGGCGAGCCTCGACTACTACGGGAACTGGAAGGCCCTGCACTACGCGGAAAAGCGCATGTTTGCGAAGGTACTGCTCTCCTGTGAGGAGCACGGTGAGATCGACCAAAAGCCCTTCCCCAACTCGCTTCCCGTCGACATCGACCTGGGAGCGGACCTGCACGTGGCCAACGAGACCGCCAAGGAGCTTGCCTGCACGGTGCGCTGGTCCCTGCGGAACCCGGACTCCTCGGTTGTCCGGGAGGGAAGCTGGGACATCACGGTTCCTGCCTTTGGCGGCACCTGGCTGCCGCATCTGGACTGCAACGGGGAGGATCCGCTCACGGTTCACCTCTTCTATGAGCTGGTCATCGGCGGAAAGACCGTGAGCCAGGGCACCAGCCTGTTCTGCGCGCCCAAGCACTACCATTTCCTGGACCCGGAGCTGTCGGTTGTCCGGGAGGGGGACGTGATCACGGTGCGCGCCAAAGCCTTTGCCAGGGCAGTGGCAGTTGAGACGAAGGAGGGGATCCTTCGCCTCGACGACAACTTTGTCGACATGGAGGCCGGAGAGCACATCTTCCATGTCCTGCCGGGGCGGGACTTCACGGATCCCGGGAACACCTACGCCGGCGCGCCGCTTCGGGTGCGGAGCGTGTATGAGACCGCAGACTGCGGGGAATAAGGGGAAACACCATTTGGTTTATATTTGAAGGAGGGGGCAATGAATCCGAAGTATCAGATCGGCACAGCAGAAAACAGAGCATTTTTACAGGGAGCCAGGGACAACCTCCTGGCTTTCGGGCACCGGTTCCCCTCTCCCGGGGGGAGTTCCTACTACCTGGGGGATGACGGCACGCCCTGGACGGACCGCCCCAGGGAGACCTGGATCACGAGCCGCATGGTGCATGTCTACAGCCTGGGCACGTTCCTGGGACATGAGGGCGCAGAAGAACTGGCCGACGCAGGCCTGCGGGGCCTTGCAGGGGAACTCCACGATGACGCAAACGGCGGCTGGTATCCCGGCATCCGGGCGGACGGGACCTACCTTCCCGACAAGCAGTGCTATGCCCACGCCTTTGTGATCCTGGCGTCCAGTTCCGCCATGCTGGCGGGGCGCCCCGGGGCAAAGGAGCTCTTTGAAGAGGCCACAGAGACTTTCCTTCGCCGCTTCTGGGACGAGGAGAACGGCCTGACCTTTGACACCTGGAACACGGAGTTCACGGTCTGCGATCCCTACCGCGGTCTCAACGCAAACATGCACACGGTGGAGGCCTTCCTCGCCGCGGCGGATGCGACCGGAGACGAGATCTGGCGGGAGCGGGCAGGGCGCATCATCTCCCGGGTCCTGGTCTGGGCAAAGGAGAACAACTGGCGCATCCCGGAGCACTACAGCAGTGACTGGATGCCGGATCTGGACTGCAACCGGGACCGCCCCGATGATCCGTTCAAGCCCTACGGGGCTACCCCGGGCCACGGCATCGAGTGGGCAAGACTCATCACCCAGTATGCCATGTCGGCCTATCCCGCAGCGGACGGGAAGATCTCCGAGAAGGCAGCGCCTCTTGTGGAGGCGGCAGAGCAGCTCTACAACCGGGCCGTCACAGACGGGTGGAACGCGGACGGCGCGCCGGGCATCGTCTACACGACGGACTGGAACGGGAAGCCCGTCGTTCACGACAGGATGCACTGGACCCTGGCGGAGGCGATCAACACCTCCAGCACCCTCTACTACGTGACGGGGAAACAGGTGTATGCGGACCATTACAGCGCCTTTTTGCAGTACCTGGATGAGAAGGTCATGGACCACGTGCACGGCTCCTGGTTCCATCAGATGGATCAGCACAACCAGCTGCTGACCACAGTCTGGCCGGGCAAGTCGGATCTGTACCACGCAACCCAGGCGATGCTGATCCCGCTGTATCGGAAGGACCTCTCCATCGCCAGGGCAGTCCGGGACGGGGCCTTCTGCTGAAAAATCCGCGCTGCGGCTATGACAGGAGTGAAGTGACATGCTGACCATTCGGCCCATACAGGAAGTACCGGGTATGCTGGAGCCGGCGCGAGCCCTCTACCAGAGGGCCTTTCCCCCGCAGGAGCGCATTCCCTTTTCGATGATGACGGGGGACACCTCCGGCACCTCGGAGGTCTTTGTCTTTTTGCGGGAGGGGACGTTTGCCGCCTTCTGCTGCCTTCTGAACAACCGGGACCTCTCGCACATCACGTACCTGGCGGTGGAGGAAAAAGAGCGGGACAAGGGATACGGCTCCGAAATCCTGCGGCTGATCCGGGCGCAGAAGCCCGGGCAGCGCATCCTGGTGGACATCGAGGAACCGGAAGAGGGAACGCCCAATGCCAGGCAACGCCTTCGGCGGAAGGCCTTCTACCTGCGTGCGGGGTATCAGGAGACCGCCATCCGCTATACCTGGCGCGGGGAGGACTACCAGATCCTCTCCTGCGGCGGGGCAGTGAGCGAGGCGGAGTTCTGGCAGTTCTGGAGGGAAATCCGCTGACCAAAGGAAGAGGAGGAGAACGGTTGTGAACATCGGGGAACAGGCCGCCTGGGCCGTCATTGCAGCAAACATCATCGACTTTGCGGCATCCATGGTGCAGATCTACTCGGGGGTCGTGAAGGAAAAGAAGAAGATCCTCTTCTGGCAGACCCTGCAGCTGGGCATGCAGACCTTTTCCATGACCCTGCTGGGCGCCTTCACCGGGGCCATCAGCAACGTGCTCTCGGTGGTGCGGAACCTGTTGGGCTACTACGACAGGATCAACTGGCCGGTGAAGCTCCTGCTGATCGGGGTGCAGCTGGTCTTAACGCTCCGCTTCGGGGATGCCACCCTGGTGACCTGGCTTCCGTTCCTCGTCTGCACGGTCTACATTCTGTTCATGGACACGAAGGATCCGATCCGGTTCAAGATCCTGGTGACGGTGACCTTTGTGCCCTGGGTCTTCTACTACCTGGTCTACCACTCCTACACCGGTGCCTTCTTTGCGGCGATGACGGTGGTCACAAACCTCGTCTCCCTCTCCCAGATGCTCCGCCAGAGGCGGCAGCAGGAGACAAAAGAGGGCGGGGATCCGGGCTGAGCAGGCGGCTGCGGCAGGCTGCTGCAGCATTTCCACAACCGAATTCTTTATCACACCCAAACGGGGCAGACACGCTGGTACATGGCGGTCTGCCCCGTTTTTGGTGCTGTTTGATGTGAGAGACGTAGGCGCCCTGGGATCAGGCGCTCTCATCGGCGGAGAAATCCTCCCTGGCTTTTCCAGAACCTGCTCCGCGCCCGCCCCGCTCCTGGGACGTCTGGCGCATGGTCCCCGCCTGGGCGGAGATGTTGTCGATGGTCACGGTGTCGCTGTAGGAGCCGCGGTGATGGTGTACTCCCCTTCCGCCAGATCCTCCGTGCAAAGGACGATGGAGGAGAAGTCCTTGCTGGGGGTGAAGGAGAGCACCTCATTGCCCTCTGCATCGGTCAGGACCACCTCGGTGCCGCCGGAGATGGTCTCCGGGAAGTAGTAGAGGAGCGAGTACTGGGTGGAGTCCTCCCCGAAGGTGACCGCCATCCCGGCGCCGCCGGCTGCGGCGATGGTGCCGCCGGTCACCGTCGCACGGCTCCCCACATCCAGGGCACCGTTTCCGCTGTCGGAAGCCGCCCTCCAGGAGGAACGTCCCGTTGGTGTCGATGCCGTCCCCGCCCGCCGTCACGTGGATGCTGCCGCCAGAGATGCAAAGACAGGAGGCATCGGCTTTGTCCATGCCGCCCCCGCGGCCGCCCTGCGGGGCAGCGCCCTCGGTCTCGGAGGAGCCAAAAGCGGCGTTGAGTCCATCATCCGAGGCGGTGACGTCGATGTCTCCGCCGGTGATGTCGATGCTGTCCCCCTCGAGGCCCTCATAGGAGGTGACCACGGTGAGGGAACCGTCGGTGATGACCAGGGCGGTGGCGGCATGGATCCCGTCATCCCCCGCGGAGATCGTGAGGGTGCCGGAGGCGATGTAGACATAGCCCTTCCCCGCCGTGTCATCGGTGTCCGTGTGGATGCCGTCGTCTCCGGCATCGATGGTGATGTCCGCGTTCTCGATGCGGATGGAGTCGTTGGCCTCGATCCCCTTGTCCGCCGCCGTGATGGTGTAGGTGCCGCCGGTGATTTTCAGGTCGTCTCTGCCCACGATGCCGTTGGCATAAGAGGCGTTGATCGAGAGGCTCCCGCTCCCGTTGAGGACCAGATCCGCCTTGCGAAGATGACGCCGTCGAGGTTGGAGGAGAGGCTCTCGTTTGCGGCGTAGGCCTCCCCGGTGTCCGAGAGGGTGTTCTCGGAGCCCTCCGTCAGGGTGACAAAGACCTTGTCCGCCGAGCGAACGAGGATCGCGGGGCCGTCCGCGTTGGTGATATCGACGCCGTCAAGGACGAGCTGCACCTTGTCGGTGTCCCCGGCATCGACGATGATCTCCCCGTCGTCCAGGGTGCCGGAGAGGACGTAGACGCCGGCTTCGGTGATGGTGACGGTGGTGCCGTCGGCTGCGGCGCCGGTCCCGTCGATAAAGACCGCATCCCCACGCAGGGTGATCACGGCGGTCACATCCTCCTCGTCATACGTTCCGCTCTCATCCCGCTCGGTGAACATGTCTGCAAGGTCCAGGTCGCTGCGTGTGGTGATCAGGGCAGTGGCCTTTGTTTCGGTATCCCCGTTCTCCTCCCCGCCCGCGTCGGTGTCGGAATCCGTGTCAGCACCCGAATCCGTGTCGGAGGCGGCGGACACCGCGGCTGCGGCCGCGATAGATGGATCTCCTGCCGCGGCCGCACAGCCGGAGAGGGAGGAACCTGCTGTCAGGAGCAGGGCCAGCAGACAGACAACGGTATTTCGCTTCATGTTGGGTCTCCTTTCTGTTTACAGGTGGGGCGTCAGAGCAGATCGGTCCTGGTGACGGGCCGCCCGCAGCTGATCTCCAGGTTTCCGTTTCGCACCCGCAGGTCATTGATCAGTTCCTGTACCGAGGCATCGGGAGAGAGCTCTAAGGTGTACTGCAGGCGATAGAGGCTCCCCGGGCTCCTGGTGCGCACCTCGGTGAGTTCCCAGCGGTCGGTATACCGGTCCAGCACGTCGTCAAAGATGTGCTCGAAGTCCAGGTTTTCGGGGATGGTGATCTTCAACACCTGCTCCCGGCTCTTTGGCTTGCCCAGGGGGAGCCGGTGCAGCAAAAGGAACACCAGGCACAGGATCAGGGAAAACAGGGCCGCGGCAGCAGGGTATCCCATGCCGGCCAAAAGGCCCACTGCCATGCAGAGGAAGATCGCGGTGATCTCCTCCGCGCTCCCTGCGGCGGAGCGGAAGCGGACCAGGGTGAAGACCCCGGCCGTGGCGATCCCGACGCCGATGTTGCCGTTGACCATCATGATGACGACCTGCACGATGGCGGGGAGGAGGATCAGGGAGAGGAGAAGTCCCCGGCTCAGTGAGGCCTTCCGGGACCAGACAAAGGCGATCAGGGCGCCAAGAAGGAGGGAGGCAAAGGTGCAGAGCAGAAAGACGCCCAGCGTGGGGGTATCCCCGGTGAGGAGAGCGGTAAACAGGATGGTCATGGTGTTCTCCTTTCTTTCATCAAAGTGGTGTCACAGGCTGCGGGATGCGGCGGTGCAGGGAGCGGTTCCCTTCCCTTTGACAAGCTGCCGGTAGGCCCGCCCGTACTTGGAGTAGGAGACGGGGCGGATCTTCAGATCACTGAGGGTGCTGACCAAAGGAAGCGGCATGCCGCCCACCTTGATCTCCATCAGGACCTCGTCCGGCGCCAAAAGGTCCGCCCCGCCGGGGCCGAGGCGAAGATCTGTGGGCTTGGACCGCCACTGGAGCTTCGTGTCAAAGGTGATCCGCAGGGCGGGGTCCTCCCTGCCAGCCAGGGCAAGGCGCCGATAGGAGAGGACCATCGCGGGGACGAGCTCCCGGTAGTAGGCGAGGCACCAGAAGATCTCCCGCTCGATCTGATCCGGGCCGTGAGAGAGGAGGCCGTGTTCCACAAAGCGCCTCGCCTCCAGGTAGGGGAGCTGGGTGCGCCGCTTGTAGACGATGCCCCGGTACTTCTTCTTGAGCTCCACAAAGGCGGGGGAGGCGTTCTCCGGGGTTCCGTAGGTGCGCAGCCGCAGCTTTTCCTTGTACACCGGCCGGTCCAGGGAGGCCCGGACCAGGCGGTAGTCCGGGGTGCCGTAGTAGATGTTCAGAATCTGGGTCCACCCGTATTCATCCTCCGCGGCAAGATCGGATGTCCGCTCCCGAAAGGCCAGGTACTGGTCCTTGTCCAGGAGATACTTCAGCTCGACCCGTGCAAATGTGTTCTGATAGGCTGTCATCGTTCCCTCCTTTGCTGTTTCGGGGCTTTGGTGGATTGGATGGGGAAAAGTGTACGGAGATTACCTAAAACAGACCTTAAAATGCTGCGTCGAATCCGTGAACAGTCGGTGAGAAAGCTGTGAAATGGTTAATAACGCAGGCATCGTCAGGCAGCAGACGGCCTTTGGGGCGCCCCGGGAGAGCGCGGCGCACTTTTCCTTGCTTTCATTTGATAAGGTACCTTGCCATTTTGCCGTACAGGCGGTATGATCAATGGGTAAGATGCCTACGCAAGCGGAAGAGCCAGCGGATTTGGCGGAAGGGAGAATTTTGGTGGATTACAGAGACGGCGGATCACAGCACGAAGAACCGGAACACGGTCACGAGGGACACTGCCATGACGGCCACGGCCGGTGCGGACATCCCCACGATGGCGGTTTTCCGCATGCGTGCACGCCGGAGAAGTCGCTCTACGGGCTGATGCGGCAGAGCGGACATTACCTCTTTCACAGGGCGCGGGGAAATGAGGCCCATGGACAGGAGCGGATCCTGCGGATCCTCTCGGAGACCGGCGGCATGTCCCAGAAGGAGCTGCAGTGCCGGCTCGGGATCCAGCCGGGCTCGGTGAGCGAGATCCTGAGCAAGATGGAGGAAAAGGAGCTGATCGCCAGGGCGCGCTCTTCCCAGGACGGAAGGCGCATGGACCTGGTCCTGACGGACAAGGGCAGGGAGCGGGCGGCGGAGCTTCGCAAGGATGACGCGGAGGAGCTGTTCCAGGCGCTCACACCAAAGGAACAGGAGCAGCTGAAGGTGCTGATGACAAAGCTCGTCACCTCGTGGCTGAAGGATCCGAAGGAGAGCGGGTGAGGCGCCCCCGACGCGGACAGGAAAACAGGAATACGGGCACAGAAGAAGGCCGGGAGACGGATGGAATCCATCCGCTTCCCGGCCTTTTGTCGGTCTGCTTGGTGTCAAGTACGATCGCTTTCCACTCAGGTCACCTTCCCGGCGAACTGGGTCATGTACAGCCGGTAGTAGGCGCCCTTGGCCCGCAGGAGCTGTTCGTGGTTTCCGGTCTCCACGATGCGGCCGTGGTCCATGACGACGATCTCGTCGGCATCCTGAATGGTGGAGAGGCGGTGCGCGATGATGAGGCTGGTGCGGTTCTTCATCAGGTTCACCATGGCGTCCTGGATGTTCTTCTCGGTTCGGGTATCCACGCTGGAGGTGGCCTCGTCCAGGATCAGGATGCGGGGGTCGGAGAGAAAGGCCCGCCCGATGGCGAGGAGCTGGCGCTGTCCCTGGGAGAGGCTCGCGCCGGCCTGGGTGAGGACGGTGTCGTAGCCTTGCGGGAGCGCGGCCACGACCGTGTCGCAGTTGCTCATCCGGGCGGCCTGCTCGAGCTCCTCCTGCGTCACCGCAGGGGAGCCGTCCTTTCTCCTTGCGCCGTACTCCAGGTTGTTCTTCACGGTGTCCGTGAAGAGCACCGTGTCCTGCAGGACGATGCCGATGTCGTTCCGAAGGTCGGTGCACTTGATGTCGTGGATGTTGACGCCGTCCAGGGTGATCTCGCCCGAGTCGATGTTGTAGAAGCGCATCAGCAGGTTGATGATCGTGGTTTTTCCGCTGCCGGTGGAGCCGACCAGGGCGATCTTCCTGCCCTTGTCCACCTTCAGGTTGAAGTCGCGGATCACCTGCTTACCGGGGATGTAGGAGAAGTTCACATGGCGGAACTCGATGACGCCCTCCGGGTCGGTCATGCGGACAGTGCCGCTCTTGTCCTCCCCGGCTTCGTCGAGGAGGGTGAAGATGCGCTCGGCGCCCGCCAGAGCGGTCTCGATCTGCCCGTAGAGCTGGGAGAGATCGTTGATCGGGCGGGAGAACTGCTTGGCGTAGATGATGAACGCGGAGATGACGCCGATGGTGATCCAGCCCCGCACCGCAAACCAGGCGCCGAAAACCGCCACGATGACGAAGGTGCAGTTGTTGAGCATGTTCATGATGGGGCCGACGGAACCGCCGAGCACGTCGGCGATGATGCCGGTCCGGCAGAGGCTGTCACTCTCCTTCTCGAAGTTCTCGATCACCGATTCCTGCTGGTTGTAGGCCGTGACCGTACGGAAGTCGGTCACCTTCTCCTCCACATCGCCGTTCACTTCGCCCAGCAGGATCTGGCGCTTTACATAGTAGCGGCTCATGTACTTGCCGAGGAACTTGATGACCAGAACGACCGCGATGATGGTGGTGCAGGAGAGCAGGGTCAGCGGCACGTTGTAGTAGAGCATGAACGCCAGCGTCCCGACGAGAGTCAGGATGCCGGAGAACAGGGTGGACAGGGAGCTGGAGATGACGTCGGAGATGTTCTCGGCGTCGTTGGTCAGACGGCTCATGATGTCCCCGTGGGAGTGGCTGTCCAGGTAGCGCAGGGGCAGGTCGACGATCTTGGAGAAGAGGTCGTTCCGGAGCTTGCGGATGATGCGCTGGGAGAGGGCGGCGCTGATGTAGCCTTGGATGAGCAGGGAGATGCCGTAGATCAGATAGGCGGCAGCCATGGCGATCAGCATCCGCGGGATGTCACCGAAATCCGTGTCGTCAATCGCGTCGATGGCGCTGCTCTGCAGGGCCGGAGCGACGACGCTGGCGACCACGCCGATCACCGTGACGACCATCAGGACAAAGACCATGGGGAGCTCCGGCTTGAAGTAGTGGACGAGCCGGGCGATGGTCTTTTTCCGGTCCGCCGGTTTTTCTACGGCACCGCGCTCGCCGGGGAAGCGCCGGCCAAACCCCCTGGCTGCGACACGGGAAGAAGGAGTGGAATTTTGTGTGCTCATGCGGTCATACCTCCCTGTCCAAGCTGCGAATCACAGATGTCCCGGTAGACCGGACATGACTCGTAGAGCTCATCGTGCGTGCCGCAGGCGAGCACCGCGCCCTTGTCGAGCACGGCGATGCGGTCGGCATGGCGGACCGATGCGATTCTCTGGGCGATGATGATGCGGGTCATCTGGCCGGGGCGCTCTGCGAGGGCGCGGTTGAGCGCCGCCTCGGTCTCGAGGTCGAGGGCGCTGGTGGAATCGTCCATGATGAGAATCTCCGATTTGCGAAGCAGCGCCCTGGCGATGGCGATCCGCTGGCGCTGTCCGCCGGAGAGGCTCATGCCGCCCTCGGCGACCGCCGTGTCGTAGCCGCCCGGCTGCTGCATGATGAAGCCGTCCGCCTGGGCGGTGACCGCCGCGGCGCGGATCTCCTCATCGGTGGCGCCGGACTTTCCGATGGCGATGTTGTCCCGGATGGTGGTGCTGAAGAGCTCGCTCTTTTGGAGGACCACGGTGACCTTGTTTCGAAGTTCCTGCAGCGGATACGATTTGACATCCCGCCCGTCTACGAGGACGGTCCCCTCCGTGGCGTCATAGAAGCGGGGGATCAGAGAGGCGAGGGTGCTCTTGCCGCAGCCGGTGGCACCGACGATCGCCAGGGTCTCGCCGGAGTGGATGTCGAGGTTGATGCCGTGGAGCACTTTGGTGTGGATGCCCGGGTAGGCAAAGGACACGTCGCGGAAGGAGATGGTTCCGACCTCGGCGGGCTCTTCGGCCTCCTCGCCGTCCTGGATCACCGGCTCAGTCTGTAAGACCTCGCTGACTCGTCTCCAGGAGGCAATGCCGCGGGAGAGGGTCTGGAAGATCATCGCCAGCATCATCATGCCGTTTAAGATCTGCGACATGTAGGTGACGGCGGCCATGATGGTGCCGGGCTGCATGCTGCCCGCCCTGGCGCGGCCGGCGCCGATCCAGAGGATCGCCACGATGGCCAGGTTGATGATGATGTTCATGAGGGGACGGAGCCAGGAGATGAGGACGAGTACCTTCATCTGCGTGTCCACCAGGCTCTGGTTGGCGTCCTCAAAGCGCTTCTTCTCCCGGTCCTCCTGGACGAAGGCCCGGACCACGCGGATGCCGTTGACGTTCTCCTCGATGACGCTGTTCAGGTGGTCCAGCTTTGCCTGGAGCACGGAGAACATCGGGCTGGTGCGCAGGATGATGAGGCCGGTGATCACGAGGATCATCGGGATGGCGATCCACACGACGGTGCGGAAGGAGATGTCGAGGGAGAGCAGACACCAGCTGCCCACGATCGAGTACATGAGACAGCGGACGACGCCGCGCATGAACTGCATGACGAAGTTCTGGATCTGGGTGATGTCGTTGGTCAGCCGGGTGATCAGCGAGCCGGTGGAATAGGTGTCGGTCTGGGAAAAGGAAAAGTGCATGATCTTGCGGAAGCTGGCTTTGCGCACATCGCCAGCGAAATGCTGGCCGCACAGGTTGGCAAAGAGGCCGCACATGACGCCGCTGAATCCGCCCAGCACGACCACGAGGATCATCTTCAGACCCTCCCGCTCGATCAGCGCGATGTCGGGAGAGCCCCCCGCGCCGCCCAGGATGCCGTCATCGACAATGACGGCCATCACGCCGGGCTGATAGAGGTCGGCGGAGACCTCCAGAACCATGAACATCGCGGCGACAACGCCCATCCACCAGTATTTCTTCATGTAACGCAGCATGAATGTTTCCCTCCTGACCCTGTTCGATCCCGCAGGCACCGACCTGCGGGAGGTCATCTGTTCCAGTCTGGTCTGTCAGACACCAATATAGCAGAAGCCGGAGATAAATGTAAGGTACCTTGATAAAATTGCGGCACAGGGAGAGAACACAAAAAACAGCCAGTACCGATGATCGGTACTAGCTGTTTGGAGAATCGAAATGTTGACCGGGGGTGCTGCCTGGGCATCACGCTCCGACGTAGTTTTTCAGGAAGTCCTCATAGAAGTCCGCGGCATCCGAGAGGGCATCGATGCTGATGCACTCGTTGTCGCCGTGCATGCAGGAGAGCTGCTGGTCCGTGAGCCGGACCGGGTAAAACCGAAGGCACTGGTCGGACATCGTCGCGTAGTGACGGTTGTCGGTGCAGCCGGTCATGACATAGGGGGAGACCCCGCAGTCCGGGAAGCGGCGCCGGATGCAGGAGACCAGGTACTGATAGGCTGTTCCCTCGGTGGAGGTGACCGGGGAGGCATCGCGGCTCTTTAGGACCGTCAGTTCCAGCTGATAGCGGTCCGCCACCTTCTGCAGGGCTGCCACCGACTCCTTGGCGTTCTGCGTAAAGCCGGGGCGCAGGTTTGCGATGACATACGCCTCGGAGGGGATGACGTTTGCGGCATCGGAGCCCTTTGCCATCGTGAACGCACAGGTGGTCCCAAGCAGCGCCCCCGCCTGGGAGCTGATCTTGGGCATGAGCTTGGTGAGAAGTCCCTCAAAGAGCCACAGGTTGGAGAACAGGAGCCGGAGTCCGAAGGGGAACGACGGTGCCATGTTGGTGAACATCGCCCGGACATGGGGCGTGAATTTCCGCTCAAAGGGATTGTGCTCATTGACGTCGGTGACAAATGCCGCAAGCCGGGTCATCGTCGTGTCTCTCTTCGGCGTGGAGGAGTGGCCGCCGGCGCCCCTTGCCGTGATCTTCAGGTCCACATAGCCCTTCTCCGTGATGCCGACCACCGCGTACGGGCGGTCCATGCCCGCCATGGCCTTGTCCACGACCGCGCCCCCCTCATCCCAGGCGAGGGCAAAGGAGGTGATGCCGTGGGCCCGGAACCAGTCCACGGCCTTCTGGGCGCCTCCGCCGCTGGATTCCTCATTGTCGGAGTAGGCAAACCAGACATCCGTATCCGGGAGAAAGCCCTGCGAGAGCAGATCCTCCACGGCCCGAAGCTGACAGAAGATGTTGCACTTGTCATCCATGGTCCCCCGGCCGTAGAGGATGCCGTCGTGGATCTCGCCGCCATACGGCGGATACGTCCACCCTTTGGGATCCGCCGGCACCACGTCCTGATGTCCCATGAGGAGGATCGGCTTTTTCTCCGGATGCTTTCCCCTCCAGTGATAGATCAGGACGCCCTCGATGGTCACCTTTTCGAGGTTTTCCCGCACCTTCGGAAAGAGCGCATCGACTTCGGCCTGGAGCCTCGCAAAGGGCTCCAGGTCATCTGTCCTGCCGTCTTCGTGGGAGGGCGTCGGGATCTGGATGAGCCTTGCAAAGTCCCTTGCGAGCGCTTCCTGCTCTTCTTTATTCCGCGACGGGGGAAGCCTTTTTTTGGGCGCAGGGGACTTTGCCCTGGCTGTCCGCACCAGGACAACGATCACCAGTGCGGCAAGGATGGCAAGAATGACACACAGCACAATCAGACCGGGATGCATTTCATACCTTCTTTCTGCGGTAGAGCACCTGCCCGTATACCATGGCGATCACCGCGAGAACCACCACCATGATCGACACGCTGCCGGTCAGGGCCGGGATCAGGAAAAACAGCACCGCCCCGAGTGCCCAGGGGACGATGGCAATGACGGGGTACTTCGTCAGATAGGTCCAGCCCATGGCGCCGAAGAGGGCGTACACCACCGTCTTGAACGCGGGGGTCAGGACCGGATTCTCGAGGAGCGGCGTCAGCGGGGTGATCGCCAGGACGCCGACGGCAATGACGAGGGTCGTCACGATCGCCGAGGTGGACACCGCAATCGTGGAGATGATCTCATTCTCCTCGGTTCCGACCTTGGTCCCCGCGATCGCCCGGGCATTCATCGCGCAGGGAATCTTGAGATTGACCAGGTTCCCGGTGATGAAGGCGATGTAGGTGCCGCCGGTCCCCAGCATCGGGGAGTAGGTGATGACCTCGAGCACACCGCTGGGTACAAACTGGACGAGGATCGCCCCGAGGGCGGTCCAGTAGCCGGGGGTGAAGTGGAAGGGTTCCTGGAATACCAGGCAGACGAGGCACGGCGAGAGAAGCAGAAGTGCCATCATCAGTGCCATGGAGATCCGTCCGACCCGGTGGGTCTTTGCATCATAGCTCATTTCAATCCTTCCTCCCTGCTCAGTTCAGGAACGTCGACGCGTTCGGAAACAGGAACTGCCCGAGCACCGCGCAGACCATGCCGATGACCATGGAAAACGAGAGCGCGTAGTTCTCGAGCCAGCGGATCTTCCGCTTCTGGACCAGGAACGAAAACAGCGCATTGGCTGCCATCGCCGTAAAGAAGGCGACAAGCGGCAGGACGTTGGGGGTGCGCACCTCGGAGGAGACCGTGACCGTCCGGAGATAGGACACCGCATCCCCGAGGTACGCGCCGATCATACCGAGGAACATGGAGCACATGAGGATGTCCGCCCGCTTCGGATCGGACTTGGCGCCCTTGGTGATCTTCCCCTGATAGCGCTTGAAGAAGAACAGGCAGAAGACGCAGCCGGAGAGAATGCCGACCGTCATGCCGAGCATGATGCTCGCGAGATCGCCGCCGGTGATGTGGGAGGAGGGGAGCTCTCCGAGCCCGAGGCCTCTTGCGAGGTTCACGGCGGTGGAGCTCTCATAGTGCAGCGCCCCGATGACGGAGAGCCGGATCCATGGCACTGGGATACCGAGAGAGGGCGCCAGTGCGAGGACGCCGATCAGGATCGCGATGGCGGGAACGACGGAGAAGGCCGCACTGGAGATGACGGTCTTCTTCAGAAGCGCCGGATCCATGCCGATGGCCTTCCCGCGTCGGATGGCGCGGATCAGGAAGACCAGCGACTGCAAAAGGACCGCCGTGACAATGAGCAGGGCGATTGCATACATGGGAGCGCTGTTTGCAGTGGTCAGAAAGTCAGACATGGCTACCCTCCTTGCCGGAAAACAAAAGACGGGAAAAAGCTGAAGTCTCGGATCCCGTCTCTGGAATAAATACATTCTAACATAGGAGGCAGTGGACAAGGAGATATCTGATAATAGGAAGACGAAAAACGCCGCGGACGACCAGGGAAGACCTGGGGATCGACGCGTGAAAAACTTGGCTTCGACGTCAGGTCATACCTCCTGGCAGTTCGCGGGATGGAAGAGGGCAGCGAAGATCGGAAAAAGAGAACATCCTCCCCGATTTTGCGCTGCCCTTGGTGTGGGCGGATGAGGTCGTTTATCCTGCTGTCTGCACGCCCTGGAAGGATGTCAGGTAGTCCATGAATTCCGGTGCCGGCAGGGCCTTCGAGAAGTAATAGCCCTGGATCAGCCGGCAGCCGTGCTGCGTCACGAAAGCATTCCTGTAATTCAGTAAATCGCCAATAGGAAATTAAAATGGCCTCTGTTACCATGGAGGACGTCCATCGAGACGCAATCCAACACACGGTAAGGAGACCATCTATGAAGAATTCTACACGAGCAAAGAAGCTGCATCAAGTATCAGAACACCATCTGATCATCGGAGTTGACATTGGCTCCGAGAAAAACTATGCACGGGCCATGAACTGGCGGGGCGAGGAGTACACCAAAAAGGCTTTCTTCTTCCCCAACAACGAAAAAGGCTTTTTGCTCCTCATCAAGTGGATTGAGGAGATACAGGCCAGGAGCGGCCTTACGGAGGTTATTATCGGCTGTGAGCCCACGGGTGTGTACTGGCTATGCTTCAAACAGTATCTGACCAAAAGTAAGCATAACAACCAGCGTACGCTGACAAAACCTGCATGAGGCGTTACCATTAAGGGGGGGAGGGTTCCAGTTGTAACCGCAAATACTTCAGAGATTCGCGGTTGACAGCGGAGGTGAATCTCTTTGCAGGTGTATTGCCTTCGGCCGACGCATCCCCTGGGAATGAACTGCGCAGGTTCGGATCTGGCCTGCAGGTACGCCGGTTGTGATGGGCGTCTCCGTGTACCTGGATAGGTTGGGCATCCGGGTCCCAGTCTCCTGTCACCCTGAAGCGATGGATCCAGACACAAGAAAGTCCGGCATGGCGATTCCCCGGGTGGGAACAATACCATGCCGGACGTTCAATTCTGCAGTTTCACTTATGCAACTGCAAGTGGCCGATGCCTGCCTGTTCGGCAGACGTCGGCTACTCGGGTTATTCTGTTTGTCAGGAGGTTATCATGCTGCCGGGTATGGGCCGACCACCTTTCCATCTCGCATCCACCGGCCATTTACCAGGATGGGTTCTGTCTCAGATTGAAAACTGATACCTTTCCCGGCCTGTGTGGCTTCTCGCTGCTTCGCTTCGTATGCCCTGTATTCTTCGGACCAGCACATCATCTTTGGAAGATATTCATCTGGGTTGTCTCCCCGCCTCTGATGCTTGGGTATCTCGATGAGGAGATACCGGAAGTAGTACTCCGGATCGGCATCATTCAATTCCGCTGTTGTTGCGATGGAGTTCGCAATCATGCGGTCGGTGGCACCTTCATCTGAATAAGAAAAGAGACTGCTGTTTCTTTGCAAAGCAATCCTACGGATGTTTCTTTCACAGTAAGTGTTGTCCGCAGGTACGTTAGAATCGTAGAGGAAGCTGTCGATGTGACCGCCTTTCTTGCAGTCCTCAAAGTAGTTCATCGCCCTGCGCATCGTCGCGGTCATCGTTACTCGTTTTGATTGATCAGAGGAAGTACCATGCAGCGAGGCCTGATAGGCCTCCTCATACTCACAGATGTACTGCCAGGCCAGATCCAGGTGCGGCTTTACGTTTTTGATTCTTCCGGCAACCCGCTCCTCTCCGGACAGGCGCTTGAGCTTCGTATCCTCGCTCTCGGCAAGGCTGATCTCGCGCAGGATTTTCCATTCCCAGGTCTGTGCCAGCTGTTTTCTGCCTTCCTCCGTTTTCATGAGGTCTTTTGAGGCCATCTTTACAATAAACCAGGCAAGAAAGAACGGCCTTCTCAGATGCGCAAGGCAGAATGAGACTACGATCTTTCCTTCAGACTTGCGCTCCAGTTCCGGATATGCAGCATACTTGTCGTTCTTGCATACGACAGATGCATTTCCTGTCACTGCCGTAGGATCGGGCTCCGTTTCCTGTTCCAGCGGAGTTGTCTGGCCTGCGGTATCCGAACGATCCGCGTCATTATCCGGAAGAAAGTCTGCAAACAGACCATCCAGAAATGACTCAGCCCTGGAGGGATTGAAGAAATATGCAGCAGCCTTGGGACCTTCCCGCAGCTCACTTGTAATCAGCAGCCAGATATAGGACTTTTCTCCCGGCTTCTCAGCATCATAGATGGATCTCCAGGTGGTTTCATCCATCTGAATGTACTTGCCCGCTATGATGAAGCTGACGAGATAATCGAAGACGGGAAGCAGATATCTTGCGGCACAGGTATTGCACCAGTAAACCGTTTTCTGCGTTTTCATGGGATAGCCCATGTGACAGATCAGAGCAGCGATGCGTTTGTACGGGATGCTCATACTGGTCAGCATGTAGTACATGAAGGCGACGATCTCCGGGGTTGCCCGGGATCCCGGCATGATATATCCCTCGCTGTAGGGCCGGTATAGCGTACGATTCACCTCATGACTGTCAGGATCGGATTTTTCTTCGTTGCTGACATCCTCTGAGTATGCGATGATTGGTTTCATGATCGTCAGCACGACGACATGAGCCTCCTCTATACTGAGTTTTTCTCTTGCTTCGAATCCCAGCTTAGATAAAGACTTTGCTTTTTCGATCATTTCCGGAGTCAGATCATCCACATCATAGCTGATTCTGTGCGGGAGATTCTGCGTATCACGCTCCCAGATGCCTGGCTTGCGCTTCTGTTTTTCCTTTGATTCATCGGGTATCGGTTTTCTCGGGGGACGGCTGCTCCGTCTGGGTTTCCTGTCTTTTTCGCCAGCTCCGCCTTTCCCGGACGGATTCTCATCCTGAGTTTTTCCGTCACTGTCTTTCCCATTTTCGTCTGCATTGGCTGGCTCTGCAGGTTCTTCTGTCCCTGTCGTGTCTTTGGCCTGCTCTCCATCAGCGTCAGACTCTTCGGTGAGCGGATCTGTCTCCACATCCTCGCTGCCGCCTTGTGGAATCCCGGTTTCGAGTTCTTTCCCAGAGAGCTGCTCGTCCTTTTCCCCAAAGGCTCTCCTACGTCCGAGTTTGTTGTTCTCGTCCTTATTCTGCTCCTTCTGTTTGAGTTCCTCATTTTCCTTTTGCAGCGCTTTATAATCTTCAGCTGCTTTTTCAGCTGCCTTTATCAGCGCTGCAATGCGGTTCGTCTTGACGATGTCATCCACGATAACCTCACTAAAGATGTTCGAGATGTCGCTCGGACTGAAAGCGCCACACTGGTACAGGAGGTTGTACTTATGAAGTCTCTGGACAGGGATCTCGGTTTCCATCACCGGGCCTCTTTGTCTACGGAAGCAAGGCTTGCGCTGGCCTTCTGAACGGCATCCTGATAGGCGCGGAGAGCCTTCCTCAGCTGTGTATTCTCATTCCGCAGAGATGCATTTGCCTCCTCCAGCTCTGTTATTCTGGAAATCAAAGTTTTCGTCGAACCTTCAGCCCGAACAGAGTTTGCCTGCTCTGCTGGTGCGTCGGAGGCCGATGCCTGCTTTCGAACGTACTTCCTGGTGGGCACAACCTCCCCTGTAACGGGATCAAGCTTCCCGATCAGCTTCCGGTCTGTCTTGTGCTGTTTAGCCTCCTTGTCCCAATAGCTGTGTGAAGAATAAACGTATACCGTATCCCCCTGTCTCAGATGAATGGTACCCATGTCAGACCTCCTGAGAGCTGCTTATCAGTTCTCAGGAGTATAGTAACATATCTATACCCTCTTGTCAACCGAAAATAAGGGTATAGATATCTGAATATTTATACTCCCCACTGAAGTAGCCTGAAAGTTCAAAAACCGCGTGTTTTCAGGATCTCTGGGATTCTGCGGCCACCTGATCAGGCATGTCGATGTGCGGGTATACTTCGCGGATGGTACCGTCAAGTGCGATTCCGCTCATGAGCTGACGGTACTGCTCCGGAGAAAGAGATCTGGCTTCGTCCGCATTCCTGGGATACTGGAATGAGTTTCCCGGCGCAAGGCGAAGCGTATAGAGCACAGTGCCGATTCCCTCGAAGCAGATCCCCTTGATCGTTCTGGCAGATCTGCCACGAAAAAGATAGAGAACTCCACGGTCCGTTGGATCCAGGTGATAGTTCAGCATGACATAAGCGGAGAGTCCATCAACGCCGCGGCGCATATCCACCCTCTTCGTGCAGAGAATGATCTTCCTGAAGCCGATGCCGTCAACAAACATGAAAAGCCTCCTTAAGCATGGAGAGGGTCTCGCGCCGGACAGAAGAGTAGAGATAGAGCCGACAGGACCGTGTCTCCAGGATAACTTCCGGAGACACGGCAGGCCCTCCCGGCCTGCCTGGAACAGATCCGGCATTTCCTTCTTCCGGTGTACCGGTGATCCGCGGAAGATCAGAGTGGTTCGACCGGCTGCGGGAACCCGAGTCATCAGCAGTACCCGGTTCCGAGCCTATTGTATTGACATCAGGGCGTACATGTCCGTTTACGATATCGGTGATGTCTACGAAGTTCTCTGTCTCTGGCACTGAAACAGAGGATGCCTTCCTGTTACTGGCGTCCGTCTCCCTGATCACGTTTTTCCAGTAGTAGAAGAGCGAGACGTTGATCTCATGCTCCCTGCACCATTGTGCAATCGACATCAGCTTCGTTTCTCTGTTCTCGTACGCATTGATGATCGGCCTCCAATAGCGAAGCTTCTCCTCACGAACCATCTGCTGTCTCTTGTCCATAAAAAAGCCTCCTCTGTAGAACACAGCTAGTAGTTTCCTAGCCTCATTCTACAGAAGAGGTTGATCCGGGTCATGGTACGTCCGTTGTTACGCTTACGACCAAAAAGGGCTTCAAGATTGTTACGGTGAACACACTCCATGTCCATAGATCGAAGGAGCTGGATGATAACTCCCCAAGCAAGGACGACAAGAAGGATCCCCGAGTCATTGCGGATCTGGTGCGGGAAGGACGTTTCTTTGAACCGTATGATCCGCAGGGAGATTACGCTGAGATCCGCAGCCTGTTCAATGTCAGGGAAAGCGTTGTGAAGAACATGGCGAGGGCCCGGAACCGTATGCAGGCATGGCTGCGCAGAAACTTCCCGGAATACCTGAATTGCTATTCAAAGTATGATTCCAAGGGCGGCCTGGCTGTCCTGGAAATAGCATCGCTGCCTCGAGACGTATATGAACTTGGCGTTGACGGAATTCTGCTCTTGTGGAAATCGAAAAAGATGCGGGGCACCGGCGGCAGGAAAAAGGCTGAAAAGCTTGTGGAGGCCGCTGCAGCAAACATGTGGCTGGACTATTGCGCCGCTGAAAAAGTTGCCTTCCTGTACATTCTTGAGGATTTCCGCAGGAACAGTGAACGGCTGGAGGAGCTTGACAGGAAACTTGAAGAGCAGGTTCGCCGGCTTCCTAACGTCGACAAGCTGTTGAGTATACGCGGAGTCGGAATGCAGACAGTTGTGGGATTCATTGCAGAGGTGGGCGATGTCAACCGCTTCAGCGATCCCAAGCAGCTGGTGAAGCTTGCCGGACTGAATGCGATTAACAACGAATCCTGCAAGAAGGTCGGTGAACATCGCATCAGCAAGCGAGGGCGTTCTGCCTTAAGACGAGTCATGTATGAAGCTGCGGGGTCTCTGATAGCCTGGAACAGTGCATTTAAGGCCTTACAGGTCAAATACACCACACGGACAACGAACCCTCTAAAACGGCGTCAGGCGCGCGTAGTAGTGGCATGCAAGGCTTTGAGGATCTTCCACGCAATCCTCCGTAAAGGCGTTGATTTTGACCCGTCTAAGGTCATTCACGATCCTGCGGCAGGTATGATGCCTGCATAACGCGCAGCCGGACAGCAGACAGTTTCAAGGACCAACAGGGCGGTTATCTACCAGGCAACACCGTTAGGATGACTCCCCCTCAACTGTAACGTATTAACCGCACCATGTACTTCAGTGTGGATCCAGGGATGCGTCCCCCGGGATTTCCGAGATTTACTGAATTACAGGGGTGCTCTCAAACAAACAGAGCATGAGCGTAGCCGCAGGATTTACTCCATGGGGCATATGACCCCGAACGAAAGCATAAGCGGCGCTCCGAACTATGGGATCGGCTGTACGAAGGAATTTGGGATGCCTCCGGGTGGGACCGAAGGCAGACTCCGCTAGACATGAGAGGTTGGCAGCCATGGTGAAGCAGGGAGATTGAAACGCGTTTCTTATACTGACAGCTAATGTCACTATTGTCAGACAATTAAGAGGATGCTTTTCTTTTTGTACCCTGAACACAGAAATCATAGGTGTCCGGACCTCCAGAGACACCGATTTCACCCGTAGTCATGCACTGTTGTAATGTTAAAGCATACATTTTTCACAGAGGTCTTACTCTCAAACCCCTATAGATTAAGGCTCATTGTGGATTATGTACAAATTTATCTAGAGAGTGAGCTGCTCCTTCGTCTCCACGCCCTCCTGCAGCGGGACGAAGCGCATCTTTTCGATCATCTCGGTCAGCGAGGCGAGGAGCTCCCTCGAGTTCGGATCCTTGTCCGCGTCCCAGAGAAGGCTCTTGTCGATCTTGATGTTCGTGAAATTGTTGTTGAACAGCCGGCCCATGTTTGAGAACTCCGTGCCGAAGTCATCGAGGGAGAAGGCAAAGCCGGCGTCCTGCAGGCTCTTCTTGGCCTGCTGGAAGACCTAGGAGTCATCATTGCGCAAGGTCTCGAGAAACTCGATGTTGATCATCTCCACCGGCACCCCGTAGCGGTGCAGCATGTCCGTGTAGTCCCGTGCGAGGTTTGCGCCGAGCATCTCGCCGACGGAGATGTTGATCTCCACGTACTTCAGCCCGTGGTCCTGGGGGCGGCAGTCATGGATGAACCGGCAGACCTTTTCGAGCACCTGCAGGTCCACCGCCCCGATGAGGCCGCACCGCTCGGCGGTGGCGACGAGGATGTCCGGGCGCACGTAGCCAAGCTCCTGGTCCGTGACCCGCATCAGTGCCTCCGCGGCGACGATGGCGCCGGTCTTCGCGTCCCAGATCGGCTGGAAGTACACCGGAATTCCATCGTTCTTCAGAACTCTGCGGATACAGGACTCGACTTCAAAGGCCTTGTATTCTTCGGACCAGCACATCATCTTTAGAAGATACTCGTCTGGACTGTCTCCCCGCTTCTGGTACTTCGGCATTTCGATGAGCAGATACAGGAAGCAGCACTCTGGGTCTGCGCCATTCAGCTCTGCGGTTGTTGCAATGGAATTTGCAATCATACGGGCGGTAGCACCCTCATCCGAATACGAGAAGAGGCTGCTGTGCTTGTGTTCATAAAAAGCCTCCTCTGTAGCATGAGCTAGTTGATTCCTGGCTTCATTCTACAGAGGAGGCTCGTCATAGTCAGGGTACGGTGGTTGTTACGCTTACTCCTTTTTTGCGCTGCCTGCGGGCTGTGCCTTTTCCTTTCTCTGGCGGCATCAGTCCCGGGTGGTCCCTCCGGGGGCATAGGAGACCGGCAGGCAGATCAGAGAGGGCGTACTGTTCTCTGCGGAGCGGTTTAACAGGGTGCTGACGCAGGTCTGCGCGATGGCTTCCGCCGGCTGCACAATTGTGGAACAGGTGTAATCCTTGTCAAAGAAGTCCCGGATCCCGTCAAAACCGATCATCTGCACATCCTGCGGGATGCGCATGCCCATTTCGCAGAGGAGCTTTCGAATGTCGTAGAGCAGACCGTCTGTCACGCAGAAGATCCCGTCAAAGTCGAGCTTCCCATTGTGAACGTGCTCCTGCAGAAAAGCGCCGAACTGTGCGGTATCATCCCCGTCATGCAGGATTTTCTCGGAATAGGAGAGCCCTGCGGCGGCGCAGCCGTTCTGAAAGCCTGCCCGGCGCTTGTTCGGCTCGTTGTTCAGATCGGAGCCGATGCGCAGAAAGCAGACGTTTTTGCAGCCGAGGGCTGCAAGCTTCTCTGCCGCCAGATTCCCGCCTGCGAAATTGTCACTGGCGACGCAGGGGATATTCGGGGCGATGATCCGGTCGATGGAGACAAAAGGGGTGTTCTCCCCGATCTCCAGACTTGGGTTGTAGGTCAGACCGATGATGCCATCCACCTTGTTCTGCTGGACCATGTTGATGTACTCCTGCTCCCGGTTGACATCGAAACCGGTACAGCACAGCAGCATCCGATAGCCCTGCTTGAGCAGGGCGAGGTTCAGATAATAGGTCAGCGCCCCGAAGTAGGGATGGGCAGTGTTGGGAATCAGGACGGCAACCGTGTAGGTCCGGTCTGCCTTGAGTCCCTGCGCATAGATGTTGACATGGTAGTCCAGCTTTTTGATGGCATCGCGCACGCGCTTTGCGTACTCCTCCCCCACCGGGGCGCCGTTGACGACCTTGGAGACGGTGCCGAGGGAGACCCCTGCGGCAGCTGCCACATCCTTCATGGTGGGGGAAGAACTCTTCTTTTTCATCTGCGTTACCTTTCATGAAAATGTCCGCAAGATCCAAAGGCCATTGCGGATGAACTCCGGTACTGCTCCGATTATACCCTGATGCTTTCATGAAATCAAATAAAATAACATGTAACGTTTCACACTTGTCGTTTTTAACAAGTACCGTGGAAAAATATTGGATAATAAGGAGAAATGCGAAAAAATCCGGGAGGAGCGGTTGACGGAAATGCAGGGGAATTGGTATAAGGAGGATGTGCAAAAAACGTTTCACAAACATAACGTTTCACATTGGCGCCGGATAAGGAGGAGACCATGAAAAAGAGACAAGAGGGCAGGGTGTCAAAAGTGGTGCCGACTGGGGGGAAGAGTCTGGGCGTTCAGCTCGCCAAGCACTGGCAGCTGTACGCGATGCTGGCGATTCCGCTGCTCCTGACCATCATCTATAAGTACATTCCCATGTGGGGGATCCAGATCGCCTTCCGCGACTACAAGGCGAGCCGCGGCATCACAGGGAGCCTGTGGGTCGGCTGGAAGTGGTTTGAGCGGTTCTTCCGCTCCCCGAACTGCGGCAGAATGATCCGCAACACGTTCCTGCTGAGCCTCTACAGCCTGCTCTGGAGCTTCCCGATCCCGATTATTCTGGCGCTGATGCTCAATCAGCTGCGGTTCCGAAAATTCAAGACCACCGTCCAGACGATCCTGTATGCGCCTCATTTCATTTCCACAATGATTGTCTGCGGTATGCTGCGGATCTTCTTAAGCCCCTCCGGCGGGCTGATCAATCTGATCCTGGGGACCTCGGTCGACTTCCTCTCTGAGCCCTCTGCCTTCCGCACGATCTACATTGCATCCGGCATCTGGCAGGATGCGGGCTGGGGCATCATCGTCTACGCCGCTACCCTCGCCGGCATTGATACTTCGCAGTACGAGGCGGCCAGGATCGACGGGGCCTCGATGATGCAGCGGATCCTGCACATCGACCTCCCGGAACTGATGCCCACCATCGTCCTGATGCTGATCATGAGCGCCGGAAACCTGATGAACATCGGCTTTGAAAAGGTCTGGCTTCTGCAGACCGATCTGAACAAGGCAACCAGCGATGTGATCGCAGTCTACGTCTACCAGCAGGGCATTGAAAACGCCAAGTACAGCTACGCAACGGCGGTGGGGCTGTTCAATACCGTGGTAAATGTCGTCCTGCTGATTCTTGTGAACCAGCTGGCCAAGCGCCTGAATGAAGATGTGAGTTTTGTGTGAGGAGGGGAACTACTATGACAAAGCAAACGGGAACCAGAGCAAAACGGGTCGGAGGACTATCTGACCGGACCAGTGACATCTTTCTGGTGGTTATCTGCCTGTTCATTGCCTTCCTGGTCGCGTATCCGCTGTACTACGTGCTGATCGCATCGGTGTCAAATCCCTATGACGTCTACGCGGGGAAGACCTTTCTCCTGCCCAGCGGATTCAGCCTGAAGGGCTATCAGGCGGTCTTTGCAGACGACAGCCTGCTGACAGGATTTCTGAATTCGGTCAAGTATACGGTCATCGGCACCGTGTTCTCGGTGGCGATGGTCTATCTGACGGCCTATCCCCTCAGCGTCAGGACCCTTCCGGGCAGAAAGTTCTTCAGCATCCTGTTCATCATCACGATGTACTTCGGCGGCGGACTGATCCCCACCTATCTGGTGGTCAAGGACACGGGGCTGATCAACTCCATGTGGGCCCTGTTCCTGCCCGGCGGCGTGGCAGTCGGAAACATGATCATCGTCCGCAACTACTTTGAAAACAGCATTCCAAAGGACCTGGTGGAAGCTGCCAAGATCGATGGCGCCTCTCACTGGGGAATCTTCCAGAAGGTCATCATCCCGCTGAGCAAGCCAATCATGGCAGTGATGGTGGTCTACAGCATGGTTGCCTACTGGAACGACTGGTTCACGGCCCTGATCTATCTGCCGGGCGAGGCCAAGGCACCGCTTCCGCTGGTGCTGCGCAACGTGCTGATCAAGAGCTCGGTCACGGCTGCCCAGGCGAGCACGATCTCCGGAGGCTATGCCGAGCTGAACAAGATGACAGAGATGATCAAGTTTTCGTCCATCATTGTGGCGGCGCTGCCCATGCTGATCCTCTACCCGTTCGTGCAGAAGTACTTTGAGAAGGGCATGATGGCAGGTGCAGTCAAGGGATAATCACAATTTAGAACAGTTTTGGAAACAGGGGTTTCAGAAAGGAAACAGTATGAAAAAGAGAGCAGTTGCAGCGGTGATGGCGTCCCTCCTCACGGGGGTGACATTGGTGGGATGCGGCAGTTCTGCCGGGGGAGAGAACGCCTCTCAGAAGGCGACCAGCACAGCGGAGGCAAACGCGGATACCTCCCAGATCGACTTCAAAGTATTTTCTGCAAAGAGCGCCCTGTCCCCGGGCTACGATGACAATACCGTCCTGGCATCCATGGAAAAGGACGCAGGGATCGGCATCCAGTGGGAGACGATGAGTGATTCGATCGAGGAGCAGGTCAACGTGCGCATCGCCGGCGGAGATCTCCCGGATGCCTTCCAGGGAATTGGCTTCTCCAACTATGACCTGATGACCTACGGCTCGGATGGGACCTTCATCGACCTGAGCCCTTACCTGACGGAGGAGTACATGCCCAACCTCTCCGCGATCCTGAAGGAGCACCCGGAGATCCGGGCGGCGATCACGATGGAGGATGGCGGTGTCTACGGGCTTCCTGCGGCAGAGCAGATGGGCACCGCTGCCATCGGGGATGACAAGGACTACAGCATCTACACGATCCCTCAATTCTCCATGATCAACAAGAAGTGGCTGGATGAGCTGGGACTGGAGGTCCCGACCACGCTGGATGAGCTGCACACAGCACTGAAGGCCTTCCAGGACAACGATATGAGCGCGAAGGTCTACGGAAATCCGGCAGGCTCCACGATCCCCATGAGCACCGGCTTTGACCAGTGGTGCTGGGGCCAGAACATCTTTTACGCCGGCTTCGGGTTCACGAACTGGACCAATGATGTCTGCAACGACCTGGTGCTTCAGAAGGATGGAACGGTGGACTTCGTCTCCGACTGGGACAACTATCGGGATGCAGTGACCTACTTCCACGACTGGTACGCGGAGGGTCTGATCGATCCGGAGATCTTCTCCCAGGATGATACCCAGTACATCGCCAAGTGCTCCCAAGGAGAGGTTGGCGTTGCCACCTGGTGGTACATCGAGGAGCTGATGGGAGACTACGCGGACGATTACGTCTTCCTGCCCATTCTCGACGGTCCGGATGGGACACACCACGTCACGGTGCGCACCGGCGGCGGCACCAATGCGGGGCAGCTCTCGATCACCAGCGCCTGCCAGAGCCCTGCCAACCTGCTGAAGTTCTATGATCAGTGGTACACCCCGGAGAACGTGATGCAGCTGCAGTACGGCCCGGAGGATGTCTACTTCACCGGTCAGGATGACAATGGCCTTTGGATCTCGATCACCGATGACGAGGCGAAAGAGAAGTACGGAAAGAGCGCCGGAGAACTCAAGTCCACCTATGAGGTGGCGGGTCCCAAGCTGATTCTCTCCGACTACTATCAGACAACCTTCCAGATGGAGGAGAGAGCTGTTGAGAGGCTGCAGGATCTGGACACGTTCTGGATGCCCTACGTGGATGACACCACGGTCTATCCGGTGGACTGCGTGTTCACGCAGGACGAGCTCGATACCATCGACATGTATAAGACCGATTTCGAGAACACCGTTGCGGAGTATGAGGGAAAGTGGATTAAGGACGGCGGCCCCACCGACGAGGAGTGGGAGGCATACAAGTCGACACTGACTGACAGCTGCGGCATGGAGGAGCTCCGGCAGGTCTATCAGGATGCGTATGATCGGTATGAGAAGACCGCACAGGAGTAACAGGTCAAAGAGCACCATTGAGCAGGCAGAAGAAGGAGTACGGGATGGACAGCGAGATCCTGCAGAGAGCAAGAACATATGAGAGCCAGATGGATCAGAAGATCCGGGAAGAAGAGCGGCCGGGGTTTCACCTCACCCCCCGTGTCGGCTGGATGAATGATCCGAACGGGTTCTGCTATTACGGGGGGCGGTATCACCTGTTCTACCAGTATCACCCCTACTCCACCCACTGGGGCCCCATGCACTGGGGCCATGCGGTGAGCCGGGACCTCCTCCACTGGTCATATCTGCCGGCAGCGCTGGCACCGGATGCAGACTGTGACAGGGAGGGGTGCTTCTCGGGCTGTGCCCTGACGCTGCCGGATGGAAGGCAGGAGCTGATCTACACCGGCGTGAGCCGCGGGGGCATCCAGGCGCAGTGTGTGGCAGCAGGCGATGGCAGGGACTACGAGAAGGCGGCTGATAATCCCATTCTCTCGGAGAGGGATCTGCCGCCGGAGGTCTCCCCTGCGGACTTCCGGGATCCGAAGGCATGGCAGGAGGCAGATGGAACCTATCGCCTGCTGTGCGCAGCCAAGTCCCGGGACGGTGGGGATATCATGTTTCTGCTGTATGAGAGCAGAGATGCCCTGCACTGGCACTTTGTCCGGACTTTTCTGCGCAACAGTGAGCTCCGGGAACCGATCGGGCGGATGTTTGAGTGTCCGGACTTCTTCCTGCTGGACGGGCAGTACGTGCTTCTCGCCAGTTCTCAGGACATGGAGGGATCCGCAAGGTACCACAGCGGCAATGGAAGCTTCTGCCTGCTCGGAGACTATGATGCGGCGGCCGGGGCTTTCGTTCCCAGGGCAGATCAGAGCGTGGATGCCGGTATCGACTTCTATGCGGAGCAGACGATTCTCTCGCCGGATGGCCGCCGGATCATGATCGGCTGGATGCAGAACTGGGACACGTCAGGAATCCAGCCGGAGGGCTGCAGGTGGTTTGGGCAGATGTCGATCCCGCGGGAACTCTCTCTTCGGAACGGGCAGCTGTGCCAATGGCCGATCCGGGAGCTGGAGGAACTTCGCAGGGATCCCGTCGCCTACCGGAATGCTGCGCTTGGGAGAGAACCGGTGGAGCTCCCCGGCATCCTGGGGCGGCGTCTGGACCTGGAGGTGGACATCGCCGGGGCGCAGGGGACAGTCACCCTCTCCTTGGCGGCAGACGAGAAGCATCACACGGATCTGATCTATCGCCCGCAGGAGTCCCTGCTGACCTTGGATCGCTCGGCGTCCGGGACACGCCGGGCAGGGGCAGACGTGTGCAGCACGGAGGTCACAGGCAGAGAGGGACACCTCCGGCTTCGGATCGTGCTGGACCGGTTCAGCGTGGAGGTGTTTGTCAACGGCGGGGAGAAAGCGCTGTCCATGACACTCTTTTCCAAGGAGAGCGCAGACCGCATTCGGTTTATGGCGAACGCTCCGGCAGAACTTGCCGTGACCGCCTGGCAGCTCCGATAGGCAAGCATGGGGAATAAACCGTACAGGGAACGACAGGGCGGAGGGCCAACGGCCCTCCGCCCTGTTTTTTTCTCCGGAGCGGGACGCCTCACCGCTCGTCCGCGACCTGGAAGATGTAGAACTTTAAATAATAGGAAGCATCATCCGCCCACAGGATCGGGTGATCCGGGGCCTGCTGGCGGAACTCCACCTGGCGCAGGCGCTTGTGGGCATCCCGCGCCGCCTGGGCGATGGCCTCCGCAAAGAGCTGGGGCTCCATGAAGTGGGAGCAGGAGCAGGTGGCGAGGTATCCGCCGTCCTTCACCAGCCGCAGGCCGTCCCGGTTGATCTCCCGGTAGCCGTGGGAGGCATTCCGGACGGAGTTGCGGGACTTGGTGAAGGCCGGGGGATCCAGGATCACCACGTCATAGAGATGCCCCTTTTCGAGCTCCTCCGGGAGGAAGGAGAACACATCCCCGACCACGTAGTCGATCCGGTCAGAGAGGCCGTTGAGCGCGGCATTTTCCCGGGCCTGCTCGATCGCAAGGTCCGAGGCGTCGATGGAGGTGACGTGTTCTGCCCCGGCCAGGGCGGCGTTCAAGCCGAAGGAACCGGTGTGGGTGAAGCAGTCGAGCACCGTCCCGGCGCCCCGGCAGATCCGCTGGATTGCCAGGCGGTTCTCCTTCTGATCCAGGAAGAAGCCGGTCTTCTGGCCGTCCTTGACGTCCACCAGGTACTTCACGCCGTTTTCCGTGATGGGAACCTTGGTGTCGAATTCCTCGGAGAGGAAGCCCTTGGTGCGCTCCATCCCCTCCTTCTCCCGGACCTTGGCATCGCTTCTCTCATAGATGCCGCGCACCCGGATGCCGTCCGCGTCCAGGACCTGGACCAGGCAGGCAAGGCACAGGGTCTTGAGGCGGTCGATTCCCAGGGCAAGGGACTCCACCACCAGGACATCTCCGTACTTGTCCACGGTGAGACCCGGCAGAAAGTCCGCCTCTCCGAAGATCACCCGGCAGGCGGAGGTGTCAATCACCCGCTTGCGGTATTCCCAGGCGCTCTTCACCCGCCCGTACAGAAAGGCCGGGGTGATCACATCCGCCTTCTTTCTTGCCAGCATCCGGATGCGGATCGTGGAGGCGGTGTTGACAAAGCCATAGCCCAAAAAGAACCCGTCGAAGTCGAGCACGGAGACGATGTCCCCGTTTTCGAAATCCCCGGTCAGGGTGTCGATCTCATTGTCGTAGATCCAGAGGCCCCCGGCCTTGAGCTGGCGGCCCTCCCGCTTTTTGATTGTTGCAGTGCCCCCGGAGACCAGGCTCTGGGTGCTCTTGGTATCATAGGAAAGATAATCCTGTATGGTCATGATGTCCCTTCTTCTGTATGGCTGTGGGCGGCATCGCCCGATTTCCGCTCTAGCTAGAATAGAGGAAATCCGGGGGAATTACAAGAAGCCGGAAAATATGAATGATTTAGGCACGATCAAACGAGTTTCTGTACATATGAACGGAATCCCGGATAATAACTATTAATTCATATATCTATTTAGATGCTTTATAGGACATGCCTGGCGCAAATCCCATTTCTTTGAGAAGCGCCAGATCCTTTGTCCTTGTGTTGTGTAGGACCCATTCGGAATCCTGCCGGACGAGCCGCATGTGACCTGACTTGAGGAGAATGTCAATCGTCGAGATATTCGGCTTCTCCAGTACCTTCGTTGCATCCTGCAGATTTGAATGAATGATACCGGCAACCAGCATGATGAAGTTGAAGCCCTGAAAGTTGTAGTAGTCCTGTAACTTCAGATCGTTATAATCGGCGTCGTTCTTGATGTAGTTGTTGTACGTCTCAATCGACCAGCGATCCTTGTACTCTGTGAATACCTGGGGTGCAGGATCCTGGCAACTGGTCTGGAGCACATAGACACCCCACCAGTCAGAATACTTGTCGTAGTTTTCCTGTGTGTATCCGGCCTCCCCTTCATCAATGGACTGCCGGTAGCTTTTCCGCTTGCTGTTGTTTTCATCGTAGTCCTTGTAGAAGATCATCCGGGTGTTGTCATCGATCTGCTCCTCATAGTAGAGGATCCGGGCGGAATCCTTCGTGTTGCCCTTGTAAACGAACTCACCTGAGGTGTATTGCAGTTTCACTTTGATCCGTTTGAAGTTCTTATCGCTTGTCGGGACCGGGATGATGTAGCTGTTTCCGTTTGGAGGACATAAGATCCAGCAGCACAGAGGAGAAGAACCCCTGTCCACCACAAACCTTGTGTTGGTGAAGGAACGGCTGCGAAGGAAACTCTCACAGCTCTTTTTATCAACGCTGGAACCGCGATAAGCCCGGTACATCAGGGGCACATGCCGCTTGGTGTCATAGGCAATCAGGATATTGACCTGAGAAGACTTAAGCAGTTTGGTCTTGTACCCTGCCTCCGCAAGATCGTTCTCCTCTGAGCAGGACCGAATCACATGTCCGTCGATTGCGATGTTCCTGGAGCAGTCATCGATCAGTGACTGCTCGAACGCTCTGACAGGATTGCCCTTCGCACCAAGGTCGTGAAGCAGATTTCCAAGAGCGCTGGGCCCCATCTTACAGTCATAGTCTTTATAGAGAAGCGACAGGTAGCTCTCCTGGTAGATCTCATTGATCTGATCAACATGCAGAAATCCGTTGGCGCACAGGATCAGACCGTAGGCATAGAGCTGTGCAGCTTTCTCCAGAGGGAAGCACTTCTTCAGCCTCTGCGCATATGTGCGATCACCCTCTCTGGGATAATCTCACAGACAAAACCTGGATTTATCTTTCAACTCATATGTACAGATACGCGATTGATTGTGTCTAAAGTCACGAGAATGCGGCGGCAGATTTTTCAAAAGAAGTGTAGCTAGGAGATCCCCTGCGGGACCACCTGGCTACACTTCTTTTTTGTCAGTACGCGAGCGGTCAAAGGCGAGGAAACGGATCTACCGGCAGTCAGTGATACCTGTCGCCTGGCGCTGAGGTGTGTCGGCAGTGGGTGTGTGCAGCCAGCGCTGACAACCAGCGTACCATACCGGCAGGATCCGGGGTTTTAGCGGCAGCCTTCTGAGAGAGAAGCCTCTGGAATCTGAATCCTCGTACTGATCCGCACCCGGCTGCCAGCAAGCGTATAACGGTGTATCCGGGGTGCCTGCCGATATCACTGGCAGTCTCCCCGATCATGATAACGCCTTATGCAGACTTTTTCAGCGTACGCTGGTTGTTACGCTTACGGATTACCATTATCTTCTGCCTGTTGTCATAGGCATCATTGTGTCAAAATATAAACATTCTTTCTTACGTAGGAGCAAGGAAACAAAATGATACTAATTATTGAAGAAGGGAGACCTTTTGACATTGTGGAATACAGAGGAATAATCCATCATTGAATTGTTGAAGTTGCACGAATCCGGGCTTATTTGGATGAGAATAACTGAACAAATGACAGGGAGATAGCAATGCACAAGCCTATCTGTGTGAAAAATCCGGACGCAATTACGCTGCGAGACTGTCTCGGCGCTACGGCGTTGTCTACTGTGAATGGCCTCTGTACCGTGTTTATGTCCAGCATGTTTATGCAGTATATGACCGACTACGCTGGGCTGGGCGCTATGGGTGCGACCATGGCTACATCACTTCTTCTGTTTGCGCGGATCTTTGACGCTGTGGATGATCCCATTCAGGGATTTTTGATGGATCGAGGGAAACGGACGAAAATCGGAAGGCGTTAGTAAGAAAACGGGTTGATAAGCTCCAAAGCATTTTAGCAGAAGTATAAAATATGCCGTTTTGTACATTCTGCTGTACAACGGCCTTCTCTAACTTGAACTACAATAGTCTTGCCAGGAGGGCAAGACTATGAGCTGCATTGAGCGCATACTGACCGAAGCCAGAGATCTTTCCAGGGACGACCTGATTCTTCTTGTTAACAAGCTCATGGAGGGCTTCTCCCATGAGAGTGCAACCTCTTCTCCGAAGAAGATGATTGCTCCCCGTTTGGATTGTCCGATCTGCCATTCCAATGCTCATGTTGTTAGGAATGGACACAAACATGGAAAACAGGCATACATCTGCAGGCAATGTGGAACGTCATTTGTTACAACGAGCAACACTTTGCTCTCAGGCTCACACTTTGGTACTGAGATCTGGACCAAGGTTCTGGAAGAGACGCTCAGGGGGACCTCTCTGGATAAGACGGTCAAGTCACTTGCCAGCCATGGATGCAAGATCAGCCATAGCAGTCTGTTCTTCATGCGGCATAAGATCATGCTTGCTCTCGAGGACATGCAGGTGGAGCAGCCAGCCACGGTGGAAGATGTCGTGGAAGCGGATGAAACCTACGTTCCGGAGTCCAAAAAAGGTACGAAATTTGGCCCTGATGCCAGTCGAAAGCCCCGCAAGCGTGGCACTCCCGCATCCAAACGCGGCCTTTCAGACGAGCAGATCTGTATCTGCACCGCAGTACAGCGCAAGACTGGCGATCTGATCGTGAAATCCGAGAACCGGGCAAGGCCTTCCAGTGCGGATGTTGTTGATATCTATACTGGTCATGTCCAGAAGGGAACACTTTTCCTGACGGACGGCATGAATGTGTATCCAAGACTGGGCAAGATCCTGGGAATCACGGTCATGAATGTGAAGAAGGAGTCGGCAAGTTTCTTCAATCTGAACACTGTGAACAACCTTCACTCCTTTATCAAGCACCGCTATATCGAATATCGCGGCGTGGCTACCAAGTATTTGAACCGTTACAACCTCGTATTCCGGGCAGCGTACAGGCAGAGGACCACGATTGGGGAACTTGCGGACGCTCTCTTTGCATCCAGGAATCCCAAGAAGGTACACCATTATGGAGATGTTAAGGAGCTCAATCTGCTTGCAATTTGATGACTACAAGATGCACTTATTGCTTATCAACCCGTTTTCTTACTAACGCCAATCGGAAAGTACAAACCATTTTTTCTCCTCAGTATTCTACTGACAGGCATTGGCTGTATATGTCTCTACTCGTTCCCGTCCGAATTTGTGTCCAAGCCCGTACTGGTTGTTGCGTGGGTTGTTTTTTTCTATTTTTTGTACGATGTTGGCACGTCCTTTTATAAGGATAATCTTTTGTTCCGGACGATGACCAATGATCTCAACGAACGAACTAAGCTGGTAATTGGGCCGCGGGTTTGGACTATGATCCTGGGCGTCGTTACGTCCACCTTTACAGCTGTGCTGGTTGCGGTTAATGAACGCGTGGGCAACTATCACGACTCATTTGCCATCTTGATCACCGTTATTATTGGTGCGGCGATGGTGATCTCTCTCATTGGATGGTTCCTTGTCAAGGAAAAACACAGTGTGCAGGAGAAAGAGGCGGGGGCGGTAAAGTTTAAGGACTTCTTCCTTCTGTTCAAAGAGAACAAGCCAATGGTGGTCTACTATTCGAAATGCGTCTTTTCCGGTTTTATCTGGTCCCTAATTTTTGCCACGCCTGCATATTACATAAGGCGTTAGTAAAGAACCGGGTTGATGGGTTCCATACCACAACCTCCATGGTGAACTCTCGACGCGATAATGTCTGATGAAGATATAGAATCCCCATTTGGAGCTCTTTTCTTCTCTGCATAATGCCTATCTTGTTATTTATAGTCACATGCTCGGCAAGTAGGTGTATGCTTTTAGGCAATCTAGGTGATACTTTGTTACATGATGCAACACAGCACGGATAGAAGTGTACCCAGCTCGAGCTCAAAGTGAGGGATTAGTGGTCTCATGCTAGGCGATCGCTTATCAACCCGTTTCTTAACTAACGCCTTACATAAAATGGGGATTCTGCACGGATCTGGCCACCGGCGTCACTGACATGGAGCAGTATGGCGTTCTCAATGGAATCTCTTCCATGATGATGCTTGTGCCTCTTCTGTTTGGTGCAGTTGTTGGTCGCCCGCTTTTGAAATTCTTTAAAAACAATCCGATCAAAATGACTTGTTTTCTTCTGATTGTGCAGTCTGTCGGCGGGATGGTCCTGTTTATTACTCAGATGGTTGGTCTGCTTACGAGTGTTCCTGCGCTGTTCTTTATTACCTTGTTCATCATGGCTACGGGGGTGGGAAGCGACTTTGTCCCGCAGTCCATGGTGGAAATGGAAATTATGGACTACAACGTTTATAAAACCGGCAAGGATCGTTCCGCTTTGATAACGGTGGTCGGCAGCTTTATTGTCAAAGCCCAGTCGGCGCTTTCGGCTGCAATTATTGGTGCGGTGCTCATGGCAATCGGCTACAACGTTGATCCCGTAACCTCCGAATACATGGGGGAACTGTCGCAGATTCCGACCATGCTCAATTGGTTTATCGCTATCATGGGTCTTGTTCCTGCCATCCTCGGCGCATTGTCGGCTTGGATCCTGCGGGCATACCCGATCAAGGACGATGAGCGCCGAAAAATCCGGGAATACCTGGATCGCAGCAATGCTGGGTAAGACTCATTCCTCTGCACTATGTCGACGGTATTCCAATGGGGTGAGACTATACTCACGCTGAAACACTTTATAGAATTGTGTTCTGTTCTCATAGCCCAGCGAAGCTGCGATTTGGCAGACCGGCAACTGTGTGGTTCTCAGAAGCCGCGCTGCCTCGCCCATCTGTATCTTTTGACAGTACGCCTTAAGTGTGTATCCGGTGTTCATCTTAATGATGCGGGATATATGTTCGCAGGAATAGTTGAGTTCCGCTGCCAGATTGGTCCGGTGGATAGCACCGTGATGGGCTTCAATGAGCTTCTTGACCTGTTCCACCGCCAGTGCCTCTTGACTGTGACTGAGCGAAATGTGTGTTGCCTTGTATATATCCGGATTTTCCAAGGCGGCAAACAGCCGGAGCAGAGAAGAATAAACGTCAAACTGATATCCGATCCGCTTGACCGAAAACGCGCGAATCAATTCTTGGGTGAGCTGCGGAATCTCATCTTCCCCTAAAAGGGTGAAGTCCAGATAATCTTTTTTATAGATGGCGCGCTCTGACAGATTGTCGCTGAAAAACTGATTGAGAATGCTTTTATTCTGAAAGGGCGGCGGAAATGATTTAGGCCACTGTGTCAGCAGAGAGGCATTGATACCGATGTAAACGATATCTGCATTTGACATATCTGTTTCGCGATGCATGGTGTTTCGATTGAGGAGGCATAGGTTTCCTTGCGTATAGGTGGTCTCTGCCCCCTCGATCATCACCCGGACATAGCCCCGTTGCACATACATCAACTCAAAAAAATTATGTTTGTGCATATAGGTCTCATGAAAGAATTCGCGTTTGTTTGGAGTGTGAACACAAAAGGACCATGCATCCATATAGTTTGAGAACAGATACTCATGAGGCTTCTGGATGCTGGTTACGATCGACAACGGAGAAAAGTAGTCCCGTTCGGCCGTATGGTTGCGAAGATAGTTCGGCCAATGGTTGCCGATCTGGTTCCGCATTTCATCAATGCTGTTAAAAAACAGGTGTTCCATGCGAACATCCCCCTTTCATAGCAGTATAGCATAAATTGGGGATTTTCATTTAAGGAGGAAGTGTCTATGAAGCGGCAATGCTATAATCCCTATCTCCCCAGTTGGGAATACATCCCAGACGCTGAACCGAAAGTGTTCGGCCAACGGCTGTACATTTATGGGAGCCATGATCTGTTTGGCTCCAAGGAATACTGCGAGGGCGATTACGTATGCTGGTCGACCCCGACAGATGACCTTTCCGACTGGCGGTATGAAGGCGTAATCTTCAAAAAACAGGATACGCCGTGGAATAAAAAGAAACTGTCCTACTATGCACCGGATGTGGTGCGCGGCACAGACGGACGGTATTACCTTTATTATTCTGTAGCCAATACGTCGATTACCTCTGTCGCCGTGTGCGATACGCCGGCGGGAAAATATCAGTATTTGGGCGATGTTCACTTCCCGGACGGGCGCGTATACGGATCCAAGCCGGAGGATTGGTTTATGTTCGACCCTGCTGTTCTAGTGGATAACGACGGCCGGGTTTACCTCTATGTGGGAAGCGGGCAGAAATCCAACGGACAATTTGGACACGAGATCAAAGGGCTGTTTGTGATGGAACTCAGCCAGGATATGCTGACCATTATCGGCGAACCGACCATCATTATGCCGGCGGATTTTAATCCCAAAAAGCCGAATTACTGGGAAGGACCCTCTATCCGTCACATTGGTGACTGGTATTATCTGGTCTATCCGACCACGGACATCACCGGTCTTAATTACGCTATGAGCCTGTTTCCTGATAAGGGATTTATCCACAAGGGACCGATCCATTCTTCAAGCGATATCGGTCTGAATGGGAGAAAACTCATGAACGCGGTGTATCCGATGGGAAACAGCCACGGCGGTATGGTATGTGTCCATGGGCAATGGTATATATTCGACCACCGAACGACCAATGGCGCCAAGCGAAACCGGCAGGCAGTGGCTGAGCCCATAGAGATTCGTTCGGATGGGACCATCCGCATGGTGGAGTCCACAAGCTGCGGTTTGAACGGCGGACCGCTGAAGGGAACTGGGACCTATCCGGCTTACATCGCCTGCGTTTTGCATCATGCGGGGGTGTTTGGCCTGCGCAACCCAATGGGCGGACCCGAAATTACCCAGGACGGCCCGGACTATGAGCCGCCGGAGGCTGAGGGGCGCGAAGTGAACATAGAGACCGAGCGGATGGCGCCGAAAGCTTATATTTCCAAAATGAGGAATGGCAGCATTGCTGGTTTCCGATATTTTGATCTGACAGCAAGCACCCACATCGCTGTAACGGCTCGCGGTGCAGGCGGCGTGCTGGAACTTTTGCCCGGAGAGAAAGGACCTGTTATTGCCTCCATCCCCCTTACCGGGACAGCCGACTGGACAACGGCCGGGACAGCATTCAACGCCAGGCGTCTGGCACTGGAGAGCAGCCGACCGATGGATTCCTGCCCACTGTATTTCCGGTATAAGGGCAAAGGCATGCTTGATATCTTGAACATTATTCTGGAATAAGGAGGATCACAATGGACTGGACACCAATCTGGCATCAGGCTGCGGCCCCTGCGTTCGCGATGGGCTTTTTGGCGGGCAAGAAAAAAACGGTGGTGTATTCTGTGACATCTCAGGCTTCCGGTAACAAGATTCGCGTTCGCTTCTCCAACCACTACGGCAAGAAACCTTACACCATCGGGGGATTGACCGTGTGGGCACATGGAGAGATGCATGCCGTCACGCGTGGAGGAAACCGTATTTTCACGGTCCCTGTCGGGGAAAGCTGCTATTCGGACGAGCTGTCGCTCCCGGTGACGATGGGAGAAGAACTGGAAATCAGACTCTACTATGCGACCAAGGTCATGGACAGCAATATGATCGAGGAAAATGCAGTGAGCTACAAGGGGAATCATACGACGGACACAGAACTGCCTCCGCCCCGTCGGAAAAGCTATATGGAACAGTACAATCTCTATGAAGTGATTCCCGGGATGGACCAGATCGAGGTGTTCACCAGCCGCCCTTCCAAAATCATTGTGGCGTTCGGGGACAGTATCACGGCGATGAACCGCTGGGTAAAGCCTTTGCAAAAGCGCCTCTTCGATACGTATGGCGGCAGTTACGCGCTGATGAACTCCGGAATCGGCGGGAATTGTCTGCTCTATGATATTCCGGGGCTGATGGGGGTCTCCTACGGGGAGAAGGGGGTATCACGCTTTGAACGGGATGTGCTCTGTTTCCCGGAACTTTGCGGGGTAATTTTTGCGCTGGGAGTCAATGACGTGGCCTATTATTCCAAAAAGACAGCTGCAACCATCTCACTGGAAAAATACAGCTCGGCCGTAACTGATATTGTGGACCGGCTTCATAAGGCAGGTGTCCGGGTGATCGCCCAGACGCTCCCGCCTCGAACTGGCTTTGCGAAAAAGGGATATACCCAGCAGATGGAAGAGCTGAGAATCCGCATCAATGGTTGGATCAGGGACAACGCGATGTTCGACGATGTGCTGGATGCGGATGCCCTTTTGCGCGATCAGAAGAATCCTTCGGTTACCGACGATCGTTACCACCAGGGGGATCACCTGCACCCGAATCAGGCTGGTGGCATGCTGCTGGCGCAGGCTTATGATTTGCAAAAACTGACGGGGGAGACGTAAGCATGGGAAAAAAGTATTTTACGCTCAGCTTTGACGATGGTCTGGAACAGGACAAACGGGTGATCCATCTCATGAAGCAATACGGACTCAAAGGTACCTTCAACCTCAACGCAGGTCTGCTTGGAACCCGCGGGGAGGTGAAGGGACTAGGAACCTTTTCATTCCAGGACTGTCCTGAAGGTGTCAGGCACAGGTGGCCGTTTTCCTATGTGCCGCACAACCGAATCCCACAGGACGAGGTGTGTCAGGTCTATGAGGGAATGGAGATTGCCACCCATGGCTTCCGGCATGAACCGCTGGGGGCTGTCAGCGAGGATGAAATGCGCGCATCGGTGGATGCGGACAAGAGCGCGCTGGAAAAAATCTTTGGCACCACGGTCGTAGGACACGCCTATGCGAACGGTTCAACTTCGCCGGCTGTCCAGGCGTATCTGAAGGCGCGAGGGTATCAATATGCCAGAGTGGTTTTTCCATCCGGCGGTTTTGCCTTCCCGGATAATCCGATGAACTTTCGACCCAGCTCCTCGCTTATTATGAAAAATGCCTTGAAGCTGGTGGAGCGCTTCAAACGTGAGGAACCCGGAGATAAGGATCTGCTGTTGTTCCTATGGGCACACAGTTATGAAATGGACTACGAAAAGGGAAGCGCCAGTTGGTATTCCTTAGAAAAGCTTTTTGAATCTATCGCAGGCCAAAGCGATATCGTGTACTGCACAAACAGCGAAGCTTTTGCACATATTTAAGGAGAGCAGGAAAGTGAAAAAGAAAGATTTTAACCGGGGGTGGCTATTTGGCGCTGTGGGAAAGGAACAGTCTATGCAACCGGTCACGCTTCCACACGATGCCATGCTGTACGAGAAACGCGCGAAGGATGCGCCAACAGCGGGAGCCTGCGGATACTTTCCTGGCGGGTCCTATGTCTATGTCAAACGGATTCTTGTGCCTGAAGCGTGGCGGACGCAGTCCGCTATATTGGAATTCGAGGCGGTATATCGAAATGCGCAGGTATTCGTGAACGATACACTTGTGGCTGAACAACGGTACGGATATACAAACTTTTTTGTGGTGTTGGATCCTTACCTGAAGTATGGCGAGGAAAATGAGATCAAAGTAATTGCGGACAACTCGTCAGTGCCAAATTCCCGTTGGTATTCCGGCAGCGGAATTTATCGCAACGTAAACATCTTCTTAGGTGACAAGAGTCATATCCGCCCGGATGGATTGCTCGTCTCCACCTCCGGGAACAATATGGCGCATGTAAAAGTGTCGGTCACCGGTGGTGATACGCTCAGGCTCTCTATTTTGGATGGGGAAAAGACAGCAGCGCAGGCCAGGGCTGCAGTCGAGGGAGATACTGCGTCGGCGGACATTCCCGTTTCCCAGCCGCGGCTTTGGGACGCGGAACATCCCGTACTGTACAAATGCAGAGCGGAACTGTTGAAAAATGGTGAGGTGGTGGATGAGGCGGAGACCTGTTTTGGATTTCGCACCCTCAGCTGGAGCACCAGAGGATTTTTCGTAAACGGCAAGAAAACGTTGCTTCGCGGCGCCTGCGTCCACCACGACAATGGTATTCTGGGTGCATGTTCTTTTGAGGATGCTGAGTTCCGCCGTGTTCGTCTTCTCAAGGAGGCCGGTTTCAACGCGATACGTTCCGCCCACAACCCTGCCTCCAAGGCGCTGTTGGATGCCTGTGACCGGCTGGGTCTGTATGTCATGGATGAATTCTGCGACGGCTGGCTGGTACATAAAACCCCGTATGACTATGCGGACAAGGATTTTCGCGCATGTTGGCAGCAGGATCTCACAGCGATGGTCATCAAAAACTACAACCATCCCTGTGTGGTCATGAACTCTATTGGGAATGAGATCTCCGAACTGGCTATGCCCGAAGGGCAGGAGTACTGTAAAAAATTGGCAGTCCTGGCACGAAAGCTGGACCCGGGCAAAGCAGTGACGATGGGGGTCAACCTGATGCTGTGCAGTATGTTGGCCAAGGGAGGCGGCATATACGGCAATAAGAAAAATGGGAAAGAGAACAAAAACGGCAGTCAGACGATGGACAACGCTCCAACCAGTGCCTTCTTCAACATGCTGATGAACCTGGCTGGGGGTGTGATTGAAAAAATGGCCGCCAAACCCGCCGCGGACGAGGCCACAAAGGTGAGTTTCTCCTATCTGGATATTGGCGGTTATAACTACGCAGCGTCTCGGTACGAGAAGGATGGTACGCTCCATCCTGACCGCGTCATTGTTGGGTCCGAGACCCTGCCCAAGAATCTGTATCATAACTGGCAACTGGTGAAAAGACTCCCCTATGTCATCGGGGATTTTATGTGGACAGGCTGGGATTATCTGGGAGAGGCGGGCATCGGTACCGTCCGTTACAGAAGCTTCAAAAACCCCGGTCAGGATGCGCCCATTATCTCCGCCGGCTGCGGCGTGATCGATATTTGCGGAAAGCTCCGCCCCGAGGTGCAGTGGAACCGGCTGATCTGGGGGCTGGATCATACCCCTGGTATCGGCGTTGAACCGTACACCCATGCAGGGGAGACTGGCTCCGTAACCATGTGGCGTGACACAGACGCAGTGGCAAGCTGGTCCTGGGCCGGCTTTGAAGGTAAAAAAACGAAGGTCACGGTTTATTCTGACGGCGAAGCAGCGGAACTCATTGTCAATGGGCGCTCCTATGGCAGGAAGAAGACGAAGGAATACAAGGCTGTTTTTCAACACATTGTCTATGAACCCGGTACCATCACCGCAATCAGCTATAATGGCGAGGGAAAAGAACTGAGCCGAACTTGCATGAAGACAGCTGTTGGGGCTACCGAACTTCGTGTGGCGGCTGACCGGAGCGTCTTGCGGGCAAAAACGCAGGATTTAGCCTATATCAGCATTGATCTGACGGGAGCGGACGGAATCACAAAATCTTCTGAGGATACTGCGGTTAGTGTGGAGGTTGACGGTGCCGGGACGCTGCTGGCCCTTGGCTCTGCAAGACCCAATATGGGGGAAAACTTTTTCTCCGATACCCACACGACCTACTATGGAAAGGCATTGGCTGTGGTCCGCGGCGGCGATATGCCCGGAAAGATTACGGTCACAGTGAAAGCAAAAGGCCTGCTTTCCAAAACGCTTGAATTGGAGGTGATCTGAGCTGAGGGGGCTCTTACTGGTGGCAATCTGCAGTAATCGTGCATCATTTGCAGACTTTGGATTACTGTCTTTCTGCCAGAGCAGAGAACTTCGCATCCCAGCGATCAAGTGACCACATTAGCGGATGCTCGTGCATCTTGCGATACACAGGGAGCATAGTCGGTCTCCCCGGATTTATAGGCTAAGCGGTAGCAATACGGATACCGCTGTTACAGACCCTGATTTGATTTGTCCTGATCCGCTCGATCAGGGCTTTTTCTTTTGTGTATTGTTGCTGAAAACTCTTGATACATTTGCTGCGATCTATTGCTGATCGTTCAAAATCAATGCAGTATGGCAGGAAAGAAGAATACCAGTCACGCTGCACCAGTGTTCCATCGGAAAGTCGGTACATTCTGGCTGAAAGTTTCTTCATAATAAAGATAACAGAAGGATGGTCATACTGGCTTGCCCTATATTGTTTTGGCACCTCGATATATTGTCCACCTGTTTGCGTAAACTTCTGTTCAATCTGTGCTTGGGAATACCCGGGGCATCTGTTCTGGATGGATTTGCCAAACCGTTTTTTGCGATTCATCTTTCCGTTCTTGTCAACAGTCGTGTTCTTAGCGCACTTTTGCAGTTTCTTTGCATTTTTGGGTTCTGTAACAAAGATATCGCCAAGACTTCGAAGATGGTTAACATCCTCTCGAATTGCGAGACGCCGGTTAATAGCATTGATACGGCAGAGTTCCTGATGCCTCGCCTTACGTTTTCGATATCGTTTTGATTGGCGTGTCAACTGTGATGTTTTCCTGGATCATGATCATGTAAGCGGCGACAAGGTAGATCAGATTGGAAGGTCCACGTCCGTTCTCGCTGTAGATTACGGCAAAATCCTGGTAGGGAATCCTACCAAATACGTTATCCCCGAAATAGCCGGGAGGACTTTCCAGGATTTCCTTCTTACCGCGATCTGTGAGACGGAGAAAACGATCGCCGAGATTGATCTGGATATAGGGAGTTTTCGCACGACGGCCCATAGATTACTGCTACAGCTTACGCTATATGATAAATATAACGTATATAACACACGCTGCAAATCATTTATAGCTCATCGAACGGAGTATTTTGCACATATATAATGAATATTTTATGACTTCGTTGAATAATCCGGGCAAAAAAGGTATCCTAAAGATGTGGTTTGAAAAACTACGTAGTCTGCCGGAGGTGCCGACAGGCAGGAAGGCCTTGCAATGAACGAGCAAAAGACTGCGGTACTGATCGATTCCGGCTGTGATGTTCCGGAGGTCGTGCGCAGACAGTACGACATCCGCATCATTTCGCTCCGTGTGATCTATCCGGAGAAGGATTACCGGGACGGCGTGGACATCGATCCTCTGACTGTGTACAACCGCTTCCCCAATGAGCTTCCCACCACCTCCACGCCCTCCATCGCCGAGGTCATGGACGAATACGAGAGCCTGAAAGAGGAGGGCTTTGAGCACGTCATTGCGGTGACGATCTCCGCCAGCCTCTCCGGGACCAACAACACCTTCCGCCTCGCTGCCCTGGAGGAGGAAGATCTGGATGTCTTTGTCTTTGACTCCAAGAACATCTCCGTGGGGGCCGGCCTGTTTGCGATCTGGGCGGCCAAACAGCTGAAGCTGGGCAGGCCCTTCCGCGAGGTGGTCACCGGCATGCAGGAGAAGATTAGGGACAGCAAGGTCTTTTTCTACATGGACACCCTCAAGTACCTGCAGCGGGGCGGCCGGATCGGCAAGGTGGCGGGGGCCGTGGGCTCTGTTCTGCAGATCAAGCCCATCATCTCCTGCGATGAGGCCGGCACCTACTACACCGAGGCGAAGATCCGCGGCGCACGGCTTGCCAAGATCAAGCTGGCCGAGGAAGTGGTCAAGTTCTGCTTTGGCCACAAGGTCTGGATCGTGATCGAGGAGGGCAATGCCCACGAGGAGGCCATGGCCATGCAGGCCATGCTGGAGAGCACCCTCCAGAACGCGGAGATCCTCTTTGAGCAGCAGATCACGGCGACGCTGGCGGTCAACACCGGCCCCGGTCTTGTGGGCGTTGCGATCTTCCGGGAGCCCGGAACCTATTGAGAGAACGAAACCTCTGCGGCATGGCTGCAGAGGTTTTTTCTGCCGCAAAATCGCATTTTTGTATACAGGTAGACAAAACCGGTTGACAAGCAGGGGGACGGGCATTACATTGGGAGCACAGGAAAATATAGAGGTAGCGGTGTAGAAGAGTATGTCCGGGAGCCGGCAGGCTGGGAACGGGCAGAAAGGCAGTCACCGCCGAACGGACCGGGCCGGCAGGCGCGGGACCGTGGGGGTACAGAGAAGATCTGTGCCACTCCTTCGTGAACGAAGAGGCGCTATTGATATGGGAGTTGGAGAGGACCGTATGTGTAGTGCACAGCTGTGTAGTACACAGGCGGTCCTCTTTTTATTCCCCGGTGTCCTGACGAGGAAGGGTGCAGCTGCCTGCTGCGGACAGAGGAGGATTGTTATGAAGAAGATGTCACTTGTCACTGCACTGGCTGTCTCTGCTGCCATGCTGCTTGCAGGCTGCGGCTCCGGTTCCGGGAGCTCTGCGGCCGTATCCACGGCTGCAACCACATCTGCCGCAGCTGCCACAGAGAGCACGGCAGAGGGAGACCCGTTCCGCGTCGGCATGGAGTGCAACTATGCGCCGTTCAACTGGACGACGACCACGCAGAATGAATTCACGCAGCCCATCTCTGGCACCGACTACGCCGATGGGTATGACGTCGTCATCGCGTCGAAGATGGCGGATGCCCTGGGCCGCCCCGTGCAGATTGTCAAGCTCGACTGGGACAACCTGATCCTGTCCCTGCAGAATAACCAGATCGATGCCATCATCGCCGGTATGACCGATACCCCGGAGCGGGAGCAGGAGGTTGCCTTTACCTCTCCTTACTACACTTCTGAGGAGGTCATGATTGTCCGGGCGGACAGCGACTATGTCAACGCCACCAGCATCCAGGACTTCTCCGGCGCTGTGGTGCAGGGCCAGATGAACACGATCTACGATGAGGTCATCGATCAGATCCAGGGCGTCACCCACCAGCCCGCAGCGGAGACCTTCCCCGCCGCCATTCAGGCCCTGCAGGCAGGGGCTGTGGACGGCGTCGTCTCCGAGCTCCCCGTGGCAAACGGCGTTGTCGCTGCCAACCCGGATCTTGCGATTGTGCGCTTTGCGGAGGGAAAGGGCTTTGATGCCGACACCTCCGTCTCCATCGCCGTCCGCAAGGAGGACACGGATCTGAAGGATCAGCTCGACAAGGCCCTGTCTGCCATCTCCACCGATGAGCGGAACGAGCTGATGCAGGCCGCTGTGGAGCGTCAGCCTGCCAACGAGTAAACCAAACCACTACGGAAGGGCTATCCGGCATCATGTTTATCCAAAATTGCTATGAGATTCTGTCAAAATACGGCTCCAGCCTGCTGCTGGGGGTCCGGACCACGCTGATCGTCGCCCTGACGGGCACAGCTTTCGGCCTGATCCTGGGCCTTCTGGTGGGAGGCTTCCGCGCGGCGAAGCTGGACCTGACGGCGGGGGCGGCGGCAAAGTTCTTCAAGAAGCTCTTTGACATCGTCGCCAACATCTACATCACGGTCTTTCGCGGCACGCCCATGATGGTGCAGGCGGTGTTCCTCTACTACGCCCTGCTGAACGTGGTCCACTGGGACGCCCTGACGGCGGCCATCGTGGTCATCAGTATCAACACCGGCGCCTACATGGCGGAGATCGTCCGCTCCGGCATCCAGGCGGTGGACAAGGGACAGACGGAGGCCGCAAGAAGCCTTGGCATGTCCAATGCCCAGTGCATGTTTGCGGTGGTGCTCCCGCAGGCAATCCGCAACGCCTTCCCTGCGATCGGCAACGAGCTCATCGTCAACATCAAGGACTCCTCGGTGCTGATGATCATCTCCATCACGGAGCTGATGTTCCAGGCAAAGAGCATTGCGGGATCCACCTTCCACTTCACGGAGACCTACTTCATCGAGGCCATGATCTATCTGCTCCTGACTTCGGTGGCGAGCTTTGTCCTGAACCTGATTGAGAAGCGGATGAACCGCACGGCAACGCTGACGATCCCGATGAGCGACACGGATCCCACCAACGCCAGCCTGATGCGGACGAGTAAGGAGGATTGACATGCAAGCAGAACAGCCTATCGTGGAGATCCGGGACATCCGCAAGCGCTTCGGGAACCTGGAGGTGCTCAAGGGCGTCGACTTCTCCGTCCGCGAAAAGGAAGTGGTGTGCCTGATCGGGCGCTCCGGCTCCGGCAAGTCCACCCTTCTTCGCTGCATCAACCTGCTGGAGCGGGCCGATTCCGGCACGATCCGGGTCTTCGGCGAGGACATCCTGCACACCAAGGACGTCAACGCCTACCGGGCAAAGGTCGGGATGTGCTTTCAGCAGTTCAACCTCTTCTCCAACATGAATGTCCTGGAGAACTGCACAAAGCCCCAGTGCATGGTGCTGAAGCGCTCGAAGGAGGAGGCCCGGGAGATCGCCCTGCACCGCCTGGACCAGGTGGGCATGCGGGGCTTTGCCGGCGCCGATGTGCGCACGATCTCCGGCGGGCAGAAGCAGCGCGTCGCGATCGCAAGGGCCCTGTGCATGGACCCCAAGCTCATGCTCTTTGATGAGCCCACCTCCGCCCTGGACCCGGAGATGGTGGGCGAGGTATTGAACGTCATGAAGGACCTGGCGGAGAAGGGTCTGACGATGATCGTCGTCACCCACGAGATGAACTTTGCCCGGGACGTGGCGGATCGGGTCGTGTTCATGGACCAGGGAAAGATCGAGGAGGAGGGCACCCCCGAGGAGCTCTTCTCGCATCCCAAGAGCCCCCGGACCGAGGCCTTCCTGCGCTCTGCGGCCAACAAGTAGGGCGTCTTTGCGGGATTTCTTCCGCACTATATAAATTTGAAAAATGTTGGTACAATAGGGCGGGATTTCCCGCCCTTTTTTGGCGGGCAAAAACAGATCCCGGCAAAGAGGTATGACGGTATGAGCCTTCTGAGTGCAATTGTTCCCTGCTTCAACGAGGAGGAGAACATCGCCTATTTTTATGACGCTTTTGTGCAGAACAAGCCCTTTTTCGCATCCAAGGGAATCGACTACGAGCTGATCTACGTGGACGACGGCTCCACCGACAAGACGGCGGAGAACGTCTTGAAGCTCCGGGAGAAGGACCCCAGGGTGGTCCTTTTGCAGTTCTCCCGGAACTTTGGCAAGGAGGCCGCAATGTACGCGGGGCTCCAGGCGGCTAGGGGGGACTACGTTGCCATCATGGACGCGGACCTGCAGGATCCGCCATCACTTTTGCCGGAGATGTTCGGCTACCTGGAGGAGGGGTACGACCAGGCGGCGACCCGGCGCACCACGAGAAAGGGAGAGCCCCCGGTACGCTCCTGGTTTGCAAGGCGCTTCTACCACATGATCAACCGGTACTCCAAGACCGAGATCGTGGACGGCGCCCGGGACTACCGGCTCATGAAGCGGCAGGTGGTGGACGCGATTCTCTCTGTCACCGAGTACAACCGCTTCTCCAAGGGCATCTTCAGCTGGGTGGGCTTCCGCACCAAGTGGGTGGAGTATGAGAACGTGGAGCGGGTCCACGGCAAGACCAAGTGGAACTTCTGGAGCCTGTTTCTGTATGCGATCGACGGCATCGTCGCCTACACGACGGAGCCCCTTGCCATCGCCTCCTTCACGGGGATTTTGTTCTTTGTGGTGGCCATCATCGGCATCTTTGTGGTGATCATCCGCAAGCTCGCCTTCGGCGATCCCACCAGCGGCTGGCCGTCCCTGGTGTGCATCATCCTCCTGGTCTCCGGCATCCAGCTCTTGTGCATCGGCATCGTCGGGGAGTACCTCTCCAAGACCTACCTGGAGGTGAAGAACCGCCCGATCTATCTGCTGCGGCAGAAGGTGGGACAGGACGAAGCGCCGAAGGAGAAGGAGCACAAACAGGAGAACGAGACAGGGGAGCAGGGCGGGGAAGCCGATCCCCTGCAGGCTGGAAAGGCTTATGGGAAGAAGAACTAAGAGAGATTCGATTCGCAGAGTTGCCGCCCTGGAGCTGCCGCTTCTTGGCGTGGTGGTGCAGGTCCTTTTGTATGCGGCCCTGTGGTTTACCGCCTATTACCCGCTGGTGCGGCTCAAGCTCAAGTTTTACTTCAAGGGCCACATCCTGGTCCTTGCCATCTATTTTGTGCTGCTTTTGTTTTTCCAGTCCACCTACGGCGGCCTGAAGGCGGGGTACATGAAGCCCCTGGACGTGATTCTCTCCCAGGTCTTCTCCCTGCTTTTGGTCAACATCATCTCCTATTTCCAGGACTCGCTCCTGCGGAACTGGACGCTGCCGGTGGGGCCCATGGCTCTGTGCACCCTGGCCCAGGTGGTGTTTGCGATCTTCTGGGTGAACCTCTCGGACAAGGTCTACAAGAAGGTCTTTCCCCCGACGCCGCTCCTTATTGTCCACGGGGCGCGGCCCATCGAGGACATCCTGGGCAAGTTTGCCTCCCGCCCGGACCGGTACCGGGTGGAGCAGGAGATCGGCATCGACCAGGGACTGCCTGCGGTGGAGCAGTGCATCCTCTCGCGGGATTGGGCGGTGGTCTTGTGGGACATCGACGTGGCGGACCGGGACCGGCTGCTCAAGTTCTGCTATGAGCGGAACATCCGGCTCTACATGATGCCCAAGATCCCGGACGTTCTGATCAAGGGCTCGGTCCAGCTCCATCTGTTTGACACGCCCCTGTACATGACGCGGGAGTACGCCCTGACCTTCGGGCAGCGGTTTTGGAAGCGGTTCATCGACGTGGTCTGCAGCGTGATCCTGCTGGTGGTCACTTCGCCCCTGTTTCTCATCACCGCAATCCTGGTGAAGGCCTATGATGGGGGCCCGGTGTTCTACAAACAGACCCGGTGCACGATTCATCAGAAGGAATTCAAGATCATCAAGTTTCGGAGCATGCGGGTGGACGCGGAGAAGGACGGCGTGGCGCGGCTTGCCGCCGAGCACGACGACAGGATCACCCCGGTGGGGCACTTTATTCGCAAGTGCCGGCTCGACGAGTTGCCGCAGCTCGTCAACATCCTGCGGGGCGACATGAGCTTTATCGGACCCAGGCCGGAGCGGCCGGAGATCATCGCCCAGTACGTGCAGGAGATGCCGGAGTTTGCCTACCGCATGAAGGTGAAGGCGGGGCTTGCCGGCTATGCCCAGGTCTACGGCAAGTACAACACGACGCCCTATGACAAGCTCAAGCTCGACCTCACCTACATTCAGAACTACTCCGTCTGGCTCGACATCAAGCTGATGCTGCTCACCCTCAAGATTCTGTTCCAGCCGGACAGCACTGAGGGCGTGGATGCGGGACAGACGACAGCACTAAAGGACGGGAACAGGACATGATGCGGGAGGAACACTTCGGGGAGGCAGAGGACCACAGAAGCGTATATCTTCGGACGATCCACAGGATCTGGATCGTGCCGGTGTCGGGCGTGTGCCTTGCCCTTCTCTTTTTCCTGATCTACACGGCGGTCATCGTGACGGTGCAGGGCCAGCGGCAGTACGAGACGACGGCCACCTATGAGCTCACCTTTGCCTACAACGAGAACACCCGGACCGCCTACGACTACTACAACGCGGCCACCTGGCAGGGGCTCCTGTTCACTCACCCCGGGATCTATGAGACCATCGAGGCCGAGCTCCCGGCGGGGATGACCCTGGAGGAGGCCCAGGCGGACACCAAGGCGGACCTCATCTCGGACATCCGCTTTCTGAGTGTGACGGTGACCTGTGACACGAAGGAGAAGGCGGAGGGCCTCTCGAAGGCCATCCAGGATGCCCTGGTGCAGTTCGGGGAGAGCGCCGAGGAGTTTGACGCCATCACCTTCCTCTCGGCGACGGAGCCGGAGCTGGTGACGGTGCAGGACAGGAGCCGGAACGCGGCGCTTCTCGGGCTGGTGCTGGGCCTTGTCTTTTCTGCGCTTGTCCTATGGATGCGGGAGATCCTGGACGATGCGGTGTACACCCCGGAAGAGGTGCGCCGCCGCTATCATATCCCGGCCCTTGCCGTCACAAAAAAGCAGGGGGGCGCCCCCCTGCCCGCCTTTTTGGAGAAAGAGATGGCGGATAATCGGAAAGACCTTCTTGAGAAGACGGAAGGCAGTGTCTTCCTCGTAGGCCGTTCCGACAAAGAGGAGCAGGCGGCGGCGAAAGCCCTTGCAGACCCCCGCTTTGTCCCTGCCGGGGAAGCGGATCTTTCTGGAAAGACCGCTCTCCTCGTTCTTGTCTGGGGAAGCGCCCGGGGGACGAGAACCGAGCACCTTCTGGAGCGGCTTCTTGACCTTGGGGCAAAGGTCCCCGGGGCCGTGCTCCTTGACTCCGACGGAAAATTTCTTCGGCGCTACTACCGGGAGCCGGGTGCCGCACACACAAAAGGACAGCCATGACACTTGAAGTTCTGATTGCCGCAGTGCAGGAAAATGACATCATGCTGGCAGAGCACATGAACATCTCCACGGATGCGGTGATCTGCAACCAGTGCCAGGAGGTGGCCTTCAAGGAGTTCACCAGGCGCGGGCACACGGTCCGCTCCTTTGCCTTTGCCGAGCGGGGCGTGGGTCTCAACCGGAACAACGCGCTGATGCGCGCCCGGGGAGACCTGGTTTTGCTTGCGGACGACGACATCATCTACGATGACGACTACGAGCAGAAGGTCCTCTCCGCCTTTGAAAAATACCCGAAGGAGGACATCCTGGTCTTCAACGTGACCGCAGAGAAGTCGCGGCGCACCTACGAGAACACGAAGGTGAAGCGGGTGCGCTGGTACAACTACGGCCGCTACCCCACCTATGCCCTGTGCTGCCGGCTCTCGAGCATCCGGCGGGCCAACATCTGGTTCTCCCTCCTCTTTGGGGGCGGGGCGAAGTACTCCAACGGGGAGGACTCCCTGTTTTTGCACGACTGCCTGAAGAAGGGCCTTCGGATCCTGGCGGTGCCCGTCACGATCGGACACGAGAAGAACCGGGAGAACGGGGAGGCCTCCACCTGGTTTACCGGGTACAACGAGAAGTTTTTCTACGACCGGGGCGCCCTGTACCACCATCTCTACGGGGTGCTGGCAAAGCCCTTTGCGCTGCGGTTTCTTCTCGCCAAGCGGGATAAGATGTGCCGGCAGATCCCGGTGAAGAAGGCCTATCAGCTGATGAAACGGGGGATACGGGAAGCGTGATACTCTATGGCGCAATCGCCGCGGTCTCGGTGCTGCTGGCGCATACGATCGGGGTGCTGGATGGGAAGTCCGGCCCTCTGGGGAGCCATTCCCGGGGAAGACAGGCGCAGAAGGGGCTCTTTCTGCTCCTGTTTCTGGTTCTCTTTGTCCCCTCGGCGCTCCGGCAGGCGACGGGAAATGACTACATGCGCTACGTGGAGTTCTTTCACCTCGCCTCGGTGGATGCCTATGTCCCGACGGAGCCGGGCTTCAACGCCTTTGTGAAGCTGATCTACGGCCTGTGCGGGTACGAGAACTATCTGCTGGTGTTTGCCCTCTTTGCGCTCTTTACGATCCTGTTGTTTTTGCTCGCCATCCGGGACGAGGCTGGGGAGGACTTTGGCCTTGCCTTCTTCCTCTTCATGATGTCGGGCTGCTACTTCCAGACCTACAACACGGTCCGGTACTACTTTGCGCTGGCGGCCGCGGTGTTTTCCCTGCGATTCTTCTTCCGCAGGGAGTACCTCTGGTTCGTGCTCACGGTCCTTGCCGCGGCGTCCTTCCACAAGTCGGTGCTGGTGGTCTTTTTGCTCTACCCGATGGCGGCCGTTGCCTGGAAGCGCTGGCAGCTGGGACTTCTCGCCGCCCTGGGGGCCTTTGTCTATGTAACCCAGAGCCGCTGGATGGCCCTGATCGTAAAGCTCTATCCCTCCTATGAGGACACCGACATCCTGGCGGCCGGGGGGAGTATCAGCTGGCCCAACATCGCAAGGTGTCTGGTGCTGCTTTTTCTTTCCTGGTACGTCTTTCACCTTGCGGGGACGTCCCCGAGAAAGCTCGCCGGAAAGGAGCGGTTCTGGTACCAGGCAAATCTCCTCTCGCTGTACCTGTATGTCTTTGCCTCCTTCGTCCCGGAGCTCTCGCGGATCGCCTACTACCTGGTGACGACCCAGATCTTCCTCGTCCCCGCCCTCCTTCGGCAGATCCCAGAGAGCCGGGCGAGGACCCGGAAGGCGCTGACCGCGCTGGTGATCCTGGCGGCGGTGTTGATGTTTTTGTGGTTCCTGCACCGGGCAACCGACAGCACGATCCGGATTCTTCCCTACCGGAGCTTTCTGTTCCACGATCTGCCGGAGACGCCATCCCGGAGCATTGAGTGAGATGTTGGAATGAACACACCATTTTTTTCCGTCATTGTGGTGAGCCGCAATGCCGGAGACAAACTCCAAAAGACGGTTGCGAGCATCCTGCAGCAGACCTTCGGGGATCTGGAGATCCTCATCAAGGACGCGGGGTCGACGGACGGCTCCCTGGAGACGGTTCTCGCCGACCCCCGCATCCGGCTGATCTGCCGGAAGGATGCGGGCATCTATGACGGGATGAACGAGGCCCTCGCCTGCGCCCAGGGCGAGTTCATCTACTTTTTAAACTGCGGAGACCTTCTGCACGATGAGAAGGTCCTGTCCGCCGTCCACGAGGCGGCGCTCCCCCATGCGGGGGAGCGGGCGATCCTGTATGGGGACGTCATTGAGCGGCGCACCGGTCAGCGGGTGGCGGCAAACCCGAAGATGACCCACTTTGCGATGTACCGGTATCTGCCCTGCCACCAGGCCTGCTTCTATACCAGAAACCTCTTTGCCGCGCGGGCCTTTGACACCAGGTACCGGGTCCGGGCGGACTACGAGCACTTTCTGTACGCGGTGCTGCGGGAGGGGGCCGGGACCTATGGCCTGCCCCTTGTCATCGCGGACTACGAGGGCGGCGGGTACTCGGAGACGGAAAAGGGCAGGGCGCTCTCTGCGAAGGAGCACCGGGAGATCACCGAGAAGTACTTTACCCGGCGGGAGCTATTCTGCTACCGGGCGTACCTCGTCGTCTCCCTGCAGCCCTTGCGGGAGAAGCTTGCCGGCGGAAAACACACCGCGGCCGCCTATGACGCGGTCAAGAACGCGGTATATCAGATCAGGAGAGGACACGGATCGAAATCCCAATGAGAGTGCTATGGCTTTGCAACATCATGCTCCCCGCCTTTGCGGAAAAGATGGGGCTGCCCTATTCCAACCGGGAGGGGTGGCTCTCGGGGAGCTTTGCGCGCCTCATCCGGGAGCCCGGAAACGGGGAGAACCTGGTGGAGCTGGGGGTCGCCTGCCCGGTGCCGGAGCAGGTGGGGAACGTGAATCTCTCCTACCCGGTGTCGGACTTCGGGGATCCCGGCGCGGGCGGGTCCGTGCGCTTCTTTGGCTTTCTCGAGAACCTGAATGCCCCGGAGATCTATGACCGGAACCTGGAGACCCGCTTTCAGCAGATTCTGGAGGACTTTCAGCCGGACATGGTGCACATCTTCGGCACCGAGTTCCCCCACACCCTGGCGATGGTGCGCTCCTTCCGGGAGCCGGAGCGGACGCTGATCGGCATCCAGGGCCTTTGCTGCACGATCGCCGAGGCCTACATGGCAGACCTCCCCTATCGGGTGCAGAAGCGGGTGACCTTCCGGGACTGGTACCGGAAGGACTCCCTGGAACAGCAGCAGCACAAGTTTCAGATCCGGGCAAGGCGCGAGGAGCATGCGCTCCACCACACGGCCCACATCACGGGGCGGACCTCCTTTGACCGGGAGCGCACCGGGGAGATCAACCCGGATGCTGTCTACCACAAGATGAACGAGACTATGCGGACCCCGTTCTACACCGGGGCCTGGGACCCGCAGCAGATGGAGCCCGGCCGGATCTTTCTGAGCCAGGGGGACTATCCCCTGAAGGGCTTTCACTACCTGCTGGAGGCCATGCCGCAGATTTTGGAGAAGTTCCCGGAGGCGAAGGTGTGCGTTGCGGGCAACTCCATCATCGGCGAGGTGCCGGGAGAGAGAAAGCGCGTCCCGGAGCCCCTCTGGATCAGCTCCTACGGGCTGTACTTAAAGAGCCTCATCCGCAGGAACCACCTGCAGGGCAGGGTGATCATGCTGGGGAAGCTCTCAGCGGAGCAGATGAAGGAGCAGTACCTTCGCTGCAACGTCTTTGTCTGCCCCTCGGCGGTGGAGAACTCCCCCAACTCCCTGTGCGAGGCGATGCTCCTTGGCGTGCCGGTGGTGGCCTCCAAGGTCGGCGGCATCGGGGACCTCGTGCTGGACGGGGAGGAGGGGATCCTCTTCCCCGCCGGCCGCACCGGAGAGCTGGCAGAGGGCGTGGAGACCATCCTCTATGACAGCGGAATGGCCGCCCTCCTTGGCCGGAACGCGGCGCAGCGGGCGAAGATCCGGCACAACCCGGACACCAACTACAGGAGAATGCTGGAGATCTACCGGAGCATCTGCGGGGCGTAGACCTCGCGGGGGAGAGAGACCTTGGACGTCACCTTTGTGTCAAATTACATCAATCACCATCAGATTCCCTTCTGCAATGCGATGGCAGAGAGGACGGGAAACCGCTTTCTCTTTATTGAGACCGAGGAGATGGACAGCGAGCGGCAGAAGATGGGGTGGAAGAGAGAGCGGCCGCCCTACGTGATCCGCCTTTCGGAAGAGCCGGAGCGGGCCAAAGAGGCCATCCTGGGCAGCACGGTCCTTCTTGCCGGCTGGGCGCCGGAGGCGGAGGATCTGGTGACGAAGCGTCTTCTTACCACCGACCTTCTGACCTTTCGGGTCTCGGAGCGCCTCTACAAGGACGGGCAGTGGCGGGCCATCTCCCCAAGGGGCCTTGCCGCCAAGTACCGGCAGTACACGCGCTTTGCCAAAAAGCCATATTACCTTTTAAGCGCCGGAGGCTATGTGGGCTCGGACTTTCGGATCATCCACGCCTTCCCCGAAAAAAAGCTGCGCTGGGGGTATTTCCCGCCCTGCCGGCACTATGCGCCGGGAGCGCTGCAGAAGATCAAGGCGGGGAGCCGGAAGGGGGACGTTCCGGAACTTATCTGGGCGGGCCGCTTTGTGGACTTCAAGCACCCGGAGCAGGTGCTGCGCCTTGCGGCGGATCTAAAGCGCGGGGGCGAGCACTTCCACTTAACGATCGCTGGCGGCGGCGAGGGCGAGGAAGCGGCGCGAAAGACCCTGAAAGAAGAGGGCCTTGAACAGGAGGTGACGCTCCTTGGCCTCACCGATCCCGACACGGTGCGGGAAAAAATGGAGCGGGCTGATATCCACCTCTTTACCAGCGATGCCGGGGAGGGCTGGGGAGCCGTCGTCAACGAGGCGATGAACAGCGGCTGCGCGGTGCTCGCGGGAAATGAGGCGGGGGCCGTGCCGTTTCTCATTCAAAACGGGGAGAACGGCCTTGTCTATGAGAGCCGCTCCTACGAACAGCTCCTTGCGGAAACAAGGCGCCTTCTCCACGACGAAGCGCTGGTGCGAAGGCTCGGGGAGAATGCGGAGAAGACGATCACCGGGCTCTGGAATGCGGAGCACGCGGCAGATGCCCTGCTTACCGTCTCGGAGGGGATCCTTGAGGGAGCGGGCCTTGCCAAGGCGCCCGCGGAAGGGCCCGCCTCAGTGGACCCCTGCGAGAAGCCCTTTGTGCGGGTCTAGGAAGAGGTGCACATGAGTAATGAAGAACAGCCGCTCCTTTCCGTCATCGTCCCGGTCTACAACGCGGCGCCCTTTCTGGAGCGGACGGTGGCCTCGATTCGGGAGCAGACGGTGCAGGATCTGGAGATCCTGCTGGTCAATGACGGCTCGAAGGACGCGTCGGGCAAAATCTGCCACAAGCTGGAACAGGAGGACCCCAGGATCCGGGCCTTTGACAAGGAAAACGGCGGCGCCTCCAGCGCAAGAAACGTGGGGCTCTCGAACGCCCGGGGAACCTACATCGGCTTTGTGGACGCGGACGATCTGATCTACCCGGACATGTATGAGAAACTCCTGGACGGGGCAAGGACCCTGGAGCGGATGAAGATCACGAGGTATCTTGTCCAGATCGGCCGGGAGGAGGTGGACGAGGCGGGACAGCGCCTGCCGGACGTGGTGCCCATGCCAGATCGGCGGGAGCTTGTGACGCCCCGGGACTTTGCGGAGAGCCTTCTTCTCTACACCGGGGACGCCTCCTTCTGCACCGGGCTCCTGCCCGCCTCCTTTGTCCGGGACTTTCGCTTTCCCGAGGGGACGACGGGAGAGGACTTCCGCCTTTTGATGGAGATGGCGGCCATGCAGGAGGGAACAGGACTGGAGGGGGTCCTTCGGCTCCCCCTTCGGGGGTACCGGGTGGTGCACCGGGCGGGCTCCGTGACGAGAATCAGCGACAACCCGTCGAAGTTCTCGCGGGTCTACGTGGACATCATCCGCCACGCCGACTGGTGCGAGCAAAACCTCGTCCTTCGCTTTCCGGATCTTGGGCCGGCGGCAAGGCGCTTTGGCCTCTATGAGCGGCTCGACTACCTCCTCCACGTGCCGATCCCGGACATGACGAGGGAGAACGCGTTTTACCGGGGGACGGTTGCCTACCTTCGGGGGCACCTTCGGGACATCTTCCGGTGCCCCGCCCTCACGGCAAAAAACAGGGTCTACCTGCTTCTGTTTGCCACAGCGCCCCGTCTGGTGCGGAAGGTCCACTGGAAGATCCGGGGGAAAAAGATCCTTGCCGAGAGGGGAATCACAGCCTGAGACAGCAAGGGGAAGCAATGGTAGCCCGGAAATGATACGTTATTTGTATGATAATTTTGGAAAATGACGAGAGAATGCCGCGGCGGCAGGGCAGATTCCGGAATTGTCATAGCATTTCCCTATGGAAAATGCCGCCGGGCAGTTCTATAATGGGCGTCAGGAGAAAACCAGGAAGCTGGCGTTCGATGGAGGAAAATACGATGGAAAAGAAAAACCTCGACTGGGCAAACCTGAGCTTTGCCTATGTGAAAACCGATTACCGGTATGTGGCCAATTACAAGGCAGCCAACGGCGCGTGGGATGAGGGCGGCCTCACCAAAGACGATCAGATCGTGATGAGCGAGGATGCTGCCGTACTGCAGTACTCTCAGTCCGTATTCGAGGGGCTGAAGGCCTACACCACGAAGGACGGCCACATCGTGACCTTCCGCCCGGATCTGAACGCACAGAGAATGTACGATTCCGCCAAGAGACTGGAGATCCCGCCGGTTCCGGTGGATCAGTTCGTGGATGCCGTGCATCAGGTGGTCAAGGCAAATGATGCCTGGGTTCCGCCCTATGGCACTGGTGCAACCCTGTACCTTCGCCCCTATGTCTTCGGCATCAGCCCGGTCATCGGCGTCAAGCCCGCAGATGACTATCAGTTCCGCATTTTCTGCACGCCCGTGGGCCCTTACTTCAAGGGCGGCGCAAAGCCGATCTACGTCCGGATCACGGACTATGACCGCGCGGCACCGCACGGCACCGGCAACATCAAGGCGGGCCTGAACTACGCCATGAGCCTGGAGGCCATTGTGGAGGCCCATCAGGCAGGCTTTGCCGAGAACATCTACCTGGATGCAGCCACCAGAACCAAGATCGAGGAGACCGGCGGCGCCAACATCCTCTTTGTGGCACAGGATGACACCCTGGTTGTTCCGAAGTCCAACTCCATCCTGCCTTCCATCACCAGAAGAAGCCTGGTCTATGTGGCTGAGCACTATCTGGGCATGAAGGTCGACGAGCGGCCGGTCTACCTGAAGGAGATCAAGGACGGCGAGTTCAAGGAGTGCGGCCTCTGCGGCACCGCTGCCGTCATCAGCCCCATCGGCAAGATCAACGACCACGGCACGGATTACGCCTTCGCCTCCGGCATGGAGGAGATGGGCCCCTGGATGTCGAAGCTGCGCAGCACGCTCCTGGGAATCCAGGAGGGCGAGATCGAGGCACCCGAGGGATGGATCCACGTGATCGAGTGATCCGCTTTCCATTCAAATCAATGCGCGGGATATTTTCCGCGAAGACACAGGAGTCCGGGCTTTGCGCCCGGACTTTTGCTGTATAATGGACGCAGGTGGAAGGAGGGAAAGCAGATGACAAACGAAGAGAAGATTCAGAAGCTGAACGAGATCGTCCGGGGCTCCGACAACGTGGTGTTCTTTGGCGGGGCCGGGGTCTCCACGGAGAGCGGCATCCCGGATTTTCGAAGCCAGGACGGCCTGTACCACCAGCAGTACGACTACCCGCCGGAGGAGATCCTGAGCCACACCTTCTACGAGAGCCGGCCGGAGGAGTTCTTCCGTTTCTACCGGAACAAGATCCTGATCCCCGGGGCCAATGCAAAGCCCAACGCGGCGCACAAAAAGCTCGCCCAGTGGGAGCAGGAGGGCAAGCTCAAGGCGGTGATCACCCAGAACATCGACGGGCTCCACCAGGCGGCGGGCAGTAAGAACGTCTTAGAGCTCCATGGGAGCGTGCACCGCAATTATTGTGAGCGGTGCCACGCCTTCTACGACGCGGAGTTCATGATGCAGCAGGAGGGCGTGCCCCGCTGCCCGAAGTGCGGCGGCCGGGTGAAGCCGGACGTTGTCCTCTACGAGGAGGGCCTGGACATGGACATCCTGAACCGGGCCGTCGCGGCGATCCGCAATGCCGATGTCCTGATCATCGGCGGCACCTCCCTGGTGGTGTACCCGGCAGCAGGCCTCATCGACTATTACACCGGGAACAAGCTGATCCTGATCAACAAGGGCGCCACCTCCCGGGATGCCCAGGCGGACCTGGTGATCTCCGATGCCATCGGCAAGGTCCTGGGCAGCTGCGACTAAGTGGGGACAAATTTCTGAAAAAGATGCAAAATGTGCTTGCATGCCCCGGGCGGCCGTGGTAAGATGGAAACCCGTGAGGGTTCACCCTCGCCCTTTTCTGCTCTTTTGCGGGCGCTTCGGAGAAGTGCTGTCGGGAAGGACGGAGGAGAGCAAAAAAATTCCTTGTTCACACCGAGGGGTGTGAGCCAGAGACCAGAAGGAGGTAAAAGCACATGAGCAAGTACGAGTTATGCGTTGTTGTGAATGCGCAGATCGAGGATGATGCCAGAACTGCAGTTGTTGACAATTGCAAGGCTCTTGTCGAGAGATTCGGCGGAGAGATCACAAATGTTGACGACTGGGGCAAGAAGAAGCTCGCTTACGAGATTCAGAAGATGAATGAAGGCTGCTACTACTTCATTCAGTTCAATGCCGAGGGTTCTGCCATTCATGAGATCGAGCAGAGAATGCGGATCATGGACAACGTCATCAGATATCTGTGCGTGAAGCAGGACGAAGCGTAACAGAAAGACGAGGACAGAATGAACAGTGTAGTCCTGATGGGACGATTGACAAGAGATCCCGATGTGAGATATTCACAGGGGGACAACTCCATGGCAATTGCGAGATACACCCTCGCAGTTGACAGGAGACGCGGACGCAGCAACGGCCAGAACGACCAGCCCACAGCAGATTTCATCTCCTGTGTGGCCTTCGGAAAACCCGCAGAGTTTGCAGAGAAGTATTTCCACAAGGGAATCAAGATCTGCATCCGCGGCAGAATTCAGACCGGCTCCTACACCAACAAGGACGGTGTGAAGGTCTACACCACCGAGGTGGTGGCAGAAGATCAGGAGTTTGCAGAGAGCAAGAATGCGCAGTCGGAGGGCCCGGACTACAGCAGCTACGCTGCAGCCGGAAGATCTTCGGGAAGCGCCGCCCCTGCAAAGAAGGAGGCTCCCTCCGGTGCCGTCGACGGGTTTATGAACATCCCCGAGGGCATTGACGAGGAGCTGCCTTTCAACTGAGGAAAGGGCGTTAGCGTCCGCTGCAGACACGCGAGTGGAAAAAGAAATTGGAGGAAAACATGCCTTACACAAAGACTGAAAATGGCGACAAGCCGTTCAGACGTAAGAACAATTTCCACAGAAAGAGAAAGGTTTGCGTTTTCTGCGGAAAGGACAGCACCATCGATTACAAGGATGCTGCCAAGCTTCGGAAGTACATCTCTGAGGGAGGAAAGATCCTTCCCAGAAGAATCACAGGAACCTGCGCTACCCACCAGAGAGAGCTGACCACAGCGATCAAGCGGGCAAGACACGTGGCAATCCTGCCTTACGCCGAGCGGTAAGCAAAACCGGATCAACCGGACAATTACGCAAGACACAGCTGCAGACGATGTTCTGCAGCTGTTTTTTTGTTGCGCGCGGGCTGGGAAAGCGTCGAGGGGATCCCCGGCGCTCTGCACCCCCCAAAAAGCCCAAAATGGCCGGAAACACCCGCCCCCCGGCCCCACTTTGGCCCCGTTTTTGCCCCATTTTCCGGCGGCTCCGGTCCAGGAGATGTTTCTGCCACCGGCCCGGTATGATATAATAAAAACATGTATGCTCCCGGATGCAGAGAAGAGGACTGCGGAGGGGGAAAGGGCATTGGACAGATGAGCAATCATATCAAGATGAAGGGCGGCATGGGCAGCTACTTCAGCATGCCGATCCGCCTGGGGTTTTTTCTGATCCTCGTCGATCTCCTGATTTACTTCATCAGCTGGCCGAGCGGCCTGGTGCTGAGCCTGTTTCTGGCGGTCTACTTCGCCATCGTGATCTACCAGCACGTGAACAACCGCACCCTGGTCATGAACGAGCTGGTGAGCTTCGCCACCGAGTACGGGCAGGTGCAGAAGAAGCTCCTGAAGAACCTGGCGCTGCCGTATGCGGTGCTGGATGAGTCCGGCAGGATTATCTGGATGAACTATGAGTTCGAGCGGGTCATCAACCGCGAGAACCTGCTGCACCGGCAGATCTCCTCGGTGTTTCCCTCGCTGACCAAGGACGTGCTCCCCACCGGGGAGGACGACGTCAAGCTGGTCATAGACTACGAGAGCAGCAACTACCGGGTGGAGATGCGCAGGATCCCGCTGGACCAGCTGGCCCAGGACAGCGACGTCATCGACGGCAGCACCTATGAGGGCGCGCTGATCGCCCTGTACCTGTTTGACGAGACCGCGGTGCGGCTGGCCATCCAGGAGGTGGATGACCAGAGCATCGTCATCGGCTTCATCTACATGGACAACTACGAGGAGGCGCTGGACTCCGTGGAGGACGTGAAGCGGTCTCTTTTGACCGCCCTCATCGACCGAAAGGTGAACAAGTACATCGCCTCCATCGACGGCATCTGCAGCAAGATCGAGAAGGACAAGTACCTGATCATCATGCGCAAGAAGTCCCTGATTCAGCTGCAGAACGCCCACTTCGAGCTCCTCTCGGACGTCAAGACCGTCTCCATCGGCAACGAGATGGCGATCACCCTGAGCATCGGCATCGGCGTGGACGGCCTCTCCTACGCACAGAACTATGAGTTCGCCCGCAACGCCATCGATCTGGCCCTGGGCCGCGGCGGCGACCAGGCTGTGGTCAAGATGCCGGACAACATCATCTACTACGGCGGCAAGACCCAGCAGGTGGAGAAGAACACGAGAGTCAAGGCAAGAGTCAAGGCCCAGGCCCTCAAGGAGATCATCTCCGCCAAAGACAAGGTCTTCATCATGGGCCATCGGATCGGGGACTTCGACTGTCTCGGCGCCGCCATCGGCGTCTACCGCATCGCCCGGACCATGAACCGGGAGGCCCACATCGTGCTCAACGACGTGTCCACCTCACTGCAGCCGGTGGCAAATCTCTTCCGGAACAACCCGGAGTACCCCGCAGATCTGTTTTACAACAGCCAGCAGGCCATCGAGAAGGTGTCGGACAGCACCGCCCTGGTGGTGGTGGACGTGAACAAGCCCAGCATCACCGAGTGCCCGGAGCTGCTGCGCCTTTGCAAGTCGATCGTGGTGCTGGATCACCACCGGGCGGGCACGGAGACCGTGGAGAACGCCACCCTCTCCTACGTGGAGGCCTACGCCTCCAGCGCCTGCGAGATGGTCTCCGAGATCCTGCAGTACATCGGCGAGAACATCAAGATCCGGCCGGAGGAGGCCGATGCGATCTACGCCGGCATTGTCATGGACACCAACAGCTTCCAGAACAAGACCGGCGTGCGCACCTTCGAGGCCGCGGCCTTCCTGCGCAGAAACGGCGCGGATGTCACCCGCGTCCGTAAGCTCTTCCGCGAGGATGCCCAGGAGTACAAGGCCAAGGCGGATGCGGTCTCCCAGGCGGAGATCTACCGCACGTCCTTTGCCATCTCCATCTGCCCGGGCCAGGGCATTCAGAGCCCGACCATCATCGGCGCCCAGGCGGCCAATGAGCTGCTCAACATCAAGGGCGTCAAGGCGAGCTTCGTGCTCACCGAGTACCAGAATCAGATCTTTATCAGTGCCCGCTCCATCGACGAGGTGAACGTACAGGTTATCATGGAGCGGCTCGGCGGGGGCGGCCATATGAACATGGCGGGCTGCCAGATGGAGGACGTCTCCCTGGCCGAGGCCATCGGGGTCTTGAAGCACGCAATCGACGTGATGATCGAAGAGGGACAGCTTTAAGGCCCAAACCAGAACAACCACACAGGAGGTATCACCATGAAGGTAATCTTACTCGAGGATGTGAAATCCCTTGGCAAGAAGGGACAGATCGTGAACGTATCGGACGGCTACGCGCGCAACTTCGTGCTGCCCAAGAAGGTGGGCGTCGAGGCCACCGACAAGAACCGCAATGACTTGAAGCTCCAGAAGGCCCACGAGGACAAGGTGGCCGCGGAGAAGCTCCAGGAGGCAAAGGACCTGGCGGCCAAGCTCGAGGGCATGAAGATCGAGGTGAAGCTCAAGGCCGGCGAGAACGGCTCGGTCTTCGGCTCCGTCTCCTCCAAGGAGATCGCCGAGGCGGCCAAGAAGCAGTGGGACATGGACCTGGACAAGAAGAAGATCGTCGTGGACACGCCGATCCGGTCCTTTGGCATGCACGAGGTGGCAATTCGGCTGCACCCCCAGGTGACCGGAAAGCTCTATGTCCTGGTGAAAGAGCTGTAAGAGGCCTGGCATGGCGGAAGACAATACCATCACCAGAGTGATGCCCTACTCCTCCGACGCGGAGATGTCGGTCATCGGTGCCATGCTGATGGATCAGCAGGCCATCGCCAAGGCCCAGGAACTGCTCCGGCCGGAGGATTTCTACAACCGGCAGTACGGCGTCATGTTTGAGACGATCGTCGAGCTCGACAGCAAGGGTATGGCTGTCGACCCGGTGACGCTGCAGAACGCCCTGCGGGAGAAGAATCTCCCCGCGGAGACCTACAGCACCGAGGCGATCGGCGGCCTGATCGCCCAGGTGCCCACCTCTGCCAACGTGCAGAGCTACTGCCGGATCGTCGCGGAGAAGGCGACCCTCCGGTCGCTGATCCGCACCAGCGAGGAGGTGGCCAACGACGCCTACGCCGAGAAGGAGCCGGCTGAGAAGCTGGTGGAGAAGGCCGAGAACAGCATGTTCCGGCTGTCCCAGCGAAACCACGCCGGGGACTTTGTGCCCATCCGGGAAGTGGTGCTCAATGCCGTGGACCGGATCGTCGCCTCCTCCAAGACCGACGGCAACGTCACGGGCATTGCGACCGGCTTCACGGACCTGGACAACAAGACCGCAGGCCTGCAGAATTCAGACCTGGTGCTGATCGCCGCCCGCCCCTCCATGGGAAAGACGGCCTTTGCCCTGAACATCGCGGACAAGGTGGCCGTGAAGGACCACAAGCACGTGGCGATCTTCTCCCTCGAGATGTCCAAGGAGCAGCTGATCAACCGTGTCTTCTCCCTGGAGAGCCACGTGGATGCGCAGAAGCTCCGGACCGGCACCCTCACCGACGGGGAGTGGAGCGATCTCATCGAGAGCGCCAACATCATCGGCGGCTCCGGCCTGATCCTGGATGACACGCCGGCCATCACGGTGCCGGCGCTGCGCTCCAAGTGCCTCCACTACAAGATGGAGATGGGGCTGGACCTCATCATCATCGACTACCTGCAGCTGATGACCGGCTCCGGCGGCCACTCCGGCGACAGCCGCCAGCAGGAGGTCTCGGAGATCTCCCGCTCGCTGAAAGCCCTGGCGAGGGAGCTGGAGGTGCCGGTGGTGGCTCTCTCCCAGCTCTCGCGTGCGGTGGAGAGCCGCGTGGACAAGCGGCCCATGCTTTCGGATCTGCGTGAGTCCGGCGCCATCGAGCAGGACGCGGATGTCGTCATGTTCATCTACCGCGATGACTACTATCACCCGGACACCCCGGACAAGGGCATCTCGGAGATCATCATCGCCAAGCAGCGAAACGGCCCCATCGGCACCGTGCAGCTCAAGTGGCTGCCGGAGCTGACCAAGTTTGCAAATCTGGCCCCGGCGGGTGCCTACGGCGTCCCGGCAGGCGGCGGAGCGTAAAATCGGATGAAATTAGCAAAAAAAGTGCGCCGCATCCTGACGCCCAGGCAGCGGCATCTGTTTGTGGTGCTGTTCTTCATGATGCTCGTGGGCGCCGCCCTGGAGACCGTGGGAACGGGGCTCATCCTGCCCCTGATCACGGCGGCAACCTCCCCGGACGCGGTGCTGGGCAACAAGCACATGCGGGCCGTCTACGAGTTCTTCCACCTGACCAGCGTGAACCAGTTCCTGATGCTCTGCGTCATACTGCTGATCGCGATCTTTGTGCTCAAGAACGTGTACCTGTACTTCATGTACTACGCCCAGTACCGGTTCGTCTACAACGGCTCCTACAACGCCTCCCGGGCGCTGTTCAAGGAGTACATCAACCGGCCCTACGAGTTCTTCCTGACGGCGGACACCTCGGTGGCAATCCGCAACATCGTCTCCTGCGTCAACGGCTCCTACCAGCTGGTGCTGACCATCTTAAAGCTTTTGACGGAGGTCACGGTCTTTGTGGCGCTCTTTGCCCTGTCGGTGGCGGTGAGCCCGGTGATGACCCTGGTGATGAGCGCCTTCATCGCGCTGATCCTTCTGTTCAACCAGAAAAAGCTGGTGCCGCTGCAGCAGGACTACGGGCACAAGGTCAATGAGACCGGCGCCAAGGTCACCAAGTGGCTCCTCCAGGCCCTGGACGGCATGAAGGATACCAAGGTGCTGAACCGGGAGGACTACTTCATCGACCGCTACAACGAGAACGCGAAGGAGCTCAACGAGGTGCAGCGCAGGCAGAACTCCCTCTCCAACGTGCCCAGGCTCTCGGTGGAGACGATCCTGATCTGCGTGATCCTGATCATGCTGGGGATCTTCCTCTCCCGGGACACATCCTTCGGCATCGGCAGCCAAATCGGCCAGATCGGCGTCCTCGCCGTGGTGGCGGTCCGGATCATGCCCAGTGCCAACCGGATCGTGTCGGCCCTTGGCGATATCGCCTACTACGAGCCCAACGTGGACTTCGTGGGGGACTATATCGTCCATGCCCACGAGATGAACATGGATGCCCTCTACGAGGCGAATCAGCCTGAGGAGAAGGTGACCCCGATCCCCTTCCACAAAGAGGTGGCCTTTCGTGACATCACGTTCCGGTACGAGAACACCGACATCGACATCTTCTCCCATGCCAACCTGACCATCCCCATTGGCCAGTCCATCGGCATCATCGGTCCCTCCGGGGCCGGCAAGTCCACCGCGGTGGACCTCATTCTGGGGCTTCTGCGGCCCCAGCAGGGGGCGATCCTGGTGGACGGCACCAACATCGAGGAGAACCTCCCCGGCTGGTACGCGGACATCGGATACGTGCCGCAGATGATGTTCATGCTCGATGACACGGTCCGAGCCAACGTCGCCTACGGCGTGGACCGGGACAAGGTGGATGACGAGAAGGTCTGGGCGGTGCTGAAGGAGGCACAGCTCGACGAGTACGTGAGAGGCCTTCCCCAGGGCCTGGACACCGGCATCGGCGAGCGGGGCATCCGGATCTCCGGCGGCCAGCGGCAGCGCATCGGCATCGCCCGGGCCCTCTACAACGACCCGGACATCATGATCTTCGATGAGGCCACCTCCGCCCTGGACAACGACACTGAGGCGGCGATCATGGAGGCCATCGAGCGGCTCCACGGCAAGAAGACGCTGGTCATCGTGGCCCACCGGCTCACGACGATCGAGCACTGCGACCACGTCTACCAGGTTGAGAACAAAAACTTCGTTCAGCTTCGCTGAGCAAATAAAACAGAGCACAACAAAAAGCCCTTCCGCGGAAATCCGCGGAAGGGCTTCATTTTGCTGGTCAGTCAGACGACGCCTTATGCCTCGGAGATCGCTCCGACAGGGCACTGAGCCTCGCAAGCACCGCAGTCGATGCACTTGTTGGCATCGATCTCGTAGTGGGAATCACCCTGAGAAATCGCCTCAACAGGGCACTGTGCGGCGCAGCTGCCGCAGCTGATACATGCATCACCAATTTGACGTGGCATAATAGTAAATCCTCCTTATTGTGCACAAATGTTTGTGGCATAACCGGCACCGGAATTGTTCCGGCGCCTTACGTGTCCCATGATACTCCCCCACCGGCCTGTTAGTAAATACTAACAAGAGGAAGGGGGCAGATGGGGAGCCGGCTGTGCACCGTGGACAGCAAAAAGCACGCCCGCGCGGCAAGTGCCGTGCGGGCGTGCTCATTTTGTTACGTTACGCTGCGCAGATCGTCAGCAGAAACTCATGCGTTGTAGAGAGCGCCGAGCTTCTCGAGGTATGCGTAGTGATCCTTTGCGTGCTGCTCTGCCTCTGCAAAGAGCTTTGCGGCTCTCTCGGGGTTCTTGCGCTGCAGGGAGGTGTAACGAACCTCGCCGCCGAGGAACTCGCTGTACTCCTTGCTTGCGGGCTTGGAATCCAGGGAGAACTTCTTGTCGCCGCCAGCCGGGTTGAAGCGGAACAGGTTGTAGTATCCAGTATCTACAGCCAGCTTCTCTTCGTCCTGCGCCTTGCTCATGCCCTTGCGGATGCCGTGGTTGATGCAGGGAGCATAGGCGATAACCAGAGACGGTCCCGGATAAGCCTCAGCCTCAGCAATGGCTCTGATGCACTGGTTCCTGTCAGCACCCATGGAGACCTGTGCGACATAGACATAGCCGTAGCTCATTGCCATGGCAGCGAGATCCTTCTGCACGGTCTCCTTGCCGCCTGCAGCGAACTGTGCGACAGCGCCCTCAGGGGTAGCCTTGGAGGACTGTCCGCCGGTGTTGGAGTACACCTCGGTGTTGACGACGAAGATGTTAACATCCTTGCCGGAAGCGAGGACATGGTCCACGCCGCCGTAGCCGATATCGAATGCCCATCCATCACCGCCGAAGATCCACTGAGACTTCTTGTTCAGGTAGTCCTTCTCAGCCAGGATTTCCTTGGCAGCATCGGAACCATCCTTCTCAAGAGCAGCGATCAGGGTCTTCGTTGCAGCGCCGTTCTTTGCGCCGTCTGCGAAGGTGTCGAGCCATTCCTGAGCACCCTCACCGTTCCAAGCAGCAACCTTCTTCTTCAGGCTGTCGCGGATTGCATCGTTGGCAAGGAACATACCAAAGCCGAACTCAGCAGCATCCTCGAACAGGGAGTTGGACCATGCGGGTCCGCGGCCCTCTGCATTGACGGTGTAAGGCGTAGAAGGAGAGGAGTTGCCCCAGATGGAGGAGCAGCCGGTTGCGTTTGCAACCATCATTCTGTCGCCGAACAGCTGGGTGATGAGCTTGATGTAAGGTGTCTCGCCGCAGCCAGCGCAGGCTCCGGAGAACTCAAGCAGCGGCTGCTTGAACTGAGATCCCTTGACGGTGGTCTCCTTGAACTTTGCGACAACCTCGTCCTTGATCGGAAGAGCGACGCCATAGTTGAAGGCCTCCTGCTCGTTCGGCAGAGCCTCTGCCTCCTCGAGTCTGGTCATGGTCAGAGCCTTGTTGCCCTTCATGCCAGGGCAGACATTTGCGCAGGATCCGCAGCCCGTGCAGTCCAGAGAGGACACAACGATTGCGAACTTGTATCCGGGCATACCGTTGAGTTCCTTGACAACCGTTCCTTCCGGAACCTTTGCAGCCTCAGCCTCGGTCATAGCGATCGGACGGATTGCTGCGTGAGGGCAGACATAGGAGCAGAACGTGCACTCAATGCAGTTCTCAGCGTTCCAGACAGGGACGTTGACGGCAATGCCGCGCTTCTCGAATGCTGCTGCGCCGGACGGAGTGGAGCCGTCCACATAAGGAAGAACATCGGAAACCTTCAGGCCATTGCCCTCCTGAGCGGAGACAGCGATCTGAATGTTGTTGACGAAGTCCTCGACATCCTTTCTGGGAGAGGTGATCTTCTTGAAGTCCAGACCCTCATCCTGTGCATTTGCCCAGCTCTCCGGGATCTCAACCTTGTGCCAGTTCTTGGCGCCGGCATCGATAGCGGCCCAGTTCTTCTCGACGACATCCTGTCCCTTGCGGCCGTAGGTCTTCTGAGCGGCATCCTTCATGAGCTGGATGGCGTGATCCTCGGGGATGATCTTGGTGATCGTGAAGAAAGCGGACTGCAGGATGGTGTTGATACGGGTCGGGCCCATGCCGGTCTCAATACCGAGCTTCACACCGTCGATGGTGTAGAAGTTGATCTTGTGATCATACATGAACTTCTTGACCTGTCCGGGGATGTGCTCCTCGAGCTCAGCATCGCTCCAGCTGCAGTTGAGCAGGAAGCTGCCGCCGTCGACCAGCTCCTGAACCATGTTGAACTTTCTCATGTATGCCGGGTTGTGGCAGGCAACGAAGTTCGCCTGGTGAATCAGGTAGGTGGACTTGATCGGCTTCTTGCCGAAACGCAGGTGGGACATCGTCACGCCGCCGGACTTCTTGGAATCATAGTCGAAGTAAGCCTGTGCGTACATGTCGGTGTTGTCGCCGATGATCTTGATGGAGTTCTTGTTGGCACCGACGGTACCGTCTGCGCCCAGACCCCAGAACTTGCAGCAGACCGTTCCCTCGGGGGTAGTGACGATCTCCTTGCCGGTAGGAAGGGAGAGATTGGTGACATCATCGGTGATGCCGATGGTGAATCTCTTCTTCTCGGTGTTGTCATAGACAGCGATGATCTGTGCAGGAGTGGTGTCTTTGGAACCAAGGCCGTAGCGTCCGCCGTAGACGGGGACATCCTTGAACTTGGAATCCTTGAGGGCAGCGACCACATCCAGGTACAGAGGCTCGCCGATGGAGCCGGGCTCCTTGGTTCTGTCGAGGACGGAGATCTTCTTGACGGTGTCCGGAATGGCCTCGATCAGGTGCTTTGCGCTGAAAGGACGATACAGTCTGACCTTCACGACACCGACCTTGCGGCCCTGTGCGTTGAGGTAATCAATGGTCTCCTCGATGGTCTCGTTGACGGAGCCCATAGCGATGATGATCTGATCTGCATCCGGTGCGCCGTAGTAGTTGAACAGCTTGTAGTCGGTGCCGATCTTTGCATTGACCTTGTCCATGTACTTCTGGACGATCTCAGGCATTGCATCGTAGGTCTTGTTGCAGGCCTCACGGGTGGTGAAGAAGATATCCGGGTTCTGAGCAGAGCCCATCTCACGGGGATGATTCGGGTTCAGGGCGCCGTCACGGAATGCCTGGACCTTATCCATATCGATGAGATCCTTCAGGTCATCGTAATCCCAGACCTGAATCTTCTGGATCTCATGAGAAGTGCGGAATCCATCGAAGAAGTTGATGAACGGAAGTCTGCCGTCAACGGCTGCGCAGTAGGCAACCGGAGTCAGATCCATAACCTCCTGTACCGAGCTCTCGCAGAGCATGGCGGCACCGGTCTGGCGACATGCATAGACATCGGAGTGATCACCGAAGATGTTCAGAGCGTGGGTAGCGACGCAGCGGGCAGAGACGTTGAAGACTGCCGGCAGGCCCTCACCTGCGATCTTGTAGATGTTCGGGATCATCAGCAGAAGTCCCTGGGAAGCGGTGAATGTAGATGTCATGGCACCGGCTACGATGGAACCGTGCGTGGCACCTGCGGCACCTGCCTCAGACTGCATCTCGGTGACCTTTACGGTCTCGCCAAAGATGTTCTTGCGTCCGGCAGTGGCCCACTCATCAACGTGCTCAGGCATGACTGATGACGGTGTGATGGGGTAGATGGTTGCAACTTCGGTATATGCGTACGCCGCATGTGCCGCAGCTTCGTTGCCATCCATGGTTAAGTACTTTCTTGCCATAGCTATATGACCTCCTGTAGTATTGAGATGTGCCGGGAAGCAGTATAAAACGCCCATTTCCCACAGCATATCTATTCTAAGGGTATACTAGCATCGGTATCGTCAAAATGCAATAAGTTTGCCCGATTAGCGCCTGCTAACCTTGTGAAGAAGAGACAAAATACGCCGACCGGGGGTCGGTAATTCCGCAAAAGAAAGCGCTTACCAAGAGCCAGATTCAGGCAGACTGCCGCAAAAGACAGAAAAATCCCGGACCGTTTCCGGTCCGGGTGAAACTGTCAGATTTCTGCGAGTTTCTCGATGGCATGGTCCGGGATCACCAGCTCCCCGTGTTCCTGCAGGGACTGGAGTCTCGAGGGGGTGACCACCTCCTGGGAGGCGTACTCCGAGAGGGTGATGAGGCTCTTCTGGTTGGCCCCGAGGGCCGCCATGTCGGGCATGGTCAGAAGCAGCCGGTAGGTGCCGGTGTCCGGGGAGTGGTAGAGAGCGCTCGTACCCGTAAAGCTCCGGACCGCAGAGGCCGCCTCACAGGCCTTGGCCATGTTTTCGAAGACGAACATCCGGTTGAGCCGCAGGAACCTGCGCCTTGCGTCCGCGCTGGGGCCCGCCGTCTCCTCTGTCTCCTGGCCTGCGGCATCGGACTCCGCCCCCTCGGCATTCCTGCCGCGGGCGGCCTGGGAGAGGTTCATCAGGGAGCGCAGGGCGGCGGCGATGTCGCTGTCCTTCTCCTGGGCGCCGTCCTCGTCGTTGCTCTTCATGACCGCCGGCCGGAAATTGACAAACCGGGAGTCCATCTCGTCCTGGGTGAGGGCGGTGGAAAAGAGCAGCTGCATGCTGCCATCCCCCATCGGGATGATTTCTGCCTTGTACTGTCCGGGCTCCACGGTAAAGCCCAGCTTCTGCCGGGCCTCCTCCAGGACCTCCACAAAGAGTTTGCGCACCGCCAGGGTGCTGTAGGAGAGGTCCCCGAGGGAGATGCCCCGCTGTTTTAGATCATCCTGCGTCAGCAGGCACAGGATGCCATTGTCTCCGTTTCTGCGAAGTTCCATGCGATTTCCTGCCTTTCTTTTGTGGAAATGATTGTACCCCAAACCGTCAGTGCATGAAAGCCCCTGCCGCAGTGCGGGAAAAGTCAGATATCCGCGAAATATAGAACAAGAAAATCCGACAAATACGACAGACAAAATAATAGAGGAAGACAGATAACAATGAATGTATATAGGGATTCCTCAAAAAACGGGGGATCGGAATTGTACAGGACTCCGAAAATGCTTCCGGCGAACACAAAGCCCCTTTTCAAGCGGCAAAGTAAGGTGCATACTTCACAGCACCGGGCAGGTTGAGAAAATCTCATGCGGGAAAGGAGGTGTGCCAGATCCCCGGAAAGTTGAATAGCTGCGATGAGCCTCTTCACGATGCAGCGTTCTGGTATCGGATCCCAGCGGCTTTCCTCCGGATTGCATGTCACAATTACACGAATTACATTTTCTCTATCATTTATGAAGCAGTTCTTTCCTGGTTCCGGGAGAATCCATTTGACGGGGAACCCTCGCGGGAATGTTCCCTCTGGTCCTGTTGGATTCGCCCTACATCTTCGGCGCGATGCCGGGACGGCCTGACGACCGATCCTTTCACCGCGGCGTCTACTTCACTTCTTTTGCAAGTCCACCCATCCGGTCTGAAGACCGATGCCGTGTCTGTTTCCCGGGGAGGCGTTTGCCCCATGCGGAATCTGTGCGCAGGAATCCCGCTGTGCAGTTCCGCTTGGGACAAATACCTCCTACCGTCATATGTATTAATGTAGAAACCCTGCCGGGCAGGGCGGAACCGGTCTGTTTCGGTTTTTCAGTTCTTCTTTTTTGCTTCCTGTTTTGCTCGGACCAGTTCAATGGCATCTTTTTCCTGTGATGTGGTCGATGTCGGACCGAAGGACGCAGAGCGGCGCCCACTCCCTTTCGATGGCCTTGTCCCGGCTGTCCTTTGTCTCGTTCGGCGCGTACTTTTCGCACAGCGCCTCCATCGCCTGGTGCTTTTCGGCATCCTCTGTGACCTCGTGCATTCTGCCGAAGGCGAGCACGCTCCGAAAATAGGTGGTGAATTCCTCGGGCACGATCTCATCCTGGTCGACGACGCAGAAGGATGCCTTCCCGCAGCGCCGGATGGCGTCGAGCTTGTGCCCCGCCCTGGCGCAGTGAAAGTAGATGGCCTTTCCGTCGTAGACGTAGCTGATCGGCACGGCGTAGGGGTAGCCGTCGTCGCCGGAGAGGGCCAGCACGCCGGAGGTTCCCCTCCGGAGCACGGCGTCCACAATTTCCTGCGGCAGGATCTGACGGTTTCTTCTCATCTCTCGGAACATGGTCTTGGTCCTTTCTCCAAAAAATAAGCGCCCTGTCCTCCATCCCTGCAAAGGCCTAACGGAATGGGGCAAGACGCAACCCGGCGGTTTTTTTGGCTCATGATCCCGGGAGGCCGCCCGAAAGTCAGGAGACAAATCCGAACCTTCTTTCGGACAAAACACGCATCCGGCGCGTCCCTGCTGCAATTCAGGACGGCCGGAAACTTTTTCGTGCCTTACTGACGCCTCCCCAAAATCCTGCTATAATGAGCCGGAACTACGCACCAGTCAGAAAGGAAACAGATTCATGGCGAACAAAAATACGGGCCGCGGCCGGTCCGAGGACACCCGGAATAGTCAGTATTACGGGGATGGGGGATATCAGCAGGACTACGATCCCAATGGTCAGGCGCAGGACGGATACCCGGACGACGGGTATGGATATGACGACGGATACTACGAGGAGGATCCCTACGCCAGCGAGTACGATGACGGCGGGTACGGGCAGGAACCTGAGCAGGATCCCTACTATGAAGAGGAGGAAGCGCCCAGGCAGCGCAGGAAATCCTCTTCCGGCTCCCGCAGAAGTGCCGGGGGTACTGGCAGAACCTCCTCGTCTGGCAGAAAGCGCAGCAGCTCCGGCCGCCGGAAAAAGAAGACCAACCCCACGATGATTATCACCGTGGTGCTGATCCTCTTTCTCCTGGTGGCCTTTGGCGGCAAGCTCTACCTGGACAAGTACTCCTACTCCAAGACCCGGGCAGATTTGAATGAGTACTTCAGCGTCGCCGACGACACGGATGTGCCGATCACCTGGAACAATGCCCTCTCCGACGTGCGGGCAAAGCTCATCGACGGCGGCTACTACATGACCCTCGCCGATGTGCAGGCCAACCTGAACGGGCGCTTCTACTACGGCGTGCAGAACAGCGATGACACCACCGGGATGATCATCTACTGCCTGCCCACCGAGAAGGTGGTGACCCAGGTGGGGAGCAGCGATGTGACGACTGGGGACAGCACCGAGACCCTGGACTACGTCCCCGCGGTGGCGGACGACGACGGGACGGTGTACTTAAACCTCCAGTTTGTCCAGCAGTACACGGACTTCTCCTTCACCGCCTATGACAACCCGACCCGGCTGGTGATTTCCTCCGACTTCACCACCCAGATCAACGTCGCCACGGTGACAAAGGACACCCAGGTCCGCACCAGCGGCGGCATCAAGAGCGACATCCTGACGGATGTGGCAAAAGACGACCAGGTCACGGTCCTCGACCAGATGGACCAGTGGAGCCAGGTCGCGACGGCGGACGGCATCATCGGCTACATGGAGAATAAGCGCCTCTCCGATGTGACGCAGACGACCCAGACGGATCCTGGCGTCTACACCGAACCCGAGTACACCACCCACCAGCTGGGCGAGAAGGTGAACATGGCCTTCCACAACGTCTACTCCACCGCGGCGGCGGAGGACACGCTGATCCAGGACACCAGCCAGACCAAGAGCGTCAACGTGATCGCGCCCACGATCTTCTGGGTGACCGACGAGGCGGGCGACATCTCCAGCTTTGCGAGCCAGTACTACGTGGACACGGCCCATAACCTGGGCTACAAGGTCTACGCGGTGGTGGACAACATCAACTCGACGGAGCTGACCGACAAGAGCTCCTTCCTGCACACGCTGGACTCCCGCAACAACCTGATCAGCCAGCTGATGACCCAGGTGCAGACCTACGGGTATGACGGCATCAACGTGGACTTCGAGCTCATTGACAAGAGCTATGGCCAGGACTACGTGGAGTTCATCCGGGAGCTCTCCATCGCCTGCCGCAATGCGGGCCTGACCCTCTCGGTGGACAACTACCCGGCCTACGAGTTCAACGACTACTACAACATCAAGGAGCAGGGCGTCTTCGTCGACTACGTGGTCATCATGGGCTACGATGAGCACTACGCGGGCAGCCAGGAGGCGGGCTCCGTGGCCTCCATCAGCTACGTGACCGATGGCATACAGATGGCCGTGGAGAAGGTGGACAAGTCGAAGGTCATCAACGCGGTGCCCTTCTACTCCCGGATCTGGAAGACCTACAACGGCGCGGTGACCTCGGAGGCCTATGGCATGCAGGACATCGCGGACTACATCGCCAACAACGGCATGACCGAGACCTGGGACTCTGAGACCGGCCAGAACTATGCGGAGCGCACCGATTCCGACGGCGCCCTGATTCAGATCTGGGTGGAGGATGACAAGTCCATCCAGCAGAAGCTCGATGTCATGACGTCGGCGGACATCGCCGGTGTCGCGGAGTGGAAGCTCGAGTTTGACACGGCTTCCGTGTGGGATGTCATTGCCGATTATATGGCGCAGTAAAAAAGAAGGCGAAGCAGTGAAGACAGAGTATGTAACCATGACAGAGGATGCCATCGACCAGGCGGCGATCGACCGGGCGGGGCGGATCCTGAAGGAGGGGGGCCTGGTGGCCTTCCCGACGGAGACCGTGTACGGCCTCGGCGGGGATGCATTAAGTCCCGAGTCCTCCAAAAAGATCTATGCGGCAAAGGGGCGGCCCTCCGACAACCCCCTCATCGTGCACGTGTGCCGGTGGGAGGATGTGGAGCCCATCGTGGAGAAGATCCCGAAGGAGGCGGAGAAGCTCGCCGCGGCCTTCTGGCCCGGCCCGATGACCATGATCTTCCAGAAGTCCTCCCTGGTCCCCTATGAGACGACGGGCGGCCTGGATACCGTGGCGATCCGCTTCCCCAGCAACAAGATCGCGGCGGCGATGATCCGGGCGGGCGGCGGCTACATCGCAGCGCCCTCGGCAAACAAGTCCGGCCGGCCCTCTCCCACGGAGGCAAAGTACTGCCGGGAGGATCTGGACGGCAAGGTGGAGATGATCATCGACGGGGGCCAGGTCGGCATCGGCCTCGAGTCCACGATCATCGACCTGACGGAGGACACCCCCACGATCCTGCGCCCCGGGTACATCACCAGGGAGATGCTCGAGAAGGTCCTCGGCGAGGTGGATGTGGACCGGACGATCATTGCGCCCAATTCCAACATCCGGCCGAAGGCGCCGGGCATGAAATACCGCCACTATGCGCCCCAGGGGGACCTGGCGATAGTTGAAGGAAGCCCGGAAAACGTAGTATCATACATCAACGAAGCCTGCCGCAGGGCGAAGGAGGCCGGCAAGGTGACCGGCATCATCTGCACGGACGAGACGAAGGACCGGTACCAGGCCGACTATGTCTACAGCGCCGGCACAAGAAGCGACGAGGAGACCGTGGCGCGGCAGCTCTTCAAGATCCTGCGGGAGTTTGACGACGACGGCGCCCAGGTCATGTATTCCGAGTCCTTTGCGGGCGGCGGCATCTGCATGGCCATCATGAACCGCCTGATGAAGGCGGCGGGGCAGAAGGTAATCCATGCGGACCAGGAGTCTGCGGAAGGGGGAAGACAATGATAGCGCTGGCAAGTGATCACGGCGGATTTGCGCTCAAGGAGGCGGTTCGGGCGCATCTGGAGGCAAAGGGGGAGACGGTGCAGGACTTCGGCACGTTCAGCACGGAATCCTGTGACTATCCGGATTTTGCAGAGCAGGCAGCCAATGCGGTGGCGCAGGGACGCTGCCAGCAGGGCATCGTGATCTGCACCACCGGCATCGGCGTCTCCATTGTCGCCAACAAGGTGAAGGGCATCCGCTGCGCCCTCTGCACCAGCACTACCCAGGCAAGACTCACACGGCTCCACAACAACGCCAACATGCTGGCGTTGGGCGCCGGCATCACGGGCCAGAACCTGGCACTGGACATCGTGGATACCTTCCTTGCCACGGCGTTCTCCAATGAGGAGCGGCACGTGAGAAGGGTACAGAAGATCGCAAAGATCGAAGAGAAGAACTAATCGCAACCAGGCAAGGTGGGAAAAAGGAGGCAGGAAATGGCAAAAGTCGTAGTTATGGATCATCCGCTGATTCAGCACAAGATCGGGTTTATCCGCAGGAGGACCACGGGGACCAAGGCCTTCCGCGAGACCGTGGGAGAGATCGCAATGCTCCTGTGCTATGAGGCAACCCGGGATCTGGAGCTGGAGGATGTGGAGATCGACACCCCGATCGCCCACACCACGGCGAAGCAGCTCAAGGGCAAGAAGCTGGCGGTGGTGCCGATCCTTCGTGCGGGCCTCGGCATGGTCGACGGCATGCTGAAGATGATCCCCGCGGCAAAGGTGGGACACATCGGACTCTACCGGGATCCCAAGACCCTGGAGCCCGTGGAGTACTACTGCAAGCTCCCGGCGGACTGCGCAGAGCGCGAGGTCTTTGTCGTGGATCCCATGCTGGCGACCGGCGGCTCCTCCATCGATGCGGTGACCCAGCTCAAGAAGCACGGCTGTGAGAAGATCCACTTCCTGTGCATCATCGCTGCCCCCGAGGGCGTGAAGGCCTTCACGGAGAAGCACCCGGATGTGGACCTCTACATCGGCGCCATGGACGATCACCTGAATGAGAACGGCTACATCGTGCCGGGCCTGGGTGATGCCGGAGACCGGATTTTCGGAACCAAGTGACAAGAGGGCAAGATGTCGCAGAAGAGAGAAGACTACATCACCTGGGATGAGTATTTCATGGGCGTGGCCCAGCTGGCCGGCATGCGGTCCAAGGATCCCCACACGCAGGTGGGCTCCTGCATCGTCAGCGCGGATCACAAGATCCTCTCCATCGGCTACAACGGCCTGCCCAGGGGGTGTGATGACGACGCCTTCCCCTGGACCAACGAGGGGACGGGGCTGGACTCCAAGTATCCCTTTGTGACCCACAGCGAGCTCAACGCGATCCTGAACTATCGGGGCGGGAGCCTGGAGGGGTCCACCCTCTACGTGTCCCTCTTCCCCTGCAATGAGTGCGCCAAGGCGATCATCCAGGCGGGCATCAAGACCATCGTCTACAACAGTGACAAGTACGCGGACAGCGAGGCGACGATTGCGAGCAAGCGGATGCTCAACGCGGCCGGCGTGCGCTATTACCAGTATCAGAAGACCGGCAGAAAGATCCTGATCACGGTCTGAAGCTCTTTTGATGTCATGAAAAACCACTTCTTCGGGGGACATCGCAGTCCCCGCCGGAACAAGTACAGAGGAACGGTTTCTTTCGCAGCATGCCTGCTGGCATGCTGCCTTTTCGGCTGTACGGCAATTTCCGCCTCGGCGCAGACCACGAAGGAGAAACTCGAGGCGGCCCAGCAGGCGGCCTCCGAGACCCAGAGCGCCATCGATGAGAACCAGAAGGCCCTGGACAGCGCCAAGAGCACCAAGAGCGCCCTGGAGGGTCAGCTGGGCGAGCTGAACGACCAGCTGACCCAGGTGACCCAGGAGCTCAACAGCCTGGACAGCCAGATCCAGGACAAGCAGGAGAGCATCTCCGGCACCCAGTCGGCGCTGGATGCGGCCAATGCGGACCTGACAAAGGCCCAGTCGGACCTGGCCGACACCCAGTCCGCCCTGGATACGGCCAATGCGGAGCTCTCCGACATCTCCACCCAGATCGAGACCACGAAGTCGGACCTTGCGAAGGCAAAGCAGCAGCAGGCGGACCAGTACGACGCGATGAAGGCCCAGGTGAAGTTTCTCTACGAGAAGGGGAACGGCTACTATCTGGAGATCCTGCTGCAGGCGGAGGACTTTGCGGACTTTCTGAATAAACAGCGCTACATCCAAAAGCTCTACGAGTACGACGCGAAGAAGCTGGCGGAGTACACCGAGACCGCAAAGCAGATCGTGGAAAAGCAGCAGGAACTGGAGGACGAGCAGCAGCAGATCGAGGACAAGAAGTCCGAGATCGAGCAACAGCAGCAGGCCCTGGCGCAGAAGACCGCCGAGATTCAGACCACCCAGTCGGAGATCTCCGCGCAGAAGGACACGCTGACGGCCCAGCAGCAGGCGCTGGAGAGCCTCCAGTCGGACCAGCAGGCAAAGCAGAGCGAGGTCTCGGACCTCGTGAACCAGACCGCGGACTCGCTGGATACCGCCAGCACCAACCTCGACGCGGCCCAGAGCAGCGCCGACGCCCTGCAGGCCCAGCTGGACGCCCAGAACAACGAGATCTCCGAGCTGCAGAAGCAGCTCGAGGAGGAGCAGCGCCTGCAGGCAATCTCCAATGCCAGCACCTGGCAGAGCATCTCCAACGTGCAGATCGCGGACAGCGACCGGTACCTGCTCGCCAACCTGATCTACTGCGAGGCCGGCAACCAGCCCTATGAGGGCCAGGTGGCGGTGGGAGCAGTCGTCATGAACCGGGTGATGAGCGGCGCCTTCCCGAACACGATCTCTGGCGTCATCTACCAGTCCGGCCAGTTCTCCCCGGTGGCCTCCGGGCGCCTGGCCCTTGCCCTTGCCCGGGACGATGCCACGGACGCCTGCTACCAGGCGGCGGATGCGGCGATGGCGGGCGAGTCCCCGGTGGGGAACTGCCTGTTCTTCCGAACCCCGGTGGACGGCGTGACGCCCAAGTACACGATCGGCGGGCACATCTTCTATTAGCCGGATCCAAGCGGCGCCAAACAAAAAGCAGGATGATCCGTGAAGGGACATTTCGGGTTCTGCCCGGAATGTCCCTTTTTTACGGCCTGCAGCAGGAAAAGTGATGCGAAGGCTCTTTCTGTACAATAGTCAGGGCACTTCTACTGAGGGTGTCATGAAAAAATGCTGTAAATTTTGGAAAAAGAGATAAGAAAAATGATCAAATCCGCGGAGACAAAGACACAGAAGATCAGTTTCGCTTGTTGAAACTGATCCCTAAGTGCGCTAAAATTATCTCTGTTATTGTAAAAGTTTTCGGAATCCGGGGGCTGCCCGTTCCCGGATGCCGGGGGAGGCGAGGAGGGCACAGAGAGTTTCGAAGAAAGGGGGATCCGATGATAGAGGAAACCATTCGGGCTGTGAAAGAGGCGGAAGCGCAGGCCGACCAGATCATCGCCGACGCGAAAGCGCAGGCAGATGAGCTCGTCAGGCAGGCGCAGGATGCGGCAGACGCGCGAAGGGCGGAGGCAAAGCACCAGGCAGCGGCACGCTTTGACAAGGCGGAGCAGGATGCGGCGGCAGAGTCCAAAGCGACACTTGCAGCGCGCGCGCAGCAGGCCGAACAGGAGGCAGAGCGCATCAGGGAAACGGCATCGCAGAAGGAACAAACTGCCGTGGACAGCGTGATCGCGCTTCTTCTCTCCTAGCATTGTTCTGCAGAAAGGCGGAAATTTGTGGCTATTGTAAAGATGCAGAAACTCAGCGTCTGCGCAAACAAGAAGAACCGCAAAGCCATACTGGAACAGCTGCAGTCACTTGGCTGCATGGAGATCACCACGGAGGGAATTGACGATCCGCAGCTCCAAAAGATGGACACGGACAAACAGCGCCAGCAGTTCCTCCGGAACGCGGATGCCTTTGACGAGGCGATCCGCCTGCTCGATCGATACGCAAAGGCTCCCAGCAAGGGAGGGGGGCTGTTTGCGGAGAAAGAGCAGATCGACCGGGCGCAGTTTGAAGAAGTGGTGAAGAACCAGAAACAGCTTGTGACAGCTGGCCAGGCGGTTCAGCGAGCTGAGAAGACCATTGCAGAGTGCAGGGGCACGATCCAGAAGCAGGAGAACCGGATCGCCGCCCTGGAACCATGGATGGCACTGCCCGTCCCCATGGACTGCAGCGGCACGAAACAGACGTCGTACCTGATCGGGACGATCGAGGGCAGCATCACCGAGGATCAGATCTTTGCGGCAGCCAGCGCGGGGCTCGAAGATCCGGCGCCGGTCTCGGTGAACCTCCTTCCGGGGAGCATACCGGGACAGAACAACATGCTGGTGGTCTGCCTCAAGCGGGACCGGGACAAGGTGGAGAACAGCCTTCGGGCGATCGGCTTTGCCAATCCCGCGGTCCGGGTGGACGGCGTGCCGGCAGAGGCAAAGAAAGAGATTGAGGAGGACATCAAGAGCCAGCAGGAGGAGATCGCGCGGCAGGAAGCCTGCATCGCCTCCTATGCGGACCGCAGGGAGGACTTCCGCATCGCCTCGGACTACTACCGGACCCGGGCAGCCAAGTACGACCTCTTGGGGACCATCCCCCAGTCGGAAAACATGTTTTTCCTGGAGGGCTGGGTGACTGCCGATCGGGCGGAGAGCGTGAAGAACCTTCTGGAGAAGAAGTACGACGCACTCGTCGAGAAGGAGGAAAAGCGGGAGGATGAGATGGAACCCACGGTCCTCCACAACAACCGATTCTCCGAGTCGGTGGAGGGGGTCTTGGAGTCCTACGGCCTGCCCCAGCACGGAAAGATCGATCCGACCTTCATCATGTCGATCTTTTACGTGATCTTCTTCGGCATGATGTTCTCCGACGCAGGCTACGGCATCGTGATGGCGATTGCCTGCCTCATCGTCCTGAAGAAGCACAAAAAGCTTCCGGACAGCACCCGAAAGATGATGCAGCTCTTCTTCTGGTGCGGCATCTCGACGACGTTCTGGGGCATCATGTACGGCGGCTTCTTCGGGGATGCGATCGATCAGATCGCCCATACGTTCCTGGGCGTGCCCTCAGACGTGAAGGTCATCAAACCGCTGTGGTTTGATCCCTTAAGCCAGCCGATGCGGCTGCTCGTCTGGTGCATGGGCTTTGGCCTGGTACACCTGTTCTTCGGCCTTGGGATTGCGGGGGCACAGTACATCAAGGACCGCGACTTTGTCGGATGGTTCTCGGATGTCTTCTCCTGGTACCTGTTCATCATGGGCCTGGTGCTGATGCTGCTTCCCTCGGAGCTCTTCAGCTCGATCGCGGGAGATGCCTTTGACTTCTCCGGCATCACGAAACTGGGGCCCATTCCGAAGTACATGGCACTGGTGGGGATGATCATCATCATCCTGATGCAGGAGCGGAGCAAGAAGAACCCGATACTGCGGGTGCTCCTGGGCGCCTACGACGTCTACGGCGTGACGAGCTGGCTCTCGGACGTGCTGTCCTACTCCAGACTCCTGGCCCTGGGCCTTGCAACCGGCGTCATCGCCAACGTCATCAACATGATGGCGGTCATGGGCGGCAACAGCGTGGCCGGCGTCATCGTCTTTATCCTGGTATTTGTCCTCGGACATACCCTGAACTTCTTCATCAATGCACTCGGAGCCTACGTTCACTCGAACCGACTCGAGTTTGTCGAGTTCTTCGGCAAGTTTTACGAGGGCGGCGGCAGGCCTTTCAAGGCTTTTCAGACAGCAAACAAGTATGTTGAAATCAAAAATTTAAATCAAGGAGATCACTAAAATGAGCACAGGTATGGTATTGGCACTCATCGGAGCAGCACTTTCCACGATTCTGGCAGGCATCGGTTCCGCCTGGGGCGTCGGCATGGCCGGCCAGGCAGCAGCAGGCGTCACGGCTGAGAAGCCGGATCTGTTCGCAAAGGTTCTGATCCTTCAGCTCCTTCCCGGCACCCAGGGTATCTACGGCCTGCTGGTCACCTTCATCACCCTCTCCCGCATCGGCGTCCTGGGCGGCACGGCCGTCACCGACACCAACACGGGTCTCATGTACCTGTTTGCCTGCCTTCCGATCGCCATCTGCGGCCTGATCTCCGCTTATCATCAGGCAAGAACTTCCGTCGCCTCCATCGGCGTCGTCGCCAAGGATCCCGATCAGTTCGGTAAGGCGATGCTGTTCCCGGCCATGGTCGAGACCTACGCCATCCTCGCACTCCTTGTTTCCATCCTCGCAGTGACCAACATCTGAGGCCCGGAAAAGAGACACAAAGGAGAGTGCGGATATGGCAGGAATTGACAACATCACAAAAGAAATCCTGCAGGACGCAAGGGCAAAGGCGGACGGCATCCTCTCCGAGGCAAGGCAGAAGGCGGACGAGATCCGCGATGCCTCCGAGAAAGAGGCTGCGGCCATCCAGGAGCAGGCCGGCGCACGTGCCGCGGCGGAGACCGAAAAGACCCGCAGCAGGACCGACTCTGCGGCGCAGATGCGCGCCCGGGAGGAGAAGCTCCTGGCAAGACAGGAGATCATCGACGGGGTGCTGCAGAAGGCCTATGACCGGCTGGACGGGCAGGATGTAAAGGACTACTTCGCGATGATCGAGAAGCTCCTCGCCGCCTGCGTCACCCCGGGGACGGGTGTGATCTGGTTCGGCGCGCGGGATCTGAAGCGCCTTCCGGCGGATTTCGCCACGCGCGCTGCCGCCATCGGCAGGGAAAAGGGCGCGGAGCTGACCATCAGCCCCGCGGCAGAGAACATCGACAACGGATTCATTCTGAAATACGGAGGAATTGAGGAGAACTGCACGCTTGCCGCTCTGTTTGCACAGAAGAAGGATGCGCTGCGGGATCAGGTCAACAGGATCCTCTGGTAAAGGAGCGCGTACTATGACAAACAATTATGTATATGCCGTTGCGCGGATCCGGGTCAGAGAGAACTCACTCCTCTCCGATGCAGACATCTCCCAGATGGCCGGCATGGCAAGTGCCGACGCGGTCCTGGACTACCTGATTGCACGGGGCTGGGGCAATGCCGAGTCCGGGCGCGACCCGGACGCCGTCCTCCAGGCGGAGGAGACCAAAAACATGGCGCTCATGGAGGAGCTCGGGATCGACAAAAAGGTGTTCGACATCTTTGACATCCCCCGGCGCTACCACAACCTGAAGGCGGGCATCAAAGAGGTGCTGACCTCGGACACCCACGACCGGATCTTCTACGACATCCCGGGCTTTGGGCGCAAAGAAGTCACAACCCTCCTCTCGGAGAAGCGCTTTGCTGATCTCCCCGAGGGCATGCAGGCACCGGCCGAGGAGGCCTTTGACCGCATGGTTGCCACCCGCGACGGACAGATCTGCGACACCATCGTGGACCGGGCCTGCCTGGTGGCGATGGGAGAGGCAGCCGGCAAGGCCGGCACCCCGGTGATCCGGGACTACATCCGCTCCACCATAGCCACGGCGGACATCCGGATTGCGGTCCGGGCGGCCAAGATCGGAAAGTCCCTGAGCTTTCTGAACGAGGCCCTGGCGCCCACGGACGCCTTCCCGGTCCAGGAGCTCGCCCAGGAGGCGGCCCGGGGAACCGAGGCCCTCTATCCCTACCTGCAGGATCACGGATATGCGGATGCGGTGGAGGCACTGAAGGTGTCGCCCTCCTCCTTTGAGCGCTGGTGCGACAACTGCCAGATCGAGGCGATCAAGCCGCAGAAGACCAATCCGTTCACTTCCGGACCGATTGTGGCATTCTATCTTGCCCGTGAGAATGAGATCAAGACGGTGCGCATCATCCTGACAGCCAAGGCAAACGGCTTTTCAGAGGATGCGATCCGGGAAAGGGTAAGGGAGATGTATGTATAACATCGCAGTACTGGGGGATTACGACAGCATCTACGGATTTGCGGTGCTGGGGCTGACCACCTTTGCGGTGAAGACACCGGAGGAGGGGGCGAAGACCCTGCGCCACATCGCAGAGAGCGGATACGGCATCATCTACATCACAGAGAAGCTGGCTTCCCAGATCCCGGAGGAGATCCGCAGGTACCGCGACAAGATGGTACCCGCGATCATCCGGATCCCGGGCGTCTCCGGCAACACCGGCGACGGCATCCAGGGGGTGAAGGACAGCGTCGAGCAGGCGGTCGGCAGCGACATCCTGTTCGGGAATGTCAGCAGCAACAAGGAGGAGACACTGCGCAAATGAGCACAGGGAAGATCAAAAAAGTAGCAGGACCCCTCGTCATCGCGGAGGGCATGCGTGACGCAAACATGTACGATGTCGTCCGCGTCAGCGAGCAGGGTCTGATCGGAGAAATCATTGAGATGCACGGGGACCAGGCCTCCATCCAGGTCTATGAGGAGACCCAGGGCCTGGGACCGGGGGAGCCCGTGTACTCCACCGATGCCCCGCTGTCCGTCGAGCTGGGACCGGGACTGATCAGTTCCATCTATGACGGCATTCAGAGACCGCTCAACAAGATCATGGAGAAGACCCACAGCAATCTCCTGACAAGAGGCGTGGAGGTTCCCGCCCTTGATCGGGAGAAGAAGTGGACCTTCAACGCCACCGCAAAGGTAGGGGACGCGGTGGAGGCGGGCGACATCCTGGGCACAGTCCAGGAGACCCCGGTCGTCGTGCAGAAGATCATGGTGCCCGTCGGGGTTTCCGGCACCATCAAGAGCCTTGCCTCCGGGTCCTACACCGTGGAGGAGCAGATCGGCGTCATCGCCACCGACAAGGGGGACGTCCCCGTCACCCTGATGCAGAAGTGGCCCGTCCGTAAGGGCCGCCCCTACAAGAAAAAACTGCCGCCGGATATGCCGCTTGTCACCGGACAGCGCGTCATCGACGCGTTCTTCCCCATCGCCAAGGGCGGCACGGCGGCCATCCCCGGACCCTTCGGTTCCGGCAAGACCGTCACCCAGCACCAGCTGGCCAAGTGGGCAGACGCGGACATCGTGGTCTACATCGGCTGCGGCGAGCGCGGCAATGAGATGACGGACGTTCTGAACGAGTTCCCGGAACTCAAGGATCCCCGGACCGGGGAGTCCCTGATGCAGCGGACCATCCTGATCGCCAACACCTCGGATATGCCCGTGGCGGCCCGTGAGGCCTCCATCTACACCGGCATCACGATGGCGGAGTACTTCCGCGACATGGGCTACTCGGTGGCTCTGATGGCAGACTCCACCTCCCGCTGGGCCGAGGCCCTGCGTGAGATGTCCGGACGTCTCGAGGAGATGCCTGGCGAGGAGGGTTATCCCGCCTACCTGGGATCACGTCTGGCGCAGTTCTATGAGCGCGCCGGCCGCGTCATCTCCCTGGGCAAGGAGGGCAGAGAGGGATCCCTGTCCGCCATCGGCGCTGTCTCGCCGCCCGGCGGTGATATCTCCGAGCCCGTCTCCCAGGCGACGCTCCGCATCGTCAAGGTCTTCTGGGCACTGGATGCGGATCTGGCTTACCAGAGACACTTCCCGGCCATCAACTGGCTGACATCCTACAGCCTGTACCTGGATGACATGGAGCCCTGGTTCAACAAGAACGTGGAGTCCGACTGGATGGAGACCCGCCAGAACCTGATGAGTCTTCTGCAGGAGGAGGCCTCCCTGAACGAGATCGTCAAGATGGTTGGTATGGATGCCCTCTCCCCGAAGGATCGGCTGAAGATGGAGGCCGCGCGGTCCATCCGCGAGGACTTCCTGCACCAGAACTCCTTCGACGAGATCGACACCTACACCTCCCTGAAAAAGCAGTACTACATGATGAAGCTGGTGTACGCCTACTACGAGGAGGGTGTTCACGCCCTCGACAGCGGTGCGGACATCAACGCGCTGGTCAAGCTCCCCGCAAGAGAGCAGATCGGCCGTTACAAGTACACGCCGGAGCAGGAGATTGACGGGGCCTACAAGAAGGTCACCGATGAGCTCTCCCACGAGATGGCAGATCTGGTCGGAAAGGAGGACGAGTAATTATGGCAAAGGAATACCGCACCATACAGGAAGTTACCGGCCCCCTGATGCTGGTGAGCGGCGTGGAGAACGTCACCTACAACGAGCTGGGCGAGATTGAGCTGGCAAACGGCGAGACGAGGCGCTGCAAGGTCCTGGAGATCGATGAGGACCGGGCCCTGGTGCAGCTGTTTGAGGCCTCCACCGGCATCAACCTGGAGCACTCCAAAGTCCGGTTCCTGGGACACGCCATGGAGCTGGGCGTCTCGGAGGACATGCTGGGCCGTGTCTTCGACGGCATGGGCCGCACGATCGACGGCGGTCCCGAGATCATCCCCGAGAAGCGCATGGACATCAACGGCCTGCCCATGAACCCGGCGGCGAGAGCTTATCCCTCCGAGTTCATCGAGACCGGCATCTCCGCCATCGACGGACTGAACACCCTGGTCCGCGGACAGAAGCTCCCGATCTTCTCGGCTTCGGGTCTTCCCCACGCACAGCTGGCCGCCCAGATCGCGCGGCAGGCAAAGGTGCGCGGCACCGATGAGCCCTTCGCCGTGGTCTTCGCCGCCATGGGTATCACCTTCGAGGAGGCAAATTTCTTCCAGGAGTCCTTCCGTCAGTCCGGCGCCATCGACCGCACGGTCCTGTTTGTCAACCTGGCAAACGACCCGGCTGTCGAGCGTATCAGTACGCCCCGCATGGCACTGACCGCCGCGGAGTACCTGGCCTTTGAGAAGGACATGCACGTGCTGGTCATCCTGACCGACATCACCAACTACGCGGACGCCCTGCGTGAGATCTCGGCTGCCCGCAAGGAGGTCCCCGGACGCCGCGGCTATCCCGGCTACATGTACACGGACCTGGCCACGATGTACGAGCGCGCCGGCCGTCAGCGCGGCAAGAAAGGATCCATCACGATGATCCCGATCCTGACGATGCCCGAGGACGACAAGACCCACCCGATCCCCGACCTGACCGGCTACATCACCGAGGGACAGATCATTCTCTCCCGTGACCTCTACCGCAAGGGTATCACACCACCCATCGACGTGCTGCCTTCCCTGTCCCGTCTGAAGGATAAGGGTATCGGCGCAGGCAAGACCAGAGAGGACCACTCCGCCACCCTGAACCAGCTCTTTGCCGCCTATGCGCGCGGCAAAGACGCGAAGGAGCTGATGGTCATTCTCGGCGAGGCCGCCCTGACCGACACCGACCTTCTGTACGCGAAGTTTGCGGATGAATTCGAGAAGCGCTACGTGTCCCAGGGATACCAGACCGACCGCAGCATCGAGGAGACGCTGGACATCGGCTGGGATCTGCTGCGGATGCTGCCCCGTTCCGAGCTGAAGAGAATCAACGACAAGATGCTCGACAAGTACTACGAGAAGAAGTGAGCCAAGAGGAGTCAGGAGGTGATCGAGTTTGGCTGCAACACAGGTGAATCCCACCCGGATGGAGCTGACCCGGCAGAAGAAAAAACTGGTGACGGCCGTCAAGGGACATCGGCTCCTCAAGGACAAGCGGGATGAGCTGATGCGCCAGTTCCTGGACCTGGTCCGCGAGAACATGCGCCTTCGCCAGAAGGTGGAAGCGGGGATCCGGGCTGCCAATGGCAACTTCGTCCTCGCCAGGGCCATCATGTCCGAGGAGGCCCTGCACACGGCGCTGATGGCGCCCAAGCAGGAGGTCTCCGTGGAGATGACGCCGAAGAACGTCATGAGCGTCAACATCCCGCACTTTACCTTCAAGACCAGGACCGCGGACGAGAACGACATCTATTCCTACGGTCTGGCGTTTACGTCCGGGGATCTGGACGACGCGGTGAAGTCGCTCTCCGACGTGCTGCCGGATATGCTCCGCCTCGCCGAGGTGGAGAAGTCCTGCCAGCTGATGTCGGCGGAGATCGAGAAGACGCGGCGCCGCGTGAACGCGCTGGAGCACGTCATCATCCCGGAGACCCAGGCGAACATCCGCTACATCTCCATGAAGCTGGATGAGAACGAGCGCAGCACCCAGGTCCGTCTGATGAAGGTCAAGGACATGATGCTGGAGGATGCGCACCACTACAAGGCAAAGATGGAGCAGGGCGCGGCACAGGGTTAGCGCGGCTATTTGGCGTTCACGCCGGATGGCGGATATGGTAAACTGTTTCGGGCAGGGGGACGTCCCTCTGCCCGTTTTGTTTTGCTGTTCTTCGGAAGGAACGTAAGCTACATGAAGAAAACCATCATCCGCATCGTGTGTGCGGTCAGTATTTTTATCGCCTCCATCCTCCTGATCGAGCTGGCCACGGGCCACACGGCCTCCGCCACCGCAGAGGCGATGGAGGAGCCCACGCTTCCTCTTGTCACGATGGAGGCGAATGGGGAGCAGTTCAATGAGCTGGTGGGCTTTGTCACCCCAAGGGACATGGAGAAGTACCGGGCGGTGCTGACGCCACTGTCCTCGGACCGGAGCCTCTCCTTTCAGGTAAATCCCGAGGGGGGCACGGTGACCGCGGTGCAGGCCGAGGTCCGGGACGAGTCGGGACAGCGCCTGATCGAGCGGGATGAGCTGACGCCCGAGAGCACCGATGACAGCGGTGTCCTCACCTACCAGGTCACCTTCGGGGACCTGGTGACGTCGGACGGGGAGTACCTGCTCGTTCTCGTGGTCTCGACGGATGCCCAGGACAGCATCCGCTACTACACGCGGATCAGCATGGCGGCGGCAGAAGATGACACCTACCTGGATGCCCTGGACTTTGTCTCCACCTTCCATCAGACGACGCTCCAGGCGGACAACGAGAAGTACATCGAGACCTACATCGAGCCGGACGACTCGGCGGACAACAGCACCCTGGCCTCGGTGGACATCAACTCCAGCTATGACCAGGTGGTCTGGAACAACCTCCTGCCCGAGGAGACGGTGGCACCGGTGTTCTCCATCCTGCGGGCGGAGAACAGCACCTATATCCTGGAGGGAACCTTTGTGGTGCGCGTTGGCGCGGACCAGGAGGGGGACTCCTCGGATACCGAGACCCACACACTCCAGTGCACCGAGTACTACCGGATCCGGAAGGGGTCCGACCGCTTCCACCTTTTGAGCTACCAGCGCACGGCGGAGGAGATCTACGACCCCTCCACCGCCGTCTTTGACGACAGCACGGTGCACCTGGGGATCGTCACGCCCTCGTCGGTCACGACCGTATCCAGCGACGACGGGAGCGAGGTTGCCTTTGTCCTGGACGGGAGCCTGTACGTCTGCCGCGCCGGCGACAGCACGGCCGCGGCGGCCTTCTCCTTTGCGGAGGCGGGGACGACGGACCGCAGGAGCCTCTGCCCGAACCACGACATCAAGATCCTGGGCATGGACAGCGACGGGAATGTCTCCTTCCTGGTCTACGGGTACATGAACCGGGGCAGTCACGAGGGGGAGACCGGCGTCAGCCTGTGCACCTACTTGCCAGACAAGCGGAGCGTGACAGAGACCGCCTTCCTCTCCTTCTCCGGCTCCTTTGCGGTGCTCCAGTCCGAGGTGGAGCAGAGCGCCTACCTGAACCAGTCGGGGCGGCTGTATCTGCTGCTCGAGAACAAGCTCTATGAGATCAACACCCGCCGCGGCACCTCCCGGGTGGTGGAGTCCTGGACCAGCGGGGAGAGCGCTTCCTCCGAGGGCGGCGAGCTGATTGCCTTCCAGGAGACCTCCGGCGGCAGCACCACCGGCAACATCGTCCTGGAGGATCTCTCGGACCTCTCCCGGAACGTCATTGAGGCCGGGGATGGGGAGAACCTGATCCCGATCGGCTTCATGGGGGAGGACCTGATCTACGGCGTCGCCCGCACGGACGATGCCTCCGAGGACAGCACCAGCACCTGGTTTACGCCCATGTATGCGATCCGCATCGTGGACCGGGACCGGAACGTGCTTCTGGACTACGAGCCGGATGGGTATCTCATCTCCGAGGCGGTGATCGACGACAACCAGATCACCCTCCACAGGGTGCAGAAAAAGCCAAGCAGCGACGGGACGGTGTCCTACATCGCGGCCGATGACGACGAGATCGTGGGCACGGTCCGGGAGTCCGACGGCTCCACGCTGATTCAGACGGAGAGCTCAGACCGCTTTGAGACCGTGACGAACCTGACGGTGTCGGGGCTTCTCGCAAAGGATGTGCGCTATGTGCGGCCGAGAATGTATGTCTCCGGCGACGTCCCGGTTATTGACCTTGCGGATGAGTCGGGGCAGGAGACCGGCACGGCCCTCTACTACGTCTACGGCCTCTACGGCTATGACCGGAGCTTCACCGACGCCTCCGACGCGGTGCGGCTCGCGGACTCGGAGACCGGTGTCGTCACCGGCCCCGGCGGGGTGACCGTCTATGAGAGCACCACCGCCGAGCGCTGCGAGATCGACGGGATCGGCGGGGAGGACAGCACCGCCGCGGTCTACGAAAGCGACGGGAGCGTCGCGGCCTGCCTGGATGCAATCCTGCGCTACGAGGGCGTCTCGGTCTCTGTGTCGGATCTTCTGGCAGAGGGAAAGACCAGCGAGGAGATCCTCTCCGAGAACCTGACCTCCGCCCAGGTCCTGGACCTCTCGGGCTGCACAATGGACCAGGTGCTCTACTATCCGTCCGTGAACATCCCGGTGCTGGCGGTGACGGACAACGGACAGAACGCGGTCCTCATCACCGGCTACGGCCCGGAGAACGTCGCGATCTGGGATCCGGCACAGGGCTCCACGCTGATGAAGCGGGAGGAGGCCAATACCCTGTTCTCGGCGAGCGGCAACCGGTTCCTCACCTACGTCCCCGTCCAGAGCACCGACTGAACAGGTGCGGGAAATGCCGCATGACAACAAAAACAATCCCGGAACAGAATCGACAGGGTTCTGTTCCGGGATTGCTTTTTATACTCGGTATGGCTTACTCGATGATCTTGAGGCCGCCTGCCTGGTAGCGCTCCACGATGTTCTGGATGCGGGCGACGGGGTTTAAGAGGTCGCTGATCGAGCTGTCGTGGTTGAGCGTGTCGATGATGTAGGCGATGTACTTGCTCATGCTGCAGCTGATGTACCAGGGACGGGAGAGAAGTTCCGGGGTCTGGTAGATCAGGTTGGTGGTGAGAACCTTGTCGATGAGGTGATCCTCATAGGCCTTGTCGAACTGGGACAGGCCCGCGGTGAACAGGCCGAAGGTCGAGAAGACGAAGATGCGGGCAGCACCGCGCTCCTTGAGGCCCTTGGCGACGTCCAGGACGCTCTCGCCGGAGGAGATCATGTCGTCGATGATGATCATGTCCTTGCCCTTGACGGAGGAGCCCAGGAACTCGTGGGCCAGGATCGGGTTCTTGCCGTCCACCACCTGGGTGTAATCCCGGCGCTTGTAGAACATGCCCATGTCCAGGCCGAGGACGTTGGCGATGTAGACGGCGCGCTTCATGCCGCCCTCATCGGGGCTGATGACCATCATGTGCTGGCTGTCGATGTGGAGACCCTCCACGTGGCGCAGGAGCCCTTTGATGAACTGATAGGAGGCCTGCACGGTGTCGAAGCCGGAGAGGGGAATGGCGTTCTGCACGCGGGGATCGTGGGCATCAAAGGTGATGATGTTGTCGACGCCCATGCGGACCAGCTCCTGCAGGGCGATGGCGCAGTCCAGAGACTCCCGCATGGAGCGCTTGTGCTGCCGGCCCTCGTAGAGGTAGGGCATGATCACGGTGATGCGCCGCGCCTTGCCGCCGACGGCGGCGATCGCGCGCTTTAAGTTCTGATAGTGGTCGTCTGGGGACATGTGGTTCTGCTCCCCGAACAGGCGGTAGGTCTTGCTGTAGTTGACCACGTCCACCAGGATATACAGGTCCATGCCGCGGACGGAGGAGTTCAGCACACCCTTTCCCTCTCCGGTGCCGAACCGGGGCAGGTCACAGTCCACGATGTAGGTGGGGCGCTGATATCCGGCAAAGGCAAGGCTGTTCTTGTGCTCTCCCTCGCGCTCGGCGCGCCACTGGGTCAGGTAGTAGTCGATCTCCTGCCCGATCTGCTCACATCCGGTGAGCGGAATGAGTCCGAGAGAGCCCACAGGAATGGTCTCCAGGCTGCGCTTGTCATGTCGTCTAACTGGTTCCATGCTTACCTATTTCCTCACTTTCTTCAGGACGCGGATATCAGGTCCTGTCAGCTTGCATACCGTGTAATTGCTGGTTATTCTCGAAAAGATGCGGTCAGAGTATACACCCTGCAGTTCCCTGAGGGAGAGATTTGTGGAGATGATGGTGGAGCGGCTGCCCAGATGGCGCTCATTGATGCACTCGAACAGCTGCGTCTTCACGAAGCCGTTGGTGAGCTCGGTGCCCAGGTCATCGATGATGAGCAGGTCCGCCGTGTACAGCGCATCCAGGAAGGCTGCATAGTCCTCCCGCGGCTTCTTGCCGAATACATAAGAAGAAAGCAGTTCAAAGAGACCCGCGGCGGAAAAGTACAGCACCGCGTGGCCCGTGTCCAGCAGTTCCTTGGCGATGCAGATCGAAAGGAACGACTTTCCGGTTCCGACTGTACCATAGAAATAAAGATTTTCATAGTGTCGGTCGAAATTTTGGACGAAGGAGCGGGCGAGGGCGGCCGCCTTGTGGAACAGCTGCCGGTCCTCCCCCTCGTAGTAGGCGTCGGTCATCAGGGAGAAGTTGTTGGACTCGGTCAGCTTCTTTAGGTTGGACTGGTCGTAGAGGATCTTCACCTCCCGGGCCTTGAGACAGTGGCACTTCTGCCCGTCGATGTAGCCGGTGTCCCGGCAGTCGGGACAGTCGTAGTGGAGCTCCAAGTAGTCCTCCGGGAACCCGTTCTCCCGAAGGAGCTGCCGCTTTCTTGCCACGCGCTCGTCGATCGCCTTGCGCAGCGCCTGCATGCGGGCGCGCCCCTCCTCCGGGGAGCTTCCGATGGCAGCGCGAAGAGATTCCACCCCGAGGGATGGAATCTCTTTGTCGAGCTTTTGATATTCCGGGATTTTTGCATAGACCAGATGGCGTCTTTTCGTCTGCTCATGCAGGTTTTTATCCCGCGCCGCCGCGTATTCCTGCATGATGCGGTCGTACTGTTCCTTTGTCAGACCCAAACCGGCCCTCCTCTTCAGTTCTCCAGGAGTTTTTTCTCCAGATCATCAAAATCGTAGGTGTTCTGCGCAAAGCTGTTGAAGCGTCCGCCGGCCGTGCCCTTGCGGGTTGAGGCCTTCTTCTTGCCCTCTGCCACCGCCTTCTGGGCGTCCCGGGCGGTGGAGATGCCGCTCTCGGCCCAGTTCGCGGCCACCTTCTCGATGTAGCGGAAGTCCTTCTTCCCCATTCCGACGCAGTACTGGAGCAGGTAGTCCACCAGGTCCTCCGAGAAGTGCAGGTCATCGGTGATGTAGTAGACGGTCTGCATCTCCTTGGGGGAGAGGGGCTTGCCGATGTAGCTCTCGACGATGAACAGAAGCTGTGCCTTGGCGGCCTCATCCCCGGAGGCAAGCCGCGGGCTTGCGGGCTGCGGCTCCTTCGGCGCCGGGGTGAACTTCAGATCCTGCGCCGCACTCTCCTGGCTTCCATGGCCGCCAAGCATCGGTGTGATCGGGATGACCCGCTGCTGGCGTCTCGGACGGGGCTCTAAGAGGCGGATCCCCGTCAGGGTGCCGTCTTCATCGGTGGACAGGTGCACCAGGCCCTGGGCCTGCCAGTAGCGCAGGCACCGCACGGTCTCCCGCTCGGTCAGGTTGAACTGGTCCGCCATGTCCAGGATGCTCGTCGACTTCCCTGCCTTCATCTCGCGCAGAAGATACAGGTAGATCTTCAGCTCCGCGTCGTTGGCATCCTTCATGTATTCATCGATAAAGAGATTGGAGAGCGCGGTGCTCTCCGGCTCGAAATCGTCGCAAAGTGTTACTGCTCCCATTGCTGCTAACCCCATTCCCTCTGTCATTTTTGGTCTTTCTCAAGTGGATAGAACGGAGTATAGCATAGCGGGTTGGGGCCTGAAATTGGCGAAATCAACAGAAAAACTGTTCGCCGGCGCCCCGCTAAAATCGGCATTCAAAAAGGGGATACTGTGGAAAACGTGGAAAAGGGGCGAAAGCGCCGCGGTTTCGTCCCCGGTTATCCACAGGAATTTTTTGTCCCCGCAGGTGCACACTGTGGATTGGTGCTCAGGCAAGCAGGTCTTTTGCCACAGTATTCACGTTTCCGGCGCCCATGGTTATCAACACGTCATTTTTTCGGCAGTTTTTCAGGACGAATTTTTCGATCTCCCCAAAGCTCGGGAAGTAGTAGGTCTCCTCGTGGCCCAGGGCGCGGATCTTTTCCGCCAGCGTCTCGGAGCTGATGCCCAGGGTGTCGGTCTCCCTTGCGGCGTAGATGTCCGCGAGGATCACCACATCGGCCAGGGAGAGGGCCTTGGCAAAATCGTCCATCAGGGCCTTGGTTCTCGTGTAGGTGTGGGGCTGGAAGACCACGAAGATCCGGTCCGCATCCAGCTGCTTTGCCGCATGGAGGGTCGCGGCGATCTCCGTCGGGTGGTGGGCATAGTCGTCGATGACGGCGGTGCCGCAGGAGAGTCTTCCCTTGAACTCAAAGCGCCGGTCGGTGCCGGTAAAGCCAAGGAGCGCCCTTGCGGTGACGTCCCGGTCCACCGACAAAAGGTCTGCGCAGGCGATGGCGGCCAGACTGTTCCAGACGTTGTGGATGCCGGGCACATGGAGCGTGATCTTCTGCCGGGAGCCGTCGGCTCTGCGCACGGCGGTGAAGGTGGGATGGGCCAGGTTGTCATAGGTGATGTCCTCAGCCCAGTAGTCGGACTTTTCCGGATCGGAGCCATAGCGGACCACCCGGCAGGCAAGGCCGTCGGTGATCTCGTCAAGGTTCTCAATGTCGGAGTTGATGATGAGGGTGCCGTCCGCGGGGATCAGCTGTGCAAACTTCCGGAAGCTGTTGCGGATGTCCTGCAGGTCCTTGAAGAAGTCCAGGTGGTCCGCATCGATGTCCAGGATGATGCCGATCTTCGGGAACAGGGACAGGAAGCTGTTGGTGTACTCGCAGGCCTCGGCAACAAAGTAGTCGGAGTGGCCCACCCGCACGTTTCCGCCGATGGACTTCAAGTTGCCGCCCACGCTGATGGAGGGATCCGCGTCCTCGGCCAGGAGGATCTCGGAGATCATCGACGTGGTGGTCGTCTTGCCGTGGGTGCCGGAGATGGCGACGGGGCAGCCGTAATTGCGCATCACCTCGCCCAGGACCTGGGCTCTTGTCAGGTGGTTGAGATGAAGGCGCAGCGTCTCCTGGTACTCCGGGTTGTCCGGGTGGATCGCAGCGGTGAAGACCACCAGATCCAGGTCGGCCGTGATGTTCTCCTTCTTCTGTCCGATGTGGACCGGGATGCCGATGGACTCCAGGTGCCTTGTGGTGTCGGATTCCGCCCGGTCAGAGCCGGTCACGTAAAAGCCTCTGCTCTTTAAGATCTCTGCCAGCCCCGACATGGATACCCCGCCGATGCCGCAGAAGAAGACGCGGATTGGCTTGTTGAAATCAATCTGATAATACATGGCTATTTCCTTCCTGATTTGGAATACAATTTCAAAAGTATTATAGCGGGTTTTGGCGGATTTCCAAGTAGTCCGGGCTGTCGCTCCAAATCCGGCCGCTGGTACGCGGATTATGTGCAGAATTCTCGGGGAATTTTCAAAAGTATGAAGAAAGTGGAAACGGGTCCTGCAAATTTAACCAAAAATGTGGGAATTCAGACATGAAAATTGGATATAATCACGAACCAATGAGAGATATCATGTTCCCTTTAAAATTTACATGTGTTATAATTCAGGTAACAGATGAAGACTTTCCTTTTCGGATTGGTGTTTTGCCGAATACGGACGGAATGAAATCAGAATCCGCATGTCAAGGTTGAGGTGAATTATGATTAAGAAAGAAATGATCGCAATGCTCCTGGCCGGCGGACAGGGGAGCCGTCTTGGAATCCTCACGGCAAAGATGGCAAAACCCGCGGTCTCCTTCGGCGGGAAATACCGCATCATTGATTTCCCGCTCAGCAACTGTATCAACTCCGGCGTGGACACGGTCGGGGTGCTGACCCAGTACATGCCCTTAAAGCTCAACACCCACATCGGCATCGGCATTCCGTGGGATCTGGACAAGCTGGTCGGCGGCGTCTCGGTCCTGCCCCCCTACGAGAAGATGGAGGGCACGGAGTGGTACACCGGCACCGCCAACGCGATCTACCAGAACCTGAGCTACATGGAGACCTACAATCCGGACTATGTCCTGATTCTCTCTGGCGACCACATCTACAAGATGGACTATGAGTCGATGCTCGACTTCCACAAGGAGAACCACGCGGACGTGACCATCGCCGTCATGCCGGTCCCCATGGAGGAGGCAAAGCGCTTCGGCATCATGATCACGGATGAGAACAAGCGCATCACGGACTTCGAGGAGAAGCCGGAGCACCCCAGGAGCAACTTAGCCTCCATGGGCATCTACATTTTCTCCTGGAAAGCCCTGAAGGAGGCTCTGGTCGCCAACAAGGACCAGCCGGGACTGGATTTCGGAAAGCACATCATCCCCTACTGCCGGGACAAGGGCGAGGCACTCTACGCCTATGAGTTCAACGGCTACTGGAAGGACGTGGGAACCCTCACCTCCTACTGGGAGGCCAACATGCAGCTCATCGATGTGGTTCCGGAGTTCAACCTCTACGAGGAGTACTGGAAAATCTACACGAACGTGACATCCCTTCCGCCGCAGTATTACGGAAGAAACTCCCACGTGGAGCGCTCCATTGTCGGCGAGGGATCCGAAATATACGGCAAGGTTTACAACTCCGTCATCGGAACGGATGTGGTCATCGGTGAGAACACCGTGGTGCGGGACTCCATCATCATGAACGGGGCCTCCATCGCAGGGGACTCGTCCCTGGAGAAGACCATCGTCGCAGAACATGCCGTCATCGGGGATCACGTCATCATCGGCGAGGGAGAAGAGCTGCCGAATGACACAAGACCGGATATCTACCGCGAGGGCCTGGTGGTGATCGCGGAGGATGCGGTCGTTCCTTCCGGGGTTTCCGTCGGGAAGAACGTCATGATCAACGGCATCACCCAAAAGGAGGACTATCCGGACGGCCGCCTGGAAAGCGGAAGGACCCTGAACAAGGAAGGTGAGGCAGAATGAGAGCGATCGGAATTATTTTGGCAGGCGGCAGAAGCAACCGCATGAGGGAGCTCTCGAAGAAGAGGGCTGTGTGTGCAATGCCGATCGCGGGCAGCTACCGCAGCATTGACTTTGCCCTCAGCAACATGGAGTACTCCCGCATTCAGAAGGTTGCGATTCTGACCCAGTTCAATTCAAGAAGCCTGAATGAGCATCTGAGTTCTTCCAAGTGGTGGGACTTCGGCAGAAAGCAGGGCGGCATGTTCCTGTTCACGCCCTCCTTTACCAACGAGAACAGCAACTGGTACCGCGGCACGGCTGACGCCATTGCGCAGAACATCAGCTTCCTGAAGAATTCACACGAGCCCTACGTGGTCATCGCCTCGGGCGACTGTGTCTACAAGATGGACTACAACGACGTGCTGGAGTATCACGTCGCCAAGCGGGCCGACATCACCGTGGTCTGCAAGGATATGCCGGTGGATGCCAGCGTGGAGCGCTACGGCACCGTCGGGATGGACGAGGACGGCAGGATCCGCGAATTCGTGGAGAAGCCAATCATTTCCCACTCCAATACGATCTCCTGCGGCATCTATGTGATCCGCAGGCGGCAGCTCATCGAGCTGCTGGAGAAGTCGCAGGAGGAGGGACGGTTCGACTTTGTCCAGGACATCCTGATCCGTTACAAGGACATCAAGAGAATTTACGGTTACAAGATAGACGGGTATTGGAGCAACATCGCCTCGGTGGATGATTACTTCAATACCAACATGGACTTCCTCAAGCCAGAGGTACGGCACTACTTCTTCAAGCAGTACCCGGAGGTTCATTCCAAGGTCGCGGATCTTCCACCCGCCAAGTACAACACCGGAGTGACGGTTCGAAACAGCCTGCTCTCCAGCGGATGTATTGTGAACGGAACGATCGAAGATTCAGTTCTCTTCCAGCAGGTCTATGTCGGAAGCAACTGCGTGATCAGGAATTCACTGATATTGAATGACGTATACATCGGAGATAATACTTACTTAGAAAACTGCATCGTGGAGAGTGACAGCACAATTCAGGCAAATTCTTATTATAAAGCAGAGAACGGTATCCGGATCATCGTAGAGGAGAAAGGCGAACGCTATAACATCTAGAAATGGGGAGCGTTTATTATGAAAATTACAGATGTCAGGATACGCAGGATTGCCTCGAGCGGAAAGATGAAGGCCGTTGCCTCCATCACCATTGACGGCGTATTTGTGGTACATGATATCAAGGTCATCGAGGGCGAAAAGGGGCTTTTCGTCGCGATGCCCAGCAAGAAGACGGCAGACGGCGAATACCGCGACATTGCGCACCCGATCAACACCGAGACCCGCAGCATGATGGAGGAGATGATCCTCCAGAAGTACCGGGAGGACCTCTCCCAGGACGGCGGGGCAGATGGATCGGGACCGGAGGAGTGAGAAGAAAGCGGGACGGAAAGGAAGGCATCCTTTCCGCCCCGCTTTTTGGCCCTCTGGGGGCGCCCTGCTTGCCCCGGGCGCCGGATTGCGATACAATTACCCGATGGAAAAGCATGGAACAGCCGCGGCCTGCCGCAGCTGCTCTTTTGTGACGTCATTTTTGAGGAGCAGAAACTATGGCAGCAGATTTTTACCTGATCGTCGGTCTGGGCAATCCCGGCCGGGAGTACGAGGGGACCCGCCACAACGTGGGCTTTGAGGTCCTGGATGACCTGATTGACACCTATCACATCGACGGACCCACGAAATTCGGCAAGTCCCTGATCGGCAAGGGCCGGATCGGGGAGCAGAAGGTCATCCTGATGAAGCCCCAGACCTACATGAACCTCTCCGGGGAGGCCGTCCGGGAGGGAATTGACTTCTGGAAGATCGACCACACAAACCACCTGATCGTGATCAGCGATGACATCGACCTGCCGGAGGGGAAGCTTAGGATCCGGGAGAAGGGGTCCGCCGGCGGCCACAACGGCCTCAAGAACATCATCCTGCACCTGGGGGACGGGAACTTCACCCGCATCCGCGTCGGGGTCGGGGCAAAGCCCTCCCCGGATGCGGACCTGGCGGACTACGTGCTGGGGCACCCCGCGGGGGAGGACCGGAAGATCCTGGAGGAGGCCAAGAAGCGGGCTGCCGAGGCGGCGGCCTGCATCCTGACCGAGGGCGTCCAGAAGGCGATGTGCCGGTACAACCGGGAGTAGAGGCCGGCGGGGAAGGAAAGGCAGAGCAATGCGCGCAATCACAGCTCCTCTGGAGGAGTCAACTACATATCAGAAGATTCGGGATCACCTGCGGGTCACCGCCGGGGCCATCCTGGCGGAGGGCTGTCAGCCCACCCAGGAGCTGCACCTGGCCTATGCGCTCTCCGAGGATCCGCTTTTGCACGCTCATGCGCGGCTTCGCCTGATCATCACCAGCTCGGACAAGCGGGCGCGGGAGATCCAGGAGCAGAACCTCTTCTATGACAAGAGCACGGTGCTCTTTCCCGCTAAGGACCTGATCTTCTACCAGGCGGACCTGCGCGGAAACGAGATCGAGACCGAGCGGCTCCGGTGCCTGCGGCGCCTGATCGACGGAAAGCCGACCACGGTGGTGACGACCTTTGCCGCCCTGATGACGCCCCAGGTGCCCCTGAAGGAGCTGCGAAAGAACATCCTGGTCCTGGGAAAGAACACGGAGCTGTCCCTGGAGGAGCTGGCTGCGCGCCTCGTCTCCATGGGCTACGTGCGCACGGCCCAGGTGGACAGTCGGGGGCAGTTTGCAATCCGGGGCGACATTGCGGACATCTTTGACCTGACCGAGGACAACCCCTACCGGCTGGAGTTCTTCGGGGACGAGATCACGGACCTGCGCAGCTTTGACATCGAGACCCAGCGCTCCCTCCAGGAACTGAACCGGGTGCGCATCTACCCGGCCTCCGAGCTGATTCTCCCCGAGAAGGCCCGGGAGGATGGCTTTGCGGCCATCGAAAAGGAGGAAAAGGAGACGGCGGAGCGCTTCCGCCGGGCGGGCAGCATGGAGGCCGCCAAACGAATCGAGGACGAGACCGGGGCACTTCTGTCCGAGGCCAGGGACTGGTCCGACTACAGCCGGCTCGAGAGCTGCATCCGCTACTTCTACCCGGAGGCGGACAGCTTCCTGGACCTGTTCCCCAGGGAGGAGACGCTTCTCTTTCTTGAGGAGCCCTCGCACCTCTGGGAGCAGGCGCAGGCGGTGGAGGCGGAGTTTGCAGAGAGCATGTCCGCCCGCGCGGACAAGGGCTACATCCTGCCAGGGCAGATGAACCTCCTCTTTTCGAAGGAGGAGACCCTGGCGAGGGTCGCGCACTTTCGGCGCCTTGGTATGGCGGGCCTTGCCATCCGGAGCGAGTTTTTTGCGCCGGAGGAGGTGGTGACCCTTCACACCAAGAGCATCGCCCCTTACAACAAGAGCTTTTCCCTCCTGGAGGAGGACCTGCACCGCTATAGGAGGGAGCAGTACCGGGTGGTGCTGCTGTCGGCCTCCAGGACGCGGGCAAAGCGGCTCGCCCAGGATCTGACCAACGACGGGCTGACGGCCTCCTACAGCGAGAACCCGGAGAAGGAGCTGGAGCTCGGGGAGATTGTGACCTACTACGGCAGCATCCAGAAGGGCTTTGCCTATCCGGATGTGAAGCTGGCGGTGATCGCCGAGACCGACATCTTCGGCGCCGCCTCCGGCCGGCCGAAAAAGAAGAAGCACCGCTATGAGGGAGAGGCGCTGCAGAGCTTTGCGGACCTGAAGGTGGGGGACTACGTGGTCCACGAGGACCACGGCATCGGCATCTACCGGGGCGTCGAGAAGATCGACATCGACGGCATCCGCAAGGACTACATCAAGATCGAGTACGGCCAGGGCGGCATCCTGTATGTGCTGCCCACCGAGCTGAACGTTTTGCAGAAGTACAGCTCCAAGGAGGGCCCCCGCCCGAAGCTCAATTCCCTGGGGAGCAACGAGTGGACCGCCACCAGAGGGCGCGTCAAGCGCGCCGTGGAGGAGGTTGCCCAGGACCTGGTGGAGCTCTACGCAAAGCGGCAGAACGCCCACGGCCATGTCTTTCCGAAGGACACAGTCTGGCAGAAGGAATTCGAGGAGATGTTCCCCTACGAGGAGACCCAGGACCAGCTGAGCGCGATCGAGGACACCAAGCGCGACATGGAGTCCGACAAGATCATGGACCGGCTGATCTGCGGGGACGTGGGCTTTGGCAAGACCGAGGTCGCCCTGCGGGCGGCCTTCAAGGCCGTGCAGGACGACTGCCAGGTGGCGGTGCTGGTGCCCACGACGATCCTGGCCCAGCAGCACTACAACACTTTCACCGAGAGGATGAAGAACTTCCCGGTGAACATTGCGCTGCTGTCGCGCTTTTGCACGGCCTCGGAGACCACCAAGGTGCTCAAAGGCCTTGCGGACGGCACCATCGACATCGTGATCGGAACCCACAAGCTTCTCTCCGATCGGGTGAAGTTCAAGAACCTGGGCCTTCTCGTCGTCGATGAGGAGCAGCGCTTTGGCGTGCGCCACAAGGAGAAGATCAAAAAGCTTCGGGAGAACGTGGACGTGCTGACCCTGTCGGCAACGCCGATCCCCCGGACGCTCCACATGAGCCTTGTGGGCATCCGGGACATGAGCGTTCTGGAGGAGGCGCCCCAGGACCGGCAGCCGATCCAGACCTACGTGATGGAGTACAACGAGGAGCTGGTGCGGGAGGCGATCCTGCGGGAGCTTGGCCGGGGCGGCCAGGTCTACTTTGTCCACAACACGATCAACGACATCGACCTTGTGACCTCCCAGCTCCAGCAGCTGGTGCCGGAGGCCAGGATCGCCTATGCCCACGGCAGGATGCACGAGGGCGAGCTCGAGAAGATCATGTACGAGTTCATCAGCGGCGAGCTGGACGTCTTGGTGTCGACGACGATCATTGAGACCGGCCTCGACATCCCCAACGTCAACACGATCATCATCCACGACGCGGACCGGATGGGCCTCTCCCAGCTCTACCAGCTGCGGGGAAGAGTCGGGCGCTCCAGCAGGACCGCCTATGCCTACCTGATGTACCGGCGCAATAAACTCCTGCGGGAGGTGGCCGAGCAGCGCCTGGCGGCGATCCGGGAGTTCACGGATCTGGGTTCGGGCTTTCGCATCGCGATGCGGGACCTGGAGATTAGGGGCGCCGGCGCGGTGCTGGGGGATGCCCAGAGCGGCCACATGGCCGAGGTCGGGTACGAGCTGTACTGCAAGATGCTGGACGCGGCGGTCCGCAGGGCCAAGGGCATCCCGGTGCAGGAGGAAAAGCACACCAGTGTGAACCTCCCGGTGGATGCCTTCATCCCGGAGAGCTACATCCTCAACGAGGAGCAGAAGCTCGACATCTACAAGCGGATTGCGGCGGTCTCCAGCGCCGAGGAGTGCGACGACGTGCGGGACGAGATGCGGGACCGCTTCGGCGAGAAGATCCCGGAGCCCGCAGAAAACCTGCTGCGGGTCTCCCTGATCCGCAGCACTGCCCAGAAGATGGAGATCTGCGACATCTCGGGGAGCGCGGGCACGGCAGCGGGAAGCCCGCTGCGCCTTCGCTTTACCCTGGAGAAGAACGCCAGGGTCCAGGTGGAGAACATCCCCCGGCTCCTTCGCCGGTACGCAAAGCGCCTGCGCTTCTTCCCCAACGGGACGTCCCGGGGAGATCTGCGGGGCCTTCCCTACTTCGAGCTCGAGGAGCAGGCCTCCGGCAGCGGCATCCGGGACACCGCACTCCTTCTTGCGGCGGCGGAGCAGTTCCTCGCCGATTTTTCGGAGCTTTTGCGGGGGAACGGCGCCCAGGCCGGATAAACTACCTGTCTTCGTAGTGTACAAGCCCAAGGCAAAACCGATAAAATATATTCACAGATTAATATAGGCGGCATGGGTGCTATCAACAGCAGGAGACGGACGGGAACGGCTATGAAGGAAAAAATTCTGCGGCTGCTGCTCTACGGAGGGCTCGAGCAGGAGGATTACAATCGGATCCGAAAGGACATCGCGGAGTACAACCGCGGGTGTCTCGAAGTCACCAACGTCCTTACCCTGTGCCTGATGATCGGCAGCGTGATTGCGTCGACTCTGTCGTTTTCGTCTGACGATTATATGACCATCATGTGCACCGGCTACCTCTTCGTGGATCTGGTCATGCTCATCGCCTCGCGGAGCGCCTTAAAGCGTGACCGCTCGATGATCCCGCCCTTTGTCCGGACCTGCATCATGGTGATCTACAGCTACGCGGTGATGACCACAATCATCAACCCGGACAACCAGGCGACCACGATGATGGTGTGCCTGGCGATCATCCCGGTGGCCTTTGCCATGCGGCCCATCCAGTCCATCATCCTGACGGTGGCAGTGGCGATCGGCTTTGACTTTTTGACGGTCCGGATCAAGGAGCCCGTCAACTGGGAGCCGGATCTGTGGAACTCCGTGGTGTTCGGCGCCGTGGGAATCGTCGCCGGCATCGAGTCGGCGGTGGTCAAGTACCGGAGCCTCTCCCTGGCCAGGAAGAACCGGATGCTGTTTGAGAACGACCTCCTGACCGGCGTCCGGAACCGGAACAGCTATGAGGAGCACTGCGACGCGATCCTGGAGGAGGCGAGTGAGAACGTCATCTGCATCTTTGCGGATGTGAACGGCCTCCACGAGCTGAACAACCGGGAGGGGCACGCCGCGGGGGACCGGATGCTGAAGGCGGTGGCCGGCGAGATGGCAAAGGCCTTCGGGTGCGACCACACCTACCGCTTCGGCGGCGATGAGTTCGTCTCCCTGGTCTTTGATGCGCCGCTGGACGAGACGAAGGAGCGGGCCGCGGCGGTGCAGAAGAAGCTGGAGAAGATGGGATACTTCGTCTCCTACGGCATGGCGGAGCGGCCGGCAGGAAAGATCAATTCCGACAAGATGCTGATGGAGGCCGAGAAGAAGATGCGGGAGGCCAAGGCGGCGTTTTACTCCACCCCGGAGCACTCGCGAAGGGCCAGGATGCCGGAAGGAAACGGAACAGAACAGGAAATTTGATTCAGGGCGTGTCTGTGCGGTTGCGCGGCCACGCCTTTTGCTTTACACTCTAAATGGTGAAGTTTGGGTAAATTTTGTGTAAAGTATAGGGATGACATATGAGTATCATCGATGTTCTTGGCATCGTGGGTGGGCTGGTGCTGTTTCTGTACGGCATCCAGACCCTGGGAGAAGGCCTGAAGAAGGTGTCGGGGGGAAAGATGGAGAGCATTCTCCAGAACCTGACATCCAACAAGTGGAAGGCGGCGCTGCTGGGCACCCTGGTGACGGCAGTCATCCAGTCCTCCGGTGCCACCATCGTCATGGTGGTGGGCTTCGTCAACTCCCAGATCATGACGCTGGAGCAGTCCGTGGGCGTGATCCTTGGTGCCAACATCGGCACCACGGTGACGGCGTGGCTCCTCTCCACCACGGGCATCCAGAGTGACAACCTGTTTCTCCAGCTCCTGCGCCCGGCAAACTTCTCCCCGATCATCGGCATCCTGGGCGTCTTCATGCTGATGATGGGAAAGAAGCAGCGGGCCCGGGACGTGGGCGGCATCATGACAAGCTTTGCGGTGCTCATGATCGGCATGAACGCCATGTCCACCGCGGCATCGCCTCTGGCGGACGATCCGTCCTTTACGGGACTTCTCACCGCCTTCTCGAATCCGATCCTGGGCCTTTGCGTGGGCCTTGTGGTCACGGTGATTCTGCAGAGCTCCTCCGCCTCTATCGGCATCCTGCAGGCGATCTCCCTGACGGGAACTTTGAAGATGGGCAGCGCGATCCCGGTCCTGATGGGTGAGAACATCGGCTCTGCCATCACCGGCATCCTGGGTTCCATCGGCGCCTCCCGCAACGCGCGCCGCGCCGCTCTGATCCAGCTCTTCTACTGCATCGTCAAGACCACGGTCTTCATGGCGGTGTTCTACCCGCTGAACGCGGTGCTGCACTTTGCGATCATGGGGGAGACCGCAACGCCGGTCTCCATCGCAGTGTTCCACAGCGTCTTCAACATCATCGCCGTGCTGGTGGTGCTGCCGATCTCCGACTTTCTGGTCAAACTTGTGCGGCGGGCGGTCCCCGTCACCGAGCAGGAGCGGGAGGAGGCCGAGGGCAAGAAAGCCCTGCAGATCCTGGACCCGAAGTACGTGGCCTCTCCCTCCTTTGCGCTGGAGCAGTGCAGGAAGGCGACGAATGCGATGGCAGAGCACGCGCAGGAAGCGGTGCGCCTTGCCACCGGCCTTGTCCTCTCCTATGACGAGGAGGCCGCGGCGAAAGTCGACAAGATCGAGCGCCGGGTGGACGAGTACGAGGACCAGCTCAATTCCTACCTGGTTCAGATCATGGGGATGAACTTCACCCCCGCGGAGTCCCATCTTCTGACCCTCCTCTACCACAGCATCGGGGACTATGAGCGGATGACCGACCACGCTCTGAACGTGATGCAGGCCTCCCAGGCGATGCATCAGAAGGGAACCGCCTTCTCGAGCCGGGCGCGGGATGAGCTCTCTGTCTACGGCAGGGCGGTGAATGATATCGTCGGCATGACGGTGACGGGGTACGAAAAACTCGACACCGGCACCGCTGCCCAGGTGGAGCCCTTGGAGAGCGTCATCGACGGATTGAGCCTTGGCGTTCGCCGGCGCCACGCACGGCGCGTGCGCAAGGGCAAGTGTTCCGTGGAGCTTGGCATCGTGCTGGAGGACATCACCACCGACTTCGAGCGGATCGGGGACCACTGCACAAACATCTCGGTCTTTCTCTCCCAGCTGGGGGAGGATGACCTGGAGTTCCACGACTACCTGGAGCACCTCGAGAGCGAGGGAAAACTCACCGAGCTTCGGACCAAGGCCCGGGAACTCGAACAGGTCTACGCGCTGCCGCCCCTCAAGGAGGAGACCGGGAGCGAGGAGAAGGAAAAGGAAAAGCCCAAGAAGAAAAAGGACGAGAAGAAAAAGGACGACAAGAACGACAGGAAGGGAGCCGGCCGCAAGTAAGCAGGCCGGATCTTTCAGAGGGATATGGGGAAGGAGCCGGCAGCTGCCGGCTCTTTTATTTTGTGCGCAAAAAAACACCCGGTGCCGGGGCGATCCCGGCGCCGGGTGCAGCGCGTTTTTGGTTTGGATTAGTGGGCGGACATCTGGTCCAGGAGCTGGAGCTTGGTGTCGTAGAGCTTCTGGGAGAGATCCACATAGACCTGGTGGGGATTGGTCAGACGGCGCGACTCCTCCCAGAGGGTATCCTGCTCCTTGAGGCAGTAGCTGCGGATGTCCATGGTCTTGCGGAAGGTGTAGACGCTCTTTCCGCCCAGGTACACGGGCTCGAGCATCTCCCGGAGCGTAAAGGTGCCGGGCTCCATGACGGTCTTCTTCCAGGGCTCTAAGGGGTCGAACAGAAGAAGGGGCTTGTCCTCGGTGAAGGTCTCATCGACAAAGCAGATCAGGTCTGCCTTGATCTTGTGGGAGTCCTTCTCGTAGACCCGGTAGATCTTCTTGTTGCCGGGGTTCGTGATCTTCTCGGTGTTCTCGGAGAGCTTGATCTTGGGGACGAAGGAGCCGTCCTCCCGCTGCACGGCAGCCAGCTTGTAGACGCCGCCGAAGCTCGGGGTGTCCTTTGCGGTGATCAGGTGCGTGCCGACGCCGAAGGAGTCGATGCAGGCGCCCTGCTCGAACAGGGAGGTAATCAGGTGCTCATCCAGGTCGTTGGAGCAGGTGATCTTGGCTTGCGGGAAGCCGGCCTCGTCCAGCATCTTTCTCGCCTTCTTGGTCAGGTAGGCGAGGTCGCCGGAATCCAGGCGGATGCCGATGTGGTCCGTGGGAAGACCCTGTTCCTTCATCCACTGGAACGTCTTGATCGCATCCGGCACGCCCTTCTTTAAGGTGTCGTAGGTGTCGACCAGGAGCGTACATGCGGTGGGATAGAGCCTTGCGTAGGTCTTGAAGGCATCCAGCTCATCGTCGAAGCTCATGATCCAGCTGTGGGCATGGGTGCCCATGACGGGGACGTCAAAGAGCTCGCCGCAGAGCACGTTGGAGGTGCCGGCGCAGCCGCCGATGACGGCAGCCCGGGCGCCGTAGGTGCCCGCGTCCGGTCCCTGGGCGCGGCGCAGGCCGAACTCCATGATCGGTGCGCCCTTGGCCGCATGCACGATGCGGGCGGACTTGGTGGCGATCAGGCTCTGGTGGTTGATGATGCACAGGATGGCCGTCTCCACCAGCTGGGCCTCCATGATGGGGGCCACCACCTTCACGAGGGGCTCCCGGGGGAAGATCAGCGAGCCCTCCGGAATGCAGTACACATCGCCGTGGAACTTGAAGTCCGCCAGGTAGTCCAGAAAGTCCTCGTCGAAGATCTTCAGGCTCCGCAGGTACTCGATGTCCTGAGAGGAGAAGTGCAGCTCATCCAGGTATTTCACCAGCTGCTCCACGCCGCACATGATGGAGTAGCCGCCCCCGAAGGGGTTGTTGCGGAAGAAGGCGTCGAAGACGACGGTCTTGTTCTGATCCTTGTGTTTGAAATAGCCCTGCATCATGGTCAGCTCATACAGATCCGTGAGCAGCGTCAGGTTCTGACGATCCATAACTCATTCCTCCCGTATGCCTGCAAGGCCGTGGCGGTCTTGACAGGTGACAAATTAGACGGGGTAATCATACTACGATGCGCCGCTAAGATCAAACGGTTTGTGTCGGCAGGTTCTGCAGAAAGCCCTTTAATTATGGTAGGAAGAGGCGCCGCGCCATGGTCCGTTGCTTGACGGGCGGGAACGGAGCGCTTATCATTACCACAGGTTTATTTCCCCAAATTTCACGAAAGTGCGGGCTGACGAGAAAGGTCCGCGCGAGGAGGTCAAATGTACAACAAGGTAAACTCTGATTTGAACTTTGTTCAGCGCGAAGACGAGGTGGCAAAGTTCTGGGAGGAGAACAGGATCTTTGAGAAGAGCGTAGAGGAGAACGAGGGACATCCGATCTACATGTTCTACGATGGGCCGCCGACTGCCAACGGCAAGCCGCACATCGGCCATGTGGAGACCCGTGTCATCAAGGACATGATCCCCCGCTACCATACGATGAAGGGACAGCAGGTCCCCAGAAAGGCCGGCTGGGATACCCACGGCCTGCCGGTTGAGCTGGAAGTCCAGAAAGAGATCGGCATCAGCGAGAAGAACCAGAAGGAACAGATCATGAACTATGGTCTGGAGCCCTTCATCAAGAAGTGCAAGGAGTCCGTCTGGAAGTACAAGGGCATGTGGGAGCAGTTCTCCCGCAAGGTCGGCTTCTGGGCCGACATGGAGCACCCCTATGTCACCTACTATGACGACTACATCGAGTCCGAGTGGTGGGCCCTGAAGGAGATCTGGAAGAAGGGCCTTCTGTACAAGGGCTTCAAGGTCGTTCCCTACTGCCCGCGCTGCGGGACCCCGCTCTCCTCTCACGAGGTGGCGCAGGGCTACAAGACCATCAAGGATCGGACCGCGGTCGTCCGCTTCAAGGCAAAGGGAGAGGATGCCTACTTCCTCGCCTGGACGACAACCCCCTGGACCCTGCCCTCCAACATCGCGCTCTGCGTGAACCCGGAGGATGAGTACGAGAAGGTGAAGGCCGCCGACGGCTATACCTACTACATCGCCTCTGCCCTTGCGGACAAGGTGCTTGGCGGCCTTGCCAAGGACGGCGCCCCTGCCTATGAGGTCCTGGAGACCTACAAGGGCAAGGATCTGGAGTACAAGGAGTACGAGCCCCTGTACCAGTGCGCCAAGGATGCGGTGGATGCGCAGCACAAGAAGGCCTTCTTCGTCTACTGCGATGACTATGTCACCATGACCGATGGTACCGGCATCGTCCACATCGCCCCTGCCTTCGGTGAAGACGATGCGCGGGTCGGCAGAAAGTACGATGCGCCGTTTGTCCAGATGGTGGACAGCCAGGGCCGCATGAAGCCCGAGACCGGCAAGTTTGCCGGCATGCGCTGCAAGCCCACCCAGAGAGAGATCGACAACGAGGGCGCAATCAGCGCCGATCCCGAGGTCTTAAAGGATCTCGAGGAGCGCGGCATCCTCTTTGCCGCACCGAAGGTCGAGCACGACTATCCCCACTGCTGGAGATGCGACACACCGCTGATCTACTACGCCCGGGAGTCCTGGTACATCCGTATGACCGCGGTCCGGGATGACCTCGTGCGCAACAACAAGGAGATCAACTGGGTTCCGCCGACCATGGGCGAGAAGCGCTTTGGCAACTGGCTGGAGAACATCCAGGACTGGGCCCTCTCCCGTGACCGGTTCTGGGGCACCCCTCTGCCGGTCTGGATCTGCCCGGACTGCGGAAAGCAGATCTGCGTGGGTTCCAGACAGGAGCTGGCGGATCTCTCGAAGGATCCCGCTGCCCTGAAGACCGAGCTGCACCGGCCCTACGTGGACAACTTCACGATCACCTGTCCCGACTGCGGCGGCACGATGAAGCGTGTCCCGGAGGTCATCGACTGCTGGTTCGACTCCGGTGCCTGCCCGTACGCGGAGCTCCACTATCCCTTTGAGAACAAGGACCTGTTCGAGAAGCAGTTCCCGGCATCCTTCATCTCCGAGGCTGTGGACCAGACAAGAGGCTGGTTCTACTCCCTGCACGCAGAGGCAACCCTTCTGTTCAACAAGCCTGCCTTCAAGAACGTCATCGTCATGGGCCTTGTGCTGGACAAGGATGGCAACAAGATGTCCAAATCCAAGGGCAACGCCGTCGACCCGATGGATGCCCTGAACACCTACGGCGCCGATGCGATCCGCTGGTACTTCTACACGAACAGCGCGCCCTGGCTTCCCAAGAAGTTCTCGGGCGAGGCCGTGAAGGAGGGACAGCGCAAGTTCCTGGGCACCCTGTGGAACACCTACGCGTTCTATACGCTGTACGCGGACATCGACAGCTTCGATCCCACCAAGTACACGCTGGACTACGACAAGCTCTCCGTCATGGACAAGTGGCTCCTCTCCAGGATGAACACGATGATCCGCAACACGGACGCGAACCTGGCCGCCTACAAGATCCCGGAGGCCGCTGCGGTCCTCGAGGACTTCGTGGACGACATGTCCAACTGGTACGTGCGCCGCGGCAGAGAGCGGTTCTGGGCAAAGGGGATGGAGCAGGACAAGATCAACGCCTTCCTGACCCTCTACACCGCCCTGAAGACGGTCTGCCTGTGCGCCGCACCCATGATCCCCTTCATGACGGAGGAGATCTACCAGAACATCGTCCGGAGCGTCGAGAAGGATGCCCCGGAGTCCATCCACCTCTGCAAGTATCCGGTTGCGGATGAGTCGAAGATCGACAAGGATCTGGAGGCGCGCATGGGCGAGGTGCTCAACATCGTTGTGATGGGCCGCGCCTGCCGCAACAGCGGAAACCTCAAGACCCGCCAGCCCGTCGCCAAGATGTATGTCAAGGCGCCGGCCAAGCTTCCGGAGTACTTCGTCGAGATCATCGAGGACGAGCTGAACGTGAAGGACGTGGAGTTCACGGACGATGTCCGGAGTTTCACCACCTACACCTTCAAGCCTCAGCTGCGCACCGTGGGACCCAAGTACGGAAAGCACCTGGGCTTCATCAAGAAGACCCTCGCCGCCCTGGACGGGAATGCCGCCATGGACAAGCTCGAGGCAGACGGCGCGCTGGAGTTTGACGACGCCGGCACGAAGATCACCCTCACAAGGGATGACCTGCTGATCGACATGGCGCAGAAGCCCGGCTTCATCTCCATAGAGCAGGGGGACACCACGGTCGTCATCGACTCGAACCTGACCCCGGAGCTTGTCGAGGAGGGCTATGTCTACGAGATGATCAGCAAGATCCAGACCATGCGGAAGGATTCCGGCTTTGAGGTCATGGATCACATCCGCCTGTCCCTGACCGGGAACGAGAAGCTCTATGCCATCGCAAAGAAGGCACAGGAGCGGATCTGCACCAAGGTTCTGGCAGATGAGATCGAGAAGGATGTCCCGCTCGCCAACGAGAAGGAGTGGAACATCAACGGTGAGAACATCACCATCGGTGTGGAGAAAAAGCACTGAGTGCTAGGTAAAACAGCCATGGCACCGACGTACATGGATGTACTGCGGCGCCATGGCTGATTGTTGTGTATGGGTCGGGAGACACAGTGGAGGAAAACATGAGCAGAAAAATGCAGTTGCGATTTGACAAGGATCTCTTCAAGCGAAGTGTGGAGTACAACGTGCGCACCATGTACCGCCGGGAGATGTCGGAGGCCACGAGGCAGCAGGTGTTCCAGGCTTCGGCCTACGCCCTGAAGGACCAGATCATCGACAACTGGATGCGGACCCAGAAGGCGTTTGAGGAGAAAAACCCCAAGACACTGTACTACCTCTCCATGGAGTTTCTGATGGGCCGCGCCTTCGGCAACGACCTGATCAACCTGCAGGCCTTTGCGCCGGTCCAGGAGGCTCTGGCAGAGCTTGGCTTTGACATCAACGAGGTGGAGGACGAGGAGCCGGATCCGGCACTGGGCAACGGCGGCCTTGGCCGCCTTGCGGCATGTTTCCTGGACTCCCTGGCAACCCTGAACTACCCCGCCTACGGCTGCGGCATCCGCTACCGCTACGGCATGTTCAAACAGGAGATCCGGGACGGCTACCAGGTGGAGGTGCCGGACAACTGGCTCGAGAACGGCAATCCCTTTGAGCTGCGCCGCCCCGAGTACACCCAGGAGGTGCACTTCGGCGGCTATGTGACCTCCTACCAGGCCGAGAACGGCAGAACCATGTTCCGGCAGGAGGGCTACAGCGCCGTCAAGGCCATCCCCTACGACATGCCGGTGGTCGGCTACGGCAACGGCTTCGTCGACACGCTCCGGATCTGGGATGCGGAGCCGGTGGAGAGCTTCCACCTGGACTCCTTTGACAAGGGCGACTACCAGAAGGCCGTGGAGGAGGCAAACCTGGCGCGGACGATCTGCGAGGTCCTCTATCCCTGCGATGACCACATCCAGGGCAAGGAGCTGCGCCTGAAGCAGCAGTACTTCTTCGTCTCCGCCTCGGTCCAGCTGGCCATCAAGCGCTTCATGTCCCGCAACCAGGACATCCATGACCTGCCGGAGAAGGCGGTGTTCCAGATGAACGACACCCATCCGACCCTGACCGTGCCGGAGCTGATGCGGATCCTTTTGGATGAGTACGGCCTGGAGTGGGACGATGCCTGGAGCATTGTGAACCGCTGCTGCGCCTACACGAACCACACGATCATGGCAGAGGCCCTGGAGAAGTGGCCCATCGACCTGTTCGCAAGACTCCTGCCCCGCATCTACCAGATCGTCGAGGAGATCAACCGGCGGTTTGAGATCCAGGTGCACCAGAAGTACGACAACACCGGAGCGGACGTGAACTACAAGCTCTCCAAGATGGCGATCGTCTACGACGGACAGATCCGCATGGCGAACATGGCCATCGTGGCCGGCTTCTCCGTCAACGGCGTCGCCCAGCTCCACACAGAGATCCTCAAGAAGGAGTCCCTGCACGAGTTCTACGAGATGTACCCGGAGAAGTTCAACAACAAGACCAACGGCATCACCCAGCGCCGGTTCCTGGCCCACGCGAACCCGCTGCTGTCCCAGTGGATCACCGATCAGATCGGGGACGAGTGGATCACCGACCTGCCGCACATCGCGGAACTCAAGACCTTCGTGGACGACGAGAAGTACCAGAAGGAGTTCATGAACATCAAGTACCGCAACAAGGTGCGCCTGGCGAAGTACATCCAGGAGCACAACGGCATCACCGTGGATCCCCGCTCCATCTTCGATGTCCAGGTCAAGCGTCTGCATGAGTACAAGAGACAGCTCCTGAACATCCTGCACGTGATGTACGTCTACAACCAGCTGAAGAAGAATCCGAACCTGGATTATCCCAAGCACACGTTCATCTTTGGCGCCAAGGCGGCGGCCGGCTATGTGAACGCCAAGCTCACGATCAAGCTGATCAACTCCGTGGCGGATGTGATCAACAACGATCCCTCGATCCAGGACAAGATCAAGGTGGTCTTCATCGAGGACTACCGGGTCTCCAACGCGGAGATCATCTTCGCGGCGGCGGATATCTCCGAGCAGATCTCCACGGCCTCCAAGGAGGCCTCCGGCACCGGCTGCATGAAGCTCATGCTCAACGGCGCGGTGACGATCGGCACGATGGACGGCGCCAACGTCGAGATCGCCCAAGAGGTGGGCGCCGAAAACATGTTTATCTTCGGTCTGTCCTCCCAGGAGGTCATCCAGTACGAGAACCACGGCGGCTACAACCCGATGGAGATCTTCAACAGCGATTCCAACGTGCGCGAGGTGTTGGTGCAGCTGGTGGACGGCACCTACTCCAAGGACAACCCGGAGCGGTTCCGCCCGCTCTACAACGCCCTCCTGTACGGCGAGAACGGCTCGCCGGCAGACCGGTACTTCATCCTGAAGGACTTCGAGTCCTACGCGGATGCCCAGCGCCGCATCGTCGACGCCTACCGGGATCAGAGGGGCTGGGCGAAGATGGCGATGCTCAACACCGCCAGCGCCGGCAAGTTCTCCAGTGACCGGACCATCGAGGAGTACGTCCGCGACATCTGGAAGCTGGAGAAGGTCTACCCGGTGCCGGAGGAGGAAGTCGCACCGGTCGCGGCCCAGACGAAGACCACAGCCAGAAAGACGGCAGCGCGGAAGTCGAAGAAGGCGGACGCGCAGCCGGCAAAGGGGAAAGATCAGCAAGGGAGGTAACTCACACATGGTAACAGTGAAAAACGGTGGCGCGTATTACCTCGGGGACGGAACCTTTGTGGAGGATACGCCGGAGGCGGGGAAGGCCCTTGCCTCCCGCGGCATCCAGGTCACGAAGGAGGAGGCCAGAAACCGCACCATGGCGTGGCAGATCCTGTCTGCCCACAACCAGGGAGCGGATCCGGAGAACCTGAACATCCGCTTTGACGCCCTGACCAGCCACGATATCACCTATGTGGGCATCATCCAGACCTGCCGGGCCTCGGGCCTGACCAGGTTTCCGATGCCCTATGTCCTCACCAACTGCCACAACTCGCTGTGCGCAGTGGGCGGCACCATCAACGAGGATGACCACATGTTCGGCCTCACCGCGGCCAAGCGCTACGGCGGCATCTATGTCCCGCCGCACCTTGCGGTCATCCACCAGTACGCCAGGGAGATGCTGGCAGAGTCCGGAAAGATGATCCTGGGCTCCGACTCCCACACCCGGTACGGCGCCCTTGGCACCATGGCGATGGGCGAGGGCGGTCCGGAGCTCGTCAAGCAGCTTCTGGGCCAGACCTATGACATCCGCCGCCCGGAGGTCATCGCCATCAACCTGCACGGCACCCCGAAGCGGGGCATTGGCCCCCACGACGTGAACATCGCCCTGATCGGCGCGGTGTTTGCCAGCGGCTTTGTGAAGAACAAGGTCCTGGAGTTCGTGGGACCTGGCATCAAGAATCTCTCGGAGGACTTCCGCATCGGCATCGACGTCATGACGACGGAGACGACCTGCCTCTCCTCCATCTGGGAGACCGACGAGAAGACGAAGGAGTGGTATGCCATCCACGGAAGAGAGGGCGCTTACAGAGAGCTCCGTCCCGGACAGGCGGCCTACTACGACGGCGTCGTCGACATCGACCTCTCCACGGTGGAGCCCATGATCGCCATGCCCTTCCATCCGTCCATGGCCTACACCATCGACTTTGTCAATCACAATCTCGAAGAGGTGCTGCACGGCGTCGAGGAGCGGGCAAAGGTCTCCTTCGGCGATGAAGTCGAGTGCCACCTCTCGGACAAGATCCGGGACGGCAAGTTCCACGTGGACCAGGGCATCATCGCCGGCTGCGCCGGCGGCGGCTTCGAGAACATCTGCGAGGCAGCGGGGATCCTGGACGGCGAGGACTGCGGCAATGGCCGGTTCAGCCTCTCGGTCTACCCGGCATCCCAGCCGATCTACATGGAGCTCTTAAAGAACGGCGTCGCCGAGAAGCTCATGGACGCGGGCGCGATCTTAAAGACCGCCTTCTGCGGCCCCTGCTTTGGCGCAGGCGACACGCCGGCGAACAACGCCTTCAGCATCCGGCACTCCACGAGAAACTTCCCGAACCGGGAGGGCTCCAAGCCCCAGAAGGGCCAGATCAGCTACGTGGCGCTGATGGACGCAAGAAGCATCGCGGCCACCGCGGCCAACCAGGGCATCCTGACACCGGCAACGGACATCGACAGGGACATCCCGGCGTATCACTATCACTTTGACAAGCGGATCTACGAGAAGCGGGTCTTCGACAGCCACGGCGTCGCCGACCCCAGCGAGCAGATCCAGCTCGGACCCAACATCAAGGACTGGCCGACCATGCAGCCCCTGCCGAAGAACCTGATCCTGAAGGTGACGGCGGAGATCCACGACCCGGTGACGACCACCGATGAGCTGATTCCCTCCGGGGAGACCAGCTCCTATCGCTCCAATCCGGAGGGACTCTCGGAGTTTGCCCTCTCCAGGAAGGCACCGGACTACGTGGGCCTTTCCAAGGAGGTCCGCGAGGGTGAGCGGGCAATCACCGCTGGCCGCTGCGCCGGCGAGGCGCTTCCGGAGCTCAAGGAGGTCATGAAGACCGTCCACACGAAGTTCCCGGAGGTCTCCCACGAAAACCTGGGCGTCGGCTCCGCCATCTTCGCGGTGAAGCCCGGCGATGGCTCCGCGAGAGAGCAGGCAGCCTCCTGTCAGAAGGTGCTGGGCGGCTGGGCGAACTTCGCCAACGAGTACGCCACCAAGCGCTACCGCAGCAACCTGATCAACTGGGGCCTTCTGCCCTTCGTGATCCCGGCGGGGGATCTGCCCTTTGCCAAGCTTGACTACCTGTTCTTCCCGGACATCCGCAAAGCGGTGGAGACCGCACAGGAGTCCATCACCGGCTACACGGTGAAGAATGGCACCCTGACCCCGTTTACCGTGACGCTGGGTGCGCTCACGGACGAGGAGCGGGAGATCATCCTGGACGGGTGCCTCATCAACTACAACCGGCGGTCGCAGAAGGACAAAGCAAAAGAGGATTGAGCATATGAAAATCGTAGTTTTGGCCGGTGGCCTCAGCACAGAGCGGAAGATCTCGTTCCTGTCCGGAACGAAGATCTGCCAGGCGCTGCGCGACAAGGGGCACCAGGCGGTACTGGTGGACCTGTTTCTTGGCCTGGAGGATCTGGACGAGGAGACCATCGCCCATCCGGGCGTTCTGTTTGACAAGCTTCCGGCCCTGGCGCCCGTCGCCTTTGACGGACAGGCACCGGATCTGGACGAGGTGAGAAGAAGCAGAAAGTACAAGTCGAAGAGCCTCTTCGGACGGGGCGTCATCGAGATCTGCTCCGAGGCGGACTTGGTCTTCATCGCCCTGCACGGCTTAAACGGCGAGGACGGCCGGGTGCAGGCCGCCTTTGACATGATGGGCATCCGCTACACCGGCTCCGGATATCTGGGCGCGGCGATGGCGATGGACAAGATGGTGACCAAGCAGATGGTGCGCCCCCAGGGGGTGCGCACCCCTGACTGGGCCTCCTACCGCGGGGTGAAGGAAGCGGACATCCCGGTGATCGCGGCAAAGACCAAGGCACCGGTGGTCATCAAGACCCCCACCGGTGGTTCCACCCTGGGCGTCTACATCGTGAAGGAGCAGAAGGATGTGGAGCCTGCCCTGCACGAGGTGCTGCGGTACTCGGATGACATCCTGGTGGAGCAGTACATCGAGGGCAGAGAGTTCACCTGCGGCGTGCTCCTTGGCAAAGCCCTTCCGAACGTTGAGATCGCCCCGAAGCAGGGCGGTTATGACTACAGCAACAAGTACGTGGCCGGGGCGACCGATGAGATCTGCCCCGGGCGCTGCTCCGACAAGGTCCGGGAGGAGATCGGCGAGATGGCCCTGAAGGTCCACGATACCCTGGGACTGCGGACCTACTCCCGCTCCGACTTCATGGTGACGGCGGACGACACCGTGTACTTCCTGGAGGTCAACACGCTTCCCGGCATGACGCCGACAAGCCTGGTGCCCCAGGAGGCGGAGAAGGTCGGCATCTCCTATGCAGACCTGTGCGAGATGATCGTGCAGGACGCGATGAAGGATTGAGTTTATGGAAGAAATCACACTGGGTGAACTGAGAAGCGCCGTGGGAGGGATCCTCCTTGGCGACTTTGCAGACCCGAACACCGTCATCACGAAGGTGGTGTCGGACAACCGCATGGCCGGCCCCGGGAGCGTGTTCTTTGCGATCGTCGGGGAGAAGACCGACGGCCACAAGTACGTGGAGGCAGCCCTTGCGGCGGGCGCCGCGGGGTGCGTGATCTCCCGGGCGCCGCAGGAATATCTGCCCGGAAAGTTCTACCTCTTGGTGGAGGACACCCTGCAGGCGGCGGCACAGGCCGCAGCCTTCTACCGGAGAAAGTTTGATATTCCGGTGGTGGCGGTCACCGGGAGCGTGGGCAAGACCACGACCAAGGACATGATCGCCGCGGTCCTCTCCGTGAAGTACCACTGCGTCAAGACGCAGAAGAACTTCAACAACTACATCGGCGTGCCGCGGACCGTCTTCACCCTGGACCGGGACACCGAGATTGCGGTGATCGAGATGGGCATGAATCACCGGGGGGAGATCCACCACCTGGTGGAGATCGCACAGCCCACGGCCCTGACCATCACCAACGTGGGCGATGCCCACATAGGACTCCTGGGAAGCCGGGAGAACATCTTCCGGAGTAAGTGCGAGATCTTCGGCGGCCTTGCAGAGGGCGGCTACGCGGTCCTGAATGGGGACAACGATTTTCTGGTGCGGCTTCGGGACGAAAAGACGAGGGACCTCATCCGCAATACCACCGGCATGCCCAAGGACCTGGTCCTCGACTTTGTGGGAGAGGACCCCGCCTGCAGCTTTCGGGCTGCGGACATCCGGGATGATCTCCCGGACCGGGTGGAATTCACCGCGGTGACCCCCGCGGGAGCGTTCCCGGTCACGGTGCCGGCCCTCGGGCGGCACATGATCTACCCCGCCCTGACCGCGGCGGCCCTCGGCCTGCACTATGGGATGACGATCGAAGAGATCCGGCAGGGCATCGCGGGATATGTGGCCACGGCGATGCGCATGGAGGTGCGCACGCTCGCCAACGGGAGCCTTCTCTATGACGATTCCTACAACGCCAACCCCCAGTCCATGGAGGCTGGCCTTCTGACCCTCTCCCGGGTACAGGGAAAGCGGCGCGTTGCGGTGCTGGGACAGATGGGAGAGCTCGGCGCACAGGAGGAGGCACTGCACCGCGAGGTGGGTGCCGCCGCGGCAAAGGACGGGATCGACGTCCTCGTCACGGTGGGACTGCTCGCGGCGCTGATCGCCGAGGAGGCAAAGCGCTTTGGTCTTGCAGAGGTACATGCCTGCAAGGACAAGGAAGAGGCCAAGAAGGTGCTGGATGCGCTGTATGCGCCGGAAACCGCCTTCCTGGTCAAGGCCTCCCGGGCGGCGGCTCTCGAGGAGCTCAGCAGATATCTGGAGGATAAGACATAAGATGAATTACACTCATAGGAACCGGGGCACATGTTCCAGCCAGGTGGACTTTTCCATCGAGGATGGAAAGCTCCACAACGTGCGTTTCCACGGAGGGTGCGATGGCAACACCAAGGCGGTCGCCAAGCTCCTGGAGGGAATGGATGCGGAGCGGGCCGTGGAGATCCTGAAGGGAAACCAGTGTGGTTTCCGGGGAACCTCCTGCGCGGACCAGCTCGCCATCGGCGTGGAGAATGCTTTAAAGCAGGAGAAGGAGCAGGCCCAGGGCCTGCAGAAATAACAGGCGCCAAAAAGGCGTAAAAACGAAGGAGCGATGACAGCTGTCATCGCTCCTTCGTTGATCAGATGTAATGCCGGGCCGTGAGGTACTGCCAGATGCCGTCCTCGGCAGCAGGCGGGCAGAGGTCGGAGGCCTGGTCCTTGACATCCTGCTTCGTGTTTCCCATGGCGACGCCGGTGCCCACCGCCCGGAACATCGGGATGTCGTTTCTGCCGTCTCCAAAGGCGATGGCCTCATCCCGGGAGAGACCAAAGTGCCGCAGAATCGCCCCAACGCCCTGGCCCTTGCCGCTCCCCTTTGGAATGATGTCGACCGCGCGGGGCCACCAGGCGGTGATTTCGGCATGCTCTGTCCCGGCGAGAATCCGCCCGTACTCCTCCTTCCTAGCGCCCATCATGATCTGATAGATGTCCTCCCCGGAGAGGAAGCCGTCGAAATCGGGCCGCACCGGGACACGCTGGCCGGAGATGGCATAGTAGTCCGCAAGGTCTTTCTCCGTGCCGTTTGCGCACTGCTCCGAGAGGCCGGCGAGGGTGATGGGCGGTTCAGAGAAGCGGCGTTTTCGAGGATTTGGATGACATCTTTCTTCGGGATCACGGACTTTTCGATGCATCGCCTTTCGCGGTCTGCGCAGTAGGAACCGCTGAAGGTGAGATAGGCATCAAAGGAAATGCCTGGAAAGGAGGGTACGCTGCCGATGGCGCGGCCGGTGGCGATCACGATCCGGACACCGCGTCTTTGCAGCGTCTGCAGTGCCTCCCGGGTTCTCTCGGAGAGCACGCCCTTCCCCAAGGGAACCAGAGTGCCGTCGATGTCGAAGAAGGCGATCCGCATGCTTCTCATAGCACGCCAAACAGGTCGAGCCCGGAATCGTCCATCACCCGATCTGTCTTAACATCTGCATTGGCGAGCATCGACTCCACCTTGCTGTCCACGGTCTTTGCGATCAGCCGCTCCGGGTCGATGGAGCGCAGGAGAAAGAAATAGAAGGGATTCTCGTCGAGGCGCACGCCGATGCCGTACATCACTGCCGCTACATGCTTGCACATGACGGCCCAATCCGGGCAGCTGCAGTCGAAGGAGATCTCCCGCGGCTGCGGAAAGAACCCATCCTCCGCAAGGAAGATGTCCTTCAGGGCCTCCGGAAACTCTCCCCTGGCGAGGTCCTCCAGGTTCTCGATTCTCTCGCTGCACCGGGACATGATCTCCTGGCAGCGGGACTCCGGGAGCGGACTGATCCGGATCTGGACCTTGTAGGGGGTCTTGCGGCTTCCCTGGACCCTTGCCTCCACCTTTCCCTTCTCAATCTGCAGGTCGATCACGGTGCCGGTGCGGAGATATCGCTTGCCGCGGTCCAGGCGGCTCTCATAGTCCGCATACCGCTCCAGGTTCCGGCACCAGGACTGGCCCCACCAGGTGGTGCAGATCTCTCCCCTTGCGGTCCTGGGCTGGACGGGGTCATAGAGCCGACCCTTCTTCTTTGCGCTCTCCACGCTGGCATAGGCCTTTGCCTGCAGTTCCTCCGCAGAGGGCTGTGAAAACGTTCCTGTCTCCCAATATCTTGCCATGGTCTCACTCCAGTCTCATCAGGTTCAGGAGGGCCCTGTCGTCGAGCTTTGTCAGCCAGTTCTCACCGCTGCCGATGACATTCTCCGCCAGTTCCTTCTTGTCGTTGATCAGCTGATCGATCTTCTCCTCGATTGTTCCGGCGGCGACAAACTTGTGCACAACCACATTTTTTGTCTGCCCGATGCGGAAAGCGCGGTCTGTCGCCTGATTCTCGACCGCGGGATTCCACCAGCGGTCGAAGTGAATCACGTGGTTTGCCGCTGTCAGGTTCAGGCCGGTGCCGGCCGCCTTCACGGAGAGGACCATGAATGGCACGTATTCCTCCCCGTTGAACTGGTCCACAAGCTGCTGCCGCTTCGCGGAGGGAACGCCGCCGTGGATCACAAGGCCCGGCAGACCGAAGACCTCCTCCAGGTTGGACGCCAGATAAGGGGTGATCTCCCGGTACTGTGTGAACACCAGCACCCGCTCTCTTCGCTCGTAAATTTTCTGGCAGATCTCCCCGAGCCGCCGGAACTTGCCGCTCTCTGCGGGATCGTATGCGCTCTGGCCCAGGTACTGATCCGGATGGTTGCAGATCTGCTTGAGCTTCTGGATCGTGCCGAGGACGAGACCCTTCTTCTCGATGCCGTCCGCATCCTGGATCCTGCTCTCCAGTTCCTTCACCTGCCTGCGGTAGAGCACGGCCTGCTTTGCGGTCAGGTCCACGTACTCCACCTCTTCGAGCTTCTCCGGGAGATCCGGCACGATGGACTTGTCGGTCTTGAGCCTTCGGAGGATGAACGGAGAGACCATGCCGCGGAGTTTCTGGTAGCCGTCTTCCTGGGTATCGATGCTGCCGGCGAAGTCGGAGAACTCCTTTGAGGTGCCGAGCAGTCCCTTGTCCAGAAAGTCGAAGAGGGACCAGAGGTTGGTCAGGTCGTTCTCCACCGGAGTGCCGGTCAGAGCGATGCGGAAGTTTGCGGGGATCTTCTTGATGTTCCTGGTCTGTTTTGTCCCGGGGTTCTTGATGGCCTGGGCCTCATCCAGGATGAGGACATCCCAGTGCTTCTTTGAGAACTCCTCCATCCGGGAGACCATGCCGTAGGTCGTGATATAGAGGAAGGCGGCATCCTCCCCAAGGAGAGCGAGGATCTCCTCCCTCGGCTTCCCGTGCAGGACGGCGAGCGGAAGATCCGGCACAAACCGGGCCGCCTCCTTTGTCCAGTTGCCGGGGAGGGAGGCGGGGACGACGAGTAGCACCCGGGCATTTTTGTCCTTCTCCCAGAGGCTCTCGAGGAAGGTCAGGACCTGCAGGGTCTTGCCAAGACCCATGTCGTCGGCAAGGCAGGCGCCGAAGCCCAGGGTGTGCATGTAGGAGAGCCAGGCGTAGCCGGTCTTCTGATAGGGGCGGAGCGCCGCATGGAGCCCTGCCGGGACCTTTGCGATTTTGATGTTCTTCGGCCGGCGCAGGTTCTGCAGAAGGTCTCCCAGCCACTTCCCGTTGGTCACAAGCACCCCGCCATCGGGATCGGCCTTCTCCTTTTCCATGCCGTTCTCGAGGCGAAGAGCCTCCAGGAGGGTCATGCTGCCCCGGTACTGGTCCATCTCCTCCAGCATGCGCTCAAGCTTTGCGTGGTTCACTTCCACCCAGCGGCCTTTCAGGAACGCAAGGCCCTCGGTGCTCTTCAGGAGCTCCTCAATCTCCTCCCGGGTAAGAGGAACCCCGTCCACGGAGAGGGAGGGCTGGGAGGAGACAATGCTGTCAAAGCCGAGGAGCGAGGGCTTCTCGCCTCCCAGCTGGACAGAGAGCGAGACAGAGGAGGCACCCCGCTTCCACCAGTTCGGCACACGGCACACGATGCCGCACTTCTCGATGTCCTCCACGCTCTTTAAGAACTGCCAGGCCTCCTCGGAGGTCAGGCGCAGCGGGTGAAACATCTCCCCGGACTCCGTGAAGGAGGCGATGAGGGGAGAGACCTCCGACGCCCGGTTCAGGCACGAGAGGAGGTCGAGGAGCTTCTTCCGGTCCTCCCGGTACTCGGTGAGGGCGTAGGAGAGGGGCATATGGCGCACCTTCCCCCGGGCATCCCGGGTGCTGTAGGTCGCGAGAAAGGCAAACGGATGGTCTGGATCGTCCCTGTTCTCCACGAGGTGGAAGAAGATCCGCTCCGGGACGCGCAGGTTCTGGCTGTGCTCGGTGAGAAACATCGAGACCGTCCCCTGCCAGGCGGAGAGCTCTGTGGAAAAGGCCTGGTTCAGGCCCTCAAAGATCCCCCGGATCCAGGAGGGCGTGATGTTCTCCGTTCCGATTCCGAAGGGTACAAGATACAGAATCCGGTCCGCGGTCTCCTCTGAGAGTGTCACCACGGTGTGCTCTCTTGCAACCTCCAGGTCCGGGGAGCCTGTCAGCTCCTCGAGGAAGATCCCGGAGAGCCTGTGCAGGAAGGAGAGGGAAGGGCTCTCCTTTCCGCTCTGCGGGGTGAAGCCCAGGTCGAAGAGGGCCCTGCAGCGGTCCGCAAGAAACGCCTCCCGAAGTTTTGTCTCCGCATCGGAGAGAAGTGCCTTTGGATGGTCGACCGTGAAGGTCCTTGCGGTGAAGACAAAAGAGAGCAGCTCGCGCTTTGTGTTGATGGCAGCAGAAACCTCAGCAGCAGACATACAATCCCCATCCTTTCAGTTGATATCCGCGCGGTAGATGATCTCTCCGCGGCAGATGGTGTACAGGACGACGCCGGGAAGGGTCTCTCCGATAAAGGGGGAGTTGGAGGAGCGGGAGGCAAAGCGGCTGGTCACGGTCCATGTCCTTTCCGGATCAAAGAGCACAAGGTCTGCCGGGCCGCCCTCGCAGATCCTTCCCGCGGGGAGATGGTAGTATTCCGCGGGGTTTATCGTCAGCATCGCGAGAAAATGCTCCAGGGAGATGACCCCGGGCTGCACCAGGTTCCGGATGCCCAGGGAGAGCGCGGTCTCGAGGCCGATCATGCCGCTGGGCGCTTTGACAAAGGGCTGGTCCTTCTGCGCTTTTGCGTGGGGTGCGTGATCGGTGGCGATGATCCGGATCGTGCCGTCGGCGATGCCCGCAAGGATCGCCTGCCGATCCTCCTCGAGGCGAAGAGGCGGATTCACCTTGGCAAGGGTCCCCTTCTCCAGCACCGCGGCCTCGGTCAGGGAGAAGTGCTGGGGCGTTGCCTCCGCCTGGATCAGCGGGTTGTGTTTCTGGGCTTCCCGGACCAGGGCGACCCCCTCCCTGGAGCTGATGTGCTGAATGAGGAGCTTTCCGCCCACCTCCTCGGCGAGCTTCACATCCCTGGCAACGAGCGAAGCCTCCGCCTGCCGGTCCGCCCCGACAAGGCCGAGCGACGCCGCAGCTTTTCCGCCCGCGTTGACCCCGGGGTTTTTCACGAAGGTGGGATCCTCCTCATGGAGGGAGACCGGGACGTCGAGCTTTCGCGCGAGCTTCAGGGCGTTCTTCAAGAGGTCCTGATCCATCACGGGCCTTCCGTCATCGGTGAAGACCACGGCGCCCGCCTCCTTCAGGGAGACAAAGTCCGTCCGCTCCGCGCCCTGCATGCCCACGGTGACGTTGGCGGCGCTGTAGATGTGGATCTTCTCTTTGCGTCCCCGGGCGAGGACGTCTTCGAGAACCGGGACGCAGTCGATGGGGGGCTTTGTGTTGGCCATCATGACGATGGAGGTGTAGCCGCCCCGGGCCGCGGAGAGGCTCCCCGTGTGGATGTCCTCCTTCTCCGGAAAGCCCGGATCCCGGAAGTGGGAGTGGGTGTCGACAAGCCCGGGGGCGGCGACGATGCCATGGGCGGCAAGGACCTCGCACCCGGCGGGGGCGGAGAGGGTCCCCGCAGGGGCGATGGCTTTGACCACCCCATCGGCGAGCAGCAGGTCCCGCATCCCATCGGTGTGGGAGGCGGGATCGATCAGACGGCAGTTTTGAATCAGAAGCATGGGGATCCTCCGAAAATCGAGTTCTTTTGGGTTTTGTTGTCCCGGGGATATTTTACTGAATTGCGGGGAGGATGAAAAGCGTTCTGCCGCGATGGAGCATGGGGAAGAGGGGGCCTTCTGTGGTATACTCAGCTGGACAGCATACCGGATGGCATCCGGCAAAAAAGCTTGGCCGCACGGCGGCCGCTGGAGGAAGCATGGCATATCTTCATTCCCTCATCACCATCATCTACGTGGTGGCGTACCTGATCCTGGGCATCGTGTGGATGCCGGTCGTCCTGATTGCGGGGCTCTTCTCGAAAGACCAGAAGGAGCGCCTGTCCGCGGGCTACATCTATGTGGGCCTTCGCATCCTGCAGGTCATCGCCGGGTGCCGCGTGAAGGTGGAGGGGCTGGAAAACATCCCGAAGGATCAGGCGGTGCTGTTTGTGGGCAATCACCGCAGCATCTTTGACATCGTCTGCGCCATGCCCTGCATGGGCTGGAAGCTCGGCATCGTCGCCAAGAAGGAGCTGAAGAAGGTCCCGCTCCTGAATTTCTGGATGACGCAGATGTGCACCCTCTTCCTGGACCGGAATGATCTGAAGGCAGGCGTCCAGATGATCACCGACGCCCAGAAGCTGATCCAGTCCGGCAGGAGCGTTCTGATCTACCCCGAGGGGACGAGAAACCACAAGGAGGGAACGCTTCTGCCCTTCCACGGCGGGAGCTTCAAGATCGCCATCCGCACCGGCTGCCCCATCATCCCGGTGACCACCGTCGGAACCGGGGATGTGTTCGAGGATCACTTCCCGAAGCTCAAGTGCAAGACCGTGCACGTGATCTTCGGAACCCCCATCCCCACCCAGGGGATGCCGATTCCGGAGCGGAAGGTACTGCATGAGAAGGTGCGGGACATCATCGCGGACACCTATGCGAAGTATGCGCCCATGGACAAGGAGGAACGGCATGAGCAGTGAGCGGGCAAAGCGGACGCTGACCGTGGTGGAGAACCGGCAGCTGGCAGCAGGGGTCTATGACCTCCGGCTCCGGTACCGGGAGAATGAGGCACCAGAACAGGTGATCCCGGGGCAGTTTGTGGGGGTCTATTCGAGAGACAGCGGGCGGATCCTGCCGCGCCCCATCAGCATCTGCGGCTGGGATCCGAAGACGAGGACGCTCCGCCTCGTGTTCCGCACCGTGGGTGCGGGAACTCTGGAGTTCTCCCGCTGTCAGCCGGGGGAGACCCTGGACGTTCTGGGGATCCTCGGAAACGGCTATGACCTGGAGAAGCTCGCGGGAAAGCGGGTTCTGCTTCTCGGCGGGGGGATCGGTGCCCCGCCCCTTTTGGGGCTTGCCGAGGCGATCTCTGAGAAAAACCGGGCCCTTGGCGCGGGGCAGGTGACGGCGGTCCTTGGCTACCGGACAAATGACCTTTTTCTCGACCGGGAGTTTGCGAAGGCTGCCGATGTTGTCATCGCCACGGACGATGGCAGTGCCGGCTTTCACGGGAACGTGATCGAGGCGGTGAGGTCCGAAAAGCCCGCCTTCGATGTCATCTGTGCCTGCGGGCCGCTCCCGATGCTGCGGGGGGTCAAGGCTCTTGCACTGGAGCGGGACTGCCCCTGCTATCTCTCCCTGGAGGAGCGGATGGCCTGCGGCGTGGGCGCCTGCCTCGGGTGCGTGACAAAGACCGCGAAGGTGGACGGCCACTCCCACGTGAAGAATGCGAGAATCTGCACCGAGGGACCGGTGTTTGAAGCCAGGGAGGTATTGATCTGATGGACAAAAATGTGCACACGGATATGTCCGTTTCCATTGCCGGCGTGACCTTTCAAAACCCCGTCATGACCGCCTCCGGGACCTTCGGCTCCGGAATGGAATATTCGGACTTTGTGGATTTGAACCGGCTCGGCGCCGTGGTGACCAAGGGCGTCTCCAGCGTCCCCTGGGAGGGGAATCCGACGCCCCGGGTGACCGAGGTCCCCGGCGGCATGCTCAACGCGATCGGCCTGCAAAACCCCGGGATCGATGTCTTCATCGAGCGGGACCTGGCATTCCTGAAGCAGTTCGACACCAGAGTCATCGTCAACGTCTGCGGCCACACCGTGGAGGAGTACCTGGACGTGGTGGAGCGGCTCGCCGACGAGAAGCGGGTGGACATGCTGGAGATCAACGTCTCCTGCCCCAACGTCAAGCAGGGTGCCATCGCCTTCGGCACCGAGGCCGACGCCCTTTTTGACATCACACAGCGGATCAAGAAGGTGGCAAAGCAACCGGTCATCATGAAGCTCACCCCCAACGTGACCTCCATCGCGGAGATGGCAAAGGCCGCGGAGGCGGGCGGCGCCGACGGCATCTCGCTGATCAACACGATTACCGGCATGAAGATCGACGTGGAGAAGCAGAAGTTCGTGCTCGCCAACAAGACCGGGGGCCTCTCCGGGCCGGCGATCCACCCGATCGCGGTGCGCATGGTGTACGAGGCGCACCAGGCAGTGCAGATCCCGATCATCGGCATGGGCGGTATCGCCTCCTGGCAGGATGCGGCGGAACTGATGCTCGCCGGCGCCACGGCGGTGGCAGTCGGTGCCATGAACTTCCACACCCCGGATCTGACGGTGAAGGTCGCTGACGGCCTTGCGGACTATGCGGCGCGGCACGGCCTCTCGAAGATCGAGGATCTGATCGGTGCGGTGCAGTGAGGAGAACTCCATGAAGCGGATCGAGAAGAAGGCATACGGAAAGATCAATCTCTCCCTGGACGTGGTGGGAAAGCGGGAGTATTGCTATCACCTGGTCCGCATGATCATGCAGACCGTGGACATCTGGGATCGGCTCACCATCGAGCGGGCTGACCACGGGGAGATCCGCCTGCAGATCCAGGGCTCGGACCTCTCCGCAGGTCCCGACAACCTGGTCTGCCGGGCGGCGAAGGCCATGCAGGAGGCCTTTGGCCTGGAGGATGGCTTTGACATCACCCTGGAAAAGCACATCCCCGCGGCGGCCGGCATGGCAGGCGGCTCTGCCGATGCGGCAGCGGTGCTCACCGGCATCCGGGACATGTACAGCCTCTGGGCAGGAAATGACCGGCTGTGTGAGATCGGTCTCTCCCTCGGGGCGGACGTTCCCTACTGTGTGGCGGGCGGCACCGCCCTTTGCGAGGGGATCGGCGAGGTGCTGACACCGCTCCCTGACTGGATGCAGTGCGAACTGGTGGTGGTCAAGCCGGACATCGATGTGGCAACGCCCTGGGTCTACAAGGCATATGACGCGATCCCGGAAAAAGACATCCGCCACCCGGATGTGGACGGGATGGTCGCGGCCATCAAAAAGCGGGACCTTCCGGGCATGGCTGCCCTGTGCGGGAACGTGCTGGAGCAGCAGACGGGGAGCGTCTACCCGATCATTGGAGAGCTGGAGAACGTCCTGAAAGAAGAGGGCGCCCTGAACGCGGTGATGACGGGGAGCGGCCCCACGGTCTTTGGCATCTACGAAAAAAGAGAGGACGCAGAGCGCGCCCTCTCCAGGCTGGAAAAGGAGTATCCGGGCTTTGCAAAATTCCGGACGAACTTTGTGAACCCGGCCAGGGTGAGCTGAACGGGCAGAAAACAGGCATAAAAAAACTCGCTGCTGCAGCGAGTTTTTTGTATTCAGCCTGCGCCGCCGGCCTTGCGGATCCGGTCCATCTGGCGGGAGAGCCAGTTCTTCTTCTTCGGGTTGTCGGAGACCAGCTTCTGTCCCTTCATCCCCGTCGCGCCGACGATGTAGATGCCGGAGACCTGCGCCTTGATCTGCTTCTTCACCGGGATCGAGTCGAAGATCCGCTCGTCGCAGACCATGTTCAGGATCTGGGGACCGACCTTTGCCTTGACGATCGGGACCTTGCTCCTGCGGAGCATCTTCGGTGTGGCGTCGATGACCTGCTGGGGAAGGCCCGCATCCTTCATCTTCATCCGCTTCTTGTCGATGACGAGCATGGTCATGTTCTGCTTGGTCTGCTGTACGGCCTCATCCTGCTGTTCCTGACGTCGCTGCAGGACCGTGCCCAGAAAGTAGAGCACTGCGATGACGGCGGTCACGATGGCGAGAACGAGGAAGATTCCCCTGTGGAAGACGACAAACAGCACGATGAGCGCTGCCACGATCGCCGCAATGACGCCGATGGCGATCTTGTTTCCGGTTGTCAAATCCTTCAAAATGCTTACCTCCGAGAGTACAGATGATCTAATAGATTTTAGCATTCCAGCACTGTTCAGGCAAGAAAAAAGACCTTTTAAGACATTTCATGCTGTGCTAAACTTATGGTTACTGCGGACAGACCCAGAGGGGCACTGTCTGCCACAGAGAGGTAAACAATTTTATGAAGAAAAGAATCATGGCACTTGTCCTGGCTGGCGCAATGGTGCTTGGCCTTGCGGGCTGCGGAAAGAAGGATCCGGCCTATCTGTCCGGCATCAACGCTGAGGACTACGTGGAGCTGTGCGACTACAGCTCGATCCCCGTGGAGGAGGCACAGCCCTCCGTGTCGGATGACTACGTGAACATGTACATTCAGTACACCCTGAGCTCCAGCTCCACCACCGAGGAGGTCACGGACCGGGATACGGTGCAGAGCGGCGACATCGTCAACATCGACTATACCGGCAAAATCGACGGCAAGGAGTTTGACGGCGGCAGCGCTACCGGATACGACCTGACCATCGGCTCCGGCAGCTTCATTGACGGCTTCGAGGACGGCCTCATCGGCAAGAAGGTCGGCGAGACCGTGGACCTGAACCTGAAGTTCCCCGATGACTATGGCAACACGGATGTGGCGGGCAAGGACGTGGTCTTCACCGTCACCATCAACAAGATCTCCCAGAAGGTCACCCCGGAGCTCACCGATGACTGGGTTGCCCAGCAGAACATCACCGGTGTCACCACCGTGGACGAGTACAAGGACTACGTGAAGGATCAGCTGATGCAGCAGGCACAGCAGACCTACGACAGCGATGTCGAGCAGAAGATCCTGGAGTACCTGGTGGACAACAGCACCTTCAAGAAGGATCCGCCCGCGGAGATGGTGGACCGGCTTGACGATCAAATCACCACGAACTACGCACAGCAGTACGGCATGACAGCGGAGAGCTTCCGCGAGGCGGTCACCGGGACCGGCTCCACGGAGAGCAGCACCGAGAGCGCCACGGAAGCAGCCACCGAGGCCGCGACAGAGGCAGCCACTGAGGCAGTGACCGAGGCGGCAACCGAGGCTGCGACGGAAGCAGCCACCGAGGCTGCCACGGAGGACACCACCGAGAGCGCGGCGGAGGACTCCAGCACGTCCACCATCCTCGACAGCATCCATGATGCGGCCGTCGAGACGGCAAAGCAGTACATCGTGATTCAGGCGGTGGCCGACAAGGAGGGTATGAAGATCACGGGCCGGGAGTACAAGAACCAGGCCGCTGTGGATGCCGCTTCCATGGGCTACTCCTCCATCGACGAGTTTGAGCAGAAAGAGGACAAGAAGGCCTACAAGGAGTACATGCTGTCCCAGAAGGTCCTGGAATTCCTGATGACGAAGGCGGATGTGACCGATCCTTCGGATGAGAGCTCCACCGAGAGCACAGAGGCCGCGACCGAGAGCGCAACCGAGGCGGCTACGGAAGCAGCCACCGAGTAACAGACAAGAGAGACGATAGCTTGATCACGCATTACAGATAGGAGAGGCGGAAACCATGAGAGAGCAGTACAAGTTGGTGGATGTGTTGAAGATCTTCAACAAGCCGGAGGACTACTTCAACAAAGAAGTGACCGTCGGCGGCTGGGTCAAGAACAACCGGGATTCCAAGAGCATCGGATTCCTCGCTCTGGATGACGGCTCCTGCTTCAAGAACCTGCAGCTGGTCTACAGCGACAAGCTGGAGAACTTTGCCCAGATCGCAAAGCTCAACGTCGGTGCCTCGGTCATCGCCACCGGCACCATCGTTGCAACCCCCGAGGCAAAGCAGCCCCTGGAGATGCAGGTGAGCAAAGTCGAGGTGGAGGGCGAGTCCTCCGCGGACTATCCGCTCCAGAAGAAGCGCCACAGCTTCGAGTACCTGCGCACGATCCCGCACCTTCGGGTCCGCACCAACACCTTTGAGGCGGTGATGCGTGTCCGCTCCCTGGCCGCCTATGCGATCCACAAGTTCTTCCAGGAGCGGGACTTCGTCTATGTTCACGCCCCGGAGATCACCGGTTCCGATGCAGAGGGCGCAGGCGAGATGTTCCAGGTGACCACGCTGGATCTGGCCAACGTCCCCAAGACTCCGGACGGAAAGGTGGACTACTCCAAGGACTTCTTCGGCAAGCCGACCAACCTGACGGTTTCCGGCCAGCTGGACGTGGAGACCTATGCCTTTGCCTTCCGCAACGTCTACACCTTCGGACCGACTTTCCGCGCAGAGAAATCCAACACCCAGCGCCATGCGGCAGAGTTCTGGATGATTGAGCCGGAGATCTGCTTTGCAGACCTGGAGGACGACATGGAGCTGGCAGAGGCCATGCTCAAGTACGTCATCAATTACGTGCTGGAGAACGCGCCGGATGAGATGGCCTTCTTCAACCAGTTCATCGACAAGGGCCTGATCGAGCGGCTGCACCATGTGGCCACCTCCGACTTCGGCCGGATCACCTACACGGATGCCGTCAAGATCCTGGAGCAGCACAACGACGAGTTCGAGAACAAGGCCTACTGGGGCTGCGATCTGCAGACCGAGCACGAGCGGTTCCTGACCGAGAAGGAGTTCGGCCGGCCGGTGTTCGTCACCGACTATCCGAAGGAGATCAAGGCCTTCTACATGAAGCTGAATTCGGACGGAAAGACCGTCGCCGCCTGCGACTGCCTGGTGCCCGGCATCGGCGAGATCATCGGCGGTTCCCAGAGAGAGGACAACCTGGATCTCCTCACCAAGCGCATGGAGGAGCTCCACATGGACATGAGCCAGTACCAGTTCTATCTGGATCTGCGCCGCTACGGTTCCGTGCGCCACGCCGGCTTCGGCCTGGGCTTTGAGCGCTGCGTGATGTATCTCACCGGTATGGAGAACATCCGCGACGTGCTGCCTTTCCCGAGAACCGTGGGCAACTGCGAACTGTGATAAGAACACAAATTTAAATTTTTTGTGAACTTTCTTAGGAAGCGGTGAAACCGACCCGGTGAGAGCGTATAATGCCTCTGTAACAAAGACGTAATAAATTTGGAACGGGTAAGACGAATGAGAGATCACAAGATCCAAAAGACCCTCAGGAGAGCGCTTCGGCGGGGGGCTCTTCCCCTTGCGCTGGCCGCTCTCTTTGCGGTACTTCCGGCGGGAAGCGCCTTTGCCGCTACCATCTCCGAACTGCAGCAGCAAAAGAGCCAGACCGAGAGTGCCCTGAGTGAGGCACAGAGCAGTGCAAGCGCACTGGAGAGCAGCCAGGCCGCAGTCAGTTCCTCGATCGACAGCACCAACGATGAGCTCGTCCAGAACATGGCCAGCATCCAGATGCTCGAGAGCGAGATCGCCGATCTGGACACCCAGATCGACGAGAAGCAGCAGGAGTATGACGAAGCGGTCGCCGAGGAGCAGAAGCAGTACGATGCGATGAAGCTGCGCATCAAGTACATGTACGAGAAGGGCGACTCCAGCTACATGGAAGTCCTGGTGTCCGCCACCTCCTTCTCCGACCTTCTGAACAAGGCCCAGTACGTGGACAAGCTCTACGAGTACGACCGGAACATGCTCGACCAGTACGAGCAGATCCAGGCCCAGGTCAAGCAGGATCAGCAGGATCTGCAGGATGCCAAGGACGAGCAGGAGGAATCCAAGCTCGGTCTGGAGCAGGAGCAGGCAGCTCTGAACTCCCAGCTGGCTGATCTGCAGGCCCAGTATGACGACTACGAGACCCGGATCGCCAATGCCCAGGCAGAGGCGACCAAGCTGGCAGCACAGCTGACCGAGCAGACCAACGCCATCGCAGCGGCCCAGGAGGCCCAGCAGAGGGCAGCGGCCGAGGCGGCAGCCAAGAAGGCAGCTGAGGAAGCAGCCGCACGGGAGAAGGCAAGACAGAAGGCGGCATCCGCCTCTTCGTCCTCCAGCAGCAGTAGCAGCTCCAGCTCAGCTTCCACCGGCACCAGCGTGACAGTGGCCGAGAGCACGACGACGACCACCACGACCAGCACCGGCAGCGGATACACGGTGAGCAACTACACCTACACGCCGAGTGTCTCCTCCGGTTCTGCGCCGTCCAATTCCTCCGGTGTCACCGGACAGGATGTGATCAACTACGCAGTGCAGTTCGTCGGCAACCCCTACGTCTACGGCGGCACGAGCCTGACAAACGGAACGGACTGCTCCGGCTTCACGATGAGTGTGTACGCCCACTTCGGCTACACCCTCGGCAGAACGGATGTGGCACAGCGCAGCAACGGCATTGCCGTCGGCTCGCTGGCGGATGCCCTGCCCGGTGATATCATCTGCTATCCCGGCCACGTGGCACTGTACATCGGAAACGGCATGATCGTACATGCCTCCACCCCTTCCACCGGAATCAAGTATTCGAGCGCAACCTATCGCTCCTATGTCTGCATCCGACGGATCATCTATTGAGTGATCAACTGACAAGTCAGTCAGCGCCCGTACCGGAAAACTGGTCGGGCGCTTTTTTTTGGAGGTATTGATATGGACTGGCAAACCCTGCTGTGCCCGGACCGGATCCGGAGCTACCATTCGAAGGGAACGTCTGACCTTCGCTCGGAATACGAGAAGGACTACCACCGGATCATCGGCAGTGCCTCCTTCCGAAGACTCCAGGACAAGACCCAGGTCTTCCCGCTGGACCAGAGTGACTTTGTGCGCACCCGGCTCACCCACTCCCTGGAGGTCTCCTCCTTTGCCAAGTCCCTGGGCCAGAGCGTCGGCCGGGCCATCCTGCGGGATGCAAAGGACCCCTCCTTCCACCCGGACAACCAGACAGATATCTGCGACATCCTAAGCTGTGCCGGGTTGTTACACGATATCGGCAATCCCCCATTTGGGCATTTCGGGGAGACCAGCATCCGGACCTTTTTCCAGGAAGCCCTGCCCCGGATCACCTATGTCCCGGAGTGGACGCAAGGGTCCGGCCCGGTGCCCCTGGAAAAGCTCCTGACCGATGCGCAGAAGGCAGACTTCCTGCACTTTGAGGGCAACGCCCAGGCCCTCCGGGTGGTCACCAAGCTCCACTACCTGGTGGATGAGCACGGGATGAACCTGACCAAAGCACTTCTGGCCACGATCATCAAGTACCCGGTGAGCTCCCTGGAGATCGACCCCAGTGGCCCCATCCGCGCCCACAAGATGGGATACTTCCAGGCGGATCGGGAGGTCTTTTCGGATGTGGAGACCTCCTGCGGCCTTGACGGGAGGCGGCATCCCCTGACCTATCTTCTCGAGGCGGCGGACGACATCGCCTATCATACCGCGGACATCGAGGATGCCTACCGGAAGGGCTTCCTCACCTACCACCAGCTGCGGGATGAGCTCGAGGCAAGGTGCGGGGCGGAGGATGCGGCAGAGCCCGCCTCCGGAAGCCAGAGTCTCTACCGGCAGGCCATCGAGGATCTGAAGCACCGGTACCAGAAGGGCGTCGACCGGGGCATGTCCCGGCCGGACAACTACGCCATCCAGAACTGGCTCATCCGGGTGCAGACGGAGCTCCTCCACGCGGCACAGGAGAGCTTCATCACACACTACGACGAGATCCTGGACGGATCCTTCGGGACGGAGCTGCTGGAGGTGACCGGTGCGGGAAAGCTCAATGACGTGCTGGGAGAGCTCGCCAATGACCACGTATTCCAGTCCTCCACGATCATCCACATCGAGGTCGCGGCGGACAGCATCCTGAAGGGCCTGCTGGAGCGGTTCACCGCGGCGGTCCTCGACTATGACACCGGCCGGGAGCTGACACCCTACAACCGCCGGCTGATGACCCTGGTCTCGGAGAACTACCGCACGATCTACCAGATCTACAGCAGCGGCAGATCGCCGCAGGAGAAGCTCTATCTGCGGCTGATGCTGGTCACCGACTACGTCTGCGGCATGACCGATTCCTACGCGCAGAGTCTTTACTGGAAACTGAACGGGCGGATCTAGACCCGCGCAAAAAGGGGTTCCCGAACCGCAGAGAAACGGGTAAAATGGTCTGCAGACAAAACGAGAAATACAGCAATAGGAGAGGAGGAACATGGCCAGAGAATTGATGATCGTCCTGGACTTCGGCGGCCAGTACAAGCAGCTGATAGCAAGACGCGTCAGAGAGAATCACGTTTACTGTGAAATCCATCCGTACACCATGCCGATAGAACAGATCCGAGATCTCCATCCCAAGGGGATCATTCTGACGGGCGGGCCCAACAGCGTGTACAAGGAGGATTCCCCGACCTACGATGCGGCACTGTTTTCCCTGGGCATTCCGGTGCTGGGCATCTGCTACGGATCCCAGCTGATGGCCTACAAGCTCGGCGGCACGGTCAAGACGGCACCGGTCAGCGAGTACGGCCACACGCAGATCACCGTGGATGACCGGAATTCCGTCCTGTTCCAGGATGTGCCGGGAGAGACCACAACCTGGATGAGCCACACCGACTACATCGCCAGTGTACCGGAGGGCTTCCATGTGACAGCCCACACCGAGAACTGTCCGGTGGCAGCCATGGAGGATCCGGCGCGCAAACTCTACGCGGTGCAGTTCCACCCGGAGGTGGTGCACACCACCGAGGGCATGAAGATGCTGCGCCACTTCATCATCGATGTCTGCGGCTGCAGCGGAGACTGGGTGATGTCCTCTTTCGTGGAGGAGACCGTGAAGGCTCTGCGTGCGAAGATTGGAGATGGCAAGGTGCTGCTGGGACTCTCCGGCGGCGTCGACAGCTCTGTGGCAGCAGCCCTTCTCTCCCGCGCCGTCGGGAAGCAGCTGACCTGTGTGTTTGTGGACCACGGTCTGCTGCGCAAGAATGAGGGCGATGAGGTCGAGGCGGTCTTTGGCGAGAAGGGACCGTTTGAGCTGAACTTTGTCCGTGTCAATGCCCAGCAGCGCTTCTACGACAAGCTCGCCGGGGTGACCGATCCGGAGCAGAAGCGCAAGATCATCGGCGCGGAGTTCATCAATGTCTTTGAGGAAGAGGCCAAGAAGATCGGCCGGGTGGACTTCCTGGCACAGGGAACCATCTATCCCGATGTGGTGGAGAGCGGTGCTGTCGGCACCGGCAGCGCGGTGATCAAGTCTCATCACAACGTGGGCGGTCTTCCCAAGCATGTGGACTTCAAGGAGATCGTGGAGCCCCTCCGCAATCTCTTCAAGGATGAGGTGCGGCAGACCGGCCTGGAGCTGGGACTGCCGAAAAACCTGGTCTTCCGTCAGCCCTTCCCCGGCCCGGGACTGGGCGTGCGCATTGTGGGCGAGGTGACAGCAGAAAAGGTGCGGATCACCCAGGATGCGGATGCCATCTACCGGGAGGAGCTCGAGAAGGCCGGCATCGACATGGGAAAAGGCCAGTTCTTTGCCGCTCTGACCAATCTGCGCTCGGTGGGCGTCATGGGAGACGGCAGAACATACGACTATGCGGTGGCCCTGCGCGGTGTGATCACCTCTGATTTCATGACCGCAGAGGCGGCAGAGATTCCCTGGAGCGTGCTCCAGACCTGCATGAACCGGATCATCAATGAGGTCAAGGGCGTCAACAGAGTGTTCTATGATCTCACGAGTAAGCCGCCGGGAACAATCGAATTGGAATAAGTAATTTTTGTGATTGTGAGGCCAGAAACCCTTATTTTATAGGGGTTCTGGCTATTTTTAATTCAGAAATGATGTTAGCGTCGGGTGATTTGGGCCATTTGGGGGTGCGGACGGAATCTTGGACCGCCATTAGACGTCTAGCATAAGCATCTTGCGATACTGAAGTGGGCTTAGCCCTCCTAGTGAAAGCTTAATCCGTTCTGCTGAATACCAGCGTATGTACTTGTCGACTTTCTCAATGAGCTGGTCAATTGTTACATTCTTCCAGTTATGCCCATAGTACATCTCGTTTTTCAATCGACCGAAAAAGCCTTCACAGGCTGAATTGTCTGGAGAGCATCCCTTTTTTGACATAGATCTGATCAGTCCAGCTGAATTCATACGATCAATCCAACCAGGCCATCGATAATGGCAGCCTCTGTCTGAGTTATCCTGAATTCGGTATAATAGTGACTATGCCGAAGAAAAAACTATGCCGAAGAAATCTGATATGTAATGGCCCTTGTCAAGACCTTCCGGGTGTCACCCGCAAACTTTTGTAGTCCTGGCTGGCCATGTACTCCCTGACCGAAGGCATCTTGAGGTGGCATCGAATCTCAGTTCACCGGCATTTGACCACTCTGATATACGTGGATTCGGATTGCTCCTTACCAACAGGCCAATGGTCCGCCGCGGGCTCTGCCGTCTAAAAACGTGAATCACAGAAATATTACTGTCTGTGTCAACATAGATTTGTCGCAGATAGCCCAAACCTTGAAGGACTTCAATACCACCTCAAGGTGCCTTCGATTTTGCTCAGCCGCTGTAAGCGGCTTATCCCGCTTACTGCCTAATGATCGCTGACATCTGCTGAACGATGATGTCAAGACCTTGCCGCCTACGGCGGTGCGTAGCAGTCTTGACAGCAGCGTTCAGCAGATGTACCCCACTTGTTTCATTACGCCACATGATCTGTCATCATTCCCCAGATGAAGCAGGAAAGCTCGTGCGCAACAGCTGCAACAGCCACATTTCTGATCTTCCCGTCTTCCGTAAGCCTGTAAAACTTCCTGCGCAGCCGTTCATTGGCTTTATCTGCATATGCCACATACTTGGGCTCTACTCCCTCCTGGCGTTTTAGAAGTTCTTTGGATTTAGCTCCGATTCTGCCTCTTGCGTAGCTTTGTGCAGATTCAATCAACAGTCTGCGCACATGACAATTTCCTGCTTTGGTCAGTGACAGCATATTTCTGGATCCGCCACTCGAATTCTCCCCTGGTACAAGACCAAGATAGGAGGCAAACTGCTCAGCCGATTTAAACCGGCTAAAGTCACCCACCTCGGAAAGAACTCCCATTGCGGTGACCGTTTTGACTCCGATGAAACATGAGAGATGTTTGACCTTCTCGCGATAGGTATCTTTCTGAGAGATCTCCTCGATCTTCTGGTCAAGACGTGTGATCTTATCGGTCAGATAATCGAAGGTCCCCAGATATTCCTCAAGGGCATCTTTGTATTCTCCATTCAGAGCAGAAGCCTGGTCTCTGAGCCATTTGAGATGTTTCTGTGTCCAGTTATGAGGTTTGGACTTTGAATCTGGATCTGAATAATGCAGTCCTCGGCGGAGGCAGAATGCAAGAATCTGCTGTTTGATTTTCTTCAATGCCAATTTATGATCATCGCGCATGCGAATGTATTCTTTGACCTGGTCATCCTCCTCAGTAGGAATATGGACTGCATGATAGTTTCTGTCGGCAAGACACTTGGCAATCATTTCAGAATCCAGACGGTCTGTTTTGTGCTTTCCGGCGTTTGCAGTCTTGGCCATGGTTGTCGGAGCCATGATAATACACTCTACATTATGAGCGGTAAGCTGATTGTACAGTGAATACCCAAGGCAGCCAGCTTCATATGCGGTGACGAAATTTGCTTTTTCACCATACTGTTTGTGCATGCTGGCGATATATTGGAGCACATTTTTGTAATCAGAACTAAAGGTGCGCTTGAATCTGCACTTGTCATCCTCGTATGTGTAACAACAAACCGAGAAAGTGTCTTTATGGACATCCATTCCAACAAACACTGTGCTATACTCCATGTCAATGGCCTCCGATTTTGTATGATGGTATGCTGTAACTCTTTGAATACGTTATAGAGTATACGGCTAATCCTCGATGACTACAAAACTCGGGGGCCATTACATATTGTCTAAAGTATGTATGAAACATGCCGCATAATCAAATATCTTCGGCATAGTATTCTGATTCAGTCGAGCGAGCAAATGGCCTTTCTCACTGTCATGCGGCACGTTGCCAGCGGCGCAAACGGCAGTTTAATTTCGGTGTTCTCTCCGTTGGGATTGTGCCAGACCGTAACCTGCGGCACACTCTGAGCAGAAATGCGGCATGATCCTGCCAGGTCTCTTACCAGTTCCGCGCCGGTGCCTGTTATTAAGGCGAGATACGGAAAAAGGCCGCAGAGAGATCCCCTCCTCACGGTCTTTTGATCTGTTCTTCTGCTTCTTCATCCGAGCTGCCGGTTATTTGCGGCGGCCATGATAACTTCAGCGTCGATGACCTTTTTATCCATCTGGGCGCCGATAGTCAGGGCATCCGTCATCAGCGTATCGATGACCCGGGGATTACCCTGCGACAGGGAATGGACTGACGCCATAGCAGCATCGTCAATAATGGAATCGGCTCCTCCGGCGACATGGATCTTATGCCGCACATATGCCGGGATCTCATCTGCAGTGAGCCCCTTAAAGTCATAGTGAACAGTGATCCGCTGACGGATCGCTTCGTGGATGGGAAGAGAGAGCTTTATGTTCAGCTGGGATTCTCCCACAAGGATGAGTGTGAAGCAGTTCAGGGAATCGTATCTGAAGTTCATGATCATCTTCAGATCGTTCAGGATCGAGGTGGAGAGCTCCTGCGCTTCATCTATCGCAAGGATCAGCGGCTGCCTCTTCTCTTTGTACAGGTAATAGATCTGCTCTTGGATCGCCTTGAACAACGCCGGTTTGCTGCCTTTCTGGCTGACGCCAAGGATGCCGCAGAACTCTTTATAGAAATCTGTGACGCCTACGGTGGACAGGCAGATGTAAGCCATGTGGTACAGGTTTGGGTTGAGTCCGGCGGCGAAGCAGCGCAGGACAAAGGTCTTGCCCATCCCGGGACGCGCGGTAAAAACGCCGATCCCACGCACGTCCTTGAGATAATTCAGGCGGCTAGTCATTTCTTTGAAATCCGAGGACTCGAAATGATCCCTTTCCTTCAGTGACTGCTTGTCGAACGGATTGCAGGTAAGCCCGTAGTACGCTGTAAAACTGCTCATGATGCATCTCCGATCTTCGCGTAGTCGATCGTGATGTTATCACGCTTCGTGTGGCAGTTCTCTACACGGTTGGTCTGACGGATCGGGAAGCGCTTTTTATCGTAAAGGATGAAGGCTGTGCTCATGTCGCTGGGCTGGAAGCGGATCTCAACGCTCTGCCCGATGAACTGCATGGGCACGTCGTAACTGACTTTATCGATGGAGACAGTGGCATCTTTCTTCACGCGTCGGTTGATCCGGTTGAGAAAACATTCATCCAGCCATTCCTGTGAGGCAGGAGCCTTGATCTGGTCCTTTGTCTTCAGGTACCGGTCCATGGGCGTACAGCCGATCCCGGAATGGAAGGAAGTGTTATAAGAACGCATATATTCCCTGAGCATGCCGTTGAACTGCGCCAGGGAGTGGATGGACTCCATATCCAGCTTGTACAGCCAGGTCTCCTTGAGTGTTAACCAGCTGCGCTCGATCTTCGCTTTGGAGGCGCCGTCGCGTACTCTTGTGTGGAGCAGTACAACGCCGAGGCTGCCGCAGATGAGGGAAAGCTGTTCATTGGCATAGGAACAGCCGTTATCGACGTAGAGCTTTGAAGGGATGCCGTAGGCTGCGATGGCGTCTTTGAATACTTTCTGGAAGTTGGCGGCATTGTCACTGTAGAACAGTTCGCCGCCGACGAGGAGCCTCGAATGGTCATCGATGATCATGATGGCATAGACGCGGCGGACCTGCCCGTCCTCGGTGATGTGCGGCAGGTAACAGGTATCAGCCTGCCACATACGCCCGAAAGCGTCCTCCTCGAACTGTTTGCGGTCCCGTACGTTGGGATTTCTGGCCGACTTGAGATCGTTACGTCTGATGAAGCGCTGGACAGAGCAGACATTGACTTTTGAGGAGAGAAGACCGTTGCCAACAAGGTGGTGATAGATCTGTGTGGCGTTCAGCCTCGGAAACTTCTCCTTGACCTTGTAGATCTCCTCGATGGCCGCATCAGAGAGCGCTCTGGCAGAACCTTTGTCAGAGGCGTTAGTTAAGAAACGGGTTGATAAGCGATCGCCTAGCATGAGACCACTAATACCTCACTTTGAGCTCGAGCTGGGTACACTCCTATCCGTGCTGTGTTGCATCATGTAACAAAGCATCACCTAGATTGCCTAAACACATACACTCACTTGCCGAGTATGTGACTATAAATAACAAGATAGGCATTATGCGGAGAAGAAAAGAGCTCCAAATGGGGATTCTATATCTTCATCGGACATTATCGCGTCGAGAGTTCACCATGGAGGTTGTGGTATGGAACCCATCAACCCGGTTCTTTACTAACGCCTTGTCAGAACGGGCCTGGGGCATCAGTGCATCATAACCACCACGTTTGTACATCGATGCCCACTTTTCAACGGTCTTGTAGCTGTATGTCACAGCAGTTCCGTCTGGAAGCTTCAGCGGTTTTTCCGTGATCCGTTTGTAATACTCCGTGGCACTGGCATCAGAATAAAGCCCCTGGATTACAGGAGCGATCAGTGCGAAACGGAACTGGGCAACAGCAGTAGCTTTTGCGAGTTCATCATTAGCATAAATATTATTCATAGTACTCTTACCTCCTGATGGCTGTATCCTAAATCAGGCAGGAGGCCGGAACTATTCACACCTTATGGAATAAGAGCCATCAGCGGCGATAGAGGGTGTGGCCTGTCAGGAGTATGCCGGATTCCTGTGCAGCTGCAGGAATGAGGTAGCTGCCCTGAGAAAGAATGCGTGCAGGAAGGAAGAGAGATGCGGCTGATGATCGATGGATCTCAGAAAGTATGAGGGATCACTGTCCCGGCTGCGCAGGAGCCCCAGCCAGAGCTCTCGGTGTGCCAGAAAGACACGCTTCCACCGGTACAGGGTCGGCGCGGCGATGCAGAAGTCCCGACAGATCTGTGCTACGGTGCGGCTGTGGCGGAAATAGGCCTTCAGGACCGTGAGGATGAACCGCAGGGTGTACTGGGAGTAGGGAATGAGTGTGTCTTTCAGGAGAGCATGGGTATGCCCACAGGTACATCTGACTCTGGGGACAGCGACCTGGAGTTCGTATATCTTTCCCCGATACACATCCACAACGTAGCGCTTGTAGCTGCCGTGGGGCTGATACATGCCTCTGGCGCGGCAGGCCGGGCAGTTGACAAGCGAAAGGTCTGGGAGTTCATCTCCGGGGTATGTGAACAGAAGATCATCTGGCTCTGAGATCCTCTGGGTATTGCAAAGTAACGAAATTCTCCTTATCATAATGTTAGCTTTACGTATATGTGGGACGGTGGTGTGTTCACTGGCAAGGTGAGAGCCCGGCGGTTCACATTGCGTACATAGTGCTTAAGGAGAAGACCGGCTGTCTGGGCGTGGATCTTCTCCTTGGCGTTAGTAAGAAAACGGGTTGATAAGCAATAAGTGCATCTTGTAGTCATCAAATTGCAAGCAGATTGAGCTCCTTAACATCTCCATAATGGTGTACCTTCTTGGGATTCCTGGATGCAAAGAGAGCGTCCGCAAGTTCCCCAATCGTGGTCCTCTGCCTGTACGCTGCCCGGAATACGAGGTTGTAACGGTTCAAATACTTGGTAGCCACGCCGCGATATTCGATATAGCGGTGCTTGATAAAGGAGTGAAGGTTGTTCACAGTGTTCAGATTGAAGAAACTTGCCGACTCCTTCTTCACATTCATGACCGTGATTCCCAGGATCTTGCCCAGTCTTGGATACACATTCATGCCGTCCGTCAGGAAAAGTGTTCCCTTCTGGACATGACCAGTATAGATATCAACAACATCCGCACTGGAAGGCCTTGCCCGGTTCTCGGATTTCACGATCAGATCGCCAGTCTTGCGCTGTACTGCGGTGCAGATACAGATCTGCTCGTCTGAAAGGCCGCGTTTGGATGCGGGAGTGCCACGCTTGCGGGGCTTTCGACTGGCATCAGGGCCAAATTTCGTACCTTTTTTGGACTCCGGAACGTAGGTTTCATCCGCTTCCACGACATCTTCCACCGTGGCTGGCTGCTCCACCTGCATGTCCTCGAGAGCAAGCATGATCTTATGCCGCATGAAGAACAGACTGCTATGGCTGATCTTGCATCCATGGCTGGCAAGTGACTTGACCGTCTTATCCAGAGAGGTCCCCCTGAGCGTCTCTTCCAGAACCTTGGTCCAGATCTCAGTACCAAAGTGTGAGCCTGAGAGCAAAGTGTTGCTCGTTGTAACAAATGACGTTCCACATTGCCTGCAGATGTATGCCTGTTTTCCATGTTTGTGTCCATTCCTAACAACATGAGCATTGGAATGGCAGATCGGACAATCCAAACGGGGAGCAATCATCTTCTTCGGAGAAGAGGTTGCACTCTCATGGGAGAAGCCCTCCATGAGCTTGTTAACAAGAAGAATCAGGTCGTCCCTGGAAAGATCTCTGGCTTCGGTCAGTATGCGCTCAATGCAGCTCATAGTCTTGCCCTCCTGGCAAGACTATTGTAGTTCAAGTTAGAGAAGGCCGTTGTACAGCAGAATGTACAAAACGGCATATTTTATACTTCTGCTAAAATGCTTTGGAGCTTATCAACCCGTTTTCTTACTAACGCCTTCTCCTTTTTCTTATCCTTCTTTCGGGAGACTATCATAATCGGATTGTTAGAATAGTCAACAGTATACGAAAAAAGCATGCCGCATAAGACAGCACGCTAGGATCATCATTTTTATGAACTTCAGAAATCAATCTGCCGCTATAGTGCGGTAGGTGGGGAGTTTAATTTGCTGCATGACATCTCACAGCCTCTTTTTTCCAAAGTTTTTCATCATCTGCCATTTTGGGTGCAGATTTGTTTATTGCCTCGCTCATCATCTCCAACGTAGCGAAAGCGTAAAAGCCGGATGTGGTGGACATACTCTCATGGCCCAAAAGTTGCATTATAAAGGGAAGCGGCACACCATTTTTGTAAAGATCCATAGCCTTGGTCTTCCTCATGAGGTGACAATGAACGTTTTCAGGAACAGATTCACAGGACTTCTGGGCAGTATCAGCAGCGTTCTTTAAAATGAGGCTTATACTGTCGGTTGAAAGCTTGTGTGGTCTGCCGTCCATGAGGCTGTAAAACAATGGAGAGTCATCTCCATTAGGATGAAACTCTTTGAGATAGTTTTTCAGGTGCTTCACGGTTTTGGACATCAGAGGAACGTTGCGACTCTTCCGTCCTTTTCTAACCAGTGTTATGTACGGATTGGCAGCATCTATGTGAAGCGAAGACACCATAAGGTCAGCAAGCTCCTGTACTCTGGCACCACTATCATACAGCAGGATCAACAGCATGCGGTTACGTCGTTGCTTTGCTGTTTTCAGTCCATAAGCGCTCAGGATTGCAGCAGTTGCTTCCGGAGCGAGATATTCGATAGGCTTTTTATCTTCCTTAATCTTTTTGACAGTGCAGACATCAGTATAAACTCCCCTGAGTTCAAAATCTTCCTCTGAACAGTACTTGAGGAATGAGCGGATTGCGGTCAGCTTCAGATTTATTGTTTTTGCCGAATAATCTTTGTTCTTTAGCCATGCGACATACTCTTTTACATTGTCCCTTGTAAAGGCCTCAAAGGTAACCCTGTCTTCGTTCAGCGATTTCGATTCTTTAAGGAACGACAGGTATGTCTTAAGTGACTGTTTATAGGCCTCCACAGATTTATCTGAAAGATTTCTGACAACAGGCATGTAATCATGAAGATATGAACGTGCAAGCAGCCAGAAGTCCTTGTCCTTCTTCCTGTTATACTTCATAGTCTTCCACCTCCGGTATCAAGTCTTCAGATGATGCCGTCAGAGAGGAATACTGAGGGAAGTAATCAGGAATCAGATGGATGTAATAGTAGGTGCTCTCTAGCGAGGCATGTCCCATATACCTCATGAGATATGGAAGCATCGCCTGGACATCCCTGCCTTCTTCAGACCAGCGCATGATGTTAGCGCAGGCGAAGTGGTGCCGGAAATCATAAGCCCGAGGTTTGATCCTTCCATCCCTTTTCAGCCCGGCTGAAATCCATATGTTGCGGAAGTTCGCCGAAACCGCAGAAGAGGAACAGTTGCCTCCGTGACCACCAGGAAAAAAGTATTCTCTTTCAGGAAAACATCGCGAGATGGCAACCTCATATTTCCTTAAATAGTCTGTAAGTTCGGCAGAAATATACAACCGTCGGTCTCTGTGAGATTTGGCGTCCAGGATGTCGATATATCCATCGTCCAGATGGACATCATGGCATTTCAGCTTTCTTGCTTCAGCGCACCTGACACCACAGCAGTAGAGGAATCTGTAGAACGCCGGAAAGACATATGGCCTTCCCTGAAGTTTCACGCGGAGCACATAAGAATCGCACTCTTTGAAAAATTTCGATATCTCATCGCTTGTCATAAGATAAACTTCTGCGTGATAGTGCTGGATGGAGAACCTGTCGTCAAGGACGTAGGCACTGCTGTCTCCGATGCTGCGAAGATACCTCCCAAACTCCCTGATTGGAGGCAGAAAGCTCCTGTCTCGAGTTTCAGATTTTTCTGTGTGCTGGATAACCCAGCCCTCAGCCACCTCCTTTGTAAGAGAACTGTTGTTGCCGTGTTCAAGATTATAGCGGTCGAGCTGCAGCAGATAAACGCGGCTTGTCTCATACTTGATGCCGAGAGCGTTCTTATAACTCAGGAAATCTTTGAGCTTTGGCGCAAGATTGCTTGTAAATTTCCTCATGCGTTCACCTCCTTCGAGATGCCCGTCATGGGGAGCACGCACTCCCTGAGCTTCGCTTCATCGGTTGTGATGTATATATCTGTTGTATCTGTGCTTGAATGCCCAAGAACAGCAGCTACTGTTGATACCGGCACCTCGTTCCGCACCATGACTGATGCGGCGTTATGCCGCAGCATGTGCATTCCGAAGATGCGGCCGTCTCTGCTTATGCCTGCTTTTTCGAATGCCTTTTTAACAATGTCATAGCAGGACGAATGCCCGCTTAAAGGCCCAAATGGCGCAAGATCCCGCACAAAGAGGTAGTCATTATCAGCAGATGGACGATCCTCATAAAGATATCTTGCTATGGCGTTCCCTACAGCTACTGTCAGAGGTATGCATACCAGGTTGCCTGTCTTTGACTGCTTGAAAGAGATGGTCTCGCTGTTCCAATCAATGTCTGAAAGCCTGAGGTTTATGAGATCTATAGCCCTTATGCCTGTCGAGAGCCCTAATAAGATGATTGCAGCGTCTCGGTTTGAGACATCCCCTGATTCAATCGTTTCCTTAAGCCTGGACATCTCATCGTCAGTCAACACAGGAATTATCCTCTTGGATCTGTAGGCATGCATGCCATTAATGACTGCAAAAAGATCCTCCCGCTCAATGAAGGTAAAATACAGCCTGAGCCCACAGAGTACGGCACGTTGCCGGTTCTGCTTTGTAGTTTTCAGATAATCAACCACGGTTGCTGCAGAGACGTCGTTAAGATTGGAGATACCGACGAAATCAAGGAACCTGAAGAGGCATAGAGCCTCATACCTATAGAATGACAAGGTGTTGTTGTTAGAATATTTATCCTCAAGGTAGCTGATATAATCCTTGTAGAGCCCGCAAAGCATCTCATTACCAGGGGCTTCCATACCTCTCTTCATCGGGGATAAGTCGAAGCTGCCGGTGAGACAGTAGGAATTTAGTAATCTTGCGAATCTCCCTTGTGAAAAGTAACGCTGTTTGCTAAATTTTCCAGTCTTTTTGCTTATCACATCGTCAGCATAAGCCTGTCCAACATCCGTGCTGTATTCCGAATAGCCCTTTTCCTTGCAAAAGGCCTTGAACCGGCGGATAACGCCACGATAGTTGAGCAGAGTGCTCTCATTGAAACCGGCTTCGGAGAGCGCTTTCAGAAGAAGCTTACATATGTTGCCAATGTTCATATGAAGTACCTCCTTGTTGTGAAAGTTTATTAAGGTACTTCAATTGTACAGAATACTATGCCGAAAAAATCGAATGGCGTTAGTTAAGAAACGGGTTGATAAGCGATCGCCTAGCATGAGACCACTAATACCTCACTTTGAGCTCGAGCTGGGTACACTCCTATCCGTGCTGTGTTGCATCATGTAACAAAGCATCACCTAGATTGCCTAAACACATACACTCACTTGCCGAGTATGTGACTATAAATAACAAGATAGGCATTATGCGGAGAAGAAAAGAGCTCCAAATGGGGATTCTATATCTTCATCGGACATTATCGCGTCGAGAGTTCACCATGGAGGTTGTGGTATGGAACCCATCAACCCGGTTCTTTACTAACGCCAATCGAATAAACACTTTAGTGTAAAGGGCTTATCATGAACTTCGGCATAGTTTTTTCTTCGGCATAGTCTGAGTTATCCTGAATTCGGTATAACTCAGACAGAGGCTGCCATTATCGATGGCCTGGGTGGATTGATCGTATGAATTCAGCTGGACTGATCAGATCTATGTCAAAAAAGGGATGCTCTCCAGACAATTCAGCCTGTGAAGGCTTTTTCGGTCGATTGAAAAACGAGATGTACTATGGGCATAACTGGAAGAATGTAACAATTGACCAGTTCATTGAGAAAGTCGACAAGTACATACGCTGGTATTCAGCAGAACGGATTAAGCTTTCACTAGGAGGGCTAAGCCCACTTCAGTATCGCAAGATGCTTATGCTAGACGTCTAATGGCGGTCCAAGATTCCGTCCGCACCCCCGACTGGCCCTTTTAACCCGACCCTAACATCGGAGCTGGTCGAAAGGTACAACGAGCTGCTGGATCTGGCCAGGCAGACGGTACGGGACATCGCCCTCTTCGAGGACATCATCCGGACTCTTGAATGCTCCCGGGACAGATATCGGGAGGCGTATCAGAGCGTATGCGAGGACATCTGCAGCTGGAACAGTGCCTACGAGAAGGAAATGGAAAGGCTGTTTCCGACTGAAGTGCTGGATGGTTTCCTGGATCCCAAAGATCTGGATCCGTACAATGACATCGATACAGATCTGTTTGAGGAGTAATGTCGCAGCGGCCCTGCCGGAGCGATGACCAGGGGACCCACTGCTGAATCCCCATAAATCCATGAGGTGTTAAGAACAAAAAGATCTCCGTTAGCCAGCAATGGTTAACGGAGATTTCGTATATGCGAATTAATTGTGACAAGAGGTAGAGCAGGTTTGTGACAACTCGGTAGAGCAGTCTTGTGACACCAGGAAAGAGCAGCAACATATGCATTTCCCATGCCTGTTGGTATCGGCAATACAAGTACCCATTTTAGTTGCATTGTTAAGGGCGGGTTAAACAAGCCCCTTGGGGGGTTAATTCAGCCCGATGCCAACAATCTTGCATCCCTGGCTTGCAAGTGACCTGACCGTCTTATCCAGAGAGGTCCCCCTGAGCGTCTCTTCCAGAACCTTGGTTCAGATCTTGGTGCCAAAGTGTGAACCCGACAGCAGTGTGTTGCTTGTCGTAACAAAAGACTTTCCGCACTGCCTGCAGATGTACGCCTGCTTACCGTGCTTGTGTCCATTTCTAACAACATGAGCATTGGAATGGCAGTTTGGACAGTCCAAACGCGGAGCAGTCATCTTCTTCGGAGAAGATGTTGCAGTTTCATGGGAGAAACTCTCCATGAGCTTGTTAACAAGAAGAATCAGGTCGTCTCTGGAAAGATCTCTTGCTTCGGTCAGTATGCTTTCAATGCAGCTCATAGTCTTGCACTCCTGGCAAGACTATGTAGTCCAAGTTAGAGAGAAGTATTGTACAATGGAATGTACAAAACAATATATTTTTATACTTACATTAGAATGCTTCAAAGCTTATCAACCCGTTTTCTTACTAACGCCATTCCGCATTAATCTTATTCATCAACAATTATTTGTGCTTTTTGGCAGAATTCATCTAATGATATCTGGTCAGTTATATATAATTGAAATGTCTCACCCATTTCAGTTACGCTTTGCATTGGAGTAGACGAAAATTCTCGAGCATCAAGTTCATAGTTAGAAATATAGCTACGCATTATATCAATATCCGGAATATTCAAGCTTTCGTTTGCAATATCTATCCTTGCCGGAAGGCGATTCATGGCCCTGCTGTACGCTATACTTCCCTCATCACTTGCGCACCATGATAAGAAACGCTCTGCAGCAGCCTTATGCTTTGAACTGCGATTAATCACGTATTGCCAAGCTGCAACGGTTGTTTTTCCAGCGCCGAAGTTTGGAAGAGGTACAATATGAATTTTTTCTGATCCATATGTATTTTCTTGAACAAATGTATTCATTGCTCCACTATACATAAAGATAGATGCGTATTTTCCCTCCATGAACTTCTGCTCCATCTGATCATATTGGTCCACAAGCTGATCTTTTGGTGTATAACCGTGCTCAGCCATGTCATGAAGAAACTTCACTGCACTTTTAGATTTGGGATTATTCCAGTCTAAATAATCTCCACCCATCATATTTACAAACTGATAGATCTCATTATACGCATAAGTTCTTTCCCAGGATCCGCCATATCCATACACTCCTTCTCTATAATCTGCTTTAAGAAGCGTTTCAAAATCATCTAAATTCTTAATCTCACTGATACCAGCATCGTCTAATATGCTTTGATTTACCCAATACATGATAATATCCATATAAAAAGGCACTGAGTATAGAACGCCATTTTCCATAGGAATCGAATGTAAATAATTCTGCTGATAAGTAGCGCGAATATCTTCAGGAACGACTTCCTCTGAAATCGGTTCAAGATATCCTTTTGTCTTGAACTCACTCATCATTTCATCATTGAGTGTAAGAACGTCGATTGATGTATCTCCAGATGCAAGGATATTCGAAAATTGGGCCTGTCGGTTATCCGCATTAGCACTGGCCGTCTGCAGGTTGATTTTGATATTTAGAGTATCTTCTGCTTCTTTTATAAACTCTTGATATTCTGTGCTTGTACTATCTGTGCTTAAAAGTGTTATTTCTTCTGTGTCGTTAATAGTCTCTGAATCGCTTGTTACCGCAGAATTATTATTCTGTTCACCACACGCAGCAATACTTCCAAGAGACACGCATGTAAGTACAATCAGAATTATGACTTTTTTCTTCATTTAGTGCCTCATTTTACTCTCATTGATAAGTAATCTGCTTGATGTCAGATCTGCCATGTTATTTCTACTACTTAATTTACTATCTGGGCCAGCGCTCTTCTTTTGGTAAGAGACTTTTGAACTTTACATGCGGCAAAGTTTGATACCAATATGCGACACTAGCGACATCATCTTGACGTTCAAAAAGTCCTCGATATCCGACGCCTATCTGTTGAATTGTTACACGCAGATTCTCATTAAATGACACAGGATCCAGGATATGCCATCTGTAGAATCCCCTCTGTGGCATAATGTCATCATTGTGATATGGGTTATGAATTGCCTCATCATGACGAGAGTAGTACGGGTAACCAAGGAATGGTGTGCAGTAATTCTGTTCTACAGTCCTTCCGTTTTCCTGCTTAGCAAAACTCCATGACCCTCCAAAGTAGTCCTCTGTTCCTGTACCGCAAATCGTAGGGTACTGATCATCTCCATCGATGTAAAATTTTACTTCTCCTTCTCCCCACCAATACCGTTCCAATGTAGTCAGGGCCAAATAAGTGCCAACATAATGTCCTTTTCCTTGTACGCCGTCAAGGATTGTATAGTCCACCCCTTTTTGCGTAATTCTCTCTCTTCGCCATTGAGCATGGAAATAGCAAATATCTTCCGGCATGTCGTCTTCTACAAGACTATAATCGATTTGATAAAAAATAGCAGGTATGGGATTGGAATGCTGGTTCTCCAAAATAATTCTTGCCCTTTTCCTAAAAGGCATCTGAAAATAACAATTCAACCCTCTTGCCGGCACTACTACAATCGGAAGAGAATTTACAATACATTCTCTTCCAAATCCACAGCAAAAGAAATCTCCAATTGGTGATTCTACGGAGGGGTTCTCATCATCATCCCAGTATATTTTAAGTACGAGATCACACAATACAAAACAATCTGCTTCACTCGTTCTGTCTGGTACAGTCATCCAAATATGATTGATAACACCTGGCCCTTTGATATCTCCGAGTACCACTTCAGCACCGGCCGGTACATTTCTTAATGCCGGACTTCCCTTTCTTGAAGGTCCAAGTGGGCTTGCAGTCATACCTCCCTTTCCTTTTTCTCCAGTTGGGTTCTCCGCATTAACAGATCGACTCTTTGCATGCCTTTGTCTAGAAAGTGAAATAAGTGAATTGCTATACCAATCCATTTTGTTTACCCCCTTGCTCCTAATGCTCTAATATATATGTTTGCTTATTCCTTGACGCCGCCCGCCATAATACCGTCCATAATCTGCTTTTCAAATATCGCTACGAATACAATAATCGGTAAAAGAATAATCCATCCCATTGCACTTGTAAGATCCCATGGAACACCGTACATATTATCTCTAAGAGGCAGCTGAACGATTGCAACAGATAGAACCTGAATGCCGTTTGAATAATACAACGGAGTAAAAAAATTGTTCAGACAATTAATGAAGTTGATGATACACACAGTTGCTATAGCAGGCTTCATTAAAGGTATGACGACATAAAATAATCTTTGAGTAAAATTTGCACCATCTATTGCCGCAGCTTCTTCAAGAGATTCTGGTATCTCGCTGACAAAATTCCGTAGGATCAGCACTGAAAAAGGAATTACACTGCTGATATACAGAATGATAAGACCAGGATATGTGTCATAAAGCTTAACCTTTTGCATAAACTCGTATAAAGGCCGTGCAGTAACGACCTCAGGAATAAGCATCGTTGCAATGATAAATCCAAATGCAAGGCTAATAGCCTTATTATTCTTGAACCGACAGAACGCATATGCACCGAGTACACATATCACTGTACTAATTACAAGAGTAAAGCCAATGATAATCACAGTGTTCTTGATTTTATCCAAGAGTCCAACATTCTGAATTAAGAACTCATAACTATCGAGAGTCGGATGATCTGGCAGATAGTCAATTGGAGATTTAAATAGTTCCCCAGAAGGTGTAATAGAAGAAATAAAAATCCAGTATACTGGTATCAGCACGATCAGAGCGACAACAGCTGCTAGGAGCCATTTAAATATATGCTGGAAAACATGATACACTTTATACTTCATATTTCCGTTGCTCATCGGATCCTCCTTAGTCAGACATTTTTGACTGTATTTTCATGTTAATTCCAGTAAAAACAAGCATTACAATAAACAACATAACTGCCAGTGCTGCCGCATAACCAGTATTGAGATTTGTAAAGGCTTCCATAGTAATTCTATAAGCAATGAGAGCCGTGTCCTCCCCAGGGCCACCTGATGTCATAGAGTAGACGAGATCAAAAGATGTAAGTCTCCAAAGAGTGAAAGGTATGGTGAGCGTTGCAACATTCTTAGTGATAAGCGGTAACGTAATCCTTGTGAAGCATTGCAATCCGCTTGCACCATCTACTCTGGCTGCTTCATATATATCATGTGAGATAAACTGAAGACCTGAAAGCACAAGGATTGCAAAGAAAGGAAGATCTTTCCATAGATCCATGGCAATAACGGCAAATCGTGCTGAATCTTTATAAATAAGCCAACTATAATTGAAATTTGGATTGATAAATCTCCTGATGAGGTCATTTACCAACCCGTAGTCGTTATTAAAGGCCCATTTTCCCGCCATTCCTATAACAACTGCTGGCATAGCCCAAGGAATAAGAATAATTGTTCTAAGGAAGCGCTGTCCTTTGAATTTCATGTTTAGGATAAGAGCAAGTATCACTCCCAAAATGATATGAAACAGCATCGACACTACTACAAAAATTACTGTGAACTGGATGCTTGTGAGAACTTTCGGATCCTTGAAGGCCTTGATGTAGTTCTCAAAACCGCAAAATACATTCTTTCCTTGGAGTAGTCTAATATCAAAGAAACTATTCCTGATGGTTGCAAGAATGGGATAAACTGTTGTAAATGCTCTAATTGCAAGAACAGGGATGATCAAAAGCCATGCAGCAACCAGCATTGATTTTTTGGTTTTCATACACTTTCCTTTCAGGATTTTATAAGACAGGGGCACATGATACATGTACCCCTGTCTTATGCCGGATCTCTATGCCCGACTTTAATGCCGATTACTGATACTGTTCAACATACGACTGTGCCTGTGTAAGGAAATCATCAATTGTAATCTCATCCCTAACATAAGACTGGAAAATCGTTCCCATAGCGCTGATAAATTCCATGGTTTGAGGAAGCATCGGACGTCCCATGACATTGCATTCAGATGCATACTTTGAATACATTTCCTTTGCAGGATCCGAATCAGGAACTACTTCCTCCGCAACATCCGCTCTTGCAGGGTATCTTGAAAAATACTTATAAGATGCTTCCATACCGCCCTTGTCTGCCATATATTTCAGGAACGTAACTGCAGCATCCTGGTGTGTAGAAGCTGCGTTCAGCACATAGCTCCAAGAGTCAGTAAAAATATATCGCTGTCCATCATCCGTAAAGGACGGTATCATTGCCTGATGGATCTTATCTGCACCAAGCATATCTGCTGCTTCATACTCAGAACCTGTGCCCCAGTAGAACCAGCAACCATACTTGCCGTCAATAGCTTTAGGGTTCATCTGCTCATACTTATCTGCGAGCTGATCAAGCGAAGTTTCATTATTCTTAACAAGGTCATGCATGAACTCCATTGCTTCCTTGTTTGCCGGATTTGTCCAGTCATAATAATCTCCACCGAACATATTCACAAACTGCGCAATTTCATTAAAGACATAGGTTTTTTCCCAGGATCCGCCATATCCGTATCTCGATCCATCCGAGACAGCTTCCATGTATTTCATGAAATCATCCTTGTTGTCGATACTATCTATACCAACTTCATCCATGATCTCCTGATTTACCCAGAATGCAAGATACCCTGTATAGCCAGGAACTCCAATTACCTGTCCATCATTGTTGGTAATCATCTGACTGACATATCCCTGTGGAAACTTATCTCGAATGTCATCAGTCATAACTGTGTCATTAAGCCCTACAAGCCAACCGGAATTCTTGAAAGTAGTGGACATTTCATCGTTGATTTCAATGATATCCACACTAGAATCACCCGTGGAAAGCATTGTTGTGATCTTTTGCTGACGCGTATCAGAGTCAGTAGGAGCAGCGATGACATTGATATTAAGTCCAGTTCCTGCCTCAACATCTGCAAGCCACTGATCAAAGTCGGGATCGGTGGTCATAATAGAGTACAACGTTAGATCGTAATCTCCATTATCTTGTGCACCAGATGATTCTGTAGTGGAGTCACTTGCGGTTCCTGTTTCCGAAGCAGTTTCCGTTGCTGCTTGCGTTCCAGCCTGGGAAGCTGTTGACTCAGTTGAAGAACTTCCCGAAGAAGAGCCGCAACCTGCCAGCATGGCCGCGCCGAGCGTACCGCAAAGCATTAGACTAATAACCCTCTTTTTCATAGTCGCCTCCTTGACGTGTTTGATGCCAACCCCTGTGGCATCATCTGTTATTGATGACGATTGAAGATTACCAAACTGCCTTGCAGTGAGAAATACAATATTTTTTGAGTCATTTACGATTTGTTTTTATTTATTTTTGCACTCCTTGATGAGGAATTTTCTCTATGAGAAAATTGATTCGGGCCAAGATAGGAGGTTCTGCAATGTTAAAGAGAATGCTTTCCAAAGCAAGAGTTTCAATGACGAAGTATAATGCTCAATTATTCACAGCATTTATCATCTGCAGTCTTGTGCCTCTCCTTGCGATGGGTATATTGTCCTATCGGTATACCTACCGAAATGCAGTCGAGCGCATACTTCAGGTAACTATTCGTTCGGATGATCTTTTGAATACCCGGCTGAATGATCGTATCCGTCAAGTCGAAAATGTAGCAGACACGCTACAGTACGATATGTATTCGCTGAGTCAATCACATGGAAAAACATCCTCAGAACTGAATACTTTCAACAATGTTCGCAATAATATCAGTCTATACAAATCAACTTTTGATTTTTTTCATGTCTTCGTTTTTCTTCCTGATGATTTTATTGGATCCTCTGAAGGACTTACCTTCTTTCCGATTGAAAACTTTAATAACTACGAAGTATCACATGACAGCGCTGATGCGCTAACATCTTCCGACTGGTTTTATCAGGATAATGTCAAAGTCCCTGCTCTTGCCGCATCCGGGACCAATTCAGAAGCAGATGCTATAGGTTGCGCACGTATCCTGACAGATCAATCAACACACCGGACCGAATATGCCTACATCATTTTCATAACAACAGATGAGCTATCAGGCCTTATGAGGCAAGCTTTTACAGATACACAAATTGCAAGTTACATTGTAAATGAACAAGGAACGATTGTTGCACATACAGATTCCTCGTGTATAGGAAATACTCTTCCCAAAAATTTTCTAAATATGATTACAAGTCAGGGCTCAGAGTTTTACAACGGCCAGGTACACTTTCACGTCGTTCAACTGGATAACGGTTGGTATCACGTCACAGAGCTTCCAAAATCCTATATTGACTCTAATATACATGTACTAGTGATCAGCATTTTTATACTATTTCTAATCACAATATTATTCGTTGTGTTACTGACATTTGTTCTTTCCCATACTCTTACCAAGCGTCTGACTGTATTATCGTCAGCAATGGAGGCTTTTCGACTTGGTAAGCCATATCCAGAGAGTAAAGAAAAGCAACTTGTGCATAGAGGAGATCCAAAAAACTATGATGAATTTGATAAAGTTGGAATTACTTTCCTGGAAATGAAGGATTCCATAAATAAAAGCATGAATTCTATCATCGAATTATCTCTTACTCAAGAGAAGTTGCGATACAAACTATTGCAATCTCAAATCAACCCACACTTTCTATACAACATCCTTGGGACAATCGATAACTGTATCATTCTCGGAAAGCTTGAGACAGCAAGAAAAATGAACGAGAGCCTCACAAGATTTTACAGACTCACTCTTAGAAAGTCTGGTGAGATGATTCAGATTCGAGATGAGCTTGAAATATCCGAACTTTATCTTGAGCTCGAAAAGCTATGTCACAACGACACTCTTTCATGGGAAATACATACAGAAGATGGAATTGAGAATTATTACATTTGTAAGTTCACGCTTCAACCATTCTTGGAAAACTCTATACATTATGGTTTCGCTCCTGGTATCGATAAGATACATATCACAATAGACGTGAGTTATGGCGATGATACAGTAATTATTAATGGCGTTAGTAAAGAACCGGGTTGATGGGTTCCATACCACAACCTCCATGGTGAACTCTCGACTCGATAATGTCTGATGAAGATATAGAATCCCCATTTGGAGCTCTTTTCTTCTCTGCATAATGCCTATCTTGTTATTTATAGTCACATGCTCGGCAAGTAGGTGTATGCTTTTAGGCAATCTAGGTGATACTTTGTTACATGATGCAACACAGCACGGATAGAAGTGTACCCAGCTCGAGCTCAAAGTGAGGGATTAGTGGTCTCATGCTAGGCGATCGCTTATCAACCCGTTTCTTAACTAACGCCTTATTAATATTCAAGATAATGGAAAAGGTATCGAAAAAGGGAAGCTTGATGAGCTACAAGAAATGCTAAAGAACGGATCATTGAGCTATACAAAGCACTTTGGTATTGGAAATGTTAACCGCAGGATTTCATCACCCGAATATGGAAATGGTAAGGTTCAAATTGACAACTTACCAAATGGTGGAGCAAGTGTGACAATTATCTTTGACCAAATAGATGAATTTGTAGAGGAAACATCATGAGTAGGAAGATTATGATTGTCGACGATAACTATATTCTCGTAGAGGGTATCGCGGCTGGAATAAAATGGCATGAACTTGGCGCTGAAGTAATTTTTAAGGAGAATGATGGTTACGCCGCCATTGAAGATATGAAAAAAAAACCTGTGGATCTAATCATATCAGACATTGAAATGCCAAAGATGGATGGTATTGAGATGTGTCGACAGGCACTAGCAATCAATCCAAGGGTTAGAATCCTACTTATCAGTGCCTTTGATAAGTTTGATTATGCCAAAAGAGCAATACGCATTGGAGTGTATGACTACATCGAAAAGCCTATTGATTATACATATCTCACACAAAAGATCAGTGCAGCATTTGAAATTATGGATCAAGAAGAGCATAATCTTAAGATTATTGAGCAAAGTCGTCCAGTACTGTTAGATAAATTTCTAATGAATTTGTCTCGTAATACAAGCGAAAGAGTTCAAGAACACCTTGGGCAATATGCTAAATTCTTGAATATTCGTACTGATTACTCACATTACAATGTTATTAAAGTTGAAATCACAAATGCAGCTGATATCGAGCGAGAGTATGGCGTTGTACAATATCAGATGGAAACGCTTAGGCTAACAGATCATCTAAGAGATAGCGGATGTGTTTTTGATTGGTTCTGGATAACTTCGGGATATAGCGAAATTGTTTGCTATATCGGCCAGAATACAAAAACACCTAGTCATTTTCTTCAAGTAATCCACAAATTTGCGCAAGATCTTCTTGATTTTTCGGGGCAAATCTTAACCAATATCAATATTGGAATAGGAACTATTGTGGACAGTATTTGGAACATTCACATATCATATGAGAATGCAAGCAATGCGTTAAAGTACCGTTTTTGTTTTCCACACGAATCTATTTATGATGCGAATGATGTCGATAAGCATTCTTTCTCCCTTACATTTGATTCTGACAGAAAGGAGGATGAGCTCATTCATTTACTTGGGTCTATGGATGAGATGCAGATTAAAAAGTGGCTTTCGGACTATTACAACGATCTAGTCATTTCTTCTGCCAACAAAGGTGTGATATTTACAAGAACCTATAACCTTGTCGGAAGAATATTAAGATTTCTTTATGAGCTTAATATTGATGTAACAGATCTAGAAGAGGATATTTCCAGCCTTTATAGTAAATTTGAAAGATTTGATACCTATCAGCAGCTCTATGATTGGACATGCGGATTTTGTCAAAGAGTATGTAATAAAATGGATACTTCAACTACGACCTATCACGCAAAGCTTTGCAAGCAAGTAGAATCATTTATAGAGCAAAATTTTACAGATAATTCACTTAGCCTAACAGATATTGCAAGGGCAGTCGGGGTAAGCAACGCATATCTATCTGCTCTTTATAAGAAAATTACTGGTCAAAACATCAATGATACGATTACGAAGCTAAGAATCCAAAAGGCATGCCAGCTTCTTACATGTTCTGAGCTATCGCTGAAGGATATTTCTGTTCAGTGTGGCTATAGCAACCAGTATTACTTCAGCAGCAGTTTCAAAAAAAGCTTAAATATAACGCCTTCGGCCTATAGGGAAATTCATATGAAAGAACGAACTATGAATATATAATAATGAATTTCATTCAGGATGTCTTTCATATTAATTAGTCAAGCTTTCGTTAAGGATGATTTTTCAAGTCGGATCAATTAGCATTAATACTATATAGTGTCAGCTGAATAACCGCAGTAAAAATCTCAGGTTGCATATTCTTTAAGAATTATACATTTTCGATGAATATCGCGACATTCAGACCGCTGACGGAAGGACTTCCCAGCCGTAAACCACGAAATTTCATGCCCTCCAATAAAAAACAAAAAAAGACTGGACTACGTCCAGAATCTTAAACAGGTTGGTCGTCAGAACGGAGAGGCTGACTGCTGTATGAACAGTATCTTCCAGGATCTCCTTGATCAGTCCCATCTTGTAACAGCGTTTGCTCAGGCTGAACGACCGTTCGACTGCAATGCGCTCTTTGTTGTCCTGGTACTCAACCTTCGTCTCGGATTCCGCCTGCTCGGGATCAGATGCCTTTCTGCCAAGTCTCGGACCGGACATCCGAATACCGTGTTCCCTGAAATACGCCCGGTTCTTTCTTGTCCGATAGATCTGGTCAACAAGGACCCGCTCGGGGTAGTGACCGGTACGAGTGCGGTAGCGCTCGACCGCCGACTGCAATGTTTCGGTCTCGTTGTAGGACTCATATGAGAACTTCTCGATTCTGGCAAGTCCCGACTCGTCAAGACTCATATCAAACTTGGAACCGAACTTAACCGGTTTGTTGGTCTTGTCCCTGACGATCGGGCGAATGAAGGGCATGCTGATACTGACAATCCGGTGATCCACGCGATGAACCTCGTTGTCGTACATGTACTTCTGCTGAGCGTAGAGCTCACGGATGACAACGTATTACCTCATCTCGCCTTCGTTCAGCTTTCGGTTATCCGCCATGAGGCCTTCGATGTACCCAAGGTCCCTGTAAAGGTACTGAAGCTGCCCCCTGATCACCCTGCGGATCTTATCTGCTCCCGGCTTCTTGGATTTCGCCAGGTTCAGATACTCCCTGTGAGCGTTTTCGCAGTAAGTCCTCGGCATAGGGGGGCTGTTATCGTGGCAGACTCTCCGGATAATCGCCTCCAGCTTCTCTCTCGCCTCATTCAAAAGGGAGGCGTCTACCGGGTAGCGGATGTCCACAGGAGCACAGGTGGCATCCAGAATCAGCGTTCCGCTGCCTTGCACCGCCTCCGCCGGTTTCGCTTTGGATGTCGGTGTGCTCTGACTGGACTCGGACGGCTTTCCGGCCTCTGACTCTGCGTCATCTGTATTGGAGGAAGTGCCTGCATCATTGGAGGATCCGCCTCCTGGATTGGTAGGGCCGTTATTCTTGTGAGAATGTTTGCCAGTCCCCTTAAGCTTGTCCCCCTCGGACATGACAAGGTCATGGTTCTTGGAGACGATATCATCGTTGACCTGGTCAACGATCGCGTTCCCGATTCTCTTCCGGAACAGCGTGATGAGACTCGGGTCAAAGGGAGCTTCCGTCTGGAAGCGCGGAAGGCCGATGAAGTACTGGAGGTACGGGTACTCCTGGATCTGTCGAACCGTCTCCCGATCCGATGTCCCGAGTCTGGTCTGGATGATCAGTGCCCCGAATGCCATCCGGAACGGTTTTGCCAGATTTCCGGTCTGCGAGCTGCTCAGTTTGGACGCATAGATGGCTTCATAGTCCTCCCAGGGGATCAGCTTTGCGAGCTGGTACCAGCGGTTATTGTGGTCAAGTTTGATTCCCATGGGCTGATCAAAGTCATTCAGCTCGATCTGATTATGCATTTCGGACATGAATGTATACATGGTTTCCACGGTCCTCTCAGAGCGATTTTTGGAAGGGAGTGCAAGGGGGGTGCGATAAAACCTCGTTTTCTCTCAAATCGAGGTCCCAAACCCTTGCATCTATTTTACCTCTGGAGGACTCAGGAATGCCTGAATATCAAGCAAAACCGGGATTTTCAATCCCCTTCAGCTGGCACTAGTTATCTTGGAATATCTATTGTCGTGAAACGTATGTTGGAAGACAGCGGAACTTAGCATTAAGTTTTAGAAAACAATAAGAAGGGCAATCGTTAGTCCCCAGCAGGGAATGGCAGCTGTCCTTCATTTTTGCCACGCCTGATATGTTCCCGTCGCAAACGATTGATAAATTATAGTAGAAAATAAAATGTGTATTGCCTTGAATGTGATTTCAAGGCATAATGAAACTGTATGAATCCTGTGAAAAGCATCACATTTAGGATTCATGAAGGCGGATGTTGTCATTTGGTTGTCGCCGTGACAACAATATGACATCAAAATCGCCCCCAAAAGTGTGAAACGACAGGAAAACAGTTCAGAAGTGAACTGTTAAAAACGCATTTATCAAGCCTGGCGACCCACAATCACAGCTCTGTTGTAGAATTGGAATAAATATTGGAAGTCCGGAACCCGGCATAAACACTGGGTTTTCGGACTTTTTCTATGCCTCGTGAGTACATTTTTCAAAAAAGATTCGGCGTTTACCGACCATCCTTTTTGCCTGAAAACGGAACCACCTATTTACCTCCGTCTGTGAAGGTGAATAATTCCTCGACAGTAACGTCAAATACTCTTGCGATATCCATTGCCAGTTTTAATGAGGGATTATATTTACCGTTTTCCAGATGAACAATTGTCTCCCTCCGGACACCAACTTTCTCCGCAAGATCTGCCTGCGTTAATCCTGCTTTTTCACGGAATTCTTTTATTTTTGTAACAAGTTCCACCTCATACTCCCTTCTGATCCATTACCTTGAAAATGATAATTCGCAGTATGGAAATGATGATCAGCGAAATCATAATAACCCAGCCCATGAAAGATGCAGTATTAGCTACATGCCCCAATGTGCCGCCGATAAATGCAGTAAAAACCATTACTGCTGCAAATATTTTCAGACAGATGGAGTCACATCTTTTTAAATTTGCTCTTGCAAGCTCATCGATGGGTTCTTTGTGAAATTTCCGGACTCTGTATGATATCAGGAAAATAAAACATATGATCCCTCCTGCGACAGCATTTTGAATATACGTGTAGGATTCTTTCCAATCCGTTCTTACCCAGCACCAATAGTAGAATGTCAAACCTATGGTAAGAACTGCAGTTTCTGTCATCAATTCTGTAATACTGACTTTTTTATTCATAGTGCCTCCTGTGTGATATATTTGTCACTTGATGTTATAAATATATCACATGAAAATTACTTGTCAACAATTAATGTGATAAATAATGGCGTTAGTAAAGAACCGGGTTGATGGGTTCCATACCACAACCTCCATGGTGAACTCTCGACGCGATAATGTCCGATGAAGATATAGAATCCCCATTTGGAGCTCTTTTCTTCTCCGCATAATGCCTATCTTGTTATTTATAGTCACATACTCGGCAAGTGAGTGTATGTGTTTAGGCAATCTAGGTGATGCTTTGTTACATGATGCAACACAGCACGGATAGGAGTGTACCCAGCTCGAGCTCAAAGTGAGGTATTAGTGGTCTCATGCTAGGCGATCGCTTATCAACCCGTTTCTTAACTAACGCCTAAATAATTCACTTTACATATTCAGATATACAGTTTCCAGACCGTGATTGACAGCTATGAGGACTCGATGAGTGTGTCTTATTCTGAAAGAATTGTTTAATTGGAAGTGAGGCCTTAAACCGTTAAAAGGATTATATGCGGGTTACGCGATTAACCTATTGTGAAATGAGCTTATTTTAAATACCATGGAACAAAAGCGTAAAGGAGAAACCCCATGTCAGATAAAAGATTTTTACAAGATGTGCTGCGCATCTCCATACCGGTGGCATTACAATCCATGCTGCAGTCTTCTTTTTCCATGGTCGATCAGATCATGGTCGGTCAGCTTGGAGATAAAAGTGTTGCTGCGGTTGAAATTGCCGGAAGGCCCAGTTTTATTTATGCGTTTGTCATTGGAGCAATCAGTACGATCACAGGAATCATGATCTCGCAGTACATTGGCAACCACAACAGAGAAGCAGAGGAAAAGAGCATCTGTATCAATTTTCTGGTGATGTTATTAACCGGGCTTACCTTTCTATCTGTTTTCAGCCTTTTCCAGAATCCGTTCGTGGGAATGTTTACGGAAGAAGAGCAGGTAATCGCAGAGGGCAGCACATATCTCGGGATTATCTCATGGACATTCATTCCGCTGGGGATCTGTAACATTCTGGGGACGGCGCTGCGATGCCGGGACAAATCAACCTGGCCGCTTTATATCGGCATTTTTTCTGCTTTGCTCAATACAGTTTTAAACTACTGCTTTATATTTGGAAATTTTGGCGCGCCGCATCTTGGAATAGCAGGCGCCGCATATGCGAGTGTCATATCCCAGGCAGCAGGAGCACTGGTTTCCATCCTGTGTTTTTGCAGATTATATGGGCGGATTCGTATTTCGTTAAGCCTTGGAAAGGCAGGATATTCGCAGTACTTTCTGATGCTTCTGCCGATTGTTTTGAGTGAGTTTTTCTGGTCCGTGGGACAAAGCGTATACACATATGTTTATGGGCATATGGGGACTAATGAACTGGCAGGAATGTCGTTGACGGGCCCTGTTCAAGGCCTGACCATGGGAGCATTAAGCGGCCTGTCTCAGGCATCCGGGATTCTGATCAGCAAAAGGCTGGGCAGCAGGGAATATGATGCTGCTTATGAGGATTCCAAAAAGCTATGCGGTCTTGGAGTGGTCGGATCACTGGTCTTCACGCTGTTATTGATTTTGATCAGAAATCCGTATGTTCAGCTGTTCAACGTATCAGGAGATGTTCGCGGAATTGGCGCAGATATTATGGCAGCATTTGCGATCCTGATGCCCGTGAAGGTACAGAATATGATACTGGGAGGCGGAATCATCCGAAGCGGCGGAAAAACAAAGTACGTCATGATGATTGACATGATGGGAACCTGGCTGATCGGCGTACCTCTGGCGCTGCTTACAGGATTGTATTTTAAGATTCCGGTTATCTGGGTCTATTTTGTTTTATCGCAGGAAGAACTGGTCCGTCTGATCGTATCTGTTTTTATGTTCAGAAGCAGAAAATGGATGCATACGCTACAATAACTGGTGATGAATATGTGGGATGAAAAGAAGATTCGGATTATTGATCCTAAGACGAGAGAAAAAGTAGCACCATATGTATAGGCCCATATGGATGTTGCATAAATCCCGCATAATAGGTCGTATTCCTCCCGGTTCTGTTAACTTTATGTATATTTTAAGCTATACTGTATGGTGCTACGTAGGACCATTGTGGTTCTACTGCAATCCCCTGAAAAGAGGTATACAGCATGGCTTGTATCAAAATTCAGAAATTAGTGTTCAATGACGATGGCACTATACATTCTGGCAGTGCTTCCATCATCGAGACAACATACGATAGCTCAATCCGAGGCAACAGCCGAAAGAGGACACGCGAAAGGCTTGGAAAAGTCCTCTATATCAATGGCAAGCACACTTGTGGCATCTTCCTCTCCCCGACTCGTGGCGTTGTCCAATATGACTCGAAGACTGATCAATTCAGTCCTGTCGAGAGAGATGATCCAAGGATCAAGGATCCCGAACTTTTTCCGGAGCCACCAATCCACACGATATTCGGAGATTCGTATCTTGTTTTCTGCTTTTTGAAAAAATGCGGTTTGATCGACGTACTTCGGACCAGTTTTGAAAACGACACCGACTATGAAAAGGTCCTGTGCCATCTGGTACATGGAATTTGTAAGAACGGTTCACACATTGCATGTGATGATTTCTTCAAAAGGTCCTTTGCTTCATATGTGCTCCCTGATGTGCCAGTTGAACGGCTCGGTTCAGATTCTCCATATTTCGAAAAAATGGGGGACGATAAACTAAAGGTAACATTCTTTACAAATTTCATAAAATACCAGAGAAAGTCAAATCCCGACTTCGGTGTTGGATGCTATGTGGATTCCACACCATTGCCAAATGATATCAGAGATAATCCATTTAATGCCTTATGCTCTCATGGCGTGTCATCTACTTCTATCCAAACTCGCCTCATCTTGGTCTTGGATGAAAGTACCGGAATACCAGTCTGGTTCGATGTAATACCTGGCAATCTTCTGGACCTCAGTACGATCACGTTTATTATTACTAATGTAGCCGAAACATTGAACGTGCGAATTGACAGCCTTGTTTTGGATGCCGGTTATGTTTGCAAGCCTTTGATCGAGATGTTTCATCTTCCGTCAAAGACAGATTCACCGGAAGGGGGAAAGAAATGTCGAACAATGCTTGCGAGAATGCCTGCAAAAAGAGGATACCCATATAAACAGCTGTACAACGAACTGAAACGTCTGATACCAAACTCAAAATATCAGTTTGACCGTCATGGCCATACCTATTTTGGATATTGTAAAACGGTAAAGATCTTTGAGAACTATGAAAATGCATATGTATATGTAGACAAAGATAATGCTCTTGAACTCGGCCGTCAGAACAGGATGAAAGATCCTGAAGCATACGAGAAACTCAGCATGGCTGATAAAAATTGGTTTGATGTAAAGTTCGGTTACTTTGTCCTGATCGCTAATAAAAATATGACACCTGCCGATACTTTGGATTCCTATTTCGCCAGAGCCGATATCGAAACAGTTTTCAAAACAGGAAAGGAATATCTCGATATCCTGCCAATTGAAAGATGGACAGCAGAAAGGGTGAAGGGTAAGCTGTTCTCGGATATTATTGAGGAAATTGCCTTTCTGTTTTTACGCAAGGAGCTTCTCGGAGTAGGGATAGCAACTACTCGACTAATTGGGAGCACTTCATCTCTCATGTGCTTAAAAAAGCGGAATGGAGATATCGAAGTCGAAGTGCCAAACAAGAGCGTACGAGAATTCTATAAGCAACTGGATATAGAGATACCAAGCACTTTCTCGTTGAAAGCTTTCATAAATGATACAATAAAAATATCTTACTGAGTTATGGTGCTACTTTTGACACCGTCTTAGGTTGATATTGCGGATGAATTGGGCGTCAGTACAGCGACTGTTTCCAATGTCATCCACGGCAAAACAAAAAAGATATCCGACGCAACTGTCAGACGGGTGCAGGAAAAACTCGTTGAAAGGGGATATATTCCGAATATGGCCGCGACGCTCCTTTCGCAGAACAATTCTCGGATTGTCGGAGTGGTCGTAAATAATCATCCGAAATATGAAGGGCATGTTCTGGAAGACCCGTACATCAGCAGCGCGGTCAATGCGTTATCGGACGCACTGGAAAGCCATGGCTATTTTTTAATGCTGAAGAAGACAAGTGACATTATGGATATTGTCCCCTTTGCATCCATGTGGAATATGGATGCAATGATAATCATGGGGTTCTGCGAAGATGAGTATCAGAAGCTTCGTGACCGCATCAGGATACCATTTGTTGTATATGACGGTTTTTTCCAGAATGACAGAAACATCTGCAACCTGATGCTGGATGATTATGACGGAGGAAGGCAGGTCGGTGCGTTTTTTAGAGAAAACGGCAGAGAGAAGATATTATTTGTAGCGGACAATCGGCTGAAACCGGATTTTGACAGATATGAGGGACTTTGCTCCGGGTATGGAAGAACAGTGGATTTTTTGGAAGTACCTATGAGTAAAAAAGAAAGACAGGCACATTATCGGGATATCTTACCGGTATTTCAGGAGTATGATTCGGTATTTGCTGCATCGGATTATTATGCGGTAGAAATTATGTACTTTCTGATTCACGCGGGGATACGCGTCCCGGAAGATATCTGGGTTGTGGGATTTGACGACATGGAGCTATGCAGAAATGTCATGCCGCAGTTATCCTCTGTCCGGCAGGATGTGTTTTTGCGCGCGGGAAAAGCAGTGGAGTATCTGGATTGAGTATTCCGGAACAATGAAGCATGCTCCGTCGTGTGGACGGAGCATGCCTTCCGTGAATTAAACCTCTGTTTCCGCTCTTCAGTGCCACCTTCAATTGGCTGTCGCCCCGAAGGAGCCCAGAGATGGCGGATCCCGGTGCTCGAAAACTGCCCGGAAGTCGTTCTCTCCAGTGTTCAGTACGATGACATTGTGTGTAAACCTCTCGATGATCGACTCGGAGAGGGCCCCCTCTCCAAGACAGGCCAGCCATTCGGCTTTGTCATGAAGGGTGGCGAAAATCGTACTGGTGGAGTCGAAGCGGCGCTCTGCCAACTCATATAGAAAGCGAACCTCATCCTCATCTACGCCAGTGGTGAGCCATTCGTCGATTACGAGTACCTGGTACTGGCTGTACTTCCGCAGCAGCCGCTTCTCCTCGCGAATCCCGGATATGCGTGCCTCTTCATCAGCGCTGAGAAGATCACTCATCCGGATGTAAGCGGTCTTGTAGTGCTTCTTGCACGCCTCTTTCGCGAAGGCACAGGACAGGTAAGTCTTGCCTGAGCTGGGATAACCCTGGATGATCAGACTCGTGTGCTGCTCCACGAAGTGGCAGGTGGCGAGTTCATCCACAAGCTCCCTGCTGAATGGCCTCTTATCGTCGTACAGGATCTGAGTGACATCCGCAGTGGGAATCCTGAGATGAGCAGCCTTCAGGAGATGCTCTACTTTCTCGTTGTACTTGGCCTGATAGGCTGCATCGACCAGTTCAGCAAGCCGCTTCTCAAACGGCTGGTTGACCCGATCCATGGATTTCGTTTGTTCCTGATACGCAACAACCATCTCCGGGACGCCCAGCACCCGGAGCTTGCGGTCGGTTTCTGCATCAAGCATTGCCATTGGCAGCTGCCTCCTTACTGCTCTGACCGTCTGAACTGCTCTGAACCTGCCCAGACGCACTGTGATTTCCAGATGCATTCTGGTAATAACTGCTCCCCCGCAGAAAGCCTCCTGTTGCCTTCTGTCCCTGCTCCTTCTCATAAGCGGCTTCCTTTTCCCGATACACGATATCCTGGCTGTCAGAGAGGATGGTGTTCAGGATCCGGTACCGCGGCAGGGGAATTCCGCGTGACAAGGCGATTTCGCAGGAGGTTTCCAGCCGTTCCGGTGAGTACTTTTTGCTCAATGCGAGCACCGCATGGCAGGAGTTATACGCCTGCTCTGGGATCTTCACGCTTCGGAAGAGCATGTCAATGACGGTGCTGGTATGCGGCCCGATTGACTTGGCCCAGCTCCTATAGCGATCTTCTGTCCAGGGGGAGAGGTTTTGGAACTGCGGCGGCATATCCTCCGGATGCGTAGAGTACTTGTTCTTTGCAAACGACGGAAACAGCGGATGCGAGGTGAGCCTTGCTCCCTTGTAGTAGATCGTGAGGGTGGTACTTGAAACAAGCAGGTCTACCTTCTTCCGGTAGTACTGGTAAGGGCAGGAGTAAGAGTTCCGCCTGTACCTGACGTGGAAGTCCTTCTGCACCTTGTAGCCCATCTCCCAATGGGTGATCTCGAATGGCGTGGGAGGAAGCGCGCGGAGCTCTCCCTTCTCCTCACTCATGAATACCTCGTACCGGGAGCCCTCGCGTTTCTGAAAGGGTTTACGGTTAAATGCCTCGAGCCACTTCCTGGCATCCTCCTTGATCTCCTCCAGGGAGTGATACTCTTTGTTCCTCGTCGCACCGATAAACGAATTCGCAAGCGTGTTGACCGATCCCTCTGCAGAACTCTTTTGCTTCGGTTTTCTGACCCCTGCCGGCATGATTGCACAGCAGTAGTACTCTCCAAAGGATTCGTACAGGTCTGTAAGGACGATTTCTCCTTCCCTGGGATGCTCCACGACACCGGCCTTGAGGTTGTCACAGATGATCTTTCGGGTGACTCCGCCGAAGTAATTGAACATGTGCACCTGGGCGAGGATGAAGGTATCCATCTTCATGTCACCGCAGGGCTCCAGGTACGCATGCATGGAGTATGGAAGCGCCGCAACGAAGAGATAGACCTTAACCTGTTTCTTTTCGTCCAGGGCGGTGTAATGCATGGTATCGCCTGCCCAGTCCACCTGGACCGCCTCCCCGGGCTTATGATCAAGGTGGTTGGTCAGTTCGTTCAGACGGGTAAATTCATCGTAATCATCGTAAAACTTGGTTTTTCCGACAGGAAGCAGCCCCTCTGAATTGCACCTGGCGAGGTATTCCTGATAGAGCAATGCCATGGTGACATCTTTCCTGCGCAGCTCATTGTGAATGTATTCGTAGTCCGGTACAGCAAAAGCAGCACTGTCAGCGTCCTTGTTGGGGAAGAACTTTTTGTAGACAGCGGCATCATCCAGCGTGCTTATATCCTGGTAGTGAATTTCCTCCGAATCCGCGATACGAAAGACTTCTGATACCGAGTTTCGGGAGACCTTTCTTGTACAAGCGATCATGCGTTGGGATATGCCTGCATCCTTCAGCTGAACAATTATTTTGACCGGGATTTTCCTGGCCATGAGCGCCTCCTTTCCATGAACGCACTTCAACCAGGCTTCATCAGCCAGAGAAGTCGATTATACAGACTGGTTACCGGCCAGTTGGTCTTATAGGTGTTGTCACTGCAGTGAGCGGACCTAAAGCGTCTTCGTTTTAGGCTCACTATCATGATATCGGAGGGTCAGAAGGCTGTCAGTTACCGTTATCTGGCACAGAACAGTCGTTCGGCATCTGGTATGCGCCGGATGCGGTGCAATCTGTCTTGATCTGATCACAATCAGAAGAGACCGGAGAATCAGACAATTCAGGTCCTGCATAAAGGCGGCTTTCCAGCGGTACAGGGTTGTAACCGCGATTCCCGTCCGGCTGCAGAGATCCCGCACCGATTGGCACCGCCTGCACTTGTAGCAGTAAAGAGTAAGGAAGATGAACGATTTGGTGTATTGATAGTGCGGGAGCAGAAAGCAGGGAAGCATGGTGTAACGCTTGCCCGTTGCACGCGAATAGCGTCTTGGTATTGAGACCCTCATGGGCATAATCGAGGTTGCCGGATCGGTCGTGATCACTCCGCGGTCGTATTGGTTCTGCCCGACAACGTTTATGAGATGCTCAAGCGAAGACTGTGACCTGGCGTCCATGTCAAGGAGTGTCTCCACTATCGCAGAATTGAATTTGTTCTGGTATTCGGCTATCATAGGGCTGTCCTCAAAAGGATGATTCACAACTGCTGGTAACAGTTGTGATGCGTTGAAGAAAGGGCAGCTGGCTGAGCTTGGACCTTTCTTCTTTTTTCGCGCTGATACAATCAGTATATACTGATTTGATTCTGTAGAATAGTTATCTATAGAGAAAGCTTGATAATTGCGTGCTTCTGCATCTGAAATGTCGAAATCCGATGGCTCTCCTTATGGAAGCCATGCTCAAAAGCCGGAATGCTACTGGAAACATGCAGCGGAAAGCATGCTCCGAATGCGGAAGAATTGCTCTGAGATGTGAAATAGAAATGGCTCCGATCTTCGGAATTCATGCCCTCACTGCGGAAAGCAGAACTGCTCTGAAAATCGGAACCGATGATGATCTGAATGGCGGAAGGAAACAATGCGCTGACCGTCGGAATAGATGCTCTCGCATGTGAAACATCTGCTCTGTCTGCGGAATTGGGTATGCTCCCAAGTGCGGAAGCCTGGCAGACCTGCGGAAAGTGCTATGCTCTGAGCATCGGATAGGTGGCTCTGTCAATCTGGAAACGCCGATTCAACGATGAACGGAAAAGTGGCTCTGACTCGCGGAAGACTGGGCCCAAACGTCCGGAATATTCATCTGGATCAGATGAAAACAGACAGAAGTTATTCGGTAACGGAAAAAATTCCGGTACAGTTCGTTCCGCGGATGAGCTGTGGAAGAAGATCATATTGAAAGTAATAAAGTCGGCTGCAAAGTGGAATATCGTGGGGACGATGATGGATTTACGGTAAGATTCCACCGTCGCTGCGGAGAAGGCTGGGGGACAGGCTTGAGTGCCAATGTCATTCACGGTGGCACTTACGATGAAGAAAAAATAAGAGAATCCTATGAATCTGGCATTCTCTCAATGGTGAAGTCAAATAACAGAATTACCCGGAAAGAAATGGCGGAAAAGTTATCCATCAGTCTCCGTTCTCTTCAAAGGATTATTAATGCGATGGATGAATTACATTACGTTGGAAGCGGAAATCACGGACATTGGGAGATCAGGCATGATTAATATTGACTTCGCGCAAGGTGACGATAGGGCGACTGATTCAGGCAAAGAAGCCAGTGGGTACAAATTGGGGACACCAGCTGCGAAGCAGTTTGAAGCTGTGAGTACATTTTGAGTACACTTTGAGTGCGATATAAATTAGCGTGATCAAAAGGAGTGATAAAACCGAAGAAAAGTAGCATAGACGCTACACAAATTACGCAGATTTCTTTATGGAGACTCGAGCTGGAATGATAAGCAAGAGGCTGTAGACCCTTATATTTAGCGGGTTTACAGCCTCTCTTTCTGTTCAGTGACAATACAATGACAATACTTCAAAAAGTATCGGCACTGAATGAATGATGCAATTTTTTTCTTCTGATTTCACGTCTTGTCCCAATCGGGACATCTGTCCATGAATTTACCGGGTGAAAGCCCCGGCTTTTTTTAACTTCAAAGCCACGGTCAATCCGTATCCTGCTTCTCTGACCTGTGTTTTCATCAGCCTTATCTGAGCATATCTGTTATCCAGCAGCACTAATATACTCAAACTTCCCACTTGAAAAATGCTGTAACAGCCGATGGTTTCTTGCTCAACAGGTGATTTTTTGAAACTTGACAGCATTATGCAACTTTATCGCTTGTTAGAAACAAATTTAGGAAGTCGCGGAACAGGTTCTGTATAAACTCAGGCTGTGTCGAAAACCAGTTCGTCAGGTCGCTACGCATCTTTTCGGAGATCTGAATGGAGACATCACCTGTTCTGACCCCCTCGATCAGCATTGCAGCAAGACGGTTAATCGACTGCTTCAGGGAAATATCCTGAATGTCATCACAGCAGACGAAGAACAGCTCACAGATGGTCTTGGGATCATTCTTCTTGCGACGGATATACTCGAGAATGAGAAATCGTGTGAGCACGAGTGCAGTTGTGCTGTCGGTTACGTCGTAGCTGAGTCCTTGAAACTCCTTGCCAAGCTTGAGAAAGGACTTGCATGCCCTGAAGCATACCTCGATGCCCCACCTGTAGCCATAGATTCTGACTACCTCACTGTCGGGCAGAGTCACCGCAGTGGTCAGAAGGATGATGTACTCATCCTTCTTGTTGCGATTGCGGACAAAGACCAGCTTGACAGGAAGCTGCTGATACTTCGTTTTGACAACAATGGACCCGAACAGGTTCCCCTGCGGGCAATGACGGATGGCAGTCTTCGCAAGGCCTTTCAGGTTATACAGCCTGCCTTTGTACCAATACTGCTGCTTGGTATCTTTGAGCATGCCGATCACCTCAAGGCCGAGGTTCTTGATGTTGCAGATGAACGGTTCTGTCGTGAACCAGGTATCCATGAGCACGTATTCGGCTTTGATATCAGCGTCAATGGCGAAGCGAAGCAACTGAAGTGCAATCACGGGCTTTTGCGTAATTGCATCCACCCGTCTCTTGTACGCGTTGGTGTTATGACGCAGGTGCTTGTCGTATACGTCGCAGATGCGGCTCTTAGCCTTGGCCGAAGCAAGCATGATGTACTGGACCGGAAGGAAGCTGTATCCATCGGTCCACCCAAGAAGAAGGAGATTAAATCCCCTCTCGGTTCTGTGGATCACGTGATTGTAGACATTGGAGAGCAGCTCCACCTTTTTGGAACGGTTACGGGCGATGACAGAGTCATCGAGCACGAAGCATCGTGCTCTGTTCTCGCGGGTAAGAGTAGTGAAATAGGCGGCAATCCTGGCGGAGAGGAGCAGGATGAACTTTCTCCAGTTGTAGCGTCCTTCATTCAGGAAGCGGTAGTAGGTGTTATCGTCATAGGCAGTATCCTTCTTCTTGGAGTTGAGGAAGTGATACAGGTTGCACTTCTGGAACACGAGGATTACAAGAAACTGAAAGAGCTCATATGCAGAGGCACCCTTCGCCTTGGTGATATTGGAGGCCTTCAGGAGAGCGCTTACGCCAAGCTCTTTCATGGCGTTTCCAAACGCACATTCGTCCTCGAAATTAGCAGTTGCAATTGGCTTGTTTTGATGTATACTCATTGTGAGCACCTGTACTTTCTTTTGATTGTGGATGATCTTATTATAGAAGGCACAGAGTGCTTTTTCAATTGTCAAGAAGCCGAAAAACTCATAGTAAAAAGCTCAATTTTGGGCGTATTTTCAACGTTTTTCGAGGGTCGGACCAAGTGGGAAGTTTGAGTAATATACATTCCGTATCTCAATCAGGGACCTAGCATGCCACTGGCTTCCATTGCCAGGTCTCCGTATCAATCAGACAAAATTCCTGTGTTCCAAACGGTGTTCCATCCGGATAAGTTGAGAATACGTCGCACGAAAGAACATTCTCTTCCTGAATAATCGCCTGCTTCGGCGTATGACCAGTCACCTGGAAGAATTGATCCGGCTTGTACATAGGTGTATAGAAATCGTCATACAGATACCTTGGCCGCAGCCAGATCGGAGAATTATCCTGCCAGAGCTGCTGACCGGTCATGCTGTTAATGGCCGCAATCACTTTATCAGAGTTGTCCCGTTCTTCTTCCGGTACATATTCCTGAACGAACTGTTTCGAAACCCCACCGTGCGAAAAAAGCACATTATCGATTCTGTGCACGTAAGCAAGATTTTGATCCGGGATAGATGTCCACAGTGACAATATGCCTTCTTTTGCTGCAATCTTTGCTAAACCATAGGCCATACCTGATTCTGCATAATCCCAGATATATGAAACATCATGGTTTCCTATACACCAAAGCGTATCGGGAAATTCTTCCTTGAATTTCTTTGCAGCATCAAATGTTTCCTTATAAATACCCGGAACGTTCTGGCAGCCCCAGTCGTCCGGAAGATCACCCAGGCTTACCGCTTTTTCTGCAGTGCCTTTTCTCATGATCGCTGCCGCTTCTTCGAACATCCATGGTTTCAGGTGAACGTCCGGAATCACCAGTATTTTCATGTTTCTCCTTTCCCTGCAGAACAATCAGCCGGCTTCCCGTGGTCATCACGCCCTTTACGCCAGAGGCTGAAACCGTCTTCATACTGATGTTGCGAGGAGCAACAGGATCACTTCATGCCCTCTGTTAATGGACTTTATCAATATTCCGCAAAGGTTTCCAGGTACTTTTCAAATTTATCAACATTCACCAGTACAAGCTTATCAACTTTATAGGTGGCTTTTGCCTCATGCGCCATCTTCTGAAACTTACTGAGCCCCATGCTGAAAAGCTCAGCTCCTTCCTTATAACGAACATATTTCTTAGATGCTCTTCTGGTCCGGTCAACAGTTGTCTTCATCTCTGACATATGCAATTATCTCCTCTCTTGGCAATACCGTCTCACTCAACTCGTATAGATCTGGTGAGCAAAGCAGATTATGCTGCAATACTTGTTCCCATAACAAAATATTGTTTCCCAGCCTTAACGAACTCAAAGCGGCATCATAGGAACGATATAACTTGCCTCTTCATCCCGATTATATGCAAGAAAGGAGAGCTGTACCATTAATTTCGGATCAGAATATCTGACAATGCCATAGATTATTGCTGCACTTTATTCGTTAATAACCCATCGTCCGCCGCGATCAGCGCCTCAGACCGCGAAGAAGCTATCCAGCTGATCGAAGAGGCGGTTTCCAATGGTGCCAGCCTTAATAAAGCCTGCCTTGAGCTCGGGATTCCAGAAAGGACATACTATCGGTGGAATACTCTCATAAAAAGGCTCTTATAAAAAAGAGACAACCTCGCGGATACAACTGATCCACAGGCGTCTCTTCTCCCTACTTGATGTTCTTACAGTAATCAGACTATTTCTTGTTGTTCTCCCGGATGTGCAGAAGAGAATCATTCGCCAAATTCAATCCCGTCCTTCTCTTTACGGCCCTCTACGTCCTTCTCTTCTTCTTTAAACTGATCACGGAATTCTCTCGGGGACTGTCCGCACAGCTTATGAAAAAGCCTGCTGAAGTACAGCGGGTTATCATAGCCAACGACAGAGGCAATTTCTTGCACACTGTACGCAGTCGTCTCCAAAAGGATCTGCGCATTAGAGACTCTAAGGGAAAGAATATATTGATTTGGCGTATGCCCCGTATATCGTTTGAAACTTCGAATGAACCAGCTGATGCTCATTCCTCTTGCAGCCGCATACTCTTCTATGCTGATCTGCTTCCTGTAGTTCTCGTGAAAATAAGCAACGGCATGTACCATTTCTTCAGACAGGAACGGATTCTTTGGTGTAACATGCTCTCCGTCCAGTCTGTGAATCATGATAAAGATTTCCCGCAGGTACATTACAAGAAGTTCTTCGTTATCCGTCCGGTTTCCTTTTCGCTCCTCGATCATCCTCTGAAACAGATTCTTATACTCAACGGACGTACCCGTATAGATTACATGCTCATGATCCTTAAATCCGTACTTTCGAAGGATATTCGTCACGTCATTTCCAGTGAAGTGAACCCAGTAAACTTCAGTCCGGTCAACACCGTAATAATAATACCGTTGTTCTTCTCTCGGACGGTACAGCACCATATTACCTGCGTTGACGATCTGTCGTTTCCCATTGAAATAGAAATAAGCTCTGCCATGCGCCACATACAGCAGCTGAAAGTCGAGTCTTCCTCTCGGTCTATACGTCGGAAGCCGCGGCCGACTGATCAAACGGAACATCCCGCAGCTGCCAACAAACAGCGGATGTTTTCTGTCCTTAAAGTCTATCCGGTTATTCTTATAGTAGGCGCTATCGACAATGAGATCTTTTTCCTCAGGCATAACGACTTTCCCCTTGATGATACATTATTCACACTCCCAGAAGCCTTCTGCTGTCGCACCGACCCCGGCTTTTCGGATATTGTATCATTTTGTGCATGTTTCATCTATTTTTTTTTATATGAATTTCTCATTAACACCGATAAACTACAGATAAACAGAAATAAATGACAGCAATGGATGAACATCATATGAATTCTGTTCCGAGTCAAGAAAATGCATGACATGGTAATGTCATGAAATAGATTGAAACCTCATGTGATACAGAAAGGAGATTCCCAATGGTTGTAAAGAACAATTTTGAAAATCTCGATGTTCTCCACGAGAACACAATGCCTGACCGCGCATATTATGTCCCAGCCTCCGAAATGATACCAGATCCGGTTGAACACCGAGAGGAGTCAGACCGACTGCAGTTTCTGAACGGAGACTGGGCATTCCGCTACTACGACAGTATTCGTGAGATGGAAGACCGCTTCTGGCTCCCGGATTTTGATTCATCGGCCTTCGGAAAAATCCATGTTCCTGGGATGTGGCAGACACAGGGTTTTGACCAGCATCAATACGTCAACATTCGCTATCCTTTCCCGGTTGATCCACCTTACGTTCCTATCGACAATCCCTGCGGAGCATATCTCACTTCTTTTGAGTATCATAAGGATCCGGAGGTACCACGCTGTTTTCTGGAATTTGAAGGTGTTGCCTCCTGCTTCTACGTATGGCTGAATGGACGTTATGTCGGTTACAGTCAGGTTTCCCATGCCCTCTCTGAGTTTGAAGTAAGTGATTTTCTTCAGGAAGGTGAGAACACTCTAGCCGTTCTGGTTCTCAAATGGTGCGACGGAAGCTATCTGGAAGACCAGGATATGTTCCGCATGAACGGAATCTTCCGTGACGTTTATCTCATGAATCGTCCTGCGAACTTCATCTTCGATTACTTTATTCAAACTCAGATCAAAGGAGATTCTGCTGTTGTTTTAATTCATACAGAATGTGCAGATGATCCACTCTCAGTCTCAGCTGATCTCTTCGACCCGGAAGGGAACAAGATTGTCTCTGTTTCTTTTACCGATGAAACCCTTATTACGCTCGATCATCCTGAATTATGGGACAGCGAACACCCCGCGCTTTATTCCCTGGTGCTGTCTACCCCTGGAGAGGTCATTGAAGAAACCATCGGTATCCGCGAAGTAAATGTGGATGGAAATGTCCTTCTCCTCAACGGAAAGCAGCTCAAATTCCGCGGTGTCAATCACCATGATTCGGATCCTGTAAATGGCTATGTTCAGACCGTGGCCACTATGAAAAAGGATCTTTCTCTAATGAAGCAGCACAATATCAATGCTATCAGGACCAGCCATTACCCCGCACCGCCTATGTTTCTGCAGATGTGCGACCGTTATGGCTTCATGGTTATTGATGAAGCCGATAATGAAAGTCACGGTCCTTGGATGCTGTATTACCAGAAAGATACCGATGAAGAACGGGCCGCCCGATGGAACGAAATGATCTCAGATAATCCCGCTTTCAATGAAGCTACGCTGGATCGGATAAAGAAGATGGTTGAGCGGGATAAGAACCGTCCTTCCGTCCTTGTCTGGTCCATGGGTAATGAATGTGGGTACGGATGCACGTTTGAACGAGCCCTTGCATGGACCAAAGACAAGGATCCCGGAAGACTCACGCATTATGAGAGCGCATATTACCGCGGGAAAGAAAGAAAATATGACTATTCGAACATTGATCTTTACAGCCGGATGTATCCTGCCTTCGATCAGGTGACAGAGTACTGTGAATCCAATCCTGATAAGCCATTCCTCATGTGTGAATATTGTCATTCCATGGGCAATGGTGCCGGCGACTATGAAGACTATTTCCGCCTGATCGATCAGTACGACTGCATGTGTGGAGGCTTCGTCTGGGAATGGTGCGATCATGCAATCGATGAAGGTGTAACAGTTGAAGGCAAGAAGATTTACACCTACGGTGGAGATCATGGTGAACTTCTCCATGATGGCAACTTCTGCGTTGATGGTATGGTTTACCCCGACAGAAGACCTCATACAGCACTTCTCGAATACAAAAACGTCTGCCGTCCTGCCCGCGTTATCCTCTGGGATGAAAAGATCGGCCTGCTGGTGAAGAATGAGCTTCATGACACAGACCTTTCCGATTATCTTGATATCTACTGGGAAATCAGATGCGACGGAATGCTCACAGACAGCGGAAGAATTCCGGAAGAAGAAATGCCATCCATTCTTCCTGGCGAAGACAAATGGATTCCTTTCTCAGTCAATGCTCCAGAAAAAGGCAAAACGTGGCTAAAGATTATTTATCGTCTTAAAAGAGCAGACTCTTTCCGGAATGAAGGCTTTCTTCTCGGATTTGATGAGGTTCCCCTGGTAACCACGGACTCCCGAAATCAGATTGTCCGGCATTTGAAGAAGAGGATTTCTGCCGTGTCAGGATCTGCTCATACTCCTCTCCGCCTTACAGCAACAGAAGATGAGATTCAGATCGAAGGGAAGCATTTTTCCTATACTTTTAACCGTTTGACCGGTCTCTTCTCTCACATGACAATGGATGACAACGATCTTATTGCCCAGCCAATGGAACTCAATATCTGGAGAGCCCCCACTGACAATGATATGTACATCCGGAAGGAATGGGAAAAGGCAATGTTCAACCACACATTGACCAGAGCCTACGAAACCTCCTGGGCATTCGCCGAGAATAAAGCCAACATTGAAATCACTGCACATATCGGACTGATTGCTCCTTCCGTGCAGAAGATTCTGGACATCCGGGAGACCTGGAAGATTGGTCCCGACGGGACACTGAACCTTGACATGCAGGTTTACAAGAACCGGGAATTTCCCGATCTTCCCCGCTTTGGTCTGCGGCTTTTCCTGCCAGAACAGATGCAGGACGTCAACTATCTTGGCCTTGGTCCCACGGAAAGTTATATCGACAAGCATCAGGCATGCTGGCACGCCATGTTCATAGATAAGGTTTCCTCTATGCATGAAGACTATATTAAGCCACAGGAAAATGGCAGCCACACGAACTGCGATTTCCTGAGCATCACAGATGGTGTTCTCTCTCTGACCGCCATCAGCCCTGCACCATTCTCCTTCAATGCATCACCTTACACACAGGAGGAGCTGACCGCCAAAGCACACAACTGGGAACTGAAGCCGAGTGGATACACTGTCCTGAATATCGACTACCGCCAAGATGGAATCGGATCCAATAGCTGCGGTCCAAGGCCGAAGAAAGAATATCTTTTTGACAGTGAAAGCTTTACCTTTTCCCTGACTCTTGTTCCAGAAAACAAATCGTAAGATCTCAGAATCTGCATTACTGCTCTGCCACGGCGCCGGCAGAGCACTAATGATAAAAGGAAATATCGGCATCTCTGTCAGACATAACAGATTTTCAAGAAGTAGCTGCACATTTCCGCAAGAATGCGGGAAGAAAGGGGAACCACAATGGAAGAAAAGAAATACCTGAAATGGTACAACAAGATCGGTTATGGATCGGGAGATATTGCCGGCAATGTCGTATATGCCCTGCTGTCTGCCTTTGTCATGATCTTCCTGACCGATACGGCCGGCTTAAGTTCAGGAGTTGTCGGGACACTGATTGCGGTATCAAAAGTATTCGACGGAGCCAGTGATCTGCTGTTCGGTGCATTGATCGACAAAACGCATACAAAGATGGGTAAAGCACGTCCCTGGATGTTCTATGGATACTTCGGATGCGCCGTCTGCCTGGTCGCCATCTTCAGTATTCCGGCGGATATGTCGGATTTTTCAAAGTATGCATGGTTCTTTATCACCTACACTGTGCTGAATGCAGGTTTCTATACCGCCAACAACATCGCTTACTCTGCACTGACAGCATTGATTACCAAGAACAATCATGAGCGCGTCCAGATGGGATCAATCCGTTTCATGTTTGCTTTTGGCACCAGTATGCTGATTCAGACGATCACGGTGGCATGGGTCAATTCTCTGGGAGGAGACGCCGCTGCCTGGAGGACAGTTGCGATCATCTACGCGATAATCGGTGTTATCAGCAATACCATCTCTGTTTTCTCAGTGAAAGAGCTTTCGCCCGAAGAACTGGCAGAGGATTCCACTGCCCAATCCGAAGACTATGAGCCTCTGGTAATGGATACAGAGAGTGAAGAAGCTATACCGATCGCAAATAATCAGAATAAAAAGTATTCCTTCAAGGAAGCTTTCAAGATCCTGATCCACAATAAATATTTTATTATGATCTGCGGCGCTTATCTTCTTATGCAGATCTATTCTGCAACATTGAACATGGGAATCTATTACATGACCTATGTGCTGCACAATGCAAACCTTCTCGGGGTATTCTCCTGGGCGATCAACATACCGATGATCCTCGGCCTGCTGTTTACTCCCATGTTGGTCACAAGGTTCAAGGGGATGTACCGGCTAAACAAATACGGATACATACTGGGCACTCTGGGAAGACTTGGTGTCCTTGTTGCTGGTTATCTCGGCAGTGTCCCACTGATGCTCGTTTTCACAGCCCTGGCCGCGGTTGGTATGAGTCCGCTTCAAGGTGACATGAACGCTCTGATTGCCACCTGCTCTGAATATACATACCTCAAAGATGGAAAGCGTGTAGAAGGAACCATGTATTCCTGCACGTCCTTTGGAACAAAGGTTGGCGGTGGTATTGGTGTTGCGCTTTCCGGATGGCTCCTGGAACTCTCCGGATACATCAAGGGTGGTGTTGCCACACAGCCTGCCAGCACAATTCAGATGCTCGGCATCATGTATCTCTGGCTCCCGCTGATCTTCAACTTCCTGGTTCTTCTCATTCTCGCAAGGCTCGATGTAGAGAAGACTGTTGAAAAGATGAAAGCTGAAAAGGCAGCCACAATCTAATGCAAAGATCCCACCAGAGGGAAATTCGTTTTCCTGCTGGTGGGATCTGTCTTACTCATAGCTCAGGCCATGACCGGATTTTTCTTTTCTTCCTTTTCCTGCCGAATCAACTCGCCAACCCTTTTGAGGCTGACACCTGTCATCTCAGATATTTCTTCTTTCCCATATTTCCCAGCTTTAATCATACGTAAGTCAGTAGCCTCAAAGAGAGACCACACAACACGAAATAGAGATGCGTATTTACTGGAATCAGTGGGGATAGTTCACACTCTGAGATTGCAAGAGCAAGTTAAGAGCAAGTTAAGAGCAAGTTAAAGCACCCACCAGAAAACGTTGAAAATACAGGGCTTTCGCCATCTTTTAGGTGAAAAATGATTGAGCTCAGCAAGTTAAAAGTGTCATGGGGAGCAGTTCACCGTTTCACCGAACGCTTTTTACCACGCCCCGGATTGGAAGATATCGTGATATGCAAGTGGTAGCAAGAGGTGAAATTTGCGAGTAGGCCATTGTTGTCTTTTATATTGACGATATTTTTTTGACACAGAGGCGGAGACCGTTTGCGAAATCGCTTGCAATGGACGACAATCCACGGCATAATGATATTGTCACTCGTGACAATAAAATGACATTCAAATCATCCGTAAATTCATGAATCAGAAGAGAACAGTTCAGAAGTGAACTGTTTTAGGCACTGATATAGGATCTATGGGCCTCTAACCCCTTTTCAATCGAAGAGCTCGAATAAACACACACATCCCTGCAAGTCTTGAATCCACAAGGCTTACAGGGATTTTTTATACTCTTTGGGCTCTTTTAGTACAAATGAGTAATCCTTTAGCGGTAACATATCATAGAAGCGATAAAAACTTCGATGAATTAATGATATTCTTGAAACCGTGAAAGTAGTCAAAATTTGAGCTCCCCATAGTTTAGTCACGATCAAACGGGTTTCTGTACATATGAACGGAATCCCGGATAATAACTATTAGTTCATATATCTATTTAGATGCTTTATAGGGCATATCAGGTGCAAATCCCATTTCTTTGAGAAGCGCCAGATCCTTTGTCCTTGTGTTGTGTAGGACCCATTCGGAATCCTGCCGGACGAGCCGCATGTGACCTGACTTGAGGAGAATGTCAATCGTCGAGATATTCGGCTTCTCCAGTACCTTCGTTGCATCCTGCAGATTTGAATGAATGATACCGGCAACCAGCATGATGAAGTTGAAGCCCTGAAAGTTGTAGTAGTCCTGTAACTTCAGATCGTTATAATCGGCGTCGTTCTTGATGTAGTTGTTGTACGTCTCAATCGACCAGCGATCCTTGTACTCTGTGAATACCTGGGGTGCAGGATCCTGGCAACTGGTCTGGAGCACATAGACACCCCACCAGTCAGAATACTTGTCGTAGTTTTCCTGTGTGTATCCGGCCTCCCCTTCATCAATGGACTGCCGGTAGCTTTTCCGCTTGCTGTTGTTTTCATCGTAGTCCTTGTAGAAGATCATCCGGGTGTTGTCATCGATCTGCTCCTCATAGTAGAGGATCCGGGCGGAATCCTTCGTGTTGCCCTTGTAAACGAACTCACCTGAGGTGTATTGCAGTTTCACTTTGATCCGTTTGAAGTTCTTATCGCTTGTCGGGACCGGGATGATGTAGCTGTTTCCGTTGGAGGACATAAGATCCAGCAGCACAGAGGAGAAGAAACCCCTGTCCACCACGAACCTTGTGTTGGTGAAGGAACGGCTGCGAAGGAAACTCTCACAGCTCTTTTTATCAACGCTGGAACCGCGATAAGCCCGGTACATCAGGGGCACATGCCGCTTGGTGTCATAGGCAATCAGGATGTTGACCTGAGAAGACTTAAGCAGTTTGGTCTTGTACCCTGCCTCTGCAAGATCGTTCTCCTCTGAGCAGGACCGAATCACATGTCCGTCGATTGCGATGTTCCTGGAGCAGTCATCGATCAGTGACTGCTCGAACGCTCTGACAGGATTGCCCCTCGCACCAAGGTCGTGAAGCAAATTTCCAAGAGCGCTGGGCCCCATCTTGAAGTCATAGTCTTTATAGAGAAGCGACAGGTAGCTCTCCTGGTAGATCTCATTGATCTGATCAACATGCAGAAACCCGTTGGCGCACAGAATCAGACCGTAGGCATAGATCTGTGTAGCTTTCTCCAGGGGGAAGCACTTCTTCAGCCTGGTGTACACATCACCAGAGAGGAAGATCAGCAGAGCGTACTGTCCATATGCAAGATCGGTGATCTCCTCAATATCTGTTGTACTATTTCCTTCAGACCGGGTCTGTTCTCTGAGATATCGTTTGTTTGGAGAAAATCCCTGATCAGGGATGATCTTTCCAATCAAATATCCAGAAGAACTGCTCCATTTACCGTTTGGAAGCTTAATAGCGGAGTATTTGTAAACCCGGTATACCCCGTTGTCATTGCGTATACGAGTACACTTTTCTGGTCGATATTTTTTGACATTATCCGGTATTGTGCAGGTGTTGCTCATCAGAGTCTCCACATATGTACATTATTTAAAACACATATGTACATTATAGTAGAGGGTCGGGCATTTTACAATAGTTTTCTTTAGTTACAGTGATGAAAAACGCGATAAAAACACGCTCTTCAGCCTCTGCACATATGTGCGATCACCCTCTCTGGGATAATCTCACAGACAAAACCTGGATTTATCTTTCAACTCATATGTACAGATATGCGATTGATCGTGTTTAGTAGAAAAGCCATGAAGAGTTTGCATTAAAAGGCACGGAAAACTTGACACTATATATGGTACCATATATTATTAGATCAGGAGAACAAAATGTCGAAGTGGGACAAACTTTTAAGTAGAATTCTTTCGCTGTCAAAGGACATGCGATTTGATGAGCTGAGGAAAGTTCTAGAGAACTATGGATACACAATGAATGCGCCGAAGGGCGGAAGCAGTCATTACACTTTCCGCAAGCCCGGGAAAAGTCCTATTACGATTCCAAAGCATGAGCCGATCAAGAAAGTATATGTCGAAATGGTGCGTGAAGTCGTGGAGGAGGAATCATTACATGAAAACGATTGAATATTATATGAATCTTCCCTATAAGCTGGAGATTGTTCCGGATTCGGATGAGGGGGGATATGTTGCCCGCTATCCCGAACTTCCCGGCTGCATTACGGTCGGGGAAACTGTGGAATCTGTTGTAAAAAATGCTGTAGATGCAAAGAAAGCGTGGCTGAAAGCTGCATTAGAGGAAGGAACAGAGATTGCAGAGCCGGTTTCGCTCGACGATTATTCCGGACAGTTTAAGCTGAGAATCCCGAAAAGCCTTCACCGGGCGCTGGCGGCACATTCTAAAGAAGAAGGTGTCAGTATGAATCAGTATTGTGTGTACTTACTCTCTAAGAATGACGCATTGGAGAAGGTGTAAGAGCAACTGATAACATTCCTTGATAACAAATTGATAACATCAGTTCGTATACCCTGTAGAAACAGGATAGCTGAAATCAAATGGAATCAAATCCTGTCATGGAGCTTAACCCAAACGGGTAAGAATCAGTATTTCGAGCTCGAATAGTAAACGAACCCCCAGAATTCCTTGAAAATAAAGGAATCCTGGGGGTTATTTTTGATCCGTGAGATCACTTTGAGATCATTCCTTGGTTTTCCTCAGTCGAACCGTAAGCGCCTGATAGAGATTGGTTGAACAGACACATATTCTTTCACCAGTTGAATACTATCCCGGAGGGTCCATCTCCTCGAAGCCTGGGGGCTCAGCTCCGCATGTGGCGTATTGTGCCCCAGCGAATGGTACTGGCTCGGCTCATCCCCTGATCGGCAGGATCCACGCATAGAGAAAATCCCCACGAATCATTGGATGCAAATGATTCGTGGGGATTCTGTATACTTTGCTTCTGGAAGTACGCCTATGAAGCTTTCCTGGCCTCCTCCGGGTGCATCCTTCTCCATATTCGACGGCCATACCTCGCGGCTTCCTCCTGTGTGATCTCCGTGTAGTACACCTTGCCGTTTTTGACATACGGCGTTAACACCTCCTGTATAGACAATTTTTCTTATTCCCATTATATTATATTCTTCTAGGGGAACCCACAAAGCAGATACACCTTGTGTAATGATTCCCCCTCTCTGAAGATCATGGAGTCATCCAGACATCCGTACAAGAGGATCTAACGGCGACAGCTCTGAGACCGTGGTCCCCTCGGCGATGCTCCCACGGTCCGGCCAAGGGTACAGATACAAGGTGTGCTAAAGGGCATCTGGGGAGAACCCGGGCAGAGGGCCATGAGGGCGGTCAAGAAGGGACTCATCCCACAATAAAAGTGAAAGGACCGGATATAAGGACAAGGGCAGGACGTTGCGAAGTTGGAGCGTTTCAACATTGTTGAGCTGTGTAATGTTGTAACAATGTTTGAATAATGTTCGCCAAGGTTTTTTCGGAGGCCATAAGTCCAGTCCTTACATGGAAAAATAGGGTAATATCAGCTCATAGGATTTGAAGTTTGAGATTCAACATTCCCAATCGGGGCAATGTCGAACAATGTTAATAACAATGTTCATGCAATGTTAAACAATGTTTGATATGGTAATGAAAGAAGAGCTGCGGAGGATTGTCACATGAGAATCACGAAATTATACTCGGATGTTATTGCAGAAGACAGGAAGTACGAATATAAAGCGGTGTTAAATCCGGACAACCCGGTGAAATGGGCGAAATCACTAGTTGGATATGCCAATGGAGATGGAGGCATTCTATTTGTTGGCGTTTCAAACGATGGAGAGGCATTTGGACTAGATCTGGGTGACATTGATCGGACGAAAAACCTGATTGCAATAGTCAACGACCGGCATATTTTTCCGCATGTCAGAATCAGTTACATGATGCGAAGCGTTGATGAGGCGGCAGAGAAATTTGTTCTGGCTGTTCATGTAGCACCATCGGATTCCATCGTGCGTTACCGTGAAGGCGATTTCAATGAGACGGTTTGTATAAAGGGTGACGGCAATTCCACACCGGCTACGCCGGAAGACATTATATCTTTGTCAAAACGGAAACATGGTGTCGATAACGAAAGCACTGATGTTCTGTATGAGGAAGAGCGCTGGACGGAATATATTGATCTTTGCAGAGAATTTCGTCAAGATAAATCTGCTCCGACCTTGAAGGAACTGCAGAATGAGGAAATTGTCACAAAGGATGGATTTGCAAAATCCGGTTTCCTTATGTTTAAGGATGATTATGCTGGAGCTGATACTCTGGTTAGCTGCCGACTATGGCGTGGAAAGACTAAAACCGGCACTGTCCTTGACAGTGACAGGTTCAAAGGCTCTCTATCACAAGTGCTCAGAAGTACGCTAAACTTCATTGAAAGAAATACAAAAACAGGTTGGAGAAAGACGGAAAACGGGGGAAGAGAGGAGATCCGGTCGTATCCCAAAGAAGCTGTCAGAGAAGCAATGGTCAATGCGATTGCGCACAGAGACTATTCTATAGCAGGAACACAGATTGATGTGGATATTTACAGTGACAGGATTGATATCGTGTCACCAGGTTCATGGCTGCTTCTGAAAAGCTACGATGCCTATCCGGCGGGGACGATCCCGTCGATCCGAAGAAATTCCATTATTGCGGCCTGTCTGGATGTGGCAAATTTAATGGAGCGAGGTGGAACCGGATTTCAGACGATGATAGATAGCTATCGTAACAGTGATGACCATCTTCAGCCGGTTGTTTCCATCTATCCGGGGTTTCTTGACCTGCGTTTGTTTGACAGACTCTATGAACCTATAGCACAGGCGTGGGATAGAGAACAAATGCCTGATACAGAAAAAGTCATTCAATTTGGCGTTAGTAAGAAAACGGGTTGATAAGCTCCAAAGCATTTTAGCAGAAGTATAAAATATGCCGTTTTGTACATTCTGCTGTACAACGGCCTTCTCTAACTTGAACTACAATAGTCTTGCCAGGAGGGCAAGACTATGAGCTGCATTGAGCGCATACTGACCGAAGCCAGAGATCTTTCCAGGGACGACCTGATTCTTCTTGTTAACAAGCTCATGGAGGGCTTCTCCCATGAGAGTGCAACCTCTTCTCCGAAGAAGATGATTGCTCCCCGTTTGGATTGTCCGATCTGCCATTCCAATGCTCATGTTGTTAGGAATGGACACAAACATGGAAAACAGGCATACATCTGCAGGCAATGTGGAACGTCATTTGTTACAACGAGCAACACTTTGCTCTCAGGCTCACACTTTGGTACTGAGATCTGGACCAAGGTTCTGGAAGAGACGCTCAGGGGGACCTCTCTGGATAAGACGGTCAAGTCACTTGCCAGCCATGGATGCAAGATCAGCCATAGCAGTCTGTTCTTCATGCGGCATAAGATCATGCTTGCTCTCGAGGACATGCAGGTGGAGCAGCCAGCCACGGTGGAAGATGTCGTGGAAGCGGATGAAACCTACGTTCCGGAGTCCAAAAAAGGTACGAAATTTGGCCCTGATGCCAGTCGAAAGCCCCGCAAGCGTGGCACTCCCGCATCCAAACGCGGCCTTTCAGACGAGCAGATCTGTATCTGCACCGCAGTACAGCGCAAGACTGGCGATCTGATCGTGAAATCCGAGAACCGGGCAAGGCCTTCCAGTGCGGATGTTGTTGATATCTATACTGGTCATGTCCAGAAGGGAACACTTTTCCTGACGGACGGCATGAATGTGTATCCAAGACTGAGCAAGATCCTGGGAATCACGGTCATGAATGTGAAGAAGGAGTCGGCAAGTTTCTTCAATCTGAACACTGTGAACAACCTTCACTCCTTTATCAAGCACCGCTATATCGAATATCGCGGCGTGGCTACCAAGTATTTGAACCGTTACAACCTCGTATTCCGGGCAGCGTACAGGCAGAGGACCACGATTGGGGAACTTGCGGACGCTCTCTTTGCATCCAGGAATCCCAAGAAGGTACACCATTATGGAGATGTTAAGGAGCTCAATCTGCTTGCAATTTGATGACTACAAGATGCACTTATTGCTTATCAACCCGTTTTCTTACTAACGCCTTCAATTTTTAAGAGAGGAGGGCCCCAAGTCTGTTAAAGAACTTCAGGCTCACGTCGGCTATTCGCAAAGAAACCGCTTTCTCAAAGAAATCATCAATCCGATGATTCAATCTGGTATAATATATCGAGACGGAAATATTAAGTCCCCAACGGCACGGATTTGTCTTCGGGAAGGAGGGAGCATACCCGATCATGGTGAAAAACATGAAGATTAAACCCCTAAATCGCAAGTTTTTATACTAGCAGCTTGATCTCAGTTGCCTGGTTGATTGCCTCGTCCTCTGTGAGGCCAACCTTGGAGACCAGTTCCTTCTGAATCCTGCTCATCGCATAGGACGGATACCAACTGCCATCAGACTGCAGTTCCACCTTATACTTGTTTAGCTCCATCATCTCGAAGGCGATGGTTGCACTGGTCTTATCGTGAAGCACTTCCCTCAAATCCCATGTCAGCGTGGCAAAGAGAATGCTTGCGATAAAGGCCGTGAACATCTTCCCCCGATATGTCTCGATGGAGTGGGTGTATGTGACCGACAGATCAAAGTGCCGCTTGATGGATTCGAAGACGTGCTCCACAACATCACGTCGCCGGATAATCCGGATTGCCTCGGATGCCGTCATTTCAGTATCACTGACGAGAACAAAGAATCCGGCACGATCGACCATCGTCTGGATCATTTCAGTGTCCTCCAGGATGGTGAAGTTCTTCCCTGTTTCTGGATCGGCCTTTTTAACGACAATGATCCCTTTTGGAGCGTAGTCCTGCGCCATCTTTTCCGTGTAGCGTTTTCTCTTGGATGCCTCATTGAAGTAATAGGAAATAGTGCTCCTTATGGACTGTTCCTCATCAAATTCCCGGGAGTGATCAAAGAAGAGGTAGGCAAAGCAAGCCTTTCCAGCCACTGTTACCGGGTACCGCTTTCCAAATACGTTGGGCTCCGTCGTCAGGTATTTCTGCTTTCCGCGGATCTCCGCTCCATGATCTTTGATGAGCGCATCTACCCAGTTGACATTGTCTGGACAGAGGACACCATATTCCAGATCCTTTACTTTCCGGAGGGCTTTGATGATGTCCTCTGAAAAGTATCCTCGATCGAACATTGCGAACAGCTTTTGATATCCTGCATCCACGATCTTTTTCAATGAGAAGGACGTCTGCACCTTATCCAGGAGAGAACCGTCGTAGTGCTCATACCACATAGGAATGCCGGTCTCTTCATCCACAAACATAGCCGTGTTAATGATCTTCAGGCCAAAATCGGTCTTGGATTTTCCGAACTCTGCAAGATCTTCATTCTCGGACTGGGTGTTTTGATTGGTGGAGTCAAAGGCAATGACCCGATTGCTGTCCTTTCGGGGAAATCGTTTCTCGTATTCTTCCCGGAAAATCCGGAAGAACACATTGATATTTCCCTCATCTGACCCGATCAGACGGTATAGGCCGCTGACTTCACTGTCGTCGATGACACGATCCAGACCGCAGTAGTGATCAAAACACCAACCGGGAAACAGCTGGGCAGTTGAACTTTCCGCAACAATGGAGTAGACGGCCAATGCAATGATTTTCCGCTCATATTCAGGGTAGACCCGTGTCAGAGCGGTATAGCATCCGGATTGCTCTGCGGCCGCCTTTAGAACCAGGTACGGTCCAAAGGAGAGCTTCGAATCCGTTTTGCCGGCAGCTTTACGGGCCTTTGTGCCGAAGGTGTCCTTCAGTCGGTTCACCTCAGCATCGATGGGACCGAAGAACTGCTCATAGTTCTTGTTTGGATGCATATGAGAGCGATCGCCATCGACAATTTTTCCGATTGAGATCCGTTTGTCGACAGGACGCCGCTTCTCAGAGTCCCAATGATACTCTGTGGCGAGCAAGACATAACCCGTGGTGAGGATATGGATAGTTCCCTTGTCGCTTGATTTCGGAGTTTTAACGAGTACATCTGTATTGCTGTACATGGCCGCCCTCTAAATTGCTAGTAAAATATCTATCAGTTATTATACTAGCATTTTACAGAGGTTACAATGTCGTTTTATGCCCTATTTCCAACGTCTATTGACATTTTAATGGAGTCATCCCGGGACGCCTAGTAAAAAACTTTGCGATTTTGGGTTAAACGGTAATAATGTTGTCGATCGGTTGTCATGGCGACAACCAAATGACAACAAAAAACGCCAAAAATGGAAAGAAAGGAAATAAAACAGTTCAATAACGAACTTAAAAAGACAAAAGGTACAAGCAAAACTACTCAGCATCAAATGCTGTTTCGGAGAGCTCGAATAATGAAATTGAACCGAGAGATGACACATTTACGCCGCTTTCAGGCTCTCAAAGCGTGATTTGATAACAGCAACTATTCAGCAATACTTTCTGTGATGCCCGCGGCTTGCGGGTAATCCGGGAAAATGCTGTCGAATTGATCGGAATGCAATTGGCCGCAGTGTTACACCCGGTAAGCCTTGTGTCCACAAGGCTTACCGGGATTTTTGGTGCGCCCGGCGGCGCACGTTTCTAACCGGCGAAAGTCCGGAATCCGCCCGGTAGTGGGAAGGATATAGCCGAAGGCAAGGGTGTCCAACTTGTTATTGCAATTTACGGAGAAAAATCCTGCTGCCGGGCGCAAACCTTTGCATGGGTACGGCACCGGACCCCGCCCTGCCGCCCGCGAAGCCGAAATATTTACTTCGAAATGGAAAGCAGGTTAAGATGGAAACAGAAGCCCTGCAGGGATAAAGCGGTTTTCCTGCTGCGGCTGCATCATCACAACGGGGAGGCAGATATGAACCAGGAGGAAATCCAATACTGTATGCTGCAGCTCTCGAACTGCGCGGATGTGCCGCTGATTCTCCTCGGGGAGGATGGAGAACCCTGCTACAGCAGTGGCTGGGCGGCGCTGCATACCACTAAGGCGCTCTACGGGGAGGTGCTGGAGCGGCTGCGGAGCCTCTATGCGCAGAAGGAACTTCCGGTGACGCTTTCCACTGCCCCCGGCATCCTGTATGGGTATCTGCGGGATCAGCAGGGACATGAGATTGTGCTTGGCCCCTGTGAGAACAAGGTGCTCTCCCCCTCCGAGCGGCATGAGCTCCGGGTCCGGTTCGGGATCGAGGAGAAGGGCTTTATCCTTCCCACGGTCACCGTGGACCAGGGGATGAGTGTGCTGCGGCTTCTCTGCTACATGATGAACGGAACGCTGGCCGGCAGCAGGATGGAAACCACGGCCACCAAAGTGACGGGGGAAGACCGGGACAGAACGATCGCCGAACTGGAGGAGTACTACCGAACCCATCAGGAGGAGATCCAGCCGCACCTGCCCTACGCCTATGAGAAGAAACTCTGGGATGCGGTGGAGGCAGGGGATGAGGAGCAATTCGCAAAGCTCGGGGACCAGGTGATTCTGGGCAACACCGGCGCGGTCGCGGAGGATCGTTCTAAACAGGCGGAGTACCTGGCGGTTTCCATGATCACGCTGTTTTGCAGATCGGCAATCCGGGCGGGTGTGGCTGATTACGTCTCCTATGCTCTCAGCGACGACCTGCTCCGAAAGCTCGAAAAGGCGGACTCCGTCTCCACCATCTGGAAGGTGATCGCCGAGACGCAGGCAGTCTATTTCGATGCCATCCGCAGGGCAAAGCGCGACAACAGCAAGGACCAGGACGTGGAGAAGTGCAAGGACTATATCGCCCAGCACCTGCACACCGGGATCCGGGTGGAGGAGATGGCGGAGAAGATCGGGATGAACCGGTCGAGTCTCTCGAGAAAGTTTAAGGAGGCAGAGGGAATCAGCATCCGGGAGTACATCCAGCGGGAAAAAATCCGGGCGGCAACCAACCTGCTTCGCTACTCGGATGCGAGGATCGCGGAGATTGCGGACTGGCTGCAGTTCGATTCCCCCTCCAGTTTCGGGAAGATGTTCCGCCAGGCGACCGGCATGACACCGGGGCAGTACCGGGACGGAAACGTCGCCGTAGATGGGAAATTTGTGACCCGGAGAGAGAAGATGCAACAAAAACAATAATTCTGCAACAAACCAACTAATCCCCTCTTCCGGTATTCCGGCATGATAGATCATGAAAGTACGGATCAGCAATGCTTTGGGAGGAGGGAAATCCATGAGCAGAAAGAAAAAAGAAGTGAATCCGGAACACGTCGGGGGAAAAGAGGTTTTTGGCGTCACCGCCCTGTCCACGACAGGCGGCCTGGCTTCGATCTTTATGTCCTCGATGTTCATGAGTTACATGACAGACTATGCGGGGCTCGGCTCCTTTGCGGCAGCGCTGGCGACGGTGCTGCTTTTGGTCGCGAGAATCTTTGATGCGCTGGACGATCCGCTGCAGTCCTTTTTGATGGACTCCGCAAAGCCCAGGAAGATGGGAAAATACAAGCCGTTTTTCCTGTTCAGTATCCTTCTGACGACCGTGGGGACCTTCTTTCTCTACGCCATGCCCGCCGGCATCAAGGGGAGCCAGGTGGCGGTCTCGGTGTGGGTCATCCTGTTTTATCTTGTCTATGATCTGGGGACTTCCTTCAACAACGGGAACCTGCTCTATCGAACCATGACCGAAGATCCGAATGAGCGGGCAAAGCTCGTCATCGGGCCCAGACTCTGGGTCATGATTCTCGGCATGGTGGGCTCTGCCCTGATGGCGGTCATCGTGTCCATTAACGACGCCTATTTTCACAACTACACCACCACCTACTCCATTGTCATAGGCGGGCTGATGCTGATTGCCATGGTGATCTCCATCCTCGGCTGGGCCATGGTCAAGGAGAAACATGTCGTTGCGCCCGACAAAGAGGACAAGGTGAAGATCACGGATATCTTCCGCCTCTTCAAGGTCAACAAGGCTATGACGGTCCGCTTTGTGCAGAACATCTTCTCCGGCTTTATCTGGACGCTGCTGTTTGCAACGCCCACCTACTACGTGAAGTGGGGCTACTGCGCAGACCTCACAACCGGGAAAGTGAATATGACGCTGCTCGGAACCTACTCGCTGATCGTGTCCATGATGATGATGGTTCCCCTGCTGATCGGATCCATTATTGCAACGACGATCATGAAGCGCGTCTTCAAGGGAAATCCGGTCCGCTTTTCCAGATGCAACTGCCTGGTGCAGGCACTGGGCGGGGCGATCCTGTTCCTGGGACAGATCACGGGCCTTTTGCAGAAAACGCCTGCCGTGTTCTTCGCCGCGATGTTCATCATGGCCCTGGCCATCGGCATTGATTTCGTCCCCGGCTCCTCCATCGACATGGAGATCATGGACTACACCATCTACAAGACCGGAAAGGACAGAAGCGCCCTGACCGGTGTTGCCGGGACGTTTCTCTCCAAGGCACAGACCGCGCTCTCGAGTGCGCTGGTCGGCGCGATTCTGATTGCGATCGGCTACAACGTGGACTCCGTGACCGGTGACTATGTCGGCGAGCTCTCCGCGCTTCCGGGGATGCTGAACTGGTTCATCGTCATCATGGGCCTGGTGCCGGCCATCCTTGGCCTGTGCGCGTTCCTGGTCCTGGGGAAGTATCCCATCACGCCGGACGTCCGCGCGGATATGCAGAAGGTGCTGCGCGAAAAAGATCGCAGGGAGGAAGAGGCTTGACCGCCATTCCTTCTACTGCCCGCGCAGAATAAGCAGGGCCGGCGCGTACACGCCGGCCCTGCCTTGCAGAAGGGGAAACAAAAGACGAGGAGATCATGATGCAGTTCACAACAAGGAAGGGACATCCGGAGCACCCGTATCCGGAGCATATGGAACGGGCAAGACAGATCGCGGCGGAGGGAATGGTACTGCTTCGCAATGACGCAGGGGTTCTTCCGATGAAACCGGGGAGGATCGCGCTCTTCGGGCCGGGCGCGGTGGACACGGTGTACTGCGGAACCGGCAGCGGCTATGCCTTTGCGCCGGAGTACATCAGCGTGGAGCAGGGCCTGCGGGAGGCAGGCTTTGTCATTGTCAACGAGAGCTATCTGCGGCGGTTTGAAGCCGCGTCCAAGAAGGCCAACGAGGAGGATACCACCCTCTCGGACCTGGCAAAGTTCTATGCCGGCGAGAAGATCCTGATCGATGAAATTCCACAGGCGCAGGAGGACTATGCGGACTACCGCAGGGAGGACGCCGCCATCTATGTGCTGCGCAGAAATGCTGGAGAGGGGAGGGACCGGGAGAACAAGAAGGGAGACTTCCGGCCAAGCCAGCTCGAGTGGAGCAACATCGAGAGGCTGATGGAGATCTACGACCATCTGATCGTGGTGCTCAACACGAGCGTCGTCTCCGCACAGTTTCTCTCGCGCCCTGGGCTGGAGACGGTGCTTCTCATGGGATATCCGGGAAATGAGGCGGGGCACGCCCTGGCGGATGTCCTGACCGGAAAGGCGCAGCCCGGGGGAAGACTGACCGATACCTGGGCGGCAAATTATGAGGATTATCCCGCCTCCCTGTCCTTTTCCTCCAACGATGAGAACACAAAGCAGGAGGACTACGCGGAGGACATCTATGTCGGCTACCGGTATTTCCGCTCCTTTGGCATCAAACCGGTCTTCCCGTTTGGCTACGGCCTGTCCTATACGACGTTTGCCCAGACCGTGACGGAAATCCGCGCGGACTGGGAAGAGGTCCGCATCCAGGTGCAGGTGACCAACACGGGAAAATACCTTGGCAGGCAGGTGGTGCAGGCCTACGTCAGCGGCCCCCAGGGAAAGCTCGAAAAGCCGGAGCGCGAGCTCAAGGGCTTTGCCAAGACCAGAAGACTTCTGCCGGGTGAGGAGGAGACCGTCGAGATTTCGTTCCCCACCGCCAGCATGGCCTCCTTTGACACCGGGGCGGCAGCGGAGGTGATGGAGCGCGGCACCTACCGGCTTCTTGTCGGCACGGACTGCGACAGCGCCTCCCTCTGCGGGGCGGTGAAGCTCCCTGCGCCCTGGAAGGTGCGTCAGCTCCGAAACCTCGTCCGGCCGGACCATGAGCTGGATCTCTTCCATGCCCTGCAGGCGGAGCAGCCAGAGCTTCCGGCGGATCTTCCGTTGATCACGCTGGACCCTGCGTCCATGCCAAAGACAGAAGATCTGACGAAGGCAGGAGAGGAGCGAGGGGACAAAGCGCTCGTTCTGCCTGCAGCGGATGTCACCCTCAAGGATGTGGCCGACGGGAAAGTATCCCTGGAGGCGTTCACGGCCTCCCTGGATGACGAGGTGCTGCTTCGGCTGGTGACAGGAACGAGTTCGGAGAAGCCGTACAGCGTGCCGACCAGGATGAAGACCGAGGTGGAGCCGGTGGGCGGTCCCTCGTCCTCCGGCTCGACGACCTCGCTGTTTGCCAAATCCCTCGGCATTCCCAACTGGAAGATGACAGACGGCCCCGCGGGGCTCCACATCCTGCTCCACGCCGCGACCTGCTGGCCTTCCGGGACCACCCTTGCCCAGACCTGGGACCCGGAACTGGCCAGGGAGGTGGGCCGGATGATGGGAGAGGAGCTTGCCTTCTATCATCAAAGCGTGATCCTGGGACCCGGCATGAACATTCACCGGGATTCCCTGTGCGGGCGGAATTTTGAGTACTACTCGGAGGACCCGTATCTCACTGGTGTGATGGGGGCGGCGGTGACACGCGGGGTCCAGTCGGTCCCCGGCTGCAGCGTGGCAGTCAAGCACTTTGCCTGCAACAACCAGGAGAACAACCGTACCTCCATGAATGTGACGGTCAGCGAGCGCGCCCTCCGGGAGATCTACCTGCGGGGCTTCGAGATCTGCGTGAAGAGCGCTCATCCCCACACTGTCATGACCAGCTACAACTGCCTGAACGGGGTCCACACCTCCTCGAGAAGGGATCTCTTGGAGGGCATCCTCCGGGGAGAGTGGGGCTTTCAGGGTGTGGTCATGACCGACTGGGGCAGCGAGAGCGACAAGGCGGATGACCTGACCGCGGGAAATGACCTCATCATGGGCGGATATGCCACGGACCTTCTAAAGAACGAGATGGACGGAAAGGAGCCGGAATTTGCCGAGGACGGCTTTGTGAAGGTGACGGAACTTCCCGTCTTCGGCGGGTTTATGACGGAGAAAATCTGGATGTGGAACAGCTTCCTGCCCTGCGCGGACGGAAAGGATGAGATCACGGTGCAGGTCCCGCCGGGGGCGCAAAAAACCCCGGGATCAAGGCCCTGCAGGAGAGAGACATTGCGGAAGTGGTCTCCTGGGCGGACGGCTCCTGCTCCATCACGTACCACGGAACAAGGCGCGGCGCCTATCCCACAAGGGCTTCGGTCGAGAAGTGCGCGCAGAGAGTGCTGGTGCAGATCATGAACTCCCTGTCGTGGAAGCTCATGTACGGGGAAGAAAAATAGCCGGGGGAACGGCTTGCGCCGCCTTCCACAGGCAAGTACGATGAACATAATCCGTCATGGAGACAGGATTCATTAGGAGGAGGCAAGGCATGAAATATTATGTAGATGCATCGGCAGCACGAAGCGGCAAAGGGGACCAGGAGCATCCGTTTACCACCATTCAGGCGGCAGCGGATCTCGCGGTTGCGGGGGATGAGATCCTGGTGGCACCCGGCATTTATCGGGAATATGTCAATCCCAAACATGCGGGAACCGCGGATGCGAGAATCACGTATCGGTCCACAGAGCCGCTGGGCGCCGTCATCACCGGGGCAGAGCCCGTCACCGGGTGGAAGCCGGTGGAGGGGGAGAAAAATGTCTGGACCGCGCGGGTGCCCAATGGCATCTTCGGGGATTACAACCCGTACACGACCCGGGTCAGCGGGGACTGGTTTATCGGCACCATTGTGGCGCATACCGGGGATGTCTATCTGAATCACAAGTCCATGTATGAGGTGACCGAGCGGTCCGCCGTGACCGATCCGAAGCCCTCCAAGGCGTCCTGGGATCCGGCATTCTCCACCTATGTCTGGTACGCCGAGCAGGATGAGACGGCAAAGGAGACGGTGTTCTATGCCAACTTCCAGGGGACAGACCCCAATGCGGAGGAGGTGGAGATCTCTGTCCGCAGGGACTGCTTCCTGCCGGAGCAGGAGGGGATCGGGTATATCACGCTCTCCGGTTTCACGGTGCGGGAGGCGGCAACCCAGTGGGCGCCGCCGACCGCCTATCAGGACGGCATGATTGGGCCGCACTGGTCAAAGGGATGGATCATCGAGGACTGCGAGATCTATGAGTCGAAGTGCTCCGGGATCTCCCTGGGCAAGTACCTGCAGCCCAACAACGACAACAAGTGGCTTCACTGGAAGTACAAGGATGGCACCCAGACCGAGCGCGACTGCATCTGCCAGGCAAGTTATGAGGGATGGGACAAGGAACACGTCGGCAGCCATATCATCCGGCACTGCAACATTCATGACTGCGGGCAGACCGGCATTGTGGGACATCTGGGCGGCGTGTTCTCCGTCATTGAGGACAACCACATCCACCACATCAACAACAAGCAGAATCTCGCCGGCGCGGAGATCGGCGGGATCAAGATGCATGCGGCCATCGATGTGATCATCCGCAGGAACCACATTCACAACTGCACCAGGGGAATCTGGCTGGACTGGCAGGCACAGGGGACGCGGGTGACCCAGAACCTGCTCCATGACAACACCCTGGCGATTGACCGCTCGAAGATCGATATGCAGGACAAGGGAGCGATGGCGGCCATCTTCACCGCGATGGGAGAGGACCTGTTCGTGGAGGTCTCCCACGGGCCGACCCTGGTGGACAACAACATCATGCTCTCGGAGCGCGCCATCAAGTTTGCGAGCCAGGGCGGGGCGTTTGTCCACAACCTGATTGCCGGATCCCTGACCTGCATCGGAACCGGCACGGACAATGGCGGGGTCCACAAGCCGTCTGTGCGCTACACCCCCTACCATGCGGTGCACGGGACGGCGGTGATGGGCTTTATGACGATCCTGCACGGGGATGCGCGGTTCTACAACAACATCTTCCTGCAGCAGCCGGTCTTCCCGCTCTTCCACATGCTGCAGGAAAGGCTGCAGCAGGCGGGCCCGCAGGCGAGGATGTGGGACACCATGAATTTCGACGCCGGGACATTTGTCTATGACGATTACCCGGATTTCGACACCTGGAATCATCAGTTCGAGGGATACTGCGGCATGGGCGCGCCGACGGAGTATCCGGACCGCTACTATGATCACCTGCCGGTCTGGGCAGAGGGCAATGTCTATCTTGGCGGGGCAAAGCCGTGGAAGAAGGAGAAGAATGCGTTTACAGATGATGAGTTCCACCCGGAGATCAAACTGGTCATGGAGGATGGACATCCGGTGCTGAAGACCAATCTCTATGACCGCATCCCGGCTGCGGCAGCAGGAACGATTACCACCTCGACGCTGGGCATGGCCTTTGAGCCGGAGGAGAAATTCGAGAATCCGGACGGAAGCCCGATCACGTTCAACCGGGATTATTTTGATCAGAAGAGGACCGTAAATCCGATCGCAGGACCCTTTGCCAGTGCGGAGGAAGCGGGGCGGCCCCTGTTCTGAAGGATGTTTCCGACACAGTGGTGATCAATCAGGAGAAAACAGATGAAATGGGAAAAAATCAATCAGGACTGGTATTTCAAAAATGGAACGTACATGCTGCTGCAGGCACTCGGCTCGGGGGACTTCGGCACGAGAGTGGAACTGCCACATGACTACATGATCTCCTCCGAGGTGCGGGAGGATGCCCCTGCAGGTTCCGCGATGGGATACTTCACGGCGGGCGCTGCCACGTATACGAAGTTTCTGGAGGTACCAAAGGCGTGGCGAGGGCAGAAGGTGCTGCTCTACTTTGACGGCGCGATGATGAATGCCAAGGTCAGCGTCGATGGAGATCTCGTGGCGGAGCATCACTACGGCTACACGCCCTTTGTGGCAGACCTCACGGATCACGTCGTCTATGGCGGGATCAACCGGATCTGTGTGGTGGTGAATCCCAGCATGCAGCCCAATTCCAGATGGTACACCGGTGCGGGGCTCTTCCGGAGTGTCTATCTCGCCCACGGAAGCCGGCTCTATGTGAAGGAGGACGGCATCTTCTCACGGACAGTGCGGCTCGAGGGCATCGGGGAGGAGACGGCGGAAACGGCGGTCCTTCTGCATGAAGTCACAGTCCGGAATGACACGGACCGGACAAAAAGCGTGCGGGTGCAGGTCACGGTCACAGACGGCAAAGAGGCGGTCTGCACAAGGAGCGGCTTTGGATCGATCCATGCGGGCGCAGAGCTCGCTATCCGGGTGCCGATGACACTTCCGCATGCAAAACTCTGGGATGCGGCGCATCCTGCCCTCTACCGGGTGAAGGCAGAGATCTTTACGAAGGACGAGGCGGGAGAGGAAGCGCTGCAGGATGCGGCAGAGACTGGCTTTGGTGTCCGCACGGTCAGTGCCGACAGCACAGCGGGACTTCTGGTGAATGGAAAGAGCATCAAGCTCAAGGGCGGCTGCAACCACCACGACAACGGCCTTCTCGGCGCCGTCTCTCTCTACGATGCCGAGGTGAGGAAGTTGGAGCTCATGAAGAAGGCCGGCTACAACGCCGTCCGCCTCTCGCACAACCCGCCTTCCCGGCAGATGCTGGAGGCCGCCGACACGGTCGGCATGTATGTCCTGGATGAGGCCTTTGACGCCTGGGGCTTTTCAAAACAGCCGGGGGATTACAGCCAGTTCTTCGCCTCGGACTGGAAGCGCGATATGAAGGCGTTCATCACCCGGGATCGGAACCATCCGTCCATCCTCCTCTGGTCGATCGGAAACGAGGTGGAGGAGCGGGGCGGTCTCGGAGACGGCTACCAGAAGGCGGAGGAACTCGCCGCCTATGTGAGAACGCTGGATGACACCAGACTGGTCACCTGCGCCGTCTGCTCCATGTGGAGCGGAACAAGCGACCGCGATTCCAAAAAGAACCTCCTGAAGCTCGCACAGTCGGCAGCATCCGGTGCCCAGAACTTTGATGCGGGCAAGGAGGACACCTCCTGGGAGGATCTGACCGAGAACTACATGAACTGCCTGGACGTTGTGGGCTACAACTACATGGACAGCCATTACGCCTACGACCATGAGCGCTATCCGGAGCGGGTCATCCTCGGCACGGAGAGTTATCCGAAGGAGATGGACAGAACCTGGCAGATGGTGGAGGAGATGCCCTGGGTGATCGGCGATTTCACTTGGACTTCTTTTGACTATCTCGGCGAGGCGGGCATCGGGAAGTCCATGTTTTTGGACGCGGACGATCCCAGGCTGAAGATGGGGGCGATGCTGCTTGCCTCCCAGTCGAGCGGCTATCCCTGGAGACTTGCCAACGATGCAGACTTCTCCCTGACGGGGGAGGAGCTGCCGCAGGGCGTTTACCGGGAAATCCTGTGGGGAAGCGAGCGGACAGGACTCTTTACCCAGAATCCGGCAAACCACGGGAAGGAGGAAATCGTAAGCGGCTGGGGCTGGAACGAGATGTCCGGATCGTGGAACTACGCGGGATTTGAGGGGTGGCCTGTGAAGGTCTACGTCTACACAAGGGCGGAAGAGGCAGAACTGTTCCTGAACGGAAAGAGCCTTGGCAGGAAACCGGCCGGAAGGGAGCACCGCTTTACCGCGGTCTTTGAGGTGCCCTATGAGAAGGGGATTCTGCGCGCGGTGAGCGTGCAGGGCGGAAAAGAGATCTCCGCGGCGCAGCTGGAGACGACGGGCGCCCCCTCGAAGCTGGTCCTGCTCCCGGAGAGAACGGAACTTTCTGCCGATGGAGAGAGCCTTGCCTATGTCCGGGTGCTTGTTGCGGACGAAGCGGGAAGAAGAGTCCCGGATGCGGCAGTTGCCGTCACGGCCAGACTGCAGGATGCGGTGATGATGGGAGAAGAGGAGTGCAATCCCTTCTTTGCAGACGCACCGGAGCTCTGGCAGATGGCACAGAGGATGGGGGCAAAGCCGCAAAAGAAGACGGCAGTGCGCGCGGTGCTTGCGGGCTTTGGCTCCGACAACCCGGTGACAAAGGAGAACTACACAACAGGTTCTGCAAGGACATACCAGGGAAGCGCCATGGCGATTGTGCGAAGCGGCCATGAGAGAGGAACGGTCCGCCTTGTGGTTAGCGCAGAGGGCATGGCGGAAGCCGAGCTGTGTCTTGACATCCGCTGAGCACCGGATGCGGCAATTTTGAAACGGCATGATCTGAAAAGGGCGCTGCCCGATTTCCGGAATGGAAGTCGGACGGCGCTCTTTTTGCGCCCTCCCTGATTTTCCGGCGCCGGCCAAATATCAGATTCTCGCAGCACGGCCGGATTGGTGATTTTCAGGATGACGGTTTCCTGACTGCCGTCCTTTCTCTGCCTTGCCTCTTGTGTTTTTCTCCTGATAAGCTTATTGTATGTAGTAAGGAATTAATATCAAGTATGCAGTTATTACTTATGTGGTAAGAAAAAGCAGACTGCGGCAAAGAAAGGAATGCGGCATGAAAAGAAATGATCCCTGCGCCACCATCGGCGGACCCGGATGCGGGTTGAAAAAAGTACTGGACATTATCGGCGGCAAGTGGAAGGTGCTGATCCTCTGCCTGATGCATGAGCAGCCGGTGATGCGGTACGGAGAGATTCGGCGGTCTGTTGTCGGCATCACCAACACGATGCTGGCACAGTCATTAAAGGAGATGGAAGAGGACGGGCTGGTGGAGCGGCACCAGTACGATGAGATGCCCGTCAGGGTCGAGTATTCGCTCACAGAGAAGGCGCGCAGCCTGGTACCGATCCTGATGGAGCTGAAGGACTGGGGCGTTGCAAATCTGTGATGTCCAATTTCGGGAAGGGGTGACGGGAATGCAGACACTGGGAAGAGAAGAGAACATCCGGGCGCTGATCCAGCGCCATCCGGCGGTCATCCTCCAGTTCGGGACCGCCACGTGCGCGCCCTGCACGGCCATCCGGAGGAAGCTGGATCAGTGGGGAGTACGGCATCCGGACGTACAGCTTCGGTATATTCCGATTGAGGCGTACCCTGAATTGGCGGCGCAGGAGGGGATTCTTTCCGCGCCCACGGTGTGCGTCTACATTGCGGGGAAGCTCACCCTGCAAAAGGCCGGGTACTTCAGTCTGGAGGAGCTGCTGCAGAAGACAGAGCGGTATCTCACATACCTCGGGCAGGAGTAGGGCAGCAGGACGGCAGAAGAACAGGAATGATAAACAAGACGAACAGAAAAAATCCCGCGGACGATGTCTGCGGGATTTTTGACACCCGGAAATGGTTACAGCTGTGAGGCAAGATCCTCCAGGTGGTGGGCGCGAAGAACCCGGGTGAGCGCCTCTTTTGTCATCAGCCCCTCCTCCAAAACCAGGCGGCAGTACTTTTCTCTGTCGTTTCCGCAGGTCTTTGCGAGTTCCGAGGCCTTCTCGTATCCGATATACGGGGAGAGGACCGTGGCGAGGATCAGCGCATGGGAAAGGTGGCTGCGGCAGCCTGCGATGTCGGCCTCCAGGGGATCGATGCAGCGGGTGGTCAGAAGGTCCACTGCGGCATCGAGGATCTTGAGGCTGTCGAGGAGCCGGTCGGCAAGAAGCGGGAGAAAGGCGTTGAGCTCAAAGTTTCCAAGGGAGGCGCAGGAGGCCACCGCCTCATCGTTTGCCATGACCTGAATTGCCGCCTGGGTTGCCATCTCCGGGATCACCGGGTTCACCTTGCCGGGCATGATGGTGCTGCCTTCCTGCAGGGGAGAAAGGCGCAGCTCGGAGAGCCCGCCGTAGGGGCCGGAGCCCATGAGCCGCAGATCACTGGAGATCTTGATCAGGCTGACCGCCAGGGCCTTCAAGAGACCGGAGACCTCCACGAAGACATCGCAGTTCTGGGTGAGGTCCATGGGGTACTCGGCGCGGGCAAGGCCAAGCCCCGTCAGGTCCCGCAGGTACTCTGTCACCAGGACGCCGTACTGCCTGGTGGTGTTGTTCCCGGTTCCCACGGCGGTGCCGCCCAGGTTGATCTGCCGGAGCCGCTCCTCGGCCTTGTAGATGCGCCAGCGGTCCCGGGCGATGGCCTGGGCATAGGCGCCGAACTCCTCCCCGAGGGTGATGGGCACCGCGTCCATCAGCTCGGTGCGGCCAAGCTTTGGGATGGCGTCAAAGGCCTGCTCCTTTTTCTGGAGGCTCTCCTGGAGTGCGGCGCAGCGCGAGGAGAGTCTGCGCACCAGATCTATGGCGCAGATCCGAAGAGCCGTTGGGTAGACGTCGTTGGTGGACTGGCCCAGGTTGACATCGTCCAGGGGATGGAGATAGGTGTACTCCCCGCAGGCGTGGCCGAGGTGGAGAAGTGCCAGGTTGCAGAGCACCTCGTTGACGTTCATGTTGGTGGAGGTGCCGGCGCCGCCCTGGAGGGCGTCGGTGGGAAAGGCGGATTGGTACCGCTCCGGGCTTTGCAGGACCATATCGCAGGCAGCGGTGATCGCAGCCGCCTTCTCTTTCGGGAGCTTTCCGGCGTCCGCGTTGGCCATGGCAGCCGCTTTTTTCACGGTCACGATGGCAAGGATCAGCTCTTTGTGGACGCGTCGCCCGCTGACCGGAAAGTTGGCGATGGCGCGGGCCGTCTCAATCCCGTAGAGGCAGTCCGCGGGGAGCGAAATGCTCCCCAGAAAGTCGGTCTCCGTGCGCATCGCTTCGCTCATGGCTTCTCCTTTCCCGGCTTCTCCAGAAGCATCGAGACGGCAGGGAAGGCGGCCACGCTCCGGGCCAGGATCCCCTGCAGATAGGCGATCAGAATCCCGTAGTTGGTGATCGGAACCCCGGCGTCTGCGGCGCAGGCATAGCGGTAGCGCATCTCCCGCTCATTCAAAGTGCAGCCGCCGCAGTGGACGATCAGGCGGTAGGGGGAGAGGTCGTCCGGAAATTCGATGCCGCTGACAAAGTCAAATTCCGGGGTGACGCCGGTGTAGTTTCGGATCCACCGGGGGAGCTTCACGGTGCCGATGTCGTCGCACTGCCGGTGATGGGTGCAGCCCTCCGCGATCAGGACCCGGTCCCCGTCCCGCAAAGTATCCAGCGCGGTGACGCCCTGCACCGAGGGGCGAAGAATCCCCTTGTGGCGCGCCATCAGGATGGAGAAGGAGGTGAGGAGGACATCCTTCGGGGTATCCGCGGACACCTTGGCAAAGACCTGGCTGTCCGTGATGACGATTTTGGGCTTTTCTCCCAGCTGCTCCAGCGTGCTCCGAAGCTCATACTCCTTGCAGACCACTGCGGTGGCGTCGGCCTCCAGGATGTCCCGGATCGCCTGCTGCTGCGGCAGGATGAGCCGGCCCTTCGGGGCCGCCTTGTCGATGGGGACCACGAGAACGGCAAAGTCAGACGGGTTGAGGAGATCCGCGACGATCTGAAACTTCTCATCCGGGACCCGCACCACCTGGGGCAGCAGCTCCCGGAGTTCCCGGATGTGATAGCCCGTCTTGGCGCTCACCGCGATGACGGGACAGGGGAGGGCGGGGAGCGCGATCTCCTCCCCCTTGGGCAGAAGATCGGTCTTGTTCCAGACGGCAATGCAGGGGCTCTCTTTTCGCTGCATCCGCTCCAAGATCTCTTGGTCCTCCTGGGTCATCCCGGTGCGGGCATCCACCACGAGCAGGGCAAGATCCGTGCGGTTTAACACCTGCCGGCTTTTCTGCACCCGCTTTTCCCCGAGGGGACCCGCATCATCGAGACCCGGGGTGTCCAGAAAGAGAACCGGTCCCAGCGGCAGGATCTCCATCGCCTTGGAGACCGGATCCGTGGTGGTGCCGGGAACATCCGAGACCACCGCCAGGTCCTGCCCGGTCAGGGCATTGAGAAGACTGGACTTGCCGGCATTGCGCTTTCCGAATATGCCGATGTGAACGCGCTCGGCGTTCGGCGTATTGTTCCATCCCATAGAGCATGTGCTCCTTTCACGAAGAAATGGCCGGCCGCGGCTGTCTGCGGTCATGCAGAGTATCCCATGTTTTGACAGGTGCTGACAAGACAGTCTCGTTCCCGGCAGCGCTCAGGTCTCCAGGTGCGCCAGGATCCCCGGTGCCTCCTGCCGGATGTGACCGATGAAAGCCCTGGCGGCATAGGGGAGGGTCTGAAAGTTGCGCCAGCCAAGGGCGATGGTCCGGGTGATGGGGTCCCTCAGCGGGATGACCCTGACCCCCTCGGAAAAGCCCGCCAGGGTCAGGCGGTACATCAGGGAGTACCCCATGTCCTGCCGGATCATGGCGAGGATCGAGTAGTCATCCGTCACCTTGAAGCGGATGTCCGGCGAGAGCTTTGCCTTCGCGAAGGCCTTCAGGGCGATGCTGTGCTCCCCCTCATCCAGGAGAATGTAGGGGAGGGAGGATAGCTCTTGCAGGGAGACGCAGCTCTTTTCCGCAAGCGGAGAGGAGGGCGGAAGGACCGCCAGCATCGTGTCCTGGTAGACGGGCTCTGTCTCAAGGCCGGAGACAAACTCCGGGGAGACAAAGCCGAAGTCGAGCTTTCCCCGCAGGATGTCCTCGCAGATCGAGGTGTACTCGCCCTGGCGGAACACAAAGCGGGCGGCGGGATAGGTCTTCTGAAAGCTCCGCACGAGGGGCGGGAGGAGGTTCCGGCTGACACTGGTGAAGGTGCCGATCCGGATGAGGCTGTCCCCAAGTCCCATCATCTCCCGGTGCTTGCCCGCAAGGGCCTCCTCCCCTGCGACGATCGCCTCGAAGTAGGGGAAATAGGACTCCCCGTCCCGCGTCAGCGAGATCCCGTCGTGGGAGCGCAGGATCAGGCGGGTGGAGAGCTCCCGCTCCAGGGAGCGGACCGCCTGGCTGACGGCCGACTGGGTGTAGCCGAGCTCCTCGGCGGCCCGGGTGAAGGATTTGGTGCGCACGGCGTGCACGAAGATCTGATAGCGGCTGTCCATGGGTTCCTCCATTAGCAATGCTTATAAAAACATTATAAACATTCGCTTTACTGATTGTAAAGCGCGGGGAATAATGGAGGCAAAAGGAGGCGTTGATATGTCTGAGGGAATCTTGCGGGATGCCAGAAAAGCTTCGGCGGCGCCGGAGGGCCTGCGGCAGATGCGGGAGGGAATCCGGGATGCCGTTCCCGTCATGGCGGGATATTTTGCGGTGTCCTTTGCCCTGGGAATCACTATGAAGCGGGCGGGCCTGACGCCTTGGCAGGGCTTTTGGATGAGCCTGCTCAACAACGCCTCCGCGGGGGAGTACGCGGGGCTTGCCATGATCACCGCCGGGGCGCCGCTCTGGGAGCTGGCCCTCATGACGCTGATCGCCAATGCCCGGTATCTGCTGATGAGCTGCGCCCTCTCCCAGAAGCTCTCCCCGAAGGTCTCCGTGGGGAGCCGGCTCGCCATTGGCTTTGATGTGACGGATGAGCTCTTCGGGCTTGCCGTCGCAAGGCCGGGAAAGCTCGACCCGTGCTACTACTACGGCGCGATGCTCCTCGCCCTGCCCGGCTGGGCGCTCGGCACCATGACCGGGGTGGTTGCAGGGCAGGCCCTGCCGCAGGTGCTGGTGGGGGCGCTCGGCGTCGCCCTATACGGGATGTTCCTTGCGGTCATCATCCCGCCCTGCAGGAAGAGCCGCGTGCTGGGAGGCCTGGTGGCGCTGAGCTTTGCGGCGAGTTTTGCCTGCTCGGTGCTGCCGCTTCTGAAGACCCTCTCGGGGGGAACCCGCACGATTCTGCTGACGGTCATTCTGTCCGCGCTGGCGGCATGGAAATTCCCGGTGAAGGAGGAGAACGCATGACACAGGTATGGATGCAGATTCTGGTGATGGCGGCGGTGACCTTTGCGGTCCGGGCCGTGCCCCTGACCATCCTCCGAAAGCCCATCACAAATTCCTTTGTGCGGTCCTTTCTCTACTACGTCCCCTATGTCACGCTGGCGGTGATGACCTTTCCCGCCATCCTCTCGGATGCCGGGTCCCCGGCAGCAGGGCTTATCGCCTTTGCCGTGGGAATCCTTTTGGCATTCCGGGGCGCCGGCCTCTTTGCCACGTCCGTCTGCTGCTGTGCGGCAGTACTTTTGGCACAGCTTCTGTAACAGGTAAAAATTCAGGAAGGCGTTAGTAAAGAACCGGGTTGATGGGTTCCATACCACAACCTCCATGGTGAACTCTCGACGCGATAATGTCCGATGAAGATATAGAATCCCCATTTGGAGCTCTTTTCTTCTCCGCATAATGCCTATCTTGTTATTTATAGTCACATACTCGGCAAGTGAGTGTATGTGTTTAGGCAATCTAGGTGATGCTTTGTTACATGATGCAACACAGCACGGATAGGAGTGTACCCAGCTCGAGCTCAAAGTGAGGTATTAGTGGTCTCATGCTAGGCGATCGCTTATCAACCCGTTTCTTAACTAACGCCTTCAGGAAAAGCGGCGTGCATCGGCACGCCGCTTTTTGGGCCCTGAAGAGGGAAACGATTCGATTTTTACCCGGCTTACGCCTCCACGCCGGTGAGCTGGAGCTGTTTTTGCTGGAACAGGCGGTTGTAGATCCAGATGAAGCGGCCGACGCCGATCATCGCGGCGATGGTGCCGATGCCGACGCCCACGGGGTGGCCGGTGGAGACAACACCCAGCAGGATGGTCAGGGTGACGCAGAAGAGATCAAAGACGTTCTTCACATTGCCCATCTTTTTGCCGAGCCGGTCCGCGATGGCCTGGACAATGCCGTCCCCGGGGTTGGGGATGAGGCGGGTGTCGACGTTCATCGCGGCGCCGATCCCGGTGAGGGCGATGCCAAGAATCAGGCACAGGATCCTCGCGGGGAGTGAGGTGACATCCGGCAGTACCGCGCCGAAGAGGTTGAAGAAGCGGGTCAGCACCACCGAGAGGGGAATCTGCAAAAGGTCAATGGCGCGGAAGCGCTTTCCCTTGACGAGGTACTCGATCACGGCCAGCACGCAGTACATGACAAACGAGGCGTTGCCGAAGTTCCAGTTGTGCAGAAGGGAGAGGCAGTAGGCGATGGAGATGATGGGTGTCACGCCGAAGGCGGACTTGGTGTTCAGGATGATCCCCAGGGAGAGGATGATAAGACCCGAAAAGTAAAAGACAGCACGTAGCAATTTTTGCATGTTCAAACCTCCGAGAGAAGCGCTGCCAAAATCACAGACAGCGGCTCTACGGTAGCACAGGAGCGGGAAAGATACAAATATTAGCACGCAAAACGGCCCCGGGGCGCTGCAGGAAGCAGCACTTTCGGGGCCGTTTGCCGCAAAAAGCGAGTATTCAGATCACAGCTGCCAGTTCGGCCGCGCTCTTTTTGCCAAAGAGGACCTGTTCCCCATCGTTGATCACCATGCAGGGGACGCTCATGACGTTCCACTTCTCTTTCATAGCGGGGTAGCGGGCGAGGTCGTAGACCTCCGCCTGGACCTTGGGGGAGAGTGTGGCGATCCGCTGGGCCGCGGTCACCAGCTCCGGGCACATGGTGCAGGAGAGGGAGACCAGGATCTGCATCCGGACCGGATGGTCCAGGGCGCGGATCTTGTCCAGGGTGTCGGCATCCAGCTGCTGTCCCGGGCCCGAGGCATTGTAGAGCCCCAGAACGAAGGAGGTGAACTCATGTCCGCCCGGAACGCCGTGGAAGGAGAGACCGGTCCAGGACCCGTCGGCGCAAAGGACCCGAACGAGCGGGAGATCCTCTCCGGGCGCATCCGAGACGGTGACCGAGAGCTTGTCGGTCAGCCCGGCAAGAAACTCCATGTACTGGCGAAGCTCTGCGGAGAGATCGCTCCCATCCAGGGCAAGCTCCAGGGTGAGCGGTGCTTCCATTTTGTCAAAGACAGAGCGGAGCTGCCCCTTCATCTCTTCGGAAAAGAGTTCATTTCCGTTGGAGGCGGAAGGTGCCTCCTCTCTGGGCGCGTCGCTTTTCACCTTCGGCGCCTCGCCCCGGCGGCCGGTCTCCTTCTGCATCTTTGCCAGGTACCGCTCCAGCTCGGTGGCGGCGGTGGCGCCGTCCCCCGCTGCGGTCACGGCCTGGCGCAGGGGCTTGTCGCAAACATCCCCTGCCGCGTAGATCCCGGGGCAGGAGGTCTGCTGGTTCCGGTCGGTCAGGACGTAGCCCTGCGGGTTCCGATCCGCGATCCCCGCGATGAGATCGGTGGAGGGCTGGTAGCCCGCAAAGACAAAGACGCCAAAGGTGCCGCCCTGCTTAGGTGCCCAGCTTGTGACCTCCCCGGTCTCCAGGTTCTTCCAGGTGATCGAGCGGGGCAGGCTGTCGCCGGCAACCTCGGTCACCGCCACATTTGTGAGCACGGTGATCCTGGGATTGCTGCGCGCCTGGTCCGCCGTGGCTCTGGCGCAGGTGAAGTCTGCTCCCCGGATCAGGATCGTCACGTGGGAGGCAAACTTGGTCAGAAAGACCGCCTCCTCGGCAGCGGCAAAGCCGCCCCCGATGACGAAGATCTCCTTTCCGGCAAAGAAGGCCCCGTCACAGGTCGCGCAGTACGCGACGCCGTGGCCCCGGAAGGTCTGCTCCCCCTCAAATCCGGCGGGTCTGGGGTGGGCGCCGGTGGCAAGGACGATGCCAAGGCACTCGAAGGTGCCCCGGTCCGTCACCACCTGCCGCACCGCGCCGGAGGCGTCGATCTTCTCCACGTTGGCCCGCAGGAACTCGCAGCCGAAGTGCTCCGCCTGCTCCTGCATGCGCCGGGTGAGCTCGGTGCCGCTGACGGGCCCGCTCCCCGGAAAGTTCACGACCTCGGCGGTGATGGTGATCTGGCCGCCGAAGACCTCCTTCTCAATGACCAGTACGCGGTATTTTGCCCTTGCGAGGTAGAGCCCGGCGGTCAGGCCTGCCGGCCCGCCGCCGATGACCACCGCGTCATAAAATTGCTTGTTATTTTCCATACGCGGGTGCTCCTTCCCCCAAAAAATCAGAGTGCGCCAACCAGATCCAGCGTCGGCTTGAGAGTCTTGGCGCCCGGCTGCCACTTGGCGGGGCAAACCTGGTCGCCGTGCTCTGCCACGAACTGGGCAGCCTGCAGGCGGCGCAGAAGCTCATCCGCGTTGCGGCCGATGCCGCCGGCGTTCACCTCGTAGACCACGATCTTTCCCTCGGGGTTCACGAGAAAGCTTCCCCGCTCTGCCATGCCATCGGCCTCGATGAGGACGTCAAAGTCCTTTGCGAGGGCGTGGGTGGGATCGGCCAGCATCGGATAGGTCACCTTTCCGATACGGTCCGAGTGGTCATGCCAGGCCTTGTGCACGAAGTGGCTGTCGCAGGAGACGGAGTAGATCTCGCAGCCCGCCTTCTTGAAGTCCTCGTACCGGTTCTGCAGATCCTCCAGCTCCGTCGGGCAAACAAAGGTGAAATCTGCGGGATAGAAGAAGAACAGGCTCCAGGAACCCAGGATGTCCTTCTTGGTGACGGTGCGGAAACCGCCGTCCACGTAGGCCTGTACGGAAAAATCAGAAACTTCCTTGTTGATCATCGACATAATCTTGCCCTCCTTGTTTATAAACTGTAATAAATATTAAATGTAACTAACCTGACGGGGAAAAAGATGGCGGATGTCGTGCAGGCATCCGCCTATTATGTCAGGCCGTTGTTCCCTGTGCCGCCCGGCACTTGGGACATACCCAGTGGATCTTCAGATCATACCCCTCGATCGGGGTCTTGGTCTGCTGCTCAATCCACTCCGTCAGATCCGGAAGGGGAAGATCGGTCAGGCCGCCGCACACCGTGCAGACCAGGTGGTCGTGCCGGGTGGGTGCATCGTACCGGTCCGGAAAGCCCTCCAGGCTGATGCGGCGGATCTTTCCCTGCCTGGTCAGCTCGTTCAGGTTGTTGTAGACCGTGGCGAGGACCAGCGAGGGATGGCTCTCCTTGAGCCGAAGATAGATCTGCTCGGCGGTCAGGTGCCGCCCGCCTGTGAGGATGAGCTCCTCAATGATCTGCTGGTATCTTGCCATTGCGATTTCCCTTTCCTTTTTGAATTAGAATTATTCTAAATCTAAGATATCGGACGAGGTCCCATCTGTCAACCGGAAATTTCAATTTTTTTGGGTCTTTCATTTTTCTTGTGTGATGCACTAAAAGAAGGCAGCCTATAGAGAATATCATCTATTTACAAAAAGAGATTTCCTGATATCATCTCGATTGCACGTCGCCCAAGATATGCAATACGGGATAAAAAGGAAACCTCTTATGAATCAGAAGGCGTTAGTAAAGAACCGGGTTGATGGGTTCCATACCACAACCTCCATGGTGAACTCTCGACGCGATAATGTCCGATGAAGATATAGAATCCCCATTTGGAGCTCTTTTCTTCTCCGCATAATGCCTATCTTGTTATTTATAGTCACATACTCGGCAAGTGAGTGTATGTGTTTAGGCAATCTAGGTGATGCTTTGTTACATGATGCAACACAGCACGGATAGGAGTGTACCCAGCTCGAGCTCAAAGTGAGGTATTAGTGGTCTCATGCTAGGCGATCGCTTATCAACCCGTTTCTTAACTAACGCCAATCAGAATTATACATACACCGAGGCGAATGGGCAAATGTCTTTTGCTGCCCGGACTCAAAATGACTATCTGATGTTCCCAAGCCACCTGACGGGGTTCCATCAGGAGAGCGTTGAAGAGGTTCCTATTCGAGACGTCAGGCCCTTCCACTCCATGCGGAAGAGCAAACTGAGTGAGAATACCTTCAAAAGGGCTTATATTCTGCGCGGTAAATTGGACCAGCTGGACCATCCTGTATGCTCTTGCTGCGGGCGCAGGATGTACAAGAATCAGACCTACCACACGAAGATCAAACACATTCCCTTTCAGGCATGCCAAACCATCATTGAGTGCGACAAGTACCAGTGGAGATGCAATCTCTGTGGCAAGACCATCACACCGGATGTCGCGTTCAAGGCAGATGATTCGATGATTACAAAGGAGCTTGAGCAGCTGATCATCCGCTATCTTTCTATGGATGAATTTACCCTTACGGACACGGCAATCATTACTGGCGTCAACATCAATACGATCAAGAAGATCGATCTTAAGCGTCTGAAGGGTCTTTACGCGGATGAGAATGGCAAGCTCAAAAAGCCTGCCGCCTATGCAAGGTATCTTGCCATTGACGAGTTCAAGCTGCATAACGGACACAAATATGCGACGCACATCATAGACCTGATAACCGGTGCGGTGCTGTTCATCCGAGCAGGCAAAACAAAGGCCGTTGTAGAAGAATTCATGGAGCTGGTGGGTGACGACTGGATGCATCATGTAGAGGCCGTTGCCATGGATATGAACAGCGACTTCCAGGAGGCTTTCAAGGCAAAATGCGGTTGGATCCAGATCGTTTATGATCATTTCCACATCGTCAAGAACTTCAACGAGAAGGTCATTGCCGAGGTTCGGAAGGAGGAACAGATCCGCCTGAAGAAGGAAGGCCTGGTCGAGGAAGCTACTGTTCTGAAGGGGTCAAGGAAGATACTCTGTGCCAGCAGGGAGTCCCTGCAGAAACACGATCAGGAAGCCCGTGAGGGCAAGGTGTGCCGCAAGGGATCTGCGATCTTCGGTACGACCGATTACAGGCATACCCATGACGATTTCGAGCGGCGATACGACGACATCATCAACTCGAACAAGCTGCTGTTCACCTGTGATCTGATCAAGCAGGCCATGCAGGAAGCATATGCCTCAGCCAATCAGGCGACGATGATCGAGAAGTTTACAGATATCATCGACTGGTGCAGGGGCACGAAAAATGAGCACTTTCTCTGGTTTGCCAGGCTCATTGAGAACCACTTTGACGGCATTGTGGGATACGGGCTCTATCCGATCAGCTCCGGGAAGATAGAGGGGATCAACGCACACATCAAGGTCATTCGCAGGAAAGCCTATGGCCTTCCAGATGATGAGTACTTTTTCCTAAAGATCATGGATGCATCCAGAAATCCGTACAAGAGGATCTGATGGATAAAGCTGTTCCGAGACCGTGGGCCCCTCGGCGATGCTCCCACGGTCCGCCCGGGAGTACAGATGCACGGAGAGCAGAAGGCACCTGTGGAGGACCGGGGCAGAGGACCTCGGAGACGGTCAGGAAGGGCTCATCCCACAAAAAAAGTGAAAGGGCCATTTTTTTTCGAGGTCCATCAGCATTGACATATCGAGAAAAGAAGATACGATAGGGCCATGGACATCTTACTGATTGCAAAAGCGTTATCAAATGAGACCAGGCTGAACATTCTGACCTGGCTGAAGCACCCGGAGGAGAACTTTCCGCCCCAGGAGCTGCACATCCCGGACGGCCAGTCCTTTGAGGGCGGCGTCTGTGTGGGCAGCATCACGGACAAGGCCGGCATCTCCCAGTCCACGGTATCCTCGTACCTGGAGCTGATGCGGCGCGCGGGGCTTTTGGAGTCCGGCCGATACGGAAAGTGGACCTATTACCGGAGAAACGAGAAGGGCCTGCAGGAGCTGGCGGAGTATATCAAGACGCAGCTGTAGCAAGCGGCCGGGGAATCTCCCCGGCATTTTCATACCTGTATAAATCGATAATCAGAGAAATGTAGATTGATAAGGAGGCAGCATCATGGACAATCCGGAAGACTTGTTTGCACCGGCACAGCTCGGGAAGCTGGCGGTTCGGAATCACTTTGTGCGGGCGGCGACGGCAGAGGGCGCTGCGGCGGACGACGGCGCACCGACCGAGGCGATCGCCGCGCGCTATGAGGCCCTGGCAGAGGGCGAGGTCGGGACGATCCTGACCAGTTATGCCTACATTGCGGGGGATGAGAAGCCGCAAAAGCATGAGCTCGGCATCTGGAACGATGCGCTGATCCCTGCCTACGAGGAGCTGACCAGGCGGGTGCATGAGCGGGGGAGCCGGATCGTCATGCAGATCGTGCACGGCTCCTCCCAGAGCCAGGCAGATCCGGAGCATGCGGTGATCTTAGGGCCCTCGGCGGTGCCCAATCCCATCTCGGGTCTTGTCCCGCGGGAGATGACAAAAGAGGAGATCCGGCAGGTCACCCTCCAGTTTGTAAAGGCCGCAGAGCGGGCAAAGAAAGCCGGCTTTGACGGGGTGGAGATCCACGCCGCCCACGGATACCTCCTTGCCCAGTTTCTCTCCCCGCTCCTGAATCACCGGCAGGATGCATACGGGGGATCCGTGGAGAACCGGGCCCGCTTTCTCGTGGAGGTGGTCCGGGCGGTCCGGGAACAGGTCGGGGCGGACTATCCCGTCTGGGTTAAGATCAACAGCTCGGATGAGGTGCCCGGGGGACTGACCACGGAGGAGTTTCTTAAGATGGGAGCGCTTGTGGATGAGGCGGGCGCCGCGGCGATCGAGATCAGCGGAAACCGCTGGAACGCGCACCGTCCTGAGGAGCGTCTCTACTACCTGGATGCGGCAAGGCGCCTTCGCCCGCTGGTCCATGCGGATGTCATCCTGACAGGAGGCGTCCGGGACCGGGCAGATCTTCTGCGCGGACAGGAAGCCGGCATCCGGTTCTTCGGCCTTGCGCGGCCGTTCCTCCGGGATCCGAATTATCTGAAGACCCTGCGGGAATCGGTATCCTGATCGGAAAACGCAAAAGACGGGCAGAGGAAGTGAAGCGGCACCCCTGCGGCGCCGCTTTGTTAGCGTAATAAAAGAAAGAAGTGGGTGGAAACAAAAAAGAAGGCGGAGGCAGTTTCTCTGCTGACGCAGGGCAAAGTACACGTGCACGCTGAATCAAAGCAGATGTCCCACCTGTCACTGCAGCATTACTACAGGCAGCATGATCTGATGCACAAAATCAGGCACCGCATCATCGAGTGGCGCCTTCAGCACCGCGTTGGTACCCTTGTCATCCCAAAGATCCGGACCAAAGTATTCCAGAGGGTTTCATTCGCCCGATGGATAGAAGGCCCATGTGAGCGGTCTCGTATTGGCACAGGCGGTTGTTGCGTTACATTTGCATAACATCTGCGCTGACTATCAAACCCAAATGGAGTAAACCGCAATGTAAAGGATACCCCTTCCATTGCGGTTGCAATGGGAGGAGAGCTTTATGATACAGTGCGATCCGGAGGAGTGAAACGTAGAGTTATGGTGTAAAGTTTTTTCTTGTAACCATAGGTGAAAACGTAATAATATTGTGTTAGATTCCTCCATGCCTCTGCGGCCTGGAGAAGAATATTATTGTCTGAATCATCCATAAACACTCTGATAATTTATTCGAACAATAACAAAGGGATCCTGCCATTGCAAGATCCCTTTACATTTGAAACTAGCGTTTTCGTTCAGTTCCTAAGAACCTATTCGTTTTGTGGTTATCGCTAAACCCATGGTCGAGCTCCCCAGTCGGCTGCCTTCCGACACAGTAGACTGTTTCGCAGCTCACGATAGCTGGTCAATGCCGCTACCCTCTATAACGAGTGTAACACAGGCTTGGCCAAATTCAAGAAAATGTTAAAACTCTGGTATTCTGATGTTTCAGATTGCCTTCTGATCACGGGTCGGGTCTTTGACAGCGTGATAGGAAATTCAAGAGGCTTCAGCCTCTTTTTTTATTGTATTTTCAAGCTTTTTAGCCGGTCGGACGGGGATGACCATTTCCCGCGGGTATTGTAAGATGGTTTCCGGAATGCAAAAGAGCAAAGGAGGCAGTGCGATGGAAGCGTCCAAAACGAGAGAGAGCTCCCTTCTGGTGCACACCCCGATCGGAACTCTGGTTCTCGAGGCAGGGGAGACGGGGATCACCCGTGTGGAGAAGGTGGAAAAGGTGCAGGAGACCCGCCTCACCCTCCCCGGCGCCCCGGGGGAGCTGGTCCTTGCCTGCGCGGGAGAGCTCTCCGAGTACTTTGCGGGCAAGAGGACTTTCTTTGACCTTCCCCTTGCCCCGGAGGGGACCCCGTTTCAAAGTAAGCGTAACAACGGACGTACCATGACCCGGATCAACCTCTTCTGTAGAATGAGGCTAGGAAACTACTAGCTGCGTTCTACAGAGGAGGCTTTTTTATGGACAAGAGACAGCAGATGGTTCGTGAGGAGAAGCTTCGCTATTGGAGGCCGATCATCAATGCGTACGAGAACAGAGAAACGAAGCTGATGTCGATTGCACAATGGTGCAGGGAGCATGAGATCAACGCCTCACTCTTCTACTACTGGAAAAACGTGATCAGGGAGACGGACGCCAGTAACAGGAAGGCATCCTCTGGTTCAGTGCCAGAGACAGAGAACTTCGTAGACATCACCGACATCGTAAACGGACAGGCACGCCCTGATGTCAATACAATAGGCTCGGAACCGGGTACTGCTGATGACTCGGGTTCCCGCAGCCGGTCGAACCACTCTGATCTTCCGCGGATCACCGGTACACCGGAAGAAGGAAATGCCGGATCTGTTCCAGGCAGGCCGGGAGGGCCTGCCGTGTCTCCGGAAGTTATCCTGGAGACACGGTCCTGTCGGCTCTATCTCTACTCTTCTGTCCGGCGCGAGACCCTCTCCATGCTTAAGGAGGCTTTTCATGTTTGTTGACGGCATCGGCTTCAGGAAGATCATTCTCTGCACGAAGAGGGTGGATATGCGCCGCGGCGTTGATGGACTCTCCGCTTATGTCATGCTGAACTATCACCTGGATCCAACGGACCGTGGAGTTCTCTATCTTTTTCGTGGCAGATCTGCCAGAACGATCAAGGGGATCTGCTTCGAGGGAATCGGCACTGTGCTCTATACGCTTCGCCTTGCGCCGGGAAACTCATTCCAGTATCCCAGGAATGCGGACGAAGCCAGATCTCTTTCTCCGGAGCAGTACCGTCAGCTCATGAGCGGAATCGCACTTGACGGTACCATCCGCGAAGTATACCCGCACATCGACATGCCTGATCAGGTGGCCGCAGAATCCCAGAGATCCTGAAAACACGTGGTTTTGAACTTTCAGGCTACTTCGGTAGGGAGTATAAATATTCAAATATCTATACCCTTATTTTCGGTTGACAAGAGGGTATAGATATGTTACTATACTCCTGAGAACTGATAAGCAGCTCTCAGGAGGTCTGACATGGGTACCATTCATCTGAGACAGGGGGATACGGTATACGTTTATTCTTCACACAGCTATTGGGACAAGGAGGCTAAACAGCACAAGACAGACCGGAAGCTGATCGGGAAGCTTGATCCCGTTACAGGGGAGGTTGTGCCCACCAGGAAGTACGTTCGAAAGCAGGCATCGGCCTCCGACGCACCAGCAGAGCAGGCAAACTCTGTTCGGGCTGAAGGTTCGACGAAAACTTTGATTTCCAGAATAACAGAGCTGGAGGAGGCAAATGCATCTCTGCGGAATGAGAATACACAGCTGAGGAAGGCTCTCCGCGCCTATCAGGATGCCGTTCAGAAGGCCAGCGCAAGCCTTGCTTCCGTAGACAAAGAGGCCCGGTGATGGAAACCGAGATCCCTGTCCAGAGACTTCATAAGTACAACCTCCTGTACCAGTGTGGCGCTTTCAGTCCGAGCGACATCTCGAACATCTTTAGTGAGGTTATCGTGGATGACATCGTCAAGACGAACCGCATTGCAGCGCTGATAAAGGCAGCTGAAAAAGCAGCTGAAGATTATAAAGCGCTGCAAAAGGAAAATGAGGAACTCAAACAGAAGGAGCAGAATAAGGACGAGAACAACAAACTCGGACGTAGGAGAGCCTTTGGGGAAAAGGACGAGCAGCTCTCTGGGAAAGAACTCGAAACCGGGATTCCACAAGGCGGCAGCGAGGATGTGGAGACAGATCCGCTCACCGAAGAGTCTGACGCTGATGGAGAGCAGGCCAAAGACACGACAGGGACAGAAGCACCTGCAGAGCCAGCCAATGCAGACGAAAATGGGAAAGACAGTGACGGAAAAACTCAGGATGAGAATCCGTCCAGGAAAGGCGGAGCTGGCGAAAAAGGCAGGAAACCCAGGCGGAGCAGCCGTCCCCCGAGAAAACCGATACCCGATGAATCAAAGGAAAAACAGAAGCGCAAGCCGGGCATCTGGGAGCGTGATACGCAGAATCTCCCGCACAGAATCAGCTATGATGTGGATGATCTGACTCCGGAAATGATCGAAAAAGCAAAGTCTTTATCTAAGCTGGGATTCGAAGCAAGCGAAAAACTCAGTATAGAGGAGGCTCATGTCGTCGTGCTGACAATCATGAAACCAATCATCGCATACTCAGAGGATGTCAGCGACGAAGAAAAATCCGATTCTGACAGTCATGAGGTGAATCGTACGCTATACCGGCCCTACAGCGAGGGATATATCATGCCGGGATCCCGGGCAACCCCGGAGATCGTCGCCTTCATGTACTACATGCTGACCAGCATGAGCATCCCGTACAAGCGCATCGCTGCTCTGATCTGTCACATGGGCTATCCCATGAAAACACAGAAAACGGTTTACTGGTGCAATACCTGTGCCGCAAGATATCTGCTTCCCGTCTTCGATTATCTCGTCAGCTTCATCATAACAGGCAAGTACATTCAGATGGATGAAACCACCTGGAGATCTATCTATGATGCTGAGAAGCCGGGAGAAAAGTCCTATATCTGGCTGCTGATTACAAGTGAGCTGCGGGAAGGTCCCAAGGCTGCCGCATATTTCTTCAATCCCTCCAGGGCTGAGTCATTTCTGGATGGACTGTTTGCAGACTTTCTTCCGGATAAGGACGCGGATCGTTCGGATACCGCAGGCCAGACAACTCCGCCGGAACAGGAAACGGAGCCCGATCCTACGACAGTGACAGGAAATGCATCTGTCGTATGCAAGAACGACAAGTATGCTGCATATCCGGAACTGGAGCGCAAGTCTGAAGGAAAGATCGTGGTCTCATTCTGCCTTGCGCATCTGAGAAGGCCGTTCTTTCTTGCCTGGCTTATTGTGAAGATGGCCTCAAAAGACCTCATGAAAACGGAGGAGGGCAGAAAACAGCTGGCACAGACCTGGGAATGGAAAATCCTGCGCGAGATCAGCCTTGCCGAGAGCGAGGATACGAAGCTCAAGCGCCTGTCCGGAGAGGAGCGGGTTGCTGGAAGAATCAAAAACGTAAAGCCGCACCTGGATCTGGCCTGGCAGTACGTCTGTGAGTATGAGGAGGCCTATCAGGCCTCGCTGCATGGTACTTCCTCTGATCCATCAAAACGAGTAACGATGACCGCGACGATGCGCAAGGCGATGAACTACTTTGAGGATTGCAAGAAAGGCGGTCACATCGACAGCTTCCTCTACGATTCTAACGTACCTGCGGACAACACTTACTGCGAAAGAAACATCCGTAGGATTGCTTTGCAAAGAAACAGCAGTCTCTTTTCGTATTCAGATGAAGGTGCCACCGACCGCATGATTGCGAACTCCATCGCAACAACAGCGGAATTGAATGATGCCGATCCGGAGTACTACTTCCAGTATCTCCTCATCGAGATACCCAAGCATCAGAGGCGGGGAGACAACCCAGATGAATATCTTCCAAAGATGATGTGCTGGTCTGAAGAATACAGGGCGTACGAAGCGAAGCAGCGAGAAGCCACACAGGCCGGGAAAGGTATCAGTTTTCAATCTGAGACAGAGCCCATCCTGGTAAATGGCCGGTGGATGCGAGATGGAAAGGTGGTCGGCCCATACCCGGCAGCATGATAACCTCCTGACAAACAGAACAACCCGAGTAGCCGACGTCTGCCGAACAGGCAGGCATCGGCCACTTGCAGTCGCATAAGTGAAACTGCAGAATTGACCGTCCGGCATGGTATTGTTCCCACCTGAGGAATCGCCATGCCGGACTTTCTTGTGTCTGGATCCATCGCTTCAGGGTGACAGGAGACTGGGACCCGGATGCCCAACCTATCCAGGTACACGGAGACGCCCCATCACAACCGACGTACCTGCAGTCCAGATCCGAACCTGCGCAGTTCATTCCCAGGAGATGCGTAGGCCGAAAGCAATACATCTGCAAAGAGATTCACCTCCGCTGTCAACCGCGAATCTCTGAAGTATTTGCGGTTTCAACTGGAACCCTCCCCCTTAATGATAACGCCTCACGCAGGTTTCGTCAGCGTACGCTGGTTGTTATGCTTACGTTTCAAAAGCGTGTCTGGAAGGCGCTTTGCAGCATTCCCTACGGGGAGACCAGAACCTACGGGGAGATCGCGGAGATGATTGGAAGCCCGAAAGCGGCAAGAGCTGTTGGCATGGCCAATCACAACAACCCGGTCATGATTCTGATTCCCTGCCACCGGGTCATCGGGGCGGACGGGAGTCTCACCGGGTACGCCTGCGGGGTGGAGGTCAAGAAGCGCCTCCTTGCCCTGGAGAAGGGGGAGAAGTTCGAAGAGCCTTCCGCGCGGTGAGAACCGCCTTCAGAAAAACTTGTTCAGCAATTGTTTAACTTTTGCGCGCTGTTGGTTTAAGATTGCGAGCGGGAATTCTCGGCAATTCAATTGCCGAGATGAAAGCGAGCCCGCTTCCTCGGCTGCAACGCATTGCTTAGCTTACAACAAGATTTTATAAATAGATTATACACATACCGCTATATATCTGCTAAACTATAGGTATGAAAACAAACCTCGTGCATTACCGCACATGCGTGTGCAATATCAATTACCATGTGGTATGGTGCGTCAAGTACCGACAGAAGGTATTAACCCCAGAAATTGAGAAGGACCTGAAAGCTATTCTGCTTTCCGTCGCCAAGGATAAGGGGTTCACCATCCACGAATGCGAAGTCGGCACTGCTGACCATGTACATTGCTTCGTGTCTGCACCTCCGAAGCTGTCGATCACAAATCTGGTCAAATACATGAAGGGCATTTCGGGCCGCATGCTATTTGAAAGGCATCCGGAGTTAAGAAACCATTTGTGGAGAGGGCAGCTTTGGAATCATTCGTACTACGTTGAAACCGTAGGCGATGTTTCTGAAGAAACCATTCGCAAATACATTGAGCGTCAGAACAAGGCATATTGATTATGGCTGTCAAAAAGAAGAACAAACCAAAATCATCAAATACAGACGTTTACTACATCTGCTATAAAGACGAAATTGTTCCTACCGCCGATCAGCGCAGCTTTATTCGTTTCAATTTTGGCGCCAAACGGTGGCTCAAAAACCGCATGCTGGAAGATGACCTGTTCATGTACAACGAAATGGGGATACATCTCCATAACACTCCTGCGGATTATAAAGACCAGGAAGAGTGCCCGTGGCTGAAGCAGGCTGACTCGCTTGCACTTGCAAATGCTCAGCTCGAATACGAACAGTCGTGGGCCAATTTCTACGAAGGAAGAGCCAAAATGCCTCGCTTTCATAGCAAGCACGAAGCGCAATCCTACACAACAAACGTTGTCAGCAATGGAGGACACTCCAATCTTACCTATGATGAAAGCTCCGGGTTGTTGAAACTTCCAAAGCTGAAAACGCTCATCAAGCTGAAGTTGCACCGCAAAATCAAAAAAGGCGGCGTTCTCAAATCAGCCACCATCTCCATGGACTGCAACGGGAGATTTTTCGTATCACTCAAGTACGAATACAAGGAACCAAAAGCTGCTCCATCTGCAAACACGCATACTGATAACCAAGGTATCCGTGCCATCGGATTGGACATGTCATTGGAACACTTGTATGTTGACAGTGATGGTGACACTGCAGAGTTTCCACGGTTTTATCGTCAGCAGGAAGAGAAACTTGCAAAACTTCAGCATGTGCTGTCAGGTATGAAACGCGGATCAAAGCGCTACGAGCGTCAGAAGCACAAAATCGCAAAGCTGCATGAAAAAATAGCGGCACAAAGGCGGGATTTTCTGGACAAACTGTCCTATAACCTCGCATATCATTATGACGTGATCTGCATTGAAGACCTGAATATGCATGCCATGGCACAAGGTCTTCATCTCGGCAAATCTGTTATGGATGTAGGCTGGGGCATGTTTACACGCATGCTGGAATACAAATGCAAGCGTTTCGGGCATACACTTGTCAAAATCGATCAATGGTATCCATCATCCAAAACATGCTGTCATTGCGGTTCCAGGAAAGATGATCTGACGCTAAGTGATCGTTTGTATATCTGCCCTGTCTGTGGCAATATCATCGATCGCGACTGGCAGGCAGCAATCAACATCAAAGAGGAAGGTCTGCGGCTTTATTATCAAGAGCAAGCCGCATAACCATATAGAAACATCAATCGCCGTGACTGCCCGCGAAAGCGGTGAATAGAGAAGCAACGGCGCACCAACCATCCGGTTCGGATGGGGCTAGGCCCCAGATTTCCGGCGCATCACAGCCATCTGTGTATAAGACACCGTTGAAGGCAACTCAAATGAGGTGGAAAAACCACCGAAGCCCGCAGTTTTAACTGCGGGTAGTTCACCTGCGGCCTCTATCATCGGTTCATCGAAAGGGGAACTTGGATATCCACAGGCGAATCACAGAAGCGCCCGATGTGATGCCGGCCGTCTTACAAAACCGATCCCGTTGACAAAAACTGGAAACGGGTCCATAATCCGAAAAGATCCGCGCGAGCGGATCGCGGACAAGTGAAAAGAAGTCCCTCAAATTCGTTGATGGGAATAATGCCATCGTCTTGGAAGATACAGAGAGCCCGGTTAGGTGAGAGCGGGTGCGGAAGGAGCGGTGGATATCCTCCCTGAGAAGCAGGCTGAAAGGTTCCAGTAGGCCTCGCCGGAATCCCCCGTGATCGGGAATGCGCATGTTGGTGCGCACTAAGTGTCGCAGCAGGATGCTGTTTTTCTGACAGCCCTCCTCTTGCGGAACAAGGGTGGTAACGCGGAAAGCATGATTTTTCGTCCCTTAGAATGGATGCCGGGTCAGTCCCGACACGAATTCTGAGGGATTTTTTTTGTCCGGAACACACCCTTTTTCGGAGGAGGAAGCATATGAAAGCGTATCAGAAGTTTATGCGGGCTGTCACAGCGGTCGAGAAATTCGTGCTGTCGGCGGCCATGGTGCTCGTCCTGGTGCTGACATTCGGCAATGTCATCGCAAGGAAGATCTTCATGCACTCCTGGGGCTTTACCGAGGAGATCACGGTGGCAGTCTTTGTCCTGATCTCTCTCCTTGGCTCCGGCGTGGCGGCCCAGGAGGACGGGGGACTGGTCAGCCTGACCCTGATTCCGGACCGGGTGGGACCCAAGGCCAAAAAGGTCCTGCGGACCATCTCCTGGGTCTGCTCCATGATCTATGCGGCCGTGCTCACCGTGGAGGGCATCGGCAGAATGGCAGCGGACCACACCCTGACGCCGATCCTGCACATCCCAAAGCTCTGGTTCTGGCTCTTTGTCGTCGTCGGCGGCATCTCGCTGCTTCTGCATCTTACCTGCAACTTCATCAATGCCATGACCAAACAGCCTGAGGAAGGAGGAAACGAGCAGTGATCACCGCAATTCTCTTTGTCTCCTTCTTTGTCCTTTTGTTTGTCGGCATGCCGATTGCCCTGTGCCTTGGCATGTCCTCGATGATCGCGATCCTGTACGCGATGAACTTTGTCCCGCAGTATCAGTCCCTGACGCTGTCGGTGATCGCAACCAACACCTACACCGGCATCGCCAAGTTCCTGCTCCTCGCGATTCCGTTCTTCGTGCTGTCCGGCAACATCATGGCCAAGGCCGGCATCTCCCGGCGCCTGGTCTCCTTCATCGATGACCTGATCGGCCACCGGCGGGGCGGCATGGCCATGACCTGCGTGGTCGTCGCCTGTTTCTTCGGCGCGATCTCCGGCTCCGGCCCGGCCACGGTGGCGGCCCTCGGCGCGGTCCTGATCCCCGCGATGATCGCCTCCGGCTTCTCTCCGGCGTTCTCCGAGGCGCTCCTGGCTGCCTCGAGCTCCATTGCCATCGTCATCCCGCCCTCCATCGCCTTTGTCGTCTACGCCTCCATTGTCGGCGTCAACGTGGGTGACATGTTCATGGCGGGCATCATCCCCGGCATCCTGATGGGCGCTGCCCTGTGCGTCGTGGTGGCCATCGAGGCGAGAAGAAAGAACATCCAGCCCGTCCATGAGAAGCGCTCTGGAAAGGAGCGCTGGAAGAGCTTCCGGGAGGCCTTCTGGGGCATCCTGATGCCGGTCATCATCCTGGGCGGCATCTACGGCGGCATCTTCACCCCCACCGAGGCGGCAGCCGTCTCCGTGGTGTACGGCCTGGTGATCGGCATGTTCGTGTACCGGGAGATTCACCTGAAGGACCTGCCGGGACTCCTGGTGGAGTCCGCCAAGACCTCTGGCGGGATTCTCCTGATTGTCGCCTCCGCGTCGCTGTTTTCCTACTGCTGCACGCTGTTTGGCATCTCCTCTGCCGCCCAGGCGCTGCTCGCCTCCGTCTCGACGAATAAGGTGGTCTTCCTGCTCATTGTCAACGTGATCTTCCTGATCGCCGGCTGCTTTATCGACGCGAACTCCGCCATGTACATCTTCATCCCGGTCATGGCGCCGGTCGCACAGCAGCTCGGCTACAGCCTGATCGCCTTCGGCGTCCTCTCCACGGTGAACCTGGCCATCGGCCAGGTGACACCGCCCGTCGGCGTCAACCTGTTTGTCGCCATGGGCCTTCGGGTGAAGGATGCCGCGGCGTCCCTGAAGGAAAAGGCAGAGCGCTTCGTGCAGGTGACCCTCCCCCAGATCTCCCGCGCGGTGATGCCGATGGTGGCAGCGTGCCTTGCGGTGCTCGTTGTCGTGACCTATGTCCCGCGGGTGAGCCTTCTGTTTGTGCATGACACGGCCTCCACCGGCTCCGGCACCTCGATGATCACGCAGAACGGCCTGACCTATCACGACTACGAGGATTCCGCGGATTACGACGCGCAGAAGAATGCCGCGGTCTACACGGGGAGCGATCCCTGGCCCGCGACGACCTGGAACTTCGACTGCTCGCCGGGAGAGGCCTGCACCTGGGCCCAGGCGGGCTACTACTTCAACGCCCTGATGCAGCAGTCCACCGCGGGGCAGTTCAAGGTGGATGTCTACCCCGGAGAGCAGCTGACCAACGGAGACCAGGTGGCGGGCATCCAGGCGCTGATGGACGGCGACACGATTCAGGTCTCCCTCCACTCCAACCTGATCTACGCCAACTTTGATCCGCGGTTCAACGCCGTGTCGCTCCCCTTCCTGTACACCGACTACGACGACGTGGACGATGTCCTGCAGGGCGCCGGCGGACAGGAGATGAAGGACACCCTGGCCGAGTACGGCCTGGTCTGCGAGGGCATCGGAGAGAACGGTTTTAGGCAGCTCACAAACTCCCGGCACGAGGTGAAGTCCATCGATGATCTCAAGGATCTCAAGATCCGCATCAGCTCCAACGACCTCTGCGCCCAGATCTACAAGGCGTGGAACTGCAGCGCGACCGCGATGAACTGGTCGGAGACCTACACCGCCCTGCAGCAGGGGACGATCGACGGCCAGGAGAACCCGGAGACCTCCATCGACTCCGCCTCGGTGCAGGATGTGCAGGACTACATCTGCCTGTGGAACGCCTACTACGACTGCATCTTCTTCTGCATCAACCAGAAGGCGTATGACCAGTTCACACCGGAGCAGCAGGCCGTGATCGATGAGAATGCCAAGAAGGCCGTCGCCTACCAGATCGCCATCAACCGGGCGGATGTGGCATCCCTGGTGCAGGAGTGGACCGACTCCGGCGTCATGAAGGTGACCACCGCGGAGGAGATGGATCTGTCCGGCCTGGAGGATGCCTCCGCAAGCGTTTATGACTGGTACGAGAAGCAGCTCGAGAGCGAAAAGGGCATGAGCGCCGACGAGGCCAAGGCCTTTGTCGCAGCCTTCCGCACCGCACAGTAAGGTCCGGGCGAAGACGCTCCGAATCCGTGATACAGGACTAAGATCTGATATCAAAACAGCGGCAGCAATGCGATCCCGCAAGGGAAGCATCGCTGCCGCTTTTGTCGTTTCATTCGCTGTTTTGCGTTTCAGAGAAGGGCGATCAGGCGCTTTACATCCTCTTTGCTGCTTGCCCAGCTGGTGGCAAGGCGCGCGGCATAGTGGTCCGCATCGAGCTTTTCAAAGATGCTGAATTCCACTTGCGCAGAGAGGCGTTCCCGCTGCCTGCTGTCGATGACAAAGAAGATCTGGTTGGTCGGGGAATCCAGGTAGAGGGGATACCCCTTTTCCTGCAGGGCCTTCTTCAGCTCCTGGGCGTACAGGACAGCGCTCCCTCCGATGTGGAGGTACAGGTCATCCCGGAAGAGCTCGTCGAACTGGATGCCGAGGAGCCTTCCCTTTGCCGTCAGCGCGCCGTGCTGCTTGATGATCGTGAAGAAGTGGGGAATGAGCTCCGGATGCGGGACAACCGCGGCCTCCCCGCAGAGGGCGCCGCACTTGGTGCCGCCGATGTAGAACGCGTCGCAGAGCCGGGCAAGGTCCGGGAGCGTGACATCATTTTCCGGGCTTGCCAGGGCATAGGCAAGCCTTGCCCCGTCGACGTAGAGAACGAGGCGGTTGTCATGGCAGACCTTGCTGATGGCGGTGAGCTCCTCGAGGGAGTAGAGGGTGCCGAACTCGGTGGGCTGGGAGAGGTAAACCATCCCGGGCCAAACCTCGTGGTCGTGGTTGGGGTCCGCGGCAAAGTCCTCCACAAAGGCGCGGATCGCATCGGCGGAGAGCTTCCCGTCCTTTCCGGGTAGGGTGAGCACCTTGTGGCCGCCTGCCTCGATGGCACCCGCCTCGTGGACCGCGACGTGGCCGCTCTCTGCCGCGATCACGCCCTGGTAGGAGGCAAGCAGCGCGTCGATCATGACCGCGTTGATCTGCGTGCCGCCCGCAAGGAACCGGACCTCGGCGCCGGGCGCGCCGCAGGCCTTTCGGATGCGGTCCTGTGCGCTCTTTGAGCAGGGGTCCTCGCCGTAGCCGTTCATCTTGATCAGGTTGGTCTGCATAAGGCGCTGGAGGATGTTCGGATGGCAGCCCTCCAGGTAATCACAGGAAAAGTTGAGTTTTTCGGATTCTGTTGTCATGAATTGCCTCCCATTCTCTGCCGGCACCGGATTGGCTTTCGATTCCTCCGCATTGTACAGTGATCCCAGTCATGACACAAACAGCAATTTTACATATTTATCATGACGAAACGTCATGAAAGGAGCGGCATGGACAGCATACACTGTGAGGCGTTTCTTGCGGCCGCGGACACCGGGAGCTTTACCGCGGCGGCAGAGCGGCTGGGCTACACCCAGTCCGGCATCACCCGGATGATCGGGAGCCTGGAGGAGGAGCTGGGGTTTCCCCTGTTCCTGCGCAGCAAGCGGGGCGTGGTTCTGACCGACAACGGAAAGGACATGATCCCGCTCCTTCGCGCGGTGGCAAAGGCAGAGCGGGATGTTGAGGAGCGAAGCGCCGAGATCCGGGGCATGGTGTGCGGCACCCTCCACATCGGGAGCTACTTCTCCATCTCCGCCATGTGGCTGCCGCAGATCCTGAGCCGGTTCCTTGCGGCCTATCCTGGCATCCGGGTCAGCGTGCAGGAGGGGAGCAACGCAGAACTCCTGCACTGGTTTCGGGAGCGCGCCGTGGACTGCTGCTTCTGCGCTAGTGAAAACCCGGAAGGGCCTTCCGGCATCGACTGGATTCCCCTCTACCGGGACGAGCTCGTCATGTGGCTTCCCGAATCCCACCCGCTGGCAAGGGCTTCTTTCTATCCCGTCCAAAACCTCAATGCCGAGTGCTTCATCCACACCCACCCCGGGGAGGACACGGACCAGGACCGGCTCCTTGCCAGGTGGCACCTGCACCCGGACACCCGGTTTACGACAAAGGAAGGCTTTGTCACCTACCAGATGGTGGCGGCAGGCCTTGGAATCAGCTTCCACCAGCGGCTGATCTCGAAGGAGTGGCACGGCAGGGTCTTTGAAGTGCCCTTTGACCCGCCGCAGTACATCAGCCTCGGCATTGCGGTCCCCTCCCTGAAGGAGGCCTCCCCCGCCGCAAGGCGGTTCATCGCCTTTGCGCGGGAGGACCAGGTCCTCAAAAAAGCGTGAGGATCCCGTCCGGGAGAAGATCCGCGTACTCAAAGAGCGCGTGAATGACGGTGCCGTCCCGGGCGGTCCGCCAGCCGGCGAAGAGGAGGGAGCGAAGAATCGCCTCCTCCACCGCCTCCACAGCGGGCCGAAAGACAAGATCCATCTCGTTCTCCGGAAGGCACGAGAGGGTCTGCAGCGCGGGGCCATTTCCGTCTGGATGGCAGTTCCCGCTGGAAAAGCCGAGAAACACGTCGCCGCTTCCCTGGCCGTAGTAGGAGCCAAGCCGCGCGAGGGCAGCGCCTGCTCTTTTCAACACGCGCCGGAGCTGCCTTGCCGTGAGGGGAAGGTCTGTGCCGAGAACCACCATGACAGAGCCCTTCTCCGGGGACAGGGGTGCTTCCCCCTTCTGCCGCTCCAGGATCTTCTTCCCGACGGGAACGCCGCGGATGACAAGATCCGGGAGCCGTCCGAAGTTGGTCTGCACGAGGGCGCCCAGGGTGTAGGTGTCCTGCCCGATGCGGATCCTTCTCGATGCGGAGCCGATGCCGCCCTTTAGGCCAAAGCAGATGGTCCCGGTTCCCGCGCCGACGCAGCCAAGCTGCGGGTGCTTTCCCGCCCGGTCGATGGCGGCAAGGACATCCTCCGGGGCAATGACCCGGTCCTCAATGGCGCTGATCGTGCCGTCGTTGGTCTCTCCAACCACCGGGTTCACGGTGGTGATCCGTGCGCCCCTCTTTTCCCCCTCCCGGAGGGTGTAGGTGACCAGGCCGTCCGCCGCCCTCCCGACGCACAGGGTGTTTGTCAGGGCGATCGGGGTCTCCAGGGTGCCGAGCTCCTCCAGTTGGATGGTGCCCATGGTCTTCCCAAAGCCGTTCAAGACAAAGGAGGCGCCGACGGGCTTTTGCTCATAGATGTTCCCGCTGCAGGGGAGGATCACCGTGACCCCGGTGTGATGGGCGCCCTCCTCCTTTGTCACCTGCCCCACCCGCACGCCGGGGACATCGGTGATGTCGTTCCAGAAGAGGGGACGGGAGAGGATTCCGGCCCCGGCGTGGGAAAAGAGGGGGCGGATTGTTGGCGCAAAGGCGGGAAGAATCCGGGATTCGGTAAGGAAGAGCTTTCCCTGCCGGTTTCCGGAAGAGAGCGCCTCCGCGAGGTGATCGAAAAGCTCCGAGAGAATTGCGCCCGGCTCCTCTTTAGGGGAGAGGGCGACGAGTGTCAGCGCAAAGTCTCCATCTCCCTGCCTGCCGGCTCCCATTGCGGCAGCAGGGGCAGCAGGATCCCCTGCCACGCAGAGAAGGTCCCAGTCCCCCTCCCCTGTAAGGCAATGGGCGAGCCGGGAGAGGTCCGGAGCCGGGGCGTTGTCTTTGCAATAAACGGTAAAGTTCATGTTTCGGCCTCCTGATCAGATGGGAATATTGTACTATGATGGAAAACAAAAGCGAAACGGAGGAAGACGCAGATGGAAAAACCGGTGGTGGGCGTGCTCCCCTTGTGCGATGAAAAGAGGCAGAGCTTCTGGATGCTTCCCGGCTACCTGGAGGGCATTCAGCAGGCGGGCGGCATCCCCGTGACGCTCCCCTTTGCGGGGGAGGACGGGGACATAAAAGAGCTCCTCTCTGTCTGTGACGGCTTCCTCTTCACCGGAGGCCAGGATGTGGACCCTGGCCTCTACGGGGAAGCGCCCCGTTCTGTGAGCGTGGTGCCCTGCAGGGAGCGGGACGCGCTGGAAAAGAAAATCCTCGCCGGTGCGATCTCCCGTGACAAACCGGTCCTTGGCATCTGCCGCGGGATTCGGTTTTTGAACGCAGCCCTCGGGGGCACGCTCTGGCAGGACCTGCCGACATAGCGCCCCTCCCGCATCGCGCACCACATGGAAAAGCCCTATGAGCTGCCCGCCCACCTGGTGCACATCCTGGAGGGGACGCCGCTTTATGATCTTCTTGGAACCAGCGTCCTTCCGGTCAACAGCATCCACCACCAGGCGGTGAAAGAGCCTGCCGGGGACCTCTCTGTCATGGCGGTCTCGGAGGATGGCCTGATCGAGGCCCTGCACCGGAAAAAGAGCCGCTTTGTCTGGGGCATCCAGTGGCACACGGAGTATCTCTTCCGGACGGATGAGGCGAGCCGGAAGATCTTTGCCGCCTTTGTGGCTGCCTGCCGGCAGGATTGACAAACATGCAAAAACAAAGGGAGCTGCCCACATATCAAAAGGCAGCTCCCTTTTCTGCGCAAAATCAGGATATCAGTATCCGTAGGCCTTCTGGTACCGGATCCACATCCAGATGGTGAGGATAAGGCACAGGCCGTCAGAGGCCACCACGACGCACCAGAGCCCGTCGGCGCCGAGCAGCGCCGGCAGCAGGTAGATGGAGGCCAGCTGAAAGACCAGGGACCTCGCCACCGAGAGCAGGGCGGAGACCTTTCCGTTGTTCAGCGCGGTGAAAAACCCCGAGCCGAAGATGTTGAAACCCATGAACAGGAAGGCGATGGCATAGATCCGAAAGCCGTGGACGGTCAGGGCAAAGAGCTCCGGGTCATACCCCACGAAGATCCGCACGAGAAATCCGGAGGAGACCTCCGAGAGCAGGGTGAGCAGGACGGCGGCGGTGAGGATCATCCGGAGGGATCTGCGAAAGAGCCCCCGAAGCTCCTCCTTGTTGTCCGCCCCGTAGTGGTAGCCGACCACCGGCGCGATGCCCATGGAGTAGCCGAAGTAGATGCCCACAAAGGTGAAGTTCACGTACATGATGACGCCGTAGGCGGCGACGCCGTCGGTGCCGATGTAGCGAAGAAGCTGGTGGTTGTACAGCATGCCCACGATGGAGGAGGCGCAGTTGGAGAGAAACTCCGAGGCGCCGTTGGTGCAGGCCTTGAAGACCGCAGATCCGTCCATGTGGGTCTTCCCAAGGCGCAGGATCGTCTTGTTGGGAAGCAGGAAGTAGAGAAGCGGCACTATGCCGCCCACCATCTGGCTCATGACCGTCGCGGCCGCGGCGCCGCCGAGGCCAAGGCCCAGAACCCCGACAAAGAGCCAGTCCAGAACCATGTTGGTACAGCCCGCCAGGATGGTCACCCGAAGCCCCAGGCGCGGGCGCTCTGCGGCGACGAGAAAGCTCTGAAACAGGTTTTGGAGCATAAAGAACGGGATGCCGATCATGTTGATGCGGATGTACTGGATCGCATAGGGCAGCATCTCAGGGGTGGCGCCGAGGATGCGGGACATCCAGGGGGCAATCACAAAGCCCATGACCCCCAGCACCACGCCGCAGGCGATCAGCAGGTAGGTGAGGAGGGAGAAGATCTCGTTTGCCTTCTTGTGCTCCCCCATGCCGAGGGTCATGGAGACCAGGGCGGTGCCGCCCGTTCCGAACATGAAGCCCACGGCGGAGAGAATCATGATAAAGGGCATGACCAGGTTCAGGGAGGCAAAGGGCACGGCGCCCACGTAGTTGGACACGAAGTACCCGTCCACCATGCCGTAGATGGAGGTGAAGATCATCATCACGATGGAGGGCAGCGTAAACCGCAGCATCTTCCCCGTGGTGAAGTGGTCAGACAGCTGGATCGCCGCCTTCTTTGTCTTTTCTCTGCTCATGAATGGTCCTCCCCTAAACTTTTGCCCCGGCGGTCCGGGAGCGTCTCCACCATCTGGCGGAGGGCGTCCCGGTACCTCATGTGCAGGGACAAAAAGGCCTCTTTTTCCTCTGTCGTCCAGTCGGCAAAAAGGCTCTCCTCGCGCTCCATAAAGGGCTGGATCACTTCCCGGGAGAGCTCCTCTCCCGCCTCGGTAAAGCGGATCACCCGTCGGTGGTTTGTCCTCTCGCCGAGCACCACCCAGCCCGCCTGCTCCATGCGCCGCACGGAGGAGTTGACGGTCTGCTTGCTCATCCCGGTCAGATCGATGACGCAGCTCTGGGTCAGCTCTCCGTCATAGCTGGAGAGCAGGTAAAGGATGATCAGCTCGCTGTCAGAAAAGCCGAGTTTGGTGCTGGCCCGGTGGTACAGGGACGTGATCTCGTCGTTGATGCGGTTAAAGCGCCGGATGGTGCTGGTCTTCTCGTCGTTCATGGTTTTCTCCTTGCAGTCCGACATCGGACTTCATAGCCGGAACAGAGTGTAGTCTGATATCGGACTATTGTCAATTCCAGGAATTTGGAAAATCCAAAAATAGGCAATAAGAAAGTTAAGTTTGACATAATGACCGCAATGAGACAACATATAGGTTAATTATTAAGCAATATTCATAAATAGTTGGCTGCAAACAGGGGAAACAGGGGGATGTCAAAAGATCGAAGGAGAAAAACAGGACATGCGGTGCTGGGGATCACCGTATTGCTATGGTGTGCGCTCCTTGCTGGCTGCGGGAGTAAGGAGGAAGCCGGGCAGAGTGAACTGCTGCCTGTTGTCAAAGAAGAGGACCGGCTTGTCCTCTACACATCCCACAAGCCGGAGGTCTATCAGCCCATTGTGGAGGAGTTCGAGAATCAGACGGGGATCTATGTCGAGGTTCGGGATGGCGGAACAACGGAACTGATGGAGGACATTCGGAATTTCGGACAGGGTACGGTGGATGTCATGTTCGGTGGAGGCGCGGAGAGCTACAACGCCTATCAGGACTGTTTTGACCGGTATGAGAGTTCTGCGTCTGCCAGTCTGAATCTCACGAAGGCTGATGAAGATAGAGTGTGGACGCCCTTTTCCGAACTGCCGCTGGTCTTTATTTACAATACCCGTCTGGTGGAGGAAGACGCCGCACCGAAGAGCTGGAAAGAACTGCTTGGCGATGAGAAGTGGAAGGGACAGCTTGCCTTTGCAGATCCCGGAACCTCCGGGACCAGTGTCACCATCCTGGCGGCGATTCCGCAGATCCTGGGAGAGGATCCGGAGCGCTGTATCCCGGCGCTTGCCTCCCAGTTGGATGGCAAGCTTTGCGGGGGAAGTGCGGATGTGGTCGACAGTGTGGAGAACGGGACACTCCGGGTCGGAATCACACTGGAGGAGACAGCAAAGAAACGGATTGCCCAGGGGGCAGCACTGGCGGTGATCTACCCGGAAGAGGGTACCTGTGTCGTGCCGGATGCAGCCGCTATGGTAAAGCGAGCCCCACATGCTTCCAATGCCGGCACATTCATCGATTTTACAGTCAGCGTCCCGGTACAGCGGCTGCTGCAGGATCAGATGTACCGCAGAAGTGTGCGGCGGGATCTTGACGCTGCAAGTCCGGCAGAGATGAAGATCGTGCCCTTTGATTATGACTGGACTGCACAGCACCAGGATGAGCTGATGCAGATCTGGGCAGATACGCAGAAGGCAGAAAGCGAGGCTGCGGATGCGGTGGAATAGATTGCGGCGCAGCCATCTGGTGAGATATCTCTCCGGGTCCTTTCGAAAAAAACTGCTGGTGAGTTTTATTGCCATCTCCGTGGTACCGCTGGTTCTCTGCGGCTTTGTCATGATTACCGTATTTCGCCACAAGCTCCGCCAGGAAAACCACACGGAGGCGATGGAGGAGATCTCACAGGAGTGTGAACTGCTCACAGGCCGGATGGAGGAGATATCCTCCTCCATGGAAGCACTGCAGGGGCAGGAGATGATTCAGAGCGGACTGTCCCGGAAAAACTCTGGAGATGCGGAAGTCAACGGGCTGCTCTATGAAAAGACGCAGGAGGCGAGGAACTTTGCCCGGTTTGATCTGCTGGACGCGGACGGTGTCTGCCGGTACACGACGGGGCAGGGACAAAACGGGGAGAGCCTACCTGCCTATTTCGGAATCCTGGGCATGGCGGAAGAACAGCCGGCTTCCATGGCCGTTTGGGCCTGCAGGACCGGGAGCGGCTCCACGGAGAGCAATACAGAGGTCCGAATCCGATGTGCCAGGGCAGTGCAGGATGGGAACGGAGAAACCGTGGGGTATCTGACTGCCACGGTGACAAAGGAAAATCTGGAACGCCTTCTCGCCTCTTCGCTGCCTTCCCGGGATGGAATTCTTCTGGTCAACCGATGGTATGAGGAGGTATACGCGACAACCACTGCCCATCAGCTGGATGCAGCAGCTGTCCTTCGCAGTGCTCTGTTTGCGGCAGACGGTGATCCGGAACTGGAGGGATTTGAGACGTATGCGCGTCCGGTGGGGGACACAGGACTCACGGTGATTCTCATGAAGCGGCCCCTGTTTGATGTGGCAATGGAACATGCCATGCATCGCCTGGTGCTGCTCTTTGCAGCGATCAGCCTCTCCATCTGTGCGCTGGCCTCGGTGAAGGTCTCCCAAAACTTTACCAAGCCGATTCTTGTGATGAACCGTGCGATGGGGGAGGTGAAGAAGGGAAATCTCGCTGTCCGGATCCCGGAGGGGAGAACGGATGAGCTGGGGCAGCTCTCTTCCAGTTTCAACGCGATGACGGAGCGGATTGACCAGAATTTACAGGAGCGCATCGAGAACGAGAAGCAGCTCAACGAAGTGCGGATTGCCATGATGCAGGCACAGCTCAATCCTCATTTTCTCTACAACACTCTGGATTCGATCAAGTGGCTTGCCAAGGCGGGTGGAGTCCCGGAGATAGCGCAACTCTCGAGCAAGCTGGCAAAGATCCTTCGGACGGCGATTTCAGGGGAGCCGATGATTACCCTTGCGGAGGAATTTTCGCTCTCGGAGAACTATGCCAGCATTCAGAATATCCGCTTTGCGAACAAATTTGTGTTTACCTTTTCTCTTCCGGCATTCCTCCGGGAGAGAAAAGTCCCGAAGCTCATTCTCCAGCCGATCGTAGAAAACGCCTGCATCCACGGCCTGGAGGAATCCGATGAAGGGACGGTGGAGGTGACGGCTGTGCAGGATGATGGCTTTTTGATTCTCACGGTTGCGGACAGCGGCAGCGGGATACCGGAGGACATGTTTGTGCGAATCAATACGCACAACTGGGAGGGAATCCGGGGACATCTTGGACTTTCCAATGTGGACCGGATTGTGCGGATGAATTACGGGGATCGCTATGGTCTTCGTGCAGAACGGCCTGCGGAAGGAGGAACACGGATTCAGATTCTCCTCCCGCCGGGCAATACAGAGGGAGGAAAACAGGATGGATCAGGGGATACACCGGGTACTGATCGTGGATGATGAAAAACTGGTGCGGGAGGGACTTGCCCGTTCCATTGACTGGCCATCGATGGGATTTCAGGTCTGCGGGACCTGTAACAACGGTCTGGAGGGTCTGGATGCGGTGCATACGCTCTCTCCGGATTTGTGTGTCTCGGACATCCGGATGCCCAAGATGACCGGTCTGGAGATGCTGCAGCGCCTGCGCGCGGAGGGCAGCACGATCGATGTCATTTTTCTCACGGCGTACAGCGACTTCAACTATGCGCGGGATGCGCTCCGGCTTCTCGCTGCGGACTATCTTCTGAAACCCTTCGAGGACGAAGAATTTGAGGCAGCGGTCGCAAAGGTGGTAAAGAGGCGTGGCTGGAAAATCCCGCCCTCCGGGAGCGAAACTTCTGCGGCGGTGCCGCCGGACCTGCCTGGTGAGCAGCGGGCGATTGCACCCGCCCTCCGGGATCCAGTCACGGACAATCTCTATTGCAGGCGCGCCATGCAGTACATCAAAGAGCACTATGGGGAGCGGACCCTCAGCGTTTGCGCGGTTTCGGAAGCACTCGGAATCAGTGACGGGTATCTGACACGTCAGTTCCGTGCGAATACCGGAATCACCCCTGCCCAATACATCACCATGGTCCGGATTCGAAATGCCAAAAGTCTTCTGCAGATGCATGCCTACAAGGTCTATGAGATCGCCGGGATGTGCGGCTACAGCGACATCGCCTACTTCTCTACCACGTTTCGCAAATATGTGGGCTGTACCCCCTCAGACTATCAGAATCAGTTCAGATCCTAAAAGACACCTGCCCGCCGGTCAGACCGGATCGGGCAGGTGTTTTTGCAGACTTTCAAAGAACAAAAAATGACAACATGCTCCAAAATGCCTCACGATAATCTATGTGCGATATGCTGAATATTCATCCAATAATCTGGTGCAATTTGTGCATGATCTGAAATTTGAAAACAATGTCAGATTTGCCTGATTGTGAAATATCGCCAAAACCAATACCCTGAAGACAGAAACAGAGACACCGCTCGGGAGGCAGCAGGGGAAGCTGTCTGAGCGGAGAATAAGGAGGGTTGGTTCATGAAAAAGAAATTCTTATCTTGCATGATGGCCGGACTTTTGGCGGCGACAGCACTTGCCGGATGCGGCAGTTCTGGCAGCGGCTCTGCCCAGAGCACCACTTCAGGGGAGACCACCGCGGGGGCGGAGGCTGCGGCCACAGAAGCCGCCACAGCGGAAGCTGCCGCACCGGAGGCCACGATCCAGGAGACGGAAACCGATACGGCAGACCTGACGCCCACACAGCAGATCATCCAGGAAGCCGAGGGCATGACACTCGACGAGCTGGCCCAGAAAGCAATTGAAGAGTCCAACGGGAAGACGTTTTACGGCGTTGGCAACAGTTCCCGCGGCAAGACGGCGCTGCCGCTCTTTATTGAATATCTGCAGACTATTGACCCGTCCTACTCGATGGAATATGAGTGGCAGCAGCCCAAGAACAACAAGATTTTTGATCAGCTCTCAGCCGACAGCGCAAAGAGCTCCGGCACCTTTGCCATGACGCTCATCCAGGATGGCAACCAGATCCAGTCCAAGATGGCAGATACCGGTGTGCTGGATACCTTCATTCCGAAGGAGTGGGCAGAGGCCAACGGCACAACGGCAGATGCCTATGAGGGATTCCTGCCGCTGCAGACCCTGAACAAGGTTTTCATGTTTAATAACACCGGCACCAAGACCTTTGACAACTGCTGGGACTTCATCCGGGAAGGGGAACATCCCCTGTTCATGGACATTGACTCCGAGGTGGTGGGCAAAAACTTCCTCACCATGCTGACAAAACCGGAGTATGCCGCCGTCCTGAAGGATGCCTATGATCAGCTCTCTGATGATGAGAAGGCATACTTCGACCCCTACATCCAGGAAGAGCAGCAGGATGCCTCGGATTTCGGCCTTGATGAGAATGGCGCCTATGCACTGGCCTGGATCCGCCTGTGGATGGAAAACTACAACGCCCAGACCGATGACGGACCCATCTGTGAGACACTGACGGCTGCCTCTGCTACCGATCAGAGCGGCCTGCTGGTTTACTCCAAGCTTCGCTCCATTGAGGAATCTGCGGAGACTTCCGTCAACAACATCACGGTGGCGGCTTATCAGGATGGCTACCAGGGTATCGGCGGCTATGGCTACTGCCACTACCTGTTTGTCACGGACAACAGCCCGCTTCCCTGGACTGCCTGCGCATTTATCTCCTATCTGACGACCACAAAAGACGGTTTCTCCGCCTGGGGCAAGGATATGGGAGGCTACTCCTCGAATCCGAAAGTCATGGAGGAGACGGAGGAAGAGTACAACCACAAGGAAGGCGGATATGTGGACGGTGTGGACACCTATCCCGCAAAGGATGACAGAGGATATGAATGGTGGACCGGAGATGGACACCTTGTGCTGGAGGAGCCCCAGTACTGCGCAGATGCTGACTGGACAATCGGCAGCTGGATTGAGGGCCTGACCAAGTGGTCCCCGGATGCAGCACAGTGAGATGAGGTAAGATGATACATAAGCTGTAGACGGATTGGGCTCCTGCAGACGGAATCAGATTCCGGTGCAGCGGCCCAATTTTGTGAAAGGACGGTTTCATGATGCATGCAAAGAAAGCAAAGGCCCCAGTGGGAAACCGGCTTCGGATCTGGTTTCAGGATCCCTCCCGCGTCATTCTGCTGATCTTTGGCATTGTCTGCACGATCTCCACGGTTCTGCCGGTCATTGCCATTATCCGGGACACCTTCCAGATTCACCCCGGCACCATTGATGCTTATTTGACAAAAAAGACCAGCGGATACTCCGTGGTCAACTATACCGATCTGTTTACGAGCCGGCTTGCGCGAACCAACCTCTGGGAACCGCTCCTGAATACACTTCTTTTGGCGGTGCTGACCTGCGTGATCTCGATTCTGTACGGCGGCGTCTTTGCCTACCTGATCACGCGCACGGACATGAAGTGCAGAAAATATCTGAGCTCGATTTTCATCTTTCCCTACATTATGCCGCAGTGGACACTGGCTGTGTGCTGGCAGAACGTGTTCAACTCCAACCGTGTAACGGGCACATCGGATGGCCTGCTTGCCTCTCTGACCGGAATCTGTATGCCGTCCTGGTGGTGCAGGGGACTGTTTCCCAGTGCGATGGTGCTGGGCCTGCACTATGCTCCCTTCGCCTACATTCTGATCGGCGGCATCTTTCAGAACATGGATGCCAATCTGGAAGAGGCGGCAATGATTCTGAATACGCCGCGGCACAGAATTACCTGGCGGATTACGATCCCGATGGTCCGTCCGGCGATCCTCTCCACGATTCTTCTGGTCTTCGGAAGCACGATGGGAAGCTATCCGGTTCCGCACTATCTGGGACTGTCTACCCTTTCCACCAAGTACATCTCCATGAATTCCAAGTACACAGGAGAGGCCAGCATTCTGGCGCTGATCATGATGTTTTTGGGAATTCTCATCCTGGGGCTCAATCAGCAGAGCCTGAAGTCGCGGGCCAATTACACAACCGTGACCGGAAAGAGCGGGCAGCTCTCCAGGACGAACCTGCATGCGGGAAAACATATCCTGGCGGTGCTGTTTATTGTGTTGACGTTCTTCACGAGCATCTTCCCGATTGTGCTGTTTGCCTTTGAGACATTCCTCCCGAATCCAGGAGACTACAGTTTCCTCTATACGGGAAACGCGTCGCATCTGACGACCAAGTGGTGGATTACGAGAGACAGCAATGACAGTGCTCTCTACGGTCAGATGGGAATTCTCTACAACAAGACCATCTGGAATGCCTACGCGGGGACGCTGAAGGTGTCGGTGGCCTGCTCACTGCTGGCGGGAACCATCGGTACACTGATCGGCTATGCCGTCTCGCGCCATCGCAGATCCAAGTGGGCGAGTTATGTGAACAGCATTGCCTTTCTCCCCTACCTGATGCCGAGTATTGCAGTCAGTGCCGCGTTCTTCGTCCTGTTTTCCACGCAGCGGGTGAATCTGTTCAACACCTATACCCTGCTGATCCTGGCCGGCACGGTCAAGTACATTCCGTTCGCATCGCGGAATGCACTCAACTCGATGCTGCAGCTGTCCGGTGAAATCGAAGAGGCGGCGCAGATTCAAAATGTTCCCTGGATCCGCCGCATGACGCACATCATCATTCCGATACAGAAGACCAGTATTCTCAGCGGATACATGCTTCCGTTTATGACCTGCCTGCGGGAGCTGTCCCTGTTCCTGCTTCTGTGCACCCAGGGCTTTATCCTGTCCACTACGCTGGATTATTTCGATGAGATGGGACTGTATGCCTTTTCCAGCGCCATCAACCTGATTTTGATTGTGACCATCCTGGTTTTCAACTTCCTGGTGAACAAGCTGACCGGGGCGAGCCTGGATTCGGGCATTGGTAATAAAGGAGACTGATATGCCGCAGATCGTTTTGAAGAACGTAACAAAGAGATGGAAAAACTTTTATGGTGTGGACAATCTCTCCCTGACGATAGAGGACAATGCCTTTGTGACCCTGCTGGGGCCCTCCGGCTGCGGCAAGACCACTACCCTTCGCATGATTGCGGGACTGGAGACGCCGACCGAGGGCAGAATTGAGATTGGCGACCAGGTGGTGTTCGACAGCGAGGCGGGAATCAATGTGCCGGCGAGCAAGAGACGTGTCGGCTTCCTGTTCCAGAACTATGCCCTCTGGCCGAACATGACGGTCTATCAGAATATTTCTTTCGGCCTCAAAAATGTGAAGGAAGAACTGCCGGTTCTGGACGTTGAGGCGAAGGTTGTCAGCGATCTGCTGCGGGCCCTGAGAAATCCGGAGCGGATTTGTGACATTGCCGAAGAATGCCGCGGCAGAGACGGCAAGACGGAGATGGAGAAGCTCTATCTGCGCCTGATCAACACCTTTACGATCTCCATGGATACAGCAAAGAAGCTGTATGCCCTGAAGATTCAGGATGCCCAGGACCCTGCCGGGAGAGCCCGCGAGGAGGCTGAAAAGCTCCAGCAAAAATGGAAAGAACTGGAAAAAGCGCATGCCGCCAGGGGAGAAAAACTGAATGAGAAATGCGAGGTCATGGTCAACGGCGCGGTCAGGAAGCAAGTGAGAAAGCTTTCCCGGGAGGAGATTGATCTCGCGGTGCGCCGTGCCGCAAGAGTGGTCAAAATCGGCATGTTCATGGATCGGTATCCGGCGGAGCTCTCCGGCGGTCAGCAGCAGCGGGTTGCCATCGCGAGAACCCTGGCACCGCAGCCGCAGGTGATGTTTATGGATGAGCCGCTCTCCAACCTGGATGCAAAGCTGAGAATTCAGATGCGCTACGAACTGCAGCGTCTGCACGTGGAGACCGGGAGCACTTTTGTCTATGTCACGCACGACCAGATGGAGGCCATGACGCTCTCCACCAAGATCTGTCTGATCAACAACGGCGTGCTGCAGCAGTATGATCCGCCGCTGACCGTGTACAATCACCCGGTCAATCTGTTCACGGCGGACTTTGTGGGAAATCCGTCTATCAATTTTCTGAATGCAAAGGGAAGTCAGGGGGAGGACGGAAATTTTGTCTTCACAATTCTGAACGGGCAGAAGGTCCGTTTCACGCCTTCCCAGGCCATCGACATGAGGGAGTGGTTCCAGGAGCGGGCAGTCAGAGAAGAGGAAGAAAAGAAGCAGAATCAGAAGCGCGCGGTGGAGAAGGAAAACAAGGACGAGGTCTTCCAGTACCACATCGACACGGTGGAGGAAGAGGATGACTCCCTTGCGGAGGAGCCCGTTCTGACCGATGAAGATTTCGTACTGGCGGTGCGCCCGGAACGGATCCGCATCACAGAGCAGAAAGAGGGAACCCTGGAGGCCATTGTCTACGGCGCGATGCCGACCGGTATGGAATCCACGCTGAAAATCCGCGTGGGAGATTATCTGCTGACAGGGGTGATCTTCGGTGGCGTTACCTATCCCATCGGAACCAAAGTGCGCATTGATCTCTTCGGCGGAGAGGTCCTGCTCTATGACAGAGCCAGCGGCCGCCTGGTGACCGGAGGAACCATTCAGCTTTTGTGAGTGCAGCGGGAGACACGCAATCGTTCGAACACAAAATTCGATAGCAAAGGCCGGGCAGAGGCGCAGGAGACTTGCCAGCGCGTCAGCCCGGCTCTTTTCAGCCAGTCCATTAAGTTGCCAAAAGCAATAAATATTCTCCATATAGTTGCCAAATACAACTATGTGCGATCCTCAGGTCGTTGCACGGCAGGATCGCCGGAAAGGAGTACGACATGGACGGTGAAGCGCAGGACATTGCAGTGATTCGGGAGTTCGATCGGTATTACACGAACCTCCTGGGCATTTGGAACAAGACCTATCTGAGCAGCGCGTATTCGCTCCCGGAGATCAGGATCTTATATCGGATTCACGAGGAGGGCACCTGCTGTCTGAAAGACCTGGCCGGGGATTTTCTGATGGACAAGGGATATCTGAGCCGGGAGGTCAGCAAACTCGAGCGCCTCGGCCTCATGGAAAAGACCAAGGATGCAAGGGACAAAAGGTCCCAGAGCCTCTCCCCGACCAAAGTGGGGGAGCTGGAGACCGAAAAACTCAGCAGCCTCTCCGATGACCTGATCCGGGACCGCATCAGCGGCCTATCCTCCGGGGAGCGGGAGGAGCTTGCCGCCAGCCTGACCAAGGCGCAGGTGCTCCTCTCCGGCGGAAAGAACGTGAAGCTCTCTGACATCGACATCCGGAATGAGGTGCACACCGGGGATCTGGGCAACATCGTCCGGATGCACGGGCGCATCTACGGCAGGGAGTACGGCGATACCCCGGCGTTTGAGGGCACCATCGCGGTGCTGGACGAGGTGCCGGAGAAAAACTATGCGGAACTAAGGTGATTCCTTTTGGAGCGCGCGTATCGGGGCATCGGCCTTGGCCGGGAGCTTTTGACGAAGGCGGTGGAGTTTGCCAGCAAAGCTGGCTATGTCGGAATCCAGCTGGCCATGACCTCTGACCTCGAGAAGGCGATGTCCATGTATCGGAAGATGGGCTTTGTCGAGAAAAAGCGCATCCCCAATGACCAGTGGAAAAAGGGTCTCCAGGAAGTCTGGTTCTTGAAACTCTTCCCGGAGAATGCCTCATAAGCGAAAATATTACGGGCGCCGGCAGCGGATTTTGGCTGCCGGTGCCCGCCTTTTTCCGGCTCGGGTTGACGCGGGAGGCAGACGGGAGTATTATATTGACACAAAGTCAATAAAAGGAGGAAACATGGCAAGGGCATCCAGGGAACAGGTGGCGCACAGGCGGGACGAGATCCTCGACGGCTGCTGCGCCCTCTATGAGAGCAAACCATTCCGGGAGATCACCTTTGCGGCGATCGCGGAGCGGACCAGCATCTCGCGGCCCTCGATCTACAACTACTTCGACACGATCGGAGAGATCTTTCTGGGGCTGCTGCAGAGGGAGTATGAGGCCTGGATCGTGGATCTTGACGCGCTTCGGGAAGAGGAGCCGCTCCCAAGGGAACAGTTCTGCGGCAAGCTGGCCGCCTCCCTGGAAGAGCGAAGGACCATGCTCAAGATCCAGTCCCTGAACCTCCATGAGATCGAGGACAGCAGCCGGATCGGGCGCCTGACCGACTTCAAGGTGAGCTACTGCCACTCGGTGAAGGCGCTGGACGGGTGCCTTCTGCGGCACTTCCCCCAGATGACGGAAGAAGAACGGGAGCGGTTTCGCCTCGTCTTTTTGCCATTTTTAAACGGCGTGTATCCTTACGCGGAGCCCACACCCAAGCAGCTGGAGGCCATGAAGGCCGCCGGGATTCCCCGCATCGATGCCACAATCTATGATCTGGTGAACAGCTGTCTGCTGCAGCTCTTGCCGGAAGGAAAGGAGACACCATGAAAAAACTTGTTGCATACTTTTCCGCCAGTGTCGGAAATACCAGAAAGCGGGCCCAGGAGCTCGCCCAGGTGACAGGGGCAGATCTTGTGGAGATCCGTCCTGCCGCGCCCTATACCAAAGAGGACCTCGACTGGACCAACCGGCAGTCCCGCAGCACCGTGGAGATGAGAGACCCTGCGAGCCGTCCGGAGATTGTGGACGGGAAGGTGGACGCCGCCTCCTATGACGTTGTCTACATCGGCTTTCCGATCTGGTGGGGCGAGGCACCGCGCGAGGTGAACACGTTCCTTGAGGCAAACGATTTTACCGGGAAGACGATCGAGCTCTTTGCGACCTCCGGCGGAAGCGGCATCCGCAAGGCCGTGCAGGCGCTGCAGGAGACCTATCCTGCGCTCTCCATCGCTGGCGGAAAGCTCACCAACGGGCGCATCACCTCGGACATCCTGGACTGACATCGTATCTTGAACCGGGCAGAGACCTTCCAAGCGGAAGGCCTTCTTTATGCCCTGCAGACTATTCAATTCGTGAAGCCTCCTATGCAGAACCGATACGGTACGGAAGAAAAGCCATATACTGGCTGACAGAACGACAGAACAATCGACTTTCACACAGGAGGATGAGCAGTCGACATCTCCCAGCCGACCATCACCCGGGCGATGAAGAAGGCGGAGGACGTATTTGGCGTTGCCCTGTTTGACCGGACCAAGAACCGCATCCGGCTCAACGACAACGGCACCCATGCAGCCCAGGAGATCACGACGCTCCTGAAGCAGACGGATGAGATGATCGCCAGGGTGTGCGCCTTTGACCGGGCGAGCCGCACGATCGCCATCGGGTCCGCCGCGGCGCTGGAGCTGCCGGACCTGATCGGGACGATCTCCCATCTGTTCCCGCAAAAGTCCATCACCACGGAGCTGGTCCTGCCCAAGGACCTGCTGCAGGGACTGCGGGAGGGGGTCTACCAGCTGGTGATCCTGCCGGGAGACCCGGGGCAGGAGGTCGTGGAGCGGGAAAAGCTCGCCATCTGCCGGATCGGGGAGGAGCGCCTGATGTTCTACCTGCCCAAGGACCACCCGCTGTCGGACCTGCCCTCCCTGACCCTAGCGGACCTGAACGGCGAGAACATGCTGCTGTTCTCGGAGATTGGCTTCTGGGGCGATCTGGTGCGCAAAAAGATGCCGGATTCCCGGTTCCTGATGCAGAGCGAGCGGTACACCTTCTCGGAGCTGATCGCCAACTCGGTGCTGCCCTGCTTTACGACAGACCTCTCTTTAAGATTGCGAGCGGGAATTCTCGGCAATTCAATTGCCGAGATGAAAGCGAGCCCGCTTCCTCGGCTGCAACGCATTGCTTAGCTTACAACAAGATTTTATAAATAGATTATACACATACCGCTATATATCTGCTAAGCTATAGGTATGAAAACAAACCTCGTGCATTACCGCACATGCGTGTGCAATATCAATTACCATGTGGTATGGTGCGTCAAGTACCGACAGAAGGTATTAACCCCAGAAATTGAGAAGGACCTGAAAGCTATTCTGCTTTTCGTCGCCAAGGATAAGGGGTTCACCATCCACGAATGCGAAGTCGGCACTGCTGATCATGTACATTGCTTCGTGTCTGCACCTCCGAAGCTGTCGATCACAAATCTGGTCAAATACATGAAGGGCATTTCGGGCCGCATGCTATTTGAAAGGCATCCAGAGTTAAGAAACCATTTGTGGAGAGGGCAGCTTTGGAATCATTCGTACTACGTTGAAACCGTAGGCGATGTTTCCGAAGAAACCATTCGCAAATACATTGAGCGTCAGAGCAAGGCGTATTGATTATGGCTGTCAAAAAGAAGAACAACCCAAAATCATCAAATACAGACGTTTAATGCCAAACCGCAGTCATCCTGAAACGGGCAGGGATCCGAAGGAAAGGAAGGGGAGAATGAAAAAAGCACAGATCAGGCTGAGCGAACTACTGGATGCGATGGAAATGGCAGACAATACATCTGTCACAGTCCTCGATGCGCAGACCGGGGAGCTCCACTATTATGACGAAATGGAAAACATCATCGACGGGGATTCGGCAAGCGAGGAGAAACTGGAGGCAATCTCGGACAGCGACCGCTACATACCTCTGCCAGGTCAATACCAGATCGATGAGTACAGCATCATGGAGGACTATGTGAACGCTCTGCCTGAGGGAACCTATCAGAATGATCTGTACGATGCCATCCAGGGCAGGGGCGCCTTCCGCAGGTTCAAGGACATGATCAGCGATCATGATGACTGGAACCGGTGGGACAGGTTCCGCCTTGCAGAACTTGAGCAAAAGGGCAGAGAGTGGGCAGAATCCTGGGAGGTAGAAATCATCGAAGATCAGCCCTCTCTCCTGGGCATCTTGGATGAGGAACAGGAGGAGCCTGTACAGAAGGTCCTGATTGTCATCGACATGCAGAGGGACTTCATTGATGGAGCACTTGGGACAAAAGAAGCGCAGGCGATCGTCCCAAATGTCATCCGGAAGATCAAATCATATCAGAAGGAGGATGTCTGGGCGACAAGAGATGCCCACGGGGAAGACTATCTGCAGACACAGGAGGGGCAGTACCTCCCGGTACCGCACTGCATCCGGAAAACACCCGGATGGAAGATGCCGAAGGAGATCGTGAAATTGATCCCGCAGGAACACATCTACAATAAGGAGACCTTTGCCTCGGTAGAGCTTGCCGAGAAGATGCAGGCACTCTCGGAAAAGGGAAAGCTGGAGATTGAGCTCGTGGGGCTCTGTACTGACATCTGCGTGATCAGCAACGCGCTGATGCTGAAGGGATTTCTTCCGGAGGTGAAGATCTTGGTTGATCCCACCTGCTGCGCCGGGTCGACGCCGGAGAAGCAGCAGGCGGCGCTGGAGGTCATGCGTTCCTGCCAGATCCAGGTAATCTGACACACAGCTGCCACAGTGCATGCCGGAGGGAATTCTTCGACATCCGCGCCTCGACCGGCAATCTCCGACTTCCGGAAGGCGGTTCTCTCGATTCGAGCTTTGCGGCGTGATGAGCGGAACAGGAGAAAGCGTTGCCGTCTGCCTCCGGTGATAGGGAATCCCGGTTATCAAAACAGGGGCTGCTGCATTTCTGCAGCAGCCCCTGTGGATTTTCTTCAGTTTTCCGTTTTCTTTTGCGCATCGCTCTGTTTCTTTTTGGCTTTTGCGTCACCGAGGCCCTGCTTGGTCCGAACGCTCGGGTCAAACTGTGTGAGATCCCGGACGATGACCGAGGCGGCGATGGCGCCGGCTGCGGGCGGCACAAAGGCCGTGGAACCGGGCAGGTCCCGCCGCTCGGTGCACTTTCTGGTGGTGCCGGGCGGGCAGATGCAGTGGTGCAGGCAGGAGTTGTCCGTGTCGATGGGGCGGATCGCGGGCTCAGTCGAGTAGACCACCTTGAGCTTTTTCACGTGGCGCTTCCGGAGCTCATAGCGCATGACCCGGGCGAGCGGATCCCCGCTGGTCTTGTAGATGTCGGTGACGGTGAGCTTGGTGGGATCGATCCGGTTGCCGCAGCCCATGACCGAGATCACCGGGGTGCCGCAGGCAATGGCCTCCATGATGATGCTGATCTTGCCGGACACGGTGTCGATGCAGTCCACCACGTAGTCATAGGCGGAAAAGTCGAATTCCGAGGCATTTTCCGGGAGGTAGAAGGTCTTGTGGGTGTTGACGGTGATCGTGGGATCGAGATCGGCGACGCGCTCTGCCGCCACGTCCACCTTGTACTTCCCGACGGTCTTTCTTGTGGCAAGGAGCTGACGGTTTAAGTTGGTCAGACAGATCCTGTCGTCATCGATAAGGTCCAGGGTGCCGACACCGCTCCTGGCAAGGGCCTCCACCACGCTTCCGCCGACGCCGCCGATCCCGAAGATCGCAACACGCTTTTCTCGCAGCAGCTTTACCGCCTCCGGTCCAAAGACCAGCTCCATTCTTGAATATTGATTCAGCATAGTTCCTTTCCTATCATTTCCCCGGCGGGCCGTGCCCTCCGGAGCGCGATACAATTCACAGGCAAGGAACTATTTTGCGCAATCGAATGGGAATTGTCAACACGCGGTGTTTGCCTCTCATCGGTCCGCCGTGTATGATGATGCCAGAACGGAGGTTTTTCGGATGGAACGAAACAGAGAACACTGCCCCTATGAAAAGGAGGGGACCACCTGCATGGACAAGATCCGGCTGTTTCGGGGGCTCCCCGAGGCATCCCGGGAGAAGCTGATGGATGGGGTCATCCACAGGAGCTATGCCGCCGGGCGGGTCCTCATCGAGGAGGAGGAAAAGGTCCGCTACATCCTGGTGATCCGTAGGGGGCGGGTCAAGATCTGCCGGAGCGATGCGGAGGGTGAGGAGCACATCCTGGACATCCTGCACGACGGCCAGGCGATCTGGCACGACCTGTTTTTAAAGGAGCCGGTCTACCACTACTCGGCGGTCTGTCTGACCGACGTGGATGCCTGCCTCTTCAGCCGGGAGGAGTTCATGCGCATCATCACCGGGGAGCCGGAGATGGCCCTGGGGCTGATCGCCATGCTCTCCACCGAGCTGACCGAGGAGAAGGAGAAGGTGATGCTCCTCTCGATCCGGGATCCGGACACGAGGCTTGCGGGGTTTTTATTGGACCGGGATGAGAAGTGCCTGAACGGCCACATCAGCATGAAGCTCTCGGACATCGCGGCGAGCATTTCCCTGCGCCAGGAGACCGTGAGCCGAAGCCTCTCCCGGCTCCAGAAGGCGGGGTATCTTTCGCGGACCGGGCGGGGGGAGCTCAAGGTCATCGATCGGCAGGGGCTGTTGGACTTTTTCCGCCGTGCCGAGCAGCCGGACAAAAAATCAATCGAAACTTGATTACAATCAAAGAACAGGACTGCGCGCCGTGTTATCTTTTGTCTCGTCAGAGACAGAGAGCACGGCGCGTTTTTCGTGCCGGGAAAGGAGCAGGATGGTTTCGGCAAGAGTACATTCCATTGAGACCTTTGGGGCCGTAGACGGACCGGGAATCCGATTTGTGGTTTTTCTGAAGGGGTGCAGCCTGCGGTGTAAGTTCTGCCACAACGCAGACACCTGGAATCCGGAAAGCCGCGACATCCGCACCGCGGACGAGCTCCTGGAGCAGGCGCTGCGCTACCGGAACTACTGGGGGAAAGAGGGCGGCATCACGGTGAGCGGCGGGGAGCCGCTGCTGCAGATCGACTTCCTGCTGGAGTTCTTTCAGAAGGCAAAGGCCGCCGGCGTCTCCACCTGCATCGACACCGCAGGGGAGCCCTTCACAAGGGAGGAGCCCTGGTTTTCGAAGTTCCAGGAGCTGATGAAGGTCACGGACCTGCTCCTTGTGGACATCAAGGAGATCGACCGGGCCAAGCACATCGCCCTCACGGGAAAGCCCAATGACAACATCCTGGACATGTTTCAGTGTCTTTCCGACTGGAACAAGCCGATCTGGATCCGCCAGGTGCTGGTGCCGGGCTGGACCGACGATCCCAAGGACCTTGCGCGTGAGGCGGAATTCATTCGCACCCTCTCCAACGTGAAGAAGGTGGAGGTGCTCCCCTATCACACGATGGGCGCTTACAAGTGGGAGAAGCTCGGCATCCCCTATCCCCTCGCGGGAGTCAAGCCGCCGGATGCGGCCGCCGTGGCACGCGCTGAACAGATCCTGACAGGCAGGGGCTGAGAGACAGGACAACTGCAGACATTTTTATATAGAAAGGAGCCGACAATGGCACAGGAAGCATGGAGAGGTTTTACCGGTACACACTGGAGAACGGACGTCAACGTCCGGGATTTCATCCAGAACAACTATACTCAGTACGACGGGGATGAGAGCTTTCTCGAGGGACCGACCAAGGCGACGGATACCCTCTGGGGAGAGCTGCAGCAGCTCCAGAAGGCAGAGCGCGAGCATAACGGTGTGCTCGACTGCGAGACCGAGGTGGTCTCCGGCCTGACCGCCTATGGCCCGGGCTACATCGACGAGAAGACCAAGGATCTGGAGCAGATCGTGGGCCTGCAGACCGACAAGCCCTTAAAGCGCGCCTTCATGCCCTACGGCGGCATCAAGATGGCGGAGGAGGCTGCCTCCACCTACGGGTTTGAGGTGAATCCGAAATTCCACAAGATCTTCACCGAGTACCACAAGACCCACAACCAGGCGGTGTTCGATGCCTACACCGATGAGATGCGCGTGGCCCGCCACTGCCACATCGTGACCGGACTTCCGGACACCTACGGCAGAGGCCGTATTGTCGGCGACTACCGCCGGGTTGCCCTCTACGGCATCGACTACCTGATCGCGAAGAAGAAGGAGGACCTGGCAAACTGCGGCGACGGCACCATGACCGATGACGTGATCCGCCAGAGAGAGGAACTCGCCGATCAGATCCGCGCCCTGCAGGGCATGAAGAAGATGGCAGAGAGCTACGGCTATGACATCTCGGGGCCTGCCACGACCGCCAAGGAGGCCGTCCAGTGGCTCTACTTCGGATATCTGGCAGCCATCAAGACCCAGAACGGCGCCGCAATGAGCGTGGGAAGAGTTTCCACCTTCCTCGACATCTACATCCAGCGGGATCTCAACGAGGGCAGAATCACCGAGCAGGAGGCCCAGGAGCTCATTGACCACTTCGTCATGAAGCTGCGCATGGTCAAGTTCGCGAGAATCCCCTCCTACAACCAGCTGTTCTCCGGCGACCCGGTCTGGGCAACCCTGGAGGTCGCAGGCCTTGGGCAGGACGGCCGCCACATGGTGACAAAGAACGACTACCGCTTCCTGCACACCCTCGAGAACATGGGACCCGCTCCGGAGCCGAACCTGACGGTGCTGTACTCCAAGCGCCTTCCCGAGAACTTCCGGACCTACGCGGCGCGGATCTCGGTCCGCACCAGCTCCATCCAGTACGAGAACGACGACGTGATGCGTCCGATCTGGGGTGATGACTACTCCATCTGCTGCTGCGTGTCTGCAACCCAGACCGGCAAGGAGATGCAGTTCTTTGGCGCAAGAGCAAACCTCGCCAAGGCTCTTCTGTATGCGATCAACGGCGGCGTGGACGAGAAGTTCACGGACAAGAGCGGAAAGCACATGCAGGTGGCACCGCCCTATGCCCCGATCACTTCGGAGTACCTGGACTACGATGAGGTGATGGAGAAGTACGACCGCATGCTCGACTGGCTTGCAGGCCTCTACGTCAACATCCTGAACCTGATCCAGTACATGCATGACAAGTACTACTACGAGGCGGCGGAGATGGCGCTCATCGACACCGACGTGAGACGGACCTTTGCCACCGGCATTGCGGGCTTCTCCCACGTGATCGACTCCCTGTCTGCCATCAAGTACGCAAAGGTGAAGACGATCCGCGATGAGAACGGCCTCGTTGTGGACTATCAGGTGGAGGGAGACTTCCCGAAGTACGGAAACGACGATGACCGGGCGGATGCCATCGGTGTCGAGCTCTTAAAGAGCTTCATGACCAAGATCCGCAAGCACCACACCTACCGGAACTCCGAGCCCACCACCTCGATCCCGACGATCACCTCAAACGTGGTCTACGGCAAGGCGACCGGCGCTACTCCGGATGGAAGAAAGGCCTTCACGCCTTTTGCTCCCGGTGCATCACCGAGCTACGGCGCAGAGCAGAACGGCCTGCTGGCTTCGCTCAACTCTGTCGCGAAGATCCCCTATGAGTGGTCCCTGGACGGCATCTCCAACACCCAGACCATGAACCCCTCTGCCCTCGGCCACAGCGAGGATGAGCGGGCCAAGACCCTGGTCCAGGTGATGGACGGCTACTTTGCAAACGGTGCCCACCATCTGAACGTCAACGTCTTTGGCAGGGAGAAGCTCGTGGATGCCATGGAGCACCCGGAGAAGCCCGAGTACGCAAACTTCACGATCCGTGTCTCCGGCTATGCGGTCAAGTTCATCAGCCTGACAAGGGAGCAGCAGCTCGACGTCATCGCCAGAACCTGCCACGAGGCACTCTGATCCGACAGGGAACAAACAAAAAAGAAACAGGGCGGCAGCTCTCGCAACATCTGCGGGAGCTGCCGCCCTTTGTCGTTCCGGGAGAGAAGCAGAAGATCAGAACAGAAGCTGATCGTCTGTTTCGTCATTTGCGCTGTCCCGGACCCAAATTCGGGAGGGGGAGAGGGTCTGCACATCGTCACCGACCCGGTGCTTACTCCGAAGGTACTGCGTTCCGCGGCTTAAGGAGGCCTGCACCAGGTTCAGCACGTAGATGTTGGCAAACCGGTCATAGATCTCCCCGCCGGAGAGCGCCGAGAGACAGATGAGCTGGGTGTTGTTCTTTTTTGCCAGCGACATCATCGGGATCAGAAGGTGCGCCGAGCTCACCACGCCAAAGGGATTGTCCATCAGCAGGACCTTGCCCTCATTTCCCTCTGCGAACAGGTCGTTTTCGTCGCGGCGCATGTAGTAGAGCAGGCTCGACAGAATGACGAAAGCGGAGACAAAGCCCTCGCCGCCGGAGTTGCGCGTGACATCGGTCCAGGTGATCGGAACCTCCCGGTTTGCCTCGATCTTGTGCAGGTGGATGTGGACGCTGGCGGTGCCGACCACCTCGTTGTAGAGTTCCCGGGTGGTGAGCCGCCTGCCGACAAGGTCGTGCAGGGCGGTCTTCTTCAGGTCAGGTCCCAGGGCAGCCAGCCCGTCTGCGACCAGGGAATCAAACATGCTGTCCAGGTGCTGGCGGTAGGTGCTCTCATTGGCAGAAAAATCGGGAAGCTCAATCCGGAGCATCTTGACAGGTCTGCCGCCAATGCGGATCGTGGAATTGCCGTCGATCTTGCCGAGCTCTGTGTGGACGCTCCTGACATAGTCGAAGAGCTGGTCCGTGAGCTGTTCCCGATCGCGCCGGACAAAGGCAAGATCCACCTCGAGCTTCTGCATGACTTTGTCAATGGAGTCCAGGACATCGGCAAGGTGCTTGTTTACCTCCTCCGGCGTATTTCCGGCATCGACCATGGAGGAGAGACTCTGGAGGGGCCGCTGGAAGAAGTCTTCTTCGTATTTCTTTTCGCCGAGGAGGCGCAGCAGGATGCTGACAAAGAGCTGCCGCTCATCCTTCCTGCGGTTTTCGCTCCCGCTAAAGGCTTCCTGCAGGGTCCTGGTATAGGACCGGAGTTCGTCTTCTGTCATCTGGGAGAAGTCCTCGGGGAGTTCTGCTGCCTTGCCGAGGGCTTCTGCCTCTGCCCGGCAGGCATCGAGGCGGTCCTGCATGGAGCGGCAGAGCTGTCCCCTTGCCTCAAACTGCCTCTTTGCCCGGTCATGGCGCTGCTTCTCCCCGACAAGGCGTGCCCGCTCTGCGGGATAGTCTTTCTTTTGAAGTTCGCTCTCTGCAAGAGGTTCCTCCCGGCCACAAGTGTCCCGGATCTGTTGAAGAACTGCGTCCCGTTCGCTTGCAGCCACCGCAGCGGAAGCGCTCCTTTCGTTGTACTCCTCGGTGAGGGCCTTGATTCTCTGCCCCAGTTCTTCGAGCTGCTCGTGAATCCGGTCCATGGCCTCCTCGCTGGGCTCGACATCCTCGAAGGCAGCTTTCTCCATCTGGTAGCGCCTGATGCCGGCGTCGAGCTTTCTGCGGAGCCGGTCGAGGGCCTTCTGTGCCCCTGCCTGTTCATCCTCAAGGCTCCGGAGTCTGCCGCCGGTCTTCTCCTCGATGGCATGGTAGCGCCCCTCGGCGGCTGCGATGTCGGAGGGATCGATGGTCAGCGTCTGCGGCTTTTCCGGGAGCGGTCTTTCGGAGAAGGCGGCGTAGGCAGCAAGATGCTCCTCCGCCTCCTTCACGGCGCCGGAGAGAAGGGCTGCCTCCCCAATCCGCTGCCGGATGGCAAGATCCAGGTCCTTCTCCTCCTGGAGGAGGGCTGTCTGCTCCCGGAAGAGGGCTTTCTTCTCCTCCTCTGCCTTCTCTTTTTCCTGAAGCCTTGTGAGCATGTCCGCATAGGCCTTCTTCAGGACCTCGAAATCCTGGGCCCTCTCCCCGAGGGCCTTCCTCTGCACCTCCAGGGAGAGGAGGAGCGCAGCAAGCTCGGCTTCCCGGGCACGGAGCGCTGCCAGGTTCTCCTGGGCCCTTCTCTTCTCCTCCTGGAGGGACAGCCCCTGCGCCTCCAGGTCGGAGAGGGCCCTCTTTGCGTCCTCATAGACAGCCTGGGTGAGGGATTGGCTCCGGATCGTCTCCATCCTGCGGAAGGTGGCATCGGAGGCCTCGCGCTTTTGCGCAAGGCGTTCCAGCGTGCTCTCCCGCTTTGCCGCAAGCTGGGCGAGCATCTCTTCCCGCTTTTTCTCATCCAGCAGGGTGTGGTTGAAGTACAGATAGAAGTGGGCATCGCCCGCCTCCACGAGGGGATTGTCAGAGGGTGATTCCCCGCAGGCCTCCCCGGTCAGACTCTCCCGCACCACGATCGGGATCGGGGTGTCCGTGTAGATCTTTCTCTCATCCTGGGAGAGGCGGGAAAGCTCTGCCCTCGAGAGGATCAGCGCATAGGGGAGAAAGGGGTGGGCTGCGACCAGCGCCTCATTCTCCGCCGCAGTTCTCCCGTTCTTCTGCAGCCACTGAAGGCCGTAGACGACCGGGATGTCGGCACGGTCAAATTCCTGGGTGAGGGCATCGGAGAGCTTCACGGTCCGTCCGGTTTTCAGGGAGTCCAGCTCGTTGTCGATGCTGCTGGCAGAGAGCGTCAGCGTGCGCACGGCGTCCTCGAGCATCGCGCGCTTCTCCTCCAGGGCGCGCAGGATCCCCTCCCTGTCATAGAGGGAGGTCTCCGGGAGATTCGCGTATTTCAGGATGTCCCTCCGGAGAGAGATCTGCTCCTCGAAGTCCTGGAGCCTTGTCGCGGCTTTTTCCCTTGCCGTCTCGTTGTCATAGAGCGCGCTGACCGCGGCGTTTACAGCATCCTCCGCAGTGCGGAGCTTTCCGGAGAGGGCACTCTGCTCCCGCAGGGCATCCGCCTTTTTTCTTGCGTTCTCCTGGATCTTCTGGGAGATGGCGGCATCCTCCGCCTCCATGGTCCCCTCGGGGTAGCACCGCAGGAGGTTCCGCACAAGGCCCGCCTGATAGCGGCGGTTGTAGCGGTCCTCCTCGGTATCGTATCCCCTGATCTCTGCCTCCAGGCAGCTGATGGTGCCGATCAGCGCATTTTCGCTGGTCCGGTTCTTTGCGATGAGCGACTTGACCTCTCTGAGTCTTGCCTCTTTTTCCGTCTGGTCCCTTGTGCAGGCAGCAAGGTCCTGCTGCTTCTTTCCGCGCAGCGCCTTGTAGTGCCTTGCCAGGATCCCGCCAAGGTAGTCATGCTCCGGGAGGAGTTCCTTTTCCTCACCCCGTGCGACCTCGATCTTCTGTAGAATCTGCGTGACGACATCCTGCTGGGCATTCACATCTGCAAGGGCGGAGGCAAGTTCCTGCTGGTGCTGAGCCCTCGTGCAGGCTTCCTGCTCCGTGTGTGCCTTCGAGAGTGCTTCCTGGGACTGGAGGCGTGCCGCTTCCCGCGCGTTCCAGAGTTCCTGCTTTTCGTACCATTTGCCGGAGAGCTCCTCCAAGTCCAGGTGCTGCAGCTCCTCGTCGAGCTCCTCCATGGCGTCCGCCTCACTCTCTGCGGCATCTTCCGCCGTCTCCTGCCCGTGCTCCATCGCACGCAGGAATCCGAGAATTCGGGAGAGCGCCTCCTTCCGGTCCTCTTCCGCCTGATTCCAGCCCACGGCGTGCTCCCGCAGGGCGACGGAATCCTGCTGAAAGGCCTCTACCCGCTCTTTTCTGCGGATTTTGACATCCTGCTGCTGGCACTGCAGGATGTATTTCTCCATCAGATCCTGAAATCCCCGAATTCTGCCGCCCTCGCTGCCGTCGTCGGATGTGGAGCGCCCGAGCTTTTTCTCGATCTCATCGAGAAACCACTTGTCCACCAGGTCCTTCTCCTGCCGGCAGTCCTTGAAGAGCTCCCCGAGACCCGCCTCCTGCTCATTCACCTTGTGGATGATGTTCTCCCACTCCCGATAGCTGATTCGGTACTGGGAGAGGCGCTGGAAGTAGTCCCGCCGCTGGGAGGTGTTGTTCATATCGAACGTATAGAAGCCGATATCCGGATTTCTCCGGTACTGGTCAAACAAAAATTTGCACTGGAGCCAGTTCTTGACGCGCACGGCCTTGCCGTCCCGCTCCACGACGGGCAGGTGCTGGATATCCTGCTCACAGTCCTCCGGATAGGCGCAGAGGAGGTTCAGGATGTCGAGATGATCCGCCCCGGGCTCATCGAGCTTCGGGTTTTTGCGCACCATCATGCCGGTCAAAAGGTATCCCGCGTGGGAATCCAGTTCCCACTCCACCAGGATGAAGGAGGGCTGGGAGGTATGGAAGTAGTCAGCGAACATCCTGGTCTTCGCATTTCGATACTTGGTGTGCACAAAGGGGGCGGAGAGAAGCTGGACCAGCACGGATTTTCCACCTCCGTTCTGCAGGGAGATCAGGGTACTCTCGCCGTTTAGAGACAGCAGCTCGTCCGAGATGCGGATGGCGTCATGGTTGTAGCTGATGTTGATGAGGCGGATGCGGTTAATCCTGCTCATTGATTTCGTCCTCCCTGCCGAGTGCGCGGCGCACCCGGTCAAAGTTTGCGCGGTTTAAGAGGTTCCAGTCCATGAAGTGGTCGAGCTTTGGGGTTGTGAGAATCATCTCATCCCGGTCGATGAAGGTGACAAGCCCCTGGTCCTCGAGAAAGTGCAGAATCCCATAGAGAAAGCCCTCCTTTGTGGTCTTCTTCCGGGTGAGCCGGTCGTCTGACTTGAGCGCCTCGAAGGCATGCTGCATGCCGGAGAACGAGATGCCGATCTCTCTCTGCTGTTTTTTGTCGTACCGGTCGACACCCTCCTGCAGATAGGAGGAGACCTTGTTCTGCAGATCCCCTGCGAGGAGAAAATCCCTTGTCTTGGCACTGGCGCCCTGCCCATCGTAGAACTCGACGAGGAGCACGCAGATCACGAACATCGCAAGGTCGTAGTCGGCGGTTTTGGCAAGACTCCTGCACAGCCGGTTCTTGAGCTCCTGCCGGGAAAAGCCCAGATACAGGTTGTCCTCCCGCGGAATGAGGTAGATCACATCTGCATAGCGCTCGATGTCGCACCCCAGGGCATCGCCCTGCTGCTGCACCAGCGTCTGCACATCGGCGCGCTCCGTATAGCTCCGGTAGAGATCCGGCTCTTCCTTCTCCCGGACCTCGTGCCGGGCAAGAAGGCTGGCAAAGAGCTCCTGCGCCCGTGTCACATCTTCCTGTTCAAATGTCATGATTCCTTTCCTCCAGAAAGCTTTAGGCATACATTGGTGCAGCGGATGGTCCGAGGGCCCTCCGGCGTCTGCAGATCATAGAAAACGACCGGGGTGTACTGGTCCAGCCGGTAGATCTCTACCTGGTGGATGCGGTTCCAGTCAGGGTGTTTCTCCAGAATCTGGAGCACCATCAGGGAGAGCTCAAAGCTGCCGCTCTCCTCTTGAATGTACATAGCGCGCTCCTTCTCCAGGGCGTCGATGTCGAGCGTCTCGCTCTTTAGGAGTTCCACCATGATCTCCTTGAAGATCTCCGGCGTGGGGATCAGGATGTCGAGGAGAGATGTATCTTCCTGCGCCCTTTTCCAGATATCATGGAGTGTCACCCGCCCCGTCTCCTGCAGCAGGTCAAAGAACAGAGTCAGGCAGTTCTCATAGAGCGCCATCTTCTTTCGGTGTGCCTCTTCCTGTTCCCGCTTCCATGCCTCCTCATCAAAGACGTCGGTGTCCGCCTCCCCCTCCTCCTGTTCCTCCTCGAGGACGGACTGGGGCTCCAGCGCCCGGTTGATATTGAACATCCGCTCCGGGTCCTTGACAAACAGGGGAAACAGGACGTGGTCGAGGTCTTCCAGAATGCCCGGGTCGTTCAGAACCTTCTCGAAGAGAGCGCTCCGCAGCGGAAAGCGCTGCACGGCAGCCATGTCGGAGATCTTCTCGAGTTCGCTGTCGTAGAGGGCGCGCATATCGAAATGGCTGCTGAGAATTCGCTGGTACTCGTCGATAGCCCGGGAGAGATAGCTCTCGATCTCCTGCAGGTCCCGGAGCTTGTCCTCCTCGGCCTTTGTGAAATGGACCGCATCCATGCTCCGAAACTCCTGCTCTCTGGCCTGGACATTCTTCCGGTACCCCTCGAACTTCTGCTTCGTGGAGTCGATGGTGTCCAGGTCCTCCTCCAGAATCTTCCGATACTCTGCGATCTCATAGTCCAGGGCGTTGCGCTTGATGCGGACCATGGCCTCCTGGATCTTCTGTACCTGGATGCGCATCAGGTTGAAGATGTTTCGAACGTCGTCCAGGGCCTTGTCGTAGCTCTGTTTCTCCAGGTGGAGTTGAAAGATCATCTCGTGGATCGAGAGCTTTAAGTTGTTCTCCACCTCCAGGGTTCCCAGGAGCAGGTTGTAGCCGTCGTCGGTCAGGTAGTAGGAGGTGCGGCGCTCACCAGCGTCGGTGTAGATGATGCGGTTTGCGATGTAGCTGATCCGGATCGGCACCGTCTCATTTTTCGCAAAGTCAAAGCCCTGGAAGAACATGGGACTGCCGTCATTGGAGAGAATCGTGTTCACGACGAAGGAGGAGAGGTTATAGCTCTCCTCGTTGGAGAGTGGAAGGTGGAGAGAGGTATCGTTCAGCCCCATCACAAAGGTCGCGACGTCGTCCATCGTGCAGGGCTCCTCTTTCAGGGACTGTTCCATCAGGAACAGCAGAATGGCAAAGAGCAGAACGAGCTGCTGGTCACTGCTCTCGATGCCAAAGTCCTTCCAGGTAAATTTCTGGGCGCTGTTTGTCATCAGCAGGGCGTAGAGACCGACCCGCTTCATGCGCTCCGGAAAGTTTTTCAGAAAGTCATATTTCATGTCAGTAGTCGCTCCCGTTCAGAATCTCCTGTGGAATATAGCGCCCCGCATTCAGGATGTCGGTCATCTTCGCCCTGTCCTCCTCCTGAAAGAAAGAGAAGAAGAGGCCGCTCTCCCGGCGCATCTGTCCCTCCTTTGTCTCGGGGAGAGAGGGAACCACTGCTGCCTTTTTCAGCATCGCCAGGTAGGCGGGGACAAAGGGGCGGATCAGCCTGTCGGCTGCCTCCTGAAAGGACTTTGCCAGGGTCTCATAGATCAGGATCCCCTCCCAGTCGAGGTCGCCGAAGTAGAGAAGCTGGTTTCGGGGATCCTTAAGATAGGGCTCTGCGCTGATATCAAAGTCCTGAAAACTTGCAACGACCCGCTTTCCAGCCCCGTAGAGGAGCGTTCCCACGGGGACGCCGAGGATGTTCCGGTGTCCCTGGAGCAGGTGGGTGCGCATGCCGCAGAAGGGGTCCTTGTTCTCGAGGATCAGCGCATTTTGGGGAACCGTGCGGTCCCCGGCATAGGCGGCAAACGGTTCCGCAGTTCGGATCATGTGCAGGAGGTCGGGGTCGATTCCGCAGTGGGCAAGGAGTGTCTTTCCGCCGCCCTGGGAGAGAAATTTCTCCCGCCCGAAGATTGCAAAGCTCCGCTCGTTGACCGAGATCGGGAGCGGGGCCTGGTTTTTCTGCTCTCGCAGCCAGGCGTCAAGGCGGCGCACGTCCGCCCGCTCCTTTTCGTAGACCTCGAGGTGGGAGAGATAGTAGTCCACCCGGATTCCCGGCACGGTTTGGTAGAGGAGCTCTTCCCGAAGATCCTGTCGATCGGTTTCCGGAAGTACCTCCCAGTATCGCAGGCAGAGCGCCGGCTTTTTGCCGTTGGTTCCGGAACGGGGGATGGGAATGAGTCTTTTTTCGCCGACCCTGGCGAGGATGAAGGCTGCCTGGTCCTCATAGGGCTCTTTCTGCTTTGCCCGGAGCAGTTCTTCCAGTGTGATTTTTCTGCGCGCCATCCCATCCTCCCGCCAGTCGGCAGTTTTTGTGACATAAAATGCGAGCGGCGGGTTCAAGCCCCGGGGCTTGCCCCGGTAAGCCGCCCGCAAAATGAAGAAATTTTGAAAAGACGTTAATAAAGAAACGGGTTGATAATTACCTGAACTTCCAATAATCTTCTCACTCGAATCCAGTGAGAGTCAAATAGCGAGAGCCGCAAAACGTTGAAAAATAACGGTTTGCGGCTTTTTCTATGCTTGCTTTTAGGACGAAAAAGTGAGACAATACGAGTGAGAAAGTATAACTCGTATTTCGGAAGGGAGGACGATTCATGTATCTCACGACGCCGGTGGGCATTCCGGACGTTAAGGGCATTACGTATCTTTCTAAAAACGGGACTGAGTACGTTCGATACGCCGAGGAACGAAAATACGATAAAGACAAAAAGTATACACTGTCGAAGCACAAGATTATCGGAAAACGGGTAAAGGATCAGTTGGACAAGATGTACCCCAACGAGAACTTCATGATCTATTTCCCGGATCTGGCATATCCGCCGGAAGAGGTGGATCCGACGAGGTCGGTAACAATCAACTTTGGGGCGTTTCTGATCATCCAGAAGGTGATGGAAAAACTCAAAATGAAGAAAAAACTGCTCCAGCATTTCGAAGCAAAAGATGCCGGAAAGATCATGGATCTGATGGCATACTCCATCGTCACAGAGGATAACAAGGCACTGTATTATCCCATCTACACATTCAACCATCCGCTGTTTACGGACAGCATGCATCGGTACAGTGATTCGTCGATTTCGAATCTGCTCGGTTCCATCACGGATGAACAGATCCAGGGATTCTTAAATGACTGGAATGCAGACAGAGATCACAATCAGAAGGTGAATATATCCTATGATTCGACGAACAAGCACTGTCAGTCCGGAGATATCGAAACGGCGGAACCGGGGCATTCCAAGGATGGCGTAAAAGGAAAGATCTTCAATTATGCGATTGGATACGATCTGGATAACAGGATGCCATTGTTCTATGAATGGTATCCCGGCAGTATACCGGATGTTTCTCAGCTTGCGTACATCGTTGGTAAGGCAAAAGGCTATGGGTATAGCAAAGCGACGTTCATCATAGATCGGGGATATTTCTCAGAAGACAATCTGCGGTATCTGGATAAAAACGGTTTGAGCTTCATAATCATGTGCAAGGGTCAAAAGGATCTGATCAGCAAAATGATTCTGGAGCACCGCGGGCTGTTTGAAGAAAAGCGGGATTGCAAGATCAACAACAGTGGAGTCTATGGCATGACGGAAAAGGCTGATCTTGCGGACCGTGAGAGGTATTTCCATCTGTATCACTCCACGTTCAAGGAGCACGTAGAGCGCAAGACTCTGGAGGACAAAATTTCCGAAATCGGGGAAAAGCTGAAAAAGCTCACAGGAAAGAAAGTGACGATTCCGAAGGATTATGAGAATTACTTCGACATCATAATGGATCCAAAAGACCCGGAGGTCTTTGTGACTGCAGTGGAGAAAACAGATGTCATTGAAGCAGAGCTGAAAACGTGTGGATACTTCGCAATCATCACGTCAGAGGAAATGGATGCAGTGACTGCTTACAGGATTTACAAAAGCCGTGATGCATCGGAAAAACTCTTTGGAAGTGACAAGAGCTTTCTTGGGGATGCGACGATACGGGTGGCATCGACAGGATCCGCATCATCCAAGATTTTTATTGAATTCCTCGCACTGACGGTCCGCAGTGAAATCTACAGTCTTCTGAAAGACCAAAAGGATAAGAATGGGGATGACCCGAATTTCATGACAGTGCCTGGTGCGCTTGCCGAGCTGGAAATGATTCAGATGACGAAACTCACAGATGGCCGATATCACATGGATTACGCAGTTACGAAAAATCAGAAAATGATCCTTTCCGCGTTTGGCATGAATAGCGGAACTGTGAAGCGGGAAGCAGAGAAGCTTGCCGATCAGTTTGAGAAATACGATCAGACCGCTGCAGAGAGCAGTGAGGAATAGAAGAGGAGGTTTACGCAATGGAAGAACAGAGTTCATTTGCCCAGATCGATGAAGCAATCAGAAAGCAGCAAGACGCGGTTGATAAAGTAAAGGCGAAATACGATGATGAGCAGAAAAGGCTGAAGGAGCTCCAGAGGAAGAAAGAGCAGAAAGCACTGAAAGCGATCTCCACGGCGATGAAGAAAAGTACGAAAACTTACGAAGAGGTCCTTGCATTCATCCAGGGTTGAAGCTCCAAAAATGAAAAAGTACGGCCCAGAGGCAAAACGTTGGAATTGCCTCTGGGCCGCTTTGTAAAGTCATCACCCCGCTGGAAGTTAAGGAATTAGCGATCCCAAAAGTTTTTCCGGATTTGTACATTTGAATGTACAACGCCCTTTTAGGACTTGACCTATAATAGTCGTGTCAGGAGGACACGACTATGGGTAACATCGAATGCATACTGGCTGCAGGAAACAACCTCTCCGATTCGGATCTTAAGATTCCCGTTAACAAGATCATGGACCGTTTGAACCATGAGAAGGCGTTTGCTTCTTCGGTGAAGATCGTTCCCCGGATGGAATGTCCGGTCTGCCATACCAGTTCACATGTTGTTAGGAACGGTCACAAGCATGGCAAGCAGACATTTCTGTGCCGGGCATGCGGAAAGTCGTTTGTTACAGCAAGTAACACACTTCTGTCTGGCTCACATTACAGCAGTGATGTCTGGAAGACCGTCCTTGCTGACACGCTTATGGGCGTATCCCATGATGACACAAGAGATGGACTTGATCTTCAGCATATCCGGATCAGCCATACCAGCCTCTTCTTTATGAGGCATAAGATCATGCTGGCGATTGAGGATCTTCAGGAGGTCAGTCCTGCAATGGTCGAGGAAGTTGTCGAGGCTGATGAAACCTACGTACCAGAGTCGGAGAAAGGGACAAAATTCGGGCCCGACGCCAAGAGAAAGCCCCGTAAGCACGGTACTCCGGCATCTAAGCGCGGCTTTTCTGACGAGCAGATCTGCACCTGCACTGCAGTTCAGCGCAAAAGCGGCGATCTGGTTGTAAAGTCAGAGAACTGTGCAAGACCTTCCACAGAGGATGTCGTCGTCATCTACACAGGTCATGTTAAGAAGGGGACCCTCTTCCTTACGGACGGAACTGAACGTATATCCGAAGCTGTAACAATCTGCACAGCTTCATCAAGAACCGCTACTACGACTACCGCGGTGTGGCTACCAAGTACCTGAACCGCTACAACATGGTATTCCGTGCGGCATACCGGATGAGGATGTCGGTGGATGAGCTTGCAGAGAAGCTCTTCCTGGTGCGTGATCCGAAGAGAGTGCATCACTGTGATGATGTCAAGGAACTGAATTTACTTGCTGTATAAATATGTTCCTACAAATTTTTACATCGCTTATCACCCCGGATCTTTACTAACGCCTTTTGAAAAAGTGTTCTTAACTTCAAAATAATCCGACATATTTGTAATGCAACAAGCAAGACAGCTCCTTTCTATCAGGAGGACGGCATATGGGATTCAAGCGTTTCAGACCGGAAAATGAGAATCGTACTGCTTATCGGCTTTTATGCCCTCGCCATGTTATCGCATTGGAGGCAGACATAGATGAAGACAACAAACGGCATACTTTCTCCAAAAACGATACCCTGCGCAGAGCTGATAATGAAACGATAGCCATCATGCGCAAACGGATTGATCAGCTCAAGCGTACACGGAAATATCGTGCTCTTCAGAAAGACTACCTATGGAAGAAGCAGCATCTTGCCAAGCTGGATCCCGAATCCGATGCGTATCAGCAGCTGGATGAGGCTAGAAAGCATACTGCCAATCAGATGGCCGCAATGCAGCATCAATTTCTGATCTCAAAATCTGAGGTTCAGAAATTAATGCAGGAAGCGGCAAAAGGCCACAAGATTCCTTCTGTTCTTGCTGCTACCAGTGCGGATAATATCTGGCAGGGCATTCAAAAAGTCCTGTACTCCAATGGGAAGAATATCCACTTCTATAAGCGCGGCGATCTGCCTGTAATGCGGGCGAAAGAAATCAATCGCATTATCGTTCTCAAAGTCGATAAGGAAACAGAGCGTCTTGTGGTTCATATAGATGGACTTGACCCGATGCCATTGCTGGTCCCGAAGGATGATCAATATCTGATCGACGAATACAACGCACTGCTGGATTATATGGAACACCCAGAGGTGGAAGATACGGCAGTGCGTACATACAGCGAAACCAATAATGCTGTTCCTGTTTTCCGCCCCTGCTATTGTGCGATTCAGTGCAAGAAAATCCGTGGGAAGCTCCGCTGTTTTGTGCTGATCACCATTGCTGCTCCTCCTATGCCAAAGAAGGATAAGGGTGTGTCATCCTTTAAATTGATCAATTCACGAGTCCTTTTTCAGCCCATGAATGATGTAGTTCCATTTGTTAGATGTCCCGATATTGATCCATTCAATATCAACTTTATCGTACTCTTCCTCAGAAGCCTTCAGACCTGTTTTATAGTCATTGTAATCAGGCTGACAGGTTACCTTCAGACCAGTTGTTGTAGTTGTTGATCCGATCAACTGAACTACAGTTTCAACACTGATTAGCGGTTTACCTGCCCAACTTTTTGATATCTCAGAGAAAAGGCGATGCTCCACCTTGTTCCACTTTGATGTTCCCGGCGGGAAATGAGAGATCTGAATCGGAATCCCGATTTCCTCAACCAGCTTTGCCAGTTCCGTCTTGAACATTCGCACACGGCTGGAATTGCTTCCGCCTCCATCACACGTGATATAAATCATGGTCGCGTCAGGAAACGTGTTCTTGCCAACGGTGTACCACCAGGCACGTATACTGGCGACTGCGAACTGGGAGGTGTCATGTGTGGTTCCAAGATTTACAAACCCAGTATTATTGTTGACGACGTAAACACCATATGGTGCAACCTGACCAAGTTCCTTATCCAGAAAATCGTGGTCAAGCACCGCTCGAGGATCTTTGCTATGTCTGTACTCCTTGCCTTTGTTGGCATAGTCTCCTATGTTTTCCTTCTTTTTGCAATCGATGGAAATCATGGGATTCCCTGCAGCTAAAACCTCTTTACCCGTTGCATTGATGAATTCAAACTGCACATTTCTGTCTGGATGTTCCTTACCGACCTGCTTCAGCTTCTTGTTCTGTTGTTTGCTCCAACCGAGTGCCTTCAGCATTCGGTTGACGACATTTCTCCCAACTGAATAGCCCTTCTCAGCGAGCATAGCTGAGAGCTTGCGATCACTCAGGTTTGTATAAAGCAGCACGGATTCCGGATTACCATAGGTGTAGTCGTCAAGGATCTCCATCAATGCAGGAATCAGTTCCGGATTTTTCGCAGCTTCACTTTTTCTGCCACCACCCGCGCGGCGCTGTCTGCTTTCAAGTGAAGAAAGGCTGACGGAGCCATCATAAAGCCCGACAATCTGCTCTGGAGTTGCTTCCAGCAACATTTCAGAATCCTTATCGGTATCCGCAGTGCCAGAGTCTTCTGCTTCGTCACTTTTGGTTTCTGTCTCTGTGGAAGTAGAAGTCTCGCCGGCAGCATCAGCGATAATGAGCTTGAACTCTTCGTCGGACTTGCGCACGGTATTACGTGTCACACCGCATTTTTCACTGATCGCAGACTTGCCGCCATAACCCAGTGCATCAGAAAGAGCTCCTATAATCAGCCGTCTCTGGCGCTCATTGACATAGGGCAAAATGACGGAAATATTGGATAAAATATGATCAACGTGGTCGCTATCATATATTGGTGAAGCCATGAATCGACTGCCTCCGATCCGAGATATAAGGCTATTATAGCAGTCGATTTATTACGTGCCAACTGATTAATTTATTATGTGTCAATTCCTAAGTATGGCAGACCGAGAGTCGTCCGTGGAAACGGACGGGTTGGCTGCGATATTGGAACACAGTCAGCAGCTGTTGTGTCTCAAAACTCTGTAGAACTCTTCAATCTGGGAGAACGCAATCAGGGTGCATATCAGAAAAACGATAAGCGGAAAAAGTTCCTGCTTCGTAAGATGGATGCCAGCCGCAGAGCTATGAATCCGGAACGGTTCAACAAAGACGGTACTTATAAGAACGGCACACATGGCAAGTGGAAGGTGTCGAAATCCAATCGCAAGAGGCTGTATAAATATCGGGAACTCTGCAGAAAGGAAGCCGCAACCAGACTGTATGCCAACCAGGAAGCTGCCAATCATCTGCTTTCGCTAGGCAATGTCCTGATCACGGAGCCTTCGAATACAGCAGCACTTGCACACAGGTCGAAGAAAAAGGCACAGCGATCTGACAAAGCATCGCAGATCCCGCAAAAAGACGGCACAACGAAAACGGTCCACAAGTTCAAGAAAAAGAAACGGTTTGGCGCTTCCGTATTAAGGCGAAGTCCTGCTGGTTTTCAGGCAGAGCTTCGTAAGAAATTTGGGCCCGGCTACCATGAAGTACCACGTATGACTTATCGAGCGAGTCAGTACGATTTTATGCTTGACGCATACATCAAAAAGAAGCTCGACGAACGATGGCATTCTCTTCCGGATGGACGGCAAGTCCAGCGGGACATTATGTCAGCTTTCCTGTTATCGTGTGCAGACGACGAATTCCAAGCCATTGACCGAAACCGGTGTCTGCAAGCATTTGATCACTTTTGGCAGATGCACCAGCAATGTATCAACACCATCATCCAGAATCACTTAACGATTTGTAATTCCGGCATTAAGTTGGATAAAGCAGTGTAATCTTTCTGCTTTTACCATAGCAGGGCGTTTGACTTAGCGCCCGGTTCTTGAAACAGAGAACGAATTGAACCCAGTAAAGTACCGTCAGCTCTGAGCTGACCGGTCAGAGGTTTAGATGGCTGGCTCCGGAGTAAATACCTGTCCCAAAGCAGCTTGTCTGTGAGTACGACACGAAATACCTCCGTGTGGAAGACCAACATCTTCCCCAACCAGAATCCCTCGCGTGCGAACCCCCGTGGCTCGCCACGGGGTAAGTCAGTGTATCCGGTACATCCTACCATATCTGGACGCCAGTGGGAACCTCTTTCCAGGGTTTCCCGTGGTATACTGTGGGACATACGGCACAGAATCAAGGAGGCATGATGGAATATGGCAGCGGGCTGGCACTGGTGAAGGTGCCGGAGGCCTTTTTGTATGAGGAGGATGGAACTATCGCGGACGAGGTGCTCTCGGGCTGGGCGGTTCGGCTTCTGGAGGCAAGACAGGACAGGAACGGCAGGGTCCCGGTGGAGACCTATTACGGGTACCGGGGCTGGATCGATCCCGGGGTGCTCAAGCCGGTGACGGCGCGGGAGCTCATCCGTCGGGAGACGTCCGGGGACGCACTGGTTGTCAGAAAGCGCATGGCGGATCTTCTGGCCGCACCGAAGGTCCAGGGCGCGCTTCTTGCCACCTACTCCCGCGGGAGCATTCTCGAGAAGACGGGAGAGGAGAAAGCGGGGTATCTTCCGGTGCGCGCAGCAGACGGCAAAACCGGGTACCTTGCTGCGTCAAGCCTGATGGCACGGCGGGACAGCGACGGGTACTTCAACCAGGGCGGAGATGACTGGTTTCTGCACCAGAAAAACCTCACCGCCATCCCGGAAGAGACGCTCCGAAAGCAGGTGGTGGAGATGGCAGAGAGCTATCTGGGCGTGCAGTACCGCTGGGGCGGCACGAGCGGCGCCGGCATCGACTGCTCGGGACTCGTCTCCATGGCCTACCGGCTCTGCGGCATCCTGATCTACCGGGATGCCCAGATCCGACCGGAGTATCCGATCCACGAGATCCCCTGGGAGGACAAAAAGCCCGGAGACCTTCTTTTCATGAAGGGACACGTGGCTATGTACCTGGGAGAGGGCAGATACCTGCACAGCACCGGGTACGCAAGGGACTTTGGCTGCGTGTACGCAAGCCTTGTTCCTGGGGCACCGGGGTACCGGGAGGATCTTGACGGGAAGTGGGAGAAGGCGGGAAGTCTGTATCCACTTGCTTCGAAATGATATCGCAGAGAAAACAAGTTCGTTGGAGGAACCGATGAAGATTCGTAAGGTCAGACTGTACACGATGGAGGTTCCGCTCCGGGTGCCATTCAAGACGGCCCTTCGCCGGGTGGACAGCGTGCGGGACGTGGTGGTGGAAGTGGACACCGATACCGGAGAAAAGGGCTGGGGAGAGGCGCCGCCCACCGGCGTCATCACCGGCGACACGACGGGGGCCATTGTGGGGGCCCTCCGGGATCACCTGATCCCGGCTATCCTGGGCGAAGAGGTGGAGAACCTGGAGCCGCTGCTTCAAAAGGTGCAGCGCGCCGTGGTCCACAATTCAAGTGCGAAAGCCGCCGTCGACATGGCGCTCTACGACCTCTACGGCCAGCGCTTCCAGATTCCAGTGTACCGGATGCTGGGCGGCGCCAGAAGCCGGATCGAGACCGACATCACGATCTCGGTGAATTCGCCGGAGGAGATGGCAGAGGATGCCAGGACCGCCGTCGCCAGGGGGTATGATACGCTGAAAGTCAAGGTCGGCGTGGATCCCTCTCTCGACACCAGGCGGCTCCTCGCCGTGCGGAAGGCCGTGGGGGAGGACGTCCGCATCCGGATCGATGCGAACCAGGCCTGGACACCAAAGCAGGCGCTCAGGATCCTCTCCGACATGGAGCAGGAGAATCTCCACCTGGAGCTGGTGGAGCAGCCGGTCCCCGCGGCGGACCTTGCGGGGCTCAAGTACGTCACCGAGAACAGCCCGGTGCCGGTGCTCGCCGACGAGGCGGTGTTCTCCCCGCAGGATGCGGTGCGGATCTTCCAGAAGCACGCGGCGGACATGGTGAACATCAAGCTCATGAAGTGCGGCGGCCTCTACAACGCCCTGCAGATCGTGTCGGCCGCGAAGGTCTACGGCTGCGAGTGCATGATCGGCTGCATGCTGGAGGCAAAGATCTCCGTGAATGCGGCGGTGGAGCTCGCCTGCGCGACCGACACCATCACCCGGATCGACCTGGACGGCCCGGTCCTGTGCCGGGAGGACCCGGTGCTGGGCGGCGCGGTCTTTGCAGAGAAGGACATTCAGGTCTGCGATGACCCCGGCATGGGCATCCGCGGTGTGGAGGAAGGCTATCTGAAGGAACTGCGCTGAGAAGAGCCCGCAGAGGAAGGATCCCCTGCGGGCTTTTCGCATTTTCTTCACAACGAAAATGCACCGCCGCAGTACAATCGGAAAAAATGGGCGCAGGCAGGCGCGAGGAGAGAAAAATGGTGGACGTCGGGCGATATCAACGGTGCAGGGATGCGGTGGTGGACTGCTGCAGCAGTGTCATTCTGGGAAAGCAGGAGCAGATCTCGCTCCTGTTCACCTGTTTTCTCTGCGGGGGACACGTGCTGCTGGAGGACACGCCGGGCACCGGAAAGACCATGCTCCTTCGGACTTTTGCGGCGGCAACTGGCGGGAGCTTTCGGCGCATCCAGTTCACCCCGGACCTTCTGCCCTCGGATCTGACGGGCATCCACTTCTTCAACCAGAAGACCTCGGACTTTTCGTTCCGCCCGGGTCCGCTCTTTGCCAACGTGGTGCTGGCGGATGAGCTGAACCGGGCAACGCCTCGCACCCAGTCCGCCCTGCTGGAGGTCATGGAGGAGCACCAGATCAGCGTGGACGGGACGAGCTACCCGGTGCCGGAGCCGTTCCTTGTCATGGCGACGCAGAACCCCCTGGAGTCCTACGGCACCTTCCCGCTGCCGGATGCCCAGGTGGACCGGTTCTTCATGCGCCTGTCCCTGGGCTATCCCACCAGGGAGGAGGAAGAGCGGATTCTGCGGGGCGGCCCCGCAACGGAGCTTCTTGCGAAGGTGCACCGGGTGATCAGCGAAGAGGATGCGGCGTATCTTCGCCGCGCCTACCGGGAGGTGCGGATGACGGAGGAGGTCTGCGGGTATCTTCTCGACATCGTGGAGGCGACCAGGCAGGAGCAGGCGGCGGTGACCCCGGTCAGCGTCCGCGGCACCCGGGCTCTCTACGCCGCGGCACAGGTGACAGCCCTGTTTGCCGGAAGGGACTATGCCGTCCCCGAGGATGTAAAGTACGTGGCCCCCTACGTGCTGCTGCACCGGATCGCAGCGGGCGCGGACGCGGGAAGCGGACGGGCGGAAAAGTTCCTCGCGGATCTTCTCGCGGGGGTGCAGGTGCCCCTGGAGGGGAAGGTCTGAGGAGCATGCCATGATCCTGTTGTTTCTCCTGTTTCTCGTGCTCGCCGCGCTCATCCTGGAGTACTGGTCCGTCGACCGGGCTCCGGAGGAGGTCGGCGCCTCGGTCCGGACGGACCGGGCAATCCTGGAGCAGGGGGAGACGTTCTCCCTGCTGTATACGGTGACCAACACCGGCATCCTTCCCCGCTCCTACGTACACATCTGCCAGTACACCCCGGGAAGCATCGTGGCGAAAGGGAGCAGCCCGCTTCGCTTCACCGAGGAGCGGGTCTTTGACTTCCGGATCTGGATCGGCCCGCGGACAAAGCGCGAGGTCCGGATCCCGGCGGAGGCGGCGCGGCGGGGCTGCTACCGGCTCCCCGCCTTTTCTCTGATGACCGGAGACTTTCTGGGCCTTCGGGAGCAGCGGCAGGCTGGAAAGAGCGAGGGCCGGGAGCTTGTCATCTGGCCCCGGGCGGTCAAAAGCCCCTCTCTCTCCCGGGCCGTCGGCGGCTTTCTGGGGGAGGTGTCCGTGCGACGCTTTCTCTATGAGGACCCGGTGCTGACGGTGGGCTTTCGGGAGTACACGGGTCGGGAGCCCATGAAGCAGATCTCCTGGACAAGAAGCGCCCAGGGCAGGGGCCTGATGGTGCGCAATCCCGACCACACGGCTATGCCAAGGGCAATCGTTCTGGTGGACACAGATTCCCGGGGGGCGCTCTTTGATGCGGACCTGGTGGAGACCGCCTTTTCCCTTGCCCGGGGCGTTCTGGAGTGCCTCGAAAAGGCGAGAACTCCCTATGCCTTCTCGATGAATGCCGCGGTTCTTGGCGGCACAAAGGACTACGGATGGATCCCGGAGGGGAGCGGCAGAAAGCACTTCGAGGGAATCCTGGAGGGCCTCGGCCGGGCGCAGTACACGGACCGGGTCTCCGGGGAGGAGATGCGAAACGCCTGCCTTGCGCGCTGCGGCCAGGGGACTGGAATCCTTCTCGTCACCCTGCACCGGCAGGATGACTCGGTGTCTGACTTTGCCAGGCGGGCCGCCCGGGCGGGGGCGGAACTTCTGGTTCTTGCGGCAGAAGAGGAAAAGCCATGTTTGTGATGCAGGCACTGCGGATGGCAAATGATCTCTCCCTGTACTACTCCATCGCGGGGATGGTGATCCCTGCCCGTGGCGGGGGTACCGGGACTTCCTTTGCTGCCCTGATTCTGCTCTCCCTGGCCTTTGGCCTTGCCTGTCTTTTCTCGGAAAGAACAGAGTCCGGGAAGAAAAAAAGAGAGCAGGTCCTGCATCTTCTCTCGAGGTTCCTGCCGGTCCTTCTTGCCACGGCACTTCTCATCTTCCTGCTCCCCACCCTGGCAGATCGGATCGGGGCCGGCATCGCGGGCGGGTACGCGGTGTTTCTCCTTGCGGCAAAGCGGGAGCACCCGGACCGGGACAAGGTGGCGCGAAACCTTGCGGTGCAGTGCGTCGTCTTTCTCTTTGCCCTTCTGATCCTTGCTGCCGACGGGAACCTCTCGCCCCTTGCGGCAGTCGGCGTGCCGATGGTGCTGATCCACCTGTTTGCGGCGGTCCTGCTGCTTCGAATCCTGCGGCTTCCCGATGCAGCGGCCGCAGAGACCGGTTTTGCAGGGGTCAATGCCGTGCTGCTTGGCATCCCCACCGCGGCGGCGCTTGTTCTTGCCACCCCGGCGGCCCGCCATGCGATGGCGGCCGCGCTCTCCTTTTTGTGGAACCGGGTCATCGTCCCGGTGCTGCTGTGCCTTCTCTGGATCCTCTGGGGGATCTGCTACGGGATCGTCTGGGTGGTGTCCCGGCTGTTCCCGGATGTCGGAACCCTGACGGCCCCGGATCAGGTGCTTGCGGAGCAGCTGACCTCGCTCGGGGAGGTGAACGGCGTGCAGCAGACCGCCCGGGAGGCCTCTCCGTTTCTGCTCCTTCTGCGGCAGATCCTGCCGTTTGTGCTCCTTGCCCTTGCGGCGGCCCTGATCTACCGGTTTCTCTCGGCCAATGCCGGGGCCAAGTGGGAGGGGCTCACTCCGGAGCCCCTGCGGGAGGAGAAGCTCCCCGTGTCCGGGCAGAAGCGGCAGAAGAACCTTCGGCCGCGCCTTGTGGGAAGACAGGCGGCGGACCGGGTCCGGGGAGAGTACCGGAAGTACCTGCGGTATCTGAAGGAGCAGGGAACCAAGCTGGATCCCTCCAGGACCAGCGCCGAGATCCTGAAAGAACAGGAACACCTCCGGGGAAAACAGCCGGAGGAGGAACAGCTCCGCGCCCTCTACCTGGCCGCCCGCTATGACGGGCAGGCAAAGCCGGAGGATGCGCGCCTTGCGGCGGATCTCGTGAAAAAGATCCGCCGCGGGGAAGAGCAGGGAAAGAGCGGCGCATAGAGAAGAGGAGGCAGCATGATGTTTACACTGGAACAGGCGAAGAAGATCAATGACGAGATGGTGACAGAGGAACATCTGCGGCTCCATGCGGCAAACGTGGCGGCATGCATGGAGGCCCTCGCAAAGGTCTACGGACAGGATCCGGACCACTGGGCAGCGGTAGGATACCTGCACGACTACGACTACGAGAAGCACCCGGAGGAACACCTGCAGTTCACCGAGGAGCCGCTGCGGGAAAAGGGGGTTCCCGAGGAGGACATCCGGGCGATCCTAAGCCACGGCTACACGATCGTGAACGACGTGGAGCCCAAAACCGAGATGGAGAAGTGCCTCTTCACCTGCGATGAGCTCTCGGGCATCATCCAGGCCTGCGCGAGAATGCGCCCTGGCGGCATCACGGACCTGACGATCTCCAGTTTTATGAAGAAGTACAAGAACAAGAAGTTCGCCGCGGGCTGCAGCCGGGACATCATCGCCGCAGGCTGCGCCATGCTGGGGAAGGATGTGAAGGAGATCGCGCAGATTTGCATTGCGGGCATGCAGGCTCATGCGGCAGAGCTCCAGCTCCTCGGCACCGGGACTGCGCAGTAGCATCGCACACCCTGCACCTCATTCGGATGGATGTCCTTTCCCGATGATCCGGAGGAGACCCTGCGGTGTATGAAGGAACGATCAGGAAGGAGGTTTGCCAGGGGCAGCAAAAACGCAGTATGGGAGCCGCAGCGGTGGAGAAGAAGCGGAGGGAAGAGGCGCTTAAGACCGACGGGCGCGGACAGACCGTCCTCATCACCGGCGCCTTTTCGCCTTTCTCTTTGCAGAGCACCACTTTGACATCGCAGCGGTGGCAAGAAGGAAGGACAGGCTCGAGGAGTGGAAGTTCGAGATCGAGAACTCCTACGGCGTCCGTGTCACAGCCATCGTGAAGGATCTTTCCAGGGAGGAGGCTGCCAGGGAGATTTACGGGGAGCTGCAGGAGAAGAAGATCGCGGTCGATCAGATGGTGAACAACGCGGGCGCGGGAAAGATGGGCAGGGTTGTCGATGCGGATCCGGAGACCATGCAGGCGCTCCTGCATCTGAATGTCGTCAGCGTCACACTCCTTGGCCGGTACTTCGGGCGGGACATGGAAGAGCGCGGCAGAGGCAGAATTCTGAACGTCTCCTCGATGGGCGCCTTCCTCCCGGATCCCTGGTCCAACGTCTATGGGCCGACAAAGGCATACGAGAGGTTCCTGACGGAGACCATGTATGGGGAACGGAAGGGGGAAAACGCCACGGTGACCGCCCGCTGCCCCGGACCCACAAAGACAGGCTGGGCGAGGAATGCGAAATTTGCAAAGAACCTGGACGAGGTCGCAAGGGAGGGCTTCATCGCGATGCAGCGGGGGGAGCTTGTCTGCATCCCGGATGCCGACTACCGCGCGATCCGCTGTCTTGCGGCGCATCTGCCCGCAGCCTGCCAGGCGGATCTCATCGGCAGGTGGCAGAAGAGCCTGATCGGACAGGAGTGAGGAACCCCCATTTGAGGTAATCCCAAAGCAGGATGGGGTGCCGCCATACGGAAAAAGAGCAGTCTGATGCGTGGGCACCAGGCTGCTCTTTGGCTTTTTGGATGGCAGACATATCGAACTGATTTCCCGGCAGGGCCGTCACATGGTGACAAGACCCAGGGCAGAGGCAACGGAGGTCACCAGAATGATGACAAGGAAGACCGGCGCCAGGTACCGGAGACAGAAGCGGTAGAGGGACTTCCTCCGGAAGCGGGAGGACTGGCCGACCTCGGCCTCGATGGCGGCAAAGCCGACCTTCCGCAGAATGAGGAGGCAGGTCGCAAGCGCAGCAATGGGCATCATCACGGAGTTTGTGAGAAAGTCGAAGAAGTCCAGGATGTCCATGCCAAGGAGCTTCACCTGTGACCAGACTCCGAAGCCGAGGGAGGAGGAGATCCCGATGACGGCCATGATGACGCCCATCAGGAGGCTGGCCTTTCCCCGGGTGAGGTGCAGGCCGTCCTCAAACGTGTTGACGCTGGTCTCCAGGAGGGAGATGGCACTGGTCAGCGCGGCGAGGAGAAAGAGCAGGAAGAAGGCGGCTGCGGCAAAGGTGCCGCCGGGCATGCTGGCAAAGACCGCGGGGAGTGTGATGAAGGTGAGGGACGGGCCCGCATGGAGCTTTCCGATGTCCCCGCCAAAGAAGGAGAAGACGCTGGGAATGATCATGAGACCCGCCAGGATCGCGACGCCGGTGTCGAAAAACTCCAGCTCCCCGGTGCTCTTCTCGATGTCGACGTCGGTTTTCAGGTACGACCCGTAGGTGTAGAGGATCCCCATGGCGATCGAGAGCGAGTAGAACATCTGCCCCATCGCCGTCGCAAAGGTCATCAGGGAGAAGTCCCGGACGTTCGGGACCAGAAAATAGGCGATGCCGGCAAGGGCGCCGGGCCTCGTGCAGGAGTAGACCGCGACGATCACGGCAAGGAGCAGCATGATGGGCATCACGACCTTGGAGATCTGCTCGATGCCCCGCCTAACCCCGGCGAGGATCACGGCGTACACCAGCGCCGAGAAGAGGACAAAGTACAGCACCACCTGCGGGGAGTCCGCAAGGAAGGTGGAAAAGTAGTCCTCCTGCGCCAGCGCGGTGATCCCATCGGTGAAGCAGGCGACGAGGTATTTCAGAACCCAGCCCCCGATGACGCTGTAGTAGGGGACGATGAGCATGGGGATCACCGCGTTGATCCAGCCTCCGAACTTTCCCAGGGGAGAGGCGTCAAAGGCCTGAAAGGCGCCGGAGGGGCCTCGCTTTGTCATTCGGCCAAGCGCCGTCTCTGAGACGATCATTGTGTAGCCGAAGGTCAGCGTCAGCACGAGATAGACGAGGAGAAAGATCCCCCCGCCGTACTTTGCGGCAAGATACGGAAAGCGCCAGATGTTGCCAAGCCCGATGGCGGAGCCCGCCACCGCAAGGACGTAGCCGACTCTCCCGGAAAAAGAGGCGCGGTTTCCCGGTTCTGCAGATTGTGTCATATTCATCCCCCTGACTGTATGCCCCTGAAGGCGTACTGTGAATTCCGAAATCAGCAACGGTCTCCAGTATACTCCGGTATCGGCAGTGGGCAAAACCGGGCGGCAAAAACCGTCACTTTTCACAGCTTGTACTGGATTTCCGCTGCTGTTTCCGGTAAACTTGTGGAATCAGCGATATGGACAGCTGCTCTTTTGGGGAGTAGAGCGGGAAAGGGGATCATATGGACCAGAAGGCAATGTATTCACTGACATACGGACTGTTTGTGCTGACGGCGAAGGGCGACGGCATCCACAACGAGGACAGCGGCTGTATCATCAACACCGCAGGGCAGGTCACTTCCGACCCGAACCGCATCTCCATCTGCGTGAACAAGTCCAACTACACTCACGACCTGGTGAAGAAAGACGGAAAGTTCAACATCTCGGTCATCGCGGAGGATGCGGAGTTTGCGCTGTTTCAGCGCTTCGGCTTCCAGTCCGGAAGGGAGAAGGACAAGTTTGCGGGCTTTGAGGGAAACTATGAGCGAAGCGCCAACGGGCTGGTGTATGTGACTTCGGGCACCAACGCCTACCTCTCCGGCGTGGTGGAGAAGACGATCGATCTTGGGACCCACACGATGTTCATCGCCCAGGTCACCGATCTGGACCGGATCGACTACACACCGTCCGCGACCTACACCTACTACCAGGATCACATCAAGCCGAAGCCCCAGCAGGCGGCGGCCGGAAAGAAGACCAAGACCGTCTGGCGCTGCACCGTGTGCGGCTACATCTACGACGGACCGGAGCTCCCCGCGGATTTCGTCTGTCCCATCTGCAAGCACGGGGCAGCGGACTTCGAGAAGGTGGAAGTCGAGGCCTGATAGGCCAATATCAGAACAGAAAACTGCCCCGGGGCAAAGGCTCCGGGGCAGCTTTTTATCTGTGGAAGAATTTGGGGCGCTTACGCCTCCCTGCAGCAGAGGGCGTCGAGCTCCGAGAAGGCGCTGATGCAGGCGGCAGCGCCCTCCGGCAGAACTTCCGGGGCGGGACGCCGGTAGAGGATGCCGGAGATGCCGGCGTTTTTGACAAAGCGCATGTCGCTTTCACTATCCCCGACGTAGAGCGCCTCCCGGGGAGAGAGGGCGTGGCGGCGAAGAAATGCCTGTGCCAGCGCGGGGTCCGGCTTTGGGGGAAGGCCCTGGCCGTCGGCGAGGATGTCGTCGAAAAAGGGAAGGATTTTCAGCCGCGAAAGACAGGTGCGGCAGGCGTCCTCTGTATCGGAGGAGATGAGGCCAAGAAGGAGTCCCTTCTTTTTCCAGTGGGAAAACCAGTGGGGGAGATCCTCCCCATTTTTGGGGCGCACCTGCCCGATGGCGGAAGCCTGCTCGAGAATTCTGGAGTAATCTTTGGCGTCGATCGGGGCAAGGCCCCGCTTGGCAAGGAGCGGGTTCAGCGTCTTTGCAGCGTCGAGATCGGTGCCGGAGACGATGGGAGAGCCGTCCCGGCTGTGATCCCCCTCGATGCCGCAGGCCAAAAACACGGCTTCTTCCCAGGCGGGGGTATCAGAAAAGCCCCGCTCCCTGGCTGCCCGCTGGGCCATGCGCCGCACCGGCTCCCGAAAGAGCGCGGTCAGATCGAGCAGGGTATCGTCCTTGTCAAACAGGATGGCCCGTATCATGGGTTGTCCTTTCCGGTGATCAGATTTTGGAACCATTCGGACAGTGTAGCATGCGGGGAGGCGCCGGGCAATGGCGCAGAAAACGGGATCACATGGGGCAACATAGCAGAATGATGAAACCGTAATGCGTTAAACAGAAAAATTTCGTAGAAAAGACCATATTATTATCGGTTTGAAAATTGAATCCGGGATGGTTATAATCATTACCGAACGTGTGGCAGTCACTGCGTAAATCCAGTTGATTGCCACACGTTTTTTGCGTGCATCTATAATTCTGCAGCAGAATAGGAGGACAGAATGGAATCAAAAGCTAATGCATTTCTCGGGGAAGAACCCGTCGGGAAACTGATGCGGGGCTACGCGGTGCCCTGTATCATCTCCCTGCTGGTAGGCGCCCTGTACAACATCGTGGACCAGATTTTCATTGCGAACGCGACATATCTGGGCTCCTATGGCAACGCGGCAAACACCGTCGTCTACCCGATGACCGTCATCGCCCTTGCGATTGCGGTCATGATCGGTGATGGCTGCTGCGCCTTCGTCAGCCTAAACCTCGGCATGAACGACCGGGCAACGGCAAAGAAGAGCGTCGGCAACTCGGTGGTCATGAGCATCCTCGCCGGTGTCGTGATCTGCGCACTGTACCTGATCTTCATGAACCAGCTGATCGCCATGTTCGGCGGCACCGTCAACCAGGAGACCTTTGAGCGGTCCCATGAGTACTTCTTCTACATCACGCTGGGCATTCCGTTTTACGTCTTCGGCCAGGCCATGAACCCGGTCATCCGTGCCGACGGAAGCCCCCGCTTTGCCATGGTGGCAACCCTTGCGGGCGCTGTGGTCAACATCATCTTCGATCCGGTCTTCATCTATGGCACCCACTGGGGCATGATGGGCGCCGCTGTCGCAACGGATATGGGTCAGGTTCTGACCGCTGTGCTCTCGATCTGGTATCTCGTGCACATGAAGCAGGTCAAGCCGGAGAAGAGTGACTTCGCCCTCTCCGGAGAGATTGACCGGAAGGTGCTCACCCAGGGCGGCACGAGCTTCCTGTCTCAGATCTCCCTGGTTGCCGCTATGGCAGCCATCAACAATATGATCTGCAAGTACGGCGCACTGGACCCGGTCTTCGGCAAGGAGCAGTACGCCCAGATCCCGATGGCAGTCATCGGCATCGTCATGAAGTTCTTCCAGATCATCATCTCCATCGTCGTCGGCATGGCAGCGGGCTGCATCCCGATCGTCGGTTTCAACATGGGTGCCGGCAAGAGAAGAAGAGTCCGCACGCTGTTCACGAAACTGCTCACCTATGAGGCACTGGTGGGCCTTGTCGGCCTGATCATCGTGGAGTTCTTCCCGAGACAGCTGATCGCCATCTTCGGCGCCGCCAACGAGAGTTCCTACTACACCGACTTCGCCATCAAGAGCTTCCGGACGTACCTGTGCATGCTGGTGCTGGCCTGCGTCAACAAGAGCTGCTTCATCTTCCTGCAGGCAATGGGCAAGGCCGTGCAGTCCACGATCCTTTCGATGGTCCGTGAGATTGTCTTCGGTGTCGGCTTCGCCATCCTGCTTCCCAACTTCTTTGGCCTGAACGGCGTGCTCTACTCCATGCCGGTCTCGGATGTCCTGACGTTTGTGATTTCCCTCATCCTGATCATCCAGACCTATCGGGAGCTGCGCGAGGATGAGCCCTCGGTGCAGAAACCGGCAAAGGCGCAGAGCACCTGAGCTCCACTGCGGAAGGTTTCTCCCCTGTAAACGAAAAGACCCCGGCAACGTGCGGATCATTCCGCACGCTGCCGGGATCTTTGCGTTCCAAGGATGTTCAGTCCCCCTCGGAGAAGGGGCTTCGCTCCGCCTGCTCGAAGCGCTTGTTTCCCAGGGCCTGGATCTCGTAGAGCTTCATGCCCAGCCGGTGGTTGAGGCTCTGCAGGTCCTCCTCTCCGGTGAGCAGGATCCTGTCGTAACTGCCGCTGCAGGTGGGGTGGAGCCTGCGGTGGGCGATCTCGTAGCGGGACACGGCACTGCCGAACGCGCTGCACTTTTTGCGCAGCTCCTCCAGGGACAGATCCTGCTGGATCACGAGGAAGACCGCGCCGTAGTACCGGTAGCAGTGCTCCTCCCCGAAGATCTTCTGGAGGGTGGCGGCAAAGAAGGCGAGCAGATCGTTGGCCTCCCGGGTGCCGCAGGTGTCACAGATCAGCCGGAAGCGGTCGATGGAGGTGTAGAGGAAGGTAACCTTCTGTCCGAAGATGGGCTTTAAGTCCTCCCGCATCCGGTCGTAGTTCTTCGTGTGGGTCATCTGGTCGTACTCGGAGAGTTCCCGGTACTGGGAAATGAGATCTTCCTCCCGCTTCCGCTGCCTCTGCAGCACCAGGGAGAAGACGAGCGCAAGGATCAGGGCAGATACCGTGTGGATGAGGTCCCTATAGAAGAGGTCCCAGGTCTTTACGGTATCGTCCAGATAGAGAAACAGCGCGGAGGAGAGAAGCAGCACCCAGCGGTTCCAGGCGGGGGAGGCGCGCTGCAAAAGCAGCGGTGTGAACAGAAGGACCGGGAAGAAGATGAAGGCCACACTGTCGCGGGCGCCGAAGGTCCCCGCCAGAATGCACAGAAGAAGGAGCGGGAGCGGCAGAAGCGTGCTTATTTTGAAGGAAGCGCCGATCAGCCTGCCGTAGAGAAGATCAAGCACCAGATACCCGGCGCAGCCGACTGCCATGGGAAGAACCCGCAGATTCCCCCGCACAAGGAGAGTAATGAGGAGAAGGTAGGCCAGGATCAGGACCAGTCCGCAGAGGCAGAGTGCCGGGCGCAGGGAGGCCGGGATGACGGGCTCCTTCTCCTCGGGCGCATCCTCCTCCGGTGCCTGCTCCGCGGTCTCCTCCTCCTTGGGGGCGTCCTCTTTGCCGGACAGCACCTCCTGCACCTCGGGAAGGTCTCGGTTGACGCTGTCCGGCAGGACCTGAATCAAAAGGTCCCGGAGCTGGTGGAGCGTAAAGGGCTTGGGAAGACTCCCGGCAAAGCCCTCGCGCTGCAGTTCCTCCCTGGTCTCCCCGGTCCCCGCACTCATGAGGATGACCGGAGTTCCCTCGCAGAGCTTCTGCTCCCGCATCGCCTCCAGGAGTTCCGGCCCGCTCATGGAGGGCAGGAGCCGATCCAACAGGATCAGGTCATAGCTCTTCTCCGCCGCCATGGACAGGGCACTCTCGGCGCTGTTGGCGATGTCGGCCTGGGCGCCGAAGCGGCGCAGCCGGTTGCTGATGAGGAAGAGGTTCATGTTGTTGTCGTCGATGGCAAGGACACTGACCGGGCGGGAGAAGAGGGATTTTCCCTCCTCCACCGGGGCATTCGCCTGCGCAAAGGCGAGGACGTCCTGCTCCCTGGCTGCCTTCGCATCCTTTTTGCTGCCGGATCCCACCTCACTCTGGGCGTACTCCCAGGTGCTCCACTCCTCCATGTAGTCGGTGAAGAGCTCCTTGTCCTCGATGGAGGCAACCTTCGGCCGCGCATAGGCCTCATCCTCATGGTAGTCCGATGCGGTGTAGTAGACGATGCTGTCAAAGACCTTCCGCAGGCGCTGTCCCGCCTCCTGCACCTTCTCGGCGTAGTCCCGGATCTTCGGCTCGGCGGTGCCGGAGGCGATGAGCCGGGAGAAGCCCAGGATTGCGGAGATCGGGTTGCGGAACTGGTCCGCGGTGCTGATGATGAACTCGCTCTTGGCGATGCTCGCGTCCTCGGCCCGCTGCCTGGCGACCCGCAGGGTATCCTGGGTCTTCTGCAGTCTCGAGAGGGCCTTCTTCAGAGCCATGTAGTCGGGGGTCTCCAGCGTAAAGAGAAGGCCCAGCTCCCCCAGGCTGACGGCAAAGAGCACGAGGTACACGTCGGTGACGACGGCCTGGAGCCAGATCAGGAGGGCGACCAGAAAGGCGGTGGCAAGAAGGAGAATCCGCTGTGTCAGCGAGTATTTTCGAAAGTGGCGCAGGATGAGGAGGATGCCCCAGAAGAGGAGAATCATCGAGGGAAGATAGATTCCGACCAGGTAGAGGGAACCGTGGTGCAGCGTGATCTCATCCTCGGGGATCGACATGACGCAGCCGTTGAAGAGGTTGACGAACATGAGGAGCCCGTTGGCGAAGACGACGAGTCGGGACAGGAGATTGCGCATCCTGTCGTCCGGTTTCTGCCCCGCGTGGATCGCCGCGTACTGCAGAAAGTAGTAGCTGCACAGGGCGCCGCCCACCACGTCGACCAGGTTGACGAGCATGAGGACGGGGACCGGCACCACTAGGACTTTCCAGTAGGTCACCGTGCCATTCAGGTAGCCGCAGACCAGGTCGATGATGTTCTCAGCCAGGACCGTGACGGAGAACTTTCGGAACACCTTGACGGTGGGGGTGGTCTCCTGGTAGAGCAGAAACAGGTACAGGCAGATGATTCCGCAGAAAAATACGGAGGACGCCTCAAAGAAGAGGCGTGTTATGACATAGGAAGGATACATTGCGCGTTTGTTCTCCTAGGATTCGATTCGGGGCAGGAACTTCTTCGAAGTATTATACCGGAAGAAGAAAGAATGTACAACGTTGGCCCACCGGCGCGCTGCGCCGGAAAAGGGGTATGCTTAACTTATTCGCTGTTTACACCCCAGTGGGTGTAAACACAGTTGCCTAACGACCTGATTTTCCGAGAAAATCAAGGAGAACTGGCCGCAATTGTACACCACATGACACTTGAAAGTTGCTCTTCGCTAGGGTATAATTAAACCCTAGTAAAGGAGCAACTATGCCACGCATTGCAAAGACGGAAAGCAACATCGTAGAGATACCAATCAGCGTATCTGTCAACAAGCTTGGGTATGTCTATGTCAATACATCCACCGAATGGGTGGACAGTAAAAACGGAACCGGCAAGCACGCAGATCACAAAAAGCAGTGCATCGGTATGGCACTGCATCCGGGTTCTAACTGGAAGAGCGACCGGCGGATGTATGCCAACGAGTCCTACTACAAGATCTATGGTAAAACTCCCTCGGGAGAACCATCTCCTGCACAGGAGTTGCCTGCTCCTGCCGCTGATACGGAGTACCCGGAACGGTCCGACTGCATCTCGGTTGGCTTGTACTCCGTGGTGAAGACTCTCGCTGGGGAATCTCAGCTGTTGGATCTTCTGACCGAGGTCTTTGGCAGCGCCAACACAGAATTGATCATGGACCTTGCGATGTACATGCTGTCAGCAAGATCTGCGGTCTTTCAGCATTATCCCCATTGGGCAAAGAGCCACGCGCTCTTTGCCGAATCCGTCCGCAGCGACAGCTTCCTCTCGGACTTTGAGAAAGAAGAGATATCAGTCTCCAGGATCAATCTCTTTAAGAAGAAATGGGCATGCCATGTCCTCGATGACGGCAGGGTGTTCGTCTGCTATGACTCTACCAACGTAAACTCGCAGGCAGAGGGCATCTTCATCGTGCAGAAGGGCCACGCCAAGGATGATCCGGATAAGGACCAGGTCAATACTGAGTACACAATCCGTCAGGGGGATGGCATGCCCGTCACGTTCAAGAACTTCCCGGGCTCGCTGAACGACATGGCCGAAGCATCCGACATGATCACCGAGCTGAAGAATCTGCAGGATGGCCTGGATACAGAGGTAAAATTCCACATCATTATGATCGCGGACCGTGGATATGTCTCGGAAGAGAATATTACCGAGATGCGGAATGCAGGTCTTGGGTTCATCCTGATGCTTCGAAAGAACATGGGAATCGTGGATGAAGTCCTTGATGCCCATGTCAGCGAAGTGAAGATTACGGAGAACTATGATGAGGAAACCGGAAGATTCGGCCTCTCATTTGCGCAAAAGCTGTTCGAGGATGACAAACAGAATACCTGCTTCCACATCGTCTGGGACGGGGAGCTCGAGCGAAAACACCGCGACGACCTCATGAAGTATGTCGCCGCTGCAGAGCATCGGCTGCAGAACGCCGAGAAGCGGCACACCCGAATGACAAAACAGGAACTCGACAGTGACTGCACCTATTTCGACATCCAATGCCACGAGGAGGGAACCCTCATCGTGAAGAAGCGTGGCCGCGGAGCAGGCGAGGACAAGGAGGTTCCGTCTTATGTGATCGATTCCTTCGCCCGAAACCGGGAAGCCATTGATCGTGCCAGCAACAAATGCGGATACATGGTCCTTGTGTCTAGTGAACCGATGTCTGCCAAAGAGGCAATGCTGGCGATGTCCAGGCGCGACTGCGTTGAGAAAACATTTCGCGCGCTGAAGAGCTCTCTCGGAATGGATAAGATGGGCGTTCACTCTGAGCCATCCCTGCACACCAAGAGTCTCATTTGGTTTGTAGCCTCCATCCTGCATGCCCTTATCTTTTCCAAGACGGAAAAGCTTCGGGTTAAAGATCGCAAGCGAAGTACCGTTCCAGCGCTTGTAGAGCAGTACGAGGAGATCACAGCCGATCGGGATCTGACAACCAGAACCTATCAGCGCAGATACAAACTGACCAAGATGCAGCGTCAGGATCTTGCACCCTGTGGCGTATCTCTGGACATGATCGATCGGGCAATATCCGATCTTCCTGGCAATGCCAGAAGCATGCCTAGGGTGTAAAAGTTCAATAAGTTAAGGTTGAACGGCTTGGTTCAGATTTCCCTTACTTCGAAACAATGGGAGATAATCAACTTAAGGTAACATTCTTTAAGAGCTTCATTAAATACCAAAGAAAATCAAATCCTGATTTTGGCGTTGGATGTTATGCAGATTCAACACCATTGCCGAATGATATCAAAAATAATCCGTTTAATGCCTTGTGCTCTCGTGGCGTTTCTTATACTTCTATTCAGACCCGCCTTATCTTGGTTTTGGATGAAAGTACCGGAATACCGGTCTGGTTCGATGTAATACCTGGAAATCTTCTGGATCTCAGTACGATCACATTTATCATATCTAATGTTGCCGAAATATTGGATGTACGGATTGACAGCCTTGTTTTGGATGCTGGTTATATTTGCAAACCTTTGATCGAGATGTTTCACCTTCCGTCAAAGACGGATTCTCCGGAAGAGGGAAAGAAATTTCGAACAATGCTTGCAAGAATGCCTGCAAAAAGAGGATACCCATATAAGCAGCTATACAATGAACTAAAACGTCTGATACCAAACTCAAAATATCAGTTTGACCGTCATGGTCATACCTATTTTGGATATTGCAAAACGGTAAAGATCTTTGAGAATTATGAAAATGCATATGTATATGTAGATAAAGACAATGCTCTTGAGCTTGGCCGTCAGAACAGGATGAAAGATCCAGAAGCATACGAGAAGCTCAGCATGGCTGATAAAAACTGGTTTGACGTAAAGTTCGGTTACTTCGCTCTAATCACTAACAAAAACATGACACCTGCCGATACTTTGGATTCCTATTTTGCCAGAGCCGATATCGAAACAGTTTTCAAAACAGAGAAGGAATATCTCGATATCCTGCCAATTGTAAAATGGACAGCAGAAAGAGTAAAGGGTAAGCTGTTCTCGGATATTATCGAGGAAATTGCCTTTCTATTTTTACGCAAGGAGCTCCTTGGAGTAGGGATAGCAACTACTCGACTAATCGGAAGTACTTCATCGCTCATGTGCTTAAAAAATCGAAATGGAGATATCGAAGTTGAAGTGCCGAACAAGAGTGTCCGAGAATTCTATAAACAGATGGATATCGAGATACCCAGTACGTTCTCTCTAAAAGCTTTCATAAACTCTATTTCCCGGGTAACTTGATAACTCTCGGGAATATTTCTGCACAATATTTTCAAAAAAGTGCCTAAAGCACGGTGTTTCTTGGCTACTACTATTGCGAAGCCGGGCAAAATATCGTACAATAAGTTATCACAAACAATAACTTGAGGACGAATAAATGCCTAGCATTTCTTATCGCAATAACTCATCCGGCACACTTGTTGCTGTATGGCCAGGCTCTACGATTCAGACGGATCAGGGCCCCAGGAAGCAGGGGCAGAAGTACCTCGGAAAGGTGATCGACAAGGACCGCCTTATCTTCTGGAAACGGGATGAAGGTTACTTCCATTTCAATCCGGATGATCAGAGCATCACTGCACTTGAGGCAAAGGATGTCCCGAACGCGGAACAGAACCCTGACGGAGCGCGAAAAGAGCGGCATGTGCTTGTGGACTTCGGCGACTCCTACTTCCTGAAAACACTGATCGATTCGATCGGCTATAACGAAGTCCTTGACTCTCTCAAATATGTGAATCGGGACACTCTGTACGCCCTCCTTTTCTATTACATCCTTGAGGGAAAGGCGAACGTGAATGCCGACAGGTGGTATCGACAGAACTATGCATCGTACCTGTTCCCGAAGGCCAACATTTACAGCCAGCGGATCAGTGATATGCTGGCAAAGCTCGGCGACGACAGCCAGCGCAGGGACTTCCTTCTTGCGCATATCAAGTATCTGCTGAATTCAACGGATCAGGAGGTTTCTATCCTGATCGACAGCACCGGAATGCCAAACAAGTGTGATCTCCCGGTCACCCGTGTCAGCAACCATGAGGGCGATATCAATATCGAGTTCCGGATGATTGCCCTTGTTCAGCGGTCTACCGGACTGCCGATCTTCTATGAGATCATCCCGGGCAACATCGTGGATGTTTCCACGACACAGCGCATCATTGAGCTGGCGAAACAGTATCACTGCGATGTTTCTTATGCCATTGGTGATGCAGGATACTGCTGTCCCTCTACCATGGAGAAACTTGTTCTCTCTGGCATTGACTTCATGACCCGACTGAATCCCACCTATGATCTGTACAAGCAGATCCTGGATGAGCATGCCGCGGAGCTTAAAGATGACACAAATGCGATTCGGTACAGGGACCGCATTCTCTATATCGTCAAGGTCGAGACGAAGATCGCCGTCGATCAGGAAACCGGGAAGGACGTCACAGGGTTTGTTTATCTCTGCAGAGACCGCGACAGCAGCTCCTTCAAGTACACACGGCTGATGAAGACGAAGTCTGCCAGGAAGATGACCTGTGACCAGATCCTCGAGATTTCTGAGCAGCTTGGTGTTTTTGCCATCGTCACTACAAGAGACCTTCCTGTAGAGGAGGTCCTTCCGGAATACTATGTCCGCCAGGATATCGAGCAGTACTTTGACTTTGGCAAGAACTATGCAAAGTTCCTTCCGGTACGGCAGCACAACATGGAGACCCTGAAAGGACACATGCTGATTGCGTTCATTGCCACGTTTCTTGTTATCGTCATCAAGAATCGTCTCGGTATGGTGGACAGCAGGTATGTGGAGGTATCCCCGGCACTTGCCAAAGCTCTGGATGAACCTTCCGAGGATGCCATGACCGACAAGAGCGGGAAGAGCTTCCTTGAACAGATCCCAGTTGGGCAGGTTTTCAGGGAATCTCCCTCCAGCCTGTTTCTGGAACTGCGTGGTCAGAAGGCGGAGGTTTTTGATGAGGTCATTCTCCCCGAGATTCCGATCCGACAGGCCAGAGATTTCTACGATGCCTTCCGGATTGCCAGCCCTTTCAAGATCAATCGGAAGGACAATGCGCTCACCTATGTCTTCAAAGAGGGTGAGAAAAACAAACTCACAAGGAAGTACGCATTTGCACGCAAAGCTTATCTCTCGGATGATGAAATCGAGAAAAAGCGCAAGGCAAACGAGCTGATTCGCGTGAGAAAAGCGGCGGAAAAGGCAGGGCTCAGGATTGCTGAGGATGATGCCAGTGGAAAATCCGTTGCTTCTTTCGACACGAATAGCAGCGATCCGTTGACAGTACCAGAAGCCGGCGTCTCAGGTGAAAAGCCAACAGATGTCATCACAGATGGCAATGGTGCAATACCTGCTCCGGACAAAGGAAAGCAGGATGCAACTTCTGTACCGCGGACAGCCGACTCTTCAGACGGAATAACGAAAAAGAGAGGCCGGGGCAGACCGCCTGGATCCAAGAACAAGAAGACCCTCGAGCGAGAGGCAGCCGAGGCAGCTGCAGGTATCGTACACGTCAAGAGAAAGCCAGGCAGGCCACCGGGATCCAAGAACAAGAAGACACTTGAGCGTGAGGCCAGGGAAGCAGATCTTTCCGGGACAAAGCGAGACGGGGCCTGAGCAACAAGCGAAGTTATCATTGAGTTCCAAAAACAGGAGCCGATTACCATGGATCCGTAATATTTAGCCCATTATTTTCCGCGGGCGAAGTTCCAAAAAGCCCGCGGTTGATGGAAAGTTGAAAAGTGTAAAGTTATCAACATACCCGGGAATTAGAGATAAAGGATACAATGAAAATATCTTGCTGAAATATGGTGCTACTTTTGGCGCCGTCTTAGGATAAATGGCAAACAGGTAGGTGACTGATCGGGGTAATTGATATCTGGAGGAGCACAAGTAATGCAATTATAGTAAATTTACAATAGTAGTACATAAATTTATAATGAATTTTACTCATAAAATTTATATTTTCAGCATTTTATGAAGACATTATACACAATTATTAGCACTAATTCCGAAATTTATTACAGCATATTGACTAATATAGAGACAATGGGTAATACTATAGTCAGTCTCAGAGAAGAATTTACCTGAGGCAAGGGGAAAATTTTACAACATCCATCAAACAGAAAATGGAGGGAAGTATGAAAAAGAAAAAAGTATTATCGCTTGTTATGACTCTTGCAGTCGGTGCGTCTATCCTTGCAGGGTGCGGCTCTTCCAGCACAGCAGATAGCTCGGCTTCTTCAGAAGCAACTGCAGCGGCAACTTCTGCGGATGATACAGCATCCCAGAATACGACAGAAGCGGCCTCAGACAGTGCCACCTCGTCAGGTGATCAGAAGATAACCATTTTCCAGAACAAGACGGAAATTTACGATCAGATGGTTGCCATGGCAAAAGACTATGAGGCAGAGACGGGTGTGGCTGTCGATGTATGGCAGATCTCCGGAGATGACTATTACCAGAACCTTAAGACGTATCTGTCATCTGAATCCGGCCCCACAATTTTTACGGTTGAATCTGATACGGAGATTGCAGAGTTGAAAGACTATATGTCTCCGCTTACAGATCTTTCCTTCATCGACAAGGAGAATGATTCTCTCCTGGCAAAGAATGACGACGGAACCGTGATTGGTATTCCAACCACTGCAGAGGGCTTTGGTCTCGTTTACAACAAGGATCTCTATGATCCCTCTAAGATTTCCAGCATTGATGATCTCGTCTCCTATATTGAAACCGAGAAGGACAGCGGCGTAGAAGGGGTTGGCCTTTCCCAGGAAGCATATTTCCTGATTGGCCATATTCTGAATACGCCATTCGCTCTGCAGGATGATCCGGATGCATTTTGCCAGAAAGTTTATGACGGTGAAGTCAATATCGCAGATGTGGATGAGTTCCAGCAGCTTGGAAAATTATTTGAAGCAATTCGTGCAAATGAGACAAATCCTCTTGAGGTAACCTACGACACAAACGTCGGTAATTTTGCAACAGGAAAGACAGCAACCATCCATCAGGGCAACTGGTGCTATTCGATGTTCGCAGATTATGATGTGAGCTTTGACATGGGCATTGCAGCACTTCCTATTGATGGAAACGATAAAATTGCGGTCAGCCGTCCGGCTGTCTGGGCAGTCAATTCCGATGCAACTGAAGAAGAGCAGCAGCTTGGCAAAGACTTCCTGAACTGGCTCTATACCAGCGAAACTGGTACTGACTATCTGATGAACAAGTTTGGTTTTGTCCCGGTCATCGAAGGCATGACAGCAGACAACCTTGATCCTCTCTCTCAGACCGTTTCGGATGCTATTACAAGCGGAAATATCCTTCCTTGGACATTCAACACCAGCTGGCCGGCAGGCATTGTGACCACCTACCTGGCACCCACGACTGAGGAGTTCTTCTCCAATCCAGATATGACGGCGGATGATTACTTACGAGCATTGAATGACAATTTTGTTCAGGCTGCGTCTGAATAATCGGCATGAATGCCTGATCTATGGGGGTGCTGCCTGTTGGCAGCACCCCTTATCATTTCATCACACTGCAAAGGACAAAAGGTATGAAAATAAAAAAAGGATGGTACATTCTGTTCACTGCCCCACTGATGATCATTTTCGCCATCATAGAACTTATTCCCTTCGTCACTGGAATCGGATATTCGTTTGTGAAATGGAACGGATTGGGGAAGTCTCCGAAAACCTTTGTTGGGCTTCAGAATTACGCCCGCATTTTCTCGGATAAGCTCTTTCTGAGCTCTCTCTTAAGGACAACGATCTTTACGTTGATCACGGTCGTGATTGTCAATATTTTGGCACTGTTGTTTGCCATCATCGTTACATCTAGGTTGAAGACCAGAAACGTGGCAAGGGCCATGATCTTCATGCCTTATCTGATTGGTGGACTGATCCTGGGCTACATATGGAACTATGTTCTTGGAGAGGGGATGTCAAGTCTTGCAAGCCTGACTGGAATGGATAATCTCTTTTTCAATTGGCTGGTGGACAAGAAATTTGCTTTTTACGCATTGATTGTTGTGACAACCTGGCAGCTTGCGGGATATATGATGATCATCTATATTGCCGGCTTTCAGGCAATCTCAGATGATGTGATTGAGGCGGCTGCTGTGGATGGAGCTAATGGCATTCAGACACTATTTTACGTAAAACTTCCACTGATTATGCCATCTATCACAATCTGCCTTTTCATGACGCTCTCAAACTGTTTCAAGATGTATGACGTTAATGTTTCTCTGACAGGTGGCGGACCGAATAATGCGACGCAACTGGTTGCCATGAACATCTTTAATGAGATCTTTACCAAGAGTAACTTTGGTTACGGTCAGGCAAAAGCGGTCATTCTGTTCTTCATCATCGCAGTCATCACACTGCTTCAGGTGAGGCTGACGAAGAGCAAGGAGGTGACATTATGACAACCTCGATAAAGAAGAGACTTGGAGTCCTTTGGAACATCCTTCTCATAGTGTTCTGTTGCATCTGGCTCTATCCGGTTTATATCATCGTGGTTAACTCCTTCAAGAGTCGATCAGAGATGTATGAAAACTTCCTTGCTTTGCCGAAGCACTTTACGATGGAGTATTACCTGGGCGCATTTCAGAAGATGAACTTCTTTATTGCGTTCAAAAACTCCCTGATTGTCACAGTGATCTCTTGCATCATCATCCTCGTACTCACATCTATGACTGCATGGATGTTTGTGCGTTCTGGAAACAGACTGAGCAAATTTCTGTTTTCCGTTTTGATTGTCACAATGCTGGTCCCCTTCCAGACCATCATGATGCCTTTGATGCAGGAGATGAACAGCATGCAAAAGGCGACGGGAATCGCCTTTAAGGACTCACTTGGCGGCCTGATCTTCATGTACATTGGTTTTGGCGCCGGAATGGGCGTCTTCCTGTATGACGGTTTTATCCGGGCTTCCGTTCCTGCCTCCCTGGAGGAAGCAGCATATATAGATGGTGCAAGTGTGTGGAGAGTATTCTGGCAAGTGGTGTTTCCCATTCTAAAGCCGATAACGGTTACCGTTACCATCTTAAATGTCATTTGGATCTGGAATGACTACCTCCTTCCGTCTCTCACGTTGACAAGTGTTGAGAACAAGACCATTCCGCTTGCGATGGCATTGTTCTTTGGACAGTATAACATTCAGTGGAATATGTCCATGGCGGCGCTGACGTTCGCGATCATCCCGGTGATTATTTTCTATCTGAGTGCACAGAAATACATTGTAAAAGGTGTTGCAGCCGGTGCAGTAAAAGGATGAAGTGAGAAGAAAGGAATAGAAAATGCAGGAGAAATGGTGGCAGCGGAGCGTAGTATATCAGATCTATCCACGCAGCTTTATGGACAGCAATGGAGATGGAATAGGAGATTTAAATGGTATTCGTCAAAGACTGCCATACCTGAAGGATCTTGGGATAGATGTCATTTGGCTTTCGCCGATTTACAAATCTCCAAATGTAGATAACGGCTATGATATCAGCGACTATCAGGCGATCATGGAGGAATTTGGAACCATGGAGGATTTTGATCGCCTGTTGGAAGAAGCCCATGCAATGAAGATTCGGATCATCCTGGACCTTGTGGTTAATCACTCATCCGATCAGCATCAGTGGTTTCAAGAATCCAGAAAAAGCATACAAAATCCGTATCGCGACTATTACATCTGGCGCGATCCGGTAAATGGCCATGCACCAAACAATCAGGGATCCTGTGTGGGTGGATCTGCCTGGACCTTGGATGAGACCACGGGTCAGTTTTATATGCATCTGTTCGATCGTAGACAGCCGGATCTCAACTGGGATAATCCTGTTCTCAGAGATGAGGTCTATAGAATGATGGATTGGTGGCTGCAAAAAGGAATCGACGGATTCCGGATGGATGTCATTAGTCTGATTTCAAAAGACCAGTCGTTCCCGGACTATCCCGCGGACAAGACAGGTTATGCGCCTTTTGACATTGTGGCAAATGGTCCGCATGAGCATGAATATCTTCGGGAGATGAATCATAAGGTTCTCTCTAGATATGATGTAATGACGGTGGGAGAATGTCCAGGTGTCACGCTTGAGGGGACAAAGCAGTATGCAAACCTTGATGGGAGTGAACTCTCCATGGTGTTTTCCTTCGAGCACATGTCTGTTGATGCTGACCCTGCGTTCAGCCGATATGTGAAAAAACTTCCACTAAACCTGGTGAAGCTAAAGAAGATTATGAGCCGGTGGCAGACTCAGTTAGATGGGATTGCATGGAACAGCCTGTTCTGGGACAATCACGATCAGCCAAGGATAGTTTCAAGGTGGGGGGATGATAGTGAGAGATATCATGATCTTTCTGCAAAGATGCTTGCAACATGCCTGCATATGATGCAGGGAACGCCCTATATCTTTGAGGGAGAAGAACTGGGAATGACAAACTACCCATGGAAGAACCTCTCTGAGATGAAGGACAATGAATCGCTTGGCAACTACAGGCAGGCAGTGGAAAAGGGAATTGTTGACGAGAAAGATGCGTTTACAGCATTGCGTACCATCAGCAGAGATAATGCCAGAACGCCAATGCAATGGGATGAGGGCAAAAATGCGGGCTTTTCCAGTGGAACGCCATGGATGCCGGTAAACCCTAATTATGTCAGATACAATGCGAAGGATGAACAGGAAGATGCCGATTCTGTGTACCATTATTACCAAAAACTGATACAGTTACGGCACGACTCGGATCTCATCGTACATGGCCACTACCAACTCCTGGATCAGGAGAATCCAGACCTCTTTTGTTACGAGAGAGAGTGGAACGGAGAAAAGCTCCTGGTAATTTGCAACTTTACAAAAAAAGAGATAAGTTGGAACCTGCCGGAAGAATTTGATCATGCGGGAATTCTGATTTCCAATTATAAAGACAGCAACGTGGAAAAAATCATAAACCTCCGCCCTTATGAGGCGCTGGTTCTACAGTAATGCGTATTTTCCATTTCATGCGGTGACGGGTACAGACCGATATTCCCACAGGCGGCAGAGCAAGTGAGAATGCCGGCCTGTTTTTTAGTTAATGATACAGCAGCAGGATGGAAAATATGAGATGATGCTGGAAGATAGGATTTGTAAGTCTTCAATAACAGAGAAGGAGGACGTATCTTGACATTAAAAGAGATTGCAGAGTTGGCCGGAGTGTCCCCTTCTACCGTCTCAAATGCGCTCAATGACAGGGGAAATGTCAGTGCAAGGCAGAAGCAAAGAATTCTCGAACTGTGTCATCAATATGGTCTTGATATTAAGGAAAGAAAATACAGTAAAAAAGATACTAACACGATTCTATTTAACTTCAGTGATTTTGACAGGAAATTCTATCTTGAAATCATCCATGGAATCAGTGATTACGTTTATGCGCATCATTTTGACTTGATCATCAGCACGACGGGCTCTTGCGAGAAGTTTATGGATTCTCGGTATACGTCAGGTGCAATCATTTTGGATCGAAATTGCAGGGACAGCCTTCTTTTGGACAAGGCAAGAGAGGGCTATCGGATTGTGACAATGGACCGCATCTTTACCACACCGAACATCAAGAGTGTTGTTGTGGACAACTATCGTGCCATGAGAGAGCTGATGACAGGTCTGGTGGCAAGAGGATATCGACGGTTTGCTTTCCTTGCTGGGCCGGACACCCTGGATAACCAGGAGCGCTACAAGGCCTTCTCAGATGTCTTGGATGAGCATGGAATCAGCTTTTCAAGAAACCGATACTATCTGGGAGATTTCAAGGAAAAGAGCGGATATCAGGCGGCGAGACTCATGCTGATGACGGAAGATCTTCCCGAGATTCTGGTCTGCGTCAATGATAATATGGCGATCGGTGCGATGAAGATGTTTCGGCAGATGGGCAAGAGAATTCCGGAGGACATTGCAATCACGGGCTTTGACGGGACAGAAGAATCCAGGGAGTACGGGATCACAACGATCGAAATTCCGAACTATGAGCGGGGATATCTTGCTGCCCAGTGTCTGGTTCAGGACCTGATTGGCAACAGTAACAACGATATCTTTAAAATAGCAGTAAACGTAATCTGGAGAGGGTCCACAAGATCTGCTACAAAGCAGCAGTAGGTTGGGTGCGCGGATACGGTATAAAAATACTCATACAGTATAGAAATACAAGAGAGATTTCCGGGATGACCGGAGACGGAACCCTACACATCGAGACGTACGGCATGATAATTTGGAGCAAGACAAAGGACAACGAAATGAAGAAGCTTGGATCCATGCTTCGGGAAGTATCTTTAGAAATTACTACAAGAATCATGCCATTGCAACAGCGCCTCGTGGGAAAGCTCCCTCGGGAGATCCATCTCCTGCACAGGAGTTGCCTGCTCCTTCCGCTGATACGGAGTATCCGGAACGGTCCGACTGCATCTCGGTTGGCTTGTACTCCGTGGTGAAGACTCTCGCTGGGGAATCTCAGCTGTTGGATCTTCTGACCGAGGTCTTTGGCAGCGCCAACACAGAATTGATCATGGACCTTGCGATGTACATGCTGTCAGCAAGATCTGCTGTCTTTCAGCATTATCCCCATTGGGCAAAGAGCCACGCGCTCTTTGCCGAATCCGTCCGCAGCGACAGCTTCCTCTCGGACTTTGAGAAAGAAGAGATATCAGTCTCCAGGATCAATCTCTTTAAGAAGAAATGGGCATGCCATGTCCTCGATGACGGCAGGGTGTTCGTCTGCTATGACTCTACCAACGTAAACTCGCAGGCAGAGGGCATCTTCATTGTGCAGAAGGGTCACGCCAAGGATGATCCGGATAAGGACCAGGTCAATACTGAGTACACAATCCGTCAGCGGGATGGCATGCCCGTTACGTTCAAGAATTTCCCGGGCTCTCTGAACGACATGGCCGAAGCATCCGACGTGATCACCGAGCTGAGGAATCTGCAGGATGGCCTGGACACAGAGGTAAAATTCCACATCATTATGATCGCGGACCGTGGATATGTCTCGGAAGAGAATATCACCGAGATGCGGAATGCAGGTCTTGGGTTCATCCTGATGCTTCGAAAGAACATGGAAATCGTGGATGAAGTCCTTGATGCCCATGTCAGCGAAGTGAAGATTACGGAGAACTATGATGAGGAAACCGGAAGATTCGGCCTCTCATTTGCGCAAAAGCTGTTCGAGGATGACAAACAGAATACCTGCTTCCACATTGCCTGGGACGGGGAGCTCGAGCGAAAACACCGCGACGAACTCATGAAGTATGTCGCCGCTGCAGAGCATCGGCTGCAGAACGCCGAGAAGCGGCACACCCGAATGACAAAACAGGAACTCGACAATGACCGCACCTATTTCGACATCCAATGCCACGAGGAGGGAACCCTCATCGTGAAGAAGCGTGGCCGCGGAGCAGGCGAGGACAAGGAGGTTCCGTCTTATGTGATCGATTCCTTCGCCCGAAATCGGAAAGCCATTGATCGTGCCAGCAGCAAATGCGGATACATGGTCCTTGTGTCTAGTGAACCGATGTCTGCCAAAGAGGCAATGCTGGCGATGTCCAGGCGCGACTGCGTTGAGAAAACATTTCGCGCGCTGAAGAGCTCTCTCGGAATGGATAAGATGGGCGTTCACTCTGAGCCATCCCTGCACACCAAGAGTCTCATTTGGTTTGTAGCCTCCATCCTGCATGCCCTTATCTTTTCCAAGACGGAAAAGCTTCGGGTTAAAGATCGCAAGCGAAGTACCGTTCCAGCGCTTGTAGAGCAGTACGAGGAGATCACAGCCGATCGGGATCTGACAACCAGAACCTATCAGCGCAGATACAAACTGACCAAGATGCAGCGTCAGGATCTTGCACCCTGTGGCGTATCTCTGGACATGATCGATCGGGCAATATCCGATCTTCCTGGCAATGCCAGAAGCATGCCTAGGGTGTAAAAGTTCAATAAGTTAAGGGGGTATGCACAATTTTGCCGGATGTCAAGCCTGAATTATGACAAGTCAGGTGCGCGTTCCGGGTAGAAACCAGATGTGCTTTCTGCGATACTACAATCGGACACAAAATATATAGGCGTATCCGAAAACTGTGGGTGAGATCCATTTCTATGGAGCGGGCGGGGAGACCGCAGAAATCCGGTGCGCAGACAGAGGGAGACCATATGGGCAGCAGAAAAAGCAGGGCGGTGGATCTTGCACTGATCCTGGGTGTGGGCAGCGCGGCCGTGCTGTTGATCGAGCCGCAGTTCCACCAGGTCATTGCGACGCAGATCGCGGCGCAGACGGTGCCGACCGACGCCTATTTTCTTACGCTGGCGAGCCAGCTCTATTACACGGCAGGATTTCTGATGGTCGCCCTGGCGGCGGTGCTGCATCTGTTCTTCTCGGCAAACCGAAAGGAGCAGCAGCGGGACGAGCTGGAACAGGCCAAAAAGGAGGCGCGGCAGGCGGGACAGACCAAGACCGAGTTCATTGCACGCATGTCCCACGAGATCCGGACGCCCCTGACAGAACTTTTGGGCATGAATGATCTGACGCTCCGGGAGAGCAAAGACCCGGCGGACCGGGAGCGGGCACAGCACATCAAAGAGGCGGGAGAGGAGCTTCTTGCAACCGTCAACAGCATCATGGATCTGGGCAAGATCGAGTCCGGGGCGATTGAGCTGCAGGAATCAGACTACAGCCTGCGGGAGATGATCGGAGAGGTCACAGCCCCCTGGGACGCGCAGGCAAAAAAGCGCGGCCTGGTTCTTGTCAGAGAGATTGAGGAGAACGCCCCGGACGCACTGACCGGAGACGCACAGAAGATCCGCAGGATCCTGGGCATCCTTCTTGGCGGCTCGATCCGCCGCGGCAGGGCGGGGCGGATCTTTCTCTCCGTGCACGCCGAGGCGGGACATTCGGTGCTGGAGACCAGGCTTCTTTTTTGCGTCTCGGGCACGGACATGAACCTCTCTTCGGAGGAGCTGGAGAAGATCCGGACCCTCTTTGGGAGAAAAGAGAACGAGCCGGCAGATGATGAGGAGACGGATCTCGAGCTTCTCCTTGCGGACAGCTATGCCAGAATGATGGGCGGGTGTCTTCGGCTCTCGGCGGGAGACAGCCGGGAGGCGGCCATCACCCTGGAGCTCTCCCAGAGAACCAGGACGGAGCGGACGCACCTTCGGTTTGAGGCGCCCGGCGCCAAGGTCCTTCTTGTCGATGACAACGAGATGAACCTGCGGGTTCTGGAGGAGATGCTGCGGCCGGAGAAGGTGCGGATCGAGAAGTGCCGCAGCGGCAAGGAAGCCCTGCAGCGGATGTGCCGCGAGCAGTATGATCTGATCTTTCTGGATGACCTGATGCCCGGCATGACCGGCGTGGAGACCCTGCGGATCGCGGGGGCCATGGAGGGAAACCGCAACTGGACGACGCCGGTGGTGGCGGCGACCGGGACCGTGCTGAGCGGCTCTCGGGAGAAGTACCTTGCGGCGGGGTTTGCGGACTACCTCCCCAAACCCGTGCGCATGAGCCAGCTGGAGCGCATGCTGGCAAGGTTCCTGCCGCCGGAAAAGGTGAGCCTCATCCAGGAGGAAGCGGAGAAGAAAGAGGAACAGGTGAAGCAGGAAGAGACACAGGCGCCCTCCGGCGGGGAAGTCCTGGTGGATGTGAGCGCGGGGATTGCCCTGTGCGACGGGGAGGAGGATCTCTACTACGTGATCGCCTCCATGTTTGCCGGGGAGTACGCGGAAAAGCGGGAACAGATCGAGAAATACTATGGGGACGGGGACTGGAACAACTATCTGGTCTTTGTCCATGCACTGGGCTCCACGGCTCTGCAGACGGGCTGCACGGTGCTGTCCGGGCGCGCAAGGGCGCAGGAGGCGATGGTGCAAAAGCTCGTGAAGAATCCGGAGCTTGCCGGGGACCTGATCCCCAAGATCCGGGCAGAGCATGCGCCCCTGATGGCGCTCTATGAGCGCTCGGCGAAGGCCGCCGGGGAATTCTCCGGAAAGGAGACGTCGTCATGAGGCGCCGCGCCGTTCCCTTTTTCTGGAGCGGCCTGGAGGATGTGGAGAAGGCGCTCCGAAATCGGACGTACCCCGCCATCTGGGCGCGGTATGAGGCCTTTCGGGACGAGGCATACCCAAAGGAGCTGCAGCGCATTGCCTGCGCGCAGCTGGGAAACTTCTTTCTGGGTGGCCTGATGACCTGCGGCTTTGCGATCCTGTTTCAGTGCCTCGTTCGGGAGTCGGAGGTGTTCCGCAGCAGTGCCCTGTTCCTTGCCTTCCTCCTGGTGCTGTGCCTGTTCTGGAAGCGGGACAGCTCCGGGATGTTCCGCCGGCATCCCCAGATCTTTCTCTACGGGTGTCTGAGCCTTCTGTACCTGGCAAGCGTTTTGATGGGCACCTTCTGGGACCCGGACGCCCAGGCCATCACCTTTATGATTGCCTTCGCGGGGACCCAGTTCTTCATTGTGGACCGGACGCTGCGGGTGCTTTTGTTTGACATCGGCTGGAGCGCCTTCTTTCTGGTCTGCAGCTTTCTTGCCAAGCCCTGGAGCCTCTTCGAGGCAGACGCGATGCACCTCGCGACCGCTGCGGCCGCGGCCTTTCCCATCGCGATCCTGGTCACCGGCGGGTATGACCGGGTGATCAAGAGAGAGCTCATCGGGGACTACTTTGCAACCCATGAGCAGCACACCGGCCTCCAGACCAGGGAGATGCTCCGGCCTGCAGCCGAGCGCTTCACCGGGCAGCTTCTCTTTGCCGCGGTGGCAGAGGCGCCCTCCTGCCGCATGCTCCTGGATGCCAAGGGGCCGGAGGAAGAGGAGAAGGCGTTTTTGCACTTTGCGGGCGTCCTGCAGGCGCGCTTTGGGGAGAAAAACTGTTTTCACTATTTCGGCGGCACCATCCTGGTGCTCGTCACGGGCACTTCGGAGGGGGCACTTTTGCAGGAGCTTCGAAAGTCCATGCAGGAGAGCGAACGGCCGGACTTTTCCATCTACGTGGGGTACGTCTTTGGAACCTGCGCCGGGGAGCGGGACCTCTGGAACATGGTCCGCGCGGCGGACCGGCACAGCCGGGACGCGCAGCATGCCCCCGGGGGCATCTGCGGGAGCTTCTACGACCGGGATTCCGCCTGAACCCAAAAAATACAGAGAAAAAAAGATCCGGACCCATCACTGGGGCCGGATCTTCTGTTCTTCCATCTTTCGCTTTGCCTCGGAGAGGCTCTCCCTCCGGATGCTGACATAGGAGCCGTCGTCGAGCTGAAAGGCCCGCAGGTCTCTGTCCAGGGCGCGCACGTGGATCAGGTTGACGATGTAGCTCTTGTGGCAGGCGTAGAACTCCTCGGGCAGCTGCTGGATCAGGTCCGAGAGCTTGGCATTGGTCACCACCGGCTCCTCCTCGGCGAGCCGCAGGATGGCCTGGTGTCCCTTCTGCTCCAGGCACAGGATGCTGTCATAGGGCACCGGGACCAGGACGCCGCCGGAGCGCACGGTCAGAGAGGGCCGGCTGTTCTTGCGGATCAGGGACGTGTGCAGCACGTCCATCACGTCTGCGCCGTGGGCGGGCTTGATGAGGTACTGGCTGACCTTCAGGCTGTAGGCGTTCATGGCAAAGTCGGAGGAGCTGGTCAGGAACACGATGGGGACCCGGGGGTCCACCTCCCGGATCTTCTTGGTGACCTCGATCCCGTCGACCCCGGTCATGTAGATGTCGAGGAAGACCAGGTCAAAGCTGCCGCGGCAGTAGACCTGGAGGAGCTCCTTGCCGGAATCGTATTCAAAGACGTGCAGATCCGCGAAGACGGGATCCTGCTGACCTGCCTTTTCCAGGAGGCGGCGCAGCCGAAATCGCTCGATTGCCTCATCATCACAGATTGCAATCCGTAAGCCTGACATGGCATTTCCTCCTTATGCTCCGGGATTATACCATGATTTCGGGGACCGGAAATATTTTTCTGACAGCAAGAGGTACTTCCTTCGTTGTTCACTGTCCTCTTTTCCGCTACAATGGCAGAGGGAAGGGAAGACTTCACCGGAACTTTACATGGCCTTTACAAGAGGGCGGTAGAGCGGCAATGCGGGGAATGATAAGGTGAAAACGTCTGACCTAAGAAGGAGGAAAGAGAGATGTTCAAAAATATGAATCGGACAGAGCGTGCCTGGGTGCTCTACGACGTGGGAAATTCGGTCTTCACGCTGATGGTGTCCACGCTGATCCCGATCTGGTTTGATGCGCTGGCGGAGGATGCCGGCATCGGCAGTACCCGGTACCTCGCCATGTGGAGCTATGCGGTGAGCATCGTGACCATCATCACGGCGGTTCTGGGACCGATCCTCGGGAGCATTTCCGACAACAGGGGTGCGAGAAAGCCGATGTTCTCCTCGATGCTGTACACGGGCGTGGCGGGCTGCATTCTGATGGGCCTCGTGCCCTCCTGGCAGCTCTACATCGCGATCTTCATCATCGCCAAGTGCTGCTATCAGCTCTCTCTCGTCCTGTACGACTCGATGCTGATCGATGTGGCAGCGCCCGAGCGCATGGATGCACTCTCCTCCGGCGGCTATGCCTACGGGTATCTTGGCTCCTGCATCCCGTTCATCGGCGCCCTGGCGATGTATCTCCTCGGCACCATGGGAAAGATCCCGATGAAGCTTGCCATCTTCTTCGCGTTTCTCATTGCCGGTGTGTGGTGGCTTGCGGTGACCATTCCGCTCCTGAAGAACTACCACCAGACCCACTACGTGGAGCATCAGAAGTCCGCAGCCCTGAAGGAGAGTTTCTCCCGCCTCGGCAGGACCCTTTCCCGGATGTACCGGGATGAAAAGCACATCTTCTGCTTTCTGCTCGCGTTCTTCTTCTACATCGACGGCGTCTACACAATCATCGATGAGGCGGTTGCCATCGGCACCTCCCTGGGCCTGGACACCACAGGACTCCTCGTGGTGCTGCTTCTGACCCAGGTCGTCGCTTTTGCCTTTGCGACCCTGTTCGGAAGGCTCTCGGAGAAGTACAACACGATCTCCCTGATCAGCGTCTGTATCTTCGGCTACTTCTGCGTTGCCATCCTGGCGCTGTTTATGCACACGCTCTGGCAGTTCGGCATCATGGCCTTTGTGGTGGGCATGTTTCAGGGCGCCATCCAGGCCCTGTCCCGCTCCTACTACGCATCGATCATCCCGGCGGAGAGCTCCGGAGAGTACTTCGGCATCTATGACATCTGCGGCAAGGGTGCCTCGTTCGTGGGCACCATGCTGATCGGCGTCACCGTCAGCATCACGGGCAGCATTAACATCTCCGTCGCCGCCCTGGGCATCCTGTTCATCATCGGCTTTTTGCTGCTTCGGCGGTCTGCGGTGCACGCAAAGAACCGGAAGCAGTGACGGGTGCCTTTCCATGATCCGGCAGTCTGGATGCGAATCCCCTTCGGGCCCTTGCCCGGAGGGATTTTTTGTCGCTTCTACATTGTCACCCCCGGCAAAGCTGTACTGGAATCTGCCCCAAAACCGGTGGTATCCTGTAAATGAAAACGATTGCAACACAGATGCCCCGAAGTGTTCCCTCGGGTTCTGACAGGAGGTGCGCCATGTTTTCGGATACCGTCAACTACCTGATCATCAATGCCGGGTGTTTCGGCTTTACGCTGATTATCCTCTTCAACCTCAGTCAGGACGTGGGCAGTGCGCTGGAGATGCACCTGTTTCGGATGATGCTGGGCGTATTTCTCTTTTATCTGGGCTGTGATGAGTTCTGGGAGCTGGCGGTTAGGAACCTGCTGCCCATTCCCTGGCAGGTGCGGTCGTTCGTCAACGGGATCAGCCTGTTCAGCATGGCCCTGCTCAGCTATCTCTGGTTTCTGTTCGCCGAGGTGCGCATGCGGCAGGATCTCCTGCGCCGCGGCTGGTTTATTGCGCTCACAGCGGCCCCGATCCTCCTGGACACCACACTTCTTGTCACCAACGCCTTCACGGGACTCGTGTACTACTCGGACGAGACCGCGGAGTACCACGGCCCGGCCTACATGCTCGTGAGTGTCATCGACATGTTCTACCTGATGGGCATCACCATCCATGCGGGAAGAAAGGCGCACCGCGACCACTCCAAGTCCAAACGGAGGGAATACTACACCATGACCACGTTTGTGCTCTTCCCGTTTTTTGCAGGCGTGTTCGATGGTATTGTTCCCAACACGGCCATCATGTCCCCCTGTGTCTTCTCCGCCCTCCTTCTCCTCTATGTCAGCATGCAGAATGCCCAGATCTACCAGGACGCGCTGACCGGCCTCAACAACCGCCGCAGCGCCGACCAGCGCCTCGAAAACATGATGCAGAGCGTTGGCGCGGACAACGGACTTGTCGTCTACATGATCGATGTCAACCGCTTCAAGACGATCAACGACCGCTACGGGCACATGGAGGGAGACCGCGCCCTGCAGACCGCGGCGAAGGGCCTGGCGCGCATCGCCGGACAGTACTCGGTGTACGTCTGCCGCTGGGGCGGGGATGAGTTCATGATGATCGGCGCCCAGAAAAAGATCGGATCTCCCGCTGACTTTGCGCAGCAGATCCGGGACGGGGTCCCGGAGGAGGCAAAGCGGCAGAACCTCCCCTATGAGCTTTCCGTCAGCGTGGGGTACCGGCTCTGTACCAGCCCGGAGGAGACGCCGGAGGCCATCGTGCGGGACGCCGACACGGCCCTGTACGAGGACAAGCGGGCGTCTCAGTGTCTCCGGAAATAAAGCCGACACAGCCGAAAGAAAACTCACGGCCCTGCGGGGCCGTTTTTTTGTTGCCCAAAAAAGTGCTTGACGAATTACATAGTGCACTATATAACTAGTACAGTAGACAACGGAGGTGACCAATGAACTTTGATACGTCGATTCCGATTTATCTGCAGGTGGGAAACGACCTGAAGGGAAAAATTGCGTCCGGCCAGATCCAACCGGGGGAGAAACTCCCCTCCGGGCGGGAACTGGCACAGCAGTATCAGATCAATCCGAACACCGCGGCCCGTGTCTACCAGGTGCTGGAACAGGAGGGCATCTGTGAGACACGGCGCGGGCTCGGTACCTATGTGGTGGAGGAAATCGGGATGCAGCAAAAAGTGAGAGAAGAGATGGCAAGAGATCTGACCAGAAGCTTTCTGGAGCGCATGAGAGCCCTGGGGCTCTCCGGCGAGGAGATCGGGAAGATCCTGAAGGAGGAGGAAAACAGATGACACTGCAGACAAAGGAAGCAGAAAAGAATTACGGGAGAACGAAGGCTCTGCAGGGCGTCACCTTTGACATTGAGCCCGGGAACATCTATGCGCTCTTAGGGCCCAACGGGAGCGGCAAGACGACCTGGATGAAGATGGCAGCGGCGCTGGTTCGGCCAAGTGCCGGCGGCGTCCTCTGGGAGGGAGAGCCCGTCTGTGCAAAGACCAGGTCCGACATCGCCTACCTGCCCACGGAGGACTTCTTCTACAGCTGGATGACCGTGGAGGAGGTGGGAAAATACTTTGCCGACTTCTTTGCGGATTTTTCCATGGACCGCTACCGGGCGCTCTGCGGGCAGATGGAACTGCCGGAAAAGCAGAAGGTCCGGACGCTCTCCACCGGCATGCGGGCCAAGTGCCGGGCGGCCGCCGCGATGTCGCGGGCTGCAAAGGTGTATCTCTTGGATGAGCCCTTCAACGGCATCGATCTCTTGGCGCGGGATCAGATCATGAATTCCATCCTGGAGACCTCGTCCCCGGACAATGCGGTGGTCATCTCCAGCCATCTGGTGGAGGAGATCGAGTCCGCCGTCAACCGGGCGATCTTCTTCCGGGACGGGAGAGTGGCTGCGGATCTGGACATTGAGGAGCTGCGCGCCCGGGAGGGAAAGTCTCTGGCGGACAAGTATCGGGAACTGATGCAGGGAAAGGAAGTATGACATGACAAAGCTTTTGCACTATGAATTTCGGAAATCCAGGAGTGCCCTTCTGGCGCTTCTTGTCTGCACCGCGGTGGGGGAGGTTATGCTCCTCCTGGGGACTGCCCTTCTGCCGCAGGGAATCTTTCTCCTGAGGGGAGAGCCGGATCTTGGCGGGATGCCGGCATTTCTCCTGCTCGTGGGATCCGGGTTTCTCTCCCTGTGCGGGACCTTCGGCGTCATGCTCTGCAGCCTTATGCCTGTCTGGGCGCTGCGGAGAGAACTCAACTCGGACCAGGGTCTGATGCTGTTCCTCGTTCCAGAGAACTCCTTTGCCGTTCTTGGCGCCAAGGTCCTGCAGAACGTTCTGATCCTGGCCGGCTCGGTCCTTGCCTATGGGCTTCTTGCCCTGCTGGATGTCTCCCTCCTTGCCGTGCGGGGCATCGGGCCGGATGCACTCTCCGAGGTGATCCAGTTTGACCCCGCAGGCAGCAGCACCTGGGGAGGCTTTCTTCCCAGCCTGGGGATGGTGGCGCTCTCGTGGCTCACAATCCTGATGATCTGCCTCTTCAGCATCGTGCTGCAGGCATCGTTTTTCCGGGGAAAGCGGGGGGCCTTCTGGATCTCCCTCCTGATCGATCTGTTTCTGATTCTTCTGATCCTTCGGGCAGACAGCCTCTCATCCGGCGGAACGGGCATTTTCTCGGCCCTGATCAACTGCGGCGCCGTCGTTCTTCTGTACCTTGCCTCCGGGTGGATGATGGAAAGACACGTCAGCCTCTGACCGGCGGATACCGCCTGTGTGCCCCAGACGACCACCTGTCGCAAAAAGGTGGAAATGAGCGCTTCCTTCGCATAGGATGACAGTGTTAGGAAGACAAGGGAGGAGATGCCGCATGAAGGTCAGCGTCCGCATCGAGCAAAACATCAGAGAACCGGAGGTGGTCATCCTGACCGACCGGATGACCGCAGAGGTGGAGGAGATCCTCCAGAAGCTCTCCGAAAAGACGCCGCAGATGCTCGCGGGCTTTTGCGAGGACACGGTGCGGGTGCTCGCCCCGGAGGAGATCCTGCGGGTCTACGCCCAGCAGGGAAAGGTCTTTGCGGGAACCGAGGCGGGGGAATATCTTCTTCGCCTGCGGCTCTATGAGCTGGAGGAGCGGCTTGCGCCCTACTCCTTTGTGCGGATCTCCAATTCCGAGATCATCAGCCTGAAGAAGGTGCGACATTTCGACCTGAGCTTCACCGGCACCATCTGCGTCATCCTGACAGACGGCACCAAGACCTTTGTATCCAGGCGGTACGTGCCGAGAATCCGGCAGATGCTGGGCATGTGAGAGGAGGAAGACCATGAGCACGCAGGCAGAACACAGGAGACCGATTGGAAAGATACTCTTTGCGCGGTGCTTTACCGGCGCCCTCATCGGCGTCGCCATCAGCACCCTGATCACGGTGACGGTCTCCGCAATCTACGGAGACGGATATTACTATCCGGTTACCCAGGAACTGATAGAGGAGTGCGGCGGGGAGCTGAATGCCGTGATCCGGCAGACGCTGTTTTCCCTGCTCTACGGCGCAGCCTTTGGCGGCGCGGGTCTGGTCTGGTCCCTGGACTGGAGCCTTCTGCGGCAGACCCTTGTGCACCTTTTCGTCTGTTCCGTGGCGACTTTCCCCATTGCCTGGCTGATGCACTGGATGGCCCATACCACGGCGGGAGTGCTCACCTATTTTGGCATCTTCTTTGCCATCTACGCCGGCATCTGGTTCTCCCTTGCTTTCTCCGCCCGGCGCAATGTTGAGAAGATGAACCAGAAGCTCGGGAGCGGGGCAGGCCCGGAACACTGAGAACAACAGGCACACGACAGCAGCCGGGGCAGAGTGCCCCGGCTGTTTCCATGTTCACCGTCAGGCCTTTCCTGCGCCGGCCCATCATGCTATCATTGAAAAAGATAATACAAAAGCAAAAACTGTCAGACACAGGAAACACGGACGGCAGGCGGGGAGGAAGAAATGTTTCAGAAATTTCACAGGAAAAAGAGCTGGCCAGAGATTGACCTTGCGGGAAAACAGCCGGTCCTTTCCTGCAGCATCTGCACCGGGGAACAGGTGGCGGGCTTTCGCGATGAAAAGACCGGCCGCGTGGAGGAGGTCTGCTGCATCCGGAGCGATGCGGATCTTTCGGCGTTCCGGGAGCAGTACGGCATCACCGGGGAAATCGAGAAGATCTACTGACCGCAGGAGGCAGGAATTGGGCAGAAAATCCACAAGAGAAGACAAGAACATCTGGCAGAGGAGCCGGGAGGCGGCGGGAATGACCCGGGCAGAGGCCGCGGAGGCCATGGGCTTCGTCTCCGAGAGCCGGATCGAGAAGTACGAGAGCGGCAGGTCCCCGGTGCAGCCGGAGGAGGTGCTCGCCATGTCGAAGGCGTACCGGATGCCGGCCCTGTGCAACCAGTACTGCTCCCATGACTGTCCGATCGGAAAGGAGATGGTCCCGGAGGTGCGCGCCAGCAATTTGTCCCAGATCGTGCTGGAGACCCTGGCCACGGTGAACACCCTGGAGCGGGAGGAAAAGCGCTTCATCGAGATCACCGCGGACGGCACCATCTCCCCGGAGGAGATGGAGGACTTCGCGCGGATTGAGGCCGACATCCGGGCGATCAAGATGGCGGCGGATTCGCTCTCCCTCTGGCTTCAGGACACGATCGCCTCGGGCAAGATCGCCGAGAAGGACCTGGAACGGGCGCGGGCTGCCGTCCTGGCAGAGCGCACGAGGCGGGAGGCCGGCTATTTCGCCAAACCGGAGGAATAGACCCCATTCGATCTTCGATACAGTGGTTTTTTGCAGACCTCCTGTCCACTACAATGGGAATCATCAAGAGAACCCCGAATCAGAGAGCGGTGCACAGAACGTGCGGCGTTCCCACCGGGGGACCCCAGATCTGGGGAAAGGAGAAGAATATGTTCGGATTTTTGATTTTCATACTGATCGGCGTTCTGCTGTTCCGCTTCACCGGCTTTCTGCTTGGCATTCTGGGCAGGGTGTTCGGAGGTGTCCTGGGACTGATCGGATTTTTGGTTCTGGGCATTCTTGCGGTTACCATCTTGGGTATCGGATTCTTTGTCCTGCCGATCCTGCTGGTGGCGGGTATTATCGCCATCGCCGTCGGCGTGGCAAAGTGAGCGGGGAGGAACACAGATGAATGAGGTTTACAACAGGAGCAGGGAAGTGCGGGAGGCCATCCAGGCCGGAGAGCGGGCCCGGGCAAGCCTCCAGGAGGCAGACCGGCAGCTTGCCTCCGCCGGCAGCTGGGGCCTGATCGACATCTTTGGCGGAAACACGGTCTCCGGCCTCATGAAGCACATGAAGGTCAACAACGCCAGCCGCTGCGTGGAAGAGGCAAGACGGGATCTGGACGCCTTCCGCAATGAGCTCGGGGACCTGCGGGACATCGATGGCCTGAACGTGGACATCGACGGCTTCCTCACCTTTGCGGATTTCTTCTTTGACGGATTTGTCGCAGATCTCTTTGTGCAGTCCAAAATCAGCAGGGGGAGGCAGCAGGTCCAGGAGGCGATCCGAAGGGTGGATGACATCCTGCGGCAGCTGCGGTCCGTGCAGTTTTGAGTGAAACAGATCATCCGCATACAGCAGGCTGAAAGCGCACCCGCACCGGAATATTCCGGTGCGGGTGCTTTTTTGATGCCGGGAGAGCGAAAATCAAGAAAACTATCACAAATAAAACATTATATAAGAGTAATTCACATGATCTCACTTGAATTATAACAGAATTTTTGTGGAACTATCACGGATGAGAGAAAATGTCAAGAACGGGTTTTGAAATTTCGGGTGCAGGAATTGTGAAACGCAGGCCGCGGGAATTTGAAATAATAATCATAAGCCATTACGCACGCGGAGGAAACATCTTTCATAAAGGAGCCAAAAGCAGCGTGCGGAAGGCTTCCGGAGGGAACACAGACGATGGATGAGAAACCTGTGATTTGTTTTTAAAACTTTTGTGTACGAACCGTGAAAATCGGACAGATTCTGAAAAATGTGTGGATAGATCGGGGTAAAAATGAGCGAAATAAACAATGAAACACAAAAGTGACGATTTGAAGTAAGACGACGGAAACATTATAATGCGACAACAAAAATAGTAACAAATCTCAATTACGTGAAATCGGCAGGCTCCCTGACGGCCGGTGGTAAAACACTGTGAAAACCGTTCACGCCGGGCAACAGGAAATTTGCCTGAAGATACTTGCAGACATCAGACAGGCTAAGGGTGAAAACATGAATTTCAATACGAAAGACAAGAACAAAATCGAACTCAACCGTGATGCAAAGGTACAGCAGAAAAAGAAGAACGGCAAGTGGTTCAACACCATCACCACCAGCCTTCGGTTTCTGCGGATCCAGCGGGAAGAGGAAACCAGTCAGAAAAAGGAGAAGAGAAAGTTCTCCGGCAAAATTGCAAATCTTGCCAAAGGCACGATCGCGGCGGGCTTTGCCGTCGGCGGAGCTGCTGCGGCAAATGGAATGAACGTCTATGCCAATGAGGTGGACCCGGCACAGCAGGAGATCCAGCAGGAGACCACGACGTCCAATGAGGACGTCGAGGTCATCGTCGAGGAAAAAGAGGTGGAAGTGGCTGCACCGGAGCAGTCCGGTACTGCCAGCACGCCCGGCCAGGAGGAGCAGGCGGCAGCGTCCACGGAGAGTTCGTCGTCCGATGTGAGTACGGAATCGTCCGACACAGCGCAGACGGACGCCGCTGTCGAGAGCAGCAATACCGAGACTGGCGCAGAGGAGACGACCGACCAGGCGCAGACCGAGACCGGCGCAGAGGAGACGACTGACCAGACGCAGGAGACCGGCACAGAGGAGACTGCTGACCAGGCGCAGACCGAGACCGCCGCGGAGACGACCGACCAGGCGCAGACCGAGACCGGCGCAGAGGAGACGACCGACCAAGCGCAGATCGAGACCGGCGCAGAGGAGACGACTGACCAGACGCAGGAGACCGGCACAGAGGAGACTGCTGACCAGACGCAGACCGAGACCGTCGCGGAGACGACCGACCAGATGCAGGCTGAGACCGCCAGCACAACGCAGGAGACCCAGTCTGATGCAGAGGCGACGACGGATCTGACGCAGATCGATGCAGAGGAGACCCAGGACAACGAGGATACCGAGGACAAGCAGAACGAGTCTGAGAGCCTGAGCGCATCGGAGAGCCAGAGCCTGGCAGACAGTCAGAGTGCAGCGGACAGCCAGAGTGCATCGGAGAGCCATAGCCTGGAGGACAGCCAGAAGGCAGCGGACAGCCAGAGTGCGGCAGAGAGCCAGAGCCTGGCAGACAGCCTGAGCAAGAGCACGGAGGAAAGCCTCTCTGCTTCGATGAGCGATTCGGAGAGAGAAGCATCCGAGGCTGCATCCCAGAGCCTTGCAGCATCGGAGTCAGAGAGCACATCTCTCGTCGATGCCAGTGTATCCATGGCCAATTCGGTGGAGGCAAGCAGAATCAGCTCCGTTTCCGAGAGCCTTTCCCAGGTGGAGAGCCAGGCGATGAGCGAGAGCGAGAGTCTCTCCGCCTATGAAAGTTTTGTGACAAGCCGCTCGATTGAAGACAGTCAGTCTCTTTCCACCTCGGCATCTGTCTCGCTGAGTGTGAGAATCTCCGAGAGTGAGTCTACATCGAGGTCGATTGCAGACTCTACCAGCGCATCGGAGGCAGCCGAGGTATCCAGTTGGAACAGAGTATCCGCATCTCAGCTTGTGTCGATCTTCCGCAGTGCCATTGCCAACCAGAATGTGACGGAAAGCTTCCTGGAGAACATCCGGACTAGAGCAGTGAAACTTAGTGGTTACGGAAATAGTGACCTGTCCAACATCATTACCTGGATAGATTTCATCCTCGATAACACGGCAAGCGGATCCCATACTACCACCGGCAGTGCAAGAACCTATGCGCAGGAAAGTAACGGACAGACAACAAGTTCCAATGAGCTTGGGTTTGACCTCACGGACGATCAGGTCAAGAGCCAAGGAAAGGATAATTTCACTTCTATTAATGGAACAACATTCACTGAAACTTTGATGGATCTGCGTGTTAAGTATGCCAACGCGATTATTAAAACAAATACGTACTATGTCCAGAGCTTCCTGGATTCTAGCACAAGCGGTAAGGGAGCTTCGCTGGCGGATACGGTATATCTGTACAAGCTTGGCAGCGACAATCAGATTGTATCGAAAGTACCGCTCACCCAGCAAAGTACTGAGCTGGAGGATGGTGCGAGGTATTTTGTCCCCTATGTCTATAAATGGGAAGGCTCAGATGGCTTCCATCTGGATGGATTCATTTATACATACAGCGCTAAAGAGAATACGTTCACGCCAGACTACAAAGGGGAGTATTCTGAGGTAGCAAGTAAGAGTGCTTCCTTATCGGCTGAGCAGTCGGAGAGCGTCAGCATCTCGAATTCCACCAGCAGAAGCAAGTGGTTATCCACTAGTATTTCGACTTCGGAGAGCAACAGCATCATTCACGAAAGCCTCAGCAAATCGGCTTCTGAGAGTACTTCTGTATCCGAGAGTGCATCTGAGTCCACGAGCCAGAGCGAGTCTGAGTCCACGAGCAAGAGCTTGAGCGAATCTGCGTCGGATAGCCTGAAGAAGTCTGAGTCTGTAAGCGAGAGCCAGTCGGAGTCCGCGAGCCAGAGCGAATCTGCGTCGGATAGCCTGAAGAAGTCTGAGTCTGTAAGCGAGAGCCAGAGTGAATCTGAGTCCACGAGCGAGAGCAAGAGTGCCTCTGAGTCCGCAAGCGAATCCGCAAGTGAGAGTGCCTCTGAGTCCGCAAGCGAGTCCGCAAGTGAGAGTGCTTCTGAGTCCGCGAGCGAGAGCGCTTCTGAGTCCGCAAGTGAGAGCGCTTCTGAGTCTGCAAGCGAGAGTGCAAGTGAGTCCGCAAGCGAGAGCGTATCGGAGTCCGCGAGCGAGAGTGCATCCGAGTCTGCAAGCGAGAGTGCTTCTGAATCTGCAAGTGAGAGTGCCTCTGAGTCCGCAAGCGAGTCCGCAAGTGAGAGTGCCTCTGAGTCAGCAAGTGAGAGTGCATCTGAGTCTGCAAGCGAGTCCGCAAGTGAGAGTGCTTCTGAGTCCGCGAGCGAGAGTGCAAGTGAGTCTGCAAGTGAGAGTGCCTCTGAGTCTGCAAGCGAGTCCGCGAGCGAGAGTGCATCCGAGTCTGCAAGCGAGAGTGCTTCTGAGTCTGCAAGTGAGAGTGCATCTGAGTCTGCAAGTGAGTCCGCGAGCGAGAGTGCATCCGAGTCTGCAAGCGAGAGTGCTTCTGAATCTGCAAGCGAGAGTGCAAGTGAGTCCGCGAGCGAGAGCGCATCGGAGTCCGCGAGCGAGAGTGCATCCGAGTCTGCAAGCGAGAGTGCTTCTGAATCTGCAAGCGAGAGTGCAAGTGAGTCCGCGAGCGAGAGCGCATCGGAGTCCGCGAGCGAGAGTGCAAGTGAGTCTGCAAGTGAGAGCGCATCGGAGTCCGCGAGCGAGAGTGCATCCGAGTCTGCAAGTGAGAGTGCCTCTGAGTCCGCGAGCGAGAGTGCATCCGAGTCTGCAAGCGAGAGTACTTCTGAATCTGCAAGTGAGTCCGCAAGCGAGAGCGCATCGGAGTCCGCGAGCGAGAGTGCATCCGAGTCTGCGAGCGAGAGTGCTTCTGAGTCCGCAAGCGAGAGCGCCTCTGAGTCCGCGAGCGAGAGTGCAAGTGAGTCCGCAAGTGAGAGCGCATCGGAGTCTGCAAGCGAGAGTGCTTCTGAGTCCGCAAGCCTGAGCGCTTCTGAATCCGCAAGCGTCAGTGCATCCGAGTCTGCAAGTGAAAGTGCTTCGGCATCGGAAAGCGCAGCCGCTCTGTCAAGTGAGACCGCAGATCCCGATGATCTGGGAACGACGGCAGGAGGTTCTGCTTCTGAGAGCACGGGCACGGCGGATCCTGGGACCACTTCGGTATCTGATCCCGGTGTGACGGCTGCGGCGGCAGTATCCGGAGCCGGTCTGAGACAGATCGAAGACGGCGGCTATGAGAATCCGGATGAGGAAGAGGGCAGCGTCCTCGGTGCATCCAGAGAGAACAGCGAGGAAGATCCCGCTGCGGAGGATCCTGCAGAAGATCCTGCATCCAAGGAGAAGGAGGCTTCGGTTCTTGGCGCAAGCCGGAATGCAAAGACCGGTGATGCGGGTGTGGCAGCCAATGCCGGCGCAATCGTCGGTGCTGGCGGAGTTCTGATCGGATGGCTGGCAAAACGCAAGAAGAATCGCAAGAATAAGAAGTGATGCGGTGAAATTTCGCAGCAGATCGCATCTGCCTTGCTCAAAATTGAAATAAGTGGATATGATTGCGAGGGAGGTATCTGGATTCAGATACCTCCTTCTTGCCGAGAAGGAACCTGAGAGATCAGAAAGAGGACAGAAGCGAAGATGCGGACGATAGTTGGCAAAAAGGCAGGATACACCGGGATGATCCTGCTCCTGTATATATTGGGGCGTGAAATTCCCCTTCCCTGGGTGACCTATACTCCGACAGTGGAGACGGGATTCCAATCGTTTCTTTTGCAAATGGTCGGAACCCAGACCCGTTCCGGATCCCTCCTGTCCCTGGGCCTGATGCCTTGGATGACCGCATCGATCGTGTCAGCGCTCTTTCGGGCGGTGATGCCCGCCGACACGGCCCGCAGCTCTCCGGCACGGGCCAGGCGGGTGACCGCGCTTCTGGGCCTTGTGGTTGCGCTGATACAGGCATATGTGACGGCAGCGCGCCTGAACTATCGGGACGGGTATTTTTCCAGCTCTCTGCTGCGCAGTGCGGCAACCATTCTGGTTCTGACAGGCGGCGCCTTTGCGGTTGCCTGGCTTGCCGAGCAAAACCGCCTTCACGGGATCGGCGGACAGACGGCGCTGATTCTGGTCAACGTGGAGTCTTCCCTTGCGGGACGGGTCATGCTGGCATTTGGCGGCAGCACCGAGACGTCGGAGACGCTCTCCACAGCGGGGACGGCGCTCGTGATCCTCTTTACGGTGCTCAGCATCCTGCTGACCATGTTGTTTGAGAACTCGGAGATCCGCATCCCGATCCGCCATGTGATGCTCCACAACGATCTGGCGGGGGATGACTACCTGGCCGTCAAGCTCAACCCCTCGGGAATGATGCCGGTGATGTACGTGATGTCCCTGTTCGTGCTGCCCTACTACCTGTGCCGGCTCCTGTCCCTGTTATATCCGGACAATCCCGCGCTGCGGTTTGTCGTGGACAACCTGAACCTGAACACCGGCTTCGGCATTGCCATCTACAGTGTCCTCTTGGTGGCCATGACCTTTGCGCTGGCGTTCCTGTTTATCAACCCGTCGGAGATCGCAAAGACGATGCAGGAGAATAACGACATCATCCCGGGATATCGCCCCGGGCAGGACACGAAGCGTGAGATCCGCAGGAACGTCCTGTTTGCCGCCTTTTGCAGCGCTGCCATGCTGTTTCTGGTGGTGGCGGTGCCCATGATCTGCCGGCAGGCGATGCATACCTCGTCCGACCTCTTTACCCTCTCCACCTCGCTGTGCATCCTGGTGGGCCTGTGGAACACCGTACTGGATGAGGTTCGGATGCTGCGCACGCTGGACCGGTATCGCCCATTTTTATAGAAGAAAGTCAGCATTGGAGGCACTATGTATATCTTCCTTCCATCCTGGTATACGGATCACAACTGGAACCTGGCCGGGCGGCCCTGGTATCGGGCCCAGGCGAGTCACTTCGATGACACGGTCAGCCAGCTGCGGATGTTTCAGCAGGCAGGCGAGGAGACCGCGATCTGGATCCTGGCCTATGCCCCGCAGCTGGAAGCTGCCCTGCACCGGCAGAACCTCTATCCGACGCCCTTCTGGTCCGCCTTTGACGTGCTGCAGGGGGTGGACTTCACCGGCATCGGCGTCCTCTCCTTTGAGGATCTGTCCTGGCCGGCGGATCTGGAGTGGATCGAGACGCCCTTTGTGATCACGGCCTTTCGCGGCGGCGAGCGGTATGCCCGGGTGGAGCTGGACGAGGAGGGAAGGCTCCTCTCCATCGATTACTATGAAAAGGAGCAGGTCCATCACCGGGATATCTTCGATGATCGGGGCTTTTTCTCCTCGCGGACCTTTTTTGCCGGGGAAGTCCCGGTGCGGCAGGAGTTCTACGACCCGCAGGGGGCCCTGCGCTTTACGAGGGACCTGGAAAGCGGCCGGGTGGAGATCGCGGCGGCGGCAGCCGGCGCGGTGTCAAAGACCTCCTATGACTCCATGGAAGCCTGCCTGCAGGAGCTCCTCACGGCAAGGTTTCGGCAGGCCTCCCCGGAGGACTGCCTGATCCTCGCGGTGGATGCCAGGCAGAATCACCTGGTGCTGGATGCCTGCCCGGATCAGAAGCTGGTGCTCTCCTTCTTTGAGAGCCGCTTTGACCTGTCGGATGAACGGGAGGTGAAGCGCCTCCTGGCCGGGGCAGACCTGGCGGTGACAGACCGGGAGCGGGAGGCGAAGATTCTGCGGCAGGACGCGGAGGCAAAGATCCCGGTCCGGGACATCTCCCCCTTTGACACGAGACTCTCCCTCGGGCGCAGCCAGAGGTCCTGGGACCTCAAGGTCTATCTGCCGGTGGACGGCCTGGAGGAGCCCTATCTCTCCAAGGCGCTGGAACAGATCTTCCGGTACATGAAGACCAATTCCCAGACGGTTCTCGTTGTAGGCACGGAGCGGGCAGGGCTGGCGCTGGAAGCGCTGCGCCGGCAGTTCGCCGACCGACTTGTCCGCCTCCATCTGGAGGAATTTGGCACAGAGGGCGCCGCTGCCCCGGATGACGAGGACCAGGAGCCGGGAGAGGAGGAAAAGAAGCCGCCCAGGATCCGGTTTGTCACGGTCCGCTCCGAGAGCGAGCTCATCCAGGTGCTGGAGGACATCCGTCTCATTGTGGATGTCCGGGACCAGCCGGATCTCTACCTGCAGATCTCCGGCATCAGCGCCGGCATCCCGCAGGTCAACTACCGCTTCACCCGATACGTGGAGCACCAGAAGGACGGGTACATCATTCCCAACATCGACCACGTGGAGGAGGCCCTGGACTACTACCTGACCGGTCTCTCCCACTGGAACGAGGCCCTGGTCTACTGTGTCAAAAAGGCGCAGGAGTACACCGGAGGATCCCTGGTGTCCGTCTGGAAAGAAATGCTGGAGAAAGGGGAAAAGGAAGATGGCTGACAGACCGCTTTCCATTCTGGAAGTCGGGAGCCTTCCGGATATGGACCGGGAGGTGGCAGCAGGAGTGCTGCTTCATATCCGAAGCCAGGTCCCGGAGGAGACGAAGGAGGCCTGGGACGGCGTGGTCATCGACCGGCTGCTCTCCCGGGAGGAGATCGCAATCCTCACGCAGACCGCCCTGCCACACCGGGTATTCTTCAAGGATCCGGCCCTTCCCGCCGATCCCGTCATGGGTCCGTTTCTTGCCTGCAAGCTGGCAGCGTATCTTCCGCAGGAGGCGTATGACGCCTTTTTGCAGCACTTTGCGGTCCGCTATTTTCGCGGGCAGTACGGCGAGCGCAGGGCGCTGGGGGACTTTCGCCCCAATCCTGCCTTTGTGGACCACATCCAGTATCGGGGCCACAACCGCATGGTGCTCTCCCAGCGCTTTGGGGACGGCAAAACGGCTGTCCCGGTCCTGACGGTCCGAAGCTCCATCCTGATCTGGGAGGAGCAGCCGCTGGATTTCTGGTGGGAGATCCTGGCGGGGGAGGGCGTCTCCTTCTCGATCCGCGTGCGGCAGATTGGGGAGGGAAGCCTGGATACCGTGGCCAAAACCTGGGACCTCTCGGAGGAAGACCTCTCGCAGCCCATCTGCCTCTGCTCGAAGGGGCGGGGCACCCTTTCCGTCACCCTGCTTGCCAGAGGGGAGGGGGAGCTCTTGGTGGGCCCGCTCCACACAAGATACGCGCGGCAGGGCGCCGGGGTGTTCTTTCCCGGCGGGCAGCGCCTTGCAGGGCAGGACGGGCGGGAGGCCGCCGTCTACTTTGAGCCCGGCGATTTAAGGCCGCCGCTTTGCGTGTACTTTTCCGGCTACCGCACGGCGGAGGGCTTTGAGGGCCTGCACATGATGCAGGGTCTGGGGACGCCGTTTCTTCTGGTCACCGACATGGCCCTGGAGGGCGGCGCCTTCTACCTGGGGGATCCGGACTTTGAGGAGCGCATCCGGTCCGTCATCCGCCAGACCCTGGAGCGCCTGCACTTTACCGAGGACCAGCTGATCCTGTCCGGCATCTCCATGGGGTCCTTCGGCGCGGTCTACTACGGGGCGAAGTTCCATCCCCATGCGCTGATCGTGGGAAAACCCCTTCTGAACCTGGGGAGCATCGCCGTCAACGAGCGGCTCCTGCGCCCCGGCGGATTTCCCACCTCCCTCGACATCCTGCAGCGCTTTGCCGGGTCCGACGGGGTGGAGGAACTCAACCGGCGGGTCTTTGCCCGGGTGGACGCGGCCGACTGGGAGGGAACGGAGGCCGCCGTCTCCTACATGGCCCAGGATGACTACGACCCGACGGCCTATCAGGATCTGCTCGCCCACCTTCGGGGCAAGCACGCCACGATCTACGGCAAGCGCATCACCGGGCGGCACAACGACAACACCGGCGCGGTGGTGGAGTGGTTTGTCAGCCAGTACCGGCGCATCCTGCGCGAGGACTTTGGAAGATGAGAACCTATCAGAATCAGTGCATTTTTATCATCCGCTGGGATGGCGGGGCGAAGGATACCTACCTCTACGGGACCGAACTGGACTGGAACCGGCAGGGGCCGATCCAGTTCGAAAACCGGTTTATGCCCTCCGGCCAGGCGATCCGGACCTGGTCCAGCGCCTGGGCCTACCAGCGGGACCGGGTGGAGGCCCAGCTTCCCATCCTGGAGGAGAGAAAGGCGTATCAGCTCCGGACCTTTCTTCGGGATGACCCGGAGGGGACGGTGCTCCTGCGGCTTCGGTTTTTCGACCGCTACGGGGAGCAGTGCGCCTTCTTTGTCAGCGAGCACCGGACGGACCGGTTCGTGTGCCCGGCGGGGACCTTTTCCTGGAAGATGGAGCTGCTCTGGGCTGGCGCCAGGTCGCTCTGGTTCGATCACATCGAGGTGGAGGAGGCGCCCGAGGAGGAGCCCCTTCCCGTTTCGGATAAAGAGCGCGGGGATACCACACTGGTTTTGGTCATCCCCGAGGGCACAAGTCGGATGATCCGGATCCCGGCGCTGCCGGACCCGGTGCCGGGCCTTCGGGCGATGATGCTTCCGACGCCGTATCTTGTCCCGGACGCATCCTTCGCGGGGAAGACCTCCCTGGAGGAGCTGACAAGGGGCTATCGGAAGGTGGTGATCGCGACCTACGGCGAAAAGACAAAGAGCGCCGGGGCGCGGATTGCGGCTTCCCTGCCCGGTGCGGAGCACCGCGCGTTTGACGGAATCGGCAGGATGCAGGACTTCCTGTCGGGGAGGAACATATGATGCAGCAGGCGGTCTCCTCCTGGAGACTGAACAAATACAAAAAGATCCTGCGCAGGATCAATGCCCTGGCCCCGGCCATGAAACAGCTCTCCGACGGGGACTTTGCGGAAATGACAGAAAAGCTCCGGGCACGCTTCCAGGCGGGTGAGAGCCTGGAGCAGCTCCTTCCGGAGAGCTATGCCCTGGTGCGGGAGGCGGCGGGGCGCGTGCTGCAGATGGTCCCCTATGACGTGCAGGTGCTGGGGGCAATCGCCCTCCACTACGGGGACATCGCCGAGATGAAGACCGGGGAGGGCAAGACCCTCTCGGCCGCCATGCCCCTCTACCTCAACGCCCTGACCGGAAAGAGCTGCATCCTGGTCACCACCAACGAGTACCTGGCGGCCCGGGACGGGGGACAGCTGAGCCAGCTCTACGCCTTTCTCGGAATGACCACCGGCATCGGCGTGACCACCCAGCCGGGACAGCGGCTTACCGCCGAGAAGAAGCGGCAGATCTACGCCTGCGACATCGTCTACACCACCAACGCGACCCTGGGCTTTGACTACCTGATCGAAAACCTGAGCCGCAGCCCGAGGGATCGGTTTCTGCGCCCCTTCTACTACGTGATCGTGGACGAGGCGGACGCGGTGCTGCTCGACAGCGCCCAGACGCCTCTGGTGATCTCCGGCGCGCCGCGGGTCCAGTCCAACCTCTACGCCATCACCGACGACTTCGTCAGCATGCTCCGGGAGGAGGACTTCGAGGTGAAGGACCACACCAAGATCTTTCTGACCGACAGCGGTATCCAGCGGGCGCAGAAGTACTTTGCCGTCGCCAACCTGTTTGCCCCGGAAAATGGGGAGCTCCTTCGGCACATCTGCCTCGCCCTGCGGGCCCAGAAGACCATGGAGCGGGAGAAGGACTACCTGGTGGACCGGGGAAAGGTGGTCCTTCTGGATGCGTCCTCCGGCCGCATGCTGGAGAACACAAAGCTCGGGATCGGCCTCCACCAGGCGCTGGAGGCCAAGGAGCACGTGGCGCTCACCCAGGAGAACCGGCAGATGGCCTGCGTCACCTACCAGGACTTCTTCAACCTGTTTCCGAAGCTCTCGGGGATGTCGGGCACGGCGGTGCAGGATGCGGAGGAGCTCCGGGGCACCTACGGCTGTGAGGTCGTCCGGATCCCGACCCACCGGCCCTGCCGCCGAAAGGACTTCGCGCCAAAGTACTATTCGAACCTGCGGGCCCAGCTGATGGCGGTCATGGAGGAGCTGACCAAGGAGCACGAGACCGGGCGGCCGGTGCTGGTCGTCACCGAGTCCATCGGGATCTCCGAGCTCGTCTCGGGCCTTCTCTTGGAGGACGGCATCCCCCACAGCGTGCTCAACGCCCACAATGCCGCCAAGGAGGCCCAGATCATCAAGGAGGCCGGGCAGAAGGGCGCGGTTACGGTGGCGACCGGCATGGCCGGCCGCGGCACTGACATCAAGCTGGGAGAGGGCGCGGACGCTTTGGGAGGCCTCTCCGTTCTGATCGTCGGGGAGATGGAGAACCGGCGCACCGAGCTGCAGGCCAGGGGCCGGGCGGGCCGGCAGGGGGATCCCGGGTCCTCCCGGGTGTTTGTGAGCCTGGACGACACGGTGATCCGGGACCACGGAAAAAAGTCCCTCCGGAAATATCGGACCACGGACCGGGCGATCTCCGCGCCCCGGCTGGTCGACGCCTGCCGGCAGGCCCAGAAGGTCAGTGAGGAGCAGGGGCGCCTCGCAAGGCGAAGCACCGCGGAGTACGCGGTCAGCCTCTCCAGGCAGCGCCAGCTGGTCTACGGGATGCGGGACAAGATCTTAAAGAAGGTCCCGGAGGACGATGCCTATTACCTCGCCATGGAGCGGGACGCCGTGGATGCCTGGCTGGAGAAGACTCCGGGCCTTCCCGGCGTCGATGCGGTGGCCCGGTACTGCCTCGACAACATCACCTACCGGCTGCCGGCCGCCTTTGACCGCTGGGATTTTTCCACCAGGGACCGGATCCGGGATGTGGTCCTGGACCTCGCCAGGGAAGCCTTTGCGCGGCAGAAGCAGGCGATCGGCAAAGAGGAATACTTTGCGCTGTTCCTGCGCAGGATGCTCCTTCGCGCACTGGACGATGCCTGGGTGGAGCAGGTAGACTATCTGCAGCAGCTGCGGTCCGCTGTGGCGGGCCGACAGTATGCGCAGAAGAACGTGATCTATGAGTACCACCAGGAAGCCTTTTCGGCCTTTGTGCGCATGGAGGGCACGGTCAAGGCCCAGGCGATGCGCTGCATCCTCCTGGGCGAGGTGGTACATACCGAAACGGGCGGCATCCAGGTGCGGATGCCCTGACAGACAGACGAAAGGAAGAGGAAGATGATTTACTGCTTCAATCGCGGCATCGGCTGGGCCTCCAGCGGTGTCGAGTATGCCCAGGCCTATCGGGCAAAGGTCTTTCGGAACATCGGGGCGCCGGCCCGGTTCGTGTTCACGGACATGTTCCGGAACGAAAACATGGAAGCCATGACCCGGGCGATCGGCTTTGCGGACCAGGAGGTGATCTGGCTGTACCAGTACTTCACGGACTTTCACCCGGGCCCCTGCACGGTGACCGAGGAGGCGCTGGTGGAGACCTTCGGGGGCCGGCCGTTCCGCCGGGCCACGATCCAGGGCGGCGTGCAGTTCGTGTTCCAGGACATGCCCAACACCTTTGTCAACGCCTACCGCAGCCGGGGAAGCGGCATCTTCATCCAGCGGGCGGAGCACGTGGTGAATGGGTACCTGCTGCGCACCGACTACTACTCCTACGGGCGGATGTTCTCGGAGTTCTTTGCCCCGAAGGACGGAAAGGCCGTTCTGTACCAGCGGCGCTTTTACAACGAGGACGGCAGCACTGCCTACGAGGAGTTCGTGGACGGGGACAAGTCGATGTTCCGGATCGGGGAGAAGCTTATCGACTCCAAGGAGCGGCTGATCGGCCTTCTGGTGCAGTCCCTGCACCTGACCGAGCGGGATGTCTGCATCTGCGACCGCTCCACCGAGATCGGCAGGGGCCTTTTTGCCAACCGGGGCAAATCCAAGCTCTGGATCGTGATCCACGCGGACCACTACAGCAAAAATGCGACGACGGAGCAGGAGATCCTCTGGAACAACTTCTATGAGTATGACTTCTCCCTGGCGGGGGAGAAAGGCGTGACGTTCATCTCCTCCACCGACGCGCAGACGAAGGTCCTTGCGGCGCAGTTTGCAAAGTACTGGGACTGCCGGCCGAAGATGGCCACCATCCCGGTGGGGGCCCTGAAGCAGCTTCGGCACCCGGCAGAAAAGAGAAAGCCCTTCTCGCTGATCACCGCCTCCCGCCTTGCCGGTGAGAAGCACGTGGACTGGATCGTGGAGGCCGTGGTGCAGGCAAGAAAGACCCTGCCTCAGCTGACACTGGACATCTACGGCCAGGGGGCTGCCGAGGGCGCCCTCCGGGACCAGATCCGCCAGGCGGGGGCAGAGGGGTACATCCGCCTCTGCGGCCACAAGGATCTGACGAAGGTCTATGAGAACTACGAGGCCTACATCTCCGGCTCCACCAGCGAGGGCTTTGGCCTGACCCTGATGGAGGCGGTGGGGAGCGGCCTTGCCATGGTGGGCTTTGACGTGCCCTACGGCAATCCCACGTTCATCGACGACGGGAAGAACGGCTGCCTTCTGCCCTACTCCGCGGATCTGGACGGCAAGGAGGCGGCAAAGCGCCTGGGTGAGGGCATCCTGCGGCTCTATACCATGGACATGGCGGCGCTGTCCGAAAGGTCCTATGAGATCGCAGAGCCCTACCTGGAACGCCATGTGGAGGCGCGCTTGAAGGCGCTCTTGGAATCGGAGATGAGCGGGGAGGCAGAGCAATGAGTGGAACGGTATTGCTGCTTCAAAATCTGACGGCGCAGGCGCAGGACCTCTGGGACTCCCTGCGGCAGGCGGACATCCCGGTGACCCCGGTGTTCCTTGAGGACGACGGGTTTTTGCCGGAGGGCGCCCTGTCCCCCTATACCCGGGTGCTGCAGCAGGATGGGGAGGCGCCCAAGGGGCGTCCCCTCTACTTTGATCGGCTCCCGGTGCCGAAGTACTGGGAGATCCGGGGCACCGGGAGCGGGGGCGAGATCGTCGACTATGAGACCGTGCGCGGCAGGATCTGCTACTGCCGGCAGGGGAAAGAGGCCGGCGGGCGCTTCGTGCACATCGTGGACTGGCTGGACCGGGACGGGAAGGTGCGCTTTTCCGACCACTACGACCGGAATGGGCGGCGCTTTGCCCAGACCGTCCTCTCGAAGGAGGAAAAGCCGGTGCTCCGCAGCTGCTTCACGCCGTCCGGGCGGGAGGTGATCACGAGAAATCTCGTCACCGGGTCAATGCTCGTGCGGGAGGGGAAGACGGAGAAGATCTATGCCTCGGCCGAGGACTTCGCCGCAGCCTTCCTGGAGACCCTTGCGCCGGATCGGATCTTCTACAACTCGCTGGCGGCGCCCTACTTTGTGGCCACGGCCTATGGAAAGCGCCACCCCGAAGTACAGGAGGCCCTGTTCTGGCAGGAGAAGATCCTCGACACGATCCCCGGAAACATGGTACAGCTTCTGAACACCCGGGGGGACCGGGCAAGGATCTTCGTGCAGACCGGGGAGGCCTATGAAAAGCTTCGGGAGAAGGTCATGGACCGGGCGCACTACGGAAAGGATCTCCAAAATCCGCAGGCGGCACGGGATGCGCTGGTACCGCTCGGGTATGTCTACCCCTACCGGCGCTCCGGGAACCAGGGCTTTCGGGACATCCTGGTGATGACCAACAGTGACCAGATCTTCCAGCTCGGGGAGATCGCGGACAGCCTGCCGCAGTTCACGTTCCACGTGGCCGCGGTCACGGAGATGTCGGAGAAGCTCCAGGCCCTGGGGAGCCGTCCCAACATCCGCCTCTACCCGGGGATCTCCGCGGGCAAGGCCATGTGCCTGTTCCTCTCCTGTGGGTGCCTGCTGGACATCTGCGAGGGAGGCGAGATCCTCGACGCGGTCCGGGAGAGCTTCCTCTCGTCGATGCTGATCTTCGGCTACCTCGACACGGCCCACAACCGGCAGCTTGTGCCGGAGTCTGCTCTCTTCCCCAAGACCGGGGAGGGGAGAAAGGCCCTCTGCAATGCGGTGCGCCAGGCCGCAGAGGATCCCGTCCGCCGCAATGCGGTTCTGGCTGCCCAGAACCGGCACGCGATGGCGGAGGACGCCGCAAGGTACCGGGAACTTCTCGGCGATCATTGACAAATGAAGAAAGACCGGCAGCACAGAAACGGCTGGAACGGTTTGTGAACAAAAAAGAGAGCTGTCATCATCCCTTGCTGGGTGAGGACGGCTCTTTTGTGTACTGAAAAATATGTGGATCGGGGACCGCAAAGGGAGCGGTCACGATCTTTTTGTTTCATGCCGCCGCTGCAAGAGGGCGGTCAGGGCAAAGAGCAGGATCTCCGCGGCGGGGAGCGCCGCATAGACGCCGGATAGACCCAAAAGCGGCGGGAGCACCAGGAGAAAGACCTCCGGGAAGACGAACGCCCGCCCCAGGGCGATGGCGGTGGAGGCGGTCTTTTGCAGCACGGACTGCAGGTAGTAGATCGTGACCACCAGGTATCCCAAAAACGGAAAACTGACAAAGTAGCAGCGGACAAAGACCGGGGCCACCGCGAGGGCTTCCGGCGTTGCCTTCATGAACAGCCGGACGAGCGCTGCCGGAAACAGCTCCCCCAGAAGGGCAAAGGCGGCACCCATGCCAAGGGCCGTGCGGATCCCGTACCGGTAGAAGGAGCGGACCCGCCTGCGGTCCCCCGCCCCGTAGTTGACCGAGACCCCGGGCTGGATCGTCTGCCCGACGCCGGCAAAGAGCGCCTGGAACAGGATGGCGTTGGTGTTGATGACGCCGTACACCCCCAGGACCGCCGTGCTGCCGTAGCGCATGATCTGCCGGTTCATCAAAAAGGCGAGAAAGACATTTCCCAAATCCAGCACTGAGGCGGAGATCCCGGCGGAGATGATGCGCCCCATCGTCCGAAGGGGCGAGGCAAAGCGCACCAGGTGCAGGTGGTTCTTCGGGGAGAAAAAGTGGGAGAGCATGATGATGCACTGGACCAGGGTGCCGATGACCGTGGCGATGGCGGCGCCCTCCACGCCCATCCCCATGGGGAAGACCAGAAACCAGTCCAGAAACATGTTCAGACATCCGCCCGTCATGACCGCAGCCAGGGCCCGGTGGGGATCCCGGTCCATGCGCAGGAACGAGGCCAGAAAGTCCGGGGCGACGATCACCGGGAAGAAGCGGATGATCCAGACCCCGTAGGCGCAGGCGGTGGGCAGCACCTCCCCGTTGGCCCCGAAGAATGCAAAGATTTCCCGGTACCAGCGCCAGAACACGGCCCAGGCGGCCAGGGTGATCAGGCAGCACAGGACCAGAGAGCCGGTGAAGAAGGCGTTGGCTCTCTTCGTGTCCCCGGCCCCCAGGGCGTTGCCAAAGCGCACGCTCCCCCCGGTCGCACACAGAAAGGCGATGACCACCATGATGACGTAGACCGGGTTGACCACGGCCAGGGCTGCGGTGCCCACGGGCCCCGCGTACTGTCCCACGGCGATCGTGTCCACGATGCTGTAGATCGACATCGCCAGGGCAGAGCCCAGCGTCGGCAGCAGGTATCGGCGGTAGACCTGTCGGACATCGGTTTTCAGAAAATCCATGTTTCCTCCTGATTCCCGGCAGGTGTGCACACCCTGTGCGGGATTGACGGACCATTCAGGAACCAGAACCAGAAAACAGGGAAACGTGCCGGGAAAAAATGCAATCAAGCAGTGCAATCATTCAATATCCTGCTAATCATACCACAAAAAGTGAAAAAATGACAGCACGGGGCACACGATACGAAGAACGACAAAAACAGGGCGAAAAAGCGAAGAATGCCAACATAGAAGACAACAGAAAAACGCCTTGTGCATTTCGGCCCAAATTGCTTTATTGTGGTAAAGCACACGTAAAGTAAAAGGCAATTCACGACGAAGCCGAAAATATGACAGAATCCGCTTCCTGCCCCATCGATAGGGAAATTTGTGCCACTTTGGGAGGAGGAAATACTCCATCCGGGACAGGGCCTGCCCTTCGGGGGGTAGGCGGCCTCCCCGCCCCTAGGGGTTCAGCACATCGACAAAAATTTACGATTAATTTACAAATTTTAAGTGCAAAATGATTGAAAATGGTGTATGATAGCTCCAACAAAAAAGAAAGGAGGTTTTACTGACAGTATGGACTACGGTACCAGGAACGTTGAGACCGGAGTCATCGTCCGTCTCTACGAGGAAAAGGGATTGGCGGAGCATGTTACAAGAGAAATGGGCAGTCAGTATGAGGTTGTCCAGGTGAAGCGCAGTATCAGTGTCTGAGAAAGCGAGCGTAACACGATGGTCTCAAACAAATCCAATAGATGAGCCGGCACGGGGATGGTATTCTCCGGGCCGGCTCATTTGCGTTCTGCCGTCATTCCTTGCAATTCCCCGGGAAATGCGATTGAATAGAGGGACACGGAAAATGCAGTTGCACCGCAAATTAGCGGGGGAAGGGAATTACAAATACTATGGTAGAGTACAATATCGATCTGGCAGGCAAGACCATCCTGGTGACCGGCTCCTCCGGCTTCATCGGATCCAACCTGTGTGAAAAGCTGCTTCACGACTACCCCACCTGTCAGGTGGTCGGTGTCGACAACATGAATCACTACTACGACATCCGCCTCAAGGAGCTGCGGCTGAAGAAGCTCGTGGAGAATCCCCGGTACACCTTTGTCCTGGGGGACATCTCCGACAAGGTCACGGTGGACCGGCTCTTTGCCGACTACAAGCCCCAGATCATCGTGAACCTGGCGGCCCAGGCGGGCGTGCGCTGGTCCCTGGTGCACCCGGAGGACTACATCCGCTCCAACATCGAGGGCTTCTACAACCTGCTCGAGGCAAGCCGCCACTCCTATGACGGCGTGGAGAAGGATGAGATCGCCGTTCCCTGCGACAAGAAGACCGGCGCCTACCACGGGGTGGAGCACCTGGTCTATGCCTCCAGCTCCAGCGTCTACGGCGGCAACACCAAGTACCCCTTCTCCACCGACGACCCGGTGGACACGCCGGTGTCCCTGTACGCGGCGACCAAGAAGTCCAATGAGCTGATGGCCCACTGCTACTCCAAGCTCTACGGCATCCCCTCCACAGGACTGCGCTTCTTCTCGGTCATCGGCCCCGCGGGCAGACCCGACATGGCGCTTTTCAAGTTCACGGACATCTTCCGCCAGGGCGGCACCATCGAGATCTACAACTACGGAAAGTGCCGCCGGGACTTCACCTACGTCGGCGACATCGTCGAGGGGGTGACCCGGGTCATGCGCTACGCGCCGAAGGAGAATGCCGTCGGCGCCCGCTACAACGTCTACAACATCGGCAATGCGCACCCGGTGGAGCTGTTGGAGTTCGTGCAGATCCTCGAGGAGGAGCTCGTCCGGGCAAAGGTCCTGCCGAAGGACTTCGACTTTGCGGCCCACTCCCGGCTCATCGAGGCGCAGCCCGGAGATGTGGTCGAGAACTTCGCGGATGTGACGCCGCTTGTGCGGGACTTTGACTACAAGCCGGATGCGGATCTGCGCACGGTGATCCGCTCGTTCTGCGAGTGGTACGCGGATTTCTACGGAACCAAGGAATAAATCATAATCCGGGCACAGGGCAGGAGGCAGGCGCTTCCCCTCTGTGCCCGAAGTGCTGTCAGGGCAAAAGGAAGGAGGCTTTGGATGGAGCAGCAGGCAGGAGATCTTCTGATCCGGGAGGCCCGGCCGGAGGACGCAGCGGCCTTTCTTGCCATCTACCGGCCCTACGTGGAGCAGACCGCCATCACCTTTGAGGTGGAGGTCCCCACGCTGGAGGACTTTGCGGGGCGGATGGAGCGGATTCAGTCGTTCTATCCGTACCTCGCCGCGGAGAAGGACGGCAGGATCCTCGGCTATGCCTATGCGGGGCGGTTTCACCCGCGGGCGGCCTATGACTGGTGCGCCGAGACCTCGATCTACCTGGCGATGGACGCCAGAAGGCAGGGGGCGGGGGGTGCCCTCTACCGCGCCCTGGAGGAGGATCTTGCCAGGATGGGGGTGCTGAACAGCAACGCCTGCATTGCGGTGCCGGCAGAGGGGACACAGGATCCTCACCTCGACAACAACAGCGAGCGCTTCCACGCCCACCTGGGTTACCAGCTGGTGGGGCGTTTTCACGCCTGCGGGTACAAGTTCGACACCTGGTACGACATGGTCTGGATGGAAAAGCACCTGGGCCCCCACACGGTGCCGCCGAAGAAGCTCCGACCCTGGCATGAGGTAAAGGATATTTAACAATACATATGCAAACAAAAAGAGCCCTCTCCGGATGTCTCCGGAGGGGGCTCTGCCTGTTCAGAGCGATGCGCCGTTGGTGCGGATCACCTGCTGATACCAGTAGAAGGAGTCCTTGGGGATGCGCTGCTGGGTCTCGTAATCGACATAGATCATGCCGAAGCGCTGGGTGTAGCCGTCCGCCCACTCGAAGTTGTCGAGGAGCGACCAGTGGAAGTACCCGCGCACGTCGACGCCCTCGTCTGCGGCGCGGCGCAGTTCTCGCAGATACCGCTGGGTGAAGTCGATCCGGCCCGGGTCGTGGACCTTCCCATCGAGACTGACCCAGTCGCAGCGGGAGATGCCGTTCTCGGTGATGTAGAGGGGCTTCTGGTAGCGCTCGTACAAAAAGCGGGGACCCCAGTACAGGGCTTTCGGGGTGACGGGCCAGCCGGTGGCGGTCCTTGCGCTCCCCGGCTTTCGGTCCACGGTCACGGGATTTTTGTCCTCGCCCGCGCGCACGCACCAGCCGTTGTAGATGTTCTGGCCGTAGAAGTCGAGGGGCTGGCAGATCTTCGCAAGGTCCTGCTCCCAGCCCCTGGGAAGAAAGCGCTCAAGTCTTGCAAGGCCCTCCGCGGGGTAGCGGCCCAGGATCACCGGGTCGGAAAACCACGGCACGTTCCAGTACCACCGGCGCCCCTCCGGGATCGCAAAGAGACTCCGCCTTGCGGCCTCGATGTCGGCGGGGGACTCGGTCAGTGGATAGGGCTGGCCGGAGGTCGGCGCAAAGCCGATCTGAATCGGCTGCTTTGCCGCTGCCCGAAGCGCCTGCACTGCCGCCCCGTGGGCGAGCAGCAGGTGATGGGCGGCGGGGACGGTCTCCTGGGGGGAGAGGGTAAGTCCCGGCGCGTGGACGCCGTCCCCCAGGCCCAGCCCGATCGTGCACTGGGGCTCGTTGAAGGTGAAGTAGTGGGTCACCCGGTCGCTGAAGCGCTCCGCGACAAGGCCCGCATACCCGGCAAACCAGTCGGGGAAGTCGGGGGAAAGGAACCCGCCCCGCTCCTGCAGCGCCTGGGGGAGCTCCCAGTGGTAGAGGGTGAGATACGGCGTGATGCCGGATGAAAGGAGCGCGTCGATGAGGCGGCTGTAGTAGGCAAGGCCCTCCTCGTTGGGCGTGCCGGTCCCCTCCGGCAGAACCCGCGCCCAGTCCACGGAGAAGCGGTAGGCGCGAAGGCCCAGCTCCTTCATCAGGGCGACGTCCTCCGCGACGTGGTGGTAGCTGTCACAGGCCGTGTCCGCGTTGCTCCCGTCCTTGATCTTTCCCGGCGTGTAGCAGAACACATCCCAGATGTTCCTGCCCTTGCCGCCCTCCCGGGCAGCTCCCTCCACCTGATAGGAGCTGGTGGCGGCGCCCCAAACAAAGTCCTTCCGAAATCCCATATCGGCATCCTTTCTGTGCGCGCAGATCTCCTGCTGCAGCTTCAAGGGCATTATGACAGAGCGGGGCACTTTTGTACATGGACCTGCGGTGTGCTATGATGAGCAAAATCAGTTCGGAACAGGAAGGAAAAATTATGACCATACGGGAAGAAGCACAGAGGATGAAGCTCGTCTCGCCGGAGATGGCGGCGGCACCGATTGCGATGCGCAACGACGCCCTGGAGCGGATGGCCCGGGCGCTGGAGGACGGAAAAGAGGAGATCTTTGCGGCCAACGAGAAGGACCTGGCTGCGGCAAAGGAGGCGGGGGTCTCTCCGGCGATCCAGAAGCGCCTGCGCTACGACGAGACCAAGATGCGGGACTCCATCGCAGGGCTCCGGGAGCTGATCACGCTCCCAGACCCCGTGGGGAAGATCCTGCTTGCCCGGGAGCTCGACGAGGGGCTGGTGCTCACCCGCGTGAGCGTCCCCATCGGGGTCATCGGCGTCATCTTTGAGGCGCGGCCCGACGCGATGGTGCAGGTCGCCTCGCTCTGCGTCAAGAGCGGCAACTGCGCGATTTTAAAGGGCGGAAAGGAGACCGCAAACACCAACGCGGTGATCTTTGAAAAGCTCAAGAAGGCCGTGCTCGATGCAAGGCTCCCCGAGGGGTGCCTGTTCCAGGCAACTGCCCACAGCGAGATCGATGAGCTCCTTGCCTGCGACAGGGAGGTGGACCTTCTGATCCCCCGGGGCTCCAACCGCTTTGTCCGGTACATCATGGATCACACGAAGATTCCGGTGATGGGCCACTCCTCTGGCATCTGCCACATCTACGTGGATGAGAAGGCGGACCAGAAGATGGCCATCCCCGTCATCGTGGATGCCAAGACCCAGTATCCGGCCGCCTGCAACGCGGTGGAGACGGTGCTGATCTCTCGCAAAATCGCCGGAGCGTTCCTCCCGGTGCTTGCCAAGGCACTCACCGAGCGGGGCGTAAAGCTCCGGGGCACCGAGGAAGTGGCCCGCTGCCTTGCGGGGACCGCGCCGGTGGAGGTCATGGGCGAGGACGACTTTGCGACGGAGTACAATGACCTTGTGATCTCGTTGAAGCTCGTGGAGGACGTGAAGGAGGCGGTGGACCACATCAACCGCTTCGGCTCCCACCACACGGACAGCATCCTGACGGAGGACGATGCCGCGGCGGAGTACTTCCTGCAGCGGGTGGACTCCGCCGGGGTCTACCGCAACTGCTCCACCCGGTTTGCGGACGGCTACCGCTACGGCTTTGGCGCCGAGGTGGGCATCAGCACCGGAAAGCTCCACGCAAGGGGCCCGGTGGGCCTCGAGGGCCTCGTCACCTACAAGTACAAGCTCGTGGGAAACGGCCAGATCGTCGGGGACTACGCCTCCGGGAAAAAGCAGTTCCACCACAAAGACCTGAAAATCTGAATCAGACAAAAGAAAAGGCAGGTGCCCTTTCCCCCCGTCGCGGGGAAAGGCACCTGCCTATTTGTTTGCCGCCAGGTCCGGGAAGTACCCGGTCTTCTGCAAAAAGGCCACGGAGTCCAGGGCGGCCCGCCGGTAGTCCGTTGCCCCGAAGAACTCGAGGGCGCAGGTGCCGCAAAAGTGCAGCGCCTGCAGCCGATCCAGCACCTGCTGCATCGGGATCACGCCCTGGCCCACGGCGCAGGGGTACAGAAGGCGCCCATCCGCCGCCTTGGTGGGATCGCCCCGCCGCTGCAGCTCCTCCTCCGGCATCGCGTCCATCGTGACCCGGTCCTTGAGGTGGACGTGCCAGATGGTCTTCTGGAGCACGTCCATGGCCTGCAGCACATCCTCCCCGGAGAAGAGGAAGTTCCCGGTGTCCAGGGTGGTGCGAAGGCCCTCGATCCGGTCCTCAAAGTATTTCATCCCTGCGGAGACGGCGATCGGGCTGCCTGCGTTGTCGAAGTCCTCGATTGTGGGGACGATCCGCTTCTCCAGGGCCCGGGCGGTCATGGCGGAGAGCCCCTCCAGCATGCGCCGCTTCTCCACAAGGCGCAGCAAGGGGTTTCCGGTGCGGTAGAGCCCCGGCACGAACATCACCTCCGGGCTGTGCAGGATCTGGGCCTGGTCCAGCTGGAGCAGGTTGTGAAAGTCGGAGGGGTCCCGCCCCCAGTTGTAAAACGCATAGATCGAGGAGACCTTCAGGTCGTTCCGCGCAAGGAGGACGTCAAAGTCCTTCGCGTTGCCGATCTCGTCCCGGTCCACCTCCACGTAGGTGATGCCCAGGCCCCGGACCTCCTCCAGGACCTCGTCGATGCTGCACCCGTGCTGTTCTGCCCACATGCGGCAGTGGTGATAAAAGATTGCTGCCTTCATTCTGCGCCTCCCCGTCAGGATGTTCCCCTGTATTGTACCGACTTTTGCGCCGGGCAGGGAGAAATTTCGCATGCCGGAATTGCAAACCCGCTATGGCAGGGCAAACATGCAATGGTGTAACATACAAGGCATCACAGCAAAGGAGATCTTCATGAACACATCATCACGAGATTACCAGAAGACCATCTATGCCTGCTTTGTTGCCTATGCGGTGCAGGCGATCGTCAACAACTTTGTCCCGCTTCTGTTTGTCACGTTCCAGGAGACGTACCAGCTGCCGCTCTCGCGGATCACGGCGCTCGTCACCTTCAACTTCGGCATCCAGCTCCTTCTGGACGCCACCAGCGCGGGCTTTGTCGACAAGATCGGCTACCGCGCCTCCATGCTGCTGGCCAACGTCTTCGCGGCCACGGGCCTGATCCTTCTGACCATCCTGCCGGACCACACGCCGGATCCCTTCGTGGGCATCCTGATCTCCGTCATGATCTACGCGGTGGGCGGAGGCCTGATGGAGGTGCTGGTCTCCCCCATCGTGGAGGCCTGTCCCACGGACAACAAGGAGGCCGCGATGAGCCTGCTCCACTCCTTCTACTGCTGGGGGCAGGTCGCAGTGGTCCTGCTCTCGACCGTCTTCTTTCACTTTGCGGGGATCGGTGCCTGGCGCATCCTCGCCGTCCTGTGGGCGCTGGTCCCGGTGGCGGACTTTCTGGCCTTCACCAGGGCCCCGATCGCATCCCTCATCGAGGAGGGGGAGCGGGGCAAGAGCTTTCGGGAGCTGGCCTCCTCTGGCCTCTTTTGGGTGCTCATGCTGATGATGGTCTGCGCCGGTGCCTCGGAGCAGGCGGTGAGCCAGTGGGCCTCCGCCTTTGCGGAGCGGGGCCTTGGCATCTCTAAGACCATGGGAGATCTCTTGGGACCCATGAGCTTTGCGATCCTCATGGGCACCTCCCGCACGATCTTCGGCAAGTGGGGAGACAAGCTGGATCTTCGGAAGTTCATGGGTGCCTCCGCGATCCTCTGCGTCATCTCCTACCTGCTCATCGTCTGCTCTCCGGTGCCGGTCCTCTCGCTCCTTGGCTGCGCCCTGACGGGCTTTGCCGTGGGCATCTTCTGGCCCGGGACCTTCTCCATCGCCTCCTCGGGCATCCGAAACGGCGGCACACTGATGTTTGCCCTCTTTGCGCTGGCGGGGGATGTGGGGTGCTCGGCGGGCCCCACGATCGCGGGCGCCGTCGCCTCGGCGGCGGGGGACAACCTGCGGACCGGCATCCTCTCCTGCATCGCCTTTCCGGTGCTGATGGGCGTGGGCCTTATCCTGGAGCGGAAGCTCGTAGGGCCCCGCGCGGCGAAGAAGGAGGCGTGAGATGGAACAGGATCATCTTTTGGAAGAGCGGGGCATTCACCCCGGTGACGTGGTGCGGCACTTCAAGCGGGAGACCCTGACCCCGGAGGAGCAGAAGACCGGCCGCTACCTCTACCGCGTGCTGGGCACGGCCCGGCACACGGAGACGCGGGAGCTCCTGGTCGTCTATGAGGCCCTCTACGGGGACTACGGCCTCTTTGCGAGGCCCCTCGCCATGTTTGCGGGGGAGGTGGACCATGCGAAATACCCGGACATTAAGCAGAAGTACCGGTTTGAGAAGGTCTGAATCTGCCGCCGCCTGACAGGAACTTAACGTTTGCGAGGTGGACAAATTCCGGGCGGGGTGCTAGAGTATTTAGGCAATTGAAATATAGAAAAGAGGTGAGATTCGTTGGATAACAGCAGCAGTGATGCGGGCCGAAGTAGTAAGGATCCCTATCGATCGGCAGTGCAGAATCGCATAACAGACGGGCTGCGTCCGACGGATCTTTTTTTGTCGGCCGGCGCGCATTGATCCCTGCACTGCGCACATCTTAAATGAGATGGAGGTGCAGCATGGACACAGAAAAGAAGAACGGACCCGGCATCGGGCAGCAGGAGGCACAGCAGCAGAATACCGCACCGGCGCCGGCAGAGCACGGCGATTCCTCTGAGATCTTCGGTGAGAAGATCCTGGGAATTGTGCGGAGCAAGGCCTCCCCAAAAGTCATCCACGACCAGTTGGATGAGTTTCACGCAGGTGATATCGCCGCCGTCATGCCGGAGATGTCGTGTAAGGAGCGGGAGGTTCTGTACCGCCTGCTCGATCTGGACACCCTGGCAGAGGTCTTCGAGTATGCGGACGAGGACGCCGTCGGGTACATCAAGGAACTGGATCCCCTCAAGGCGGCCCGGGTCCTGGAGAAGATGGAGCCGGACGACGCGGTCGACCTCTTGAAGCAGACCGATCTGCAGAGCCGCAAGGCCTGGCTGGAACTGATGGATGCCCCGGCGAGGGCACAGCTGCAGAACCTGGCCGCCTATGACGAGGATACGATCGGCAGCCGTATGACGACCAACTTCGTCACCCTGCAGGCGGGGCTGACGATCAAGGAGGCCATGTCCTCCCTGATCGACCAGGCGGCGGTGCACGACAACATCTCCGTCCTGTACGCCCTGGACGAGAACGGCATCTACTACGGCGCGGTGGATCTGAAGGATCTGATCATCGCCCGCAGGGAGAGCCGGCTGGAGGACCTGATCTCCACCGCCTACCCCTACGTGTACGCGGATGAGAAGATTGAGGACTGCTTGGGCACGTTGAAGGACTATTCCGAGGAATCCATTCCGGTGCTCTCGGATGACAATCGCATCGTGGGTGTGGTCACCGCATCAGACGTCATCGAGACGATGGACGCCGAGATGTCGGAGGACTACGCAAAACTCGGCGGTCTGTCCGCAGAGGAGGACTTAAAAGAGCCGGTGCGGCTCTCCATGAAGAAGCGCCTGCCCTGGCTGATTCTTCTGATGTACCTGGGACTGATCGTCTCCAGTGTCATCGGCATGTATGAGGAAGTCGTGGCAAAGCTGACCCTGATCATGGCCTTCCAGTCCATGATCCTGGACATGTCCGGTAACGTCGGCACCCAGTCCCTGGCGGTCACGATCCGCGTGTTGATGGATGAAAAGCTGACGGCGAAGGAGAAGACCGAGCTGGTCTTCAAGGAGATGCGGGTAGGCTTTTTGGATGGTATTGTGCTGGCGGTGCTCGCCTTTGGCACGATCGGCATCTACATCATGCTCTTCCGCCACTACCCGGCGCTGACGTCCTTTGCGGTATCCGCCTGCATTGGATTGTCCCTGATCCTCGCCATGGTGGTCTCGAGTCTCGTGGGCACCGGCGTCCCGATCCTCTTCAAGAAGGTCGGCGTCGATCCGGCTGCCGCCTCCGGTCCCCTGATCACCACGATCACCGACCTGGTCGGCGTCGTCAGCTACTACAGCCTGGCCTGGATCATGCTGATTCGTTTCCTGCACATGTGAGGAAGCCGGATTTGGAAGAAAGCAGTTTTGTGCGGCAGTGCCGCGAAAGAATCGATGAATTGAAAGAAGTTCTTCCGGGTCTCTCGAAGGAGAGCCCGGGAGAATTTTTCTTGCTGGCAGAGCTCCTGGCGCGGGACCTGTTTGAGCTGCTGCCGCCAAAAGAGGAGGGGGATCCCTGGCGAATCACCTACCTCATGAGCGACGCGGCGGAGTGCTTTCTGATCCCGGAGGACCCGGTCCTGACAGGAAGCGGCGACCTTGCCTGGGAGGAGGAGATGGACGTCTCCTTCACCCGGGCCGGAACCCGCTTTGCCCTGGTTCTTCGGCAGGGGGAGCAGGTCGCCACCCTGTTCTTCTCCGGGCTTTTCCTGGAGGTCTCCTGCTACGACTACGGGGACATCGGCCACTTCTGGCTCCCCGGGGATGAGCTGTTGCGGCTCGTCCAGTTCAAGGCGGAGATCGTAGATGACAAGCTCTGCTACCTGGGGGAGGCGTACTGCACGGAGCTTGAGAAAAAGCTCGCCCTCCTCTACGGCTTTCCGCCCCTCTCATACCTGTTCTTCCCGGCGGCGCCAAGAAAGTACCTGCGGCAGCGGGAGCACCCCTTCGTGCCGGCGCCCGGGGCGGTGCAGGCCGCTGCGGACTTTGCCAGGGAGGCGGGGGAGGAAGCCCTTGCAAAGAGGATCCTTCGCTACGGAGCTCATCCGGGAAGGCTCTCTGCCCGCCTTCTTGCCGAGTCATTTCGAAGCCGCTCGCATCTTTCGTTTCCAAAGACGCTCCTTGCCCGCTTTGCCGAGGCGGGGCATGCCTATCCGGCGCGCCCCTTTCCGGAAAAGACGAAGGCTGCCCTGGAGACCTGCCGCAGAAAAGCCCTGGAGGCAGGAAAAGCACAGCAGGGCCTGGCCTTTGTCGAAGTCCCCTACCTGGCGGCCCAGGATGAGATCACGGTGCCCCGGGCAGCCCTGGTGGTTCCGAAAGCGAAGGGCCTTCGCAGTGCCTTCCGGGTCACCTGGTTTGATGCCGAAGACAAGACCTGATATCGGAACCGGGCACCTGCGTGGTATCATGTCGGAAGAACAAAATTGAGACAGGCCGCGCGGGTCAGAGAAAAGAGCGGTCGGGAAGGATTCGAGATGGAAGAGCCCCGCACATCATTTCAGGAGATGCCCATCAGCGCGTTTCAACAGGCCCTCGCCTCCAAGGCACCGGTGCCCGGGGGCGGCGGCGCCGCGGCCCTTGCCGGGGCGCTGGCGGCTTCGCTCCTTACCATGGTGGGCAGCCTGACCGTGGGAAAGAAGAAGTACGCCGCCTGTGAGGCGGCGCTTCGCGAGAAGATGGCAGAGATGGAAAAGGCCGCAGGGCGCCTTTTGTCGCTGGTGGATGCGGACGCAAAGGCATTTGCCCCGCTCTCGCAGGCCTACAGCCTGCCGTCGGATACAAAAGAGGAGCAGGAGACGAAGGACCAGGTCCTGGAGCAGTGCCTGCGGGATGCCGCGGCAGTACCCCTTGCCATCCTCGAGGAGGTGACCGGCATTGCCCAAGAGCTGCACGATTTTTGCGAGATGGGCTCGGTCCTTGCCCGCTCGGATGTGGGGTGCGCCGCAGCCCTTGCCGGGGCGGCGGGAAAGAGCGCCGCGCTGAACGTCTACGTCAACACCCGGCTCATGAAGGATCGGGCGTACGCCAAGGACCTGGACGGGCGGTGCCTGGCACTGGAGCTAAACTGCACTGCGCTTTCTGAGGAGAGCGCCCAGGCGGTGGAGGCGTTCCTGCGGGCACCCCGCAGGAACGCATAAAGAGAGCATGGGCCGGAGAGCGGCCGGGAAGGAAGACATGGCACAGAAGTGGACCGGAAAAGAAGTGGCACAGGATCTGGACCAGAAGACCGCGGCAGAGGTCTCGCGCCTTATTGAGGCGGGGATTCAGCCGACCATCGGGGTGATCCGCGTCGGAGAGAAGGCGGCGGATCTTTCCTATGAGAAGGGGCTCGTCAAGCGCTGTGAGAAGGTCGGCATCCGGGTGGAGAAGTTCCTCCTTCCGGAGGACGTCTCGGAGCAGGGTCTGCGGGATGTGGTGCGGGAGGTCAACGCCAGCCCGCAGATCCACGGGATCCTGCTGTTTCGCCCGCTCCCCAAGGGAATGGACGAGCACGGGATTCTGCAGGAGATCGCCCCGGAGAAGGACCTGGACTGCGTGACGGATGCCTCCCTGGCCGGGGTCTTTGCCGGCAAGGCGGGCGGGTTTGCCCCCTGCACCGCGGAGGCAGTGATCCGGATCCTGGACTACTACGGCTATGACTGCACCGGAAAGCGGGCCGTGGTGGTGGGCCGCAGCACGGTGATCGGAAAACCCGCTGCCATGCTCCTTCTCGCAAAGAACGCGACGGTCACGATCGCCCACACGAGGACCCGGGACCTCCCCGCGCTGCTTCGGGAGGCGGACCTGATCGTTGCCGCGGCGGGCCATCCCCACACGGTGACCCGGGAGTGCCTCGGCATGGGACAGACCCTCGTGGACGTCGGGATCAACGTGGATGAGAACGGAAAGCTCACGGGAGATGTAGACCGGGAGGCGGAGGAGACCCTGGCGGGCGCCTACACCCCGGTGCCGGGCGGCGTCGGCGCTGTCACGACTTCGGTTCTTGCAGCTCACCTGGCAGAGGCAGCCGCGGCGCAGAGCGCACAGGGAGGAGACCAAAAGAAATGTCAGTGACCTACGGAAAACTGGTGATCATCGGGGCGGGCAAGGTCGGCGATGCCGTGCTCAATGCCGCCCTGCGCATGAACCTTCTGACGGACATCGTGATGGTGAACCGCAACCGGGATAAGGCCCTCGGCGCGGTGCTCGATGCGAGCCACACCACCGCCTTTGAGTACAGCACCAACGCCAGCGTCCGGGTTGGGGACTACGAGGACTGCCGGGATGCCCACGTGATCGTGATCACCGCGGGCCCCTCGATTGTGCCCGGCGGCTCCCAGGACCGGAACTCCCTTCTGCAGGCCAACGTGGAGATCATCGACGGCATCTTCGCCAAGATCACCCACTTCACGAAGGAGGCGGTGATCATCATGATCTCCAATCCCCTGGACGTGCTGACCTACGTGATGGCAAAGAAGTACCACTATCCGGTCTCCCGGATCTTCGGCACGGGGACGCTCCTCGACACCGCCCGGTTCAACCGGATGCTGGGGGACCTCTGCGGCGTGGATGCCAAAAACGTGACCGGTTTTGTCCTGGGCGAGCACGGGGCCACCTCCTTCATCCCCTGGAACACCGTGAACATCGTTGGCGTCCCGGTGGAGGAGATGGAGAAGAAGTTCGGGCTGGTGGCAGCGCCGGACCGGGAGAAGCTCCTGCACGACACCAAGGTGATCGGGCCCAACATCGTGCAGCTCAAGGGCTACACCAGCGCTGGCGTTGCCGTCGCCGCCTGCCGGCTCATCGGCGCCGTGGTGCGCAATGAGCACAGCGTGGTGCCGATCTCCACGGTCATGACCGGCCAGTACGGCATCTCGGATGTCGCCATGAGCCTTCCCTGCGTGGTGGGGCGGGATGGCATCGAGCAGACGATTGAGCTGACCCTGGATGAGCAGGGAAAGCGGGACCTGGAGATCTGCCACAGGCACCTGCGGGAGCTGATCGACGAGGCACAAAAGATCGAGAAGAAACTGGCGGACTGATCCCACGGAACCAGAATTCGTCCTCACATCTTACATATTCGAAAAACGACGGGACCGCAAAAAAGTCCGGACACCTCAGGGCGTCCGGATTTTTTTGCGCCTTGGAATCTTCACAGACTTTTTACAAATCTCCTTCTTGACCTTCCTCTGGAATTTTTCTATTATGTAGCACACTACAGTGTAGCAGGCTACGAATTAGACTTGTATGACGGAGGCAGTCCATCATGGAACAGGAACAGACGCAGGACATCGGCTTTATTCTGAAGACCATCACCGACCGGATCCGGAGCATGGCAGACCGCTCCTTTGCGGCCTTTGGCCTGACCGGGACGCAGGTGCACTATCTGGGATTTCTGGAGGAGAGCGGCGGCAGCACTTCCCAGCGCCTTTTGGAGGAGCACTTTGCGGTCTCCCACCCCACGGTCATCGGCATCGTGTCGAGACTGCAGGAGAAGGGCTTTGTCACGGTGGAGATCGACAGCCGGGATCGGCGCAACCGCATCGTGACCATGACCCAGAAGGCCTATGACGTGGGGGTGCAGCTGGGTGCGGGGCGCAGGGAAATGGACCGGATGCTGGTCCGCGGTTTTTCGGACGCGGAGCGGGAGCAGCTGCGCCAGTACCTCTGCCGTATCCTGGACAACACCGAAGAAGAGGAAAAGAAGGGAGAAGCGTGTGAAAAAGAAGAAAAGTGAGAACCAGATGAGTCTCGGGGAAGTGCTCCAAGTCCTCGGGAAGAGCATCCGGGAATACAAGAAGTCCTCCATCCTGACGCCTTTGTTTGTGGCAGGGGAGGTGTGCCTTGAGTGCATTCTGCCCTTTGTCATGGCAAAGCTGGTCGATGACCTGGCGGGCAGCTCCGTGCAGCCGATCCTCCGGTACGGCGCGGTGCTGCTGGCCCTTGCCATGTGCTCTTTGGCCTGCGGTTTTCTCTCCGGCCGGTTTGCGGCGACGGCCAGCGCGGGCTTTGCAAAGAACCTTCGGAAGGACCTGTTCGCCAAGGTGCAGGACCTCTCCTTCCAGGACGTGGACAAGTTTTCGACGAGCTCTTTGGTGACCCGTATGACCACGGATGTCACCAACGTGCAGAACGCGTACCAGATGATCATCCGGATTGCGGTCCGCACCCCGCTGATGATGATCTTCTCGCTGATCATGAGCTTTTCGATCAACGCCAGAATGTCCCTGATCTTCCTCGCCATGGTGCCGGTTCTGGGCGTCATCATCTTCGGGATCAACGCGAAGGTCATGCCGATCTTCAACCGGATCTTCAAGAAGTATGATGCCATGAACGAGAGCGTCGAGGAGAACGTCTCCGGCATCCGGGTCGTCAAGGCCTTTGTCCGGGAGGACCACGAGCGGGACAAGTTCCACAAGGCCTCGGAGGAGGTCCGGCAGGACTTCACCATGGCGGAGAAGATCCTCGCCTGGAACACCCCGGCCATGAACGCCTGCCTGTACACGGCAATGCTTCTGGTCTCCTACGTCGGTGCGAGCCTGATCATCCGCACCGGCGGGACCGGGTTCACGACCGGCGGTCTCTTCTCTCTGATCACCTATGGCGTGCAGATCCTCTCCGCCATCATGATGCTCTCGATGATCTTCGTCATGGTCTCCATGGCGCAGGAGTCGGCACTGCGTATCTCCGAGGTCCTGGTCTACGAGCCCACCCTGGTCTCCCCGGCCAACGCGGACGAGGTGGTGCCGGATGGGAGCATCGACTTTGACCACGTGAGCTTTTGCTATGCGGCCCGCAGCAAGAACTGGGCCCTCTCCGACATCGACCTGCACATCCCCTCCGGGACCAGTGTGGGCATCATCGGCGGCACCGGCTCCTCCAAGACCACGCTGATCCAGCTGATCCCGCGGCTCTACGATGCCACAGAAGGGACCGTGCGCGTGGGCGGCAAGGACGTGAAGCACTACGACCTGGTGGCCCTGCGGGATGCGGTGGCCGTGGTGCTGCAGAAGAACGTCCTCTTCTCCGGCACGATCCTCGAAAACATGCGCTGGGGCAACCCCAACGCCACACAGGAGGAGGTGGAGCGCTGCTGCAGACTCGCCTGTGCGGATGAGTTCATCCAGCAGATGCCGGACAAGTACGACACCTGGATCGAGCAGGGCGGCACCAACGTCTCCGGCGGACAGAAGCAGCGCCTGTGCATCGCCAGAGCCCTGCTGAAGAAGCCGAAGATCCTGATCCTCGATGACTCCACCTCCGCCGTGGACACGAGAACCGATGCCCTGATCCGCAAGGCCTTTGCCGAGGAGATCCCGGACACCACGAAGATCATCATCGCCCAGCGCATCACCTCGGTGCAGGACTGCGACACCATCCTGGTCATGGAGGGCGGCAGGATCGCGGAGCAGGGAAATCACGAATCGCTCCTTGCCAAGGGCGGCATCTACCGCGAGATTTATGACTCCCAGACCGGAGCCGGAAGAAAGGAGGCGGGCTGATGGCACAGGAAAAGACCAGGGGCCCCAGGGGACAGCGGGGCCCCGCCAGTTTCAAGAGCATGCGGCAGGCGGCCGCGCCGGGCACCGGAAAGCGGCTTCTCGCCTACCTGTTCCGCTACTACCGGGCAAGGCTTATGGTGGTGGTCATCTGCATCATTTTGAGCGCCCTCTCCGGGACGGTGGCCACGGTGTTTCTGCAGCGTCTGATCGATGAGGTCATCACCCCCGGCGTGACAAGCGGCTTTGCCTTCGTCGCCGGGAAGTTCGCGGGGATTCTGCTCTCCATGGCGATCATCTACGTGGTCGGCGTGCTGGCCTCCTTGATCTACAGCCGCATCATGGCGACCGTCACCCAGGGCACCCTCTGCCACATGCGGGACGACATGTTTGACCGGATGGAGACCCTTCCCATCCGCTACTTCGACACCCACGCCCACGGCGACATCATGAGTACCTACACGAACGACACGGATGCGATCCGACAGATGATCGGACAGAGCATGCCGATGTTCGTCCAGTGCAGCGTCACGATTTTAGCGATCATCTTCATGATGCTGTACTACAGCATCTGGCTGACCCTGGTGGTCGGCGTCATGATCTGGCTGATGCTGGCCCTGACCGGAAAGATCGGCGGCGAGAGCAGCACCTACATGACCAGGCAGCAGAAGTCCCTCGCCTCCGTCGAGGGCTACATCGAGGAGCAGATGAACGGCGCGCGGGTCGTCAAGGTCTTCAACCACGAGACGCGCTCGAAGGAGGACTTTGACCGGCTCAACGACGCACTGTTCTCCGACAGTGAGCGGGCCAATGCGGCCGGCAACGTCCTGATGCCGATCCTGAACAACCTCGGCAACATCACCTACGTGCTGCTGGCCATCCTGGGCGGCCTCCTCGTGTTCTCCCACGCGGTCAACATCAGCCTGGTCGGGGCGGACACCATCACCGCCGGCATCATCGTCTCCTTCCTGTCCATGTCCCGGCAGCTGACCCAGACGATCGCCCAGATCTCCAACCAGGTCTCCCTGATCGCGATGGGCCTTGCGGGCGCGGGCAGAGTTTTTGCCCTGATGAATGAGGCACCCGAGGCGGATGAGGGCTACGTGATGCTGGTCAATGCCGAGAAGGATGCGGACGGGAACATCACCGAGACCGCGGAGAAGACCGGTCTCTGGGCTTGGAAGCACTACCACAGGGCGACGGACACCACCACCTACCAGGAGCTGCAGGGCGACATCGAGATGGAGCACGTCAACTTCGGCTACCAGCCGGACCGGCAGATCCTGCACGACGTGACGCTGTACGCAAAGCCCGGACAGAAGATCGCCTTCGTCGGCGCCACCGGCGCGGGCAAGACGACGATCACCAACCTGATCAACCGCTTCTACGACATCCAGGAAGGCAAGATCCGCTACGACGGCATCAACATCGGAAAGATCAAGAAGCCGGATCTGCGGCGGTCCCTGGGCATCGTCCTGCAGGATGTGAACCTCTTCACCGGGACCGTGCTGGAGAACATCCGCTACGGGCGCCTGGACGCGACGGACGAGGAGTGCATCGCCGCGGCAAAGCTTGCCAACGCGGATGACTTCATCCGACGCCTGCCCGACGGCTATGACACCATGCTGACCGGAAACGGCGCAAGGCTCTCCCAGGGCCAGCGCCAGCTCCTCTCCATCGCCCGGGCGGCGGTGGCGGATCCGCCGGTCATGATCCTCGACGAGGCGACCAGCTCCATCGACACCAGAACCGAGGCCCTGGTGCAGCAGGGCATGGACAACCTGATGAGGGGCAGGACGGTGTTTGTCATCGCCCACCGGCTCTCCACGGTCCGCAACAGCAACGCGATCATGGTCCTGGACCACGGCCGCATCATCGAGCGGGGCACCCACGAACAGCTCCTGGAGCAGAAGGGCACCTATTACCAGCTCTACACCGGCGCCTTCGAGCTCGAGTGAGCCGCATAACCGAAATCCCAAACCAAGACGCATCCCCTCGGGGATGCGTTTTTTGCATACCCAAGCCCGGGGAAATGGAGTATCATAACAGGCAAACGCAAATCCCAAGGAAAGAAGGCGCGACATGCAGTTCAGCAAACGAATGGACCGGTTCGGGGACGAGATCTTTGCCTCCCTGAATGAGAAGAAACTCAAGCTCGAGGCTGAGGGAAAGACCATCTACAACCTGTCGGTGGGAACCCCGGACTTCCCCACCCCCAAGTACATCCGGGATGCCCTGATCGAGGCCGCGCAGGATCCCGCCAACTGGAAGTACGCGCTGCGCGATACGCCGGAGATGCTCGCGGCGGTGTGCAGCTACTATAAGAAGCGGTACGGGGTGGACCTGACCCCGGACATGATCTGCAGCTGCTACGGCTCCGAGGAGGGCATGGGACATCTGCCGCTCGCCCTCTGCGATGAGGGGGATACGGTGATCCTGCCCTCTCCCTGCTACCCGGTGTTCATCGCCGGCGCCCAGATGGCAGGCGCCAAGCCCTGGTACTATCCGATGACCGAAAAGACGGGCTTCCTGCCCCGGGTGAAGGACATCCCGGAGGACGTGGCCAGAAAGGCCAAATACATGATTGTCTCCCTCCCCTCGAACCCCACCGGGTCCGTCGCGGCGGCGGGCATCTACGAGGAGCTCATCGCCTTCGCAAAGAAGTACGACGTTCTGATCGTCCACGACAACGCCTACAGCGACATCATCTTTGACGGCGTGTACGGCGGATCCTTCCTCTCCCACAAGGGAGCAGCCGAGGTGGGCGTGGAGTTCTTCTCCCTCTCCAAGAGCTTTGACCTGACCGGCGCCCGGATCAGCTTCTGCATCGGCAGACCCGATGTGGTGGCGGCCTTCCGAAAGCTCCGCAGCCAGATCGACTTCGGCATGTTCCTGCCGCTGCAGAAGGCAGCGGTGGCGGCGCTGACCGGCCCTCTTGCGGACACGGTCAAGGCCCAGTGTGCGGACTACCAGGATCGGCGCGATGCCCTCTGCGGGGGCCTGCGCGGGATCGGCTGGGATGTCCCCGACAGCCACGGCAGCATGTTTGTCTGGGCGAAGATCCCGGAGGGACACGGCAACTCCATGCAGTTCGTGGAGGAGATGATGACAAGGGCCGGCGTCATCGCAACGCCCGGCGTCTCCTTCGGTCCCCTGGGCGAGGGGTACGTGCGCTTTGCGCTGACCCTGCCCCCGGACAAGATCCGCCTTGCGGTGCAGGCGATTGCAGCAAGCGGCATCCTGGAGAGCGGGAGGTGAGCGCGGTGCAGGGACCAGACAGAACCTATGTGAAGATTGATCTTGCCGCCATCCGGGCAAACATGGAGGCGATGCACCAAAACATCGCCCCCGGCACGAAGATGGCAGCGGTGATCAAGACAGACGGCTACGGCCACGGCGCCGCCGCCATTGCCCAGGCGCTGGAGCCTCTCCCCTATCTGTGGGGGTACTGCACTGCGACCTTTGAGGAGGCGCGTGCGCTCCGGGAGGCGGGCGTGGAAAAGCCGGTTCTGATCCTGGGCTACACCTTCCCCGCCTGCTATGAGGAGGAGGCGCGGCTTGGCATCCGCCCGGCGGTCTTCCGGGAGGATCAGCTCTCTGCCCTCTCTGACGCCGCCAAAAAGGCCGGGGTGACCTTTCCCGTCCACGTGGCGGTGGACACCGGCATGTCCCGCATCGGCATCACGCCGGATGATCGGGGCCTTTCCTTTGTGAAAAAGGCCCTGGAGACGCCCGGCATCCAGGTGGAGGGGATCTTCACCCACTTTGCGAAGGCGGACATGCTCTCCCCGGATCCCACGATGACCCAGGCCCAGGCGTTCCGGCACTTCACGGACCGGATTGAACAGGAACTCGGGTACCGCGTCCCGATCCGGCACTGCGACAACAGCGCCGGGCTCATCCGCTTCCCGGAGAACGACATGGACCTTGTCCGGGCGGGCATCACGCTCTACGGCCTCTGGCCCTCGGAGGAGGTGCCAAAGGACATCGTGTCTTTGCAGCCGGCTCTGTCCTGGTACAGCCGCGTGGTCTTTGTCAAGGATCTGCCGGCGGGCCGGGCGGTGAGCTACGGCGGGACCTTTGTCACAGACAAAACGACCCGGGTGGCCACGATCAGCGTGGGCTACGGCGACGGCTATCCCAGGAGCCTCTCCAACAAGGGATATGTGCTGATCCGCGGAAAGCGGGCGCCGATTCTCGGGCGCATCTGCATGGACCAGCTGATGGCGGACATCTCGGACATTCCCGGCGCCGCCGAGGGAGACCTCGTGACCCTCATCGGGACGGACGGATCCGAGACCATCACCTGCGAGGCCCTTGGGGACCTCTCCGGCAGGTTTAACTACGAGCTTGTCTGCGACATCAACCCCCGTGTGCCGCGGGTCTATGAGAACGGCCAGGACGCATAACGAAAACCAAATCAAACCCGAAACCCGGCAGTCCGGAGCGTGCTCCCCGAACTGCCGGGTTTTCCGGGGCATTTCAGAAAGGAAGTCAGCATGCAGACCCTCAGCGCAGTGATACCGGTTCTTCTGGTCATCGCTCTCGGGATGGTGCTGCGCCGGCGGCACTGGGTGTCCCGGACGGGCATCGACGACATCAAGTTTCTGGTCTCCCGGATTCTGCTCCCCGTTGCGATCTTCAATGCCCTCTCCATGGCGGAATACTCCGTGCGGACCTGGATCACCGTGGCGGTCATCCTGGTGATCGAGGTTGCCACCTTCGGCGCGGGCTTTCTCTTAAAGCGCACGTTTCACGACAGCACCGCGCGGTACATTCCGTACCTGGTGAGCCTCTACGAGGGCGGCATGCTGGCCTATCCGCTCTACGCCACGATCTGCGGGCAGGACGCCCTCTCCAACATCGCGGTCATCGACATCGCGGGAGAGCTCTTTGGCTTCTCCATCTGGATGGGCATGCTGCAGCAGCAGGAGAGCGGGGAGAAGACATCGCCGTCGTCTCTCCTTCGCAGCGCTTTGCACACGCCGGCCTTTGTGGCGGCGCTTCTTGGCGTTGTCGTGGGGCTCCTTGGCTGGACCAAGGCTTTGCTCCAGGTCCCAGCGGGGGCGGTGTACACCTCCTGCGAGACCATCCTGACGGCCCCGATGAACTGCCTGATCCTGCTGGCGGTGGGATATGACATCTCGCTGAATCCCGCGAAGATCCGCCGCAGCATCCGCCCGCTGTTCTGCCGCCTGATCGTGCAGATCTGCGCCGCCTCCCTGGCAGCCCTGGCGGTGGCAAGGCTTTTCCCCGGCAACCAGGAGATGGTCTTTGCCGCCATCATGTACATGGCCGCGCCGACCACCTTTGCGATGCAGACCTATGTGCGGGATCCGGAGGGCTCGGAGTTCGTCTCCACGACCAACTCCCTGTACGTCGCCGTGACGATCCTGGTCTATGCGGTCCTGGCCGCGCTCTACCGCGGGTGAGTGCTGCAGACCGATCCGGTCTGAGATAATTATGAAAAGGAGAACGGAGTGGCAATGCAGGAAAAAGCCTTCATTCTGATCATCGTGCTGCTCCTTTTTGCAGCAATTGACGTTATGGGAGCTCTTGCGCGTTCTGTTTCTCAAAATCCCTTTTCGTATCCCTATTTTGATCAGAACTTCGATGTCACCGGGAAGAAAAACATGGATTTGGAAGAATATGTCGACGGCTTTCTCTTGGATGACTGTGCCTGGCAGAGTATCCTTTGGCATCAGGAAAACGTCGGAAGATGGAAGAGGGAAAAGGAGCAGTATCTGGAGACCTGTCGATTCAGGAGCACCCGGAGAAAACAGTACAGATCTGTGCTGGACGATGACAATGCTTACCGGTTTACTGCCTTTCGCCGTCAGACGCGGTATAAGCAGGTCAACTACCAGAGATATCCCTACTATGTCAGTGTCGTGGATCAGCAGATCTGCTGCAGCTTTCAGACCCTCAGTGACCGAAGATCCCTGCTCCTTGGAGCACGGATGCAGGCAAATATGCGGAGAGAAGAGAAGCGGCGGCAGCGGCACAGCGAATTCCGCTCTGCGGCAGACAATGGCAATGGCATTTGGATCACCACAGAGGAATTTCGGAGGGTGTGGCAGTCACCCGGTGACCGGAAAGACTGGAACATCACCGGATGCTACGTGCTCTACGACTGCAATACGAACCAGTGCTACGTGGGACAGGCCAAGAACATTCCGCGGAGAGTTCATCAGCATCTGACCGGCAATGGGGATCCGGATGTCTACGCGGATCTTCGTAAAGGGGCGCGGTTTAAGATCAAGATGATTCCCATGCGGGGCACGGCGTACAACAGCCTTGACGAGATGGAAAAACAGCTGATCGCAAAGTACAACGCCTATTATGACGGGTACAACAAGACCAGGGGAAACGGATGACATGATTCCTCTGCGTGCGGGAATTCTGCTGCAGAGGCGGTTTTTCTTTTTGACGAGAGGGAAGACGCATGGAGCTCATTTTTCTCGGCACCGGAAATGCCGGTGTCACAAAGCGGTACAACACCTGCTTTCTCCTGCGGGATCCGGAGAGAACAGCCGACCCATACCTTCTCGTGGACGCGGGCGGGGGAAACGGCATCCTGCGGCAGCTGAAAAAGGCGGGCGTCGATCCAAAGGACATCCGGACCCTGTTTGTGACCCACCGGCACCTGGACCACATCCTGGGGGTGTTCTGGATCCTGCGCGCAGTCTGCCAGGCCCTCAAGAAGGGCACCTATCCGGGCTTTCTCACGATCTATGCAAACGACGAGGTGACGGGGATCCTGCGGGACATGTCCCTGCGTCTTCTGGAGATAGATATCATTCCCGGCTTCTCTGAACATGTCTTCTTTGATACTGTCGGAGATGGGGAAAAGCGGGAGATTCTGGGCCGGGAGGTGACCTTCTTCGACATTGACTCGACCAAGGCAAAGCAGTCCGGCTTCTGCATGCGGTTGGAGGATGGGAAGAAGGTCACCTACTGCGGCGACGAGCCCTGCGGGAGGGAAGCAGAAGGGTACGCGGAGGGCGCAGACCTTCTGATCCATGAGGCCTTCTGCCTCTACGAGGACAGGGAGAAATTCGATCCCTATGGAAAAAACCACTCCACGGTGCGGGATGCCGCCATACTGGCAGAGCGCCTTGCCGTCCGGAACCTGATTCTTGTCCACACCGAGGAGAAGACGGGAGAGGAGCGAAAAAAGCGGTACCGGAGGGAGGGAGAGCGGTACTTCTCCGGAAAGCTTCTGGTCCCGGAGGACCTCGAGAAGATCGATCTCGAGGCGCTCTCCTGAGACTGCACCAAAAGCCGTGCCTGGCATAGGAAAAGCTTCGGAACCGGAACGCCGAAGATGAGAACAAAAACTGCCCTTTCGGGATGAGAGCTCCCGAAAGGGCAGTTTGCGTTTGAAGAAATCGGGGACAGCTTCCTTCTCAGGAGGACAGGGCGGAGACTGCAATGTCGCCGCCGGAGACGGGAAGGCCGATGGACTGCTGATAGACGTAGGCAAAGAGGTCCTCGGAGATCGCCTGCAGGGCAGCGGGGTCCGTCCAGAGGAGGCGGAAGGCATCTGCCCAGCCCTCGGAGGCGGAGTAGAGATCCGGGACGGCAGCATAGGCGCTGGTTGCGAGCAGAGCACTCTCATTTGCTGCAAAGAGGGTCTTCCAGGTCGAAGAGGAGGAGATCGCAAAGTCCTTTGCGGCGGTACTTCCCGCCGCAGAGTCCACGTAGTGGCCGATCTCGTGGATGAGCCGCGTCCGGTCCACGCTCTTCGAGGCGAGATCCGTCTGGATCTCGATTTTGCCGTCGGAAAGCCGCACCACGGTGCCGTCGGAGAGGGCGGTGTACAGGGGATGGGTGGTGAGGCCGACAAAGGTCACCTTCTTCCCGGTGGAGGAGCTGTTTTTGAGCGTCTGGGAGATGATGGCATCATCCGATGCGGAGATGAGATAGACCTTCACGCCGTCATTCTCCATGCGCGCGCGGATGTTTTCCGGGACCGAGAGCCAGAGCGAGGTCTGAAACTGCCGCTCTGCCGTGCTGACAGAGGGGGAAGCGTACAGATCCGTGTCCGGGATCCCGGCAAAGGCACTCTCCGGCAGGCTGTGGGCAGCCTGCGCGGAGACTGGCACCGTAAGAAACAGGAAGGATGCGAGCGCCGCTGCAAAGAGGCGCCGGAGCGTGTGGGAACGTCTGTTGCCTGTATGAGAAAAAGGATGCTGAATCATAGGAACCTCCTGAAAAGATCTCCTCTGATGAATCTTGAGATACCTGCATCATACGGCAGCAGGGGAAAAGGCGCAAGAACACAGAGGCAGCGGAAATGCCGCGGAAAATTTCCGCCGGCAGTTGACAGCACTTCTCCCGTGGGCTAAGATAAGAAACACAGATGAACAATCATTCAAATGTTCAATAAATACAGAAAACCAGTTACCATCCACGCATCACACGAACGAATGACAGGAGAGTGCCATGAGCAGTGAAGAGAAGGAGAAGTTGAAGCGGGCAGAGGAAGAAGAAAAGCGCGCCAGTGAGGACGAGGCGGGCGAAGAGGAGGAAGAGGAGGACGAGATGGAGCCGAAGCAGAAGCTCCTGCAGATCCTGATCTCCACCGGACTTCTCATCGCAGCGGCCCTGATTGACCGGAACACAAACCTGGTCATGTGGCAGCGGCTCTGTCTCTACCTGGTCCCCTACCTGGCAGCGGGATTTGACGTTTTGAAGGAGGCCGGCGAGGGCCTTGCCCACGGCGAGGCCCTCAATGAGGACTTCCTCATGGGCATTGCGACGGTCGGCGCCCTGCTGATCGGCTTTGTGCCCGGCGGGAGCCCGATGTTTGCCGAGGCCGTGTTCGTCATGCTGTTCTTCCAGGTGGGAGAGCTCTTTGAAGGCATCGCCGAGGGCAACAGCCAGCGGGCCATCTCCCAGCTGCTGGACATCCGCCCGGACACCGCCAACGTGGAGAGGGACGGAAAGATCGTCACCGTGAACCCGGAGGAGATCGCCGTCGGTGAGACCATCGTGATCCGCCCCGGCGAGAAGGTCCCCATGGACGGCACGGTCATCGAGGGCAGCACCTCTTTGGACACCGTGGCCCTGACCGGCGAGAGCGCCCCCAGGGATGTGAGCGTCGGCGATGCCATTCTCTCCGGCTGCGTCAATCTCTCCGGCGTCGTGCGGGTGAAGGTGGAGAAGCTCTTCGGCGAGTCCACCGCCTCCAAGATCCTGGATCTCGTGCAGAACGCGGGCAGCGCCAAGTCCAAGAGTGAGAAGTTCATCACGAAGTTCGCAAGGGTCTACACCCCCATCGTCGTGGCCGCCGCTGCATTTCTGGCGGTGGTACCGCCGCTTCTTTCCGGTGACTTTATCGGGAACTTTGCCAACTGGCTCCTGCGGGCGCTGACCTTCCTGATCGTCTCCTGCCCCTGCGCGCTGGTGGTCTCTGTGCCGCTTGCATTCTTCGGCGGTATCGGCGCTGCCTCCAAGATCGGCGTCCTGGTCAAGGGCTCCAGCTTCATGGAGGCCCTGGCGCGGACGAATACCGTGGTCTTTGACAAGACTGGAACCCTGACCAAGGGCGTGTTCGCGGTGACCGATCTTCACCCGGACAAGATCGATGAGAAGGAACTGCTCCACCTGGCAGCCCATGTGGAGCGCTACTCCAACCACCCGATTGCGGTCAGCTTGAAGCAGGCCTTCGGCAACGAGGACGACGGCTGCACCGTGGAGGACGTGGAGGAGATCGCGGGCCAGGGCATCCGCGCCAGGGTGAACGGAAAGACGGTCTGCGTCGGCAACACCAAGATGATGGATGCCATCGGCGCGAAGTGGAAGGGCTGCGATGCCCCCGGCACCATCATTCACGTCGCCATCGACGGCGTGTACGCCGGCCACATCCACATCTCCGACATGGAAAAGCCCGACTCCAAGGAGGCCATCCAGAGCCTGAAGAAGGAGGGCGTGCAGAAGACCGTCATGCTCACCGGCGACCGCAGGGAGGTCGCGGACCGCGTGGCGAAGGATCTTGGCCTGGACGAGTACCGGGCAGAGCTTCTGCCCGCGGACAAGGTGTCCTGCGTGGAGGAGCTCCTGAAGGGGAAGGCGGAGAAGGGGTCCCTTGTCTTTGTCGGCGACGGCATCAACGACGCGCCGGTTCTGGCAAGAGCGGATGTCGGCATCGCCATGGGCGCCATGGGTTCCGATGCGGCGATCGAGGCCGCGGACGTGGTGCTGATGGACGACAAGCCCTCCAAGATCGCCAGGGCGATCCGGATCTCCCGCCGCACGATTGCGATTGCACAGCAGAACATCGTCTTTGCGATCGCCGTCAAGCTGATCATCCTGGTTCTGGCAGCTCTCGGCCTTGCGCCGATGTGGCTTGCAGTCTTCGGCGACACGGGTGTCCTGATCCTGTGCGTGCTCAATTCCGTGCGGACCCTTTCCGTAAGGAATTGACCGGTGCTATAATCAGGTCACGTAACAAGTGGACCAGCGTGACAGGAGCACTACATGGAAGAGAACAGACGGCCCTGCAGCCTGCCGGATGAAAAGAAACTGCAGGACCTGGCGGACCTGTTTAAGGTCTTCGGGGATGCGACAAGGATCCGGATCCTATTGAGCATGTATGACGGAGAGCGGGCGGTGTCTGAGATCGCGGACGCGGTGGGCATGAGCACGTCCGCCGTCTCCCACCAGCTCAAGATCCTGCGCTCGGCGGGGCTCGTGCGGGCCCGCCGGGACGGAAAGCAGATCTTCTACTCCCTCGCCGATGAGCACGTGCACACGATCATCGGGGTGGGACGGGATCACATCGAGGAATAACAGGCACCGGGCATCGGGGGAGGTTCTCCCCCGGTGCCCTTTTGCATCCCGGCAAAAAGGGTGTAAGATGACCCAAAACGGAAAGCCCAAGGCGGAAAGGAAATCGGATGAAAACATGTGTCAGACCCGAGGGACTTTGTCCCGGGGACAAGGTGGCGGTGGTATCCCTCTCAAAGGGAATCCTGGGGGAGGAGTCGTGCCGGCACGACCTGCACCTGGGCTCCATGCGGCTCAATGAGCTGGGCCTCGTGCCGGAGTTCATGCCCAACAGCCTGCAGGGGGTGGACTTTCTCGCAGAGCACCCGGAGGCCCGGGCGGCGGATCTAAAGCGCGCCTTTCAGGACGACAGCATCCGCGGGATCTTCTGCGCCATCGGCGGGGACGACACCTATCGGACCGTGCCCTACTGCATGGACGATCCCGGCTTTGTGCACCTCGTGCAGGAGCACCCCAAGATCTTCTCCGGCTTCTCGGACACCACGGTGAACCACCTGATGTTCTACCAGCTGGGCCTTTCCACCTTCTACGGCCCGAGCTTTATCAACGACCTGGCGGAGCTTGGCACGGAGATGCTGCCCTACACGATGAACGCCATGGGAAGGTACCTCGCGGGCTTTCCCAACCGCCCCATCACGTCCAGCCCCGTCTGGTACGAGGAGCGGACGGATTTCTCGGAGGCGCAGATGGGCGTTTCCCGGGCAGACCATCCGGAGACCCACGGCTACGAGGTGCTGCAGGGGGAGGGGACCTTCTCCGGAATCCTTCTTGGCGGCTGCACCGAGACGATCTATGATCTTCTGACCGGGGCGGTGCACCCGGAGGCAAAGACAGTCAACGAGACCTATCACCTCTTCCCCGAGGGGGAGGAGTGGGATGGTAAGATCTGCTTTCTCGAGACCAGCGAGGAGAAGCCCTCCCCGGAGCTTCTTGCCAAAGAGCTCTCCGCCATTCGGGAAAAGGGCGTCTTTGACCACGCGGCGGGCCTCATCATCGGAAAGCCCCAGGACGAGGTGCACTACGAGGCGTACAAGGAGGTCTACCAACAGGCGGCAGGCGGGAAGATCCCGATCCTCTACAACGTGAACTTCGGCCACGCCTACCCCAGGACCGTCCTCGCCATCGGCCAGGAGGCCGTGGTGGACCTGGAGAAGAGAGAGATCCGCTATCCCTAGCCCGTCGTGACGGGTCCGGAGGATGCGCAGACAGGAGGGAAGGAATGAGACAGATCACACTTGGAACAACGGGAATCACGGTGCCGCAGAACGCCTTCGGCTGCCTGCCGATCCAGCGGGTGAGCAAAGAGGAGGCGGTGCACCTTCTGCGCAGGGCCTATACCGGCGGCATGCGCTTTTTCGACACCGCAAGGGCCTACAGCGACTCCGAGGAGAAGGTGGGGGCGGCCTTTGGCCCGGGGAGCCTGCCGGATGGCGGCGCGATCCGGGACCACATCTATCTTGCCACCAAGACCGCGGCCAAGACCCCGGAGGCCTTCTGGAAGGATCTGGAGACCTCGCTTGCAGAGCTCCAGACCGACCACATCGATGTGTACCAGTTCCACCAGGCGGCGCAGTGCTACCGGCCGGGGGATGGCACCGGCATGTATGAGTGTATGCAGGAGGCAAAGGCACAGGGGAAGATCCGCCACATCGGGGTCACGGCTCACAAGATCGGCGTTGCCCGGGAGTGCGCAAGCTCCGGCCTCTACGAGACCCTGCAGTTTCCCTTCAGCTATCTCTCCGGAAGTCAGGAGCAGGAGCTGGTGCAGCTCTGCCGGGAAAACGGCGTCGGCTTCATCGCGATGAAGGGCCTTGCGGGGGGCCTCATCAACAAGTCGGAGGCGGCCTATGCCTTCATGGAGGAGCAGGAGGGCGTCCTTCCCATCTGGGGCATCCAGCGGGAGAAGGAGCTGGATGAGTGGCTCTCCTTCTTTGACAGGAAGGAGCCTGCCATGACCGATGGGATCCGGGCGTTCATCGAACAGGAGAAGACCGAGCTTGCCGGTGACTTCTGCCGGGGCTGCGGCTACTGCATGCCCTGTCCCGCGGGGATTGAGATCAACAACTGCGCCCGGATGTCCCTGATGCTGCGCCGGGCGCCCTCCGCGGCCTGGCTCACGAAGGAGTGGCAGGAGAAGATGAACCGCATCGACCAGTGTCTCGGATGCCGGCAGTGCACGAAGAAGTGTCCCTATGAGCTGAACACGCCGGAGCTCTTAAAGAAGAACCTCGCCGACTACCGCCGCGTCCTGGCGGGGGAAGTGAGCGTGGGACAGTGAGCTGGGATGACGCGTTCCTGCCGGTGTCGCGGCAGGAGATGGAGGAGCGGGGCATCGCGCAGATGGACTTTGTCTACGTCTGCGGCGACGCCTATGTGGACCACCCGAGCTTTGGCAGTGCCATCATCAGCAGGGTCCTGGAGTCTCTGGGCTACAAGGTCGGCATGATCTGCCAGCCGGACTTTCGGGACCCCGAAAGCATCGACGTCTTCGGGGCGCCGCGGCTTGGATTTCTCGTCTCCTCCGGAAACATGGACTCCATGGTGAACCACTACACCGTGGCGAAAAAGCGCCGCCACACCGATGCCTACTCCCCCGGGGGCGCCATCGGGAAGCGGCCGGACCGGGCGGTCATCGTCTACTGTAACCTGATCCGCAGAACCTACAAGCACACGCCGATCATCATCGGCGGCATCGAGGCATCCCTGCGGCGGATGGCCCACTACGACTACTGGTCGGACAGCGTGCGCCGCTCGATCCTGCTGGAGTCCGGCGCGGACCTGATCTCCTACGGGATGGGGGAGCGGAGCATCGCCGCCATCGCGGAGGCCCTGGCCTCGGGGATGGACGTCCGGGACATCACTTGGATCGACGGCACGGTGTACAAGACCCGGGACGAGGAGAGCATCTACGACGCGATCCGCCTCCCCGATTATGAACAGATCCTGCAGGATAAGACCGCCTACGCAAAGAGCGTGCAGATCCAGTACCAGAACACGGATCCCTTCCAGGCAAAGCGCATGTATGAGGCCTACGACGGGAAGACCTTTGTGGTGCAGAACCCGCCGTCCAAGCCGCTGACCACGATGGAGATGGACGATGTCTACGCCCTGCCCTACACAAGGCGCGCCCATCCCATGTATGACAAGGACGGGGGGATCCCTGCCCTCTCGGAGATCCAGTTCTCCCTGACCTCCTGCCGGGGCTGCTTTGGCGGCTGCAACTTCTGCGCCCTGACCTTTCACGAGGGCAGAATCGTGCAGGTTCGGAGCCATGCCTCCATCCTGGAGGAGGCGAAGAAGATGACGCAGGATCCCCAGTTCAAGGGGTACATCCACGACGTGGGCGGCCCCACCGCGGAGTTTCGAAAGCCCGCGTGCAAAAAGCAGCTGACGGCCGGCGCCTGCAAGAACCGGCAGTGCCTGTTTCCCGCGCCCTGCCCGAACCTGGAGGTGGACCACAGCGACTACCTATCGCTCCTTGAAAAGCTGCGGGCCCTGCCCGGCGTGAAAAAGGTCTTCGTGCGCTCGGGCTTTCGCTTTGACTACCTGATGGCGGACAAGGACAGGACCTTCCTGAAAACCCTCTGCCGCTATCACGTCAGCGGTCAGCTCCGGGTCGCCCCGGAGCACGTCTCCGACAACGTGCTGCGGGAGATGGGAAAGCCCCCGGTGTCGGTGTACAACGCCTTCGTGCGGGAGTTTGAGAAGGTCAACAAAGAGCTTGGCCTGGACCAGTACGTGGTGCCCTACCTCATGAGCTCCCACCCCGGCAGCACCATGAAGGATGCCATCGCCCTGGCCGAGTACCTGCACCGGCACCACTTGAACCCGGAGCAGGTGCAGGACTTCTATCCGACGCCGGGGACGGTGTCCACCTGCATGTACTACACCGGGATTGACCCCAGGACCATGACGCCGGTCTTTGTGGAGCGCTCGCCCCATCGAAAGGCCATGCAGCGGGCCCTGATCCAGTACCGAAAGCCGGAGAACTACGACCTGGTGAAGGAGGCCCTCCTCTTAGAGGGCCGGGAGGACCTGATCGGTTACGGCCCGGAGGCCCTGATCCCGCCCCGGAAGGAGAACGAGGAGATCCGGGAGCGGATCCGCGCGAGAAAAAAGAGAGAGGAAAAGGCAGAGAGAGCAGAGAGACAGCGGCCCGGACAGACCCCGGGCAGAACCAAAAAGAGGAGACACTGACAGAATCTATGGAAGACAGAAGGCACAGGGAGAACAGGGAGCAGCGTAAGGGACAGGAGAGGAGCCGGGCCGGGAAGATTCTGGGCCTCGTGCTGCTCCTTGTCTTTCTTGCGGCCATCATCGCGGTGGCTCTTCCCCTGGTGAAGCTCGCAAAGGACCCGGAGGCGCTGGAGGCCTACATCGAGGCCCAGGGGTTCGCCGGGATCTGGATCTTCATGGGCCTTGTGATCCTGCAGATCTTCTCGGCCCTGGTGCCGGGCGGCCCCTTTGAGATCGCGGCGGGCTTTCTCTACGGCCCGATCCGGGGCGCCCTGATCTGCGACATCGCCATGATGGTGGGGAGCACCGCGGTATTTCTGCTCTCGCGCAAGTTCGGGCGGAAGTTCGTGCGGCTCTACCTCTCGGACGAGCAGATCCAGTCGGTGCACTTTCTGACGGACACCTCCGGGCGGACCTTTGTGATGGTCTTTCTCCTGTTTCTGATCCCCGGCACCCCCAAGGACGTGCTGAGCTACGTGGTGGGCCTGACCAGCATCACGCTCCCCCAGTGGCTTCTGATCACCGGGGTCGGACGCTTCCCCGCCATCGTCCTCTCGACGCTGGGCGGCGATGCCCTGGAGTCCGGAAATCTGGTTCTGTTTGTGGTGATGCTGCTTATCATCGGCGTGCTGTCGGTGGGCGGAATCGTCTATTACAGAAAGATCAACGGGGACCGGCCGCTGAAGGAGGAGATCCCGGAGCAGATCGCAAAGATCCGGGAGCGCATCAACAGAAACCGGAAACCCTGAGGCAGAGCAAGGGGAGAGACCCCTCCGCCAGAAAAAAGCAAAAATGCAGAGAAATCGGGACGCGGACCGCCGGAAATCGGATGGCCCGCGCCCCTTTTTGCTGTGGTACACTGGTGCCATGAATATCTTAAATCTCGAAAATGTATCCCTGATTCTGGGCGCCAAGACCATCCTGGACGGCGTCAACTTTGCGATGGCCGATCACGACAAGGTCGGTGTGATCGGCATCAACGGCACCGGCAAGTCGACCCTGCTGCGGATTGTGGCGGGGGAGCAGGCGCCGGACGAGGGCACCGTGACAAGGGCCAACGGCCTTCGGATCTCGTACCTGCCCCAGAACCCTGTCTTTGACCCGAACCGGTCCCTCCTCGACAACGTGACCGCCAGGGTCTATGGGAAGGAGGCCCACTGGAACACCGAGGGAGAGGTGCGGGCCATGCTGGAGAAGTTCGGCATCCCGGACCCGGACGGGTCCCCGGAGCACCTCTCCGGCGGGCAGAAAAAGCGGGCGGCACTGGTCGCAGCGCTCCTGACCCCCTCGGACCTGCTCATCCTGGATGAGCCCACCAACCACCTGGACTACGAGATGATCGCCTACCTCCAGGAAACGCTGCAGAGCTACCGAGGTGCCCTGCTCATGGTGACCCACGACCGGTACTTTCTGGACGAGGTGACGGACGTCATCCTGGAGCTCGACCACGGAAAGGCCTACCGCTGCGAGGCGAACTACTCCGGCTACCTGGAGCGTCGCGCCCAGCGCCTCGACAGCGCCCGGGCGGCGGAGCGCAAGATGGCCACCCTCTACCGGCAGGACCTGGCCTGGATGATGCGGGGCGCCAGAGCCCGCTCCACCAAGCAGAAGGCCCACATCCAGCGCTTTGAGGCCCTGCGGGACCGCAAAAAGCCGGAGGAGGAGCGGCAGGTGGAGATCGCCTCCCTCCCGGAGCGGATCGGCGGCAAGACCATCGAGCTGGACGGGGTCGGAAAGTCCTACGGGGGCAGGACCCTGTTCCGGGATGTCACCTACACCTTTTTAAAGAAGGACCGGATCGGCATCATCGGGCCAAACGGCTGCGGCAAGTCCACCCTGCTGAAGGTGATCCTGGGCCTTGTCAAACCGGATGCGGGCACAGTCACCGTCGGCCAGACGATCCGCTTCGGGTACTTCTCCCAGGAAAACGAGGCGCTGGATGAGTCGGACCGGGTCATTGACGCGATCCGAAACGTGGCCGAGTACATCCGCACCCCGGAGGGGCTGATCTCCGCGTCGGAGATGGCGAACCGGTTTCTGTTCCCACCGGAGCTCCAGTACACACCGGTGGCAAAGCTCTCCGGCGGGGAGAAGCGGCGGCTGTTCCTCCTGAAAGTCCTCATGGGAAATCCCAACGTCCTGATCCTGGACGAGCCCACCAACGACCTGGACATCCAGACCCTGCAGGTGTTGGAGGACTACCTGGACCACTTCAGCGGGATCATCCTCACGGTCTCCCACGACCGGTACTTCCTGGACCGGGTGGTGACCCGAATTTTCGCCTTTCAGCCGGACGGGACACTCTGGCAGAGCGAGGGCGGGTACGAGGCCTACCGGGAGCACCTTTTGGCAGCCGGCAAGGCGGAGGAGGGGCGCTTCTCCCATGAGGAGACGCCTGTACGGGAAAAGCCAAAAGAGCAGCCCCGGAAGAAGACCAAGCTTTCCTACCGGGAGCAGCGGGAGCTGGATTCCCTGGAGCCCGAGATCGATGCGCTGGAGAAGGAAGTCGCCTCGCTGGAGCAGGAGATCGCGGATGCTGCCTCGGACTACGAGAAGCTCCGGACCCTGTGCGCGGAGAAGGACAAAAAGGACGCCGAGCTGGAGGAGAAGATGGAGCGGTACCTGGAGCTCCAGGATCTTGCAGACCGGCTGGAAGAGGAGAAAAAGTAACCGGAAACAATCAAGGGGCGCAGCCCTCCGTTTCGGAGAGCTGCGCCCCTTTGGCGTCTTATGGAAGAGGAACGAACGGCCTTACTGCGATGATGACGCAGCGGCTGCGGCCGCTGCCTGCTGGGCCGCGAGCTGGGAGGCCAGGTCCTCGTTGACCTTGTTGACGGCATCGTCGTGGGACATGCCGGTGGCCTCGTAGTTGGCGATGGCCTGGTCGATGATGGCCTGCTGCTCCTCCTGGGTGGTCGGCACCGAGGTGGCGGCTGCCGCGCTGTCGGTGGCGGCGGAGGAGGCGTCCGCCGCTTCCTCCGTGGACTCGGTGGAGGCGGCTTCCGAGGCCTCCTCATCGCTGTCCTCGGTCTCGGAGTCTGCGGTGGAGGCCTGGGACGCGTAGCTGCTCACCGTGTCCTGGGTGGCCCCGCCGTAGACGAAGACCGGCTCGCCGGCGTACACGGCGGAGAAGATCTGCTGGGCGGCGTCATAGGGCAGGTTGATGCAGCCGTGGGAGCCGTTGTAGAGGTAGATCGTGCCGCCGAAGGAGCTGCGCCAGGTGGCGTCGTGCAGGCCGCAGCCCAGGTAGAAGGGCATCCAGTAGTTGACCGGGGAGGAGTAGCCCTGGCCGGTCAGCGTCGCGTCCTTCTGCTTGAACAGGATGTAGAAGGCGCCGTCCGGGGTGTTGCGGCCCAGGGAGGCGTTGCCGGAGACGCAGTCGGTGGAGACCACCAGCGCCCCGTCCTTGTAGACCCAGACGTGCTGGGAATCCAGGTCGATCTCCACGTAGTTGGGACCCCAGTCCCGATCGCCGAACTGATAGGCCTCCTGGGAGAATACGGGATCCACCTCGCCTTGGGTCTGGCTGTTGATCGCATCCACGATGGCCTGCTTGGTGGCGGACTGATCAAGGATCCAGCCGTAGGTGCCGGGGGTGATGGACACCACCGTGCCGGTGCTGGTGGTCAGGCTCCTGGTGCGGCCCGTCGTGTTGTACTTCTCCGCCAGGCTCTTGACGTAGGCGTTTACCGCGTCGTCATCGATGACGAGGCTGCTGCCGTCCAGGGAGAGCCAGGAGCGGATCGTGGACCCGTCCAGGGTCTCGGTATTGCTGCCGAAGGGAATCGTGATCGTGAAGTTGTGAAAGCTGTCGAGGGTGTCGGCCGCCAGCGTGATCGAGGCCGCCTCCACGGACTGCTCGGTGCTGTCGCCGCTTCCCGCGGTGATGTAGCAGCCGGACTCCTCCAGGTTCAGGGTGGTGGCCCCAGAGGCGATCGCGGACTTCACCGCGGCAATGACCTTCTCCTCATCGAGGATCGAGAGGGACGCCGGGTCCGCCGACTCCGCGGCGGTCTCGGTGTCGGCCTCGGCCGCCTCGGTGTCCGAGGAGGAAGCCGTCTCGGCGGTGTCGATGACCTCCTCCGGGTTGTCCGCCGCCGCGCCCAGGTCGGTGGGGCTCGTGAAGAAGATCAGGCTCTCCACGCAGCTGCGGAGCTTGTCCTCATCGTACTCCGCCGAGGGGGAGAGGGTCAGGTCCTGTCCCGTGAGGGAGTCGGTCAGCCAGGTGTAGTTGGGGCCCTCCGAGGCCAGGGAGGAGGTGTCCGCGCTGTCATAGCCGAGGGTCAGGCCGATCTCATCCCCGGTGATCGTGTCCGTCTGCCCGTCCATGCCGGTCAGGGTCAGGGTGTAGTCCTCTGACGCCGTGCCGGAGGGCAGAATGCTGGACAGATCGGAAACTTTCTGAAAAGATACGCCCACGCCGTTGACGCTGGTCCGGAGGGGAAACCTGCCCGCGAAGACCCGGGTGCCCCCGGCGTAGACAAGCCCCGCCGCCGCAGCGACGGAGAGCGCAATCACTGGTACTTTGTGCATTGTCATAAAACTCCTGTGTGATCCGCCCGGGGAACCGCTCCCCGGGCATCCGGTTATCCAGTTTAACATGCTTTTGTCGGAATCCAAGCAAAAGCAGGGAAACAATTCGCAAAGAGTGTCGGAATCGGACACACTTTGCCCCGTTTTCCGCCTCCACCGCGGCCGTAACATTTCTTCATACCCGTAACATTTCCTCAATATATGCCGCCCGTGGGGGACCCTATTTTCAACAAGATTTCCCCACTTGTCAAGTATCCGGGAATCCTCTAAGATACAGGGCTGTCAGCGGTTGGGTAAGCGCTTACAGAAGGGAAGAGACGCAAAATGAAGAACAAGCGGACATGGTATGCCGGGCTGCAGGGCAGGCTCTACGACGCATCGAAGATCGACTGGGACCACCTGCCCTTTTCCGATAAGGATCTGAAGGCCCTGCTGGTGCCGCTGATGCTGGAGCAGCTCCTCTCCTCCCTGATGGGCATGGCGGACACGATGATGGTCTCCCGGGTGGGCTCGGCTGCGATCTCCGCGGTCTCCCTGGCGGATTCCATCAACGTGCTGGTGATTGAGCTCTTCTCGGCCCTTGCGGCGGGCGGCACGATCCTCTGCTCCCAGTACATCGGAAGCGGAAGGTCAAAGGAGGCAAACAAAGCGGCGGAGCAGGTGACCCTGGTCTGCGCCATCAGCTCCGTGTCCCTTTCCCTGGTCTGCTTTTTTGCCAGGGGACCGCTCCTTGCCCTCGTCTTTGGCGAGGTGGAGCCGGATGTCATGGAGAACTCCCTGACCTACTTTGCCCTGACCTCCCTCTCCTTCCCGTTCATCGCCCTCTACAACGCCGGCGCCGCCTTCTACCGGGCAGGCGGGAACTCGAAGTTCCCGATGCAGGTCTCGGTGTTCTCCAACGGCCTGAACATCTTCGGCAACGCGGTGTTCATCTTCGGGTTCGGCTGGGGTGTCTTCGGGGCGGCCCTCTCGACCCTCCTGTCCCGGATCGTCTGCGCGGCGGTGGTCTTTGCGTTTCTGAGAAAGCCCAAACAGGTCATCGTGCTGCGGCGGTACGCGGTGCGGCCGGACCTGCCGATGGTGGCGAAGATCCTCGCGGTCGGCGTCCCCTCGGGTATTGAGAACTCGATGTTCCAGTTCGGAAAGCTCGCCATCCAGTCCAGCGTCTCGACCCTGGGCACCACCGCCATCGCCGCCCAGGCCATGGCGGCAATCATGGAGACCGTCAACGGCGTCGGCGCCGTGGGCATCGGCATCGGCCTCATGACCGTGGTGGGCCAGTGCATCGGGGCGGGAAAACCCGAGGAGGCGAAGTACTACATCGTCCGGCACATGGAGATCAGCGAAGTGGTGCTGATCGCCTCCTGTCTTCTGGTCTATGCGATCACGGGCCCGGTGACCATGATTGCGGGTATGGAGCCGGCAAGTGCCTCCCTCTGCCGGTACATGGTGGGGTGGATCACGGTGTTCAAGCCCCTGTTCTGGGTCTTCTCCTTCAGCATCGCCTACGGCATGCGGGCCGCGGGGGACGTGCGCTTTTCCATGATCACCTCCAGCTGCACCATGTGGCTGTGCCGGGTGCTGCTGACCACGATCCTGATTCGGGTGCTGCACTTCGGGCCGATCGCGGTCTGGATCGGCATGTTTTCGGACTGGGGCGTTCGGGGGATCATCTTCTCGGCCCGCTTTCTCTCGGGCAAGTGGCTCTCCCATGCGCTCATCGGTGAGAAGAAGGCCGGCTGAAAAAAGGCAAAAACAGACCGAAAATAAGGCAAAAGGGGATCTTGCAAAGAGGCGGCGGTCCGGTATACTGGGTATTCGACCGTGAACGCCGCCCGGCAGTGTGCCGGCTGGTGCACCCTGTCATCACGGCCCGGAGGGTAAGATGGGAAAGGAACTCACAGAGGAAAGGCCGATGGCCGCAATCCTGCGGTTTACGCTGCCGCTCCTTGTCGGGAATATCTTTCAGCAACTCTATAACATGGCCGACACGATCATCGTGGGCCGCTTTGTGGGCCAGAACGCCCTGGCGGCGGTGGGCTCCACCGGCACCATCATGTTTCTGGTGCTGGGCTTTTCCCAGGGCCTGACGACGGGCTTCACGGTGCTGACCAGCCAGCGCTACGGCGCGGGGGATGCAAAGGGGACCAAGCGGAGCGTGGCCAACGGCCTGCTTCTTTCGATCCTCGTCATCCTCGTCATCACCGCTGCCTCGGTCGCCAGCATGCGGGGCGTGCTGACGCTGATGCAGACCCCGGAGGTGATCTTTGACGATGCCCTGACCTACATCACGATCATCTGCTGGGGCACGGTCTGCAGCGTCTTCTACAACCTGTTTTCGGCCCTGATGCGGGCGGTGGGAAATTCCAAGATGCCGCTGGTGTTCCTCGTCTTCTCCGCCTGCCTGAACGTGGTGCTGGACCTCGTCCTGGTCATCGTCTTTGACATGGGCGTTGCCGGGGCGGCGATCGCCACCGACATCTCCCAGGGGATCTCCGCGTTTCTCTCGGCCTGGTACATCCTGGTGCGGATGCGGCTCCTTGTGCCGGAGCGGGGCATGTGGTACTTCGGCGCCCGGGAGACCAGCCACCAGATGCGGGTGGGCATCCCCATGGCCCTGCAGTTCGCGATCACGGCCTCCGGCACGATGATCATGCAGGCCGCGATCAACGGCTTCGGCGCGGTGGCGGTGGCCTCCTACACGGCGGCCGGCAAGGTCCAGAACGTCCTGACCCAGGGCTTTGCCTCCCTGGGCCAGACGATGGCGAGCTACTGCGGCCAGAACTACGGCAAGGGGAGCGCGGACAGGATCCGGCAGGGCATCAAAAGCGCGGTCAAGGCAAACCTTGTCTACTCCGTGGTGGTGGGCGCCCTTGCGCTCCTGACGCTCCGCCCCGCCATGAGCCTCTTTTTTGCCGCCGGGACGGACCTCGACGCGATGCTGCCCTACGCGACGATCTACATGCGGCTGTGCGTTGCCTTCTACATCCCGCTGGGCCTTATCTTCATCTTTCGGAACACGATGCAGGGCTGCGGCTTCGGCCTGCTGCCGATGCTCGGCGGCATCGTGGAGCTGATCTGCCGGCTGATCATGGCCTTCGCGGCGATGCGGACCGCGAACTTCACCCTGGCCGCCTTCTGCGATCCCTTCGCCTGGCTCGGGGCCGGGATCTTCACCGCCGTGGCCTGTGCCCACGTCATGAAGCAGGTTGAAAAGATCCTTGCGGGAGCGTAAACTGATCCCAATGAGCAGAAAGCAGTCCTCCGGCGGAAACCGGCTGCACCTTCTGGACACGATCCGGGGAATCACGCTGTGCAGCATGATGCTGTACCACCTGTCCTGGGATCTGGTCTACATCGTGCAGATCCCAAACCAGAACTTCATCTCGTTTTATACGTCCCGGCGGGGCTTTGTCTGGCAGCAGTCGATCTGCTGGACGTTTCTCCTCCTGTCGGGATTTTGCATCCCGCTGTCACAGAAGAGGTGGCGGCGGGGTTTTGTGGTATCCGGAGCCGGGATCCTGGTGACGCTGGTCACCCTGACCTTCCTCCCGGAGGACCGGGTGATCTTCGGCGTGCTGACTTTGATCGGCGCTGCCATGCTCACCATGGCGCTCTTGGAACCGGCGCTCTCGAAGGTGCCGCCCCTTCTGGGGCTCTGTGTCAGTGCCTGCCTCTTCTATGTCTTTCGCTGGGTCAACGCGGGCTTTCTGCAGCTGATCCCGGGCAAGACGATCACGCTCCCCGCGGCCTGGTACCACGGCATGGCGGCGACCTTCTTCGGCTTTATGGAGCCGGGATTTTACTCGACGGACTACTTCTCCTACCTGCCCTGGATCTTCCTCTACCTTGTGGGGTACTTTCTGTACGGGATCCTGATCGGGAAGAAAAAGCGCCCGGCAAAGATCTTTTACGGCAGCCTTCCCCCGTTTTCCTATCTGGGACGGCACTCGCTCTTGGTCTACCTGCTCCACCAGCCCATCCTGTACATGGGCTGCGAACTCTACATGAATTACCTGCGCTAGGGGAGAAAGTGTTGGTCTGATGAAAAAACCTGATCTGTTTCGGTCCATCCTCGCCGTCGCCGCCTGCAAGGCGGCGCGGGGCGTTCTTCGGCTCACCGGCCGGGGCGGCACCGCGGCCCCCGGCAAGGCGGCCCTGTTCTTTGCGCGGGACATCCTTGCGCGCACCAGCGAGGGAATGGAGATCATTGTCGTCACCGGCACCAACGGCAAGACGACCACCTGCCGCATGCTCGAGCACGCGATGACAAAGGACGGCTCGCCCTGCCTTGCGAACAAGTCCGGGGCAAACCTCCTCTCCGGCGTCACCGCGGAGATTTCCTGCAACGCCGACTGGCTCGGGCGCCCGAAGACAAAGCGGGCGGTCATCGAGTGCGATGAGGGGGCGCTCAAACAGGTGGTGCCCCTGATCCATCCCAAGGTTATCGTGGTCACGAACCTCTTTCGCGATCAGCTGGACCGCTATGGAGAGATCACCCACACCCGGGATGCGATCCGCACGGGCATCGAGAAGGTGCCGGAGAGCATCCTGTGCCTAAACGCGGACGACTCCTTGGTCTCGTCGCTGGCGGAGAACGTTCCGAACCGCGTGGTCTGGTACGGCGTCAACACGCCGCTTGGCGACCAGCGGGATCCGGAGGTCTCGGATGCCAAGTACTGCATCCACTGCGGCACGCCCTATCAGTACCACTACCACACCTACGCCCACCTGGGGGACTTCTACTGCCCCCACTGCGGCTATCACCGGCAGGCGCCGGAGGTGGCGCTGACGAAGGTGGAGGAGATGGATGCCACGGGGACGCGGGCAGAGCTCTCTTTTGGCGGCAGGACCCACCAGGTCACGGTGGGGCTTCCCGCGGTCTACAACCTCTACAACGCCCTGGCGGCGGCTGCCGCCGGGACCGCCTTCGGCCTGGAGGAGGATGGGCTTCTCGCCTCCCTCGCCGACGTCCACAGCTCCTTTGGGCGCATGGAGACCTTCCGCACCGGCCAGGCTCTCACCCAGATGATCCTGGTCAAGAACCCGGCGGGCTGCAACCAGGCGCTCTCCTACGTCACGGGAATCCAGCAGGACAAGGTCCTGGTCCTTTGCCTCAACGACCGGACCGCGGACGGCCACGACATCTCCTGGATCTGGGATGCGGACTATGAGAAACTGGCAGGAGATCCCCACGTGGTGCAGTGGTACGTCTTCGGCGACCGGGCCGAGGACATGCAGCTGCGGCTCAAGTACGCCGGGGCGGATCCCGCAAAGATTCAGCTTCTCCACAACGAGGAGGAGATCCTGAAGATGGCGCAGGCGTCCGCCCTGCCGGTGTTCATTTTGCCGAATTACACGAGCATGCTCTCCCTGCGGAAGGTCTTCAGCGAGGCCACCGGCGGGAGCGCGTTCTGGAAATAATCAGGAGGGAGCGGCCATGGAACTCAAAATCTGCCACCTCTACCCGGAGGCCCTGAACCTCTACGGGGACCGGGGCAACATCCTCTGCATGAAAAAGCGCCTCGCCTGGCGGGGCATCGACGTCTCGGTGGAGGGGTGCGACATCGGGGAGAAGAAGGATCTCACCCAGTATGACCTGCTCTTCATCGGCGGCGGCCAGGACTTCGAGCAGGAGGTCCTGCTCTCGGACCTTGCCACCGGCAAGGCGGACGCGATCCGCGCTGCGGTGGAGGACGGAAAGACATTTCTGTGCATCTGCGGCGGCTATCAGATGATGGGCCACTACTACGAGACCTACGACGGGACGCGGTGCGAGTTCCTCGGCGCCGTGGACCTCTACACCGTGGGGAGCAAAACCCGCATGATCGACAACTACGCCTACGAGGTGGACACCGGCAGGGAGACGATCCAGGTGGTGGGCTTTGAGAACCACAGCGGCAAGACCTACCTGGGAGCGGGCGTTCACCCACTGGGAAAGGTGATTGCCGGCAACGGCAACAACGGGGAGGACGGGACGGAGGGCGTCCGGTACAAGAACGTCTTTGGCACCTACAGCCACGGGCCGCTCCTTCCGAAGAACCCCAAACTCTGCGATCTGATTCTGGAGACCGCCCTGACGAGAAAGTACGGCAGCTGCGAACTGTCACCCCTGCCGGATGCATTCGAGAACCTGGCCCACGACGCGGTGTTGGAAAAGATAAAAAACCACACGATTGCCTGAGACAGGTGGTTTTTGGTGAGCTGTTGCGGCCGGGGGAGCCCCGGCTGGGGAGGAGAGAAGATGAAAAAGCTGCTGCAGGCCCTTGCGGGGGCAATCCTATGCGCGCTCTTTGCCGGCGGCATCGGCGTCCAAGCGGCGCCGGCCGTGATGTCAGACGGGCAGATCTTTGACGCCGCGTACTACGCGGCGCAGAACCCGGACGTGACCGCGGCATTGGGGACCGACGCGGACACCCTGTACCGCCACTACACCGAGTACGGAAAGAAGGAGGGGAGAGCTCCCTACGACCCGTCTCTTGGCGCGGAGGAGCTCCAGCAGGAGATCCTGGCAGCCCAGAAGCAGGCCGCCGCCGAGGCGGATGCGAAGGTGCGCCCCGCGGACTATGACGCGGCGGCGTCCCTGAAGACCTACCTGGGCAGGAGCGTGAAGAGCGCGGACATCCAGGCGATGATCGACACGGTCCACAGCCTGACGCCCGCCCCGGTCTCCTCCTACACCACCTATGACTTCGGAAACGGGAAGACCTTCACCCTGGGACCGGAGCTGGCCATGGCCCTGATGAAGACAAACGCGGACGGCACCTACGCCCTCGAGAACGGCACCTACGTGCCGGATGAGGACAAGGTGAAGGCCTTCGCCGTCTGGATCGCGGGCCAGGACAGCGGGAGCAAGAATCGTGCGGTCTTCCACACGACCTCCGGTCGGGATCTGAAGCTCTCCGGCGGCTTTACGAACCACCCGGTGACGGACACCGACGCCGAGGCCTCCTACCTGATGGGAGTGCTCACCACTGCGGGCGCCCGCACCCACACCCCGGAGAAGAAGGGTTCCACCACCTACATCGAGGTGGACATGGCCGAGCAGAAAGCCTACTACTATGAGAAGGGCAAGCTCCTCTGGTCCTCGGACATCGTGACCGGCAACATGGCCCGGGGCATGGGCACGCCGGAGGGGGTCTACAAGATCCGCGCCAAGGTGCGCAGCACCTACCTGACCGGGGCGAACTACTCCTCCTACGTGGACTACTGGATGCCGTTCATCGAGAACCGCATCGGCCTGCACGACGCGAGCTGGCGCAGGGGCTTTGGCGGGAGCATCTACAAGACGTCCGGCTCCCACGGCTGCGTCAACCTGCCGCCTGCCAAGGCGAAGGAGCTCTTTAACCTCATCTCGTTGGGGACGTACGTGGTCACATTTTACTGAGGCACAAATCGCGGCAGGGACCGCAGGGGGCCGTCGGGTCTCCTGCGGTCCCTGCTTTGACAGACGGGAGGACAGCGCATGCAGCAGCATGGGGCAGAAGGAGAGAAGAGCCTGGCGGGGAGTTTTTTCTGGAACACCCTGGGCGGCATCCTGAACGCGGGCCAGTCGGTGCTGGTGCTGGCGGTGCTGACCAGGGTCCTGGGCCTTGCGGCGGCGGGGATCTACTCCATCGCCTTCGCGACGGGAAACCTGTTTTTGTACCTGGGGGAGTACGGCGTCCGAAACGTCCAGGTGTCGGACCTTTCCGAGCGGTATTCCTTCCGGGACTACCTGGCGCAACGATATCTCACGGTGGGGCTGATGCTGGTGCTCTCGGCCCTGTTTGCCGGTGTCTCCTATCTTCGGGGCAGCTACTGTGCGGAGAAGGCCCTGACGGTCTTTGCCATGTGCCTTTTGAAGGCGGTGGACTGCCTGGAGGAGGTCTTTGAGGGGCGGCTCCACCAGAGAGGGCGGCTCGACCTTGCGGGCAAGGTGATGACGGTGCGGCTCCTTTTCAGCATCGGCGGCATGCTCCTTGCGGCGCTTCTAACCGGGAGCCTTCTTGCCGCGACGCTTGCCGCGGTGGTGCTCGCCCTTCTCTCCGCCTCCGGGATGATTCTTCTCTATCGCGGGGAGGTGGCCCTTGCACCCGGCAAAAGTTCCCGCAAAAACGTCCTTGCCCTGATGCGGGTCTGCTTTCCCGTGTGCGCGGCGAACTTCCTGCAGTTCTACCTCATCAATGCCCCGAAGTACGCGATCGACGCCGCGATGGACGAGACCGCCCAGGCGAGGTACAACTTCATCGCGATGCCGGTGTTTGTGATCCAGCTTTTGGGTATGTTCCTCTACCAGCCGATCCTCGGCAGGATGAGCGCAGAGGCGGAAAGCCGCGACCGGCGTCCCCTCCTTCGTGACATCGGCAAGATCGTCGCGGGAATCCTCCTGGTCTCTGCGGTCTGCCTTGCGGGAGCGGCACTCCTTGGGATCCCGGTCCTCTCGCTTTTGTATGCGACGGACCTCTCGGACCTTCGGGGGGAGCTCCTCTGGATCCTCGTGGGCGGGATCTTCCTCGCCCTGGACGGGTTCTTCTGCGCGGTGCTCACGATCCTGCGCCGCCAGAACGTGATCCCCGTCATCTACCTTCTCGGGACGGCGGGGTCCTTCCTTTTGACAGGAAGGATGGTCGTCTCTGCCGGCATGCTCGGCGCGGTGCTCGCCTTCGTCTTTGTCATGATCCTGGTCTTTTTGCTCCTTGCCTGGCAGCTGGTCTTTGCATTGCGAAAGGGTCGGGAATAGGGTAAAATTTTCGGTAAATGTGGAGGTCTGTACCTGTGTACAGGCTTCCTTTGCAGTGTTGTTGGCAACAGAGAGGACCCCGCATGGTTTTCAGCTCAATGGTATTCCTCTGGATCTTCTTCCCGATCGTTTTCGTCGCGAGTCTGATCATCCGGAAACCCAAGTATCAGAACATCCTTCTGCTCATTGCCTCCCTCCTGTTTTACGCCTGGGGGGAGCCGCGCTATCTCATTCTCCTGCTGTTTTCCATCATCATGAACTGGGCCTTCGGCCTGCTCATTGACCGCTTCCGCGCCCATGGAAAACTGCTCCTGGCGCTGGACATCGCGGTCAACCTGGGGCTGATGGGCTACTACAAGTATGCGAATTTCGCGATCAACACGGTGAACCGGCTCTTTCACCAGGACTTCCCGGCGGCGAACATCTCGCTCCCCATCGGCATCAGCTTCTTCACCTTCCAGGCGATGAGCTATGTCATCGACCTCTACCGGGGCAAGTACAAGGTCCAGAAGAACCTCCTGAACCTGATGCTCTATGTGTCCTTCTTCCCGCAGCTGATCGCCGGCCCCATCGTCATGTACCGGGACATCGACGCCCAGATCATGGGACGGACCAGGACGAAGGAGAAGATCACCTCCGGCATGCGGCGGTTCCTCTACGGTCTTGGCAAGAAGGTCATCATCGCCAACCTGACCGCCCAGGTCTGCGACAGCCTCTACGACCTGGGGACGGGGAACCTGACGGGCGGCATGGCCTGGCTGTTTGCCATCGCCTACACGCTGGAGATCTACTATGATTTCTCCGGCTACTCCGACATGGCCATCGGCCTGGGGCGGATGTTCGGCTTCGAGTTCCTGGAGAACTTCACCCTGCCGTATCTGTCCAAGTCCATCCGGGAGTTCTGGCGCCGTTGGCACATCTCCCTGGGGTCCTGGTTCCGCGACTACGTCTACATTCCCCTGGGCGGCAACCGGAAGGGCAAGGTCCGCACCTATGTGAACCTCGCGATCGTCTTTGCGCTGACGGGCCTTTGGCACGGCGCCGCCTGGACCTTCGTCGGCTGGGGTCTCTTCCACGGCTTCTTCATCATCATGGAGCGCATGGGCTTTTCCAAGGCCCTGGACCGGCATCCGATCTTTGCCAGGGTCTACACCCTGCTGGTCGTGATTGTGGGCTGGGTCTTCTTCCGGGCCGCCTCGGTCCATGACGGCGCCGCGGTGCTCGTGCGCATGGCAGCGCCCTGGCGCTACACCACCACCCTCTATCCCCTGGGCACCCAGGTGTCGATCCTCGGCATGCTGGCGGTGGTCTTCGGGATCGTGGGCTGCGGCCCGATCCAGCAGATCTTTTCCGCCGGTCCCCTCAAGAAGATCGGGGCGGGGTGGAAGAACTCCGTGTGGGAGGCGCTCTGGCTCACCGTCATCCTGGTGTACAGCCTGCTGCTGCTGGCCAACAACACCTACAACCCGTTTATCTACTTCCGGTTCTGAAAGGAATTTATGAAGAGAGCAGTACAGAACATCTACATCGCTGTCGTCGCCGTCTTCCTCCTGGTCCCGGTGGCGGTCTTTGCCCTGATTGGAAAGTACACGGACACGACCAACTATGAAAACCGGACGCTGGCAGAGGCGCCCATCCTGGGGGAGACCTCGGTGGATGACTTTCCCTCCACCTTTGAGGACTGGTTCAACGACCACCTGCCGTTCCGCAACCAGATCCTCTCCCTCAACGGCTGGATCGACTACAAGTTCCTGCACACCTCCAGCTCCGACACGGCGATCGTGGGCAGGGACGGCTGGCTCTTCTATAAGGGCACCGCGCGCAACGGCGAGGACACCGTGGCGGACTACCTGGGCACCAACCTCTTCTCCGACGAGGAGCTGGCGCAGATCGCGGACAACCTGACCGCAATCCAGGCGTATCTTAAGGAGCGGGGCTGCACCTTCTATCTGTTCCTCGCCCCCAACAAGGAGAGCGTCTACAGCGAGTACATGCCTGACTCCTACGGCGCGCACACGTCCTACTCCCGGCTCCGGCAGGTGACCGACTACCTGAAGGACCACACGGACATTCCGGTGATCAACGCGGACGACTCGCTGGAAGCCTACAAGAGCGAGAACTCGGATCAGCAGCTCTACTACAAGTACGACACCCACTGGAACGCGGTGGGCGCCTATGTGGGCACGAAGGAGCTGACGAACACCCTGGGCTTTGATCAGGTCCCCCTGGACGAGTGCACGATCAAAGAGGTCGGCGGCTACACCTTCGACCTCGCCCGGATGATCCACCTCTCCCAGGTGCTGACAGACGATCCGGTCTACGAGATCCATGGGTATACGCCCCACAACCTGAAGATGGAGGCCAACGACACCGGCACCCAGTTCACCTTTGAGACGGACGACACCGCCCCCGGGGACAAGATCTTCGTGGTCGGCGACTCCTTCTCCGCCTTCAGCGCGCCCTACTACGTGTGCCACTTCCAGCATGGCTTCATGACCTACTACTACGACTACTCGCTCTCCCAGCTCGAAGAAATGCAGCCCACGGTGTTTGTCTACGAGGTGGTGGAGCGCTATCTTGGCAACCTGGCGAAATTCTCGATCACCGACGGGCTCGCGGTGGAAGAGGACTGAGCGGAAAAAGAGGGGAAAAATGGATCATATCGCGGTATTGATTCCCTGCTACAACGAGGAAAAGACGATCGGCAAGGTGGTGGCGGATGCGAAAAAGGCCCTGCCGGATGCGGTGATCTACGTCTACAACAACAACTCCACGGACAAAACGGCGGAGATTGCCAAACAGGCCGGCGCCGTGGTGCGCAACGAGTACAAGCAGGGCAAGGGCAACGTCATCCGGCGCATGTTCCGGGAGATCGATGCGGAGTGCTATGTCATGGTGGACGGGGACGATACCTATCCCATGGACGCCGCGCCGGAGCTGGTGGACCGGGTCCTGCACAAGAACGCCGACATGGTGGTGGGAGATCGGCTCTCCTCCACCTACTTCACCGAGAACAAGCGGCCCTTCCACAACTTCGGCAACAGCCTGGTGCGGGGGTCCATCAACCGGCTCTTCGACTGCAACATCCGGGACATCATGACCGGGTACCGGGCCTTCTCCTACGACTTCGTGAAGACCTTCCCGGTCCTCTCCAAGGGCTTTGAGATCGAGACCGAGATGACGATCCACGCGGTCTACAACAACATGCAGATCGACAACGTGGTCATCGAATACCGGGACCGGCCCGAGGGCTCCTCCTCGAAGCTCAACACCTTCTCCGACGGGATCAAGGTGCTGGAGACCATCGTCAGCCTCTACCGCAACTACCGGCCCATGGGGTTCTTTGGCTTCCTGGCCGGGGTGCTGACGATCCTGGCGGTCATCTTCTTCATCCCGGTGGTGAAGGGGTACTTTGCGACGGGACTCGTGCGCAAGTTCCCGACCCTGATCGTCTGCGGGTTTGTGGCGATTGCGGCGCTGTTGTCCTTCTTCTCGGGGCTCATCCTCTCCAACATGGACCGGAACGCCCGCCGCAGCTTTGAGGTGCAGCGAAATCTCCTGCACAGTGACTACAAGAGGCTCCTTCAGGAAGAGGAAGCCAAGCAGGGAGAGACGGAACATGGGGGCAGCAGGTAAACTTCTGGCATTTGTGCTCTGGGCGGGGGTGCTGCCCTTCGGCATGGGCCTGTTCGTTGGCAGCTTCGAGGATCCCTCGGAGCGAAAACTCCACATCGTGATCGCTCAAGGGTACCTGGCGAGCTTTGCGCTCTTTGAGTGCCTGGGCCTTGTCGTCCTGTTCACCACGGCGCTGGGAAACTTTGCGCTCCTCGTGGGCCTCTACGGGGTGGCGGCCGCAGCCCTCTCCGTCATCGGCATCCTCCGGGTCCGAAAGACCGGGGGCCTTGCACCGTCGCCGGTCACCGGGGCGTGGAAGGCGCTGAAAAAGAAAGAGCACATGCACCCGGATCCCCAGGCCCTCGCCTTCTGGATCCTCTTTGCGGCCCTTCTTGCCTTTGAGCTCTTCATGTCCTACACCCACGCCTCCTACGACGGGGACGACGCCTACTACGTGGCGCAGTCGGTGCAGACCTGGCAGACCGGGACCATGTACCACTATGTCCCCTACACCGGCATCACGACGGAGCTGGACGGGCGCCACGCGATGGCGATGATCCCCATGTGGATCGCGGCGGTTGCGACCCTCTGCACCACCCACCCCACGATCGTGACGCACAGCCTGATCCCCCTGGTGTTTCTTCCCCTGGCGGACGTGGCGGCATTCTGCCTGATCCACGCCCTGCTCCACGACAAGGACAGCAAAAAGCGCACCGGGCGGATGATCCCCGCCTTCATGAGCGCGCTCGCGCTGATCCAGATCTTCGGAAACGTGTCGATCTACACGCCGGAGACCTTCCTTCTGATGCGCACCTGGCAGGGCAAGACCGTCTTTGCCAACATCATCGTGCCGCTGGGCTTCTATGCACTGCTTCTGGCCGCCCACCGGATCGGGGAGGGCAGGAGCCTGCGGCTTCCCCTCATCCTGATGGTCCTCGTCAACCTGGCGTCGGGCTTTTGCACGGCGATGGCGCCGATGTTTGCGGCCTTTTTGTTCCTGGCGGGGAGCGTCTTTGTCTCCGTCGCCTACCGCAGCCGGGGCTTTTGGAAGAAGACGGTGCTCTGCTGTCTGCCAAACGTGGTCTATGCGGCCATCCTGGTCCGGGTGATGCTGCCCAATCTCTTGTCGGGAGGCGGCCTATGAGCGGTGTGTTGGGAACAATCGTGGCCTATTCCGGGTCGGGGCTTCTCACGGTGCTGTATGTCATTGCCCTGGTGACCCTGTTTCTGCGGGAGGACGACAAGGCAAACCGGATCCTGTTTTTATACCTGCCGGCCTGCTTTCTCGTCCTGTTCCTGCTCCCGCCGGTGCGGGATCTGTACGCGAAGATCGAGGGAACGGACACCTACTACCGGTTTCTGTGGCTGATTCCGATGTCGGTCACGACCTGCTACGCGCTGATCCGCCAGTCCTCGCGGCGCCTGCCCTTTGGCCTTGCGGTGATGGCGGCTTTAATGCTCCTGTGCGGCCAGTACACCTACAGCAACGAGAACATCCTGCCGGCGGAGAACCGGCTCCACCTGCCCCAGGTGGTGCTGGACGTCTCGGACTACGTCCTGCAGGACGCGGGCGGGCAGCGGACCATGGTGGCGATGCCGCCGGAGCTGGTGCAGTTCGTGCGCCAGTACGACTCGCGGATTCTCATGCCCTACGGCCGGGAGATGCTGATGCCCCAGTACGCGGACTACTACCAGTCGGTGTACGACGCGATGAATGCGGACCCCGTCGACGGGAAGGCCCTGATCGAGGCGATCCGGGAGTACAATTGCAACTACCTGGTGATGGCGGCCGACAAGATGGCCGGGGTGGATCTCTCCGGCACCGGCATCGTCTACCTGGACACGGTGGACGGCTACAACATCTACAAGGACCCCGACGAGCCGCAGGGCCTGGAGGAGTGAGCGTTGGGCTTTCTGTATGAGAAAAAGACACAGGGGGGAGAACCCGTGATCGAGATCACGGGTTACGAGGGCAAGGCCCCCTCCCTGACGGTCCCAGAAAAAATCGAGGGGCTCCCGGTGCGCAGCATCGGAAATCACGCCCTGGCGGACCGGGACGAGGTCCGGGAGATCTCCCTCCCGCGGTCGCTCAAGACCCTGCACCTCTTTGCCTTTCAGAACGATGCCGCCCTGGAGCGGATCCGGGTCTATGACACGACGGACGACCTCTACGACGGGGTGATCCGAAGCTGCGACGCGCTGCGGGAGATCTGCATCGAGGTGACGGAAAAGGACAACTACCTGCTGATGCGGGACCTTCTGCAGGAGACGGACAACGCCCTCTCCTTTGTTCTGCACGGGAGCGCGGACCTGTTTGGCCAGGAGAAGACCCTGTGCCTCACCTTCCCGGAGTACGTCCGGGAGGCCAGGGAGGACACGATGGCCCGGGCGATCCACTTCACCATCGAGGGCGCCGGGATGGCCTACCGGGAGTGCGTGGAAAAGCACGCCCTGCACCTTGCGGAGTACGACCGGCTGCTGCCGCGCCTCACCTCCTACGACGACCTGAGCGCGGCCAGGATCTGCCTGGACCGGCTGATGTACCCGGAAGAGCTCGGGGAAGCGGCAAGGGCGCAGTATGAAAATTGGCTGTTTGCCCACACGGAGAAGGTGCTGCGGCACCTGGTCGCCACGGAGGACGTTGAAAGGATCCGGTTCCTTGCAAAGAATAAGCTCCTGGACCAGGCGGCAACAGCCATCCCCCTGCAGGAAGCGGCCGACCGGGGGGCGGCGCAGATCGTCGGCATTTTGATGGAGGCGGGGCAGAGCGCCCCGCCGTCCTTTGATCCGTTTTGCCTGTAGCGGGGTGTTGGGAGGAAGCGCATGCGGCAGAGAGAAGTTCTGGAACAGACGGGGGAGAAGATCCTCCAAAACTGCAGGACACAGCTCTTTCTGTCCATGCGCTTTTTTGGCAGTGCCCTGGACCGGCTCGCGCCGAAGATGGACCTTAACACCACGACCATCGGCACCGACGCGGTGTACCTTCGGTACAACCCGAACTTTCTCCTTCGCCGGTTTGTGGAGGACCCCAAGAACCTCTGCCGCACCTACGTGCACTGCCTGATGCACTGCCTCTTTCGGCACATGTTTTCAGCAAAGGACCGGGAGGATCCGGAGCTCTGGGACCTTTCCTGCGACATCGCGGCGGAGTCCGTCATCGACACGATGGAGTACCCGGTGATCTTCGACCCGGTGCGGGAAAAGCGCGCCCAGATCTATGAGACGCTCAAGCAGAAGGCCGGGGTCCTGACCGCGGAGCGCATCTACGCGGCCCTTTTGAAGGACCGGCCGGACTACGATGAGCAGTGCCGGTGGGCGGCGGAGTTTCGCCTCGACGACCACAGCTTCTGGCAGCGCATGGAGGACGCGCAGCCCCCTGCACCGCCGCAGCAGGAAGCGCCGTGCGCCCTTCCGGGGGCGCATATCCGGAACCTGACCGAGGAGGAGTGGAAGAAGATTGCCGGCCGGGTGAAGGCGGAGGTCGTCAGCTACGGGCGGGAAGCCGGGAAGAACCCCGGCGCCCTGGAGTGGACCCTCGGCTACTCGATGCGCCGGCGCACCGACTACCGGGCGTTTCTTCGCAGGTACGCGGTGGTCCGGGAGGAGGCCGGGATCGACCCTGACTCCTTTGACTACGCCTACTACCACTACGGGATGGAGCACTACGGAAACATGCCCCTGATCGAGGAGAACGAGGTCCGGGAGGCGAAGAAGGTGGAGGAGCTGGTCATCGCCATCGACACCTCCGAGTCCGTCTCCGGGGAGCTGGTGCAGAAGTTCCTGAACGAGACCGCGGACGTCCTCTTTGCCGGAAACAGTTATTTCCACCAGGTCCTGATCCACCTGGTGCAGTGCGACGACCGCATCCAGAGCGACACGAAGATCACAGATGTGAACGAGATGCGGCGCTTTGCGAAGAACTTTACGGTCCGGGGCGGCGGCGGCACCGACTACCGGCCGGTGTTTCAATACGTGGAGGAGCTGGAGAAGCGCCGGGAGCTGAAGCACCTCAGGGGCCTTCTCTACTTCACCGACGGGTACGGCGTCTATCCGAAGCGGGCGCCCCACTACGACACCGCCTTTGTGTTCCGCAAGGACGGGGACAACGACGACACCCGGGTGCCCGCCTGGGCGACCAAGCTCTATGTCTGAGGCGGGAAGGAGAGCGCATGAACATTCAGGAAGCAAAACAGGAGATCATCAACACGGTGCGGGCCTACACCCTAAAGGACGAGACCGGGGCCTATCGGATCCCGCCGGAGAAGCAGCGGCCCATGCTGCTGGTGGGCCCGCCCGGCATCGGCAAGACCGCCATCCTGCAGCAGGTGGCCCAGGAGCTCCACATCGGCCTCGTCTCCTATACGATCACGCACCACACAAGGCAGTCCGCCATCGGCCTGCCGCTCATCGTGAAGAAGCAGTACGGCGGGCGGGAGTACTCCGCGACGGAGTACACGATGAGTGAGATCATTGCCAGCGTCTACGACGAGATCGACCGGACCGGCGTCTCCGAGGGAATCCTCTTTCTCGATGAGATCAACTGCGTCTCCGAGACCCTGGCGCCGACGATGCTGCAGTTTCTGCAGTACAAGACCTTCGGCAGCCACAAGGTGCCGGACGGCTACGTGATCGTCACCGCCGGGAACCCCCCGGAGTACAACAAGTCCGTCCGGGACTTCGACATCGTGACCCTGGACCGGGTCCGGAAGATCGAGATCGAGGAGGACTTTGACGTCTGGAAGCGGTACGCGGTGCAAAACGGCGTTCACGGCGCCATCCTGTCCTACCTCTCCATCCACCGGGACCGCTTTTACTCGATCCGCATGGAGGTGGAGGACAAGTACTTCGTGACCGCCCGGGGATGGGAGGACCTCTCCCGGATCCTGTCGGCCTACGAGGCCCTGCACCTTCCGATCACCAGGGACCTGTGCGGCGAGTACCTGCAGGACCCGGAGATCGCAAAGGACTTTGCGGACTACTACGCCCTGTACGAGAAGTACCGGGAGGACTACCGGGTGGAGGACATCCTGGAGGGGCACTACAGCGACCGCTCCTTAAAGGTCGGCGGCGCGCCCTTTGACGAGAAGCTCTCTCTGATCGGGCTTCTTTCCGACAGCCTGAACCAGGAGTTCCGCGCCTACGGGGAGGACTGCGACGTCCAGAAGGCGGTGTTCACGGAGCTGAAGGCGATCCGGGATGACAGCGGGGCCTTCCTCCCTGCGCTCTCTGCCTGCATCCAGCGCAGGAAGCAGGCGCTGCAGGAGGGCACCGCCTCCGGGATCCTCTCCCCAGAGAACCTGCGCTGCCAGAAAAAGACCCTCGCCGCCCTGGAGGAGCTCGAGAGCTTCGCCAAAAAGGAGGCTTCGCCCGACTTCTCCATGGCAAAGGCCTGGTTTGCGGACCGGGAGCGGGCGCGCGGCGCCGCGGTCAAACAGACCTCCGACCACCTCTCCCACGCCTTCGAGTTCCTCGCCCGGTGCTTTGGCGAGGGGCAGGAGATGGTGATCTTTCTGTCGGAGCTTGCGGGCAGCAGCCACGCCCTCCGCTTTATCCGGGAGTGCGGCAGCGATGCCTACTACCGCTACAACAAGCTCCTTCTCCTGCAGGATCGGCAGGAGGAACTGACCAAAGAGGTGTCCGAGGTGCTGATGAACCTCTGAGTGGGAGAAAGGAAACAACGGGATGGGAGACTACGCCGCCTGGTACCGGACCATCACGGCCGGCATCCGGAGACAAAAACATGGGGTGCAGGCGCTGCGCGCACTGAACAAGGTCCTGACGGCGGCGATGTACGCGGCCTACCCGGCGCTGGTCTTCCTGACGCTGATCCGGGGCGGGGTCCGCGCCTGCGCGCCGTATGTCCTCGTCCCCGGGGCCTTTTTTGTCCTGCTCTCTTTGGTCCGCCGTAAGATCAACCGAAAGCGCCCCTACGAGACCTGGGACCTGGACCCTTTGATCCCAAAGAAGACGAGAGGCAATTCGATGCCCTCGCGGCACGTGTTCTCCTGCGCGGTGATCTCCATGTGCCTTCTGAAGATATCGCTCCCCCTGGGGATTGCGGGCTTTGTGATCACGGCCCTCTCCGCCCTGGTCCGGGTTTTGGGCGGTGTGCACTACCCGGAGGACACCCTGGCGGGGGGCGCAGCGGGCATCCTGGCGGGTCTTTTGCTCTGGCTGACATAAGGAGGCGAATCGGTTTTGGCCAGGCAGCAGACGGATCTGCTGCACGGACCCCCGGCGGGGAAGATCGTGCAGTTTGCGCTGCCGATCGCCGCGGCGAGCATGCTGCAGCAGCTGTTCTCCTCGGCGGACCTGGCGGTGTTGGGGCGCTTTGACAGCGCTGAGGCGATGGCGGCGGTGGGCAGCAACACGGCCCTGGTAAACCTCCTGGTGAGTCTGTTCATGGGCCTTTCCATCGGCGGAAACGTGACCGTGGCGGCGAGGATCGGCCGGGGAGAGAAGGGGAAGGCCCACGAGGCGGTGGAGACCATCGTGACCCTCGCCCTGGTGAGCGGCGGCATCGTGCTGGTCGTGGGGGAGCTGGCGGCCCCGGCGCTTCTTCGGCTGATGAACACGCCGGAGAAGGTCTACGTTCTTGCGGCACTCTACCTGCGGATTTACTTTGTGGCCCTCCCCTTTATGCTCCTCTACGACTTCGGCTCCACATGGGGGTTGCGGGGGTAGGCATCGCGACGGTCATCTCCAACGCCCTCTCCGCGGGGATGGTGTTGCGGTTTCTGCTGAAGGACCGGGGGAGCATCCGCCTCTCCCTGAAAGAGCTGGGCATCCGGCGGGAGCACCTGGCCAGCGTGATCCGGATCGGCGCGCCGACGGGGCTCCAGGGCATGGTCTTTGCCCTCTCCAACGTCGTCATCCAGACCGCGGTCAACCACTTCGGGGCGGCGGGCATCGCGGGCACCACCGCGGGGCAGAACTTCGAGTTTATGGCCTACTTCGTGGTCAACGGCTTTGCCCAGGCGGCCACCACCTTTACGAGTCAGAACTTCGCCGCGGGAAAGACGGACCGCTGCCGGCGGATCTATGCGGACTGCATGGCGATCGGGATGGGCGCCGCCCTGGCGGTGGCAGTGCTCTTTTACGCCTTCCGCGACATCCTGCTGCAGATCTTCACCCAGGACACGGAGGTCCTGGAGTACGCCGTGCTTCGCATGCGCTATGTCTGCCTGCCGGAGCTCCTCACGGGGACCTATGAGATCTCCGGCGGGTGCCTGCGGGGCATGGGGCACTCCCTGCTCCCGGCGGTGTTCACGGTGATCGGCTCCTGCCTGTTTCGGCTCGTCTGGATCGCCACGGTGTTTGCCCGCTGGAAGAGCTACGTCTTGCTGGTGGTGGTCTACCCCGTGAGCTGGATCCTGACGGGGACGGCGGTCATCACCGCATACTGCATCATCCGGCGGCGGGAGTTTGCAAAACTTGGGGGCACAGGCAAAGAAGAAAGGGAAAGGGAACACACATGAGAAAGGCACTATTTATCGGGGGAACGGGAACCATCAGCGCCGGCGTCGTGCGGCGCCTTCTGGAGCAGGGCGGCTGGGAGATCTGGCTCTTGAACCGGGGAACCCGCAAGCTCCCCTTTGACGGGGAGGTCCACCACATCGCGGCGGACATCAACGGGAACGAGAAGGAGTTGTCTGAAAAGCTGTCCGGACTCTCCTTTGACTGCGTCTGCGAGTTTGTCGGATACCGGAAGGAGCAGGTCGAGCGGGACATCCGCCTCTTTGCGGGGCGGACCGGCCAGTACCTGTTCACCAGCTCCGCCTCCGCCTACCACAAGCCGCCGGCAAGTCCGTTCCTGACGGAGGGCACGACCCTCGCCAACCCCTACTGGCAGTACTCACGGGACAAGATCGCCTGCGAGGAGGTTCTGATGCAGGCCCTGCGGGAGCAGAACTTTCCGGTCACCATCGTGCGCCCGAGCCACACGTATGACGAGCGCCACATCCCGGTGGCCATCCACGGGGCAAAGGGCTCCTGGCAGGTCATCCGGCGCATGCTCGCGGGAAAGCCGGTCCTGATCCCCGGGGACGGGACCAGCCTGTGGACCCTCACCTTCAACACGGACTTTGCGATCGGCTACACCGGCCTGATGGGAAATCCCAAGGCAGTGGGCGAGGCCTTCCAGATCACAGGGGATGAGTCCCTGACCTGGAACCAGATCTACGGAACCATCGCGGAGGCCTTCGGCGTCTCCCTGGTCCCCTGCCACGTCTCCTCGGACTTTCTGGCCGCGGTGGGAACAAAATACGACCTGCGGGGTGCACTCCTTGGCGACAAGGCCGTGACGGTTCTCTTTGACAACACAAAGCTGAAGCGCCTCGTGCCCGGCATGGGAACCCATGTCCCCTTTGCGGAGGGCGTGCGGATCGCGCGGGAAGAGCTTCTTGCCCATCCGGAGCTGCAGGTGGAGGACCCGGAGTTTGATCAGTTCTGCGATGCGGTGGTCCTCGCAAAGCAGCACGCCGAGGAGGAAGTAAAAAAAGCGCTGCTGCAGAGCTGAGCGCAGAATCCGGCTCCCTGTGTTTGACAAAAGTTGGAAGGCAAAGAGCCAGAAAACCTTGATTTTTCAAGGCTTTCTGGCTCTTTTGGTCGGCGCAGTTCTGCAGCTGATCCGAGCAATAATCAAATGGTCGCGGGCAGATCGTACGGCCTGCTGCGGTCAGAGGATGCACCAAAGGCTCAGTGCGCCTCCGGATCTTTTCCCTGCTTCGGCAGAACCTTCCGGTTGTAGTAGATGTAGTACAGGAGGTTCAGCACGATGCCGAAGGAGGTGGCAAGCGGCGCCGCAAGGCCGATGTGAAGGAGCGAGGCATTCGGCCGGGTGCTCATGAAGAAGGCGACGGGCAGGCGCACCAGCAGGGTCTGGGCCATGCTCTGGAGCATGACGAAGAGGGAGCGCTCATGGCCATTGAAGTAGCCCATGAAGCTGAACAGGAACGGCGTCACCAGGGTCTCGCCGCCAAAGCCCTTGAGGTAGTCCCAGGCGTCCTGGGAGACGTCCTGGTCGGAGGTGAAGAGCCCCGCAGCCAGATACCCCTTCCACTGAATCAGGAGGAAGATCACGACGCCGACGCAGAACGCAAAGCACATGCCGAAGACCATGGATTGTCTCGCCCGCTTCTCCTTCCCGGCGCCCACGTTCTGGGAGATGAAGGAGCTCATGGACTGCATCAGGGAGGAGGGAACCAGCATGATGAAGGAGATCAGCTTGCTGGCCACGCCGTAGCCGGAGGAGGCGGTCAGGCCCAGCCGGTTGATGAAGGCGCAGAGGCAGACAAAGGAGATCTGGGTCAGGAATTCCTGCAGGGCAAGGGGTGCACCCACCTGCAGGATGTGGCCCGCCTCCTTCCCGAGGCGGATGTCGGTGCGCTTCATCACAAAGGGAAGGGTCCGCTTTGCCATGATGATGAGGGAGAGCACGACGGAGACCGCCTGGGCGGCCACCGTGGCGATGGCGGCACCTGCCACGTTCATGTGGAAGACGGCCACCAGGAGCAGGTCGCCGAAGACGTTGCCGATGCAGGCGATGAGAACGAACAAAAGGGGCGTCTTGGAGTCGCCCAGGCCCCGGAAGACGGCGGCGATCACGTTGTAGGCGACGATGAAGAAGATGCCGGAGCCGCAGATGCGGATGTAGGAGACCGTCAGGTCCAGTGCCTCCGCGGGGGACTGCATGAGGATGGCAATCGGCCTTGCAAGGCCCACCATCACGGCGCAGAGGATGGCGCTCAGGATCAGGAACAGGCAGATCGAGGCACCCAGCAGAGGTCCGATCTTGTCATTGCGCTTTTCCCCCAGGTACCGCCCGATCAGGATCGTGACGGCCATTGCGCAGCCGGTCACGGTGAAGGTGACGACGTTGAGGACGTTGCTGCCGGTGGAGACGCCGGAGAGGCCGGCGGTGGTGCCGAAGCGCCCGACCACCAGAAGGTCCACCGCCCCGTACATGGCCTGCAGCACCAGGGACCCGAAGATCGGCAGCATAAACCGCAGCATCTTGGCCGGGATGCTGCCGGCGGTGAAATCATTGGATCCGTTCTTTTTGGCCGTTGCTGCGTTTTCGCTCATTGCTCTGTCTTACCTTTTTCCTCCAGGGTGATCGGATGCTCCCGCATCCGAAGAATGATTTTTTCGATGGTGTCTGCGGTGGTCTTCGCCTCTTCCTCCGGGATGTCCGCAAGAAGGTGCGAGAGCGCCTCGTGGTAGCGGACCACGTACCGCGCATACCAGTCCTGTCCCAGCGGCGTCATTGCAATCCATACCACCCGCCGGTCTCCCGCGTCCCTTTCCCTCTCCACGGCCCCCAGGCGCTCCATCGCCTGGAGGGACCGGGTGATGCCGGGGGACTTGACGTGCAGAAAGTGCGCGACGTCGGAGACCCGCACCCGGCCTTTCTCGCGCTCCACCTGGGCGATCGCATCCAGCACGTGGACGTACTGGGCGGTCATGCCCTCCGGCAGGGGCGGCATCAGTTCCGAGACCGACCCGGCATCGTGAAAGGCGTCCAACAGGCGCCTTGTCAGCATGGTGTTCATGGCGATTCCTCCGTACTCTAAAAACAAACATTGATAATTATCATTGATAAGCACTAGCTATGATAGCGCATCTTCGGCGGAATGCAAGCGCAAAAGTAAAAAAGGGTCTTTCATTTTTCTTGTGTGATGCACTAAAAGAAGGCAGCCTATAGAGAATATCATCTATTTACAAAAAGAGATTTCCTGATATCATCTCGATTGCACGCCGCCCAAGATATGCAATACGGGATAAAAAGGAAACCTCTTATGAATCAGAATTATACATACACCGAGGCGAATGGGCAAATGTCTTTTGCTGCCCGGACTCAAAATGACTATCTGATGTTCCCAAGCCACCTGACGGGGTTCCAGCAGGAGAGCGTTGAAGAGGTTCCTATTCGAGACGTCAGGCCCTTCCACTCCATGCGGAAGAGCAAACTGAGTGAGAATACCTTCAAAAGGGCTTATATTCTGCGCGGTAAATTGGACCAGCTGGACCATCCTGTATGCTCTTGCTGCGGGCGCAGGATGTACAAGAATCAGACCTACCACACGAAGATCAAACACATTCCCTTTCAGGCATGCCAAACCATCATTGAGTGCGACAAGTACCAGTGGAGATGCAATCTCTGTGGCAAGACCATCACACCGGATGTCGCGTTCAAGGCAGATGATTCGATGATTACAAAGGAGCTTGAGCAGCTGATCATCCGCTATCTTTCTATGGATGAATTTACCCTTACGGACACGGCAATCATTACTGGCGTCAACATCAATACGATCAAGAAGATCGATCTTAAGCGTCTGAAGGGTCTTTACGCGGATGAGAATGGCAAGCTCAAAAAGCCTGCCGCCTATGCAAGGTATCTTGCCATTGACGAGTTCAAGCTGCATAACGGACACAAATATGCGACGCACATCATAGACCTGATAACCGGTGCGGTGCTGTTCATCCGAGCAGGCAAAACAAAGGCCGTTGTAGAAGAATTCATGGAGCTGGTGGGTGACGACTGGATGCATCATGTAGAGGCCGTTGCCATGGATATGAACAGCGACTTCCAGGAGGCTTTCAAGGCAAAATGCGGTTGGATCCAGATCGTTTATGATCATTTCCACATCGTCAAGAACTTCAACGAGAAGGTCATTGCCGAGGTTCGGAAGGAGGAACAGATCCGCCTGAAGAAGGAAGGCCTGGTCGAGGAAGCTACTGTTCTGAAGGGGTCAAGGAAGATACTCTGTGCCAGCAGGGAGTCCCTGCAGAAACACGATCAGGAAGCCCGTGAGGGCAAGGTGTGCCGCAAGGGATCTGCGATCTTCGGTACGACCGATTACAGGCATACCCATGACGATTTCGAGCGGCGATACGACGACATCATCAACTCGAACAAGCTGCTGTTCACCTGTGATCTGATCAAGCAGGCCATGCAGGAAGCATATGCCTCAGCCAATCAGGCGACGATGATCGAGAAGTTTACAGATATCATCGACTGGTGCAGGGGCACGAAAAATGAGCACTTTCTCTGGTTTGCCAGGCTCATTGAGAACCACTTTGACGGCATTGTGGGATACGGGCTCTATCCGATCAGCTCCGGGAAGATAGAGGGGATCAACGCACACATCAAGGTCATTCGCAGGAAAGCCTATGGCCTTCCAGATGATGAGTACTTTTTCCTAAAGATCATGGATGCATCCAGAAATCCGTACAAGAGGATCTGATGGATAAAGCTGTTCCGAGACCGTGGGCCCCTCGGCGATGCTCCCACGGTCCGCCCGGGAGTACAGATGCACGGAGAGCAGAAGGCACCTGTGGAGGACCGGGGCAGAGGACCTCGGAGACGGTCAGGAAGGGCTCATCCCACAAAAAAAGTGAAAGGGCCGTAAAAAATCGGGACAACGAACAAAGGACCTGCTGCCGCAGGTCCTTTGTTTCGTTTGCTGCCTGTTCAGTCGCGGTCGAAGAGGCTGTCCGCGTAGCGGACCGTCCCCATGGCGTCCTTGGCATAGCAGTCGGCGCCGATCGCATCGGCGTACTCCTGGGTCATCACGGCGCCGCCCACGACGATCTTCGTGTCCGGCTTTTTCTCCCGCAGGAGCCGGATCGTGGCCTCCATGTTGACAACCGTGGTGGTCATCAGGGCGGAGAGGCCCACCAGCGGGACGTTTTCCCGGATCGCGGTGTCCGCGACAAGCTGCGGGTCCACATCCCGGCCCAGGTCGATCACGTCGTACCCGTAGTTCTCCAGCATGACCTTCACGATGTTCTTGCCGATGTCGTGGATGTCGCCCTTGACCGTGGCGAGGATCACCTTCGCCTTGATCTTCTGCGGGGTGCCCTTCATGGCCTCCCGGATCACGGCAAAGGCCGCCTTGGCCGCATCGGCGCTCATGAGAAGCTGGGGCAGAAAGACCGTCTTCTTCTCAAAGTTCTGCCCCACCACGTCGAGGGCGGGGATCAGATCCTCATTGATGATGGTAAGGCCGTCCCGGCTCTCGAGCTCCTTCCTGGCGGCGGCAGCGGCAGCTTCCTTGACGCCCCGGATCACGCTCTCCTTCAGGGAGAGGTCCCCCGCGGGCGAGGCGGTGCTCCCCTTTGCAGCACTTACGCCGGGGGCCGCGGCCGTGCCCGGCTTGTAGTCCCGGTAGCGGTCGATGAAGGCCGCGCAGTTCTCGTCCATCGCCAGCAGCGCCATGGAGGCGTAGTAGGCGCGCATCATCGCCTCGTTCCCCGGGTTGATGATCGCGCAGGAGAGGCCGCACTCGATCGCCATGGTGAGGAAGTTGGAGTTGATGAGCTCCCGGGCGGGCAGGCCGAAGGAGATGTTGGAGACGCCCAGGATGCTGTGTCCATGGAAGCGGTCCCGGATCCCCCGGAGGGTCCCCAGGGTCACAAGAGCGCCCTTCGGGTCCGAGCTCACGGTCATCGCCAGGCCGTCCAGAACGATGTCGGAGCGGGGAACGCCGTAGGCATCCGCCGCCTCGTAGATCTTCTCGGCGACGGCAAGCCGCCCCTCCGCGGTGTCGGGGATGCCGCCCTCGTCAAGGCAGAGGCCCACGAGGACGCCGCCGTACTTGCGAACGAGCGGGAAGACCTGCTCGATGGACTCCCGCTTTCCGCTGACGGAGTTGATCATCGGCTTGCCGTTGTAGCAGCGCAGGGCCCGCTCCAGGGCCTCGGGGTTCGTCGTGTCGATCTGGAGCGGCAGGGCGGTGACGCCCTGCAGACGCTTCACCACGGTCTCCATCATGGCGGGCTCGTCGATCTCCGGGAGTCCGACATTGACGTCCAGGATGTGGGCGCCCTGGTCCTCCTCCTTCAGGCCCTCCTGCAGGATGTACTGGATGTCGCCGTTTCGGAGCGCCTCCTTGAACTTCTTCTTCCCGGTGGGGTTGATCCGCTCGCCGATGAGGACGGGTTTCTCCCCGATCTCCACCGCCTGGGAGAAGGAAGTGACGATGGTGTGGTGCTTTTGGGTCTGGGGCCGGAAGGGAAGGTCCCTGACGGCGGCGATGGTCTTTTGGATGAATTCCGGCGTGGTGCCGCAGCAGCCGCCCGCCACCTGGATGCCAAGGCCCGCGAGCTCCTTCATGCAGTCCGCAAATTCCTCCGGGGTCACGTCGTAGACGGTCTCTCCGTTCTCGGTCCGGGGAAGCCCCGCGTTGGGGTTGACGATGACGGGGACCGAGGCCGCGGCGACAAGCCGCTCCACGATGGGTTTCATCTCCCGAGGGCCCAGGGAGCAGTTGACGCCCAGGGCGTCCACGCGAAGGCCCTCCATGCAGGCCACCACCGCCTCGACGCCGGCGCCGGTCAGGAGCTTTCCGCTCTGGTCGTAGGTCGTGGTGATGCAGACGGGCAGGCTGCAGTGCTCCTTGGCGCCGAGGACCGCTGCCTTTGCCTCGTAGAGGTCGTTCATCGTCTCGATGAGGCAAAGGTCCGCCCCGGCCGCCTCGCCGAGCTCCGCCACCTGGCCAAAGAGGGAGACCGCCTTCTCAAAGGGAAGGTCCCCCAAAGGCTCCAGGAGCTTTCCGGTGGGGCCGATGTCGATGGCGATGTAGGCGTCCTCCCGGCCGCAGTCGGTCCTTGCCTTTTTCGCGATCTGCACGGCCGCGGTGACGAGGTCCTTTAGGTACCCGGGGTCCGGGTACTTGAGCAGGTTGGCGCCAAAGGTGTTGGCGTTGATGATGTCCGATCCGGCTTTCAGATAGCCGCAGTAGAGATCGTAGATGTCATCCGGCCGGGTGAGGTTCCAGGTCTCGGGGAGTTCTCCCCCCTTGAGTCCTTTTGCCTGCAGGACGGTGCCGGTTGCCCCGTCGCAGAAGAGCCATTCGTGGCCGAGTCGCTGGAGAAATGGTTTACGCAAGGTGTTACCTCCGGAAGGCGCAGTTTGGCGCATGATCACAGGTTTCACAGCCCTGCAGGATGCAGGGGGTGTCAGTGGCAGAGAGGCCGATGATGGCGGTCACCGACTTGGACGGCATCATGAGCAGGGAGTCGGTCAGATGGATCCCGCAGTTCTTTGCCATCTGCAGGACCTGCTCGAAGTCTTTCTGGTGCTGGATGGAAAAGTCCCCGTACCCCGGGGAAAACCTGGGGCGGGCAAAAAGGCCCTTGGCCTTTGCCTCCTCGATGACCTGCCGGTTGATTTCATCGCAGAGGCTCTCGATCAGGGCGGCCCCCGCCGCCTGCAGGATCGCCGCATCCGCCATCGAGGTCAGCTGGGCGCGCCGGATCAGCCGGTCGCAGCCGATGCCGATCGTCGCGGCAAAGAGGCAGCAGGCGCTGCAGCCCTTCATGTTCTTGTAGAGATTTTTGGAGTGGATCTTGATCTCCCCGGCAAGAAGGACGTTCTCCTCGGGGCTTGCAAGGGGGAGAAACCGGTGGGTCGCGGCGGGCGTGGAGGCCTTTCGAAGCTGCAAAAGGCAGCTGTCCACCCGCTCTGCCACCTCGGCAGTCGGGGGATTTCCCCGGTATCCCAGGTACCGGTAGATCTCCCGCACATCCACCGGAAGTGCCATGGCATCCATCACAGGACTCACCCGATGATCGCCGAGAGGGCGTTCATGATGCCGGCTGCCACCTCGGGCTTATTCATGGAGTAGACGTGGATGTGGGTGACGCCATTGGAGATCAGGTCGATGATCTGCTCCGAGGCGTAGATGATGCCGGCCTGCTTCATGGAGGCGGGATCATCGCCGAAGCGGTCCACCATCATCCGGAAGCGGCCGGGGATCGTGGCGCCGGAGAGGGAGACGGAACGTGCCACCTGCTTCTTGTTGGTGATCGGCATGATGCCGGCCAGAACCGGCACCTGAATGCCGGCCTCCCGGACCCGGTAGAGGAAGTTGTAGAGGGTGTTGTTGTCGAAGAACATCTGGGTGGTCAGGAAGTCGCAGCCGGCCTCCACCTTCTCCTTCAGGTGCATCAGATCCTCGGAGGGGCGCTCGCACTCGACGTGCCCCTCGGGGTAGCAGGCGCCGCCGATGCAGAAGGAGTCGTCCAGGGAGCGGATCTCCCGGATGAGCTGGGCAGCATGGTCGTACTCGAAGATCGTCCGGCCGGCCTTGGGGATGTCCCCGCGCAGGGCCATGATGTTCTCGATGCCCTTCTCCTTGTAGGTCCGGACCATCTGGGCGACATGCTCCTTCGTGGAGGAGACGCAGGTCAGGTGGGCCAGCACCGGGGTCCCGGTGGAGTTCTGGATGTCGGCGGCCAGCTGCGCGGTGTTCTTGCTGGTGCCGCCGCCGGCGCCGTAGGTGACGCTCATAAAGGCCGGGTGGAGGGCGGCGATCTGCTCGGCCGCCTTCCAGACCGACTCAAAGCCCTCGTCGGTCTTCGGGGGGAACACTTCAAAGGAGATGGTCACGTCGTGTGCGTTCAGGATGTCGGTTACCTTCATCGTATTTCCTCTTTTCCTATCATCATAATAAAATTTCCCACGTCAGCGCACAAAAGCGCTCCGGCGGGAAGAAAACATCGCCTGGCAGCCGAAGGCGGCAAAGCGATGTCTTTTTCAATGGCCTGTGTCACTGCGTGCTGCTCTCGCTGCTGCCCGCCACCATCAGCGCATCCGCGTTGTACTCCGCGTAGGTGCCGTTGATGACCTTGTAGACGAAGTGGTCCGCGATCTTGGTGCGGCCCGCCGCGTTGATGTGGAAGCGATCGTCGGTCAGGTACTCGGTGTAGTTGCTGTCGTTGATGGAGCCGTAGTAGTTGTCCAGGAAGGAGACGCTCAGGTTTGCGCAGGTGTCATAGGCGTACTGCCAGTACTGGTTCAGCGTGCCGTTGCCCAGGTTCAGGGTCCGGGCGTCGGAGTAGGTGCCGTCCCCGTTGTCGTGCTCCACGTAGGTGGGGGAGAGGAAGACGATGCTGATCCAGGGGTACTTGTCCTTGATCAGCTGCAGTGCGTTGGTCAGGGAACCCACGTAGCAGGTCAGGTCATCTGCGTTCTGGTCGTTGTACATGGCCATGCCGTTCTCGTAGTCGACGGCGTCGTACATGATCGCGATGTAGTCCAGGGAGGAGAAGTCCGTGGACTCCAGGGCATCGATGGCGGCCTGGTACTGCGGATCATCGGTGTGGAAGGAGGCGACAGTCTCCAGGTTTGTAAAGTCCCCGATGGAGATGTCGTAGGCCACATAGAAGAGGTTGAACACGTCGTCCATGTTCTCCCGGGTGTCGGTCTGATAGGTCGCGTTGCGGCAGGTTACCTGGGAGTTGGGGAAGGCCGCATTGATCGTGGTCACGCCGGAGAGGGCAGAGATCTGCCCCGCCAGGCCGGTCTCGGAGGTGTCATCCGAGAAGGGCGCATCCCCGAGGCAGAGCACCGTGGTGACGCCGTCGTCGGTCTTGTCAGCCAGGGCGGAGTCCGTCAGGAAGACGATGCTGTCGTTGACCTCCACGTTGTACATGGAGGAGGCGTCCGGGTCGATCTGGATCGCCTTGCCCTTGTTCCAGATGGAAAAGCGCACCACGGCAGTCACCGCGATCACCACGATGACGCCGAGCACGATGAGGTGGACAAACCAGGGGACCAGGGGGCCGTCCCCGCCCTTCTCCTTCTTTTTGTGGGGCGCGCGGCCCCGATTCCTGTTCGGGCTCTGGCGCTTTGGCTGTCGCCTTTGCGGGGCCGGCGCGGGCGCATCGTCGTAGCCGTCTGTCTGCGTTCCGTCCTCCAAGTCCTCATAGGAGAAGTCGTCGTCCTCCATGCCGTCCTGTGCGGGCACATCCTGCGGGGTCTCATCGTCCCCGATGGAAAACCATTCCAGATCGTCGTCTTTTTTCATGCAAAACCTCAATAAATTAGGAAAGAACGGACGGGCCCCTCCGCCGCCCCTGCTGCAGCTTTCCTACCATCATACACCAGAGTGCCCAAATTTCAAAACCAAACCGGCCGCAGGGGGCGGGAAACCCGGTCAAACCTTGCCACCCAACGGGCGGGCGGATATAATGCGAAAGTGAACTACCCGCAGTTAAAACTGCGGGCTTCGGTGGTTTTTCCACCTCATTTGAGTTGCCTTCAACGGTGTCTTATACACAGATGGCTGTGATGCGCCGGAAATCTGGGGCCTAACCCCATCCGAACCGGATGGTTGGTGCGCCGTTGCTTCTCTATTCACCGCTTTCGCGGGCAGTCACGGCGATTGATGTTTCTATATGGTTATGCGGCTTGCTCTTGATGATAAAGCCGCAGACCTTCCTCTTTGATGTTGATTGCAGCCTGCCAGTCGCGATCGATGATATTGCCACAGACAGGGCAGATATACAAACGATCACTTAGCGTCAGATCATCTTTCTTGGAACCGCAATGACAGCATGTTTTGGATGATGGATACCATTGATCGATTTTGACAAGTGTATGCCCGAAACGCTTGCATTTGTATTCCAGCATGCGTGTAAACATGCCCCAGCCTACATCCATAACAGATTTGCCGAGATGAAGACCTTGTGCCATGGCATGCATGTTCAGGTCTTCAATGCAGATCACGTCATAATGATATGCGAGGTTATAGGACAGTTTGTCCAGAAAATCCCGCCTTTGTGCTGCTATTTTTTCATGCAGCTTTGCGATTTTGTGCTTCTGACGCCCGTAGCGCTTTGATCCGCGTTTCATACCTGACAGCACATGCTGAAGTTTTGCAAGTTTCTCTTCCTGCTGACAATAAAACCGTGGAAACTCTGCAGTGTCACCATTGCTGTCCACATACAAGTGCTCCAATGACATGTCCAATCCGATGGCACGGATACCTTGGTTATCAGTATGCGTGTTTGCAGATGGAGCAGCTTTTGGTTCCTTGTATTCGTACTTGAGTGATACGAAAAATCTCCCGTTGCGGTCCATGGAGATGGTGGCTGATTTGAGAACGCCGCCTTTTTTGATTTTGCGGTGCAGCTTCAGCTTGATGAGCGTTTTCAGCTTTGGAAGTTTCAATAACCCGGAGCTTTCATCATAGGTAAGATTGGAGTGCTCCCCATTGCTGACAACGTTTGTCGTGTAGGACTGCGCTTCGTGCTTGCTATGAAAGCGAGGCATTTTGGCTCTTCCTTCGTAGAAATTGGCCCACGACTGTTCGTATTCGAGCTGAGCATTTGCAAGTGCAAGCGAGTCAGCCTGCTTAAGCCACTGGCACTCTTCCTGGTCTTTATAATCCGCAGGAGTGTTATGGAGATGTATCCCCATTTCGTTGTACATGAACAGGTCATCTTCCAGCATGCGGTTTTTGAGCCACCGTTTGGCGCCAAAATTGAAACGAATAAAGCTGCGCTGATCAGCGGTAGGAACAATTTCGTCTTTATAGCAGATGTAGTAAACGTCTGTATTTGATGATTTTGGTTTGTTCTTCTTTTTGACAGCCATAATCAATACGCCTTGCTCTGACGCTCAATGTATTTGCGAATGGTTTCTTCAGAAACATCGCCTACGGTTTCAACGTAGTACGAATGATTCCAAAGCTGCCCTCTCCACAAATGGTTTCTTAACTCCGGATGCCTTTCAAACATGGTTTCCCACATTTTTACGTAGATAGAAATGCTCCATACGGTGCAGAAAAATTTCGTGCACTGGGTTTTATGTCAGTAGTAATTCCAAAAACAGCTCTGTGAGCTCATTTTGAGGTCCAAATTGCTTGATTTAGCGCTCATATAGGACTAAAATATACGTAGTTTACGGATATATGCACGTATATTTACGGAGGCCGATATGAGTATACCAGAAGCCATTCGGAACCAGCGCCCTACACAGTTCGGAGCTTGTGAAATACGGCTCCTTAATAATCACTACTATGTTTACCAGATCACGTCCGAGTATAGCCGGGTAACCAAGCGCTCTCGGAAGAAAACCGGTAAGTGCATTGGCAAGATCTCGGAACAGGATGGATTCATTCCCAACCGCTATGCAATTGAACTTATGCAGCAGAATGGTATGCTTCCACCTGCCACTGGAGCCGTCACATATCGCTCCAAGACCTTCGGGGCCTATGAGATGCTGTCGCAGCTGTCTCCAAACCTCGAAACGGATTTGAAGAAATGCTTCCCGGATTGCTACCGGGAGATCCGTACGATTGCACTTCTACGACTGGTGGAAGGAGTCGCCTCTACCAGAGCATTGCAGTCGGTCTTCGAACAGTCCTACCTGAGCGATCTTGCTCCGGATCTTTCCATATCAGAAGGAACGGTGCAGAGGTTTATCCTCCGTCTGGGAACTATGCAGGAACGTGCTGAGTCGTTTATGCGGCTTCACGTCACCGAAAACACAACTCTCCTGTTTGATGGGACGTCAATCTTTCTGGACTTTGGAGATTCACTTGCTGCATCCGGGTACAACGCAGAGCATTCAAGGGATCCCCAGGCAAGGCTGCTCTATGTCTTCGAGAAGGATACCCACTGCCCGCTGTTCTATGTTGTGATTCAGGGATCTATCGTTGACAAGTCAGAGTTTCTGGATGTCGTTCAAAGATCCGGCTGCAAGGATGTCATCATTCTCGGAGACAAGGGGTTCTACTCCAAAAAGAACGTTTCCGCCCTGATGGAAAGCCACCTGAAATACATTCTGCCGCTTCAGGAAAACACAAAGGCCGTGAAGCAGGAGTTCTTCGAAAGAGAAGGTCTGGATAAGTTCGACGGAACCTTTGCTTATCATGGCCGTGCCATCTGGTATCACAAGCAGAAAAGCGGCAATCTCGGAGACTACATCTACATCTTTATGGATGAACAGCGGCGGGCACAGGAGCACGCACACTTCATTGAGCGGTGCGAAGATGATTATGATGAATCTGCCAATACCCCTATGGATCTGGCCAAAAAGCCCCGTATGGGTTACTTCTGTTTCTGCAGTAATCTGGACGCAGTGCCAAAGGAGATATATCTGGATTACAAGGAACGCTGGGACATTGAGGAGTGTTTTGATTACCTGAAGAACAGTGTCAGGGCGGAAGCTTCACACGCCCACAACGATGAGTACTTTCGCGGGTGGGCATTTCTGAATCACATCAGTCTTCTTTACTACTATGGGCTGATCAATGCAATCAATGTTCATCATCTGTCCGAGAAGCTGACTCCCAAGGAGGCAATCCTGATGACGAAGGATATATGCAGAATCACGGACCCGAATGGGACACAGCACCTGACCCATATCAGGAAGGAGACTCAGGAAATACTGGATACACTGGGGGTCGTGTTGTCTGCTACGTAAAAATCATGGAATCCATGTTTCAAATAGCATGCGGCCCGAAATGCCCTTCATGTATTTGACCAGATTTGTGATCGACAGCTTCGGAGGTGCAGACACGAAGCAATGTACATGGTCAGCAGTGCCGACTTCGCATTCGTGGATGGTGAACCCCTTATCCTTGGCGACGGACAGCAGAATGGCTTTCAGGTCCTTCTCAATTTCCGGGGTTAATACCTTCTGTCGGTACTTGACGCACCATACCACATGGTAATTGATATTGCACGCGCATGTGCGGTAATGCACGAGGTTTGTTTTCATACCTATAGTTTAGCAGATATATAGCGGTATGTGTATAATCTATTTATAAAATCTTGTTGTAAGCTAAGCAATGCGTTGCAGTCGATGAAGCGGGCTCGCTTTCATCTCGGCAATTGAATTGCCGAGAATTCCCGCTCGCAATCTTAAAAGTGGGCGTTTGGGCTCTTTCGGATTGACGGCGCGCGGAGCATACGGGTATGGTATACTGATTGCGCTGTATGGCAAGAAAAAGAAGACGGGAATCGGTGCATGAGGAATACAGAGAAAACGGATGCAACAAAAATGATGCGCAAGGGGCGTGTGCTGGGGATTGTCTGGGCGGCGGCCCTGATTTTGGCCGTGGTGGTGGTTGCCCACACGAACCCCTTGGAGGATCCCCAGACTGCAAGGCTCAAGAAGATCTGCGCCTGCCTTCTGCTGACGCTGGTGGTGCTTCTGGTCACCTTCGGCTACAACCGGCTGACCCAGCTCCCCCAGGAGCTCTGGAACAACCGGCGGCTGATCCTGCGCCTGTCTAAGAACGACTTTCGAAAGCGCTACGCGGGCTCGTACCTGGGCGTGGTCTGGAGCCTGGTGCCGCCTGTTGTGACGGTGCTCATGTACTACGTGGTGTTTGACCGGATCTTCCGCTCCGGCCGGCAGCAGATCACCGGGGCCATCGACGTGCCCTACGTGCTCTTTCTCACCGCCGGCCTCGTCCCCTGGTTCTTCTTCTCGGACGCGGTGACCGGCGGCATGACGAGCCTGATGGAGTACAACTTCCTGGTCAAGAAGGTGGTCTTCAAGGTCAGCATCCTGCCGATGATCAAGATCAACGCGGCGGTGATCACCCACGTCGGGTTCACCATCATCCTGCTGATCATCAGCATCCTCTACGGGTATTTCCCCTCGGTGTACTGGCTGCAGCTGATCTACTACACGCTGTGCGAGTACCTGTTTGTGCTGGGCCTGTCCTATGCCACCTCGGCCATCGTGGTGTTCTTCCGGGATCTGCAGCAGATCGTCTCGATCTTCCTGCAGGTCGGCATGTGGGCCACCCCCATCCTCTGGAACGTCAGCAACATCAATGAGAACCTGCGCCCCTACTTCAAGCTGAATCCGATGGCCTACATCGTGGAGGGCTACCGCAGCTCCATCTACGGGCGGGAGTGGTTCTGGACCCACTTCTACTCCTCCACCTACTTCTGGATCGTGACGGTGCTCCTGTTTGTCATCGGCGCCATGATCTTCCGGAAGCTGAAGCCCCAGTTTGCAGACGTGATGTGAGGGAAGAAGGGCATATGGAAGAGACAAGACAGGCGGCAATCCAGGTGGAGCACCTGGTCAAGAAGTACAAACTCTACAAGAAAAACCGGGACCGGGTGGCGGACGCCTTTGGCTCCAAGAAGCACCGGTACACCGAGAAGCTCGCCCTGAACGACGTGTCCATGACCGTCTACCAGGGAGAGACCGTGGGCATCATCGGAACCAACGGCTCCGGAAAGTCCACCATCTTAAAGATCATCACCGGCGTCCTGACGCCCACCAGCGGCACGGTCACCGTGAACGGCCGCATCTCCGCCCTGCTGGAGCTGGGCGCCGGCTTCAACATGGAGTACAACGGCATCGACAACATCTACCTCAACGGCACGATGATCGGCTTCTCTGAGGAGGAGATCAAGGAGAAGATGCCGGCGATTCTGGACTTCGCCGACATCGGGGAGTACATCTACCAGCCGGTGAAGACCTACAGCTCCGGTATGTTCATGCGGCTCGCCTTTGCGGTCGCGATCAACATCGACCCGGAGATCCTCATCGTCGACGAGGCGCTGTCCGTGGGCGACGTGTTCTTCCAGGCCAAGTGCTACCGCAAGTTCGAGGAGTTCAAGAAGGCGGGGAAGACCGTGCTCTTTGTCTCCCACGACCTCTCGAGCATCAGCAAGTACTGCGATCGGGTCATGGTCCTGAACCAGGGTGTCAAGCTTGGCGAGGGCAGCCCCAAGGAGATGATCGACATCTACAAGCAGGTGCTGGTGGGGCAGTACGACGCGGACGAGAACACCGACCGCACGAAGAAGAACGCGGAGAAGTCGGAGAACCAGGTCCTGGACTATGGCTCCGGCAAGGCGAAGATCATTGCCTACGATGTCATCGACGACAAGGGCATCCGCAACTCCACGATCATGAAGGGCTCCGAGTGCACCATCCGGATGCGGGTGGAGTTCTACGAGGACGTGAAGGCGCCGATCTTTGCCTTTACGATCAAGAACAAGTACGGGGTGGAGATCACCGGCACCAACACGATGTTCGAAAAGGCCTTCCTGGACCCGGTCAAAAAGGGCCAGGTCAAGGAGATCACGTTCCGGCAGCGGGTGGACCTGCAGGGCGGGGAGTATCTGATCTCCCTCGGCTGCACCGGATACGAGGGGGAGAACTTCACGGTCTACCACAGGCTCTACGACGTGATGGGGCTGACGGTGGTCTCGGACAAGAATTCCGTCGGCTACTACGACATGAATTCCGTGGTGCGGGTGACCGACGCGGAGTAATCGCCAGGGAGGGAGCATGGAGCAGGCAAGACAACAGGAGCGGATCGGCGGCGTTTTGCTGGATCTGTCCCGGTATCCCGGGGAGGACTTCTACTGCGACGGCGCGGTGGAGGACGCCCTCCTTGCGATCGCAAAGGACCACCGGGAGGAGGAGTTTGAGGAGATCATTGCCAGAGAGAAGAGCTGGCCTATTCTCTACCACCTCTCCCCGGTCCGCGAGAACATCGTGGGCTGGCTCCCCTTTGACGGGACGGAGAAGGTCCTGGAGATCGGGGCGGGGCCCGGCGCCATCACGGGGCTTCTCTCAAAGCGGTGCAGACAGGTGACCTGCGTGGAGCTCTCGAAGAAGCGCTCCCTGATCAACGCCTACCGCCACCGGGATCGGGACAACATCGAGATCCGGGTCGGGAACTTTGCGGATATTGAGCCTGGCCTGGACCGGGACTACGACTACATCTTTCTCATCGGCGTCCTGGAGTACGCGGGGAGCTACCTGCCGGGGGAGGACCCCTACGGGCGGGAACTTGCGCTCCTTCGGGCGCACTTAAAGGAAAAGACCGGGCGCCTTGTCATCGCGATCGAGAACCGGCTTGGCATGAAGTACTTTGCGGGCTGCCGGGAGGACCACTCGGGCCGCTACTTCGACGGCATCGAGAGCTATGAGAACGTGCCGGCATCTCCGGCGCAGACTTTTTCCAGGCCGGCACTTGCCGCCCTCCTTGCAAGGACAGGCTTTTCGGATGCCGCATTCTATTATCCCTACCCGGACTACAAGTTTGCGGACACGATCTACTCGGAGAAGCGCCTGCCCGCCGCGCCGGAACTTTCCCGGAATGTGCGGAACTTCGATCGGGACCGGCTCCTTCTCTTTGACGAGAAGAAGGCCTACCAGGGGATCCTCTCCGACGGCCTCTACCCCGTCTTTGCCAACTCCTTCGAGGTGGTGACGGGGCCGGCGCTTCCCGTTGACTACTGCCGCTTTTCGGGGGAGCGGGCGAGATCCTGCAGGATCCGGACGGAGATCGTCTCGGACGGGACCGGAAAACATGTGATCAAGTATCCCCTCTGCGAGGAGGCGAGGGACCACGTCCTTCGGATGGAGGAGTCCTGGAAAAAGCTCTCGGCGCGCTATGAGGGGGACCCGGAGGGACTTCGGATCGCCCCCTGCGCGCGCACGAAGGATGGCGGCGTCTCCTTTTCCTTTATCGAGGGAAGAACCCTGGATGAAGTCCTGGAGGAGAAGCTCCTTGCCGGGGACCGGGAGGGCTTTTTGGGGCTTCTTTCCGCGTACCGGGAGAAGGTCGGTGCCCACCCGGAGGTTCCCGTCTCCGACTGCGACATGACCTTCCCCAACCTGATTCTCTCCGGAGGCACCTGGACTGCCATCGACTACGAGTGGGCGGTGGACCGCCCGATCCCGGCAAAGGAGCTCCTGGGGCGGTCTCTGGTCCTGTTTTTGCGGGAGGATCCCGCAAGAGAAGAAAAACTCCGGGAGATCCTCTCAGAGGAAGAACTTCTTTCCTTTGTCGGGATCACGAAGGAGGAGGCAGAGCACCTCTGTGCAGAAGAGGATGCCTTCCAGGAAAAGATCGCCGCGGGGAGCCTTCCGCTCTCCCGGGCGGGGGCACTCTTTGGCGGCAAAGTCATCCGGCCGGCGGAGCTGCAGACCGAGGCGGAGCGCGAGGAGGGGCGGCGTCGCCACGAGGCGGCCGTCCGGGCGCAGCGGGAGAAGGAGCAGGCACTGGTGCGGGTGAAGATCTACTTCGACACCGGCGCCGGCTACCGCGAGGAGGAGACCTTCGTGCCGTCCGCCCTCTATGAGAAGGAGGGAGTTGTCACCTTCTCCGTAGAGGTAGGGCGGAACGTGCGGGCCCTTCGCCTCGACCCCGCCAGCGTCCCCTGCGTCGCCCTGCTCTTGCAGGCGCAGTTTGCAGACGCGCCGGAGGGGAGCGCCCTATTTCAAAAGTATGTGTCGCACAATGGCACCCCCTGCGGGGGCGGCGCCGTGCTGTTTGCGACGATGGACCCCTGGTTTTCCTTTGACCTTGCGAAGATCCGCAAAAAGACCGGCCGCAGGGGAGAGGACGGGTCGGTCCGGGATGTGGTGAACTTTTCCGTCCAGATGGCGGGCATCCCGGGCACCATGTCGGAGACCATCCGAAAGAACAAAAAGCAGTGAGGAGCAGCAATGCTGAAGCAGAAGATCAAGCAGTACTTCGTGAACAGGTGTGATGAGGAGTATGAGCGGGAGCTGGCGAACAAGAACAACGCCTACGCGAACTGGTACACCTCCCACAAGGCGGAGCTGGACCGGAAGCTGAAGGAGACCGACCACAGCGAGGGCGAGAAGTTCACGGTGGAGCAGGTGAAGTTCTCGCACCTGCGCAACTACGTGCTCTCCGGGGGAAAGAAGCCGGACATCATCATCGCGGTGGACGACGACGGGTACCTGACGGACTACGCCCAGACCCTGATTCGGGACTACTTTGCGGCCAATCCGGACGTCGGCCTGGTCTACGGCGACGAGGACCGGATCGACGAGCGGGGCGGACTGTGCGCACCCTGGCTGAAGTCGGACTGGGCCCCGGACACCTTCCTCTCGACTTTTTACATCGGCCATGTCTTTGCCTTCCGCAAGTCCGAGCTCCTCATGATCAACCCGGGCCTGCGCACCGCGGACACCTTTGAGTCCAAGGCAAAGCTCGAGGAGGACAAGGACGAGGAGGCCAAGGCCGCCAAGACCGATCTGGACGACGGCATGCGGGCCTGGATCTACGGGAGCCTTTGCATGAAGCTTGCCCAGGCGGAGGGAGGCTTTACCCGCCGCAGCGGCGGCACCTTCCCCATCGGACACATCCGGGAGGTGCTCTACCACGCGACGAGAAAGCATAACCCCTGGGACTCCAAGCTGATCCGCGGCTCCCTGACGGGGCGCTACTCCGCAGAGAGCGCTGCCACGCGCCTCATCAGCATCATCATCCCCAGCAAGGACAACCCGAAGGTCCTCGCCGAGTGCATCCACTCGATCGAGAAGTACACCGAGTCCCTCCCCTATGAGCTGATCATCGTGGACAACGGCTCCACCCCGGAGAACCGGGCCAAGGTGGAGGCGCTGGTTGCGGCCCACAACGAGACGGGCTCTGCCTGCTACATCTACCAGCCCATGGAGTTCAACTTCTCCGCGATGTGCAACCTGGGCGCGGAAAAGGCAAACGGCGAGCTCCTCCTGTTTTTGAACGACGACATCGAGGTGCGGCGGCCCGAGTGGCTCTCCTACCTCTCCGAGAAGGCAAAGCTCCCCTACGTGGGGTGCGTGGGCATGAAGCTTCTCTATCCCAACAGCGACATCATCCAGCACGCAGGGGTCATCAACGTCCATGCGGGCCCGATCCACAAGCTCCAGTACCTCTCCAACAACGAGGAGCACTACTTCGGCTTCAACAAGGGGGTTCGGAACGTGATCGCGGTCACCGGCGCCTGCCTGATGCTGCGCGCGGACCTCTTCTGGGAGGTCGGCGGGTTCGACGCCGGCAAGTTTGCGGTGGCCTTCAACGACATCGACCTGTGCCTGAAGGTCTTTGAGCTTGGCTACTACAACGTGGTCCGCAACAACATGTACCTCTATCACCACGAGTCCCTCTCCAGGGGCGATGATCGGAAGGACGAGGTCAAGAGCGAGCGGCTCTCCAGGGAGCTCGAGAGCCTCCTTGCGGCCCACCGGTCTCTTTTTGCGGACGACCCCTTCTACCACCCCTACCTGGTGCAGGATCCGGCGGAGCGGGAGTTTGTGGTCTCCGTGGAGGATGTGGAGCTTCGAAATCCCCACTACACGGAGCCGGAGCTCATGAAGAACCCGCTCCCCGACAAGTGGACCGATCCCGTGTTAAAGCTCGGGGTCGAGTTTGCCAACAGCGTGGACCGGTGGCTCACAGGACCGCTGACGGACGCTGCCGGCGGGCAGAGCCTCACCTCCGGCTACTACATCCGGGGCTATGCCTTTGTGATCAACGCGGACCAGGCGGTCTATGAGAGAACGCTCCTGCTTCGGCCGGAGAACGATACGGCGCCGGTCTATGAGGTTGCCACCGAGCGGGCCTACCGGCCGGACATCGCTGCAAACCTCCAGGGCCAGATCCGGGATCAGCTGACGGGCTTTGGCGCGGTGCTTCGGCGGGATGCCCTGCCCAAGGGCCGCTACCAGATCGGCATGCTGGCAAAGGACCGCACCTCGCGCCAGCGCATTGTGAACTGGTCGGACGTGATCCTGGTGGTTCGGTAAGGGCAGGCGCGCTTCCGCCTTGGCCGCAGAGGGAAGGAGTAAGATGGAACAGGACAGAACAGACAATACGCATCCCTCCTCCGGGGAGGACTGGCAGGAGAAGTACGAGAAGGAGCGCGCCAGAGCGGCCTTTCTGACGGATCGGGTGGCGGAGCTCGAGGACACGGTCGATGACCTGAACTTCAAGCTGGACCGGATCAAGAACAACAAGATCTGGAAGGCCTCCAAGCCGGCCCGGGACGTGTACCACTTCGTCCAGCGCCAGGTGGACCGGGTGAAGAACCAGGGCGACGCCAAGGGCGTCGCCAAGAAGATCCAGTACAAGATCCGGGAGAAGCAGGCGGAGAAGGGCTACGGGACAAGGAGCTTTCCCGATGCCGCAGAGCGTCAGCGGCAGAAGGAGGAGGCCGCGGCGTTTCCGCGGCAGATCCTCTTCTCCATCCTGGTGCCCCTCTACAACACCCCGAAGGAGTACCTGAAGGAGATGATGGACTCCGTCCTGAACCAGACCTACGGGAACTGGCAGCTCTGCCTTGCGGACGGCTCCGATGATGCCCACGCCTACGTGGGGGAGATCGTCCGGGCGTACCAGAACCGGGACGAGAACCTGAAGCAGCGGATCGCCTACCAGAAGCTCGACCACAACGGCGGCATCTCCTACAACACGAACCAGTGCCTCGCCATGGCAAAGGGAGAGTACATCGCCCCCTTTGACCACGACGACTACCTGCACCCCAGCGTCCTCTACTGGTACCTGAAGGCGATCAACGAAAAGAACGCGGACTTTCTCTACTGCGATGAGACGACCTTCCGGGAGTCGAACCTGAACCACTTCGTGACGATCCACTTCAAGCCCGATTACGCGATCGACAACCTTCGGGCCAACAACTACATCTGCCACCTCTCCTGCTTTGACCGGAACCTCCTCCAGGGGGAGGCGCTCTACCGCTCGGAGTTTGACGGCAGCCAGGACCACGACATGATCCTGCGGCTCACCGACAAGGCAAAGCACATCGTGCATGTGCCAAAACTCCTCTACTACTGGAGGAGCCACGCCGGGTCCACCGCGGGCAACATCGCGGCCAAGACCTACGCCATTGACGCGGCCAAGGGCGCGGTGGCGGACCACCTGCGCCGCCACGGGTTCAAGAACTTCAAGATCACCTCCACCAGGGCCTTCGAGACGATCTTCAAGATCACCTATGAGATCCAGGGGGAGCCCCTGATCTCCATCGTGATCCCCAGCCACAATCACGCCGAGGACCTGAAGCGGTGCCTCACCTCGATCTTCGAGAAGTCCACCTGGGAGAACTACGAGATCATCATCGCGGAGAACGGGAGCACCGAACAGGGGGTATTAAATTATTATAAAGAGGTGACCTCGGGTCCGTACAAGGACCGGGTTCGTGTAGTAAAATACGCATATGCCCCGGGCGAGACCTTCAACTACTCCAAAGTCAACAACTTTGCGGTGAAGGAGGCAAAAGGAGAGTACATTCTGCTCCTCAACAACGACACGGAGGTCATCTCCATCAACTGGATGGAGGAGCTTCTGATGTACGCCCAGAGGAGCGACGTCGCCTGCGTCGGGGCAAAGCTCTACTACCCGGACAAGACGATCCAGCACGCCGGCATTGTGATCGGCCTCGGTGCCCATAGGACCGCTGGCCACACCCACTACCGGCAGCGCCGCGAGAACCTCGGCTATATGGGGCGCCTCTGCTATGCCCAGGACGTCTCAGCGGTCACCGGCGCCTGCCTCATGGTCAAGCGCAGCATCTACGACGAGGTCGGCGGGCTCGACGAGAGCTTTGCGGTCTCGTTAAACGACGTGGACTTCTGCCTCAAGTGCCGGGAGAAGGGATATCTGAACGTCTTCACCCCCTTTGCCGAGCTCTACCACTACGAGAGTGCCTCCCGCGGGTCCGACCTTGCCGGGGAGAATGCCGCGCGCTATGACCGCGAGGCGGAGCACTTCCGCACCAAGTGGAAGAAGGTGCTGGATGCGGGGGATCCCTACTACAATCCGAACTTTACCCTGGACCGGAGCGACTACTCGCTGAAGGTGCAGGATTAAGTTGCGGCCCGTGTGAGGGGCCGGAACCGTCAACTTGCAGCAATGGAGGAGTATTACAAAAATGGACAAGAGAGTCAGGGAACAGTTTCAGTACTGGCTGGAGGATCCCTACTTTGACGACAAGACAAAGCAGGAGCTCCTTGCCATCCGCAACGACGAGAAGGAAGTGGAGGATCGGTTCTACAAGGACCTGACCTTCGGAACCGGCGGCCTTCGCGGCGTCATCGGCGCCGGCACCAACCGGATGAACCTCTACGTGGTCCGGAAGGCGACCCAGGGCCTTGCCAACTACATTCAAAAGAACGGGGATCCGGCAAAGGGCGTCGCGATCTCCTACGATTCCAGAAGGTACAGCGACGTCTTCGCCAGGGAGACCGCCCTCTGCCTTGCGGCCAACGGCATCAAGGCCTACCTCTCCGACCGGCTGCGCCCGGTGCCGGAGGAGTCCTTTGCCCTGCGCTACTTCCACTGCCAGGCCGGCGTGGAGATCACCGCTTCCCACAACCCGCCGGAGTACAACGGCTACAAGGTCTACTGGGAGGACGGCGCCCAGATCACACCGCCCCACGATTCCGGCATCATCGCCGATGTGAACGCGGTGGCCTCCTTCGACGAGGTGAAGACGATGTCCGAGGAGGACGCCCTGGCAAAGGGACTCCTCGTCTACTTCGGCAAGGAGATCGATGACGCCTACATGGAGGCCCTGAAAGAGCAGATCATCCATCCGGAGGTGATCAGGGAGATGGCGGATGACATCCGCATCGTCTACACGCCCTTCCACGGGGCGGGCCTTGTCCCGGTGACGAGAGTCCTCTCGGAGCTCGGTTTCCGGCATGTGTACGTGGTGCCGGAGCAGAAGGACCCCGATCCCGACTTCACCACCCTGGAATATCCGAACCCCGAGGATCCCAAGGCCTTCACCCTGGCCCTGAAGCTCGCAAAGGAGAAGGACGCGGACATCGTCCTCGCCACGGACCCGGATGCGGACCGGCTCGGCGTCTACTGCAAGGACACCAAGACCGGTGAGTACGTCGGCTTCACCGGAAACATGTCCGGCATGCTGATCGGCGAGTACATCCTGCGGGAGCGGACGAAGAACCACACGATGCCCGACCATCCCGCCTTTGTCACGACGATCGTGACGACCAACCTGGCAAGACGGGTGGCGGAAAAGTACGGCTGCCACTACGTGGAGACCCTGACCGGTTTCAAGTACATCGGCGAGCAGATCAAGTTCTTTGAGCAGGAGCACAGCTATCACTACGTGTTCGGCCTGGAGGAGTCCTACGGCTGCCTTGCGGGCACCCACTCCCGGGACAAGGACGCGCCGGTGGCGGTCATGATGCTCTGCGAGGCCGCGGCCTTCTACAAGAAGCAGGGCCTCACGCTCTGGGATCAGATGCAGAACATCTACCGCGAGTACGGCTACTACAAGGAGACCCAGGTCGCGGTCACGATGAAGGGCATCGAGGGCGCCGACAAGATCCGCGCCATCATGGAGAAGATCCGGAAGAACCTGCCGAAGTCCTTTGCCCACTGGAAGGTGGAGGAGTTCCGCGACTACGAGACCGGTATCGCAAAGAATCTGGAAACCGGCGCGGAGCATCCCACCGGACTTCCCAAGTCCAATGTTCTCTACTTTGCCCTGGACGATGACGCATGGTGCTGCGCAAGGCCCTCCGGCACGGAGCCCAAGATCAAGTTTTACATGGGCGTGCGGGGAGCGGACCTGGACGATGCCGCGGCAAAGTGCAACGAGCTCACGGAGGCTGTCAAAGCCCTGATCTGAGGGTCTATGTCGATCTTTGAAGATATCTCGAAAACCATCCATTACGCGGGGCGCAACGGCCTGCGGCAGACCTTCTTTGCCGCAGGGGAGCGCCTCCACGAAAAGGTCGGTGCCTCCTATTCCTACGAGGCACCGGCCTTGGAGACTCTGCAGAATCAGCGCCGGTCGTGGGAGCAGCTGGAGGAGGCGGGTACGCCCCTCCCGCTCCTCTCTTTTCTGGTGCCCTGCTGGCAGCCGGACGGGGCGCTCCTTCGCGCGATGCTGGAGTCGGTCCTTGCCCAGACCTACCAGAACTTCGAGCTGGTGATCGCGGACGCGAGCCAGGGCCCGGAGGCGGAGGCGATTGCGGCGTCTTTCCACTCGGAGAAGATCTCCTACCACCGGCTCCCGAAGAACTTCGGCATCTCCGGCAACACCAACGCCGCCGCGGCCTTTGCCGCGGGCAGCTACGTGGCCCTTCTGGACTACGATGACCTGCTGACGCCGGACTGTCTGTACGAGATCACCGAGGAGATCCGCCGCACCCGGGCGGAGATCGTCTACTGCGACGAGGACAAGTGCGACGCCCAGGGAAAGAGGTTCTTTGAGCCCAACATCAAGCCGGACTTCAACCCGGACTACTTCCTGGCAAACAACTACGTCTGTCACCTTTTGGTGATGAAGCGGGAGCTGTTTCTCGCGCTCAAGCTGCGCAGCGAGTACGACGGGGCCCAGGACTACGACCTTCTGCTGCGGGCCCCCTGGTCCGGCATCCGGCACATCCCGAAGGTCCTCTACCACTGGCGCATCCACAGCGGCTCCACGGCGGGCAATCCGCAGAGCAAGGACTACGCCTATGAGGCGGGGCTTCGGGCTCTGCAGGAGCACTTTCGGGTCTGCCACATCGACGCCACGGTGACCCATGCCAAGCACCGGGGCTTCTACCGGGTGACCTATCACCCGGACATCTTCACGGCCCGGGATGACATCGGCGTCATCGGCGGCAAGGTCGTGGACAAAAAGACGCGGCGCATCGTGGGGGGACCCATGGACGCCGAGGGAAATGTCTACTTTCTGGGCCTGCGGGAGACCGACTCGGGCCCGATGCACCGGGCGGACACCGTGCAGGACGTGCCCTGCGTGGACGCCCGCTGCATGGAGATCCGGGAGGAGCTGCAGCCCCTGTACCGGACCGTGTTTCACGCGGACTACGACACCCACGTGATGCGGCCCGAGGAGGACCTGCGCCAGCGCAGCATCGAGTTCTGCCGCGCGGCGGGGGAGATGGGGTATCTCGTCCTGTTTGACCCGGAGGAAGTGCGGGAAGCATAACAGCATCAGGAAGCGGGGGTTACATGGCACAGCGGGATTTGCAAAACAAGGTGACGGTGGTGATTCCCAACTACAACGGGATCGCCTACCTTCGGGACTGCCTGTCGTCCCTCTTTGGCGGCACCGCCCTCCCCCGGGTCATCGTGGTGGACAACCACTCGACGGACGGCTCGGCGGAGCTGGTGGAAAAGGAATTTCCGAAAGTTCTGCTGCACCGGATCCGCGCCAACACGGGCTTTTGCCACGCGGTGAACTGCGGCCTGCACCTGGTGCAGACCAAGTATGCGATCCTTCTGAACAACGACACAAAGGTGGATCCCGCCTTCGTGGAGAAGCTGGTGGAGGCGATCTCCCAGAGCGGGCGGCTGTTCTCGGTCCAGGCCAAGATGCTGATGCTCTCGGACCCCGCCCGCATCGACGACGCGGGGGACTGCTACAGCGCCCTGGGCTGGGCCTTTGCCCGGGGCAAGGGGCAGCCGGCGGAGAAGTTCGACCGGCCGGGGCAGATCTTTGCGGCCTGCGCCGGGGCGGCGATCTACCGGATGTCGGTCTTTGACGAGATCGGCTGGTTCGACGAGCGCCACTACTGCTACCTGGAGGACGTGGACATCGGGTACCGGGCGAAGATCTACGGCTACCAGAACGGCTACGCCCCAAAGGCCATCGTCTACCACGCGGGGTCGGCGGCAACGGGTTCCCGGCACAACGCCTTCAAGGAGACGATGACCGCGGGGAATGCGGCCTACCTTCGCTGGAAGAACCAGCCCGCCCTCTGGTACGGGCTGAACGCGCTGCCCGCGGGCATCGGCACCCTGATCAAGCGCCGCTACTTCCGGAATAAAAACCTGGGGGAGGCCTATGACCGGGGGATCACCCGGGGCAGGGTTTTGATCGATGAGGCGAAGGACCAGGCCCTCTTTCAGGATGCCATCGGCTACTACCGCAAGGGCTCCATTCCGGACGAGGCCTGCATCGAGGGGAACGAGGATGCCCTCCGGGAGATCCTCCCGCTCTACCTGGGCGGCAAGGTCCCCTTCACCCTCCGGCACCTCCACAACTATCTGAAGATCCAGGGGGAGCTGATTGGCGGCACCTTCCAGAGACTCTTCAACTGATTTTGGCCAGAGATGATCAGAGACAATCAGATCTTTTTCAACCGAATGCACGTCGTGCTGGACGGCATCGTGGTGGCGGGCAGCTATACCGCGGCCTGGGCGATCAAGTTCCTATCGCCCATGGCGGAGACCACCCCCGGTGTCACCGCACTGTCGGCAGAGTCGTATTTCTCGGCTCTGTATTTTCTCATACCCGGATATCTGATTTTTTACGCTGCATACAATCTCTACTCCTCCAAGCGCTCCACCAGGCTGCGCACGGAGGTGGGCGGCATCATCAAGGCGAACACCGTGGGCATCGTGGCGGTCATGGTGGTCTTCTTCCTGATGAGTACGCGCAACGCCAACTTCGTCAACTTCTCGCGATCGTTCCTGATCCTGTTCTACATCCTGAACACGGTCATCACGATCCTCTACCGCTACCTGATCCGCAAGGTCCTCTACTACTTCCGCCGAAACGGCCACAACCTAAAGCACATCCTTTTGGTGGGCTACTCCCGGGCCGCGGAGGCCTACCTGGACCGAATCGCGGCCAACCCGGACTGGGGGTATGAGGTCCACGGCATTCTGGACAACGCGGTGCCCGTGGGGACCCGCTACAAGGGGGTCGCGGTGCTGGGGCCTCTGGACATGCTCCAGCAGATCTTAAACGACAACGACCTGGACGAGATCGCCATCACCCTCTCCCTGCAGGACTACGACTACCTGGAGCACATCGTGGACGAGTGCGAGCAGTCCGGCGTGCACACGAAGTTCATCCCGGACTACAACTCCCTGTTCCCCTCCAAGCCCTACACCGAGGACCTGATGGGCCTGCCCGTCATCAACATCCGCTATGTCCCGCTCTCCAACACCTGGAACGCGCTGGTGAAGCGCCTGATGGACATCGTGGGCTCCCTGTTCTGCATCGTGCTCTTCTCGCCGGTCATGCTGGTGGCGGCGATCGGGACAAAGCTCTCCAGCCCCGGCCCCATCATCTTCCGGCAGACGAGGATCGGTCTCCACTCCAAGCCCTTTACGATGTACAAGTTCCGGACCATGCGGGTGCAGACCGCAGAGGAGGAGAAGAAGGGCTGGACAAAGCGCGGAGACTCGAGAGTCACCAAGTTCGGGAGTTTCCTGCGCAAGACCTCCATCGACGAGATGCCCCAGTTCTTCAACGTGCTGCAGGGCAGCATGAGCCTTGTGGGACCCAGACCGGAGCGGCCCCAGTTTGTGGAGAAGTTCCGCCAGGAGATCCCCCGGTACATGGTCAAGCACCAGGTCCGGCCCGGCATCACCGGCTGGGCCCAGATCAACGGCTACCGCGGGGACACCTCGATCCGCAAGCGCATCGAGTACGATATCTTTTACATCGAGAACTGGAGCTTCGGCCTGGACATCCGCATCTTGTTCCTGACGATCTTCAAGGGCTTCATCAACAAGAACGCCTACTGAGGCCGCCCCAAAAGAGCGGGGCAGTCCGGGGCTTCCCATCACCGCGCCGGGAAAAAGAGGTTGCGGCGGCCCCAGAGTTGTTGTACGCTACACAAAGATCATGCGCAGAGTGGACTCTGCTCTTTTTTGTGTGACGATTTCGAGAAAACCGCGTCGGAAATAAGTTCCGCCGGCGGTTTCGGAGGATGGAATGGCAGGACGAGACAGCAGATATCAGAACGGATACGGCCGGGACCGGCGCGGGCAGCAGGACGGCTATCCGGATGACGGCTATCAGGACGGGGCGTACCAGGACGACGGGTATCAGGACGGGAATTACCAGGATGGGAATTACCAGGATGGCAGTTACCAGGATGGGAACTACCAGGACGGCAGCTACCAGGATGACGGGTACCAGGACGGTAATGATCAGGATGGAACCTACCAGGACGGCGGCTATCCGGATGACGGGTACCAGGACGGCACCTATCAGGATGGCAATTACCAGGACGTGACCTATTCGGACGACGGGTACCAGGATGACGGCTACCAGGACGACGGGTACTACGAGGAGGACGACACCCAGTACGGGGACGATCCCTACGGGGACCAGAACCGGGGCGGCAAGAAGTCTTCCCGCGGAAATAAGAAGCATACGTCCGGCGGCAAAAAGAAGAGCAGAACGAAGCGCATCGTCCTCCTTGTGGTGGAGATCGCGGCACTCCTTGTGGTCATCGGCATCCTGTACCTGGTGACCCGGGTGGAGAAGGTCGGAAAGGCGGATCTGTCCGAGTCCGATCTGCAGGACAACATCTCCGACGAGGTCAAGCAGGACGAGGAGAACGGCGCCATGAAGGGCTACCGCCAGATCGTCTTCTTTGGCGTCGACTCCACGGAGGGACAGCTGGACCAGAAGACCCGGTCCGACACCATCATCATCGCCTCCATCAACGAGTCGACCGGCGAGGTGAAGCTGGTCTCGGTCTACCGCGACACGCTGATGAACCTCTCGGATGACACCTACAACAAGTGCAACGCCGGCTACGCCAAGGGCGGCCCGGAGCAGGCCATCAACATGCTCAACATGAACATGGATCTGAACATCACCGACTTCGTGACGATCGGCTTTGGCGGCCTCACCGACGTGATCAACGCCCTGGGCGGCGTGGAGATCAACGTGGATGAGGATGAGATCACCCACCTGAACAACTACCAGTCCACGATGGCAAAGGAGCTCGGCATCGACTACACCGAGGTGACCAGCCCCGGCCTCCAGACCCTCGACGGCCTGCAGGCAACAGCCTACTGCCGTATCCGCTACACCTACGGCTGGGATTACATGCGCGCCGCCCGCCAGCGGGAGGTGCTCTATCAGGTCATCAAGAAGGCCCAGGCTGCCGATGTGAGCACCCTGACCACGATCGCGACCAACGCCTTCGACGAGATCTACACCTCCTATGACCTGAACAACCTGATCTCCGATGTCACCAGCATCGCAAACTACTCCGTGGTGGAGGAGTCCGACACCTCTGCCATGCAGAACGGCTTCCCGCAGGCGGACTACCGCATCCAGGCGAACCTCTCGAACTCCCTGGGTGACTGCGTGGTGCCCCGGACGCTGACCGAAAACGTGCAGTGGCTGCACCAGTTCCTGTTCGACGACGACAGCTACCAGGTGTCTGACCAGGTGCAGACGATCAGCGACTATATCGACGAGATGACAAAGGATGCGGTCCCGGAGGATCTGACCGACGCGGACCACGCCTGAGACCCAAAAGCAGGAAGGGCACAGGACGGGGAGAGCACACCGGGCAACCACCGGCGTGCCTCCCCGTTCTGATTTTCGGGGGAGGAACAGCATGCACATGGAAGCGGTGATCCCGGTATACCGGCCGGATGAAAAGCTCCTCCGCCTTCTGGAGGGGCTGCAGGCCCAGGAGCAGCCGGTGGAGAAGATCCACCTGGTGAACACGGAAAAGGCCCTCTTTGACGATTTCCTCGCGAAGCAGGGCCTTACCGAGGAGGCTTTCCGATCCCGCTTTCCGCAGGTGGACCTTGTCCACATCGAGAAGGCGGCCTTTGACCACGGCGGGACGAGAAACCTCGGGGCAGGGCGCGCCAGCAGGGACTGCGATTTCCTCCTCTTTATGACCCAGGATGCGGTGCCGGCGGACGGGAAGCTCACCAGAGAGCTCGCAGAGCCCTTCGCAGGGGACCCGTCCCTTGCCGCCTGCTACGCAAGGCAGCTTGCGGGGGAGGGGGCGGACTGCGCGGAGCGGATCTCCCGGGTGTTCAACTACCCGGAGGAATCCCGCACAAAGAGCCAGGCGGACTTTGCGAAGCTTGGCATCAAGACCTATTTTTGTTCCAATGTCTGCGCGCTGTACCGGGCGGATATATTCCATTCGCTGGGGACGTTCCCCGCGCCCATGATCTTCAACGAGGACATGGTCTTTGCGGGCAGGGCCCTGCAGGCGGGGTACCGGATCCGGTACTGCGCCGGGGCAAGGGTGATCCACTTTCACCACTACGGTGCCTGGCAGCAGTACCACCGAAACTTCGACCTCGGCGTCTCTCAGGCCCAGCACCCGGAGATCTTTGCCGGGACCGGGAGCGAGGGAGAGGGCATGCGCTACGTGAAGGCGGTCCTTGCGGCCATGAAGAGGGAGAAGTCCCTCGGGAAGGCCCCGGGGTTTCTTCTTACCTGCGCCTTCCGGCTTTGGGGGTACCGCCGCGGAAAACAGTACCGAAAGCTCTCCAGAAAGCAGATCCTTCGGGCCACCTCCAACCGGGGGTTCTGGGCCATCTGGTGGCAGGCACACCCGGAGGAAAACACAGATTCGAGATAAGTTATGCCGCGGGGGGGCAATCGCGGCAGGGGGATACAGGATGGAAATCAAGGTAGAGGGAGAGGGCGTTGACAGCTATGAGGAGATCATGCTGATCTACCGCGCCGCCCTGCAGCAGATCGGCACGAAGCTGGAGATCCTCAACGAGGAGTTCCAGCACGTGCACAAGTACAATCCGATCGAGCACATCAAGTCGCGGCTCAAGACGCCGGAGTCGATCTCCAAGAAGCTCCGCCGCCATGGCTACGAGGTCACCCTCGAAAACATGGTGTACTACTGCAACGACATCGCGGGCATCCGGGTGATCTGCGATTTTACCAGCGACATCTACAAGATCGCGGACATGATCTCGAACCAGAGCGACATCCGCGTGCTGGCGATCAAGGACTACCTGCAGAACCCCAAGTCCAGCGGGTACAAGAGCTACCACATGATCGTGACGGTGCCGGTGTACCTCTCGGACCGGATCGTGGACACCAAGGTGGAGATCCAGATCCGCACGATCGCGATGGACTTCTGGGCGTCCCTGGAGCACAAGATCCAGTACAAGTTCCCGGGGGAGGTGCCCGAGGGCATTGCCGCGGAACTCAAGGAGTGCGCCGACATGGTCTCGGAGCTGGACGAAAAGATGCTCACCCTCAACAATGAGATCCAGGAGATCTCGGTGGAGGAGGGGTATTCGTGACCCGGCGGGGCCGTTTGTCTATCGTTGAAAACCAGACAGTCAGATGATAAGATCATTCACACGAGGAGGCAGGTGATGGCGCAGAGATGGAATGAGGGCATGCAGAGCCCAGACGACATGATCCTGGCAAACGGTGCGGCAGAGCAGCAGGAGACCCAGGCACTCCGGGAGGCGGCAAATACCTACGCCCGGGAGATCGAGGAGCTCAAGGCCCTGTACCGTAAGAACAACGAGATGATCGGTGAGCTGCGGCGCATGAACGTGGAGACCGCAAAGGGCGTCCAGACCGTGATCGAGAACACGCCCCGGGAGGACGGCGCTGCCGCCTCCGAGAAGGTGACCGCAAGCCTCGAGCAGAGCCAAACGGCGCTGCTTGGCGAGATCGAGGCCACCCAGGAGAAGATCGCCGACCTGATTCAGGAGTCCAACCAGTTCAACCACAAGGAGAATGTCCGGGTCTACCGCAACATCCAGGCGGCGACGGATCAGCTCCTGCAGGATCAGACCAAGACCCTCTCTAACCAGCTGGACACCCTCAAGGACGCGGTGCACGAGCCGAAGAAGAATCCCCTGGCGGCGCCGACCTTTGTGCTGGTGCTGCTGCTGTTTCTGTATGAGATCGCCGATTCCCTGGGCCTGGTGCAGCTGGTCATCCGGCTGGTGACCGGCGGCTGAGCGCATGCGCAGGACGAAAACCGGGGAACTGCACGCGATTCTGGCGTCGCTGTTCGTGCTGGCCCTGAGTCTGTTCTTTGTGCCGAACTTTGTGTTCCCCTCTTCCCAGGGCGACAACCTGTTCCACGTCTACCTGTGCGGGGAAGAGGTGGGGACGCTGGGTTCGGAGGAGGACGCGAAGGACTGTTACATCAAAGCCCGGCGCCAGATCGCAAAGAGCTCGGAAGAGATGCTCTTTATCAATGCCCGGCCCACCGTGGAGTCCGAGGAGGTGTTCTGGGGACAGACCGACTCCGAGGCGGACGTGGTGGACCGGATGGTGGAGGTGCTCTCTGCCCACGAGGAGCGGAGCCTGGAGCACTGCTACACCCTGAAGATCGGGAACTACACGGTGAACCTCCAGTCGGAGAGCGATGTGACGTCCCTCCTGCAGACGGTGCTGGACCAGTACGACCCGGACCACAACCACGTGGTGAACCTGGTGCGGGACGATACGCGCAAGATCACGGTGCTGACCACCCAGATCCTCTCCTCCGACGAGGAGGAGCAGGAGGAGGAGACCACCAGCGACCTGCCCCTTGCCGGCATCGAGCAGCAGCTCTCCGCGTACTTTGACGCGGTGCAGCCGGCTTCCTACGACCTGAACGACTTCGCGACGGGCCTTCGGGAGATCTCCTTCGGCGAGCGGATCGAGGTTTCCGAGGCCTACATGCCCGCAAACCAGATCACATCGCTCTCCGATGCGGTCCAGGACGTGGAGGGGGAGAGCGAGGTCAACACCACCTATGAGGTGCAAAGCGGCGACACCCTCTCCGGCATCGCCGAGAAGTTCGGCATCTCCACCGATGACCTCATCGCCATGAACACGAACCTGGAGAGCGAGAACTCCACGATTCTGCCCGGCGACAACCTGGTGGTCACCGTCTCCCAGCCAAAGCTGTCTGTGGACGTGGTGATGGCGAAGACCTACGAGGAGAACTACACCGCCGACACGATCTACAAGGACAACGACAGCTGGTACACCACGAAGTCTGAGGTGATCCAGGAGGCCGTGACCGGCCGCCGCAGGGTTCTGGCGGATGTGACCTACCAGAACGGCGTGCAGACGGACAGCACGATCGTGCGGCAGGAGACCATCAAGGAGGCCGTCCCCGAGATCATCGAGCGGGGCACCCAGTCGCCGCCGACCTTCATCTGGCCGGTGTCCTCGGGGTACATCTCCTCGGGCTTTGGCACGCGCTCCCGCCCGAAGGCGGGGGCCTCGACCTACCACCAGGGCGTCGACATCGCGGTGTCCATTGGCACCACGGTCCGCGCCTCCTCCGGCGGCAAGGTCATCACCGCAGGCTGGGTCTCCGGCTACGGCAATGCGGTGTACATCCAGCACGCGGACGGCGTGGTCACGCGCTACGGCCATCTGTCCCGGATCCTGGTCTCCGTCGGCGAGACGGTAACCCAGGGCGAGCGCATCGCGCTCTCGGGCAACACCGGCAACAGCACGGGACCGCATCTGCACTTTGAGATGCGCATCAACGGCGTCGCGGTGAACCCGCTGAACTACGTCTCCAACTAGGATGGCGGGGGAGTTCGGACAAAAACCGCCGAATTGTCGGCTCCGGATTTGACAAGTGTGCGGTTCTGCTTTATTCTCGTACCGTTGCTTTGAACGAAGTGAGCGAGGAAGCTGTTTTTATATATGGAACATTACGTGATCAAAGGCGGCACGCCCCTGTCGGGGGAGATTGAGATTGCCGGCGCCAAGAATGCGGCGCTGGGGATCCTGGCTGCTGCCATCATGGCCGACGAGCCTGTGACAATTGAAAACATTCCGGATGTCAGCGACATCCGGGCGATTGTCGGCGCGGTGGAGGAGATCGGCGCCGCCGTCTCCCATCCGGACCGCCATACCTACGTGATCAATGGAAAGGGCATCCGGAACGAACCGGTGGACACGGAGGCCGTCCGCAAGATCCGCGGCTCCTACTACCTGATCGGTGCCCTTCTGGGAAAGTACAAGCAGGCGACCGTGGCCCTGCCCGGCGGCTGCAACATCGGTCTGCGCCCCATTGACCAGCACATCAAGGGCTTCCGCGCCCTGGGTGCCCAGGTGCGGGTGGCGCCGCCCGGCCTCGTGGAGGCCAAGGCGGACAAGCTCGTGGGCAGCCACATCTATATGGATGTGGTCTCCGTGGGCGCCACCATCAACATCATCATGGCAGCCTGCCTGGCAAAGGGCGACACCATCATCGAGAACGCGGCCAAGGAGCCCCACGTGGTGGACCTGGCGAGCTTCCTGAACAGCATGGGCGCCCGGATCCGCGGCGCCGGGACGGACGTGATCCGGATCCGGGGCGTGGATCACCTCCACGGCACCGAGTACTCCATCATCCCGGACCAGATCGAGGCGGGGACCTTCATGTACGCCGCCGCCGCGACCCGCGGGGACGTGACGATCACCAACGTGATCCCCAAGCACCTGGAGTGTCTGACCGCAAAGCTGATCGAGGCGGGGTGCGAGGTCACGGAGAGCGACGACTCGGTGCGGGTCGTGGCAAACAGAAGGCTGGACCACACCAACGTCAAGACGCTGCCCTACCCGGGCTTTCCGACGGACATGCAGCCCCAGATCTCGGTGCTCCTTGGCCTTGCCAAGGGCACGAGCATCGTGACGGAGAGCATCTTTGAGAACCGGTTCAAGTACGTGGACGAGCTCACCAAGATGGGCGCCCAGATGCGGGTCGAGGGCAACACCGCGATCATCGAGGGCGTGGAGCGCTACACCGGGGCAAACCTGCAGGCGCCGGACCTGCGCGCCGGTGCGGCCCTTGTCATCGCGGCGCTCTCTGCCCAGGGCTACTCCGAGGTCTACGACATCCACTACATCGAGCGGGGGTATGAGGACTTCCCTGAGAAGATGCGGCGCTTGGGCGCCTGCATCGCCAAGGTGGATTCCGCCGAGGAGGAGAGAAAGGCCGTCAACAGCTTCAACCTGAAGGTCGTCAACGGGTAAGCCGCAGGACCTCGAGACAGAAGCAAGAAAAAAGAGCTGAAGTGAAAAGTTGATTTCCACTTTTAAGCACTCTCCGGCGACAGTGGAAATTACTCCTGCGATGAGGGCAGTAAAGGGGTGGATTGAGGCTGATTTCGTGGACCAGAGTCTTACAAAGGCCCTGAATTCATGGAAGATATTCACTTCGGAGTATAAAAACCAGAGGTGAATTCAACGAACAGGATGTTTCCTGAAGATTGATTTCTGCCTCTGGATTTTTTCTTTGTAGTGAAGGCCCTGCAGGCGTTTTCTGTAGTTCAGATTTCTCAGCTTTGCGGTGCCGTTTTAATTCTGTGGTTTCCGTTTTCCGACTCTTGCATGCCAGATCCAGTCGGTAATGATCTGGCTCACGCTGGAGTGTTTTTCCTCCGCGTAAGCCTTCAGGCGTTTGGATGTATCCTCGGAGATGTAGATGTTAACCCGTTTCTTCATGGAGCATCTCGTCTGACCTCCTTTCTCCGTGTGTGTATACTCTACACACGGTAATCGTTGATCTCAGAAGGCTTCCCACCCCTGCTTGTCAGCGGCTGCTTTCTTCCTTCTGAAATAGGTGGATCGGCTGATCCGGATCAGATCCGTGATGACGGAAGTGGTCATACCGGTGCTCTCCATCTTCCGGACATCATCGACGGTACAGATGCGTTTTCCGATCCTGGAGGAGGTATCCGGCAGGTAGATATCCTGCCTGCGCTTGCCTGCATGCCGCTTCAGCGTTCCGGGATTCACCATGACCAGGAGCTTTCGATATCCTTCCTTGTCGTGCAGGAGATTGAACCAGACGCCATGCCGATTGAGAATCGTGTTCAGAAACCGGATTCGGTCCTCTAGATCTGCTTCCAGTTCGGAGCTGTCAAGATTAAAAAAGGCTTTTTCGTTCATGCCTGACTCCCTTCTCCTGGATTCTTTTTAAACCTTTCCAGGCAGTGCTTCGTGAGATCGATGTCATCTCTGGGAATCTCCTGGATTCCGAAAGTCTGAAGCTTTTCCCATAGCTCCGGTTTCATGAATCGGGTGTACTCGATGGGAGACTTCCCGCCTATCGCCGGATGAGCGGAGCTTGCGATATTGGAGATCGCAAAGTTCAATGCGGTCTGGTTCACAAGGCCGAGGTCTCTTAAGTTGTCCCTGTGCGGGCAGATGTAGCGAAGCTCTTCGTGATTGACTTCCAGCGAACCTTTTTGTCCTGACTGCATGGGATCGCAGTAAAAAACGTGACACCGCTGACTGCCGTCTGCGCCGGTTTCCATTGCCCTGGCGAGGGTGAATTCATCGCCGCGGTCTGTCAGCAGTACTTCAAAGAGCTCTTTGAAGAGAGCATCACCAAGGACCTGATTCAGCAGGCTGACACCGTCCAGCATGTCCTGGGCGGTCTTGGTATCGTGATAAACAGCGACCATCAGGTAATAGTTGAGAAACTTGAAGGTCTGCATGAAAGGCCCGTGTGACACGTCGTTGTAGACGGTGTCCATTTCAACAACGGAAGCGTTTGGGAAGTTCTCTATGTACGCTTTGTAGTCCGCATAACTGCGGCCACGCAGATATGATCGTTCCTGCCGCTTCCGGTAGTTGTGCGCAAGCTTCCTGGGAATCTTTCTGGAGACCTTGCGGCGAAGGTCGATGTTGGCAATGCCGACGACACTGAAGACCTTTTCGTCGATGTAGTTGTAGAGGGTCTTCTCTGAGATGTTCAGCTCCGGATGATCCTGCAGAATCCGATAGGGAGAGTGACCTTTCTGAAGTGCAGGTTTAATGATGGCAGCCATCCGTTTTGCTTCCTCCTCCGTGAGGTTGGCCCCGGTCCTGGAATTAACAAGGAGCTCCCGGTATTCCATATCTGCCTTTGCAGCGGAGTAGTAGTACTTTGAAAAACGGCACCTTGCGTAATTCTCACAGCCATTGCAGGCACCCGGGGAGCGATCCCTCCTGCCGCAGGTGAACTGGACAAAGTCCGGACAGTCATCCGGGCATTCACGCCCCCAGCTGCAGCTCTTATAGGCCCCACACTCTCGCCTCAGCCGGCACTTGTACTTCAGGGTTCTGTGCAGCTTGATCTCTTTGCCGATGGTAGACTTGTCCCTGCCCAGAGCGGAAGCAATCGCTGCCTTGGAGGATCCGCTGCCGATCCCCTGCTCAATGAACCTCCGCTCGTCCAGTGAGAGTGCCTTATTCTTGTTCAAACCTGCCATGATCACGCCTCCTTGGGCATTTTTGCCCTTATGGGGCCAGTATGAATCGTCCGGAGGGGGAGGAGGTAGCGTTCATCTATGCTCCCAGGAAATCGGCTGAAACACGGACCTTTTCGGGGACGCTGACGAAGGAGGCCCAGCGCTTTTCCACGTCCCGGGAGAGGTTGGCAGGCCGGCTGCCGATCCACTTCCTGAGGAGGTGGAAGGCGTAATGCGTGCGGCGCAGAAGGAGCGTCCCGTAGAAGGTGAAGGTTTGGGAAGTGTGCGCGTAGACAAAACGGACCACCTGGATCACAACGGAGACATCCTCTGACTCGTACAGGACGGTGATCCTTCGTTTGGCGATGATGTGACGCCAGATGTGCTGCAAGGGGTGCTTCTCATTGTAGCTGCGCTGGAACTGACTGACCTCGGCATCGTAACGCTCTTGTGCTTCTTCCGTAGCTCTCTGGATAAAGTTCAATTGACTCTTGTCTGATGTACTCTTCATGGCTATCATTACAGGCAGACGGGTAGCAATACTCGCCTGCCTATAGTGGTGAGACGGAAGGTACTTTCTTGCAGGGATGTTGGCCTTCTGTCTCTTTTTTTAATTCGCAACGGGAAACAGTATAGTACAGTCAGGGAAAAGTAGGGCAGCTTTTAGTGGAGATAGTGTAAGACTTATATCAATGTAGAACCAAGTGAAAGATTAATATCCACTTCAGTGGAGTTTTGAATTACACTTCAGGGCAAGAAAAAAGATTACAACTTCCTCTTTACAACGCAGCAGGGAAGGTGTACAGTGTGGTCTGTAGGAAGCAGCGGGTGCTGTTTCCGGAAAACATCACAAACTGAATACTTGAGTGTTTTTCGGGGCGGGGTGCAAGTCCCCACTGGCGGTAAAGTCCGCGACCCGGCATAGCCGGCTGACCCGTTGCAAGTACGGGACCAACAGTAAAGTCTGGATGGAAGAAGAAAACTTGAGTGCGTGGAATCCAAGCGATCCGCTGCTGCGGTTCGCATCTTGATTCGTATGCCGCCGCCCTGCAGAATCTTTTCTGCGGGGCGTTTTTGAATCGGCAGACAGTACGCGGTTGTCTCCTTTGGGAAATGCGGGTATTCAAACAGCAGAAAGGAGACTTCACGATGTCAGAAACAACCATGGAAAAGAACAGACCGGCGGGATCCCGCAGATCCTCCGCCACCACCCGCGCCATTGCGGTCACGGGCGTCCTCTCCGCCGCGGCCTTTGTGCTGCAGCTTCTGGAGCTCCCTGCCCTTTTGATGCCGAGCTTTATCAAGCTGGACATCTCGGACTTCCCGGCACTCCTCGGGGCCTTCGCCCTGGGCCCGGTGTACGGCGTCCTCATTGAGCTGGTGAAAAACCTGTTCCACTGCCTCTTCTCCGGCTCCTTCGCCGTGGGTGAGCTCTCCAACTTCATGCTGGGCGCAGTCTTCACCGCAGTGGCAGGCCTGATCTACCGCAAGAACACCACCAAGAAGGGAGCGGTCATCGCCTCCCTCGCCGGCGCAGCGGCGATGGCACTGTTCTCCGTGCCCTCGAACTACTTCATCGTCTACCCGGTGTACTACAACTTCATGCCCGAGGAGACGATCCTCGCCGCTTACCAGGCGATCCTGCCGTCCGTGAAGAGCATCCTGCAGAGCCTGCTCGTCTTCAACCTGCCCTTCACCCTGGTCAAGGGTCTGATCGATGTGGCGCTGACGTTCCTGGTCTACAAGAAGCTCTCCCCGATCCTGAAGGGAACCCGCCAGAGCGCATGAGGATTTCAGGAAGCGCAAAGCTATGATAGAATAGAGCCCGTCGAAGCCAAACCGGCTTCGGCGGGTTTTGTCTGCAGAGAGAGGAATTTCAGAGGAATCGCTATGGAACAACAGACATTTGAGAGCTATTCCCGGGAGGATACCCTGCGCATCGGGGAGCAGATCGGACAGCGGGCGAAGGCCGGCGACATCTACGCCCTGCACGGGGACCTGGGAGTCGGAAAGACGGTGCTGACCAAGGGCCTCGCCAAAGGGCTTGGAATCGAGGAGCCGGTGAACAGCCCCACCTTCACGATCCTGCAGATCTACACGACCGGGCGTCTGCCCCTGTACCACTTCGACGTGTACCGGATCGAGGACCCGGAGGAGATGGAGGAGGTCGGCTTCGACGACTACATCTTCGGCCAGGGCGTGTCCATCATCGAGTGGCCGGAGAAGATCGAGGAGATCCTGCCGGAGGGCGTGACCCATGTGACCATTGAGAAGGACCTGGCAAAGGGCCTGGACTACCGCCGCATCGTCATCGGACCGGCGGCAGCAGGCAGCCGGGAAAAGGAGACGCGGTGAAAATTTTTGCGATTGAGGCCTCCGGCCCGGTGGCGGGCTGCGCCGTATTGGAGGATGATAAGCTGCTGGGGGAGTACCGGATTCAGAACCGGCTGACCCACAGCCAGACCCTGGTGCCCATCATGGAGGAGCTGACAAAGCGCCTGGACCTGGACCTTGCCAGCGTGGACGCCATTGCCCTGACCGAGGGGCCGGGCTCCTTTACGGGGCTTCGCATCGGCGCCGCCACCGCCAAGGGCATGGGCTTTGCCCTGAAAAAACCCATCATCGGGATTCCGACAACCGACGCGCTGGCCGCGGCGGCCTTCGGAACCGATGCCCTGGTCTGCCCGCTGATGGACGCGCGGCGCGGCCAGGTCTATACCGGAATCTATGAGGAAAAGGATCACCCGGTGACCCTGCGCCCCTGCTGTGCAGTGCCGGCCGGGGAAATCCTGGAGGATTTAAATGCCAGGGGCCGGGAGGTACTGTTTCTTGGCGACGGCGTGCCGGCAGCCATGGAGCTCATCCAGTCCAAGCTCCAGGTTTCCTACCGCATCGCGCCCGCATTTATGAACCGGCAGAGCCCGGCGGTCACCGCGACGCTGGCGATGGCGCGCTGGCGGGAGCTGGGTGATAAGGCCCTGATCAACGCGGATGATTTCCGCCCCGAGTACCTTCGAAAGAGCCAGGCGGAGCGCCAGCTCGAGGAGGCAAGGGCGGAGCACGCGATGGACGCCCTGGCAGCAGGGCGGCTTTTAAAGGACCGAAAGGCACAGGACCATGCCGGAACGTGACGCGCTCCGCATCCTCCCGATGGTGCGGGAGGACGCGGCGGAGGCGGCAGCCCTGGAGAAGGTCTGCTTTCCGGAGGCCTGGTCGGAGGCAAGCTACCGGGCAACGCTCCTTCTCCCCTACGCCCACTACTTCAAGGCAGTGGTGGAGACCGGGGAGGGGGAGAAGATCGTCGGCACCGTGGGCCTGCAGGTGATCGCAGGCGACGGAGAGATCTCCAACGTGGCGGTCCTCCCCGCCTTCCGAAGGCGCGGCATTGCCCACCGCCTCCTGGAGGAGGTCTTCTTAGCCGGGAAGACGCTCGTCCCCGGGGACTACACCCTGGAAGTGCGGGAGGGCAACACGGCGGCCCGCGCCCTCTACGAGAGCTTCGGCTTTGTGACGGAGGGGGTGCGCAAAAACTTTTACACCAACCCCACGGAGCACGCCCTCATCATGTGGAAACGGCGCGCGGGGGAAACCTGAGGACACAGTAACAGCACGAGGATGGTACGGATTTGATTGATATCTGCTTATTGGGAACCGGCGGCATGATGCCATTGCCGCAGAGATGGCTGACCTCCCTGATGGTCCGCTACAACGGAAGGAGCATCCTGCTCGACTGCGGGGAGGGCACCCAGATCGCGATGAAGCGGCGGGGCTGGAGCCCCAATCCCATCGATGTGATGCTCTTCACCCACTACCACGCGGACCACATCTCGGGGCTCCCCGGGATGCTGCTCTCCATGGGCAATGCGGAGCGCACCGAGCCGGTGCTCATGGTGGGGCCCAAGGGCCTGCAGAAGGTGGTGGAGAGCCTGCGCATCATTGCCCCGGAGCTCCCCTTTCCGATTCAGTATCGGGAGCTGGAGCAGGACCAGGAGGAATTGGATCTGCCCGGGGAGAAGGACTTCCACATCCGGGCCTACCGGGTCAACCACCGGGTGCCCTGCTACTGCTACAGTTTCACCCTGGACCGGGCGGGCCGCTTTGACGCGGCGCGGGCGAAGGAGCAGGGGATTCCCCTGCCCCTCTGGTCCCGGCTCCAGAAGGGGGAGACCATCGAGGAGGACGGCAGGTGCTACACCCCGGACATGGTCATGGGCCCCGAAAGACGGGGCCTTAAGATCGCCTACGCGACGGACTCCCGGCCCTGCAGCAACATCGTGGCCTGCGCAAAGGATGCGGACCTGTTCATCTGCGAGGGCATGTACGGGGAGGACGACAAGCTCCCCAAGGCGAAGGAGAAGAAGCACATGACCTTTTCCGAGGCGGCGCATCTGGCGGAGAAGGCGCAGCCAAAGCAGCTCTGGCTCACCCACTTCTCCCCCTCGGAGATGCACCCGGAGGCCTATATCCCCGCGACGAGGAAGATCTTTGCCCGCACGGTGGCCGGCAGGGACGGAAAGAGCCTGACCCTGAACTTTTCGGAGGACGCGCAGCAGGAGGAGGACAAAACCCCTGCGCGCAAGGAGAATGATGACTGAAAAAACTTGTACCATACTCGGAATCGAATCCAGCTGCGATGAGACCGCGGCTGCGGTGGTGGTCAACGGGCGCGACGTGCGCTCCAACGTGATCTCCTCCCAGATCGACATCCACACCCTCTACGGGGGCGTCGTCCCGGAGATCGCTTCGAGAAAGCACACGGAGCGGATCAACCAGGTGGTGGGCCAGGCCCTGCGGGAGGCCGGGACGAGCCTCCAGGATCTGGACGCGGTGGCGGTCACCTACGGACCGGGCCTTGTGGGAGCCCTCCTGGTGGGCGTCTCCTTTGCCAAGGCCCTGTGCTTTGCGGGGAATATCCCGCTCATCGGCGTGCATCACATCGAGGGACACATCAGCGCGAACTTCATCGCGGACAAGACCCTGGAGCCGCCCTTTGTGTGCCTGGTGGTCTCCGGCGGCCACACCCACCTCGTGGTGGTGCGGGACTACGGGGAATATGAGATCCTGGGAAGAACCCAGGATGACGCGGCGGGCGAGGCCTTCGACAAGGTCGCGCGGGCGATCGGCCTGGGATATCCCGGCGGCCCGAAGATCGACAAGGCAGCCCGGGAGGGAAATCCTGACGCGATTTCCTTCCCCCGCGGAAAGGTGACGGGCTCCGAGTACGACTTCTCCTTCTCGGGCCTCAAGTCTGCGGTGCTCAACTACCTGAACACCGAGAAGATGCAGGGACACGAGATCAGCGTGCCGGACGTGGCGGCCTCCTTCCAGAAATCGGTGGTGGAGGTGCTGGTGGGCCACGCCATGGAGGCGCTGGACCAGCTGGGCATGAAGAAGTTTGCCCTGGCGGGGGGCGTTGCCTCCAACAGCGCCCTGCGGGCAAAGGCCAGGGAGGAGTGCGAGAAGCGGGGCGTCTCCTTCTACTGCCCGCCGCCGATCCTCTGCACGGACAACGCGGCGATGATCGGCTGCGCCGGCTACTACGAGTTTAGAAAGGGCGTTCGCAGCGACTTCTCGCTGAACGCCGTGCCGAACCTGGAGCTGGGAAAGCGGTAAGAAGAAATCAGGGGGAGAAGACCATGATTGCAGAACCGAACACGCTGTTTCTTCCGGGAAAGCGGACCGCGGTCTTTGCGACACCCGGCCCGGAGCACGCAGCGGAGTTTGTCGACTATCTGAAGCAGAGTGCCGGGGAGACGGAGTTTCTGATCCGGTACCCGGAGGAGCTTGCGGATCTGACCGCGGAGAGGGAGAGCGCGTTCCTTGCAAAAGGCCTGGAGGATCCCGACTCCCTCCTCATCGGCGTCTGGGTGGACGGGAGGCTCGCGGGGAGCGGCGCGCTCTCGGTGCCGCCCCGGAAAAAACTCTGCCATCGGGGCGAGGTCTCCCTGTCACTGCTTCGGCCCTACTGGGGCCTTGGCCTTGGGGCGGCCCTCTTGGAGCAGCTGGAGAAGGCGGGAAGAAACCGCGCCCTGCGGCAGCTCGAGCTCACCTACATCGACGGAAACGAGCGGGGGCGGCGCCTCTATGACCGGATGGGCTACCAGGAGACTGGGCGTCTTCCGGATGCGGTGCGCCGGCGGGACGGCACCTATCGGGACTTTGTCCAGATGTGGAAGGTGCTCTCGCACTGATCAGAATATGGCGGGAAAGACCCAGGCAGGTCGGAGAACAGGACAAAAACAGCAGGATATGATGGGAACAGACGGGAAGACGCCGCCCCTTTTTCCCGAATCCCGGAAAAATCTGCAAAGTCGGGCGCTGCTGCCTTGCTTTTTGATCTCCTTGTGGCATAATTTCTTCCGTTGGGCCCGGAAAAGTGCTGTACCAAGGCGGTTCTCTTCCGGACAGGTTGTATACCCCGGTCCGGCCGGGGCTGCAAAGGAGGATCATTTATGAAGAAAAAGTTACTCAGTGTGGTGATGACACTCGCCCTGGGCACCGGCATGCTGGCCGGCTGCGGCGAGGCGATCAGCTCATCCGACACGGCGTCCACGACTGCCGCCACGACCGCTGCCACCGAGGCTGCTGCCGAGGACACCACCGAGGCACCTGCTGCTGCCACCGAGAGCACCACAGAGGGTGCTACCGAGACCGCTGCAGTCGATGATGCCATCTCCAGCGCTGCGCTGAAGATCGCCATTGTCTCCTCTCCCAGCGGCGTCGATGACGGCTCCTTCAATGAGAACAACTACAACGGCATCCTGGACTTCATCGCGGAAGCGCCGAACTCCACGGTGACTCCGGTTCAGGAGACCACCGGCGATGTGACGGCCTGCATCCAGAAGGTCTCCGACATCGTCGCAGACTATGATGTCATCGTCCTTTGCGGCTACCAGTTCAGCGCCATCGGCGACATCGCCGATGCCAACCCGGATGTGGACTTCATCCTTGTGGACTCCACGCCCACCTATGCAGACGGCTCCACCAAGGACGGCGCCTTTGACAACGTCTACTCCATGACCTTCAAGGAGCAGGAGTCCGGCTTCCCGGCCGGCATCGCAGCTGCCCTTGCAACCAAGTCCAACAAGGTGGCAGTGGTCAACGGCCTGGCTTATCCTTCCAACGTCAACTACCAGTACGGCTTCATGTCCGGTGTCTACTATGCCAACGCAGAGTACGGCACCAGCGCAGAGATCGTTGAGCTTCCTTCCTATGCCGGAACGGATGCCAACAACAATAACGTCGGCGGCAACTACATCGGTTCCTTCAACGATGAGGCGACCGGCAAGACCGTTGGCGACAACCTGATCAAAGAGGGCGTCGATGTGATCTTCGTCGCTGCCGGCAACTCCGGCAACGGTGTCTTCACGGCTGCCAAGGAGGCGGACGGCGTCTATGTCATCGGCTGCGATGTCGACCAGTATGACGATGGCGCAAACGGAAGCTCCAACATCGTCCTGACCTCCGGACTCAAGATCATGGACAAGAACGTCAAGGAGCAGCTCGAGAAGATCGCTGAGGGCACCTTCAAGGGTGAGGATGCACTTCTGGGCGCCGACACCGACTCCACCGGATATGTCTCCGAGGAGGGCAGATGCCAGCTGACCGCAGATGAGATCTCCAAGATTGACGAGGCGTTCGCCAAGGTCAAGGACGGCACGGTTGTGCCCGCTTCCTTCGGCGGCACCACCCCCGATGAGTTCAAGGCTTCCCTTCAGTAAACAGGAAATATGGACTGCCCTCCGCAAAAGGAGGCGGTCTGGTGTAGAATGCACAGTGGGGTGCAGCAACAATCGCTGCACGCCCGTGCATTCTTTTTTTGATTCATCGCGAAAGGACACGTTTATGGAAGAGAGTCCATACATTGTGGAGATGAGGCACATCACAAAGCGCTTTCCCGGGATCGTCGCCAACGACGATGTCTCCATCGGGGTGAAGAAGGGAGAGATCTTTGCCATCCTCGGAGAGAACGGCGCCGGCAAGTCCACGCTGATGAGCATGCTCTTTGGCATGTATGAGCCCGACGAGGGGCAGATCTTCATCCGGGGAAAGGAGGAGAAGATCACCTCGCCCTCCTATGCCAGCCATCTGAACATCGGCATGGTGCACCAGCACTTCAAGCTGGTGTCCAACTACACGATCGCGGAGAACATCGTGCTCGGCGTGGAGCCGATGAAAAAGGCCGCGGGCTTTCTGCCCTGCGTGGACCGGAAGCGGGCCAACGAGGAGATCGCGGCGCTCTCCAAGCAGTACGGACTGGAGGTCAATCCGACGGACGTGATCTCGAAGGTCAACGTCTCCACCCGGCAGCGGGTCGAGATCTTAAAGATGCTCTACCGGAAGGCGGAGATCCTGATCTTCGATGAGCCGACGGCGGTTCTGACCCCGCAGGAGATCGACTCCCTCCTTCGGATCATCAGGAACCTCCGGGACGGCGGCAAGACGATCATCCTCATCACCCACAAGCTCGAGGAGATCAAGCAGGTCGCGGACCGCTGCGCCATCCTGCGCCGGGGCAAGCTGATCGGCACCTATGATGTCGCCTCGATGGACACGAAGGAGATGGCAAACCTCATGGTCGGCCGCGAGGTGGCCCTGACCCTCGAAAAGGCCCCGGCCTCCTTTGGCAAGACCGTGCTGTCCGTGTCCCATCTGACCGTGAAGAACGAGGACGGCTTCCCGGTGGTGAAGGACGTGTCTTTCGAGATTCGGGAGGGCGAGATCTTCGCCATCGCCGGCGTCTCCGGCAACGGCCAGACCCAGATCGCGGACGCGATCGCGGGGCTTTTGCCGGCGGCGGAGGGAAAGATCTCGATCCTCGGGAAGGACCTTGCGCCGCTGGACATCCGGAGCCGCGCAAGGGCGGGCCTTTCCTACATCCCGGAGGACCGGCAGACGACGGGCCTTGTCCTCGACTTTGCGCTCTCCGACGACCTGGCCCTTCGGCGGTACAACCGGGAGCCCTTCGAGCACCGGGGCGTGCGGGATCAGAAGACCACGAACACCTTCGGTGAGGAGCTGATCGGCAAGTACGACATCCGCTCTGCAAACGGCGTCGCGACCATCGTCCGCTCCATGTCGGGCGGCAACCAGCAGAAGGCGATTGTCGCGCGGGAGATCGAGGAGGACGCCAAGCTCACGATCTTCGTGCAGCCCACCCGGGGCCTTGACATCGGCGCCATCGAGAACATCCACCGGCAGATCCTCGGTGAGCGGGACAAGGGCAAGGCTGTGCTCCTGATCTCCCTGGAGCTGGATGAGATCATGCAGCTCGCGGACACGATCGGCGTCATCTACAGCGGCAGCATCGGCAAGATTGCACCGGCCTCGGAGTTTACCACGGCTGAGGTGGGCGAATACATGATGGGGGTGAAACACGCATGAGTGCGGAAAGCAAAAAATATCTGAAGGCCGCGGTGCTCTCCGTGCTGGTGAGCCTTCTGGCCGGCGCCGTGGTGATCCTGATTCTGGGGAAGAACCCCCTGAGCGCCTACTACAACCTGCTCCAGGGCGTGGGCCTTGCACCCAAGCCCCGGTACGGCGGCGGGCAGTCGATGCTCACCGACCTCTCCAGCTACGTCGACTACTGGACGCCGATGATCTTCGCGGCGCTCTCCTACGCGGTGGCCATGCGCTGCGGCCTGTTCAACATCGGCATCTCCGGACAGATGCTGATCGGCGGCTTTGCGGCCACGGTCCTGGTGGGCTATTCCGGCCTGCCGGCGGGCATTGCCAAGCCCCTGGTGGTCATCATCGGCATTCTCTTCGGCATGGCGGGCGGCGCGCTGATTGGCTACCTGAAGTACCGCTTCAACGTGAATGAGGTGGTCTCCTCGATCATGATCAACTACATCGCCGAGTACGTCATCAGCTTTATGATCCAGACGAGCTACATCGACCCCGTCTCCCGCCAGTCCCGGGCCATCGGGGACAACGCCCGGCTCTCCTTCCACCAGGTCCTGATCGGCGGCTACAAGTACGATCTGCCCATCGGCTTTCTGATCGCGATCGTCACGATGCTGCTCGTGAAGTTCGTCTTCGACAAGACGGTGTTCGGTTTTGAGCTGCGCGCCGTCGGCACGAACCGCACCGCCTCCCGCTACATCGGCATCCATGTCGGCTCCCGGATTGTCCTCTCCATGGCGATCTCCGGCGCGCTGGCGGGACTTGCGGGCGTCACCTACTACCTGGGCTATGTGAACTCGATTCAGCCCAGGGTCCTCCTCTCCACCGGGTACGATGCGATCGCCGTGGGACTTCTGGGCAACAACGATCCCGTCGGCATCTTCTTTGCCTCGTTCCTGATCGAGATCATCTCCAAGGGATCCACCTATCTGCAGTCCCAGGCGGGACTGGAGGCGGAGATCGCAGACGTCATCACGGGCCTGATCCTGCTCGCCTGCGCCTGCAACTTCTACTTCATGGAGCGCATGGGGAGAAAGGAGAAAAAACATGCTGAACGCAATTGATACCATCATCATCGACGGTCTGAGCTTCTCGCTTCCTCTGTTCATCATGGCGATCGGCGGCATCTACTCGGAGCGCAGCGGCGTGACCAACCTGGCCCTGGAAGGCCTGCAGGGCATGGGCGCCTTCGTCGGCGGCCTGACCGCCTACGTGATGGCCCAGCACATGAATCCGGACTCCCAGCTGCCCTACTACGTCTCCCTCCTGGTGGCGATGGCGGGGGGCTGCGTGTACGCGATGCTGCACGCACTCCTTTGCATCCGCTTCCGCGCCAACCAGGTCATCAGCGGTGTCGTCATCAACGTGCTCGGCGCGGCCCTGACCGGCTTTCTGACCAAGGCCATAAACCGCACGGTCTTCGGCGCGGCATCCGACCGCTTTGTCCTGTCGGTGTCCGACCGCATCACGGTGCCCGGCATCTCCAAGATTCCGATCCTCGGCGCCTTTTTCACAAAGATCTATCCCTTTGAGATCATCATCATTGTGATCGCCGTGATCGCCTGGTACTTCCTCTACCGCACCCGGTTCGGCCTTCGCCTTCGGGCCTGCGGCGACAACCCGGCCGCCGTGGATGCCGCAGGCGGTGACGTGGCAAAGACGCGGTTTATCGCGGTCATGGTCTCCGGCGCCCTCTCGGGTCTTGCCGGCATGTGCTTTGCCTACTCGATTCTGGCCAACTTCTCGAGCAGCATCTACATGGGCTACGGCTATCTTGCGATTGCGGGCTACATCTTCGGAAACTGGGAGATCCTGCCCTCCCTGGGCGCCTGCCTGATCTTTGGCTTTGCAAGAAGTGCGGGCTCGGAGATCGTGCTGGCGCTGGGCATGCCTGCCGCCTACAGCGATCTGGTAATGACGCTTCCCTACGTGGTCACCCTGCTGCTTCTGGTCTTCCTGTCCCGCCACAACCAGGCACCCCGTGCCCTGGGACAGACCTATGACAAGGCGCAGCGCTGAGACACAAAGAAAGGAAATGGTTTTGCATGAAGGGAATCTATTTTGACGGAAAAAAGGCCTCCTACCGGGAGGACCTGCCGAAGCCGGAGCCCGCACCGGGGCACGTCAGGATCCGGGTCCTCCGGGCAGATGTCTGCAGCACGGACAAGGAGATTCTGCGAGGATACCGGCCGGACTTTTCGGGCATCATGGGCCACGAGTTTGCCGGCGTCATCGATGCCGTCGGGGAGCCGGATTCGGCAAACCCCTCGTGCCTTGATGCCACGGGGCATGACCTTCGGAACCTCGTGGGGGCGCTTGTTGTGGGCGAGCTCAACGAGGGCTGCGGCCACTGCCTCTACTGCAGGAGCGGGCGCGAGAAGCACTGCCCGGACCGGCGGGTTCTTGGGATCGGTGCCGACGGCTGCTTTGCCGAGTACATGACCCTCGCCGACCACCTGGTGCACGAGGTGCCGGAGGGCCTCTCCCCGGAGACTGCGGTCTACACCGAGCCTTTGGCGGCGGCCCTGGAGATCCCCAAGCAGGTGCACATCGATCCGGACCGGAACGTGGCCGTGATCGGAGACGGACGCCTGGCCTATCTGATCGCCCAGGTGCTCAGCCTCACCGGTGCGGATCTGACGGTGATCGGAAAGCACGAGGAAAAGCTTCAAAAGTTTGCGCCGCTCGCCCATGTGCGGACCATCGACTCCTTCGGCCTGAACCTGGAGAGCGAGGCCTATGCGGACCCCGCCTCCCACTACGAGCCGGACCCTGCGCATGTGGCGCAGGACACCTATGAGGTCGTGGTGGATGCCTCCGGCAATCCCTCCGGCCTGGACCTGGCAGCCAGAATCACGAGAAGGATGGGGACCATCGTGCTCAAGAGCACCTATGCGGGGGCAGCCACGGTGGACATGAGCCATCTTGTTGTAAACGAGATCACCATCGTGGGGAGCCGCTGCGGCCCCTTCGCCCCGGCCCTGCAGCTTCTCTCCAAGGGGCTGATCCGGCTCCCGGAGGTGGAGTGGCACGACCTTGCGGACTACGAGGCGGCCTTTGCCTCCCGCGCCTTCAAGGCGGGCTTTGTCATTTCGGAGCGATAATGTCAGAACGAGAGCACCGGGCTGTCCGGTGCTCGTTTTCGTTCTGCAGCAATCTCCGCATTTCAGAAAATGGGTATCCGGATGCGCAGGATCCCGATCAGATGCAGGCTTCTTTGCCGGCAGGAGTCCGCGGTCATATATGGTATAATGACCTCTGACTGGGGCAGGGAAGGGGGAACCCGCCCGGTGTCTGGAGGTATATATATGGAAGATCGCTGCTGTGCGGTGCTCCTTGCCGCCGGGAAGGGACGGCGCATGGGGGGAGAGATCCCCAAGCAGTACCTTCCCCTGGCGGGGAAGCCGCTGCTCTACTACTCCCTCGCGGCCCTGTGTCAGAGTCCCGTGATCACCGATCTGGTGCTGGTGATCCCGGAGGGAGATGAGGAGTACGTAACATCACACATCCTCTCCCTGGTTCCGGAGGGAGGGGAGAAGGTCCGCTGCTTTGTCCGGGGCGGTGCGGAGCGCTACCTCTCCGTGCAGGCGGGCATCGCCGCCATCCACTGGCCCTGCGACTATGTCTTCATCCACGACGGGGCGCGGCCCTTTCTCGATGAGCCCACCCTGGAGCGGCTCTATGCCGCGGTGAAAAAGACCGGCGCCTGTATCGCCGGCATGCCCACCAAGGACACCGTGAAGCTCGCCGGCCGGGACGGCTTTGTGGAGCGGACCCCGGATCGGTCCCGGGTCTGGATCGTCCAGACTCCCCAGGTCTTTTCCTATGCACTCATCCGGGACGCCTATGCCAGCCTCCCGATCCTGCTCCCGGAACTGACGGAGCGCGGCATCCACGTGACGGACGACGCGATGGTGGTGGAGAGCATCACCGGGCGCAAGGTCCTGCTGGTGGAGGCCTCCTATCGAAACATTAAGGTTACCACGCCGGAGGACATCCCGGTCTCGGAGGCCCTCCTGGCCTGCCGGGACGGGAAGTGATCCTCTTCGGCACAGAAGGAAGGCAACATGTCATTTGTTCACCTGCACACCCATACCGAGTACTCCCTTCTGGACGGCTCCAACAAGGTCGGGGCCTATGTCCAGCGGGTCAAAGAGCTGGGAATGAACGCCGCGGCCATCACGGACCACGGCGTCATGTACGGGGTCATCGAATTCTACAAGGCCGCCCTGGAGGCGGGCATCAAGCCGATCATCGGCTGCGAGGTCTATGTGGCGCCGGGATCCCGCTTCGACAAGGAGGCGGGGGACCAGTCCGACCGGTACTACCACCTGATCCTCCTGGCGGAGAACAACGAGGGGTATGCGAACCTCTCCAAGATCGTCTCCCGGTCCTTCACCGAGGGCTACTACTACAAGCCCCGCGTGGACAAGGAGCTGCTGCGGCAGTTCCACACGGGAATCATCGCCTCCTCCGCCTGCCTTGCGGGCGAGGTCGCAAAGAACCTCGTGCGGGGCGATCTGGACGGGGCAAAGCGGGCCGCGCTGGAGTACAACGACATCTTCGGGGAGGGGAACTTCTTCCTGGAGCTCCAGGACCACGGCTACCCGGACCAGCAGACCGTCAACGCGGGTCTGTTAAAGCTCCACGAGGAGCTGGGGATTCCCCTCATTGCGACCAACGACTGCCACTACACCTTCGCGGAGGACGCGGAGGCCCACGACTGCCTGCTCTGCATCCAGACCGGCAAGAAGCTCTCCGATGAGAACCGGATGCGCTATCCCGGCGGCCAGTTCTACGTCAAGAGCGAGGAGGAGATGCGCGCGCTCTTTCCCTACGCGCAGGAGGCCCTGGACAACACCCAGAAGATCGCGGACCGCTGCAACGTCACGATTGAGTTCGGCAAGACCAAGCTCCCGCACTTCGAGGTGCCGGAGGGGTACAACTCCTGGACTTATCTGAACCACCTCTGCGACGAGGGCTTTGCAAAGCGCTATCCGAAGGACGACGGGACCGTCCGCAAGCGCCTGACCTATGAGCTCTCCGTCATCCAGAAGATGGGCTATGTGGACTACTTCCTCATCGTCTGGGACTACATCAACTGGTCCCGGGAGCACGGCATCGCCGTGGGACCGGGGCGAGGCTCTGCCGCCGGGTCGGTGGTGTCCTACTGCATGGGCATCACCCAGCTCGACCCGATTCGGTACGACCTCCTGTTTGAGCGCTTTTTGAACCCGGAGCGTGTCTCCATGCCCGATATCGACGTGGACTTCGAGTACGAGCGCCGCCAGGAGGTCATCGACCACGTGACCGAAAAGTACGGAAAGGAAAACGTGGTCCAGATCATCACCTTCGGCACCCTGGCCGCCAAGGGCGTGATCCGTGACGTGGGGCGGGTCATGGACCTTCCCTACTCCCTCTGCGACCAGATCGCAAAGCTCGTGCCCAATGAGCTGAACATCACCCTGGACAAGGCCCTGGAGGAGAGCAACGAGCTGAAGAAGCGCTACGAGAACGAAAAGGAGGTGCACCAGCTCATCGACATGGCGAGAAAGCTCGAGGGCCTGCCCCGGCACACCTCCGTCCACGCGGCGGGCGTTGTGATCTGCGCAGAGCCCGCCGAGAACCTGATTCCCCTCTCCCGGGCCGCCGACGGCTCCATCACGACCCAGTTCACGATGACGCGGGTCGAGGAGCTGGGCCTTTTAAAGATGGACTTTCTGGGCCTTCGCACCCTCTCGGTCATCCACAACGCGGTCCGGATGGCAAACCGCTCCATGGAGCGGGCCGGCGGGGCGTACCCCTCCTATGAGCCCCAGGTCGGGGCGAAGAAGGTGACAGAGAACCCCCTGCCCCACTTTGAGATCGAGGACATCGACTTCGACGATCCCAACGTCTACGGGTATCTCTCCACCGGCAAGACCGACGGCGTGTTCCAGCTCGAGTCCGGCGGCATGCAGGCATTCATGAAGCAGCTGCGCCCCTCCTCGATGGAGGACGTGATCGCAGGCATTGCCCTGTACCGCCCGGGTCCGATGGAGTTCATCCCCCGCTACATCGAGGGAAAGAACAACCCGGCCTCCATCCACTACGACGCGAAGGAACTGGAGCCGATCCTGTCCACGACCTACGGCTGCATCGTCTACCAGGAGCAGGTCATGCAGATCGTGCAGCAGCTGGGCGGCTACTCGCTCGGCCGCGCAGATCTGGTGCGCCGCGCCATGTCAAAGAAAAAGCAGCACGTGATGGAGGAGGAGCGCCGGAACTTTGTCTACGGCAATCCGGAGCAGAACGTGCCCGGCTGCGCCGGCCGCGGGATCCCCGAGGCGACGGCAAACCACATCTACGACACGATGATGGACTTTGCCAAGTATGCGTTCAACAAGTCCCACGCGGCCTGCTATGCGGTGGTGACCTACGAGACTGCCTGGCTCAAGGTCTACTACCCGGCGGAGTTCTTCGCGGCGCTCCTGTCGTCGGTCATCGACTTCCCGGCCAAGGTGGCGGGGTACATCCTGTGCTGCCGGCAGATGGGAATCCGGATCACCCCGCCCGACTTAAACACCGGCGAGGCGGACTTTTCGGTGGAGGGCGGCGCGATCACCTATGCCCTGACTGCGGTCAAGGGGATCGGCCGGCCGATCGTCGACGCCATCGTGGCGGAGCGAAAGCGCGGCGGCGTCTTCCGGGATCTGCGGGACTTTCTGCAGCGCATGGTGGACGACGGCGTGCCGCTGAACAAGCGGGCGCTGGAGAACCTCATCAAGGCGGGCGCCATGGACTGCTTCGGCGCAACGAGAAAGCAGATGATGACCGTGGTGGGCCGCCTTCTCGACGAGATCCAGAGCGCCTCGAAGAACAGCATGGCGGGGCAGCTCTCCCTGTTTGATCTTGCCGAAGAGGCCGGAAAGAAGGAGTTTGCAGTGAGCTATCCCCCGGTGGGGGAGTACGACCGGGATTTAAAGCTCTCCTTTGAGAAGGAGGTCCTTGGCGTCTACCTCTCCGGTCATCCGCTGGATGGGTACCTGGGCCTCTGGAAGAGCCACATCACGAACAAGGTTTCGGACCTGATCCGGGATGAGGAGACCGGAAAGACCCTGGTGCAGGACCACCAGCACGTGGTGATCGGAGGGCTCCTTCGGAACCTCAAGACCCGCTACACCAAGAAGAACGAGCTCATGCTCAACGCGGTCCTCGAGGATCTGACGGGGAGCTGCGAGGTGCTGGTCTGGCCAGACGCCTATGCCCAGAACAAGGAGAAGCTCCAGGAGGACGCCAAGCTCTTTCTCGAGGGCGATGTGCGGCTGCAGGAGGACCGGGACGCGGTCCTTGCGGTCTCGAAGATCCACACCTTCGAGGACACGCCCCGGAACTTCTGGATCCGCTTTGCGGACCTTGCGGCCTATCAGGAGAAGAAGGCGGTCCTGGACCGGTTCGTGGATGAGCACGGCGGCAGGGACCAGGTGATCGTCTATGCTGCCCGGGAGAAGGTCATGAAGCGGCTTCCCCAGGGGCAGGGAATTCGGGCGGGAGAGGAGACGCTGACCCTGGCGGCGCAGCTCTTCGGTTCCGAAAATGTGTCGTTGCAATAAGAAACAGGGCAGTCTAAAATGTTGACTGGAATCGCGGGTACCAGGACCGGAAGGAGATCATCATGGCGGAAAAGAAAAAGACAATCGGCATTCTGACCAGCGGCGGCGATGCCCCCGGCATGAATGCGGCCATTCGCGGCGTGTGCCGGAAGGCACTGCTGAACGGATGGCGTGTGGTCGGCATCCAGAGGGGCTACTCCGGACTGCTGAATGAGGAGATGTTCGAGATGGACAAGCACAGCGTCTCGGACATCATTGAGCGCGGCGGCACGATCCTGGGCACCGCAAGATGCCCCGAGATGCGCACCGAGGAGGGCCAGAAGCAGGCGGCAGACATCTGCAACGCCCACGGCATCGACACCCTCTGCGTGATCGGCGGCGACGGCTCCTACCGCGGCGCCCTGGCCCTGTCCCGGCGCGGCATCAATGCGATCGGCCTTCCCGGCACCATCGACCTGGACATCGCCTGCACGGATTACACCATCGGCTTCGACACGGCCATCAACACGGCCATGGAGGCCATCGACAAGGTGCGCGACACCTCCTCTTCCCATGAGCGGTGCTCGATCATCGAGGTCATGGGCCGGAATGCGGGCTACATCGCCCTCTGGTGCGGCATTGCCAACGGCGCCGAGGACATCCTGCTGCCGGAGAAGTACGACTACGACGAGCAGCGCATCGTCGACAACATCATCAACAACAGAAAGCACGGCAAGAGGCACCACATCATCATCAACGCCGAGGGCATCGGCCACTCCACCTCCATGGCAAGACGCATCGAGGCGGCGACCGGCATTGAGACCCGCGCCACGATCCTGGGCTACATGCAGCGCGGCGGCAGCCCGACCTGCAAGGACCGCTTCTACGGCTCCGTGATGGGCGCCTATGCGGCGGACATCGCGGCAGCAGGCAAGAAGAACCGGGTGATCGCCTTCAAGCACGGCGAGGTGGTGGACTTCGACATCGAGGAGGCCCTGGCCATGACCAAGAGCATCCCCGAATACCAGTACCAGATCTCCATCGCCCTGTCCCGGTGACGTGATGGAAGCGCGCACGGTCATCACCTCCGCCGCCAACCCGGCGGTCCGGAACCTGTGCCTTCTGGAGGAGCGGGCAAGAGAGCGCAGAAAGCAGGGCGCCTTTGTGACCGAGGGGATCCGGATCTTTCTGGACACCCCGAAGGAGGACATCCTGGGGGTCTATGTTTCGGAGTCCCTGGCCCAGAAGCTCTCCCGGGAGCCCCTCCCGGAACTGGAAGAAAAACTAAACGCACACCGTGCGGTGGTCCTCTCCGATGCCGTCTTTGCGAAGGCGTCGGACACGGACACGCCGCAGGGGGTGCTGTGTCTGACAAAACGGCCCTCCTGGAAGACGGAGGACTTTTTTGCATCGGGAAAGAGCCCGCTTCTGCTCGTTCTGGAGAACCTCCAGGACCCGGGAAACCTGGGGACCATCTTCCGCACGGCGGAGGCGGCCGGGGTCTCGGGAATCCTGCTCTCCAAGGGGACAGCGGACGTGACTTCCCCGAAGGCGGTCCGGGCGACGATGAGCGCCATCTTCCGCGTGAAGTTCTGCTACACGGAGGACCTTGGCGCGGAGCTTGCCGCGTGGAAGAAGCGGGGAATCCGCCTCTATGCGGCCCACCTGGACGAGAGCATCCCCTACGACGCCCCGGACTACCGGGGCGGCAGCGCCTTTCTCATCGGAAACGAGGGAAACGGCCTGACAGAGGAGACGACAGCCCTGGCGGATCAGAAGATCCGCATCCCGATGGAGGGAAAGATCGAGTCCTTAAATGCCGCGATGTCCGCGGGGATCCTCTTATACGAGGCCTACCGGCAGCGGCGGGGCGGCAGAGCGTAGGGATAAACATATTTGCGGGGCCGCAGTGCGGCCATCGGAGGAAGATATGGTGTTAGGATTCATCGGTCTTGGAAATATGGCAAAGGCCATGCTCAGCGGCATCCTGAAGGAGCAGCTCGTGGCACCGGAGGACATCATCGGCTCCTCGGCCACCGAGGAGACCATGGAGAAGATCCGGCAGAAGTACGGCATTCAGGTGACCGCCTCCAACCGGGAGGTGGCGAAGGCCTCGGATGTGATCATCCTGGCGGTCAAGCCCGTGGTGCTGCCGGTGGTCATGGAGGAGATCCGCGACTACGTGGACGACAGCAAGCTCATCATCAGCGTGGCGGCGGGCAAGTCCTGCAAGTGGATCGGGGACTACTTTGAGAAGCCGGTCAGGATCGTGCGCTGCATGCCCAACACCCCGGCGCTGGTGCAGGCCGGGTGCTCCGCCGTGTGCAAGAACGAAAACGTGACGGACGAGGACCTGCAGAAGGCCCTGCAGATCATCCGGAGCTTCGGCCTTGCGGAGGTCGTCAATGAGAACCTGATGGACGCGGTGGGCGCTGTCTCCGGCGCCTCTCCGGCCTATGTCTTCATGCTGATCGAGGCGATGGCGGATGCGGGCGTCAAGGGCGGCATGCCGAGAAAGCAGGCCTACCGCTTCGCGGCCCAGACCGTCATGGGCTCGGCCAAGCTCATGCTCGAGAGCGGCCGGCATCCCGGCGAGCTCAAGGACATGGTCTGCTCCCCCGGCGGCACCACCATCGAGGGCCTGCAGGTCCTCGAGGAGGAGGGATTCCGGGGTGCTGTCATGGATGCCCTGGAGGCCGTGATGGAAAAGTCCAAGAACCTCTGAAAAAGGCTTTAAACTGAAAATGAAGACGCGCTCGGAGAGCCTGTGGCTCTCCGGGCGCGTTTTGCTGTCCTAGAGAAGAAGAAACGCCTTGGCGATCGCGGCGAGCTCCTCTTTGGACTGGGCAAAGCCCAGCTGGGTCCAGGTGAGCAGGATTTGCAGGATGGTCCCGGAGATCTGCCCGGCAAGGTAGGGGTCGTAGTCCCGGCACTCCAAGAGGTGCCGGAAGGAGCTGCCCGCCATGGAGAGGCCGATGTGGTGGTTCAGCGCCTTCAGAAGGGGCTGGCAGAGCCGCTGCCGGCACAGAAGAAGCAGAAGGTCTTTCGAAAAGGGAAGGTGCAGGAAAAGATCCTGGATGTCGGCTGCGGGATCCCCCGTGCCGGGGTAGTTCCTGCGGAACGCTGTGAGCTTCCGGGAGAGAATGTACGCCACCGCAGCCTCCCGGGAGGAGAAGTTCCGGTACCAGGTCTGCCGGGCAACGCCCGCCTCCTGGCAGATCCTCGTGACGGTGATCTCGGAGAAGTCCTCCTTTTGCAGGAGCAAAAGCAGCGCCTCTGCGATGGCCGCCCGCGTCTGCTCCTGTTGAATGCACCCCGCCTCCTTCGTCTTTGCCATGTGACAGAACCTCCTCTTTGTATGACTTATCCCGGAGCGCTTGTCCTGCGCCTGCTCCCAGTATCGACTGTGGAATAAAAGATACAAGTGTGACATTTATCAACACAGAGAGAAGACCAGATGGGAGCACTCGATGGCAGAGTTGCGGTGGTGACCGGTTCCGGCCAGGGCGTCGGCCGGGGCATCGCCCTGTATCTTGCACAGGAGGGGGCCAAGGTGGTGATCACAACCGAAAGCCCCTCTCCGCGGAGAAGGATCAGATCCGCCCCGGTGAGACAGACAAGGAGTATCAGGAGTATCTCTCCCTCCGGGGAGATGCCGAAAAGACAGCGGAGGAGATCCGCAAAAACGGCGGAGAGGCCTCCCTGTTTTTCGGGGACGTGGGGGACTGCGGCAGCGCCCGGGCACTGATCCAGTACGCGGTGGACACCTATGGCAGGATCGACATTCTCGTCAACAACGCGGCGGGGCTCGGCCAGGGCACCATCGAGGAGACGGATGCCGTCTCCTGGGAGAAGCAGACCCGGGCGAAGCTCTCCGGCGCCTTTTACACCGCCCACTATACGGTGCCCTACATGCAGCAGGGCTTTGGCCGGATTTTAAACTGCGCCTCGGACGCCTGGGTGGGCTTTTCGGATTTCGACGCCTACAGCGCCGCCAACGCCGGTGTGGTGGGGCTCACCTGCGCCAGCGCAAAGGAACGCAAGCCCTACCACATCACGGTAAACGCCTACTGCCCCCAGGCGGACAGCCCGGGACACGTGCGGGAGTTCAACCAGACCGTGCGGCAGATGGTGGGGAAGCTGGGAAAGGCCGCGGATCCCGACGCGCCGGAGAAGGCAAAGCACCGGCACGGGGACGCGAATAACCTGGGCCGTTCCTTGCCTGGCTGTGCACGAAGGAGGCGGAATACGTCTCGGGGAGCGTCTTTCAGGTGACGGGGGCGGGGCGGATCGCCCTCTGCTCGCAGCCCCGGGTCATCTCCCACGTGGAGAGGCAGGGCGCACCCTGGACGCTGGAGGAGCTGGGAAAGACCCTGCCGGAGACCCTTCTTCACGGCTACGAGAGCATCACCGCCTATGTCGACTGGGGAAAGCAGGTGGACCCGGTGATCCGGGACGGCCTCTTCCCGCTGGGAAAGCCGGTGGACGGCATCCCCGGGGAGGCGTATCTCTCAATGCTCCTTGGCCCCGGCGATGCCTCCGGCTGCACGATGGGGAACGTCACCTTCGGCGAGGGCATCATGAACTGCTTCCACACCCATGACACCTGGCAGGTCCTCGTCGCCCTGGACGGCGTCGGCTACTACGAGGAGGGAAAAGAGGGGCACTTCCTCTATCCCGGCCAGATCCAGACCGTGGCGCCCGGCGTGCGCCACCGGCACGGTGCTGCCCCCGGGCAGTGCTTCCGCCAGCTCGGCATCGTGCTGCCCAGATGACAAACTGCCCTTTTTTCCGCGGAAATCCCGCGGCGGAAAGGGCAGTTTGCTGTATGATTTTCCCTCTCTGTCCGTCAGAATGGACGCTTTTTGCCGTCTTTTTCCCTCCGTCTCTTCTTGACAGAGGTCCCATTCGGTGCTAGGATGTGCGACATACCTGCAACAAATCCGTAACAAATGGAATAAAAAAGAAATATTTGTCAATGAATCGGTAACGATTCAGCGAACATGCAACCGAATCGGGAGGAAGCACGTCTATGAAAAAACTTGTCTGTCGGGCTGCGTCAGCACTGTGTCTGGCTGCCCTGCTCACGGCTGCCCCGCTGGGTTCGGTCCATGCCGACGATACCGCCGCGGTGGCTTCGGATGTGGACTTTGACACCCTGATGGCAGAGGTCGCAGCAAGCGCCGGGGACGCCGCGAGCGTCCAGCAGGCTGCCAAGGAGGCCTACAATGCCTCCCTTGCCATCGGCAACAGCGCCGAGATCTCCAGCATCATCGCAAACCAGACCATCGTCAACCTGGCCTTCGGGGCAGCGGACAGCGACGAGGAGATCGAGAACGCCAGAACCGCAGCGCTCCTTCTGGAGCAGCAGTCCAGCGAGGAGGCCGAGCGCATGGCCGCCTCCGCCCAGGCGGCGGCAGAGGCCTCCCAGAAGACCGCCAAGGCAGCAGCCCAGGATGCCGCTGCGGCGCCTCAGTCCACTGATGATGGCGCCGCGCAGGCAAGCGCCAGCGATCGCAAGCTCCTCGCGGCCATCATCTACTGCGAGGCGGGCAACCAGTCCATGCAGGGCAAGATCGCCGTGGGAAACGTGGTCCTAAACCGGGTGAAGAGCAGCAAGTTCCCGAACACGATCTCCAAGGTCATCTACCAGAAGGGCCAGTTCACCCCGGCGGGCTCCGGCTGGCTCAAGAAGGTCCTCACAAAGGACCGCATTCCGGAGAGCTGCTATGAGGCGGCGGACCGGGCGCTTTCGGGCGAGCGGCCGGTGGGCAACGCGGTCTTTTTCATGCGCTCCTATCTGCACTCCTCGGGCATCATCATCGGTGCCCACTGCTTCTGGGGCAGCATGTAAAAACAGTTCAGGATCATCTACGGGAGGGCTCCGGCAAGGGAAAATTGCGGGGGCCCTCCCTTTATGGTATGCTCTTTTTCAATGACACAGGCTGACGGTTTGCAAATATCTGCGGCCGCCCAGCAGCCCGGAGAGGAGAGTTGAGATGGCACTGACGGTACTTCTGATCATACTGATTGTAATCGCGCTGATCCTGTTCTTCACCAACATCCGCATCGTCCCACAGGCCCATGCTTACGTGATCGAGCACCTGGGCAAGTACAAGACCACCTGGCAGGCGGGTCTGCATGTCAAGACGCCGTTCATCGAGCGGGTCGCCAAGATCATCAGCCTCAAGGAGCAGGTGCTGGACTTTCCGCCCCAGCCGGTCATCACCAAGGACAATGTCACCATGCAGATCGACTCCGTCGTGTTCATGAAGGTGTTTGACCCCAGGCTCTACACCTACGGCGTCGAGAACCCCATCGCGGGCCTGCAGAACCTGTCTGCGACGACGCTGCGCAACATCATCGGCGACATGGAGCTGGACCAGACGCTGACCTCCCGGGAGATCATCAACGGAAAGATGCAGACCACGCTGGATGAGGCCACCGATCCCTGGGGCATCAAGGTGACCCGGGTGGAGATCAAGAACATTCAGCCTCCGAAGGAGATCGAGGAGGTCATGACCAAGCAGATGCGGGCGGAGCGTGAGCGCCGGCAGACCGTGCTGGAGGCCCAGGCGCACCAGGAGGCGGTGGTCTCCCGGGCAGAGGGCGACAAGAAGGCAAAGATTCTCGCGGCCGAGGCAGAGCGCGATTCCCAGATCGCCCTGGCCGAGGGACGTGCGAAGTCCATCCGCATGGTGTATGATGCGGAGGCACAGGGTATCAAATCCCTGAACGAGGTGGGCGTCTCCGAGGAGGTCCTGCGCCTGCGCGGCATTGAGGCGCTCAAGGATGTGGCGGACGGCAGGGCGACGAAGATCTTCCTGCCCTCTGACATCACAAACCTCGCCTCCACCCTGGGCGTTGTGGGGGAGACCTTGGGCATCGGCGATGCGACACCAATCGACCGCACGAAGAAGAAGGCGCCAACGGCGCCAAAGGATCCCTGCATCCGCCCCGGCGTCTCCTCTGCGGCGACGCTCGGCGCGGAGGCGGCAAACCGTGCCATCCAGGATGAGCTGCGCGATGGCGAGAAGAAGGAAGACGACATCTGAGGACAGTTGCCGGAGAACAAGACAGGAGGAAAGACAATGGCTTCCATTGACCTGAAGGGACGTGACTTATTAAAGCTTCTGGACTTTACACCGGAGGAGATCCAGTACCTGGTGGATCTCGCAAAGGACTTCAAGAAGAAGAAACAGGAGGGCATTCCCGTGGATCATCTGCGCGGACGGAATGTCGCGCTGATCTTCGAGAAGACCTCCACGAGAACCCGCTGCGCCTTTGAGGTGGCAGCACACGATCTGGGCATGGGTACCACCTACCTGGATCCCACGGGCTCCCAGATCGGAAAGAAGGAGTCCATCGCCGACACGGCGCGGGTTCTGGCCTCCATGTTTGACGGCATCGAGTACCGGGGCTTCGGGCAGGAGATCGTCGAGGAGCTCGCCCGCTACGCCAAGGTTCCGGTCTGGAACGGACTGACCAACGAGTTTCACCCGACCCAGATGCTGGCGGACCTTCTGACCATCGAGGAGCACTTCGGAAGCCCGAAGGGAGTCCGCCTCACGTACCTTGGCGATGCCAGGTACAACACCGGCAATTCCCTGATGGTGCTCGGCGCCAAGATGGGCATGCACGTGGTCCTTGGCTCCAACGAGCGCTACTTCCCGGATCCTGCGCTGGTGAAGACCTGCCGGGAGATCGCGGAGAAGACCGGCGGCAGCATCACCCTGGAGACCGACCCGAAGAAGGCGGTGACCGGGGCCGATGTGGTCTACACGGACGTGTGGGTCTCCATGGGCGAGCCGGACGAAGTCTGGCAGGAGCGCATCCGGGATCTGGAGCCCTACCGGGTGACAAAGGAATTGATGGATGAGACCGCGCAGGGGAGCGTCTTCATGCACTGCCTGCCCGCCTTCCACGACCTGGGCACCGGCATCGGGGAGAAGATCCACGAGAAGTACGGCCTCAACGAGATGGAGGTCACGGACGAGGTCTTTGAGGGACCTCACTCTGTGGTCTTCCAGGAGGCGGAGAACCGGATGCACACGATCAAGGCGGTGATGGCGGCCACCCTGGGATATCAGGATTGACGAAAGCATTCCTGTAATTCAGTAAATCGCCAATAGGAAATTAAAATGGCCTCTGTTACCATGGAGGACGTCCATCGAGACGCAATCCAACACACGGTAAGGAGACCATCTATGAAGAATTCTACACGAGCAAAGAAGCTGCATCAAGTATCAGAACACCATCTGATCATCGGAGTTGACATTGGCTCCGAGAAAAACTATGCACGGGCCATGAACTGGCGGGGCGAGGAGTACACCAAAAAGGCTTTCTTCTTCCCCAACAACGAAAAAGGCTTTTTGCTCCTCATCAAGTGGATTGAGGAGATACAGGCCAGGAGCGGCCTTACGGAGGTTATTATCGGCTGTGAGCCCACGGGTGTGTACTGGCTATGCTTCAAACAGTATCTGACCAAAAAGGGCTTCAAGATTGTTACGGTGAACACACTCCATGTCCATAGATCGAAGGAGCTGGATGATAACTCCCCAAGCAAGGACGACAAGAAGGATCCCCGAGTCATTGCGGATCTGGTGCGGGAAGGACGTTTCTTTGAACCGTATGATCCGCAGGGAGATTACGCTGAGATCCGCAGCCTGTTCAATGTCAGGGAAAGCGTTGTGAAGAACATGGCGAGGGCCCGGAACCGTATGCAGGCATGGCTGCGCAGAAACTTCCCGGAATACCTGAATTGCTATTCAAAGTATGATTCCAAGGGCGGCCTGGCTGTCCTGGAAATAGCATCGCTGCCTCGAGACGTATATGAACTTGGCGTTGACGGAATTCTGCTCTTGTGGAAATCGAAAAAGATGCGGGGCACCGGCGGCAGGAAAAAGGCTGAAAAGCTTGTGGAGGCCGCTGCAGCAAACATGTGGCTGGACTATTGCGCCGCTGAAAAAGTTGCCTTCCTGTACATTCTTGAGGATTTCCGCAGGAACAGTGAACGGCTGGAGGAGCTTGACAGGAAACTTGAAGAGCAGGTTCGCCGGCTTCCTAACGTCGACAAGCTGTTGAGTATACGCGGAGTCGGAATGCAGACAGTTGTGGGATTCATTGCAGAGGTGGGCGATGTCAACCGCTTCAGCGATCCCAAGCAGCTGGTGAAGCTTGCCGGACTGAATGCGATTAACAACGAATCCTGCAAGAAGGTCGGTGAACATCGCATCAGCAAGCGAGGGCGTTCTGCCTTAAGACGAGTCATGTATGAAGCTGCGGGGTCTCTGATAGCCTGGAACAGTGCATTTAAGGCCTTACAGGTCAAATACACCACACGGACAACGAACCCTCTAAAACGGCGTCAGGCGCGCGTAGTAGTGGCATGCAAGGCTTTGAGGATCTTCCACGCAATCCTCCGTAAAGGCGTTGATTTTGACCCGTCTAAGGTCATTCACGATCCTGCGGCAGGTATGATGCCTGCATAACGCGCAGCCGGACAGCAGACAGTTTCAAGGACCAACAGGGCGGTTATCTACCAGGCAACACCGTTAGGATGACTCCCCCTCAACTGTAACGTATTAACCGCACCATGTACTTCAGTGTGGATCCAGGGATGCGTCCCCCGGGATTTCCGAGATTTACTGAATTACAGGGGTGCTCTCAAACAAACAGAGCATGAGCGTAGCCGCAGGATTTACTCCATGGGGCATATGACCCCGAACGAAAGCATAAGCGGCGCTCCGAACTATGGGATCGGCTGTACGAAGGAATTTGGGATGCCTCCGGGTGGGACCGAAGGCAGACTCCGCTAGACATGAGAGGTTGGCAGCCATGGTGAAGCAGGGAGATTGAAACGCGTTTCTTATACTGACAGCTAATGTCACTATTGTCAGACAATTAAGAGGATGCTTTTCTTTTTGTACCCTGAACACAGAAATCATAGGTGTCCGGACCTCCAGAGACACCGATTTCACCCGTAGTCATGCACTGTTGTAATGTTAAAGCATACATTTTTCACAGAGGTCTTACTCTCAAACCCCTATAGATTAAGGCTCATTGTGGATTATGTACAAATTTATCTAGAGAGGAAGAAACAACAGCTGGACGAGATGAGAGAGACAATCTTGAAGATGCTGCGGGATGCCGACGGATATGTGTCCGGGCAGAAGCTCTGCGAGGCCCTCGGGGTCTCGCGTACCGCGGTCTGGAAGGCCATCGGGCAGCTCCGGGAAGAGGGGTACGAGATCGAGGCGGTGACAAACAAGGGCTATCGCCTGAAGGACCCCAGTGAGGCGGATATTCTGAACCAGGAGGAGCTGGAGGAGGCCTTCCAAACGAGATGGGCGGGCAAGCCCCTCCTCTACTCCCGGCAGACCGGCTCCACCAATGATGACATCATGAAACTCGCGGACCGGGGCTTCGGCCAGGGGACCCTGGCGGTCGCCTCGGAGCAGACCAAGGGCAAGGGCCGCCGCGGCAGGACCTGGATCTCCCCGCCGGAGGGAAATGTGTACATGAGCATCCTCCTTCGGCCGAAGATGAGCCCCTCGGTGGCACCCCAGTCGACCCTTGTCATGGCCCTTGCGACCTGCGAGGCGATCCTGGATCTGGGCGTCCCGGAGGACGTGCGGGTCGGCATCAAGTGGCCCAACGACGTGGTGCTCTCGAAGGCAGAGGGCCCGTACAAGAAGTGCTGCGGCATCCTGACGGAGATGCGCCTCGAGGAGACGGAGATCCGGGATGTGACGATCGGCATCGGCCTCAACGTCAACGAGGCGTCGTTCCCGGCGGAGATCGCCGGGACGGCGACTTCCTTAAAGCTCACATTCGGCAGGACGATCAGCCGCGCGCGGCTGGTGGCCCTTGTCTGGAAGCACTTTGAGGACGAGTACGACGTCTTTGAAAAGACGCAGGACCTCTCCGGCCTTCGCCCCGCCTATGAGGCGCACCTGGTCAACACCGGGCGCGCGGTGAGGGTGCTGGACCCCAAGGGGGAGTACACGGGCCTTGCAAAGGGCATCACGGAACACGGAAAGCTGATTGTCGTGCCGGATGGCGCGGACCGGGAGGTCCATGTGGCCAACGGCGAGATCTCGGTCAGAGGAGTGATGGGCTATGTCTGAAGAAAATTGGTTTGACGTTCCGGAGGGCACACCGGAGTTTGAGGACAGCCGCTACCGGATCATCCTGTGCGGCGCCAGTGCCTACAACAAGAAGTACTACTTCAACAACAAGTTTGACGGTCTCCCCCAGAACGTGAAGGAGGAGCTGCAGATCATCTGCGTGATGTTCACCAGCGAGGTGGGCGGAATCTTCACGATCGGCTTCACCCCCGAGGGCAGGATTGTCCTGGACACCCGGGCAGCAGAGGGAGATCTGCTCTATGACGACATTGGTGGGGGCCTTCTGGTCAAGAAGCTGGAGCAGCAGAAGAAGGAGGTCTTCGACGCGATCACGGTGTACTACCGGGTGACCTTTCTGCACGAGAACCCCGCGGACCTCTTGGAGAACTATGACGAGGATCCGGATGAGGAGGAGCCTCCCAAGGACAACTCCGGCAAGCGGGATGAGTTTGACATCTGGTTTGACCGGTCGGATACCCCGGAGAGCCAGAACAGAAGAGATGGGAACAGCTGAGTGATGGAGTGGAAAATCGGAAGTGTGACAATCCCGAATCAGACCGTACTTGGACCGATGGCAGGTGTAACAGACCTGCCATTTCGTCTGCTCTGCAGAGAACAGGGCGCGGGTCTGACGGTGACGGAAATGATCAGCGCCAAGGCGATCACCTACGGGAACCGGCGCACCGGCGAGCTGATGCGCACGAGACGCCCGGAAGAGACTCCGCTCTCCCTTCAGCTCTTCGGCCATGAGCCGGAGGTCATCGCCGAGGCGGCAGAGCGCATCGAGGGAGAGGCCTTTGACATCCTGGATCTGAACATGGGGTGCCCTGTTCCGAAGATCGTGAACAACCATGAGGGCTCCTACCTCATGAAGGACCCGGATCTCATCGAGCGGATCGTCGCGGCGGCGGTGCAGCACAGCTCCCGGCCTGTGACGGTGAAGCTCCGGGCGGGCTTTGACTGCGATCACTTCAACGCCCCCGACTGCGCGCGGGCCGCAGAGGCGGGCGGCGCCTCGGCGGTCGCGATCCACGCCAGGACGAGGACCCAGATGTACGCCGGCCATGCGGACTGGGCGCGAATCTGCGAGGTCCGGGAGGCGGTGAAGATCCCGGTCGTCGGAAACGGAGATATTAGAAGCGGCGCGGATGCAAAGCGCATGCTGGAGGAGACGGGCTGCACCGCCGTCATGGTGGCCCGGGCTGCGGAGGGAAATCCCTGGATCTTCCGGGACATCAACACCTACCTGGACACGGGAAAGGAGACCGAGCCGCCCTCCCGTAAGGAGATCATCCAGATGATCCTGCGGCACTGCGCCCTGGTGCGGGAGATCATCGGGGAGCGGGAGGGAATCCTGGAGATCCGCAAGCACGTCGCCTGGTACCTCGCCGGCTTTCCAGGCGCCTCGAAGGTGCGCCAGAAGGTCAACACGGTGACCTCCTTCGAAGAACTGGAGTCGCTTCTTAGAAAAGAATTTCCCTATGCTTGACCCGTGGGGGGATAGTCTGTATAATCCGTAATCGGACATTTTTGCGAAGACGCAGGGCTGTTTTCGGCGCTGCGTCTTTGCTCCTGAATTGCAGAGGTACACGGAAACATGGAAGAAAAGAAAAATATTTTGACGTATGCTGGCCTCAAGAAGTACGAGGATGAGCTGGAGGATCTGAAGATCAACCGCCGCAAAGAGGTGGCCGAGAAGCTCAAGGAGGCCATGGCACAGGGCGATCTCTCCGAGAACGCGGAGTACGATGCCGCCAAGGACGAGAAGAGAGACATCGAGGCGAGAATTGAGGAGATCGAGAAGATCTTAAAGAACGTCGAGGTCATCCCGGAGGAAGACGTCAAGCTTGACAAGGTCAACGTGGGCTGCACCGTCACGATTCACGACCTGGATGAGGATGAGGATCTTGACTACTCCATCGTCGGCTCCAACGAGGCGAACAGCCTGGAGGGCAAGATCTCCAATGAGTCCCCTGTGGGCAAAGCCCTGATGGGTGCCAAGGTCGGTGACACGGTTACGGTGGAGACCCAGGCCGGCGCGTTCCAGTACAAGGTCGTCAGAATTTCCAGAACCGATGCAGGCTGATTTGGAAAGATCAGATGATTCCGGCCCTTCGCCGTGCGGAGGGCCGTTTTTCCGTACCAGAGAAACCGCGGATTGCACAGAATTGTGAGGGTGAAAATGGCAGAGAAGCAGAATAACGGCGAAATGACACAGGATATCGGGCAGCTCGAGAAGGTGAGACGGGACAAGCTTGCCGCACTGCAGGCTGCGGGAAAGGATCCCTTTAAGATCACCACCTACGATCAGACCCACCACACCAAGGAGGTCCGGGACAACTTCGATGCCCTTGCCGGAAAGCTGGACGAGGAAGGCAACTACATCGAGGAGCCGACCACGGTCTCCCTGGCAGGCCGCATGATGTCCAAGCGTGTCATGGGCAAGGCATCGTTTGCAAATCTTCAGGACCGGGATGGCAGAATTCAGCTCTACATCTCCTGCAACGACCTGGGCGATGAGAACTATGCGGAGTTCAAGCACCTCGACATCGGCGACATCATCGGCGTCAAGGGCTTCCCCTTCCGCACCAAGACCGGTGAGATCTCTGTGCATGTGAAGGAGCTGACGCTCCTTGCAAAGTCCCTGGAACCCCTGCCGGAGAAGTTCCACGGCCTCGTGGACACCGACATCCGGTACCGCCAGAGATATGTGGACCTCATCATGAACGAGGATGTGAAGGAGACCTTCAAGAAGCGCTCTGAGATCATCCGCGAGATCCGCAACTTCCTCTCGGGCCGCGACTTCATGGAGGTGGAGACCCCGATGCTCGTCTCCAACGCAGGCGGCGCAGCGGCAAGACCCTTTGTCACCCACTACAACGCCCTGGACGAGGATGTGAAGCTTCGCATCTCCCTGGAGCTGTACTTAAAGAGACTGATCGTCGGCGGTCTGGAGCGGGTCTATGAGATCGGCCGCGTGTTCCGCAATGAGGGTGTGGACACCCGCCACAACCCCGAGTTCACGCTGATGGAGCTCTATCAGGCCTACACCGACTACAACGGCATGATGGAGCTCACCGAGAGCATGTTCCGGTACCTGGCGGAGAAGGTCTGCGGCGGCACCACCATCACCTATGGGGACAAGCAGATCGACCTCGGAAAGCCTTTCCGCAAGCTCACCATGGTGGATGCCATCAAGGAGCAGACCGGCATTGACTTCGACGAGGTGAAGACCGACGAGGAGGCCAAGGCCATCGCAAAGGAGCACCACATCGAGTACGAGGAGCGCCACAAGAAGGGCGACATCGTGAACCTGTTCTTCGACGAGTACTGCGAGGACAAGATGATCCAGCCGACCTTCATCATGGACCATCCGATTGAGATCTCGCCGCTGACCAAGAAGAAGCCGGACGATCCCTCCAAGGTGGAGCGCTTTGAGCTCTACATCAACGGCTGGGAGATGTGCAACGCCTACTCCGAGCTCAATGATCCCATCGACCAGAGAGAGCGCTTCAAGGCACAGGATGCCCTGGCGGCAGCAGGTGACGAGGAGGCCAACCACACCGATGAGGACTTCCTGCATGCCATGGAGATCGGCATGCCCCCGACCGGCGGCATCGGCTATGGCATTGACCGGCTGGTGATGCTGCTCACCAACAGCGCTGCCATCCGCGATGTTCTGCTGTTCCCGACAATGAAGACCCTCAAGTCTGAAAACAATGAAGCACATGCGGATGAAAAAGCCGGGGAAGAGGGCGGATCTGAGACCGCCGAAGAGGCTGTTTCCGACAAGACCGGGTTCTTCACACCGAACGAAAAGATCGATTTTAACGGCGTGAAGATCGAGCCGCTGTTCGCAGATTACGTCGATTTTGACACCTTCAGCAAGTCCGATTTCCGGGCAGTAAAGGTGAAAGAATGCTCCGCAGTTCCGAAGTCCAAGAAGCTCTTAAAGTTCGTCCTGGATGACGGAACCGGCACGGACCGCATCATTCTCTCCGGCATTCACGCTTACTATGAGCCGGAAGAGCTGGTCGGCAAGACCCTGATTGCCATTACAAATCTCCCGCCGAGAGCCATGATGGGAATCGACTCCTGCGGCATGCTCCTGTCTGCGGTGAACGAGAGAAACGGCGAGGAAGAGCTTCATCTTCTGATGGTGGACAACCACATCCCTGCCGGCGCAAAGCTGTATTGATCCGGAGAAAATCGCAGTCGGAAACCTGCGGATTTTGACAACAAATCCAGGCTGATTTTCTGCAGTGACACCGGATTTACAACATTTGTGCAACAAAATGTCAAATGACGGTACATCATAACAGTTGACAGTATAAAGTCTGACGCACATCCCAGTTCCAAAAACCTTCAAGGCACTCCTTTTCAGAATCAATCTGAGAGGGGGTGCCTTTTTGCGTGCAAACAGCAGGAAAAGAGGCCGGAATGCCTTACATCCATGTTTGAATAGCAGTCCGATGACGCAGATGCCTATTATCCGGGCATCTGCCCACAAATCCACAAGGAGGAAACGTATGGAACAGGAGTATCAGGACATCACAAGACCACGAGAAGTCCGGGAGGAGATGAAGAAGCTCCGAAAAAAGTTTCTCCGCTACCAGGAAGCGGAAGTCGTGTACAGCATCTCGCACCGCAAGCTCATCGGGCTTGCCGACCGGGCAGGAGCGCTGTACCGGATGGAAGGAACGGTTCTGATCAACCGCGATATCTTCGATGCCTATCTGGAAAATTTTCATGAGAAGACCAGGGGGATCGGAAAACGCGGGTTGAGCAAGGTGGAGCGAAAGCGGAAGGAGGAAAAGAATTGAGCGGGAAACTCTGGATGTTCTCGGATCAGCTGGACGATGAGGATCTGGAATTTGCCCGGCACAGTTTCTTCCGCTATGCAGATGGAATCGCCTACTACAGGCTGACGGTTCTGGATCGGACCGTCCTGTTGTTCGAGGAGTTCGAGGTAGTAGCCGTGTGAAGCGCAGATGAGTGTAGATGACAACAACTTTATATGAGCCATTCGGGTATTGGGAAGACGAGGAAAGCAGTTTCGTGTTGTCTGATCTGCACTTTTCAGGACAGGAAAGCAAATTGACAAAATGAGATATATCTCATATAATAATATAGACAAATGAGGATCACTTATGGCATTTGAAATTGAGTTTGGCGTTAGTAAGAAAACGGGTTGATAAGCAATAAGTGCATCTTGTAGTCATCAAATTGCAAGCAGATTGAGCTCCTTAACATCTCCATAATGGTGTACCTTCTTGGGATTCCTGGATGCAAAGAGAGTTTCCGCAAGTTCCCCAATCGTTGTCCTCTGCCTGTACGCTGCCCTGAATACGAGGTTGTAACGGTTCAAATACTTGGTGGCGACACCGCGATATTCGGTATATCGGCGCTTGATAAAAGAGTGAAGGTTGTTCACAGTGTTCAGATTGAAGAAACCTGCCGACTCCTTCTTCACATTCATGACCGTGATTCCCAGGATCTTGCCCAGCCTCGGATACACATTCATGCCGTCCGTCAGGAAAAGTGTGCCCTTCTGGACATGACCAGTATAGATATCAACAACATTTGCACTGGAAGGCCTTGCCCGGTTCTCGGATTTCACGATCAGATCGCCAGTCTTGCGCTGTACTGCGGTGCAGATACAGATCTGCTCGTCTGAAAGGCCGCGTTTGGATGCGGGAGTGCCACGCTTGCGGGGCTTTCGACTGGCATCAGGGCCAAATTTCGTACCTTTTTTGGACTCCGGAACGTAGGTTTCATCCGCTTCCACGACATCTTCCACCGTGGCTGGCTGCTCCACCTGCATGTCCTCGAGAGCAAGCATGATCTTATGCCGCATGAAGAACAGACTGCTATGGCTGATCTTGCATCCATGGCTGGCAAGTGACTTGACCGTCTTATCCAGAGAGGTCCCCCTGAGCGTCTCTTCCAGAACCTTGGTCCAGATCTCAGTACCAAAGTGTGAGCCTGAGAGCAAAGTGTTGCTCGTTGTAACAAATGACGTTCCACATTGCCTGCAGATGTATGCCTGTTTTCCATGTTTGTGTCCATTCCTAACAACATGAGCATTGGAATGGCAGATCGGACAATCCAAACGGGGAGCAATCATCTTCTTCGGAGAAGAGGTTGCACTCTCATGGGAGAAGCCCTCCATGAGCTTGTTAACAAGAAGAATCAGGTCGTCCCTGGAAAGATCTCTGGCTTCGGTCAGTATGCGCTCAATGCAGCTCATAGTCTTGCCCTCCTGGCAAGACTATTGTAGTTCAAGTTAGAGAAGGCCGTTGTACAGCAGAATGTACAAAACGGCATATTTTATACTTCTGCTAAAATGCTTTGGAGCTTATCAACCCGTTTTCTTACTAACGCCTTGAGTTTTATAAAACGAAGGACGGCAAGGAGCCGGTTGTGGATTTTTTGGATTCTTTAGATGACAAGATGGCTGCCAAACTTGTTGGTCTCATGGAAGTGCTGGAGGAAAAAGGTACAGAACTCCGGATGCCGTATTCAGAGTATCTGGATGATGGCATTTTTGAACTGCGCTGCAAGCAGGGAAGTAATATAACAAGAGTGCTGTATTTTTTCTACATAGGAAAAAAGATTATTGCTACAAATGGATTTGTGAAGAAAACACAGAAGACACCACCAAAGGAACTAAAACTAGCAAAGGAAAGACGGGCTGATTGGCTGGAACGCCACAAGGAGGTTCGAGATGACACTTAAGGAATATAAGAATAACAGGATGAAGGATCCCGGGTTTGCTCAAGCATATGAGGAGATGCAGCCGGAAATGAATGTCATCCGCGCCATAATAGATGCGCGTATATCACAGAATATGACGCAGAAGGAACTGGCAGAAAAAACAGGGATTGCGCAAACAGAGATCAGCAGACTTGAGAATGGAACCAGAAATCCATCCATCAAGCTCCTTCAAAGGCTTGCGGATGGAATGGATATGGTTTTGAACATTTCGTTCACGCCCAAAGCGAAGACTCATAGATGATCTATGAAAATCTGAATGTCAGGAATTCTGACACGAAAGTATTCGGCATTTCCCGCCCGGCCTCTTATAATCAGAAATGAAGGAGAGCAAGTCGTCACAAGGCACAATACGGAATAGGAATGTGTCTTTTGCAGAACGCCGCACTTGGACGATTCCGCCAGATGATTTGCCCGCAGATGCGATGATTGATTCTGGCAGGAGGCAGAACTGGGAAGTACAACACTCTGTAACAATTGACCTGATGTACAACAATTTGACAACAGACACAGGGCATGATGTAAACAATAAACCATGGTGACAGACAGGCAATTTCAGGCAGCACCGGGACGAAACCTGCGATAATAAGTGGAAACAGATCATCAAATAATTATCTGAAATGGATTCCCGACAATGAAGACCCTCAAGTCTGAAAACAATGAAGCATATGCGGACGAAAAAGCCGGGGAAGAGGGCGGATCTGAGACCGCCGAAGAGGCTGTTTCCGACAAGACCGGGTTCTTCACACCGAACGAAAAGATCGATTTTAACGGCGTGAAGATCGAGCCGCTGTTCGCAGATTACGTCGATTTTGACACCTTCAGCAAGTCCGATTTCCGGGCAGTAAAGGTGAAAGAATGCTCCGCAGTTCCGAAGTCCAAGAAGCTCTTAAAGTTCGTCCTGGATGACGGAACCGGCACGGACCGCATCATTCTCTCCGGCATTCACGCTTACTATGAGCCGGAAGAGCTGGTCGGCAAGACCCTGATTGCCATTACAAATCTCCCGCCGAGAGCCATGATGGGGATCGACTCCTGCGGCATGCTCCTGTCTGCGGTGAACGAGAGAAACGGTGAGGAAGAGCTCCATCTTCTGATGGTGGACAACCACATCCCTGCCGGCGCAAAGCTGTATTGATCCGGAGAAAAATCACGGGCAGAAACCAGCGGATTTTGACAACAAATCCAGGCTGATTTTCTGCAGTGACACCGGATTTACAACATTTGTGCAACAAAATGTCAAATGACGGTACATCATAACTCAAACTTCCCACTTGGTCCGACCCTCGAAAAACGTTGAAAATACGCCCAAAATTGAGCTTTTTACTATGAGTTTTTCGGCTTCTTGACAATTGAAAAAGCACTCTGTGCCTTCTATAATAAGATCATCCACAATCAAAAGAAAGTACAGGTGCTCACAATGAGTATACATCAAAACAAGCCAATTGCAACTGCTAATTTCGAGGACGAATGTGCGTTTGGAAACGCCATGAAAGAGCTTGGCGTAAGCGCTCTCCTGAAGGCCTCCAATATCACCAAGGCGAAGGGTGCCTCTGCATATGAGCTCTTTCAGTTTCTTGTAATCCTCGTGTTCCAGAAGTGCAACCTGTATCACTTCCTCAACTCCAAGAAGAAGGATACTGCCTATGACGATAACACCTACTACCGCTTCCTGAATGAAGGACGCTACAACTGGAGAAAGTTCATCCTGATCCTCTCCGCCAGGATTGCCGCCTATTTCACTACTCTTACCCGCGAGAACAGGGCACGATGCTTCGTGCTCGATGACTCTGTCATCGCCCGTAACCGTTCCAAAAAGGTGGAGCTGCTCTCCAATGTCTACAATCACGTGATCCACAGAACCGAGAGGGGATTTAATCTCCTTCTTCTTGGGTGGACCGATGGATACAGCTTCCTTCCGGTCCAGTACATCATGCTTGCTTCGGCCAAGGCTAAGAGCCGCATCTGCGACGTATACGACAAGCACCTGCGTCATAACACCAACGCGTACAAGAGACGGGTGGATGCAATTACGCAAAAGCCCGTGATTGCACTTCAGTTGCTTCGCTTCGCCATTGACGCTGATATCAAAGCCGAATACGTGCTCATGGATACCTGGTTCACGACAGAACCGTTCATCTGCAACATCAAGAACCTCGGCCTTGAGGTGATCGGCATGCTCAAAGATACCAAGCAGCAGTATTGGTACAAAGGCAGGCTGTATAACCTGAAAGGCCTTGCGAAGACTGCCATCCGTCATTGCCCGCAGGGGAACCTGTTCGGGTCCATTGTTGTCAAAACGAAGTATCAGCAGCTTCCTGTCAAGCTGGTCTTTGTCCGCAATCGCAACAAGAAGGATGAGTACATCATCCTTCTGACCACTGCGGTGACTCTGCCCGACAGTGAGGTAGTCAGAATCTATGGCTACAGGTGGGGCATCGAGGTATGCTTCAGGGCATGTAAGTCCCTTCTCAAGCTTGGCAAGGAGTTTCAAGGACTCAGCTACGACGTAACCGACAGCACAACTGCACTCGTGCTCACACGATTTCTCATTCTCGAGTATATCCGTCGCAAGAAGAATGATCCCAAGACCATCTGTGAGCTGTTCTTCGTCTGCTGTGATGACATTCAGGATATTTCCCTGAAGCAGTCGATTGACCGTCTTGCTGCAATGCTGATCGAGGGGGTCAGAACAGGTGATGTCTCCATTCAGATCTCCGAAAAGATGCGTAGCGACCTGACGAACTGGTTTTCGACACAGCCTGAGTTTATACAGAACCTGTTCCGCGACTTCCTAAATTTGTTTCTAACAAGCGATAAAGTTGCATAATGCTGTCAAGTTTCAAAAAATCACCTGTTGAGCAAGAAACCATCGGCTGTTACAGCATTTTTCAAGTGGGAAGTTTGAGTTCCCTTTTCTCAAAGGGTTCATCAGCCAGTTTCTCGAGCTTTCGATGAATGGCTTTATTGAGTTCCTCGATTGTGAAGAACTGCTCATCGCGCAGAGCTGCAGTGATCCAGGTGGACACGAAGCCGACAGCGGCCTCTACATTGTTTTTGTCCCGAGGTGCTCTGACTCGTGCAGGAAGAATTGCCACGTCATAATGCTCTGCCAGGTCGTGATAAACGGCATTGAGTTCCGGATCATCATAGGTAAACTTCCTTGGTTTGGCTTTTCCGTGAACCACAGCGGTTTTCGTATTGTCAGGCACGATGATCTTCGTAACGCCGCCGAAGTAATGGAACATGTCGTTATGAGCCTTGATCCATGACGAAGTCTTCTCATTCATGAAGGCCTCAGCGAACGGGTAAAGGCTGTAGGAAAGGACGCCGACAAAGAGGTAAACGGGGATCCGCCGACCGGATTCCGCTCCCTGCAGGTAGAGAGGGTCACCGGCCCAGTCGACCTCAACCTGTTCACCGGGTTTATAGGTCTTGTGGAATGCAGCGTTCCTCTTGGCTTCGTCCTGCTGGATGTAGTAGCAGAACTGTGAGTACCGAAGCCCTGTCTTTCCCTCAAGGTTGCATTCCTCGAGGTACTCGGTCCACAGGAGCTTCTTGTTGACGCCTTGCCGGAGCAGTTCCTTGTGGATCCGCTCAAGGTCCGGCATCTTCTTGTTGGCCGCCGTGTCATCTGGCTTATCCTCGTCCTTTTCGGATGGATAAAGCATCCGGCCAAGCGAAACATCGGTCAGATCGTCCGCGAGCGGCCATTTGAGCCCCAGTTCACCAGCCCGTTTCAAAACGTGACTGACAGTGGACTTAGAGACGCAGCAGCTTTGAGCTATCCTGCTCTGACTAAGCCTCTTCTGAGGATCCGGGTTTAGGCCCAGCCTCAGAATTTCACGATAGTGTGTCATTTTGACACCTCCTTCATAGTATTTGCGCTATTCGCGCATAACTTCAGTATAGGAGGTGTGCCCTGCACACGGTACAGAATGACCGGAATCCCGGTACTCAGCAGACCGGAACCATCGGTATCCTGTGGTTCGGAAAGGTCGGTATCATAGCTGCCGGAATAGCGGTATCCGGAAGTCCGGAAATGGCAGTACTGACAACCGGAATCTGTGGTACTGATCATCGCCGGAATCACTGGTACTACAAAAATCGGAATGACTGGTACTAATGCTTCCGGAATCAGTGGTATTCATGGAAATGGAACTTCGGTATCCGGATTTCCAGAACTTCCGGTACTCGATTCTCCGGAAAATCAGTACTCTGACACCGGAATCTGTGGTATCAATGTACGGATTTGTCGGTATTGCTTGACCGGAACGGCCGGTATTACTCCACCGGAACAGCGGTACTCAAAACTCCGGAATGGGGGCCTAATTTGGACCGGAATACTCAATGGTCACAAGCATGGCGAGCAGACATTTCTGTACCGGGCATGCGAAAAGTCATTTGTTACAGCAAGTAGCACGCCTCTGTCTGGCTCACATTACAGCAGTGATGTCTGGAAGGCCGTCCTTGCTGACACGCTTATGGGCGTATCCCTTGATGACACAAGAGATGGACTTGATCTTCAGCATATCCGGATCAGCCATACCAGCCTCTTCTTTATGAGGCATAAGATCATGCTGGCGCTTGAGGATCTTCAGGAGGTCAGTCCTGCAATGGTCGAGGAGGTCGTTGAGGCTGACGAAACCTACGTACCAGAGTCGGAGAAAGGGACAAAATTTGGGCCTGGCGCCAAGAGAAAGCCACGCAAGCGCGGTACTCCGGCATCCAAGCGCGGCCTTTCTGACGAGCAGATCTGCATCTGCACTGCAGTTCAGCGCAAAAGCGGCGATCTGGTTGTAAAGTCAGAGAACTGTGCAAGACCTTCCACAGAGGATGTCGTCGACATCTACACAGGTCATGTTAAGAAGGGGACCCTCTTCCTTACGGACGGAATTGAACGTATATCCGAAGCTGGGCAAGGTACTGGGACTCAGCGTTATGAATGTGAAGAAGGAGACAGGCAGCTTCTTCAACCTGAACACGGTTAACAATCTGCACAGCTTCATCAAGAACCGCTACTACGACTACCGCGGTGTGGCTACCAAGTACCTGAACCGCTACAACATGGTATTCCGTGCAGCATACCGGATGAGGATGTCGGTGGATGAACTTGCAGAGAAGCTCTTCCTGGTGCGTGATCCGAAGAGAGTGCATCACCATGATGATGTCAAGGAACTGAATATGTTTGCTGTATAAATATGTTCCTACAAATTTTTACATTGCTATAAACCGCCTTTCTGCGAAAGGCACCGATGTTGTATGAAAAATATACAGAAAATGCCTTCCGCAACTATTATGTTATCTCCTCTTAGAGATCAGTTTATAAAAACTTTATATCTTATATTTTATTAGAAGCTCTCAACGTGGCCATGATTGCTGCCTGCATGTCTTCTGAAGCATTTCGAAATAAATCCAGCATTGTCAGCTCTCTGTCGTTCAATTTCATTTCTTTATATTCGGTACCATTTAAAAGATAGTATGATGTTGTGCCAAGAAACTTTGCAATCTGATCTATATATTTCACATAGGATTTTCCGTTATCGTATTTCCAACGTGTAAAGGCAGTCGTACTAAGTCCCAGGTATTTCAATAATTGCTGCTGGCTGAGATTATTTTCTCTAAGCAAAGTCTCGATTCGCTCGATAACAGGATCATTTACAGGTATTCTTTCTGTTTTTCGCATGACACCGCCTTATATATTTGCAAATATGTCTTTGATAAAGACCAATTATGTGATAAATTAGTCTTGCAATCAGAGCCCGCTATTGTCTATAGCATCTTTGAATGTTCTTATATCAGTTTGGGTCTGGCGGTATTGCGATTTTTGTCATGTGCTTGTAAAGCACCTAGAGGAGAGTTGTCTTCATATACCGCCTTGTCGATTATAACATCTGCGATTTTTGCAATGTTACTTTCGAAGGCAGTTGGTAAAGACTTGCGTAATGCATTTGTTGTGTGTTGCCCTGGCAAAAATCATTTCATTCCGGGAGGTATCACTATGCCTTGTCACAAACATCGTAACGATTCTGGTCCCCCGTCCTATGAATCGGAAGTTTCCAGTCAGATCAGCATTCAGAATGAGCAGGGAATTGAAGTTGTCCATACCAAATCGTATGGCGTTGGTATTGATTGCCATTCTGAGTTCATTCAGGTCAGTGTGATCGTCCAAGGTGATGGCGGAAAGGTCTTCGAATACCGCCATGAGTTTAGTACAACGCTCCCCGTGCTTGAGCAGGGACGTGAATGGGCGATATCCATAATCCGTTCCAAATCATCTCCTACCATTGAAGTTTCAGACGATACCCTTCATTACGTAATCGAATCCACAGCCTGCTATCACCTCCCCGTCATAAAGGTCTGGAAGGGGATTCCAAGTATCATCAATCCATCTCTTGCTGGCGCAACCAAACGTAAAACGGATGTTCTTGATGCCAGAATGCTTGCCATTCATGATATTAACGGCATCTGGAGGGAATCCTATATTCCGTCATCTGATATTCAGCAGCTTCGTCTCTTACTCGCGCAGCGATACCAATGCTCGAAAATGGCCACCAGAATCAATAACCGAATTACAAATGGCCTTCTGAAGTTCGGTTTTACAATCAGCAGAGACGGCAGCTGTACCAAGGATTCGATAAATCGTGCGTAAAAACTGTGCCGGTGCAGATGTCCATAAAACCTGGATCTACGTCTGCATTGGTATTACAGACGATAAAGGGCGTACTGAATATCACCAACAGCGGTTCGGTTCCTTTACAAAAGGACTTAACCAAATGTGCGATTTCCTTGAGAAATTCAAGTGCGATGATATTGCAATGGAATCAGCCGGCGACTATTGGGTTCCTGTCTTCAACGTACTTGAATCAAGAAATATCCATGTTTGTCTTGCACATCCTAAATACACCAAACCTCAGAAGGGGAACAAAACGGATGTAAAGGATGCTAAATGGATCTGTGATCTGTATATGTGTGACATGATCCGACCAAGTTTTGTGCCGTCGAAAGATATCCGTGATCTTCGGAAACTATGCAGGTACCGCACCAAACTGACTAACACGATAACGGGTGAGAAAAACCGTGCCCTGAACTGTCTCACTGTATCTAATCTGAAACTTGATGATGTGTTTTCCGACGTATTTGGGAAATCTTCAAGTTCAATCATCCGATATATGCTGGATCATCCAAATGAAAAGTTTGATGTTACCCCTTTTGTTGATCCCAGATGCAAGACTCCGATCGAGGAGATCCAGGCCGCTGTAGACGGTGCGATAAGCCCCGCTCAGGCAGTTAAGCTACAAGCCTGTATGGATCACATCGATGAACTTGAGGCTCACAAAAAGCATATCGAAAATGCAGTAATTGATCTTTCCGAGCCGTATGGAGATGCTCTCGAACTTATACGAACTATCCCCGGATTTGATAAAAATCCTTTCACCGCTATTTATATACTTGCAGAAACCGGTGGAGACATGTCTGTGTTTGAAACTTCCAAACATCTGTCTTCCTGGGCTGGATTGTGTCCTAAAAATGATGGCAGTGGCGGAAAAATCAAATCCCGCAGGATATCGAAAGCCGGGAATTATCTCAAACCGCTGCTCGTTCAGATAGCAAATGCACTGGTAAATTCAAAAGATCATCCTGAATTCGTCAGCCGCTACCGCAGAATCAAAGCCCGTCATGGACACAAAAAGGCCATCATTGCAATCTGCCGCATGCTTGTAACCGCTATCTGGCATGTGTTATTCAAGATCGAGCCTTACACTCCTGATGGTTATAAAAAGACTCTTCTTGAGGACCGTCCTTCAAACAAACGAAAGCATTCCTGTAATTCAGTAAATCGCCAATAGGAAATTAAAATGGCCTCTGTTACCATGGAGGACGTCCATCGAGACGCAATCCAACACACGGTAAGGAGACCATCTATGAAGAATTCTACACGAGCAAAGAAGCTGCATCAAGTATCAGAACACCATCTGATCATCGGAGTTGACATTGGCTCCGAGAAAAACTATGCACGGGCCATGAACTGGCGGGGCGAGGAGTACACCAAAAAGGCTTTCTTCTTCCCCAACAACGAAAAAGGCTTTTTGCTCCTCATCAAGTGGATTGAGGAGATACAGGCCAGGAGCGGCCTTACGGAGGTTATTATCGGCTGTGAGCCCACGGGTGTGTACTGGCTATGCTTCAAACAGTATCTGACCAAAAAGGGCTTCAAGATTGTTACGGTGAACACACTCCATGTCCATAGATCGAAGGAGCTGGATGATAACTCCCCAAGCAAGGACGACAAGAAGGATCCCCGAGTCATTGCGGATCTGGTGCGGGAAGGACGTTTCTTTGAACCGTATGATCCGCAGGGAGATTACGCTGAGATCCGCAGCCTGTTCAATGTCAGGGAAAGCGTTGTGAAGAACATGGCGAGGGCCCGGAACCGTATGCAGGCATGGCTGCGCAGAAACTTCCCGGAATACCTGAATTGCTATTCAAAGTATGATTCCAAGGGCGGCCTGGCTGTCCTGGAAATAGCATCGCTGCCTCGAGACGTATATGAACTTGGCGTTGACGGAATTCTGCTCTTGTGGAAATCGAAAAAGATGCGGGGCACCGGCGGCAGGAAAAAGGCTGAAAAGCTTGTGGAGGCCGCTGCAGCAAACATGTGGCTGGACTATTGCGCCGCTGAAAAAGTTGCCTTCCTGTACATTCTTGAGGATTTCCGCAGGAACAGTGAACGGCTGGAGGAGCTTGACAGGAAACTTGAAGAGCAGGTTCGCCGGATTCCTAACGTCGACAAGCTGTTGAGTATACGTGGAGTCGGAATGCAGACAGTTGTGGGATTCATTGCAGAGGTGGGCGATGTCAACCGCTTCAGCGATCCCAAGCAGCTGGTGAAGCTTGCCGGACTGAATGCGATTAACAACGAATCCTGCAAGAAGGTCGGTGAACATCGCATCAGCAAGCGAGGGCGTTCTGCCTTAAGACGAGTCATGTATGAAGCTGCTGGGTCTCTGATAGCCTGGAACAGCGCATTTAAGGCCTTACAGGTCAAATACACCACACGGGCAACGAACCCTCTAAAACGGCGTCAGGCGCGCGTAGTAGTGGCATGCAAGGCTTTGAGGATCTTCCACGCAATCCTCCGTAAAGGTGTTGATTTTGACCCGTCTAAGGTCATTCACGATCCTGCGGCAGGTATGATGCCTGCATAACGCGCAGCCGGACAGCAGACAGTTTCAAGGACCAACAGGGCGGTTATCCACCAGGCAACATCGTTAGGATGACTCCCCCTCAACTGTAACGTATTAACCGCACCATGTACTTCAGTGTGGATCCAGGGATGCGTCCCCCGGGATTTCCGAGATTTACTGAATTACAGGGGTGCTCTCAAACAAACAGAGCATGAGCGTAGCCGCAGGATTTACTCCATGGGGCATATGACCCCGAACGAAAGCATAAGCGGCGCTCCGAACTATGGGATCGGCTGTACGAAGGAATTTGGGATGCCTCAGGGTGGGACCGAAGGCAGACTCCGCTAGACATGAGAGGTTGGCAGCCATGGTGAAGCAGGGAGATTGAAACGCGTTTCTTATACTGACAGCTAATGCCACAGTTGTCAGACAATTAAGAGGATGCTTTTCTTTTTGTACCCTGAACACAGAAATCATAGGTGCCCGAACCTCCAGAGACACTGATTTCACCCGTAGTCATGCACTGTTGTAATGTTAAAGCATACATCTTTCACAGAGGTCTTACTCTCAAACCCCTATAGATTAAGGCTCATTGTGGATTATGTACAAATTTATCTAGAGAGGAGCTTACACAAAGCGAAGCTCTCAAGCTTTTGAAATCTCACGGTTACATCATTAGAGAAGATCCTGTCCCGACCGCCTGAGGTAAACGGATTCCAATCAGCATGTTTGTTGCCGCTCAAGATACGAGGTGGCTACGAGCAAGGTGACTGGCCATTGAGCACACGTGGCCGAGTCGGGTTTCTTTGCGCTTTTTTAGGCATCTGCCCAGCAACGTTATTTTTCAAACTTATCACCCCGGATCTTTACTAACGCCAAAGCATAAAATGTAACAGAGGGATTTTTGCGCTCTAATAGAACTCAAAATGGCGCCAACCACACGTCTGAAAGTGGTTGACACCATTGCGAAGGGGCTTCCCAGCCAAACGGCGGGAAGCCCCTTCTCTTTTGGGAAAAACTTCACGGATGATCGTACCCAGATCGGAAGCGGTCAATGCCCGGAACCTGCGGCACCCCCTAAAAAGAGAGTACCGTAACGGCATCAGCTACGCTTGCTAAACCGCCCAGGAGTTTTTGGAAATTCTCCCCGATGTCGCCGGTCAGTGCCATCGCCCGGCCAGAGAGCGCAGGCAGCACGCGGATCTCCTGGGGCATATTCATGGTGAGAAAACGCCAGGAGGGATGTTCTGCGGCCATCTCCATGGTCGGCGCCTTGATGAGCTGGTTCCGGCTGCCGATGCCAAGCTCAAAGAGAAGAATTTTCTGCTCCTGGTACCGGCTGACAAACGCGGAAAATCTCTGCTGCTCGGCGCGCCATGCGGGGGACTGCTCCGCAAGGCCGTCAAAGTTTCCCTCTACCTCAAAGATCCGCTACGCGTCAAAGCCGTTCATCTGGAAATGGGTGTCACCATTGCTCGTCACGATGAAATACGGCTTGTTTTGGACCAGCGCGAGCAGGTCCTTTATCACGGCGCTTCCTTTGTAATCCTCGATCAGGTACCGGTGTACGGCCGCAAGGTATTCCGCGTGGTCCGCCTCGGTCATCGGCGTGAACAGCCCCCGGATCAGGCAGTCCGTGCCGTATTTTTCCCGGAACTTTCCGAAATACGTCTTGTAGGCGTCGCTGTCCGCGAAGATATGGTACCCTTCCGCGATGGAAAGTCCGTTGCTGGCGGTGAGCAGGATGGCATCGGCTTCCTGCAGCCACTGCGCAGCACGCTGAAAATTATTCACCTGCAATCCGCTCATCTTTTGCCTCCTTCTGATCATTGCCCATTTCGGTCAGCACATCGGAGAGAACCTTTCCGATATCTCCCTGGATGGCCAGACCCCTGTCCTCGATGGCCTCCGGCAAAAATGCGTAGTCCCGGTTCACGGAGAGATAGCTCGTCTTCGGAAGGCTGTTGACGAGCACCCAAAACGGCTCCTGGATGAACATCGGCGTGAGCCGGCCGACACCGAGCTCAAGGAAAAGAATCTTTTTCTCCTTGTGCGCCAGGATGTAGTCGGAAATCTTCTGGTATTCTTCGTCATACTTCTTTCCGGTCAGGAAGTTCCCGTATCCCCTGACCCACGGGAATGCCTCCGCTCCGCAGTGCGGGCATCTGGGGATCAGCTCTTTTGGCACCGCGGTGCCCTCCCCCATCGCATGCACCATTTCCTCCACGGGCTTTACGGCGTCCCAGACTTCGTCGGTGCAGCACCGCGAGCACTGGAAAAATCGGTGGTCTCCCTGGACCTCTGCCACCTTGCTCTCCGGGTACAGCTTGACGAACTGCGTGTCCTGATTCGTCGTGAGGACGAAGAAATCCTTTCCCTTGAGGATGGCATCCAGGTCCAGATAGGGCTTGCGGATCGGCGCATGCTGCGTCGTGTAGAGGAAGGTCGCGAGGTACCCCCAGTATTCCTCCCGGGAGTCCCAGTGCGCCAGCATGCCGGCGAATGCTCCCTTGAAGTGGTACTTCTCTGCAAATTTTCCGAAGTACTTGCGGTAGGATTCGTTGTCTTCATAATAAAAATTCCCGCCGCCCGCCGCGGAGAGACCGGACGCGCCGCCGACCACGATGCAGTCCGCCTCCTGCACCTTTTTCACAAACTCTTTGATCTGCTCCGCATACGGAAGCGGGCTCTTTTTGGTCAGCGGGAATGCCGTTCCACCGGACGCGTACACGTTGTAATATCTTGAAAAGTTGTTCATCTGGGTCTCTGTGACAAGCTGTTCATAAAATGTCATATCTGGTTCTCCTTGCATGGGTGATTGGCCGTGCCTGAATTGTTTTTTGCTGACATACCGTCTATCATTTATTACACTGTTTGACAGATGGATTTGAAGTACAGTTCCTCAGAATACGAAAACTCCTGTACAGAAATGAAAATCTGTACAGAAGCTTTGTGGGAGCGCAGCATGTCAGAGAAAAAGCAAAGGAAAACCGATCGCAGAACGCTGTACACGAGGCAGGTGATCAAGGATGCCCTGCTGGAACTCACGAACAGGATTCCCTACGAGAAGATCAACGTGACGATGCTCTGTAAGCAGGCGGACATCGCCAGAGCCACCTTCTATCTGCACTACGACAGCCTGGACGAGGTGCTCGACGCGGTCATCGATGACGCCCTTCTCTTCTCGGAGCGGGCGGACGGCACCGTCGTGGATCTCTTGGATGCTTTAAAGGACAGCAGCCTCCGGGAACTGCGGGATCATGAAGAGATCCTCCCCGCCTGTCAGCGCATCGCGGACTCCGATAAATACCATCACCTGTTTATGGATCCGTTTATCAGCGAGCACATCATCAACCGCATTGCGGAACATGAGCGGGCAACGGTGATCCCGGAGCTGATGCGGCATTATGATCTTGCGGAGGATGAGGCGGAAATGCTGTTCCGGTTCATCCTGAACGGGTCGTTTGCGGTGAACCGGTGCCTCGGCTGGGAAAAGAATGAGCGCTGGTATCGCTATCAGAAAATACTGAGCCGGTTTATCAACCGGGACTGACCGGCGGGAGCGATACAGAGAAAGGATTCGGAAATGCAAATCAGATAAGCGACAGAAAAGGATATTGATCAGGTGGAACAACTGTATGACGAGATTCATACCGCGGAGGAGGAAAAGAAGCAGCAGATCGGTTGGATCCGCGGCGTCTATCCTGTGCGGGCGACTGCGGAGATGGCGGTTCAACGCGGTGATCTGTTCGTGCTGGAGGAGGATGGAGACATCGTCGGGACAGGCATCATCAACAAGATCCAGGTGGATTCCTACCGCTATGGCAGCTGGAAGCACCAGGCCCCCGATGACCAGGTATGCGTGCTGCACACCCTGGTGATTTCGCCGAGGCATTCCGGGAGAGGATACGCCAGGTGCTTCCTGGCATTTTAGGCCCTTTCACTTTTTTTGTGGGATGAGCCCCTCCTGACCTCCGCTCAGAGCCCTGGATCCGGCTTCTCCTCTGGTGCCCAATAAGCCTTTTGGGTTACTGTAATCTTTGCCGGACCGTGGGAGCATCGCCGAGGGGCCCACGGCCTCGGAGCTGTCTCTGCCAGTCCAGACTACCACTTGAAGTGGTAGTACTTTTAAGAAGATATCATCTATGGATTATCTCCTTCTGGTGCATCACACAAGAAAAATGAAAGACCCGCATTTTATGAAAACTATGCCAGGGAGCATGGCTGCACCGAGCTCCAGATCGATACCCAGGAAAAGAATGTGGCAGCTCGCACGATGTACAAAAAGCACGGGTATACGGAGATCGGGATCCTCACCACGGATTTCAACGGGATTCCGGGAATCCCGCTGGTCCTCTTGGAAAAGTACCTGGGAAAAGCCGGGGAGGGGACAGCAGTCGGATGACGGGAGCTATATCGCCGTATCAATCCCCGCCTTTCTTGCCTGCTCCTCCTGATCCTTTCGGTCAATGCGATAGATCCGGTTCCCCCGCTTGAACAAACTTCCCGTCTGGTGGAAGTGAAAAGGGACGCCGAATTCCGTGCACTGCAGCCGGGAGAGGATGACCCAGCCGTAGTCGCAGAGCCGCGCACCCTCCCCGGATTCCCCGCCGCAGGAGACGCATTCGATCTCGTCGTGGTACTGTTCGAGGTACTTTTCGATGTGGATCTCCTGCAGCATCGGCTCGTGGATGATCTCCTTGTGGCGGATCGGGAGCGGCAGAAAGATGGGGAGCCGCCGGTCTGCCTGGTACTGGTTTTCGCAGGTGCAGCAGATGTGGACGTTCTCATACCCGTCTCCCCAGTCGTCCGGCAGTCCCTCATAGAAGCGCTCCGGGCGCTTGGTGACGAAGTAGAACTGCAGGTCGGAGCGCTCCCGCATCATGCGCCAAGCCTCCGGCCGCCAGGCATCTGCATCGGGATGGAAGAAGTCGGAGGTGAAGCAGGTCATGACTGTGCCGTCCTCCGGCTGAATCTTGTAATTCCCCTTCCGGTCCCGCCGGATCGGAAGATCGAAGGAGGCGGTTTTCTTCACCAGGGAGGCGTCCTTGCCAAATTCGGCGTCGCGCCGGTAGACATAGCAGTTTGTGCATCCGGTGCTGCACTTGGTGCAGCCGTGCCATGGATTCCAGAACGGCATAGGGGCCTCCTTTCCGAAGTCAGATGCTGCCCGTCGGCGGAAACAGTTCCTGTACGGTCTGATGGTAGTATTCTGCGAGGCGGATCGCCATGTAGACATTCGGGCACTGGGTGCCGTGCTCATAGCGGTAGAGCGTTTTGGCACTGACTTGCAGCTCGGATGCGGCCCGGGATCGGGAAATGCCGGCTTCTTTCCGGCACTTCATCAGGTTGTTTGCTGGTTCAGACATGCTGCGGGTTCACCTCCTCTGTGCAGCGGCATCCGCGCCTTACCGGGTGCGGCAGACTTTTCCGAAGATGCGGAAGGAGTCCCGGTCCGGCTGCACCGGAATCGGCGGATATTTCGGGTTCAGCGAGATCAGAAACGTGCCGTCCGCCGTATCCCTGAACTTCTTGATGTAGGCCATGTCATTGAGGGAGAAGATCCCGATCTCCCCGTCTTCGAGCGTATCCTGCCGGTGCACGTACACCATGTCGTGGTCGTGATATTCCGGCTCCATACTGTCTCCGTTGATGGTGACCGCAAAGTCCGCGTTCTTTGCCTCTTTGCTGGGCACCTCGATCGTCGTGTAATAATCCGAGTCCAGAAAATCTCCGGTTCCGGCTGAAACCCTTGCGTCGTAGAGCCGGAGCTTTTTTTTGCCGCTGCGCACACGCTTTTCGGCCGGTGCGGGCTCGTAGGGGACGACGTCCGCTCCTTTCACGTAGCTCACCGGGTTGACCAGCATGTCGATGTAGGAGAGGGCCTTCTGCTTGCCCTCCTCGTTCAGGGCGGCCAGCGGGTCCTTCGGGTTGCTCCCGAAGTACTCCTCCAGGCAGTCCGGAATCTCCAGAATCCGGCATACGTGCAGGAAGGTCCGCGCAGAGATTTCATTTCGTCCGGTCTCCCAGGCGGAGACACTCTTGGAGCTGACATCAATGCCCTCTTCCTGCAGTCTCTCCGCCAGATCAATCTGAGACAGGTGGGCTTTTTTCCGGTAGGTGGTGATGATGGTGCCGATGTTTTCCATAGGGATCCCTTTCTGAAGGTTCTGCCGCTTCACAGCAAACATGCAACGGTGCGGGAAGTCTTTTCCGCCCGCTTACAGAGTAGCATCATCCCCCGCAAAATACAAGCAAAATACTACTTGGAAACGAAAAACGGGCCAAAGTGTCCATTTTATTCGGCGACGGATAGCGCTATACTGGCCGTGCGGAGAGAGAAGACGATGCCGGAATGAAGGCGGAAGAAAGGGATGAGCATGGATGACGACAGACCGGATTATTCTGCATGTGGACTGCAACTGTTTTTATGCGTCCGTGGAGATGCTGTATCACCCGGAGTACAACGGAAAGCCGCTTGCCGTCGGCGGAGATCCGGAGGAGCGGCACGGCATTGTCCTCACGGCAAACTACATCGCCAAGCGCCGGGGGGTGAAGACCGGCATGGCGCTCTGGCAGGCCAGACAGTGCTGCCCGGACCTGATCTTTGTGCCGCCGAGGATGTACCTGTACCTGCGCTTCTCCCGCCTGGCGAGAGCTATCTACCAGGAGTACTCCGACAAGGTGGAGAGCTTCGGCCTCGACGAGTGCTGGATCGATCTGACCGACTGCTGCGGCGTTCTGGGTGACCGGACCAGGACCATTGCCAACGGCTACCGGATCGCGCAGGAGATCAGCGCCAGAATCCGGCGGGAACTCGGCATCACGGTGAGCATCGGCGTCTCCTGGAACAAGATCTACGCAAAGCTCGGGAGCGACTACAAGAAGCCGGATGCCATCACGGTCTTTGACCGGGACAACTATCAAAAGCTGATCTATCCCCTCCCGGTGTCGGACCTTCTATATGTCGGAAGGCGGACGGACAAGAAGCTGGAAAAGTACGGCATCCGCACCATCGGGGAGCTGGCCGGGGCGGACCCGGTCTACCTGCAGAACTGGTTTGGCAAGATCGGCCTGATGCTCTCGGTCTTTGCCCGGGGCGAGGACCGGACGCCGGTGAATGACTTCGGCGTGGAGGCGCCGATCAAGAGCATCGGCAACAGCACGACGACACCGCGGGACCTGGTGAACAACGAGGACGTGCGGCTGGTGCTCTATCTCCTTTCGGAGAGTGTGTCGGAGCGCCTGCGGCAGAACCACTTCGAGGGCCAGGTGGTCTCCGTGTATGTCCGGGACAATGACCTCTGGGGATTCCACCAGCAGAAAAAGCTGGCGGCCCCCACCAACATCTCCGGGGAGATCGAGAACGCGGCATTTTCCATCTTTCAGCGGCTCTACCGCTGGGAGAAGCCGATCCGCAGCATCGGAATCAGCGTTGGGGACCTGAAGCCGGAGAACCAGCCGCGGCAGCTCTCCCTGTTCGTGGACGAGGGAAGGCGGGAGCGGCAGAAGCGGGCGGACCGGATGGTGTCGCTGATCCGGAGCCGGTACGGGTACGCCGCGGTGCAGCGGGGCATCATGCACGAGGACCCGTATCTGTCCTCTCTGAATGCGACGGCGGAGGATCACATGATCCATCCGCACTCCTATCTGGAGCACGGCAATCGGAGCGGCTGTGAGACCGTGCTTCTTGCGGAAGGCAGGTGAGCAGAATGGGAGTCTATGACTATCATCATGATTCGGGGCGCTCGGACCGCCCCGGGGTGCCGCTGGCGGAAAATGTCCAGGAGACGCAGCAGGCCAGCCCGAACAAGGCATATGTGGAGGTGATCGCGGATTTTTCCTCCGACGGGAGGATGATGCCGCTCCATATCGTTTGGGAGAACGGCCGCTCGTATGACATCGACCGGATTCTGCGCGTGGACCGCTGCGCGAGCCTCAAGGCAGGGGGCGCCGGGATCCGGTATGTCTGCCGGATTCTCGGGCAGATCGTCGAGCTGTACTACGAGGAGAACGGCTTCTGGTTCGTGAACCGGAAGGTGCCAAAGACTTAGAAATCCGGATCCGCGCAGACGGACAATTCGGGGTGGAGAAGCCGGGAGGCTTGTGGTAAGTTGTGACGAAGCGGGACCAAAAGCGCCCGGGAAAAGGGACAGCGCATCGTGAAGATTGCAGTCATGGGCTATAGCGGCTCCGGCAAATCCACCCTGTGCCGGAAGCTGCACGAGCGGTATCCGGTTCCGGTTCTGCACCTGGACACGGTGCAGTTTTTGCCGGGGTGGGAGGTCCGGGAGGAGAAGGAGCAGCAGGACATCGTCCGCTCCTTTCTCGACGAACATCCCGGCGGCTGGATCATCGACGGGAATTACAGTAAGCTCTGCTATGCGCGAAGGATCGCCGAGGCGGACCTTGTCGTGCTGCTGCTCTTTGGCAGATGGAACTGTCTTCTGCGCTGCGCAAGGCGCTACCGAATCTACCGGGGAAAGAGCCGGCCCGACATGACGAAGGACTGCAGCGAAAAGCTGGACGGGGAATTCATCCGGTGGATTCTGTGGGAGGGCCGCACCAAAAAGATCCGGGACCGCTACCGGCTTTTGCAGACCAGGTACCCCGACAAGGTGGTTGTGATTCGAAACCAGCGGCAGCTGGACGCCTTTGTCAGGCGCCTGAATCTTTCGTGAGCTTTGGCAGAGAACAAAAAGGAGACTGGCCAGACACAGATCTGACCAGTCTCTTTTGGTCATCCCTCCTGCAGCAGATAGGAATAGTCCCCTGCCTGCACCGAATGATTTTGTCCGTCCGGAAGGCGGATGTCCGCCGTGCAGTTGGTGGGAATGGAGACGGCAATCCGCAGGCCCTCCGGCGTCCGCTCCCAGCGGCTGCAGACCCTGCCATAGGGGCTTTGGTATGATGCCTCGGCAAATGAAAGGCCCTGTCCCGGGACCGGGGCAATCCGGAAGAGGTTTTCGCCTGCCACCCGGATCCCCGCGCAGGTGTCGAACAGCCACTGGCAGACGGCGCTCGGGGAGTAGTGGTTCTGGCTGAGCTTTCCCTCCCAGTCCTCCCAGATCGTGGTGGCACCCTGCCCGACCTCATAGAGCCAGCCCGGCTTTTCGGGGTTCAGCAGGACTCGATAGGCGGTGTCGGTGTATCCGGCATCGGTGAGCACGGGGAGCAGAAACGGCGTGGAGAGAAATCCCGTTCCGACCCGGTATCCGGCATGTTCCACGGCCTGCTTCAGGCGTTTTTGGGCAGCGGTTCTGGCAGCACCATCCAGGAGCCCGAGGGCAAGGGGACGGACCAGCTTGGCCTGGCGGTGGGTGTCGAGCGAGGCATATCGGGGATAGACCTCTTTGGCCCGGGCCGCGACGGCGCGATCGTTTCTGGCTTCCTCCGGGTGTCCCAGAAGGTCCGCGATTTTGGCCATGGTCACCATGGCAAGATACAGATAGGCCGTGCACTCCTCCGGGTGCTTCATGGAGGAGCCGTACTTTTTCTCCCGGAATTCCTCCGGCTCCAGCCACTCCCCGAGGTGAACCCCCTTCTCATAGTGGCCGCCCTTTTCCAGATGCTTTTCGAGAAACGCGGCATATCTTTGCATCATCGGCCAGGCCGCATTCAGAACTTCCCGGTCCCCGTAGCGCAGGTAGTACCGCCAGGGGATGAGATACACCGCGTCCGCCCAGCCGACCGACTGGCCGGTGGACTTGTACATCATCTCCACCCCCGCGTAGGGGAGGACTGCGGGGAGAAGGCCGTTTGCGTACTGCGCATCGCGCATATCGCGGAGCCATTTGCGCATGAACGCGGCAAGATCAAAGAAGTAGGCGCCGGTGGAGAAGAAGATCTGCGCGTCCCCGGTCCATCCGAGGCGCTCCCTGGTCGGGCAGTCGGTCGGAATATCGAGGAAGTTCCCCTTCATGCTCCAGCGGGTGTTTTCCACAAGCCGATTCACCCGCTCGTCCGAGCAGGCAAAGGTACCGGTCTCCTCCATGTCGGAGTAGACGGCTGTCGCGCAAAACGCAGCCGGACGAATCGGAACAGCTTCGGCAGCACCCGCGAGAAAGGTGATCTCGGCGTAGCGAAAGCCAAACACCGAAAAGCGCATCCGGTAGTGGTCCTCCCCTCCGGAGCAGGTAAAAAGGATCTGCTGCCTTGGCGTGACGTCCGCCTTTCCGCGCACTTCGTTGAAGAGGAGCTTCTCGAACAGCTTTCCCTGCGTCCAGCCGCCCGCGGGCTTGGTCTCCTGAATGCCGGAGAGGTCGACGTGGCCGTCCGCACCCAGCTTTTCCCCGCAGGTGACAAGGAGCTGCTGGCCCTTTTTCCCTTTGACCGAAAAGGAGAGAAATCCCGCGATGTTTTGGCCAAAGTCCAGGATGACAGCCGAGGCATCCCGGACGCCTTGGGTGATGGGAACCGCCGCAAAGCGCTCGTGCCCGGTGACCGGGACATTGTCGGAGGATACAAGAAGAGCCTTCGGGGCGGGAACCTCCCTGGCCTTCTGGCGGTAGGAGGGAACCCGCCCGGCGTCGACGATCTCGCCGTCCTTGAGATCCGCAAAGCGGATCGGGCCGTCATCGCTCCAGTCCCAGCCGGCATCGGTGCAGATCGTCTGGGAGGTCCCGTCGGTGTAGGTCATCTCGAGCTGTGCCAGCAGGCTGGTCTGGGTTCCGTATACACAGGTGACGCCGTAGGCGGCGATGCTCCCCCGAAACCAGCCGTCCGCAAGGCAGAGCTCCAGAACGCAGCGGCCGCCCTGCACAAGATCCGTGACATCTAAGGTCTGATACTGGATGCGCTTTCGGTAGTCGGTCACGCCGGGTGCCAACAGAAAGTCCTCCAGGAGGTGCCCGTTGATCGTGACATCATAGATTCCCCGCGCTGTCACATACAGCCGGGCCCTGGCAATGCCCTTTCCGTCCGGGTCCGGCGCAAAGACCTTCCGAAAGCAGTCGGCGGGATAGCGCCTTTTTTTCTTTGGCGTGTAATCTCCGGCGATCCACCTGGCCGTCCAGTCTGCAGGCTCCAAAAGCCCCAGCTCAAACCGGCTCTCGGCGGGCTCCCCGGGAAGGCCGTTCTCATCCCAGAGGGTGACTTTCCAGATCACAAGGTCCCGGCTGTGGAGGGGGGTTCCCTCATAGGCGATGTGGGACATGGAGGAGGACCGAATGACGCCGCTGTCCCAGAGAACTTCCCTCGGCGCGGCCTCTGCCCGGATGCAGATGATCTGATAGGCGGTCTGCACACGTCCGCCCTCGCAGTTCCAGGAAAAATGGGGCGTTTTGGTGCCAAGCCCCAGCGGGGAAAAGAGGTCTTCTGTCTTCAGTCGGATGGCTCTCACGTGGCACCTTCCTTTCCGGGGGCGATGGCAAGGACCCCGTCCTGATACCGGATGGGGATAAAGACGGGATGTTCCTTTTTGAGCCGGTTGGGGGAGTGGAGGGTGAGGCACAGGTTTCCCTCCCGGGTGACAAAGATCATCCCGTGCCCGCCGTCCTGGTCATACAGGAGCCTCTTGTCGACGCTCCATTTCCCGGTGATGTCGTCATTGTCGGAGTGGGCAAGCGCCTGCACATATTTGTGATTTTTTGCGCCTTCTTGCGGAAAAGGAGCCGATCGAGATCGAGCTCGTGGGCCTCTGCACGGACATCTGCGTTGTGAGCAATGCGCTGCTTCTCAAGGCGGTCCTGCCGGAGGTGAAGATCTCGGTCGATCCGAACTGCTGCGCCGGGGTGACGCCGAAAAAACACGCGGCAGCGCTGGAGACCATGCGGTTCTGCCAGATTCAGGGAATCTGAAGCAGATCGAAAATCAGTCAGTGCAAAAAGCCCGTCCTGCAGAGGACGGGTTTTGTTTTGAACCAAATCGCGCGAGCGCGATGCTCCATCAAAGTTATCCCTAAAGCTCACAGCTTTCTCTGTTGGGGATACCATGACAAACTTCAGCATAGACAAAAGAGGAAGAAATGATCTTGTCATCTCTTCCTCTTTTCTGTATTCTACAAAAAAAATAACCCACAGATGACCTTGATTGGCGTCGAGCGTTCATCCATGGGGCTCTCATAAGCAAGGTGAGTTTATCAAGTCCCTTGCAAATCTGCAAGCCCCATCTTTGTCGGCCGGCCAATCATGAGTTTCATCCCCATACCATCATTGCCGGAACGATTTCATGAGATACCTTGATTCCCCGAAATTCAAAACCGAACTGTCCAGGCTGGAAGTATTTCTGTCCCTGATCGACTACCGCGAGTCTACCATTCAGGGCTATCTGCAGACCGTCTTCGAGTGCTGTGAATGGCTTGAGAGAACCTATCATGTTTCCCTCGATGATGCTGATCTTGAACAGCTTCAGAGTTTTCTCGTTTATCTCCATAAGCCCATAAGCAAAGGCGGGAGAGAGCTCAAGCCCAGATCTGTCAACGTCTACAACGTCAGCATCCGGCGTTATCGTGCTTCCGTTGCGCATGCTCCCATCCCTCTGGAAAACCTTCCGCTGATGAAGGTGGATCATACCCTCCCGAAGGTACCGACGCGTCAGGAAGTGCAGAAGCTGATTATGGGGACGAAAGATCCGAGAAACCGCCTGATTCTCGCCCTCGGCTTTGGCTGTGCGCTCCGTCTGAATGAAGTCCTGTCTCTGCGCTTCGGTGATATCTCCATCAAAAGAATGCAGATCACAATTCGTGCGGAAGTCAGCAAGAACCGAAATGAAGGGAAGGTCGAACTTCCAAAAGATCTCGCGCGGATGCTCTACTTCTACTTCAAAAGATTCCGTCGGGATGCCGGAGAGGGGGACTACCTTTTTCCCGGCAGAGATGCCGCACATCATCTGTCTGACGGAGCAGTGCAGCGCTTCTTTCAGAAGCGCCTGAAAGAACTCGGATGGGAAAACCGCGGATATCATTTCCATTCCCTCCGACACGCCCATGCGCTTTTCTACTATCAGGGCGGCGCTGATCTCTTTCAGGTACAGGTCAGACTTCGGCACCGCTCCATTGCTTCCACGATGATCTACGTACAGCTGGATGGTCAGCTTCAGGAGAGAAAAAACGTTGCAAACCCCTTCGACGGAAACGGCTTCGCGCTCTGAAAAAACAAAAAAGATGGTACCCTCGAGCCGGCCAGGCAGAACCTTCCGCCTTCCTGACAGTCAGACTGCGATCAGAGTCCGCAGATGCATTACCGGCTTCAGACAGGAAAAAGAGCCTTCAAGATATCGAATCCGCCAGATCTTCCGGAGATTTCTCCCAGACTATCTGGCAAAGCACGGAAAGGAAATGCCGCCCGAAAAGGTGAAGATTCTGGGTCTTTCATTTTTCTTGTGTGATGCACCAGAAGGAGATAATCCATAGAGGATACCTTCTAAAAAGTACTACCACTTCAAGTGGTAGTCTGGACTGGCAGAGACAGCTCCGAGACCGTGGGCCCCTCGGCGATGCTCCCACGGTCCGGCAAAGATTACAGTAACCCAAAAGGCTTATTGGGCACCAGAGGAGAAGCCGGATCCAGGGCTCTGAGCGGAGGTCAGGAGGGGCTCATCCCACAAAAAAAGTGAAAGGGCCAAGATTCTCCGTCTCATGGCACAATGCGGCACGGGAGATCTGGGTTATATTGTACTAAGCCGCTTCGCGGCGGCGTTGCTACCTCAAGTCTTCGGCTAAAGATTTACATTTTCGCTGCATCAAAAAAAGCAGCCCTTGATGGCTGTGGTAAAGTTAAGTTACGACACAAAACAAACCCAGCGCAGAAGAACTGCCGGGGTTTATATTACCACACTCGATCATTACCAACAATGGCATATCCTCCTGTCGGGTTTGCTTTCTGCCAGCAAATTTACTCATGCAGGAGGCTTTACCATGGACGATTACCTTGCTCAATTCAAAAAGATGCTTGATTGCAGGAACCTGTCACCACACACTCGTGATCAGTATGCATCTACAATTACCCAGTTTCTGGACTACTTCGATACTCAGCTTCATAAGGATCCTGCCAGTTTTGAATGGGGCGAAATACGCGCCTTTTTTGACCGGCTTAAAGCTACAAAAAATCTGAGCGACCGTACCATCAACAGCGACATTGCACATCTGGAAAACTTCATAATCTATGTTCTCCATAAGCATTGGGATCCAACTCAGGTTCCCAAGCGCAAGTTCGATAAATATATCCCGTTTGTTCCTACAAAAGAACAGTTCCGCACTTTGCTCAATGCAGCAGATAACATCAGATACAAAACCATGCTGATTATCATGTATTCTGCTGGTCTGCGCTGTCAGGAGACCTGTAATCTCAGATACTGTGACATCCATGTGAAAGAGCATCGTATTTATGTTTCGGTATCCAAGAACAGATCTGATCGTTATGCAATTCTTGGGAAAGCGACCGTTCAGGTTCTTACTGACTACTGGAAATCTCTTGGCAGTCCGGAGATAGAGGATAAGACCGAGTATCTGTTTCCGTCTCCGATGATCCCTTCGATGCCGATCTCTACAACCAGTGTCCAGACCTATGTCCGTAAGATCGCAGATTCAATTGGACTGGATAAGCTGACCTGCCACAGTCTGCGGCACGCCTTTGGAACGGAATGCTATCGCTCTGGCGTAGATATTTTCCGTCTGAAGGAGCTCATGGGGCATAACAGTATTACTTCAACCCTGATTTACATTACTCTGGCACATCAGGATTTCAATGGAATCACAAGCCCTATCGATACTCTTTGAGGTACCGATCATGAGTATAAAGATCGTATCACGAGAGCAGGCAAAGGCTGCCAATAAGAAGACTCACCCCATTCAGAAGATCTTTCAGCTCGGATGGCCGCAGTATCAGAAAGACTATGCAGGACACATCACTTCCGAACAGTACAAAGCTGCCGATTGTATTTCCAAGTGTCGGACGGAAGCAATGGGCTATAACAAAGTAGAATGCCCCCGCTGTGGTTATACCGAAATTCACTACAACTCATGTGGTAACCGTAACTGCCCAATGGATCAGTATGTCAACAAGGAAATCTGGGTTGATGAACGCCAGTCTGAGCTTGTGGATTGCTCATACTTTCATGTCGTCTTTACCGCTCCATGTGAGCTGAATCCTCTGATCTTTGCCAACAAGAGTCTGCTCTATGATCTGCTGCATAAGGCTTCAGGACAGACACTTGTGGAACTGATGCAGAATAAAAAGTTTCTCGGTGCAACACCCGGTGTCATTCAGGTGCTTCATACATGGGGAAACAACATGATGTTCCATCCGCATATCCACTGCATTGTTTCCGGAGGCGGGCTGAAGGGAAAGCCAAAGCGATTTGTTAAAGGGAAAAAGAAACACTTCTGTCTCCCTGTAAATGTCCTGAAATCAAAGTTCAGAGGTAAGTTCATGGCCGGCCTGCAAGAGCTTTATGATGCCGGGAAACTGATCATGCCCGGTGATGACAGCATCAGAACTCCTCAGGACTGGCAGGCTTTCAAGGACAGCATGTATAAAAAATCCTGGGACATTGATATCAAAGAGACACTATGCGGCAAGGGCAATGCCATCCAGTATCTCGGCAGATATGTTAATCGTGTCGCAATCAGTGAGGGCAGGATTCTCAGCTATGACAGAGAAACAGTAACGTTCAAAGCCAAAGACAATAAGGAACTGCGCGTAATTAATTAAGCAATATATTGCGATTTCATCTCCCATTTCGTATCATGGGTGCATGAGCGATGAAGATATCCTTAAAAAGCGAATAACCGGTGTCATGTCCCTCCTTAATGAGAAGCAGAGGAGGCAGTATCTTGCCTATGAAGCCGAGTCCCTCGGACGCGGTGGCATTTCAAAAGTCAGCCAGTTATCAGGTGCGAACAGGAATACGATAGCCGCTGGATTGAGGGAAATTCATTCCGGGAATCCAGAGGCTGATCGTGAAATCCAGCAGGAGGATTCCGGACGCATCCGTAAAAAGGGTGCCGGAAGAAAACCAATTACGGAATCTCAACCCGGTATTGAAGAGGCTCTGCTGAAGCTGGTAGAGAACGACAGCTATGGCAATCCCGAAACTCCTCTTCTCTGGACATCCAAAAGTACACGGCATCTGGCTCAGGAGCTCACAGAGCAGGGATATCAGATCGGCCCTACTTCGGTCCGCGAGTTACTGGCCGTAAATGGGTACAGCCTGCAACAGAATCAGAAAAACAAGCAGGTTGGTGAGCCATCGCCGGATCGGGATGCCCAATTCAGACATATCAATGAGACCTGCCTGGCCTACATGACTAACGATGAACCAGTGATTTCCATCGACTGTAAGAAGAAGGAAAACATTGGCAATTTCAAGAACAATGGTGCCGAATATGCTCCAAAAAGCAGCCCTACACAGGTATTGGATCACGATTTTCCGCTGCCTGAGAAAGGCAAGGCAATTCCATATGGTGTTTATGATCTCTCACAAAACGAAGGTTTCGTAAATGTTGGTATCACATCAGATACTGCAGAATTTGCGGTAGCCTCCATACGTATGTGGTGGGAGGAAATGGGCAAAACGCGGTATCCAAATGCAACTAAGCTTTATATCACAGCAGACGGTGGCGGCAGCAACGGAAGCCGTAATCGCCTGTTTAAGGTCGAATTGCAAAAGCTCGTAAACGAGATAGGTATTCCGATAGAGGTTTCCCACTTTCCACCAGGAACATCAAAATGGAACAAGATTGAGCACCGCATGTTCAGCCAGATCAGCAAAAACTGGCGCGGCAGGCCGTTGGAAACACTGGCGATCATCATAAACCTTATAGCGAATACAACAACAGAAAAAGGTCTTGTGATCAAATGCGGGCTTGATTCCGGTACGTACAAGACTGGGATCAAGGTCACAGATGAGGAGCTGGGACAAGTGAACATCATTCGTAATACGTTTCGGGGAGACTGGAATTATGTCATCGCTCCAGCTAATTATTGCCGGTAGAATATGCATGAGTTAATTGCGCGCAGTTTCTAAGCAGGGTGGAAAATGGGTAGTTATCAAAGTCCGCTTACAGGAATTCATTCGCAGATTTCTTCTTCATATCCTACCTAAGGGCTTCCAGAAGATCCGATACTATGGGTATCTGAGTAATTCTCAAAGGAAGAAGAATGTAGCCCGTATTCAGAAACAGCAAAAGAAGCAGAGGTTTGTCTCACGTTTTGCTGGCATGGGTAAAAGCGAGATACTCCTTGAGCTATTTTCGGATGATTATCATATTTGTCCAAGGTGTGGCGCTGATATGGTGAAAGTAGATTTCAAGCCAAGGCCTGAAGCTAAATCCAACAGCGCATAAAAAGCAAAGCCGAATATCTTTTATCGGCTCCTAACCATGGGGCCTTTTTGTTGTACTCATTTTTAATTCGAAGATGCAGATTATGCCTCTAAGCAGTTGATTTCCAGGATTTTAGAAACATCAGCATTGCATCTACGATGTTACATTTGAATACAATCTACATACGAAAAACTGAGTTTCACCGTCTCCGGGAGCTCGCTCCCGGAGACGGAAAGCGGGGGCCGCCCGCTCAGCGTCTTACCACAAACGCGAAGTATGAGGTTCATCCATCCTGGGCTACGCCCAGCTCCTCACCTCATACTTCGCTTAGGTATTGTCTCCATCTGCCCTGACTGCGGAGAAATTTCGTTTACACCGAGATCCTGCGGCAACTCGAACTGCCCCTGCTGTGGCTTTTTTCGCCGTGAAAAGTGGATCGCTGAGCGCAGGTCCGAAGTCATTCACGGGATGTCCTACCATCATCTTGTGTTCACGGTTCCCCACGATCTGAATGAGTTGATCTACAACAATCAGAAGGCTCTGCTGGATCTTCTGTTTCATTCCGCGCAGGATGCCCTTCTGGAGCTCTGCCTTGAAAGGCACAACATTAAGCCCGGAATCATCATGGTGCTCCACACTTTTGGGAGCAGTATGACGCTCCACTACCACCTGCACGTGCTGATCTCCGCAGGCGGACTGACACCGGATGACGCCTCCTTTAAGAAGATCAGGGGCTTCTTCCTCCCTGTCCAGAAGATATCCGGACGATACCGGAAGCACTTCATGAGAGGACTCAAGCGGCTCTACAGAAAGGGAAAACTATCCTTCAATGGCTCTGCCGCACCTTATGAGAGTGAGGAGTCATTCCAGAATTTATGCGACGAGTGCTACAAGTGCCTTTGGAATGTCAACCTCAAGAGGTATGGCTCTTATTCTGAAGAAGACAGAGAACGGGATCCGTCACTTCCGGATGTGGAGGATGTCATAGGTTATTTTGGGCGGTACGCCGACAGAACGGCAATCACATCCTCCCGGATCAGGGACGTCTCGGACAGCGGTATCACGTTTGAGTACAAGGACTATCATACCGATGGCTCGTATGACAAGAAGGACATGGTACTCACGCCGGAAGAATTCATCCGACGGTTTTCACTTCACATCCTTCCGAAGGGAGTACGCAAGATCCGGATGGCAGGGTATCTTGCCGGGAATGTCCGTAAAAAGAAGCTTGCAAGGATCCACGAAATTCTGGGTGATGAATATGTACCGAGTCTGATTCGCGGAATGAAAAGCTGTGAGGTCATGAAGGCCCTTTTTGATAAGGATCCGGCCCGCTGCTCCAACTGTGGGGCACAGATGCATGCCTTTCTCTTCAGCATGGATAAGACAGCGATCTATCTCAGAGCAATGGGGAAGGTTGAAGGAAGCAGCTATATCGAAATACCCCGGTATTGCCGGGGACCGGATGGAATGTTGGATGTCTCCCATCCGCGCTTTTAATAAAGATTCTTTTCAGGTCATCTGCCCGGATGGCCTATTTCTCATGTCACAACGTCTGTAAATCCCACCCGGTCAACGGTTCAGAAGAAGAAAGATGGGTTTCTGAGCCAGGGTATTCAAGCCAAGTCGGATGCTAAAAATTCCTAACTATTCCCATAGTCTACGCTGAGAGCGATTCGGTTCAAAACAAAGGATAGTTGCCGGCCCCCTACGGGAACCGGCAACTATCCTTCACAATTTGTCCACGGTGTCACGGCGCCATCCCCTCGTGGCGCGAATTGATTCCAGGATGGAATCTTATGATGTTCGGATCGGCGGGCGGTGCTGGTATTCTGATCAGCGTCAGGAGAGAAACGAGCCTGACACGGAAGCGAAAAATCAAGAACCAAAAACTGATTCAGAACGATACCAGAGATTCCCGAGGGGAAAGAAAGAGAGCGGACGATGAAGAACACAGCACTGATTACCGGATCCTATGGCGGCCTTGGCACCTGCTTCGTGCAGACCCACGGGAAACAGGGCGGGGACATGATCCTCGTCGGAAGAAGCGAGAAGAAGCTTGCTGCCCAGGCAGAGGAGGTGCGGGCGAAGTACCGCGTGGAGGTGCATACCATCGCGGAGGACCTCTCTCAGCCGGAGGCAGCCCAGACGATCTATGACACCTGCCGGGAAAACGGCTGGCTCCCCGACATCCTCATCAACAACGCGGGCTTTGGCGGCCAGGGCGACTTTGCCAGGGAGCGGACCATGGAGCAGATCTCTCCATGATCGCGGTGAACGTGGAGACCCCGACAAGGCTCCTGAAGCTCTTCCTCTGTGATATGATACAGAGGGGAAGCGGAAGGGTCTTAAATGTCAGCTCGACCGCGGCGGTGATGCCGGGCACCATGCAGACCGGCTTTGCGCGCGCCGGCGGCCTCTCCGACACGAAGCTCTTTGCCAACGCGGTGCCGCTGAAGAAGGTCGCAGAGGACGGGTATCGTGCGATGCTGCAGGGAGAGCTCAACTGCATCTCGGGCCTTCCGGACATCCAGAAGCCCTTCATGTCCCTGGCACCGATGTTCCCGAAGAAGACCATGCTGAACTTTGTCTATGCGCAGCAGGTTCGGGGCAGCGCAGAGAAGTGAGAAAGGAGAACGGAAAAATGAGCAAGCAGGCAGATGAGAAAATCCTCGCCCTGGTAAAGTCGGCGTATCTGGAGAAGATTCCCGCCTTTGTGCGAGGTCACGCGACCGGCAATACCTGCCGGCTGATCGAGCGGGAGCACCCGGAACTGTACGCGCAGTTCGAGGCGGCGCCGTCAGAGGAAGCAAAGGACCAGATGGGAAAGATCATCAACGACATCTTTGCGGAGCGGATGAAAAAGCACCACATGCTGTAAAAAAACAAAGCAGTGCCGAGAGCCGGCTGCCGGAGCCATCATGCCCCGGCGGCCGGCTGTTTTTCGGTTTGCGGGCCTGCGAAAGAGAAAAACATTCATGCCAGGAATATCACATGTATACTATTCTGGAGGGGCAAGGAACGGTAGAGTGACGGTATCAGAACACCGCAGGGAAGCACCGCTTCCGGATTGGGGGATGGCATGACAAGAAGAGACTTTAACACAGACTGGGCGTTTTCCGCGGACCAGGGCAGGACCTGGACGCCGGTGACGCTCCCGCATGATGCACAGCTGACACTGGCAAGAAGTCCCAAGGCGCCGGGAAAGAGCGCCACCGGGTTCTTTCCCGGGGGGGCGTTCCAGTACCGGAAGCGCTTTACCCTCACCGGGGAGGAGGCAGCAGGCCATGTGGAGATCGCCTTTGGCGGCGTCTACAAAAATCCGGTGGTCCGGGTCAACGGAAAGGACGTCACAGAGGCGGGGCAGCACCTTCCCGCCTACGGGTATCTGCCGTTTCGCGTGAGCGGGGACGGGCTGCTCCGGGAGGGGGAGAACTGCATCGAGGTGGACTGCTCCAATGAACAGCAGCCGGATACTAGGTGGTATTCCGGGGCGGGCATCTACCGCCCGGTGTGGATGGATCTCTGTGGAAAGACGTACCTTGTCCCCGGGAGTGTTCGGGTGAGGACGCTCGGCATTGGAAACGAAGCGGAACTGGAGATCCAGGCAAAGACCGTGCCGGAAGAACTGGCACAGCAGCTTCGAATCCGCATTCTCTCCCCGGCGGGAGAGCCTGTGGCGGAGCGGGTCGGGACGGGCACTGTGATGGTGCCGGCTGCATTGCTCTGGAGCGAGGCATCGCCCAATCTCTACATCGCAGAGTTTTCGGGGGAGGACGGAGAGATCCTTGCCCGGGTGCGCTTTGGCATCCGAAGAATCGAATGGGACAAGTCAGGGATGTACGTAAACGGAGAGTCGGTCCTTCTTCGCGGCGGCTGTATCCACGCGGACAACGGCGTGATCGGCGCCAGGGAGACCCTGGAATCAGAGAGGCGGCGCATCCGGATTTTGAAGGAGAACGGCTTCAATGCGATCCGCTGCGCCCACAACCCGGCTTCCGAGGAGCTGCTGGAGGCCTGCGACGAGCTCGGCATGTACGTCATGGACGAGATGTGGGACATGTGGTACCGAAAAAAGAGCCGGTATGACTACGCGGCGGACTTCCCGGCCCACTACCAGAGAGACATCCGCCGCACTGTGGAGAAGGACTTCAACCATCCTTCCGTGCTTCTCTACTCCATCGGGAATGAGGTGAGTGAGCCGGCAGAGAAAAAGGGCGTGGACCTTGCAGAGGAGATGGTCTTGCTCTTTCACGAGCTGGACCCGTCCCGCCCCGTGACCGCCGGCATCAACCTGATGATCCTGACCCGCTCCGCGGCCGGCAACGGCGTGTACAAGGAGGACGGGGGCCTCAATGACAGCGGCGACGAGAAGCTCTCCGGCATGAACTCCACGATGTTCAACATGATGGCCTCCATGGTCGGAACCGGGATGAACCGGGCGGCCAACGGCAGGAAGGCGGATGCCATCACCTCGCCGGTTCTGGACCTTCTGGACATTGCCGGGTACAATTATGCATCCGGCCGGTATCCGAAGGAGGGGCGCCTCCACCCGGACCGGGTGATCCTGGGCTCGGAGACCTTCCCGCAGGACATCGCCAAGAACTGGGCCATGGTGAAGAAGTACCCCTACCTGGTTGGCGACTTCATGTGGACCGCCTGGGACTATCTCGGGGAGGCCGGGATCGGCGCCTGGTCTTATTCCCAGGATGCGAAGGGGTTTGCAAAGCCCTATCCCTGGCTTCTCGCCGATGCCGGCGCCTTTGACATCACGGGGGAGCCGAACGGCGAGGCGCTCTGGGCCAGGGCCGTCTTTGGAGAGAGCGGAAAGCCGTATCTTGCCGTGCAGCCGATGAACCATCCGGGGGAGAAGCTGATCCGGGCCGTCTGGCGCGGGACGAATGCGATCCCCTCCTGGAACTTTGCCGGCTGCGAGGGGAACACCTGCACGGTGGAGGTGTACAGCACGGCGCCTTTTGTGGCGCTGTTTGTCAACGGAAAGAGAGTCGGAAAAAAGAGGACCAAGGAGGCCCGGGCCCTCTTTCGGACCCGGTACGTGCCGGGCGTTCTGAAGGCGGTGTCCTATAACGCGGCGGGGCAGAAGATCGGAGAAGATGTCCTGGTCAGCGGAAAGGGGGAGACCAGGCTTCTTCTTACCGCTGAAAAGACCAGTATCCCCGCGGGCGGCGTGGTGTACCTGGATCTGGATCTTGCGGATCCCGCGGCGGACAAATCCGGGCACGTCCTCTGGGACGGAAAGACGCCCTTTGTGCGCCAGTGCAGTGCGGATCGGACGGTCCGTATCCAGGCAGACGGGGCGGAACTTTTGGGATTTGGAAGTGCCAATCCAAGGACCGAGGAGCGCTTTGATGCGGGGGCATACACCACCTGGTACGGGCATGCGCTGGCGGTGCTAAGGCTCCTGGACAAGGAGGCCGTGGTGACCGCAGAGGATGGTGCGCACCGCGCCCGGATCACCCTGCACGCTTCGGATTCCCGGACCGGAGGCGCGTCATGAAAAAGAGGAGGGTTTGGATGAAAATTCTGATCGCAGTGGGAATCATTTTGGCGGCGATGGCCGTCGTATCGGTTGTCCTTGCGGGATCCATGGGCGGGATCGGGCCCTTTGCCTTTCTGCAGAGAAGCCGGCTCCTAGGTCTGCCGGGCAATGCCGAGCAGTACCACCTCTCCCATGTGGAGCCAAAGGCGGACTCCCCGCTTGCGGGAAAGCGGGCGCTCTTTCTTGGCTCCTCCGTGACGAAGGGCGCCTGCGCCCTGGATGTGTCCATGGCGGACGACATTGGAAAGCTCGACGGGGTGACGGTGACCAAGGAGGCCGTCAGCGGCACCACGCTCTCCACGGCAAAGCCAAACTCCTACGTAGAACGGCTTTCGCACGTGGATACGAAAACCCCTTATGACTTTATTGTGGTCCAGCTCTCGACCAACGACGCCTCCCAGAAGATGGAGCTGGGGGAGCTCTCCGCGGCGGGCCCCGATGACCTCCCGAAGGGGAAGGCGGTGCTGGATTCCTTTGACACGACAACGGTCACCGGCGCGATCGAGTGGATCATCGCCTACTGCCGGCAGACCTGGGACTGCCCGGTCGTCTTCTACACCGGGACAAAGTATGACAGCGAGCGCTATGCGGCCATGGTCTCGCGCCTTCAGGAAGTGCAGAAGAAGTGGGGAATCGGCGTCGTCGACCTGTGGAACGATCCGGAGATGAACGCGGTGTCTGGGGAGGAGCGGAGCCTTTACATGGCGGATGACATCCATCCCACCCAGGCGGGGTATCTTCTCTGGTGGACCCCGAAGATCGAGGCGTATCTGTACGACTTTTTGACCTGAGGACAGGCGCGAAGGGGAGCTTCGCATGGACACCATCTATTTTCGAAAACTGTATGAGCTGGTTCAGATCCCGGTCTTTGCCTGGAACGGCAGGGACCGGTTTTGCCTTCCGGAGGGGGCAGAATATCAGTCTCCCCTGTCGGAGGATGCGACGCTCCGGGAGACGGCGGGGCAGGCCGCCGGGCGAAGCACCGGCCCGGTGCTTCTCTGGGAGGACAGCGAGATCTTCTACGGCGTTCTGCAGAGCGGGGAAACCTGCATCGTATTCGGGCCGGTGTCCCGCCATGCCCTCCTGCCGGAGCACCTTGCGGAGTACTGCCACCAGCACCGGCTGACGGCCAAGCAGCCGCTTCGGATCTTCACCGCCGGGGCGATGCAGCGTCTCCTGTCCCTGGTCTTCTACCAGCTTGCCGGCGCCGACCTCGCCCCGGAGGCCATCCGGTCGATCTCGCACAACCGGGAGATCGACAGCTGGAAGACCGAGTCCGATGCGGAGGAGTACCAGCTCGAGAGCTCCGAGATGGAGCAGAACCACAACAGCGCGGCGTATGAGATGAAGCTCTGCAATCTTGTGCGGGATGGGGACGTCGCCGGCATGCAGAAGATGCTCTCCGCGGATTCCTTCGACACGGAGCACTCCGCGGGACAGGTGGCGGTGCGCCAGAGCAAGCGGATGGAGTATCTTCTGGCCTCCCTCCTGACGATTCTGTCCCGGGCCGCGGTGGAGGGCGGCATGGGACAGGAGGCGTCCTACGAGCTGTCGGATCTGTACATGCGCAAGCTCGAGAGCTGCCGGACGGTCGATGAGATGATGATGCTCGGTGCCAAGGCCCAGCTGGAATTCACGCAGCGGGTCAGGGCGGCGAAGGAGCGGCGGGACAAGCCGCTCTACATCGAGGAGTGCAAGGACTACATCGCGCAGAACCTTCGGAAGCCGTTCCGGGTGGGGGACATCGCCCCGGCTATCGGGGTGAGCCGCAGCTACCTCGCGCGCCGGTTTTCCGAGGTGGAGGGCATGACGATCCAGCAGTATGTCATGCAGGAGCGCTGCCGCCACGCGGCAAACCTTTTGAAGTATTCCAAGTATCCGATCTCCATCATCGCGGAGTACTTCTGCTTCTCTTCCCAGAGCCACTTCGGCCGGCAGTTTCGGCTGTACTACGGGATGACGCCGAACGAGTACCGCCGGCAAAACCAGGCGGGCCGCCAGTACACGCCGGAGGATTGAGCCGGTATCAAACAGCAGATCACATCAAAACAGGACCCCCCGCTGGCAGCGGGGGGTCCTGCATTTTTACTTCGGAGAGGGAAACATGCTCACTATTTTGCGGCAATCTTAAAGAGCCGGAAGACTTGCTCTGCGGTGTCCGAGAGGTGCCGCTTGGCGTTTTGGGGATCCATCGCCTCTGGGAGCGTCACCACACCTCGGAGGATCGGGAAATAGGCATCGATGCCGTGATCGTTGCAGGCCTTTGCATCGGGCGTGACGCTGCCCGCAAAGGCGATGACGGGCTTTGGGTACTTCTTTGCGATTCCTGCCACGCCGATGGGCGCCTTCCCCATGACGGTCTGCCCGTCCAGCCGGCCCTCCTCGGTGACCACCACGTCGGCATCCCGGACGGCGCGCTCGAGATGGGTCTCCTCCAGCACGATCGAGGTCCCGGACTCCAGGACGGCGTTCGTGAAGGTGAGAAAGGCAAAGCCAAGGCCGCCGGCTGCGCCGGTGCCAGGGTGTCCGCATCGGCCCTCGGGCGCACGGTTTTGCTGATCGCGGCGTACCGGGAGAGCCAGCCGTCCATCTGCCGGATCATGTCGGGGTCCGCACCCTTTTGCGGACCAAAGACCGCGGAGCACCCCTGCGCCCCGCAGAGGGGATTGGTGACGTCGCAGGCAATCCGGAAGCGGCAGTCCCGAAACTCCGGGAGCACCCCGTCCTCAGTGATGGTCTCCAGGTCCCGAAGACCTGCGGCACCGAAAGAGACCTGCTGCCCCTCCCGGTCGAGCATGCCAAAGCCCGGTGCCTGCAGCATGCCGATGCCGCCGTCGTTGGTGGCGCTGCCGCCGATCCCGACCACAAAACTGCGGCACCCCTGTCGGATGGCATCCCGCAGGATCTCCCCCACGCCGCAGGTGGTCGTGTGCAGTGGATTTCGTTTCTCCTCCGGCACCAGGGTGATGCCGGCAGCGGCCGACATCTCCACGATGGCGGTCCGGCCATCCGCCAGAATCCCGTACCGCGCCTCGATCGGATCGCTGAGGGGTCCTGTCACCTGAACGGTGCGGAAGGTCCCGCCCATGCCGCGGGTCAGCGCCTCCACGGTGCCCTCCCTGCCGTCGGCAAGGGGCCGCACGAGCACCTCTGCCCCGGGATTGGCGGCGAGTATCCCCGCCCGCACGGCCTCCCCGGCCTCCAGGGAGGTGAGGCTCCCCTTGAACGGATCGATGGCAATCACGGCTTTCATAGGCATCCTCCTTCTGCCCCTTCCGGGGCCCTGGTACCTTTGTGGCGGGGAAGCGGGCATCCAGATATGTTCTAAAGAACAAATAACATCTGAAATATCTGGATTTAAGGTGCAGAGACCAAATATGCCGGAAAATCAAAAATTTTAAATGTAACTGTTGACATTTCAATTAGGCAGCTGTATACTGCAGCCATCAAACGTAATAAAAACAGTTACAAATCAAACGGATTCATTCCGAAATTGGAGGCAAAACATGGAACAGTATCGTGGACTTGAGGCAGTGTCGAAGTTTTTGGGAGAGGCAGGCAGCTTCTTTGTGGCGACGGAGGATGGCGATCAGGCAAAGACGAGACCCTTCTCGTTCCAGATGCTCCGGGACGGAAAGCTCTACTTCGTGACCGGCAAGCACAAGGATGTCTATCAGCAGATGCTGAAGAATCCGAAGGTTGAGGTCTGCGCCTTCAAGGGACAGGACATCATCCGGATCTGGGGCAAGGCCGTCTTCGTTGACTCGGAGGAGCTCTTTGCAGAGTGCGTGAAGGTCCTTCCGCTGCTTGCGCAGATCTACAATGATCAGACCGGATTCAAGCCGGCGGTCTTCTATCTGGAGGATCCGAAGGCGGAGTACAGCAATCTGGTCGACTACACCAAGAAGTATCCGATCGAATTGTGAGCCGGATCCGAAGGGGCTGTGCTACAATGGCTCCGAAAGAGGTGACAGACCATGCAGATCGCAAGCAGATTTACGATTGCCGTTCATATCCTGACCTGCATTGAGGTCTTCCGGGACGAGGGCCCCTGCACCAGCGAGTCCATCGCCGGGAGCGTCGGGGTCAACCCGGTGGTCATTCGGCGGGTGCTGGGCCAGCTCAAAGATGCGGGGATGGTCCGGATCGTGCGGGGCGTGCAGGGCGGCGCGGTGCTGGCAAAACCCCTGGATGAGATCACCCTGTTCGACGTGTATGAAGCGGTGGACAGCGTAAACGGCGAGGAGCTCTTCCATTTCCACGACAATCCCAACCCGGACTGCCCGGTGGGGCGGAACATCCACGCGGTGCTGGACGGGAGACTCCACACGGCGCAGAAGGCCATGGAGGATTCCCTGAAGTCCATGCGCCTTTCGGATGTGGTGCAGGATGCGAAGGCCTGCATGGCACGCGAGAAGACGCAGGAAAAGGCAGACTGAGCGTTACATTCAAAAAGAGAGATCCCCGGTGATTCCGAAATCGGAACCGCCGGGGATCTTGTTTTTATGGAGACAGAAAACCGCGCTCAGCGCTTCCCCAAAAATGCGCGCCCCCGGATCAGCCGGATGCAGGCAAGAACATAGACGGCGCAGATCCCCGCGGCGGTGGCAAGGAGCATCTGCGTATTGCTGCCGTCCGAAAGTCCCCCGCCGAAGCGGGCGAACATGGCGATCTCCAGGGCGAGCAGGGAGATGAGACCCGCAAAGAGGCAGACCACGTTGGCGCAGAGAACGTTACTGTCTGCACTTTTCCGATAGCGAACCAGCCGGACCGCCGCGGCGGTGACCGCGTAAAAGGCGTAGAGGGCCTCGGTGTAGATCGTCATCCCGTCGTAGAAAAAGCCGCCCGCCTGCTGCAGCACCAGGACGACGATGGAAAAGAGGATGAGGTTTATGATCAGCAGGACGATCCCGCAGCGGCGGGACCTTTGCAGGGAAGCGCTGGCAGAATCCGGCTGCATCGCGCCCAAAAGATCCCGATCCGGATCAGGAAAAGCAGCAGGTAGTAGATCCCGAGCACGAAGAACCAGACGGCGCCGTGCCGGAGGCGAGGTTTGTCAGCGCGTACAGGGTGTCGATCAGGATCCCGGCGATGAGCATGAGCCGGGTGCGGAAGGAGAGATCACGCCAGATCCTGCGAAGAAGGGGAAAGGATAGCCATGCCCGGAGGGTTTTCAGATCAAGGCGCAGGCGCTCGCAGAAGACGACCAGCGCGTACGCACAAAAGAGATACCCGATGCAGGTGCTCCATCCAGTATCTCTTCCCATCCAGAACGTCCAGACCAGGAACAGCGCGGTCAGCGCGGCGGCAAGAAGCACCCACCACCTGGGCGGGCGCAGGATCTGCTTCAGGAAGCTGCAAATTTGATCTCTCATAGAATTTCAAAGGCGTTAGTAAAGAACCGGGTTGACGGGTTCCATACCACAACCTCCATGGTGAACTCTCGACGCGATAATGTCTGATGAAGATATAGAATCCCCATTTGGAGCTCTTTTCTTCTCTGCATAATGCCTATCTTGTTATTTATAGTCACATGCTCGGCAAGTGGGTGTATGCTTTTAGGCAATCTAGGTGATGCTTTGTTACATGATGCAACACAGCACGGATAGGAGTGTACCCAGCTCGAGCTCAAAGTGAGGGATTAGTGGTCTCATGCTAGGCGATCGCTTATCAACCCGTTTCTTAACTAACGCCATTTCAAATGGCGTTTGGTTTCATACACCCGGCTCCCGCCCGGGCTTGTGGGCCCGAACGCGCGCCATGGTCTGGGCCTCCTTTCTTCGCCTTGCCTCTTCCTTCCGGAGCCGCTCCTTTGCCATGGCAGTGCTCTCCCCATCCCGGGTCAGGTACCAGTCCACGAACCGGTCCTCGACCCCAGTATACCCGGAGACGACCCCGTCGGAGATCTTCTGAAACCCCGAGGTCGCGCCCCCCCCGGCAATCTTTTTGTTTGCTGCTGTCAGACCGGATTTTGCCATCTTGGTTCTCCTTTCGCCCATCAGGCAGTGGATTGTCTGCCCGCTGTGCCTTCAGTATACTGGAGGGTACCGACAAACCAATCAACCATATCCCATCATGGGTCGTAATAATGAGGACCCAACATGAACGTAAAGAACAACAGGCGCAAGCGGGATTCCATGGCGCGGATCACCAAGGTCTTCCTGGAGCTCGTCCAGGAGAAGGAGATTGGAAGGATCAGCGTGACTGAGATCTGCCAGAAGGCGGGGCTGAACCGGGCCACGTTCTACGCCAATTATGAGGACATCTATGACCTGGCGGACAAGGTGATGGAAGATCTCTCGGAGCAGGTCAATGACATCTACCGGGATGAGCTCACCGTGGGCTACAACAGCAATGACTACGCCAAGCTCTTCCGGCACATCAAGCAGAATCAGCTCTTTTACCGGACCTGCTTCAAGCTGGGTATCGCAAATCGTCCGATTGTGCAGTACGACACGGACCAGGCGCGGAAGTTCTTCCACAACCGGGACATCCCCTACCATGCGGAGTTCTTCCGCGCCGGGCTAAACCGGATCATAAAGATGTGGCTCGAGGGCGGCTGCCCTCCTGTATGTTAGACTACGCTAATACAAAGTGGCAATATCTATCCTGAGTAAAACAAGTCGCCTTCCATATGGCGCAAAGGAGCAGGACACGATGCGCATCCACGAGTTTGGCCGGGAACACGAAAAGACGATCCTTCTGATCCACCCCGCAGCGGCCCGGTGGGACTACTTTTCCGGGGTCATTCCACTTCTTGCGCTGCTCATCCCGGCGCTTCCGGGGTACAATGAGGCGGCGCCTAAGGAGGACTACACCAGCGTGGAGGAGATCGCGGAGAGCCTTGCGGACTGGCTCCTTGGGCAGGGCCTGAACGAGGTGGATGTGGGCTATGGCTGCGCCATGGGCGGGAGCATTCTCCTTGCGATGCTGGCAAAGGGGAGGGTTCACATCCTGACATCGGTTTTGGACGGGGGCATCACCCCGGGGACCCTTACGCAGCCGCTGGGCCGGCTTCTGGCGGCGGGGGACGCGCTCCGGCTCCTGCAGGCAAGGAGTGGAAACACGGCACTTCTTGCGAAGGTGGTGCCGCCGGGGGCAGCTGAGCCGGAGAAGATCCTCCGCGCGCTCTCCGGCAGGACGATCTGGCGGACCTGCATCTCCTGCAGGACCTATCAGCTGGAGGGCACGCTGTCGGAGAAACCGATCCACCTGAAGTACTGGTTTGGGGAAGCGGAGGAGCGGGAGCGGGCCTGGGACCTTCGCTTTGTGGAGGCAAACGTTCCCGGGGCAAAGCTCTTTCGCATGCGGGGCACCCGGAGATGATGGCGGCGGCCCTCTGGCAGCTGGCGCAGAGGCACCGCACAAAGGCGCCTGCCGCCGGATGAACAGAAGTGACATGGAGGAGATGAGATGAAGATTGTCGTACTGGACGGATACACGGAAAACCCCGGAGATCTCTCCTGGAAGCCCTTGGAGGACCTGGGAGAGCTGAAGGTCTATGACAGGACCTCCTACGAGGAGTCGGAGAAGATCGCAGAGCGCATCGGGGATGCGGACATCGTGGTCACCAACAAGACCCCGATCAGCAAGAAGACCCTGGAGGCCTGCCCCAACGTTAAGGCGATTGCGGTCCTTGCCACCGGCTACAACGTGGTGGACTGCGAGGAGGCCAAAAAGCGCGGGATCCCCGTTATGAACGTGCCGGCGTACGGCACCCAGATCGTGGGGCAGTACGCGGTGGGACTTCTCCTGGAGATCTGCTCTCACTACGCCCACCACGACCAAGCGGTCAAGGAGGGGCGCTGGGAGCACAACCCCGACTGGTGCTTCTGGGACTATCCGATGATCGAGCTCTACGGCAAGACCGCCGGCATCATCGGCCTCGGAAGGATCGGCCAGGCGACGGCGAAGATCCTGGACGCCATGAATATGAAGGTCCTTGCCTATGACACCTTTGAGAGCGAGGCGGGGAGAAAGGTCGCGGAGTACGTCGACCTTGACACCCTGTTTGCAAAGTCCGATGTGATCTTCCTGCACTGCCCGCTGTTTCCCGCAACAAACGGCATCATCAACAAGGACAACATCGCCAAGATGAAGGACGGCGTCATCCTGATCAACAACAGCCGCGGCCAGCTCGTCGTGGAGCAGGATCTGGCCGATGCCCTAAACAGCGGCAAGGTCTATGCAGCAGGTCTGGACGTGGTGTCCACCGAGCCCATCCGAGGCGACAACCCGCTTCTTACCGCAAAGAACACCCTGATCACGCCCCACATCTCCTGGGCAGCCCAGGCGGCCCGCCAGCGCATCATGGATGCAACCGCGGAGAACATCCGCAGCTTTCTCGCGGGTGCCCTCAAAAACGTCGTCAACAAGTAAGTCATATCAGGTATTGCATTCCCCCGGTCCGGCAGCGGACCGGGTTTTGTTCATTATTCTGGTGATCTATATCGCGCTGTTTCTATGGATCTCCATCGGCGACTGGAACGAGCTGCTGCTTGCGATGGTCTTTCTGTCAGATGATAAGGAACTGCGCGTAATTAATTAAGCAATATATTGCGATTTCATCTCCCATTTCGTATCATGGGTGCATGAGCGATGAAGATATCCTTAAAAAGCGAATAACCGGTGTCATGTCCCTCCTTAATGAGAAGCAGAGGAGGCAGTATCTTGCCTATGAAGCCGAGTCCCTCGGACGCGGTGGCATTTCAAAAGTCAGCCAGTTATCAGGTGCGAACAGGAATACGATAGCCGCTGGATTGAGGGAAATTCATTCCGGGAATCCAGAGGCTGATCGTGAAATCCAGCAGGAGGATTCCGGACGCATCCGTAAAAAGGGTGCCGGAAGAAAACCAATTACGGAATCTCAACCCGGTATTGAAGAGGCTCTGCTGAAGCTGGTAGAGAACGACAGCTATGGCAATCCCGAAACTCCTCTTCTCTGGACATCCAAAAGTACACGGCATCTGGCTCAGGAGCTCACAGAGCAGGGATATCAGATCGGCCCTACTTCGGTCCGCGAGTTACTGGCCGTAAATGGGTACAGCCTGCAACAGAATCAGAAAAACAAGCAGGTTGGTGAGCCATCGCCGGATCGGGATGCCCAATTCAGACATATCAATGAGACCTGCCTGGCCTACATGACTAACGATGAACCAGTGATTTCCATCGACTGTAAGAAGAAGGAAAACATTGGCAATTTCAAGAACAATGGTGCCGAATATGCTCCAAAAAGCAGCCCTACACAGGTATTGGATCACGATTTTCCGCTGCCTGAGAAAGGCAAGGCAATTCCATATGGTGTTTATGATCTCTCACAAAACGAAGGTTTCGTAAATGTTGGTATCACATCAGATACTGCAGAATTTGCGGTAGCCTCCATACGTATGTGGTGGGAGGAAATGGGCAAAACGCGGTATCCAAATGCAACTAAGCTTTATATCACAGCAGACGGTGGCGGCAGCAACGGAAGCCGTAATCGCCTGTTTAAGGTCGAATTGCAAAAGCTCGTAAACGAGATAGGTATTCCGATAGAGGTTTCCCACTTTCCACCAGGAACATCAAAATGGAACAAGATTGAGCACCGCATGTTCAGCCAGATCAGCAAAAACTGGCGCGGCAGGCCGTTGGAAACACTGGCGATCATCATAAACCTTATAGCGAATACAACAACAGAAAAAGGTCTTGTGATCAAATGCGGGCTTGATTCCGGTACGTACAAGACTGGGATCAAGGTCACAGATGAGGAGCTGGGACAAGTGAACATCATTCGTAATACGTTTCGGGGAGACTGGAATTATGTCATCGCTCCAGCTAATTATTGCCGGTAGAATATGCATGAGTTAATTGCGCGCAGTTTCTAAGAAGACCCTGCCGGTGACCCTGTCCAAGTTCGTCGGCCCTTACAACACCAACTACTCTCAGATGTTCGCCGCCATTGTGCTGGCCATCATTCCAACCATTGTCGTATACTGCTGTTTCAGCAATCAGATCGTGGATGGCCTGACGGCCGGTGCGGTCAAGGAATGACAGGAGAATGGCTATGACGAGAGAAGAGGCAGCACAGAAGGCAAAGGACCTGGTCGCCGGGATGACGCTGGAGGAGAAGATCTCTCAGCTCCGCTTTGATGCGCCGGAGATCCCGCGGCTTGGGATCCCCGCCTACAACTGGTGGAATGAGGCCCTGCACGGCGTCGCCAGAGCCGGCACTGCCACCGTCTTCCCCAGGCAATCGGCCTTGCGGCGAGCTGGGATGAGAACCTCCTGGAGGAGGTTGGCACTGCGGTCTCCACAGAGGCCAGGGCCAAGTTCAATGCGGCGAGAAAATTCGGAGACCGGGATATCTACAAGGGAATTACGCTCTGGGCACCCAATGTAAACATCTTTCGCGATCCCCGCTGGGGCAGGGGACAGGAGACCTACGGGGAGGACCCCTTCCTGACCTCCCGCCTTGGCATCCGATATGTGGAGGACCTGCAGGGAAACAGGGGGGCAGACGGTGCCGGCGCACTTCGCAGTGCTGCCTGCGCCAAGCAGCTTGCGGTGCACTCGGGGCCGGAGGCGATTCGGCACAGCTTCGACGTTCATCCCACCAAGCGGGACCTGGCGGCGACATATCTTCCCGCCTTCCGGGCACTGGTGCAGGAGGCGGGGGTGGAAAGCGTCATGGGCGCTTACAACCGGCTGTATGGGGAGCCCTGCTGCGGATCCAAGAAGCTGCTGACGGACCTTCTCCGGGAAAATGGGGATTTGAGGGCTATGTCACCAGCGACTGCTGGGCGGTGCAGGATTTTTATGAAGGCGTTAGTTAAGAAACGGGTTGATAAGCGATCGCCTAGCATGAGACCACTAATACCTCACTTTGAGCTCGAGCTGGGTACACTCCTATCCGTGCTGTGTTGCATCATGTAACAAAGCATCACCTAGATTGCCTAAACACATACACTCACTTGCCGAGTATGTGACTATAAATAACAAGATAGGCATTATGCGGAGAAGAAAAGAGCTCCAAATGGGGATTCTATATCTTCATCGGACATTATCGCGTCGAGAGTTCACCATGGAGGTTGTGGTATGGAACCCATCAACCCGGTTCTTTACTAACGCCTTTATGAATCTTATCACGTGACGAAGACGTCCGAGGAGTCGGCGGTGCTGGTGCTGGAGGCGGGGTGTGACATCAACTGCGGCTGCACCTATCAGTCCCTGCTGTCCGCCTACCGGGAGGGAATCCTGGATGAGAACCTGGTGACGCGAAGCTGTGAGCGCGCCTTCACCACCCGGTATCTGCTCGGCATCATGACGGGGCAGCACACGGAGCACGATGAAATTCCGCTGACGGCAGTGGACTCTGTAGAGAACCGGATGCTGGCAAAGCGGGCGGCGGAAGAGTCTGCCGTGCTGCTCAGGAACAAGGGGGGTGCTGCCGCTTGATCCCCCACATGTCCATACCCTGGCCATCATCGGGCCGGAGGCTGACTCCCGGCACGCCCTGGACGGAAACTATCACGGCACCGCTGCCCGGTACGTGACACTCTCCGAGGAAATTCAGGATTATGTAAAGGACCGCGGACTGGAGGATCAGATCCGGATTCTCTATGCCCAGGGCTGCAGTCTGGCGGCAGCCAGTGAGGAATCCCTGGCGCAGCGGGATGACCGGATTGCGGAGGCTGTGGCGGCTTCCCTTGCGGATACCATTGTCCTTGCAGTGGGCCTCAACAAATTTCTGGAGGGAGAGGAGATGGACCAGAGGAACGGCGTCGGCTCCGGCGACCGAATGGACCTTGCCCTTCCTGCGCCGCAGAGGCGCCTTCTCGAGGCCATCGCGAAGGTGACGGATGGCACCGACAAGCGTGTCATCCTCTGCCTCACCGCAGGCTCAGACATCGATCTCTCCTTTGCCAGGGAACACTTCGGGGCGATCCTGGATCTTTGGTATCCCGGGGAGCAGGGCGGTACCGCACTGGCAGAGATCCTCTTCGGGGAGGTCTCACCCTCAGGAAAGCTCCCGGTCACCTTTTATGAGAACCTGGAGGATCTGCCGGAGTTCACGGATTATGCGATGACAGGGTGCACCTACCGCTACCTGCGCGGCGAAGCCCAGTATCCTTTCGGCTTTGGCCTGACCTATGGGGCGGTAGCGGTAACAAACGTCCGGGTGCTGAATGCATCCGGGGAGGAGACGGATACCTTCGCAGATGGGGAGGATCTCACGCTTCTTGTCACCGCCAGAAATGAGGGGAGGGATATCCGGGAGGTGCTGGAGGCCTATGTGAAGCTTCCGGATGCACCGGACTGTCTGGAGATCGGAGGACGCCTGTCGGCTTTCTCGAAGATTGCTCTGGCTGGAGGGGAGGAAAAAACCTTCCGCCTGACCCTGCCCGGTACCTTCTTCCGGACATACAGCAAGGCGGGAGAGGAGATCCCGGAGGGAACTTTTGCGGAGATCTTTGTCGGGACCTCACAGCCGGATCCGGTGAGCGTGCGCCTCTTGGGGAAAACACCCCTCCGGGTGACCCTGCGGCGCCGGTGATCTTTTCACAAAGCCTGTTGAACACCAAAATTTTCACAGCCGAGTTCACCTGCAGGTACAGGGATCATGGGACGGACAAAACTGTCTCATGGTCCCTGTTTGGCTGTACGGTATCCATTCGCCGGCGTGCGCTCCTGCTCCTTTCACTCTCAATGCGCAGAGGCGTGCAGGGAGGACAAGCCGGATGAGCGCCGCGCATGGTACGATGGGGAGCAGAAGCTGAGGGAAAATTCCATAAGAAACTTTCCGAGAACGGAAGATCACCTTCGCCTCGGGCGGGACATTCGTGCGGGGCGCCTTCACCTGATCGGCTGTCGGGGCGAAGCGGATGCCCCCGGGAAGATCTGACGGAAATTCCGGGAACGTTCCGGCATGGAAGAAGGAAAACAGACGGAGACAGGACAGAATGAAGATCATCCATGATGACACCTTTGTGGCAGCGCACTCGCCGAACAACGAACCGGTGATGCGGGCCAAGAGCGGGGAGATCCTCCAGTTTGAGACGAGGGACTGCTACAATCGATCTGTAAAGGACCCGACAAAGACGCTCTCCGAGCAGACGAAGAATCAGCCGGAGAACCCGGCGACGGGGCCCCTGTTTGTGGAGGGAGCAGAGCCCGGGGATGTCCTTGCCGTGGATATCCTGGACATCCAGGTGGCGGACTGCGGCATTGTCGCGGTGGGGAGCGGTCCCTTCCGGGAGGAGTCTCCGGATGCGTTCTGCTTTCTGAAGATCCGGGATGGCAGGACCGCATTTCATGGTCTCGAGATCCCGATCGACCCCATGATCGGCGTGATTGGGACCGCGATGGCGGATCGGGATGTTCCCACCATGCTGGCCTATGAGGGCGGCGGAAACATGGACTGCCGCCTGATCCGGCAGGGGGCAACCGTCTGGCTTCCGGTGCGGGTGCCTGGGGCCCTTCTCTCCATTGGCGATCTCCATGCCGTCATGGGAGATGGCGAGGTGGACGGAACCGGCCTTGAGGTGGACGGCGTTGTGACCGTCCGGGTGCGGCTCTTCAAAGGGGAGACGCTGAACTGGCCTGTGACCGAGACCCGGGACGCCTGGTACGTGGACACCTGCGGGGACACCTGTGACGATGCGATCCGGGAGGGATACCGGGAACTCCGAAGGCTCCTGTCGGCGGCCTGGGGGTGGTCTCTGCAGGATGCAGGCATTTACATGACCCTCCAGTGCTTCGTGGAGAGCAACCAGGCCTGCCTTGTGCCGAACAACACCTTTCGGGTGGGAGTGCCGAAGCCGGCAAACATGCCCCGGCTGATCGGAAGAAAGAGGTAGTCCCCCGGCAAATCGAACCGGAAGAGAAACCGCTGCAGAACACCTGTCTGCAGCGGTTTCTTTCTGCCCTGGAATCGGCAGGGGCAATCTCAGTTCCCGTCGGAGAGCGGAATCGTCAGTCTGTTCTGGTCCGTCCGCGCAGGGGCGATGGTATCGAGGTATTCTGCGGTAAAGGTGCCGGTATCGTCCCACTCCTTCAGGACGGCATTCCCCGACTGGCTCTCCTGCGGGGCACCGGAGAAGTACCGGTAGTTCTGTTCTGCAAAGTAGCGGAGCATCTCCTCTCTCTGGTCCCCCGCTCTGATCCCGGCCTGTTCCAACTGGGAAGCCGCGGAGCGGCTCGAAATGCGGAGAAAGGTATTTTTGGACCAGTCTGCAAAGGAGAGAAGGTCTGCATTGGTGCTGCCCTGCTTTCCTGCCCAAGCGGCGACATCGACGGAGCGGGTCTCATAGGAAAGACGCCCGCCGTCTATGGTCACCACCGCCTCGTGCTCCGGGGAGATGGAGAGGGCAGAGGTTGCAGTCTCATAAAAGCCGCCTTTTTTGGCCTGGTGCTGGATGTGTAGGTGCCCTGTGAAGTTGATGGGAACGCCGTAGGTGTCATAGAGGGAGAGCAGAGAATCCGCGTTGTCGATCACGTATCCGTCCGTAAAGAAGCTGTGCTGCAGCAGGTTCTGGTGGCTGAAGGAGAGCACAAGGTCCCCCTCCGCTTTGGCATCCTGGAGCTGAGCTTCGATCCACCGGAGCGTCTCCTCCGGGATGTGGCAGGCCCGTTCTACCCCGTTGACGTCAAGAAGAAGGAACCGCAGTCCCGGCGCAGGAGAGACCGCATAGCTTGAGGAGGCGCTGTCTTTCGAGAGGGCGTCGGAGAACCCGAACGGAGCGTAGATCTTCTCGAATTCCTCCGGGGTCACTCCGGAGACCAGCGTATAGCCATCTTCCGAAAAGCGGGCGGTGTTGGTGCTGTTCAGGTCGTGATTCCCGGAGAGGACAAAGACGGGAATGCCGGCATCTTTCACCCTCTGAAGCTTAGCCGCCAGGTCCTCGTGGCTCTTTCTTGCCCCGTTGAAGGTCAGGTCCCCGGTCAGGACGAGGGCATCCGGGTGAAGGGAAATCACCTCCGAGACAAAGGCCTCGGTCACCTCCTCCGCGTACTGCGTGGTCTTCCCATCCGCCTCCTCCATCATGTTTTGAAAGAAGGTGCCGTTGTCGTTCAGGGAGGGGGAGAGATAGTGAAGGTCCGAGGCGACCACAAAGCAGAACGGGGCACTGGCTTTCTCCGGAGAGGATGCCGCGCTGCCGGCGGTATCCTCCCCGGCAGCCCGCGGCCGCAGCAGTGCCGCCGCGGTCAGCACGAGGGCAGCGATGGCAGTTGAAATCAGGATGCGTTTTTTTGTCAGGAACATAGATGCGTGTGCCTCCGGTAAGGATGTTTCACGATGCCGCAGACTTCGTTGCATGGGCAACATAAGAACCTGACGGCATCCTCTACACTTATAGCATACCGCGGCGCACGGGCGCCAGACTGGAGGACGAGACAATGGGAAAACACGTAAAGGGAAATGTGACATGGGTCGGGTATCTTGACTGGGAGCTTCAGACCTTCCACGGGGATGACTACTCCATCCTGCACGGGAGCAGCCAGAATGCCTATCTGATCCGGGAGGGGAAGAACGTCCTGATTGACACGGTCTGGGCGCCGCACCGGGAGGAGTTCGTGGAAGCGCTGAAGCGGGAGATCGATCTCTCGGACATCGACTATATCATCGCAAACCACGGGGAGTGCGATCACTCCGGATCGCTCCCGGCACTTTTGAAGGAGATCCCGGATGTACCCATCTACTGCACGGCAAATGCCGTAAAGAGCATTGAGGGGCAGTATGGAAAGCACGGCTGGAACTTCCATGTGGTGAAGACCGGCGACAGCCTGGATATCGGGAACGGAAAGAAGCTGGTCTTCGTCGAGATGAGAATGCTCCACTGGCCGGATTCCATGGCAACCTATCTCACCGGCGACAACATCCTCTTCTCCAACGACGCCTTCGGTCAGCACTATGCGGTGGAGGAGCTGTTCAACGACAAGGCGGATCCCTGCCTGCTGAACCGGGAGGCGATGAAGTACTTTGCCAACATCCTGAATCCCTTTGCGCCGATCCTGAAGAAAAAGCTGGAGGAGATCGGCAAGCTGAACCTCCCGATTGAGATGATCGCCCCCTCCCACGGCGCCATCTGGAGGGAGAATCCGCTGCAGATCGTGGAGAAGTACGCAGCCTGGGCGGACGCCTACCAGGAGAATCAGATCACGATTGCCTATGACACCATGTGGAATGGCACAGAGAAGCTCGCGCATGCAATTGCGGATGCCATCCACAGGCAGAGTCCGGACACACAGGTGAAGGTGTTCAACATTGCAAAGTCCGACAAGAATGAGGTGATGACGGAGGTCTTCAAGTCGAGAGCCATCGCGGTGGGATCTCCAACCGTGGGAAACAGCATTCTATCGAGCGTGGCGGGGTGGCTTGAGTTCCTGCGCCAGCTGAAGTTCAAGAACAAGAAAGCCGCTGCCTTTGGTTGCTACGGCTGGAGCGGAGAGTCCGTGAAGGTCCTGCAGGAAAAGCTGCGTGAGGCGGGATTTGAGGTTGTCTGTGAGAACATCCGCTCGCTGTGGAATCCGGAAGAGGAGGACCTGGCAAAGGCGGATGCGGTTGCGAGTGCCCTGCTCGGAGCGGAGAAAGACGAGAGCGAAGAGACCCGGCAGAGTGCAGCATCCACGGCAGGAAAGGACCTTGCAAAATACCAGTGCGGCCCCTGCGGCTACATCTATGACCCCGCTGTCGGGGATCCGGACCGCGGCATCCGTCCCGGGACGGCATTTGCAGACCTTCCGGATGACTGGACCTGCCCGGTGTGCGGAGTGCCGAAGGATCAGTTCCACAGGCTCTGATTCGGCATCAGCATCACATAATAGGAAAGGCCGTCCTGACACGCTCCTGCGAGTGTGCCAGGACGGCCTTTTTGGTTTGCTGCCGATTACCTGCTGTATTTGTAGAATCCCTCTCCCGCGTTGACGCCTGTCTTGCCCTGGTCAATGTAGGACTTGAGGGTTGCGGCGATCTTTCCGGTGGTGCTCTCCGGGTCCTTCGCCTCCGGCCGCATGGAGACGATGTTGTAGGCGGTGGTCAGGCCCACGATGTCCAGGATCTGGAAGGGCCCGAGCGGCGCACCGGTTCCGAGCTTCCAGGTCAGATCGATGGTCTCCGGGTCCGCAACACCATTGGCGAGGAGTGCCTGCGCGGAGGTGAGGAACGGGACGAGGATCGAGTTCAGGATGTAGCCTGGTTGCTCCTTGTGGAGCACAAGGGGAATCATGCCGATGCTTTTTGCAAATTCGGCGGCTGTCTGTACGATCTCCGGGTTCGTACCAGCATGTCCCATGATCTCTGCGGTGTTGTGACTCCAGATCTCATTGGCAAAGTGGATGGCGAGGTACCGATCCGGGCGTCCGGTTGCGGGGGCGAGCTGGCTTGGCAGGAGTGTCGAGGAATTTGTGGCAAGGATCGTCCTCTCCGGAAGAAGCGGTGCTGCCTTCTCATAGAATGCGGCCTTCTGCGCAGGATCCTCTGCCAGGGCCTCGATCACAAGATCGGCATCCTTGAGTGCAGCGGCAAGATCCGTGGTGAGCACCAGTCCCTGGTACGCCGCATCGGCCTGTGCCTTCAGGGCATCGATATCTGCCGGCGTGGTGCTTGCGAAGTCGTCAAAGAGTCCTCTTGCGTATCTGGCATCTGGCTTACCGAGGAGGTCTTTTGACTTCTCCAAGGTATCGAGATAGATATCGTGCAGGCGGGAGAGCTTTGGCTGCGCCCTCCCGATGGAGGCCTCGGAGCGAAGCCAGATGGTGACGTGCATGCCCTTGTATGCGGACTGATACGCGATCTGGCTTCCAAGGACGCCGCCGCCGATTAAGACTACGTTGCGAATATTCATAAACAAACCTCCTTCTCGGTATTTGTATTGTTTAAATTCTCCTGAGACGATCATACAGTAAGAGAAGACGAAATACTATTAAATAACTATTAAAAATTTATTATGTCACAAATATAACAATGTTGTCCGTAAATGACAATTATTTGTCAAATTGATATGTGATAAATAATTCTTCTTTATGGGATACCGCAGAATTCGGTCTTCAAATCGCTGCAGCACAGATTTTTGGAGCAGCCATCGCAACGGGGATGTGCAGAGAAGCTTTTTTGATCTGATTTCACATATGTTTCTCCACCCCCCTGCGGGAAATGCGGGAAAGCTGATCCGCAGGCTGAAGTGAAAAGTTGATTTCCACTTTTAAGCACTCTCCGGCGACAGTGGAAATTACTCCTGCGATGAAGGCAGTAAAGGGGTGGATTGAGGCTGATTTCGTGGACCGGAGTCTTACAAAGGCCCTGAATTCATGGAAGATATTCACTTCGGAGTATAAAAACCAGAGGTGAATTCAACGAACAGGATGTTTCCTGAAGATTGATTTCTGCCTCTGGATTTTTTCTTTGTAGTGAAGGCCCTGCAGGCGTTTTCTGTAGTTCAGATTTCTCAGCTTTGCGGTGCCGTTTTAATTCTGTGGTTTCCGTTTTCCGACTCTTGCATGCCAGATCCAGTCGGTAATGATCTGGCTCACGCTGGAGTGTTTTTCCTCCGCGTAAGCCTTCAGGCGTTTGGATGTATCCTCGGAGATGTAGATGTTAACCCGTTTCTTCATGGAGCATCTCGTCTGACCTCCTTTCTCCGTGTGTGTATACTCTACACACGGTAATCGTTGATCTCAGAAGGCTTCCCACCCCTGCTTGTCAGCGGCTGCTTTCTTCCTTCTGAAATAGGTGGATCGGCTGATCCGGATCAGATCCGTGATGACGGAAGTGGTCATACCGGTGCTCTCCATCTTCCGGACATCATCGACGGTACAGATGCGTTTTCCGATCCTGGAGGAGGTATCCGGCAGGTAGATATCCTGCCTGCGCTTGCCTGCATGCCGCTTCAGCGTTCCGGGATTCGCCATGACCAGGAGCTTTCGATATCCTTCCTTGTCGTGCAGGAGATTAAACCAGACGCCATGCCGATTGAGAATCTTGTTCAGAAACCGGATTCGGTCCTCTAGATCTGCTTCCGGTTCGGAGCTGTCAAGATTAAAAAAGGCTTTTTCGTTCATGCCTGACTCCCTTCTCCTGGATTCTTTTTAAACCTTTCCAGGCAGTGCTTCGTGAGATCGATGTCATCTCTGGGAATCTCCTGGATTCCGAAAGCCTGAAGCTTTTCCCACAGTTCCGGTTTCATGAATCGGGTGTACTCGATGGGAGACTTCCCGCCTATCGCCGGATGAGCGGAGCTTGCGATATTGGAGATCGCAAAGTTCAATGCGGTCTGGTTCACAAGGCCGAGGTCTCTTAAGTTGTCCCTGTGCGGGCAGATGTAGCGAAGCTCTTCGTGATTGACTTCCAGCGAACCTTTTTGTCCTGACTGCATGGGATCGCAGTAAAAAACGTGACACCGCTGACTGCCGTCTGCGCCGGTTTCCATCGCCCTGGCGAGGGTGAATTCATCGCCGCGGTCTGTCAGCAGTACTTCAAAGAGCTCTTTGAAGAGAGCATCACCAAGGACCTGATTCAGCAGGCTGACACCGTCCAGCATGTCCTGGGCGGTCTTGGTATCGTGATAAACAGCGACCATCAGGTAATAGTTGAGAAACTTGAAGGTCTGCATGAAAGGCCCGTGTGACACGTCGTTGTAGACGGTGTCCATTTCAACAACGGAAGCGTTTGGGAAGTTCTCTATGTACGCTTTGTAGTCCGCATAACTGCGGCCACGCAGATATGATCGTTCCTGCCGCTTCCGGTAGTTGTGCGCTAGCTTCCTGGGAATCTTTCTGGAGACCTTGCGGCGAAGGTCGATGTTGGCAATGCCGACGACACTGAAGACCTTTTCGTCGATGTAGTTGTAGAGGGTCTTCTCTGAGATGTTCAGCTCCGGATGATCCTGCAGAATCCGATAGGGAGAGTGCCCTTTCTGAAGTGCAGGCTTAATGATGGCAGCCATCCGTTTTGCTTCCTCCTCCGTGAGGTTGGCCCCGGTCCTGGAATTAACAAGGAGCTCCCGGTATTCCATATCTGCCTTTGCAGCGGAGTAGTAGTACTTTGAAAAACGGCACCTTGCGTAATTCTCACAGCCATTGCAGGCACCCGGGGAGCGATCCCTCCTGCCGCAGGTGAACTGGACAAAGTCCGGACAGTCATCCGGGCATTCACGCCCCCAGTTGCAGCTCTTATAGGCCCCACACTCTCGCCTCAGCCGGCACTTGTACTTCAGGGTTCTGTGCAGCTTGATCTCTTTGCCGATGGTAGACTTGTCCCTGCCCAGAACGGAAGCAATCGCTGCCTTGGAGGATCCGCTGCCGATCCCCTGCTCAATGAACCTCCGCTCGTCCAGTGAGAGTGCCTTATTCTTGTTCAAACCTGCCATGATCACGCCTCCTTGGGCATTTTTGCCCTTATGGGGCCAGTATGAATCGTCCGGAGGGGGAGGAGGTAGCGTTCATCTATGCTCCCAGGAAATCGGCTGAAACACGGACCTTTTCGGGGACGCTGACGAAGGAGGCCCAGCGCTTTTCCACGTCCCGGGAGAGGTTGGCAGGCCGGCTGCCGATCCACTTCCTGAGGAGGTGGAAGGCGTAATGCGTGCGGCGCAGAAGGAGCGTCCCGTAGAAGGTGAAGGTTTGGGAAGTGTGCGCGTAGACAAAACGGACCACCTGGATCACAACGGAGACATCCTCTGACTCGTACAGGACGGTGATCCTTCGTTTGGCGATGATGTGACGCCAGATGTGCTGCAAGGGGTGCTTCTCATTGTAGCTGTGCTGGAACTGACTGACCTCGGCATCGTAACGCTCTTGTGCTTCTTCCGTAGCTCTCTGGATAAAGTTCAATTGACTCTTGTCTGATGTACTCTTCATGGCTATCATTACAGGCAGACGGGTAGCAATACTCGCCTGCCTATAGTGATGAGACGGAAGGTACTTTCTTGCAGGGAGGTTGGCCTTCTGTCTCTTTTTTTAATTCGCAACGGGAAACAGTATAGTACAGTCAGGGAAAAGTAGGGCAGCTTTTGGTAGAGATAGTGTAAGACTTATATCAATGTAGAACTAAGTGAAAGATTAATATCCACTTCAGTGGAGTTTTGAATTACACTTCAGGAAGCTGATCCGCAGGGCAGATTTTGCTTGCCAAATGGATGGCAGGGCACGTATAATATAGAACGCTGCAGCGCGAATACTGCAGCAACCTGGAGGATTACCCAAGTGGTCGAAGGGGGCGCACTCGAAATGCGTTAGGCCGTTTGCGCGGCGCGAGGGTTCGAATCCCTTGTCCTCCGTATCAACCCGCAGATCTGTGACCAGATCTGCGGGTTTTCTGTTGTATTCGACTTTAGTCGGCTGAGCTTGCGATTCGCTTACGAAGTAAGCGAATCCTTGCGAAGCAGTAAACCACCCGCTGTGCGGGTGAGAGTAAGAGGTTATACAAATAAATCACCTTTCCTTACAATAGAGGTGCTCAAGCCACCATTGATGAAAGGAAAGGTGATTTAGATGCCGAAGGCTAATAGTGCAGCACACACAAAATGGTTGTGCAAATACCATATCGTCTTCACTCCGAAGTATAGGCGAAAAATAATTTACAATCAATACAGGAAGGACCTTGCGGAGATACTGCATGATCTATGCGCATACAAAGGAGTGGAAATCATAGAGGGGCATCTCATGCCAGATCATGTGCATATGCTGGTAAGGAATAGCCATGAAATAAACTGGTTGTTTCGACCGAGAATCAATAACAAATACCCTTGTTATTTCGTGACATATATCATATACTTTGGTCAGGAGGTGTACTATGCCAGTCAGTCCCGAGACCAAAGAATTCGTCACAAAGATAAGTACCGAAATGATGCCTTACCTCAATGAGAAGCAAAAACGCATCTTTGTAGGTATCATCGCAAATGCAATCGGTTATGGTGGAATTGAAACTGTCAAGGATATGACAGGCAAGTCACGCACAACTATCGCAGCCGGTGCATCCGAAGTGAAGGCAGCTGCCAAAGTATCCGATGCCACTAAGAAGACGGACAGTGTCAAGCCAAATGGTGCTCCGCGCCTCAGAAAACCAGGAGGCGGAAGAAAGAGTGCTGTCTCAAAGAATCCGGATTTGCCGAAGTGGATCGAGGAAATCATCGATAACAGTACATATGGGGTGCCAACAAAGGTACTGCGCTGGACTACGATGAGTCTTCGCAAAATCGCAGAGCAAGTCAATACAGATCACAATGTAAAGATCAGTCAGAACATCGTAAGCGATGTATTGGATCAGCTGGGGTATAGCAAGCAGCAGAATCAGAAGAGCCTCCAGCTGGGTGAGCAGCACCCCGATCGGAACGCACAGTTTGAATTTATCAACAACAAGTCAGCATCTTTTTTGAATGAGAATCAACCGGTTATTTCAGTCGACACCAAGAAGAAAGAGCTGGTTGGCAATTTCAAGAATAACGGTCAGGAATACCGAAAATCCAGGGATCCCAGGAAGGTTTTGGATCATGACTTTGCCATTGAAGGACTGGGAAAGGTCGCACCATATGGCATCTACGTTGTGAACGATAACACTGGTTTTGTTAACCTTGGAACAGACCACGATACTGCCGAATTCGCATCAGAAAGCATACTCCGCTGGTGGGAAGCTGTAGGAAAGAACACTTTCCCCGATGCAAAAAAACTGTACATTACTGCAGACAGCGGTGGAAGCAATGGCGTGCGCGTGCGGCTGTGGAAGTACGAACTGCAACAGATCGCGGATTATACCGGCCTTGAACTACACATATCGCATTATCCATCTGGTACATCCAAATGGAACAAGGTTGAGCATCGTCTTTTCTGCTATATCTCAAAGAATTGGCAGGGTAAGCCGTTGATCGATATTGAAACGATAGTGAGCCTTATTTCCTCAACGACGACAAACAAAGGTCTCAAGGTAATCTGCAAGGTTGATGAAAACCATTACGAATTGAAGCGTAAGGTTAGCGACGAGGAAATGGATTCCATTTGTCTTGAACGATGCGAGCCCCTTGGCTATTGGAATTACATCATTCGTCCTCACAAAACTTGAAGTACTTGTTTCGTTACAGTTCCTAAGCATTCCGCCAAAGATCAGCGTAGCCTCGTTTATGGGTTACTTGAAGGGGAAAAGTTCGCTCATGATGTTTGACCGGCACGCAAATCTGAAATACAAGTTTGGGAACCGGCACTTTTGGTCTGAGGGGTATTATGTCAGCACGGTGGGATTAAACGATGCGACGGTAAAGAAGTATATCCGGGATCAGGAGAGAGCAGACATCCTGCAGGATAAGATGAGTGTGAAGGAGTACGAGGATCCTTTCGGGGCGAAGCCTGGAAAGGATCCACAAGAAAGGACGTAAAAAACCGCCCCTTTAGGGGCGGCCAGGTGATAAAAGCAAAAGAGGCTTGAGCGGAGCCCGAGGGAGCGAAAGCTCCCAAGGGCCTTTAAAGCGAAAGCCAGCGTCTTTAGGCGCTGGCTAGTAAAGCGGGCTTATAGCCCGCATCCCGAACCACCCGTTTTACGGGTGGAGGCGATACATATATCAGATGCCGAAAACGGAGGGGAAAATCACAACTCCAACAGAAAACGGTAAAGAGGAAGGACTTCAATCTCTACGCCGTTTTCCCGGATTGATTTGTCCTCATCCGCTGTCACGATGACAAAACGCTTTGCCTCCGGAAAGGAACCTGCAAGCCGTATCAGATTGTTTACTTCCCGGTCGTAAGCGGTGTCGGAGATGCTGTATGCCACCTGGATGGCGGTTGCGCGCTCTGGCACGTAGAAATCAATATCTAATCCGGTTTTTTCTGACTTAAAGTAGAAAATCTTTTCTTTGTAGGAGCGTTTTAGGGCAACGGCAACCATATTTTCCAATAGGGCGGTGTCTTTGTTGATAAGAAAAAGATTTAGGAGCCCGGTATCTTCGAAATAGTATGGCGTTAGTAAGAAAACGGGTTGATAAGCAATAAGTGCATCTTGTAGTCATCAAATTGCAAGCAGATTGAGCTCCTTAACATCTCCATAATGGTGTACCTTCTTGGGATTCCTGGATGCAAAGAGAGCGTCCGCAAGTTCCCCAATCGTGGTCCTCTGCCTGTACGCTGCCCGGAATACGAGGTTGTAACGGTTCAAATACTTGGTAGCCACGCCGCGATATTCGATATAGCGGTGCTTGATAAAGGAGTGAAGGTTGTTCACAGTGTTCAGATTGAAGAAACTTGCCGACTCCTTCTTCACATTCATGACCGTGATTCCCAGGATCTTGCCCAGTCTTGGATACACATTCATGCCGTCCGTCAGGAAAAGTGTTCCCTTCTGGACATGACCAGTATAGATATCAACAACATCCGCACTGGAAGGCCTTGCCCGGTTCTCGGATTTCACGATCAGATCGCCAGTCTTGCGCTGTACTGCGGTGCAGATACAGATCTGCTCGTCTGAAAGGCCGCGTTTGGATGCGGGAGTGCCACGCTTGCGGGGCTTTCGACTGGCATCAGGGCCAAATTTCGTACCTTTTTTGGACTCCGGAACGTAGGTTTCATCCGCTTCCACGACATCTTCCACCGTGGCTGGCTGCTCCACCTGCATGTCCTCGAGCGCAAGCATGATCTTATGCCGCATGAAGAACAGACTGCTATGGCTGATCTTGCATCCATGGCTGGCAAGTGACTTGACCGTCTTATCCAGAGAGGTCCCCCTGAGCGTCTCTTCCAGAACCTTGGTCCAGATCTCAGTACCAAAGTGTGAGCCTGAGAGCAAAGTGTTGCTCGTTGTAACAAATGACGTTCCACATTGCCTGCAGATGTATGCCTGTTTTCCATGTTTGTGTCCATTCCTAACAACATGAGCATTGGAATGGCAGATCGGACAATCCAAACGGGGAGCAATCATCTTCTTCGGAGAAGAGGTTGCACTCTCATGGGAGAAGCCCTCCATGAGCTTGTTAACAAGAAGAATCAGGTCGTCCCTGGAAAGATCTCTGGCTTCGGTCAGTATGCGCTCAATGCAGCTCATAGTCTTGCCCTCCTGGCAAGACTATTGTAGTTCAAGTTAGAGAAGGCCGTTGTACAGCAGAATGTACAAAACGGCATATTTTATACTTCTGCTAAAATGCTTTGGAGCTTATCAACCCGTTTTCTTACTAACGCCAATAGTATTTTGGTGTGCTCTCTCTCTCTTCGAACCTTGCAAAATAATTGCGCAGTGAAAAAATCAGATAGGCATCTTTCGCGAAACCTATGTAGGAGATTATGGTATCCTTGCTGAGCTTGACCCCAATCCCTCTTAAAAGATTATAAAGCCTGGAAAAGGAGATCTCCCTGCCAACGGTATCTGCAATCTTATTCATCATGATGCGCAGGCCGGTAACGTTTCTGATATCGTTCCGCAGAGCTATGTCACCAAGAAGAATCTTTTGATATACGCTTTCTACATAAGCTCTCTTATCCGTAAAATTCAGAGATTCCGGGAAACCGCCCTCGTGCATCAGGTCAGATGCTGCCCTTTTCAGGCGGCCGATTCCCCTCGATGTATATAGGGCTTCCTCATCATGCGGAAGTCCCCTGGCCGCCAGGTACTCCCTGTAATTGTAGGGCATGATCACCTTGGAAAAGTAGCGTGCGCCAAGTCGGGCTTCCATCTCGGCGCTGAGCATCTTAGAGTTGCTTCCGGTAATATAGACATGCTCTTTTGCGTCCGCCATGCGTCTTGCAAATCGCTCCCACCCATCGATATTCTGAACTTCATCCAGAAAATAGTAAGGTGTCTTGTCACTCAGCTCGCTGGCTATTTCTACAAGATCGCTGAAATCCGCCAGGGTAAATTCGGCCATGCGCTCATCCTCAAAGTTGACATAGATGATCTGCTGCCAGTCGGCGCCATCCTCTATGAGCTTCTGGACCATCGAGTATAAAATGGTTGACTTGCCTGAGCGCCGGATTCCTGTGAGAATATAATTGCCATTGGGCTCAAACGAGTACTCACGTCGGACGATCACCGCGCGCTGGATCACATCGTGCTGATCGTAGATTACCTGTTTTAGTTTCCTATGATCCATCATGCACCTCCACCGAATATATTCTACGATACCATAATAATTTTGTCGACTATAATCGACGAAATGGTGCAATTGAAAAATACAAATTATTCTATTACATGAAATAAACAATAGATAGATATATATAGTGCGAAAAAACGCTCGCTTTCTTGCCGCCTGGCATAAAAGACTGGCATAAAAGACTGAGGTGTTTTCCTTCCCATCCCGTGCTGCAAACCGTATAATGAAATCGTACCGCTGGCTGCAGCGGTAGAGGAATCTGGCATGTCCCCTGTCGGGGATAGCGGGTCTTTCAAAGGAGGGTGCAGATGCTTAGAGTTGGTATGCTGACAAGCGGCGGTGACTGTCAGGCACTGAATGCTGCCATGCGTGGTGTGGTGAAGTGCCTCTACAACAAGAGCAAGGAGCCGATTGAGATCTATGGCTTCGAGGACGGCTATAAGGGCTTGATCTACAGCAAGTTCCGGATGCTGACCGAGCGGGATTTCTCCGGCATCCTGACCCGGGGTGGCACCATCCTGGGCACAAGCCGGGTACCCTATAAGACCATCGATGAGCCCGATGAGAACGGACTCAACAAGGTCGAGGCGATGAAGCAAAACTACTACAAGCTGCAGTTAGACTGCCTTGTGATGCTGGGCGGCAATGGCTCTACAAAGACAGCAAATCGCCTATCGAAAGAGGGACTCAATGTCATCACCTTGCCCAAGACCATCGACAATGATCTCTGGGGCACAGATATGACTTTTGGCTTCCAGTCCGCAGTCGACATCGCAACCAAGGCCATCGATCAGATCCACACGACAGCATCCTCCCATGGCCGCGTATTTATTGTGGAGATCATGGGCCACAAGGTCGGCTGGCTGCCGCTCAATGCCGGAATGGCGGGCGGCGCAGACATCATCCTGTTGCCGGAGATCCCCTTTGATATCGACAAGGTTGTCCAGAAGATCGAGGAGAGAGATGCCGGCGGCAGCCGCTTCACGATCATCGTGGTCGCAGAGGGTGCCATCTCCAAGGAGGACGCGAAGCTCTCCAAGAAGGAGTACAAGCAGAAGCTGGCGAACTACAAGTATCCGTCAGTATCCTATGAGATCGCGGATATGATCACCAAGAAGACGGGGCGCGAGGTCCGTGTCACAGTACCTGGACACGTGCAGAGAGGCGGAGAGCCCTGCCCGTATGATCGCGTCTTTGCAAGCCGCCTCGGTGCGGAGGCCGGTGTCATGATCCTGAAGAGAGAGTTCGGCTTCATGGTAGGCTACCGCAATCGAGAGATGGTCAAGGTCCCGCTGGATGAAGTCGCCGGCAAGCTCAAGACCCTGGATCCCAAGTCCGATATCATCAAGGAGGCGAAGCTCCTTGGCATCATCTTTGGCGACTGACCTATCAACAAATTAGCACGAAAGATAAGGTACCATGGCAGAAACGCATTATCTGGCACTTTACCGCAAATACAGACCGCAGACATTTGAGGATGTCTGCGGTCGTGATGCGATTGTAAGAACATTAAAAAACCAAATCACAAGCGGCAGGATTGGGCACAGCTACCTGTTCTGCGGCACCCGGGGCACCGGAAAGACGACGATCGCGAAGATCTTCGCCAAGGCGGTCAACTGTGAGCATCCGGTGGATGGCAGCCCCTGCGGGGAGTGCGCTTCCTGCAAGGCGATCAGTGAGGATGCCAACCTGAATGTCGTGGAGATGGATGCCGCATCCAACAACGGCGTGGACGATGTCCGCAATATCATCGATCAGGTGGCATACAGCCCGACCCAGGGCAAATACCGCGTATTCATCATCGATGAGGTCCACATGCTCTCCGGTGCGGCCTTCAATGCGCTCTTAAAGACGCTGGAGGAGCCGCCCGCGTATGCCATCTTCATCCTGGCCACGACGGAGCCCAACAAGCTCCCTCTGACGATCCTGTCCCGGTGTCAGCGCTATGACTTCGGACGGCTGTCGGTTCAGACGATCGAGGACCGGCTCAAGGTGATCTGCGAGAGAGAGCAACTCTCCTGCGAGGAGAAGGCGCTTCGCTATATTGCATCCGCGGCAGACGGATCCATGCGTGACGGCCTCTCCATTCTGGATCAGTGCAACGCCTTCAACTACGGGCAGGGCACTCTGACCTACGACAAGGTGCTGGAAATCCTGGGCGCGGTGGACACCAGAGTGTTTTCCGAGCTCTATGAGGACATCGCAGGCGGCAAGGCGGCCAAGGCACTTGGCATATTGGATGAGATCCTCTCCCAGGGCAGAGAGCTGGTGCAGTGTGTGACAGACTTTCTGCAGTACCTGCGCAATGTCATGCTGCTGCGCGCCTCGGAGGATGTGGCACAGAGCCTGGATGTCTCCAGCGACAATCTGGAACTGATGCTGCGGGATGCCAGACGATCTGACATGAACCAGATCCTGCACTACATCAACGTCTTTTCCGAGCTGATCGACCAGATCCGCTATTCCTCCAACCGGAGAGTTCTGACGGAGGCGGCGATCATCCGCCTCTGTGAGCCCACCATGGAGACACCGGAGGGAGTGCAGGAGGAGATCTCGACGCTTCAGGAGCGGGTGCGGGTGTTGGAGCAGGAGCTCGCAGCACTCCCGCAGGGCGGGATTGCGCCGCCGGCGGGAACTGTTGCGGCAGCCCCCGCTGCTGCGGCACCTACGCAGAGCACTCCCAAAGCAGCCCCCAAAGCTGTCTATCCGATGGCGATGACGGATGATATTAAAAAGATTGCTGCATCCTGGGATGCTGTCATCGCGAAGATCCCCGCCAAGTTGAACTACCTTAAAACGGTGCTCTTTGATGGACATCCCAGTGTGACACAGGACGGCAAGACACTCCTGGTCGTGCTGGTTGATCTGGCCGGGAGAGGCTTTTTCTCGGCGGATCGAGGACAGGAAAACAGGGACTACTTCGAGCATTTTTTGGAGGAGCAGACCGGGGTGCATGTCCCTGTGGAGTACAAATTTCTTGACAACACTGGGGATGTCTCGGACAATTATGGGGATATCCGCGAGGCACTCAAGCAGATAGAGGCAAGCGGCACCGTACAGATGCCGATTGAGCAGGAGTAGTCCGGCAAACGAAAGGGTTAAATATGGCAAAGAGAAGTAATTTCGGCGGGATCCCCGGATCCTATGCAAATATGATGAAGCAGGCACAGAGGATGCAGGCACAGCTTCAGCAGAGCAAGGCACAGCTGGAGCAGCAGTCCTTTACGGCCGCAGCAGGCGGCGGAGCCGTCAAGGCAACCGTGACCGGAGCGAGAAAGCTGACTTCGGTTGAGATCGCCAAAGAGGCAGTGGATCCCGATGACGTGGAGACCCTGCAGGAACTGGTAATGGCTGCCGTCAATGAGGCATTGGGACAGGTCGATGCTGCGGAAGAGCAGCTTTTCGGCGGGATGATGTGATTTGAATTTATACAGCGGATATATCAATCAATTAATCGATGAGCTTGCGGCGCTGCCCGGTATTGGAAACAAGTCGGCGCAGCGCCTTGCTTTTTATATCATCAGCATGTCGCCGGAGCGGGTGAAAAAGCTCTCGGATTCCATCACCGGGGCAAAGGAGCACGTGCACTACTGCAAGTGCTGCCAGAACCTGACGGATACCGAGATTTGCCCGATCTGCAGCGATCCCAAGCGGGATCGGAGCACGATCATGGTGGTGGAGAACCCCAGAGACCTGGCGGCCTATGAGAAGACTGGAAAGTACAACGGGTTATACCATGTGCTGCACGGCGCGATCTCCCCGATGCTTGGCATCGGACCGGGAGACATCCGTCTCAAAGAGCTGATCCAAAGGCTCCAGGATGACACGGTGAAGGAGGTTATCATCGCGACGAACTCGAATCTTGAGGGGGAGACCACCGCGATGTACATCAGCAAGCTGATCAAGCCCACGGGGGTCAAGGTGACAAGAATTGCCAGCGGCGTACCGGTGGGAGGGGACCTCGAGTACATCGACGAGGTGACACTGCTTCGTGCCCTGGAGGGCAGAAAGGAAATGTGAGGGATGGTTAAGAAGGAACACTTTGGCACAACAAAGGACGGCAGAGAGATCAGCTGCTATATCGTGGAGAATGATGCCATCAGCTTCCGCGTCATGGACTACGGCGCGATCCTGCTGAATGTCTGGACTCCGGATTCCAAGGGGAAAAAGGAGGACGTTGTCCTTGGCTTTGACACCCTGGATCGGTACGAGACCCAGCTGGAGAACTATGGCGCGACGGTGGGCCCGGTGGCAAACCGGACAGCAGATGCATCCTTTACACTGGATGGACAGGAGTACCATCTGCCGGTCAATGAGGGCGTCAACAACCTGCACACCAGTGCGACCCTCGGCCTGCACCACAAGGTCTGGGATGTGCTCTCCGGCGAGGACTTTGTGACCTTCCTCTGCGAGGTACCGGACGGAGAGTGCGGCCTGCCGGGAGATCGGCACTTTGTGGTCACCTATTCCCTGACCGTGGACAACGGCATCCGGATCCATTACCACATGACCTCTTCCAAGAAGACCTATGTCAATCCCACCAACCACACCTATTTCAACCTGGATGGACAGGGAGCGGGATATATCGGAGATACGGTATTGGAGCTGGAGTGCTCCCATTACACCCCGGTCCGTGAGGGATCGATCCCGACCGGTGAGATTGCCTCGGTGGCGGGAACACCCTTTGACTTCACCAAGGCAAAGCAGATCGGCAGGGACATCGACGAGGACAACGCCCAGCTCGCCCTGACCGGCGGGTATGACCACAACTTCCTGGTGGACGGGTACACCGGAGAGGGTGACCTCGTCCATTTCGCAACGGCGTACAGCGAGAAGTCCGGCAGACAGATGGATGTCTACACGAACCTGCCCGGTGTGCAGTTCTATGCCGGAAACGGCATGAAACCGACCGAGGGCAAGAAGGGCGTTACCTACGTGCGCAGAGGCGGCTTCTGCCTGGAGACCCAGTACTATCCGGATGCGATCCATGAGCCCGACTGGCCTCAGCCGGTGTTTGGACCCGAGACCGTCTATGATTCGGTGACGAAGTATGTATTCTCTGTCCGCTGAGAGATGAGCCAGCGGAGCTGCGGCCTATGGCAGATGTGGTAGAGTTCCCAAATTTCCCGAATTTCCCCAACAGACGGGATAACCGGGATGACAGCCCTCAGGATGAGGATACCGACTTCATCGATGAGGGCCTGGATGACGATGATCGGGAGAAGGCGCCGCAATCAAAGGGGCGCCTGCTTTTTGGCGCCCTGATTCCGATCGCAGTCGGCGCTGTGCTGGTCCTGCTGGTCCTTCTGCAGACCCAGGCGAGAACGTACACCTCGGCGACGTACACCAAGGTGATGGATCTGCTGACGGAGGACGGGGTGCAGTACACCTCTCTGGATGGCAGCATCGTCAGTGTCTCGCGGGATGGCGCCAGTGCCATGGACACCAAGGGCCGGCAGGTCTGGAACATCACCTTTGACATGCAGCAGCCCATCGTGGCATCGGCGGGCAGCTACATGGCGATCGGCGACTACGACGGCAGCACCATTTACCTGGTCAGCGGCAAGGAGTCCATCGGCACGATGGACACCAATATGCCCATCCGCGCCCTGCAGGTTGCGGAGAACGGCGAGGTGGCGGCGGTTCTGAACGACACGTCCACCACCTGGATCTACCTTTTTGACATCTCCGGCAACACGATTGCCTATTTCAAGACCACGATGAGCCAGTCGGGATATCCTCTGACGACGGCCATCTCCCCCAATGGGCAGGTGGTCGCGGTCTCGCACCTGACGATCGGAACAGAGCAGGTCAGCACCTCCATCTCCTTCCACAACTTCGGCGCCGCGGGACAGAATGTGGTGGAGAAGAACGTGGGCGGCTTCAATTTTGAGAACGAGATCTGCCCGTATCTCACCTACCTGAATGACAATACCTGCGTCGCGGTGACGGACAAGGAGCTTTTGTACTTCACGGGCACGGATTCTCCTGCACAGGGTGCGTCGGTCTCCTTTGACGGGGAGGTACAGGGCGTGTACTCGAATGACCGGTATGTGGCCCTGGTCTTTGCGGACACCAGCGGAGAGGCGGAGTGGGACATTCAGGTCTATGACACGGCGGGGAATCTCGTCAGCACGATCCCGTTCTCCATGGACTATACCCAGATCCAGCTCTGTGGAGACCGGATCGTGATCAATGATGATCAGAACCTGATGATCTACAGTGTCGACGGCACCAAGAAGTTCGGCGACGTGCTGGACAAGACCATCCGTGCCGTCATTCCCATGGAGACCTCTTCAAGCCGCCTGACGCTGATCACGGACACGGAGATGGACTCCGTTCGGCTGGAGTGACACCCATGAATGTTTACGTTGTGATCTTTTCCATTCTGGCCATCGTGGTCCTTGCCTGGAACATCCGCTCCGGCTTTCACCACGGCTTTGCCCAGACCATCTCATCTCTGCTTGCCGTCGCGGCAGCGGTGTTTGTCCTGGTACTTCTGGCGGGACTCTCCGGGAAGATGCAGGATGGGAGTCTGACTGGGACGGTGCTCGGCTTTTTGATGCTGGCGGTGTTCCTGATTCTGTATGCCATCTTCCGGGTGATTCTCCGGGCGATCAACGTGCTGGTCAAGCTGCCGCTGATCCGCTGGCTGGATCAGGGCCTTGGCATTGTGGCAGGCTTTTTCCGGGGTGCACTGGTCCTGTATGTGGCGGAGTTTCTGCTACGCAATTATCTCCTGTCCTGAGTCGGAGACATATTTGCCGGAGGCCCCGTCAGATTTGCCAAATCCATAGTGTCAGCGCGTGTAGAACAGTACCACATTTGGTACTGTTTTTCTGACTGACGGAAAAATCGACAAATTCCAAAACCGGCCCTTGCAAATCGAAAATCCCTTTGCTAAGATTACACATGCCGCCTGAGAAAGGCGGCGCGATATTTTACCGAGTTTTTCCGGGAGGTAACAAAATACCGGAAAAGAAAAATCTTGATAAAACTCAAAAAAAACGGTTGACAGGATTTTGAGTCTACGGTATCATATCGACTGTTGCACCGCTCCTCACAGAGGGATGCAAAACGACCTGCCTCGCAGGCCGATGCGGGCAAAACCGCAGAGAACTTTCTCAATCAAATATCTGACAATCAAATAGAAATGCAACCCTGAATCAATTCTTAAGGTTCAGCAATGGACCAAAG
>JAKVNF010000004.1:0-107500 GCA_022483465.1 Lachnospiraceae bacterium | reverse complement strand
AAGCTGCGATAAGCTTCGGGGAGCCGCAAACAGGCTTTGATCCGGAGATTTCTGAATGGGGAAACCCACCTGTGAAAACCGCAGGTATCCTCACATGAATCCATAGTGTGAGGAGGGGACACCCGGTGAACTGAAACATCTAAGTAGCCGGAGGAAGAGAAAATAACAATGATTCCGCAAGTAGCGGCGAGCGAACGCGGAAGAGCCTAAACCATGGTGCGTGCATCATGGGGTTCGGACTGCACAACGCAAGAGGAAAGCTAGGAGAACGGTCCTGGAAAGACCGGACAGAGAGGGTGAGATCCCCGTATCCGAAAGCTGACCGAAGCAGGCAGGATCCAGAGTAGCACGAGACACGAGAAATCTTGTGTGAACGCGCGGAGACCACTCCGTAAGGCTAAATACTACTCAGTGACCGATAGCGTATAGTACTGTGAAGGAAAGGTGAAAAGTACCCCGGGAGGGGAGTGAAAGAGAACCTGAAACCCTGTGCCTACAAACTGCGGAAGCACTATTTTAATGTGTAACCGTGTACTTTTTGTAGAACGGTCCGGCGAGCTGCGCTTACCGGCAAGGTTAAGGACTCAAGGTCCGAAGCCGAAGGGAAACCAAGTGTGATAAGTGCCAGAGTCGGTAAGCGTAGGCCCGAAACCGGGTGACCTACCCATGACCAGAATGAAGTCACCGTGATAGGTGATGGAGGTTCGAAGCCACATCCGTTGAAAAGGGTGGGCATGAGTTGTGGGTAGGGGAGAAATTCCAATCGAACCCGGAGATAGCTGGTTCTCCCCGAAATAGCTTTAGGGCTAGCCTTGTACAATCCAGCCGGAGGTAGAGCACTGAACATCCGAGGGGGCTTCGCAGCTTACCAAAGATCATCAAACTCCGAATGCCGGCCTGGAGATGTACGGGAGTCAGACTGCGGGAGATAAGTTTCGTGGTCAAAAGGGAAACAGCCCAGATCTGCAGCTAAGGTCCCAAAGTACGCGTTAAGTGGAAAAGGATGTGGGATTTCAAAGACAGCTAGGATGTTGGCTCAGAAGCAGCCATACATTCAAAGAGTGCGTAATAGCTCACTAGCCGAGAGGCCCTGCGCCGAAAATTACCGGGGCTCAAACGCGACACCGAAGCTCAGGGATCGCACGCAAGTGTGATCGGTAGGGGAGCATTGAGGACTCACTGAAGTCATACCGTAAGGAGTGATGGAGGGTCCTGAAGAGAGAATGCCGGAATGAGTAGCGAGAATAAGGTGAGAATCCTTATGGCCGAATATCCAAGGAATCCAGGGTAAAGCTGATCTGCCCTGGGTAAGTCGGGGCCTAAGACGAGGCCGAAAGGCGTAGCCGATGGACAGCAGGTTTATATTCCTGCACTGAGATATGACAGAACTGTGGGGACACAGAGACGGAACACGACCCGGAACGGAATCCGGGAGCAAGCGAGGTACCGGTACAGCTGGCAAAACCGCTGTGCAACGGGAAGGCGTGATGCGGAGCGAACTTAAGTAGCGAAGCGTGGGAAGGAGCTGTCGAGAAAAGCCGCTATCGTTCATATCTCACCCGTACCGTAAACCGACACAGGTGGATGAGGAGAGAATCCTAAGGCCGACGGAAGAAGCATTGCTAAGGAACTCGGCAAAATGTCCCCGTAACTTCGGAAGAAGGGGAGCCGCCCTCCGGGGCGGCCGCAGAGAAGAGGCTCAAGCAACTGTTTAGCAAAAACACAGGTCTATGCGAAACCGAAAGGTGAGGTATATGGGCTGACGCCTGCCCGGTGCTGGAAGGTTAAGAGGAGAGGTCAGGAGCAATCCAAAGCTTTGAATTCAAGCCCCAGTAAACGGCGGCCGTAACTATAACGGTCCTAAGGTAGCGAAATTCCTTGTCGGGCAAGTTCCGACCCGCACGAAAGGCGTAATGATTTGAGCGCTGTCTCGGCAATGCATCCGGTGAAATTGAAGTACCAGTGAAGATGCTGGTTACCCGCGCCAGGACGGAAAGACCCCATGGAGCTTTACTCCAGCTTGATACTGGGATCCGGTATTGTATGTACAGGATAGGTGGGAGGCTAAGAGGTAAGGACGTCAGTCTTTACGGAGCCGCTGTTGGGATACCACCCTTATAGTACTGGATTTCTAACCTGCGCCCGTGATCCGGGCGGGGGACAATGTCTGGCGGGGAGTTTGACTGGGGCGGTCGCCTCCGAAAGAGTATCAGAGGCGCTCAAAGGTTCCCTCAGGATGGACGGAAACCATCCAAAGAGTGCAAAGGCAGAAGGGAGCCTGACTGCGAGAGAGACATTTCGAGCAGGTACGAAAGTAGGACTTAGTGATCCGGTGGTAAGAAAGTGGGATTGCCATCGCTCAACGGATAAAAGCTACCCTGGGGATAACAGGCTGATCACTCCCAAGAGTTCACATCGACGGAGTGGTTTGGCACCTCGATGTCGGCTCATCGCATCCTGGGGCTGTAGCAGGTCCCAAGGGTTGGGCTGTTCGCCCATTAAAGCGGTACGCGAGCTGGGTTCAGAACGTCGTGAGACAGTTCGGTCCCTATCCGGCGCGGGCGTAAGATGTTTGAGAGGAGCTGTCCTTAGTACGAGAGGACCGGGATGGACGGACCGCTGGTGTATCTGCTGCACCGCCAGGTGCATGAGGCAGGGTAGCCAAGTCCGGCAGGGATAAACGCTGAAGGCATCTAAGCGTGAAGCCCCCCTCGAGATGAGACATCATAGAGACCCCTTAGAGAGTATGAGGTAGATAGGTCAGGAGTGTAAGTGCCGCAAGGCATTGAGCTGACTGATACTAATCGGTCGGATGCTTATCCTAAACGCTTTGATTTGCTTGGCAGAACAATCCGTTCTGCGTCACTGAGTGATTTTTGTATTCGGTTTTGAAGGTACCACCTATGCCTCGATAGCTCAAAGGTAGAGCACGCGGCTGTTAACCGCGGTGTTGTAGGTTCGAGCCCTACTCGGGGCGCTGAGAAGCGCAGCCTGGCTGTGATTCTTTCCCAAATATCTGCAGTGAAAAGCAGCGAATGGCTCCGTGGTCAAGAGGTTAAGACATCGCCCTTTCACGGCGGTAACATGGGTTCAATTCCCGTCGGAGTCACGAGAAACAAAAGAACAAGAGATGGTGAAGTAGCCAAGTGGTAAGGCAAAGGTCTGCAAAACCTTGATTCACGGGTTCAAATCCCGTCTTCACCTCGCAACGAGCTCAGATCATTTCGATCTGAGTTTTTTTGTGTCCTCTGCATCGTTGCAGAAGTGACACACATGCGGGGCGGCGTGTGGTACACTCTGCAGTGGAAATACAGGTGTTCCCGTTTGGAGGTGACCAGCATGCAGTGTACGATATTTGAGAGCGGATCCATCCGCTTTTGGCTCGAGACCGAAGTGAAAGAGGAGGAGGGCGGCAGCGCCACCACGGCCAGAATCCTGCGGAAGGATGCGGCGACCGATACGACGCTCACCCTGATGTCCTATACCTGGCCCAAACAGCTGATCCCGGAGATCACACTGAAGGCGCCGGGAAGCCTGAACGAAAAGGGCTGGCTGTCCTTTACCCTCTCGCTGGAGGTGCACCACATCAGCGGGATGGTGCAGGGCGAGTTCTCCGAGGAGCAGGACTATCTGGTCCTGGATCCCCTGACGAAGGACCCGGTCTGCACGGTGGAGGACATCCGGAGAAAGACAAAGTTTGCCCTGGCGGAGCGGCATCTGGAGCACACGCCCCACAGGACATATCCCCCGACGGATGGCATGCAGGGCCCCTACGGGCATCCTGCGATCCGGAGCCTTCCGCCAATGAAGAAGGCCCATCCGGAGAAATAAGGAAGGAGGCAGCAGATGAAATCCATTCTGATCAAGGACACCACAAAGCAGGAGCGGATCGCCATCGTGGCAGAGGCATTGAATGTCTGCGGCGGCGCATGCGACTACTGCAACGGCTGTGAGAATATCGGCGGCGGCACCATCGATTCGATCTACGGGCCCTATATCGAGGGCAAGAAGGAGATCGCAGAGATCAACCGGGAGTACCGCTCCAGCATGGTGCACTGACATGCAGCCGCTGTTTGGGCCGCCTCCTCTTGCTGGTTCGACAAAGGAGGAGAGAAAGGCCTATATCGAGGAGACCTATCACTGCATCAACGACTGCGACATGTGCGGTCTCTGCAAGGTCTACCACGGAAAGGAGCCGGTTCTCGTCTACCGGGATTACATCGAGGGGACGAGGGAGTTCGCCGACATCGCGGCGATGTACCGGCGGCAGCATTGAATGAGGAGACGGGGCGTTCGTCGGGATCCGACAGACGCCCCGTTTTCGCATGGTGTGCTATACTCACGGAGGAAAAACAAGGGAGGTACCCGGTATGAAACCACGGTATGGACTGATCGCGCTGGACATGGACGGCACGCTTCTTCGAAGTGACAAGTCGATCGGAGAGAAGACCCTGGCCGCGATCCGCCGCGCCGGGGAGCGCGGAAAGGCGGTCTGCCTTGCCACCGGGCGTCCCCTGGCGGAGATCGGGCCCTATGAGAAGATCCTGGGCGGCGTCAGATACTGCATGCTGGAGAGCGGGGCTCTCCTCTACGACCGGCAGGAGAAGAAAATCCTTGCCCGCAGGACGCTGCCAGAGGCCAGCTTTGCCCGGATCCTCGCTGCATCGCGAGAAGAGGACATGATGGTGCAGGCGATGTCCCGGGGCGCCTCGGTGGTCACCGGGTCCGAGATCCCGCAGATGTCCCGCTGGCACATGGAGCCCTATCTCTCCCTGTATGAGCAGGTGGCAACGCCCGTCCCGGATGTGCGGAGCTGGATCCGGAACTGCAAGAGCGGCATCGAGAAGATCAACCTCTACCACCTCTCTCGGGAGGCGAGCATCCGGACGGCAGAGCGCCTTTCGAATCTTCCCATCGAGCGCATCTACGCGGAGACGAGCTCCCTGGAGCTCTCCCCCGCCGGGGTGGACAAGGGATCCGGCCTTTTGGACCTCTGCCGCGTTCTGGGGATTCCGATCTCCGAGGCGATTGCGGTGGGGGATGCGGACAACGACCTCCCGATGATTCGGGCGGCAGGACTTGGGGTTGCCATGGGAAATGCCAATGACCATGTCCTTGCGGCGGCAGGTGCCGTCGTGGGGACCAACGATGCAGACGGCTGTGCAGAGGCGATCGACCGCTTTCTGCTTGACTAGAAGACGAGGATACAGACATGATACGACAGCTATTGCAGGAACGAGGAGGATGGTACAAGGGAAATCTCCACATGCACACGACCCGCTCTGACGGAGCACTGGACCGGGAGGCGGCGATCCGCTTCTATGCCGAGCGGGGCTACGACTTTGTGGCGGTCACCGACCACAGGATCAACGGAGAGGAGGAAGATCGGCCTGACATCACGGTCCTCTCCGGCTCCGAGTGGGACACCGGGGACAACGTCCACGCGCCGATCTTCCACATCCTGTGCATTGGAAACGAGCGGCCGGTGCAGATGCGGACCGCACCCCGCCCCGCGGTGGAGGAGATCATCGACTGCATTCTGGAGGCGGGCGGGATTCCGATCCTGGCCCATCCGTCCTGGTCGCTGATGGATCCCGCCGACATTCTCCGCTGCCGGGGGATTGCCGCGGCGGAGATCTTCAACTCGATCTCGGACCTTCCGATGAATCCCCAGCGGGGAGATGCCTCCCTGTACTTTGACCTCTGGGCAAAGCAGGGGATCCTGCTTCCCGCCACGGCGGCGGACGATGCCCACACCTATGCGGAGGAGGCAGCGGTCTCGTATATCTGGCTGGGCGCCGCCTCCAAAAGGCCGGAGGATCTGCTGCTGGCCATCCGGGCAGGCAACTATTATGCAAGCCAGGGGCCGCGGATTGACGCGCTTTCCTACGACACCGATCGGCGGGAGCTGACCCTCACCACGCGGGATCCGCTTGCCTGTGTGTACCTTGCGAGCAACCTCGCCTGGTCCGACCATCGGATCCTGCGGGGACAGGCGGACGGCGTGTACCGCTACCGGGCCCTGCCCGGGGAGAGCTACCTTCGGGCGGTGCTGGTGGATCAGGACGGGAAGCGTGCCTTCACCGCTCCCTTTGCGACAGATTGAATGCGGGAGGATTTCATGGAACAGGACATCGATGCGAGATTTACGCTGCACAGCACAACCAGTGATCAGGCAAAGAAGAGCTGGCAGACGATGACCAGGATGCGGCGGGAGACGGCAGGAGACGGCACCGCGGTCTTTCACATCCTGTTTGCGGGGGACGACTTCGAGAAAAAGATCACCCGGATGACGAATCTGGTGGATCCCGGCACCCGGATGGAGGTGATCTTCGAGAAAGACGTCCCGGACGTGGATGCACAGGACCTGCCCCGGGCGGAGAAGGTCCTTGCGGGACTTGGTTTTGTCCGGGAACGGGACCGCGTCTTCACAAAACTGCGGTAACAAAAGATGAGCGGCACCTCCGAAAACGGGAGATGCCGCTCATTCCATTTGGCTTTGGTTTACTGTCCGGATGCGGTGCTGTCCAGGATGGCGCCGGGATAGCCGATGGAGGCAAGCAGCGGATAGAGGGTGTTCTCAAAGGCCGCATTGCAGTAGAAGCGGTAGAGCTGCGCCTGATCCTCTACCGCCTGCACCGCGGTGGGTGCGTGGCCGGTCACACAGATATAGGTCCGTCCCGTGGAGGAGACGAAGCAGCTGGCGGCACAGCACATGGCGGCACGGGTGTAGCCGGTCTTGGCGGCCAGGCAGGTGCCGGGAATGGTGCGGGCACTCATGCGGGAGAGGAACTGGTTGGTCAGGGCGATTCCCGAGGGGTGCTGCGTCGTTGCCGTGGTGGTGTAGTGCTGGGTGGTGAGGATGGTCCGCGCGATGTCATTTTCCATAGCCGCCTGCAGGATCACCGCCATCTCGGAGGGGGTGGTCAGATGGCCCTCCGCTGTCATGCCGGTGCAGTTGACGAAGTGGGTGGAAGTCAGCCCCAGCACCGCCGCCTTCTGGTTCATCAGGGCGACAAAGTTCTCATCGCTCCCCGCCACGGTCCGGCCCAGCATGATGGCGGCATCCGCCCCGGAGGGGAGGATGGTCCCGTACGAAAGATCTGCCACGGTGACCACCTCGCCGGCCACAAAGCCCACCCGGGTGAGCCCGGTGCTGGCGGCGATGTCGATCGCATCCTGGGAGATGGCAACCGGCGCGGTGAGATCACTCAGGTGCTCACAGGCGACCAGCAGGGTCATGACCTTGGTCATGGAGGCCGGATTCATCTGCTCATCCTGATTCTTTCCCACGACGATGCGCCCGGTGGAGAGATCCACCAGGGAGACATATTGGGACTGGACGCCCAGGGAGTCGTCCACGGAAAAGGTCACCGGGTCCGAGATGTGCAGGGATGCCGCCTGTGCCGGCACCGGCGCGCCAACGGCCAGTGCCAGGGCGGTCCCGATGCCCAGGACGCCCGCGAAAAACCGTCTGATTTTCAACTTTCTGTGCCCTCCTTCTTCACGAATGTTCAGAAGGGGATTGTAGCACAGGTTTGCGGAAAGCACATCGGCACATCTTTTGTACTTTGTATCTTTTGCCGCACTAAGCGCACGGTGTTTTCGATTCGGGGGACCTGTGGTAAGATAGCGGAGTTAGCGCAGATTTTACAATGCCCATCTCCTGGATGGGTTAGGGTGCAGGTTCAGATATATGGCAAATAGGAATAATACGCCCCGCTATGACGGGGATCCGGATGAGGATGACGGGCTGAGCATCGGCTTCCTCGATGTACCGGAGGAGGCGCCGGAGCCAGAGTCGGAGGAGACGCCGGACGAGGAGGGGGACGCGCCCCGGCAGGAATGGGAGGAGACCGACCTGGACGATGCGGATTTGGACTTCCCGGAGGATCTGGACGACCTCGGAAACCTGGATGACGGCGCAGACCAGAAGTACCTGGCGCAGCTGCGCCGGAGCCGGGCGAGCAGCAGCCGGCAGGAAAAGCGCGCCCGCAGGCAGCAGGAGCGCCGCAAGGAGGTCCTGATGGCCCGCTGCATTCTGGCGGTGGTCCTGACGGGCTGTGCGGTGCTGGCGGTGGGCCTGGTCTTTCTGGTGCGGAGCCGGCTCGCCATCACCGGGCGTGCGGAGGAGAACACGGCGCAGGCGGCCTCGTCGGAGAGCACGGGGAGCACCGTCATCGGCGGCGCGGCCATCGGCACGCCGGACTATGAGGGCACAACCGGCGGGACCGAGAGCGCGGAGGCTGGCACCACGATGCCCACGGAGGCGATGATCGAGGTCGCCCGCACCGCCAAGAACTACTCCGCGGACGTGGCCACCTTCTGGCCCTACGACTGGTTCTATGAGGATGACAACACCAAGCTGATCCCCTGCGACGCGGCAGTGGCCGCGGAGGCAGCCGCAGCGGCATCCTCCGGGAGCTCTGATGCAGAGTCCTCTGCTTCCGAGTCCTCCACTTCGGAGGATTCGGCGCTGGAGACCACGGATGCCGGGACAACGGGAACTTCCGATACTTCCGACGCGGAGGCCGCTTCCTCGGAGTCGTCCGACACGGCGGTATCCTCCGGCGCGGATCCCTACATCATCGGCGACGGGGACCACACCTTCACGAGCCAGTACGGCATTCTTGTCAATGCCGACACTGGCGAGATCGTGGCAAAGAAGAGCCCGAAGGAGCGCATCGTCCCGGCCTCGATGACCAAGGTCATGTCGCTTCTGGTCGCGGTGGACCAGATGTCGGATCCGGACACCCAGCTCAAGGATGTGGTGACCCTGACCCAGGCGAACGAGGAGTTCGCCTACGTCAACGAGTCCTCCGCGGTCTGCTGGATGCCCGGCGACACCGCCACGGTGGAGGATCTTCTGTACGGCATGATCCTGCCCTCCGGCGCGGACGCGGCGGTGGCCCTGGCGGAGTACACTGCCGGCAGCCAGGACGCCTTTGTGGAGCTGATGAATGAGAAGGCCCAGGAGCTGGGCCTGACAGACACCCATTTCACGAACTGCGTGGGCTGCTACGACGAGGACCACTACTCCACAGTCTACGACATCGCGGTGATCATGAAGGCGGCGGTGGAGAACGATCTCTGCCGGAAGGTCCTCTCCACCCACACCTGGACCACCTCGCCCACCAGCGAGCACCCGGAGGGCATCACGGTGTCCAACTGGTTCCTTCGGCGGATTGAGGACTCGGACAACCACGGCACGGTGCTGTGCGCGAAGACGGGCTATGTGGAGCAGTCGGGGTTCTGTGCGGTCAGCTATCAGATCTCCAATGATGGCTCCCACTACATCCTCTGCTCGGCAGATACCTACAGCTCCTGGCAGGCCATCTACGACCACACGGCCATGTATCAGGAGTACACGAATTGACATCAGGGGGACCCGGAGGGCGGAAGCTGCCCTCCGGGCCCTGCATTTTTGGAGCGGTTATCATGACAAAATGGTTGGAAGGAGTACGGCGCACTCTGAAAAACGCCTGGGAACACAACAAGCGGCTGGTGCTGGTCCTGTCCCTGACGATCCTCGTCCTGTTTGTGGGGACGAGCATCCGGACGATCTACCTGTGTGTCTCCTATCCCCAGGAGATCCTGACCTGCAGTGAGTTCACCGGGGACGGGGCAAACCTGACGGGGCTCTCCCTGGAGGGGACCCTGCTGCGCAGCACTCAGAACACCACAAACATCTATTACACACTGGAGGAGCCGATCCCGGTCCGGGAGGTCTCCTATGAGGCCTACAACGTCTCCCGCGACAACTGCCGAAGCTACATCACGCTGCTGGGGCCCGCACGGGAGTCCAGCGTGATCCTGGACAACGGCATCAACTACATCGACTTCAAGGACGCAACCCCGCAGGATCAGGTCACGGCCCTGTCCATGGAGCCGGTGACCCTCCGGGGCGTGAGCTACAACCTGGGCTATGTGACGATCAACCCGCACCTGCACTTTGTGACGACGGGGCTTCGCCTGTTTGCCTTCCTTGCGGCGGCAGCGGTCCTGTTGGAGCTGGTCCTCTGGAGCCTTCGGCGCACGGCCGTGGCAAACGGGGAAGCCCTTCGCGGGCTTGGAAAGAAGCGCCCCCGCATCGGCTTTTACATCGCCGTGGGGGTTCTCCATGCAATCCACGCCGGGGTTTTTGTCTGGACCTATCTGACCCAGGACCTCGAGACCTACACGATGGTCTACTACCTGACCCTGTACGCGTCGACCTCCCTGTTCCTGCTCTTTGTCCTTCGCCCGGACTACCGGGAGGGCGGCAGGACCAAACCAGAGTGGCCGGGCGTTCGGATCCTCCTCCTCTCCATCTGCAGCTTTGCGATGACGGAGATCCTCTACAGCGACCAGTTTCACCTGGACAAGCCGATCGCGGTGCTGGGGAACCTCTTGGTCTACGCCCTCCTGTACACCGCGGCCTGGTGCCTGATCCCCGGCCCCAAGGGGCGGCGCTACTGCTACTACCTGCCGCTCATCTTCTGGCTGGTCGTGGCCGGCATCAACCACTACTACTTTGAGTGGCGGGGCCAGGCCTTTGAGCTCTCCGACCTCTCCATGGCGGAGACCGCAAAGAACGTCATCGGCTCCTATCAGCTGGACGTGACAAGGGAGCTCTTCCTGGTCTATGTCAGCTTTGCCTGCCTGTTCCTGGCGGTGCACCTGGAGTCCGCCGACGTCTACCAAAAGCGGACCTGGACCAAGGAGCTGATCGCGGTGGGGTGCTGCGCGGCAGCGCTCTTGTACCTGCCCGTCACGATCCCCTACGTGTCCCTCTGGAACACCAACACCGCGACCAAGCACAACGGATATGTGCTCTCGTACCTGGCCTACGCCCAGAAGACCCTGGAGGATCCGGTCCCGGACGGCTACAACAAGGAGGAGACCGAGACACAGCTGGCAAGCTACGAGGATGACGCGGCAAGTGTCAACAAGACCAAGACCGATCCCGCCGTCAACGTGATCGTCATCATGGATGAGGCCCTGGCGGATCTTCCGACGACCTACGGCTTCTCCACGGATGTCGACGACATGCCCTACATCCACTCCCTCTCCGGCGATCATGTCCGCAAGGGCTGGATGCTCTCCTCGGTCTTTGGCGGCACCACGGCGGACACCGAGTACGAGTTCCTGACCGGCAACAGCGTGGCCTTTTTGGACTCGGGGAGCGTCCCCTACACCCAGTACATCAACTCCGACACGGAGTCGATGGCGCGGCTGTTAAAGGGCCAGGGCTTTTCCGCGACGGCCTTCCACCCCTACCTCGCCAGCGGCTATAAGCGCTACAAGGTCTACCCGCTCCTGGGCTTTGATGAGTTCTTGAACAGCGACAACTACGACTACACCTACCGGACGAGGATGCGCTCCTATGTCAGCGACGCCTCGGACTTCCAGGACGTCATCGAGCTCTACGAGAACAAGCAGGAGGGGGAGCCGTTCTTCCTCTTTAACGTCACGATGCAGAACCACGGCGGCTACAACTCCTCGGTCCCTGCGGTGGATGTCACCGTCCACCCGACGGATGAGACCCTTGACTCCTACGCCCAGCTCCAGGAGTACCTCTCCCTCGCCCATGCGACGGATGAGGCCTTCCAGGAGCTGACGGACTACTTCTCCCAGGTGGATGAGAAGACGATCATCCTGATGTTCGGCGACCACCAGCCCGGCATGGACGACGAGGTCTACAAGGCCCTCTGCCCCGAGATGTACGAGGAGAATGCCTCCGTGGAGACCCTGGAGAAGAAGTACACGGTGCCCTATGTCATGTGGGCCAACTACGACCTGGACAGCGAAGAAGTGGATACCACAAGCCCGGGCTTCCTCGGCGAGTACCTGCTGCAGAACGCGGGCGCGCAGCTCTCCGCCTACGACCTGTTTTTGGAGGACGTGCAGAATGAGGTGAACGCCATCAACCTTCTCGGCTACCAGACCACCGACGGCACCTGGCACAGCATCGAGAACCTTGACGAAGTCGATATCCTGCAGGATTATAAGAAAGCGGCTTACTACGCCCTGTTTGGCAAGTCGGGCACGGATCTGTCCTTGTTTGCCGCGGCGGAACCGGGGAGCTGAGAAAGGAAATTCCTATGGAAAAGATCACGAGTTTTACCATCAACCATGAAAAGCTGGAGCCCGGTGTCTACGTCTCCCGGGTGGACCGGTATCAGAATGCGGACATCACCACCTTTGACCTTCGTATGACGGCGCCCAACCGGGAGCCGGTCATGAACACCGCAGAGGTCCACACGATCGAGCACCTGGGGGCCACCTACCTGCGCAACGACCCCGACTGGAAGGACCGCATCGTCTACTTCGGGCCCATGGGCTGCCGCACCGGCTTCTACCTTCTGCTGGCTGGGCGCCTCACCTCGGAGGAGGTGGTGCCGCTTGTCACTGGGATGTTTGAGTTCATCCGGGACTACGAGGGGGAGATCCCCGGGGCCGCGCCGAGGGACTGCGGCAATTACCTGGATCAGAACCTGGGCATGGCAAAGTATCTCGCAAAGCGGTACCTGGATCACACGCTCTACGGGATCACGAAGGACCATCTGGTGTACCCGGAATGAGCGAAACATCCGGCAGCCCCAGGGTGGTCTGCATCCGGCACATCGCAGAGCTCTACCTGTTTGAGTACTATGAGCGCCCCGGGGCGTACGAGGTGAGTCAGGAGGACCTCCTGACGCCGATCGTCACGAGGGCCCTGGAGCAGGAGAAGACGGGCGGCATGGTCGGCGCCATGCAGAACTGGGAGCGGGCAGAGAAGCTAAACCCCGCGCGCTGCGACATCCGGCTCCATTTGATCTCCTGTGCCTACCACCTGAAGGATCTGGACCGGGTGGCCGCGGAGACCAAGGCCCTGTACCCCTACGTCTGCACCAGGGCGGAGCTTGCTGCCTACTACCGCTGGCGGGGACTCTGGTGCCTCGAAAAGTACCAGCCGGCCCTCGCAAGGGCCCTCTACCGCTATTCCACGTACTTTCAGGAAAGCCGCGAGGCAGAGAACGAGATCCGCTTTCTCGACACCGCCATGAAGCGGACGGGGGCGGAGCCCTCCCGGGAGGAGGTCATGGACGCGCTCAAAAAGGCGGGCGTCCCCCTGACCGCCGCCTCGGTCACGATGGCCCTTCTCGTGCGCGCCTCCCAGGAGGCGGAGGGGGCGGGGAATCTGACCCAGGCCCTCGACTGCCTGGGCATGGTGTACGACCTCTCGCAGGATGCGGGGATCGCGGAGAAGATCCGGGAACTGAAACAGCGCACATCAGAACGCAACTGAGCACCCAGGGGAGTCCGCTTCGGCGGGCTCCTTTTTGTTTTCAACGTTTTTCGAGGGTCGGACCAAGTGGGAAGTTTGAGGACTTTAGTCGGCTGAGCTTGCGATTCGCTTACGAAGTGAGTATTCCGGAACAATGAAGCATGCTCCGTCGTGTGGACGGAGCATGCCTTCCGTGAATTAAACCTCTGTTTCCGCTCTTCAGTGCCACCTTCAGTTGGCTGTCGCCCCGAAGGAGCCCAGAGATGGCGGATCCCGGTGCTCGAAAACTGCCCGGAAGTCGTTCTCTCCAGTGTTCAGTACGATGACATTGTGTGTAAACCTCTCGATGATCGACTCGGAGAGGGCCCCCTCTCCAAGACAGGCCAGCCATTCGGCTTTGTCATGAAGGGTGGCGAAAATCGTACTGGTGGAGTCGAAGCGGCGCTCTGCCAACTCATATAGAAAGCGAACCTCATCCTCATCTACGCCAGTGGTGAGCCATTCGTCGATTACGAGTACCTGGTACTGGCTGTACTTCCGCAGCAGCCGCTTCTCCTCGCGAATCCCGGATATGCGTGCCTCTTCATCAGCGCTGAGAAGATCACTCATCCGGATGTAAGCGGTCTTGTAGTGCTTCTTGCACGCCTCTTTCGCGAAGGCACAGGACAGGTAAGTCTTGCCTGAGCTGGGATAACCCTGGATGATCAGACTCGTGTGCTGCTCCACGAAGTGGCAGGTGGCGAGTTCATCCACAAGCTCCCTGCTGAATGGCCTCTTATCGTCGTACAGGATCTGAGTGACATCCGCAGTGGGAATCCTGAGATGAGCAGCCTTCAGGAGATGCTCTACTTTCTCGTTGTACTTGGCCTGATAGGCTGCATCGACCAGTTCAGCAAGCCGCTTCTCAAACGGCTGGTTGACCCGATCCATGGATTTCGTTTGTTCCTGATACGCAACAACCATCTCCGGGACGCCCAGCACCCGGAGCTTGCGGTCGGTTTCTGCATCAAGCATTGCCATTGGCAGCTGCCTCCTTACTGCTCTGACCGTCTGAACTGCTCTGAACCTGCCCAGACGCACTGTGATTTCCAGATGCATTCTGGTAATAACTGCTCCCCCGCAGAAAGCCTCCTGTTGCCTTCTGTCCCTGCTCCTTCTCATAAGCGGCTTCCTTTTCCCGATACACGATATCCTGGCTGTCAGAGAGGATGGTGTTCAGGATCCGGTACCGCGGCAGGGGAATTCCGCGTGACAAGGCGATTTCGCAGGAGGTTTCCAGCCGTTCCGGTGAGTACTTTTTGCTCAATGCGAGCACCGCATGGCAGGAGTTATACGCCTGCTCTGGGATCTTCACGCTTCGGAAGAGCATGTCAATGACGGTGCTGGTATGCGGCCCGATTGACTTGGCCCAGCTCCTATAGCGATCTTCTGTCCAGGGGGAGAGGTTTTGGAACTGCGGCGGCATATCCTCCGGATGCGTAGAGTACTTGTTCTTTGCAAACGACGGAAACAGCGGATGCGAGGTGAGCCTTGCTCCCTTGTAGTAGATCGTGAGGGTGGTACTTGAAACAAGCAGGTCTACCTTCTTCCGGTAGTACTGGTAAGGGCAGGAGTAAGAGTTCCGCCTGTACCTGACGTGGAAGTCCTTCTGCACCTTGTAGCCCATCTCCCAATGGGTGATCTCGAATGGCGTGGGAGGAAGCGCGCGGAGCTCTCCCTGAACTTCCAATAATCTTCTCACTCGAATCCAGTGAGAGTCAAATAGCGAGAGCCGCAAAACGTTGAAAAATAACGGTTTGCGGCTTTTTCTATGCTTGCTTTTAGGACGAAAAAGTGAGACAATACGAGTGAGAAAGTATAACTCGTATTTCGGAAGGGAGGACGATTCATGTATCTCACGACGCCGGTGGGCATTCCGGACGTTAAGGGCATTACGTATCTTTCTAAAAACGGGACTGAGTACGTTCGATACGCCGAGGAACGAAAATACGATAAAGACAAAAAGTATACACTGTCGAAGCACAAGATTATCGGAAAACGGGTAAAGGATCAGTTGGACAAGATGTACCCCAACGAGAACTTCATGATCTATTTCCCGGATCTGGCATATCCGCCGGAAGAGGTGGATCCGACGAGGTCGGTAACAATCAACTTTGGGGCGTTTCTGATCATCCAGAAGGTGATGGAAAAACTCAAAATGAAGAAAAAACTGCTCCAGCATTTCGAAGCAAAAGATGCCGGAAAGATCATGGATCTGATGGCATACTCCATCGTCACAGAGGATAACAAGGCACTGTATTATCCCATCTACACATTCAACCATCCGCTGTTTACGGACAGCATGCATCGGTACAGTGATTCGTCGATTTCGAATCTGCTCGGTTCCATCACGGATGAACAGATCCAGGGATTCTTAAATGACTGGAATGCAGACAGAGATCACAATCAGAAGGTGAATATATCCTATGATTCGACGAACAAGCACTGTCAGTCCGGAGATATCGAAACGGCGGAACCGGGGCATTCCAAGGATGGCGTAAAAGGAAAGATCTTCAATTATGCGATTGGATACGATCTGGATAACAGGATGCCATTGTTCTATGAATGGTATCCCGGCAGTATACCGGATGTTTCTCAGCTTGCGTACATCGTTGGTAAGGCAAAAGGCTATGGGTATAGCAAAGCGACGTTCATCATAGATCGGGGATATTTCTCAGAAGACAATCTGCGGTATCTGGATAAAAACGGTTTGAGCTTCATAATCATGTGCAAGGGTCAAAAGGATCTGATCAGCAAAATGATTCTGGAGCACCGCGGGCTGTTTGAAGAAAAGCGGGATTGCAAGATCAACAACAGTGGAGTCTATGGCATGACGGAAAAGGCTGATCTTGCGGACCGTGAGAGGTATTTCCATCTGTATCACTCCACGTTCAAGGAGCACGTAGAGCGCAAGACTCTGGAGGACAAAATTTCCGAAATCGGGGAAAAGCTGAAAAAGCTCACAGGAAAGAAAGTGACGATTCCGAAGGATTATGAGAATTACTTCGACATCATAATGGATCCAAAAGACCCGGAGGTCTTTGTGACTGCAGTGGAGAAAACAGATGTCATTGAAGCAGAGCTGAAAACGTGTGGATACTTCGCAATCATCACGTCAGAGGAAATGGATGCAGTGACTGCTTACAGGATTTACAAAAGCCGTGATGCATCGGAAAAACTCTTTGGAAGTGACAAGAGCTTTCTTGGGGATGCGACGATACGGGTGGCATCGACAGGATCCGCATCATCCAAGATTTTTATTGAATTCCTCGCACTGACGGTCCGCAGTGAAATCTACAGTCTTCTGAAAGACCAAAAGGATAAGAATGGGGATGACCCGAATTTCATGACAGTGCCTGGTGCGCTTGCCGAGCTGGAAATGATTCAGATGACGAAACTCACAGATGGCCGATATCACATGGATTACGCAGTTACGAAAAATCAGAAAATGATCCTTTCCGCGTTTGGCATGAATAGCGGAACTGTGAAGCGGGAAGCAGAGAAGCTTGCCGATCAGTTTGAGAAATACGATCAGACCGCTGCAGAGAGCAGTGAGGAATAGAAGAGGAGGTTTACGCAATGGAAGAACAGAGTTCATTTGCCCAGATCGATGAAGCAATCAGAAAGCAGCAAGACGCGGTTGATAAAGTAAAGGCGAAATACGATGATGAGCAGAAAAGGCTGAAGGAGCTCCAGAGGAAGAAAGAGCAGAAAGCACTGAAAGCGATCTCCACGGCGATGAAGAAAAGTACGAAAACTTACGAAGAGGTCCTTGCATTCATCCAGGGTTGAAGCTCCAAAAATGAAAAAGTACGGCCCAGAGGCAAAACGTTGGAATTGCCTCTGGGCCGCTTTGTAAAGTCATCACCCCGCTGGAAGTTAAGGCTCTCCCTTCTCCTCACTCATGAATGATTCACCTTTCAAAAGCCAATAAAATAATCTATTGACAGTCATAATCGATAGTGTTATATACGTTCTATAAGCAGTAGCGTATCTTTTATGATTGGAGATGCCCCATGTTTCGCGAAACACAGGATCATCAGATGTCTCTTAATGACCGTTACCTTACCGCTGGCAGCCAGACAAGGTCGGCGGTGGAAAAGTCCAGAGCCTGGATGGTTGGGCAGGTTATCTACCCGAATGTTGATGAGAGCAGGTTCGCCGCTTTGTTCAGCGATGACAAGGGCTCCCGCCCCAACATTCCGATCCGTATCTACTTCTGTGCTCTCGTCCTGAAGCGGATGTATGGTCTCTCGGATGAGGTCCTGATAGAACTGATCCGGTGCGGAGCAGTGGAATTCCAGTATGCCCTCCATACAACGGATGCAGACAGCCAGCCGCTGTCACTGGTATCCCTCTCCAGGTTCCGCAGGAAAGTCGCCGAGTACGACGAGACAAACGGCTGCGATCTGGTCAAAGATGAGTACGTCCGGATCTCCCAAAAGATCGCAGAGGCTATGCCGCTCCTTCCCAAGCCGATCAGCGAGAAGGAAGAGGAGGCGGATGCAGACCGCTCCATTCTTGCCCGCATGGACTCCATGATGGTCGAAGCGCATGCAAAGGTCATGCCCAGAGTAGAGATTCTGTACACAACCATCCAGGTGCTGCTGAGACTGCTGGTGAAGAGCGGCCTGAAGGCGATTATCCCGGACTCTATGAAGCACTACCTTGAGGCGGACGATAAGAATGCCTCACTCTATTTCAAGGGAGATGCCGACAAGCGCGCCGGCCTCCAAATACAAAAAACGAATGAGCTGATATCCGACATGGACCGCCTGGCAAAGACGGTCAGCGGAATCGAGACGCTGCAGGATGCTCCTGCCTGCAAGGTCTTCTTCCGGGTTCTCGAAGAGCAGTCCTACATCGATAAAAATGGGGCCCGCCGTCCCAAAGACAAAAAGGACATCGCCCCGGACAGCGTGCAGAATCCGTATGATGTTGAAGAGACCTACCGCAACAAGCGCGGTCCGCACCATGGCTATACTCTCAATGTTGAGGAGACCATCGACGGCAATGGCAACGGAATCCTGACCAATGCGGATTACCAGCCGAACAACGTGTCCGACAGCGTCATGGTGAAGAAACACCTCGACTCCCTTCCTGATGACGGACAGAAGCGGACCGAGATCGCAGACGGCGGGTATTCCGGCGATGAAGCAGGCAAACTTGCCGGGGAGAAAAACGTGAATCTGTTCACGACAAGTCTCACCGGCAAAATTCCTGATGAGCATCTGGCCGACTTCGAGGTCAGCGAAGACGGAAAGTCTGTACTGAAGTGCCCGAAGGGATATCAGCCGTACACCTGCACATGGGACGAGAAACGGGAGCAGTTCAAGCTGGCGTTCCTGAAGAGCCAGTGCACAGGCTGCCCATATGCACCATACTGCAAGGGACATGACCTGAAGCGCAAGCCGCTGACCATCGTCCGCATCAGTCTGAAGACAATCGCCCGCGCAAGGACAGTCCGATTTCTTGGGACCGACCTTGCCAAGGCAATGGCCCGCAAGCGCAACGGGATTGAAGGCGTGATGTCTGTGCTCCGCAGAAAGTACCGCCTGGATGAGATTCCGGTGTTTGGTCTCATCCGATCGTCAATGTGGGTGTGGACGTCACTTCTGTCATACAACCTCGAGAAGCTGCAAAAATACCTGGGTTCCCTCACGCCTGAGGAATCTGAAAAAATCCTCTTGGCGCTTTAAGGTGGCATTCTGCCCTTTTTGCGGAATCACCGCTAAAAGGGATCGAAAAGAGGCTCAAAAAGAGCCGAAATACCGCCGATTTTCCGCAAAATTGGCGTAATCCGATGCATGTCTTGCATCAAAAGCACTTATTCTTGCTCTGGTAACGTCAAAAGCCGGGGCTTATGAAGGGCGAATCATGAATACCTCGTACCGGGAGCCCTCGCGTTTCTGAAAGGGTTTACGGTTAAATGCCTCGAGCCACTTCCTGGCATCCTCCTTGATCTCCTCCAGGGAGTGATACTCTTTGTTCCTCGTCGCACCGATAAACGAATTCGCAAGCGTGTTGACCGATCCCTCTGCAGAACTCTTTTGCTTCGGTTTTCTGACCCCTGCCGGCATGATTGCACAGCAGTAGTACTCTCCAAAGGATTCGTACAGGTCTGTAAGGACGATTTCTCCTTCCCTGGGATGCTCCACGACACCGGCCTTGAGGTTGTCACAGATGATCTTTCGGGTGACTCCGCCGAAGTAATTGAACATGTGCACCTGGGCGAGGATGAAGGTATCCATCTTCATGTCACCGCAGGGCTCCAGGTACGCATGCATGGAGTATGGAAGCGCCACAACGAAGAGATAGACCTTAACCTGTTTCTTTTCGTCCAGGGCGGTGTAATGCATGGTATCGCCTGCCCAGTCCACCTGGACCGCCTCCCCGGGCTTATGATCAAGGTGGTTGGTCAGTTCGTTCAGACGGGTAAATTCATCGTAATCATCGTAAAACTTGGTTTTTCCGACAGGAAGCAGCCCCTCTGAATTGCACTTGGCGAGGTATTCCTGATAGAGCAATGCCATGGTGACATCTTTCCTGCGCAGCTCATTGTGAATGTATTCGTAGTCCGGTACAGCAAAAGCAGCACTGTCAGCGTCCTTGTTGGGGAAGAACTTTTTGTAGACAGCGGCATCATCCAGCGTGCTTATATCCTGGTAGTGAATTTCCTCCGAATCCGCGATACGAAAGACTTCTGATACCGAGTTTCGGGAGACCTTTCTTGTACAAGCGATCATGCGTTGGGATATGCCTGCATCCTTCAGCTGAACAATTATTTTGACCGGGATTTTCCTGGCCATGAGCGCCTCCTTTCCATGAACGCACTTCAACCAGGCTTCATCAGCCAGAGAAGTCGATTATACAGACTGGTTACCGGCCAGTTGGTCTTATAGGTGTTGTCACTGCAGTGAGCGGACCTAAAGCGTCTTCGTTTTAGGCTCACTATCATGATATCGGAGGGTCAGAAGGCTGTCAGTTACCGTTATCTGGCACAGAACAGTCGTTCGGCATCTGGTATGCGCCGGATGCGGTGCAATCTGTCTTGATCTGATCACAATCAGAAGAGACCGGAGAATCAGACAATTCAGGTCCTGCATAAAGGCGGCTTTCCAGCGGTACAGGGTTGTAACCGCGATTCCCGTCCGGCTGCAGAGATCCCGCACCGATTGGCACCGCCTGCACTTGTAGCAGTAAAGAGTAAGGAAGATGAACGATTTGGTGTATTGATAGTGCGGGAGCAGAAAGCAGGGAAGCATGGTGTAACGCTTGCCCGTTGCACGCGAATAGCGTCTTGGTATTGAGACCCTCATGGGCATAATCGAGGTTGCCGGATCGGTCGTGATCACTCCGCGGTCGTATTGGTTCTGCCCGACAACGTTTATGAGATGCTCAAGCGAAGACTGTGACCTGGCGTCCATGTCAAGGAGTGTCTCCACTATCGCAGAATTGAATTTGTTCTGGTATTCGGCTATCATAGGGCTGTCCTCAAAAGGATGATTCACAACTGCTGGTAACAGTTGTGATGCGTTGAAGAAAGGGCAGCTGGCTGAGCTTGGACCTTTCTTCTTTTTTTGCGCTGATACAATCAGTATATACTGATTTGATTCTGTAGAATAGTTATCTATAGAGAAAGCTTGATAATTGCGTGCTTCTGCATCTGAAATGTCGAAATCCGATGGCTCTCCTTATGGAAGCCATGCTCAAAAGCCGGAATGCTACTGGAAACATGCAGCGGAAAGCATGCTCCGAATGCGGAAGAATTGCTCTGAGATGTGAAATAGAAATGGCTCCGATCTTCGGAATTCATGCCCTCACTGCGGAAAGCAGAACTGCTCTGAAAATCGGAACCGATGATGATCTGAATGGCGGAAGGAAACAATGCGCTGACCGTCGGAATAGATGCTCTCGCATGTGAAACATCTGCTCTGTCTGCGGAATTGGGTATGCTCCCAAGTGTGGAAGCCTGGCAGACCTGCGGAAAGTGCTATGCTCTGAGCATCGGATAGGTGGCTCTGTCAATCTGGAAACGCCGATTCAACGATGAACGGAAAAGTGGCTCTGACTCGCGGAAGACTGGGCCCAAACGTCCGGAATATTCACGAAGTAAGCGAATCCTTGCGAAGCAGTAAACCACCCGCTGTGCGGGTGAGAGTAAGAGGTTATACAAATAAATCACCTTTCCTTACAATAGAGGTGCTCAAGCCACCATTGATGAAAGGAAAGGTGATTTAGATGCCGAAGGCTAATAGTGCAGCACACACAAAATGGTTGTGCAAATACCATATCGTCTTCACTCCGAAGTATAGGCGAAAAATAATTTGGCGTTAGTTAAGAAACGGGTTGATAAGCGATCGCCTAGCATGAGACCACTAATACCTCACTTTGAGCTCGAGCTGGGTACACTCCTATCCGTGCTGTGTTGCATCATGTAACAAAGCATCACCTAGATTGCCTAAACACATACACTCACTTGCCGAGTATGTGACTATAAATAACAAGATAGGCATTATGCGGAGAAGAAAAGAGCTCCAAATGGGGATTCTATATCTTCATCGGACATTATCGCGTCGAGAGTTCACCATGGAGGTTGTGGTATGGAACCCATCAACCCGGTTCTTTACTAACGCCAATAATTTACAATCAATACAGGAAGGACCTTGCGGAGATACTGCATGATCTATGCGCATACAAAGGAGTGGAAATCATAGAGGGGCATCTCATGCCAGATCATGTGCATATGCTGGTAAGCATTCCGCCAAAGATCAGCGTAGCCTCGTTTATGGGTTACTTGAAGGGGAAAAGTTCGCTCATGATGTTTGACCGGCACGCAAATCTGAAATACAAGTTTGGGAACCGGCACTTTTGGTCTGAGGGGTATTATGTCAGCACGGTGGGATTAAACGATGCGACGGTAAAGAAGTATATCCGGGATCAGGAGAGAGCAGACATCCTGCAGGATAAGATGAGTGTGAAGGAGTACGAGGATCCTTTCGGGGCGAAGCCTGGAAAGGATCCACAAGAAAGGACGTAAAAAACCGCCCCTTTAGGGGCGGCCAGGTGATAAAAGCAAAAGAGGCTTGAGCGGAGCCCGAGGGAGCGAAAGCTCCCAAGGGCCTTTAAAGCGAAAGCCAGCGTCTTTAGGCGCTGGCTAGTAAAGCGGGCTTATAGCCCGCATCCCGAACCACCCGTTTTACGGGTGGAGGCGATTGACAGCACACGGGGAAGTACGGTATAGTTTCGATAACCTATATGATTAGTATGAAAACGAAGTAGGAAGATCGAGGCCAACATGAAGATATCGTCAAAGGGAAAATACGGCCTGCTCCTGATGCTGGATCTGGCCATGTATGACAGTGGAAATTACATCTCGCTGATGGACGTGTCGGAGCGCACCGGCGTCACCCAGAAGTACCTGGAGCAGATCGTCTCCGCCCTCTCCCGGGCGGGACTGGTGCGCAGCCAGCGGGGAACCCGGGGCGGCTACCGCCTGGCAAAGGACCCGGAGGAGATCACCTCCGGGGATATCCTGCGGGCCCTGGAGGGGCCCCTGCACCCGGGCCCGGAGGAGGGAGATCCGCTCCAGAGCTACTGGGACGGGTTCAACCAGGTGATTGATCAATACGTGGACAGCGTCACGCTGGCAAAGCTCGCGGCATCCCGGCAGGAGCTGGTGGGCAATGACTACTGTATCTAGCCGGGGATAGGAGGCCATCATGACTCTGCAACAGCTGCGGCAGGTGATCACCATCGCGGACAGCGGCTCCCTCAACGAGGCGGCCCGCAAGCTCTATGTCTCCCAGCCCAACCTCTCCGGTGTGCTGAAGGACCTGGAGAAGGAGATCGGCATCACGCTGTTCCTTCGCTCCAACCGCGGAATTTCCCTGACCCCGGAGGGAAAGGAGTTCATCGGCTTTGCCCGGCAGGTGGTGGAGCAGTACGCCCTGCTGGAGGACCGCTACATCGGCAAGAAGGCCAAGAAGGTGTTCTCGGTCTCGGCCCAGCACTACAGCTTTGCCGTGAAGGCCTTCGTGGAGACCGTCAAGCGGGTCGGCATGGACAAGTACGAGTTCGCCATGCACGAGACCAGGACCGGCCAGGTCATCGACAACGTCAAAAACATGACCTCGGAGCTGGGCATCCTCTACCTCTCCGACTTCAACGAGCCGGTGCTGCGCAAGATCTTTGCGGAGAACTCCCTGGTGTTCACGGAGCTCTTTGCCTGCGACACCTACGTCTACCTCTGGAAGGGGCATCCCCTGGCGGGGAAGAAGGAGATCTCCATGGCAGAGCTTGCGGAGTACCCCTGCCTGTCCTTTGAACAGGGGGACAGCAACTCCTTCTACTTTGCGGAGGAGATGCTCTCCACCCTGGAGTACAAGCGGCTCATCAAGGCGGATGACCGGGCGACGATGCTGAACCTGATGGTGGGCCTGAACGGGTACACCCTCTGCTCCGGCATCATCTCCGAGGAGCTCAACGGCAGCGACTACGCCGCGATCCCCCTAAAGGAATCCCAGGTGATGCACATCGGCTATGTGCGGCACAAGGATGTGCGTCTCTCCGAGATCGGGACGATCTACCTGGAGGAGATCCGCAAGACAACGGGAACCAAGCGGGAAGAAAACTAAAAACAGCAGTGCCGTCCGGGCATTCCGGACGGCACCGCTGTTGCTTTTCGTAAATATGGGAAAGGAAAAATTCAGCTCTCCATCGCGAGGACCGGAACCCGGTCCACGTGGACGTTGCGAAGCAGGATCTTGTCCAAAAGCTTTGCGGGGAGCTCGGTCAGGTTCACCGGGGTGTCGGAGGCGGCGGAGCCGTAGATGTTCTTTAGGGCAAAGCCCTCGGGCTCGGTCACGTCCTGGCTGCCGGCGGTGACCAGCACCCCCTCCTCGTGCATGGAGACGACCTGGAGGGACTCAAAGCGCACGTCGTGCAGGATGCCCTCCCCGCCGGCGGGCATGTCGATGCGGATGCCGGTCTCGCTGTTTCGAAGGATGCAGTCGTGGACGTAGAGCTTCTCAAAGCCGTGCTGGCCGCGATTGCCCGCGTAGACCGCATACCGGCCGCCGTCGCACACGCACCGGCGCACCTCCACATCCCGGCAGACCGCACGGGTGGAGGCGATGCGGATCCCGTCCGCCCCGGCGCCGGTGCTGCAGGAGTCGATCAGCACGCCGCTGCAGGAGTCGATGGCAAAGCCGCCGCCGCGGGGGGAGAAGCTCTGAATCCGACAGTTGCGGACTGCCGCCTGCTCGCACTCCCCCAGGTAGACCGCGTACTGGGGCGCATCCTGGATGGTCAGGCCCTTGATGCCGATCCTCTGGCAGCGGAAGAAGCCGAGCACCGACGGGGAAAAGGGCTCGCCGGCTGCCTCCGGCGTCTTCCCGGTGCTGCCGACGATGACGCCGGCGCCGGTGAGGTAGATGTCCTCGCAGTCCTGGGCGAAGATCAGGGGGAGACGGATCTTCCGGGGACTGCCGTTGACGAGCACATCCTCCACCGCCAGCGCTTCCCGGGCTGTGTCCTCAAACAGGATGCGGGCCCCTTTTTCCAGCGTCAGCGTCAGTCTGCTGCGCAGCCGCAGCGGGCCGCAGAGCCAGTCCCCTGCGGGGACTGTGACCGTGCCGCCCTCCGGCGGCAGCGCGTCGATAGCATCCTGTATCGCATGACTGCTTCCCGTCAGACGATTGCAGCGTATCTCCATTTCTACCTCCCTGGCCACAAGGACCAAGCACGCATCTTCGGAGGAAGATCCTCCTGCATCAAAAAAGACCTACTTCATCATAAGACAAAAGTGATTTCACAGCAATATATACAAAAAACAAAACAAAAAACCGGCACCCTGCCTATGAAAAGCCAAAGTATTGCAAAAAATCCGACAAGTTTACCGCAAGTTTTTTGTACAGGTAGACAGCAAAGGCCAAATTGCACGGAAAATCTGCGAAAGCGGCGAGAATTTCGGTGGTTTTCGGCACATGGTTATATATAACTGAAGAGTTGAAACTTCGATGTTCAACCTCAAATTTCCATAGGGCAACAATAGCCCCTTGTACTTATTAATCGTTAAAAGCCATATAGCTAAACTACAACATCTGCGCCACTTTTAGTGGTTTGCTCCTTCATGCGGCCTCGCCAACATCGTCTTTGCCCCGGCGGAACTCCCGAATAAAGTTTGCCAGCTTCGAATCTTGCTTGGAGAGCAAACTCAATAAAAGCGTCTGGCGCAGGTAAACAAGAAGTGTGGCTTCTGAGATTCTGTCCGATCTGCAGGTGCGGAGGTATCGACATGGCTGAATCTTCTTGGGGTCTGTAACACGGAAGATCATCATCTGTGTGAGCCCCATTGCAAGGCACGAGAGCTGGACAAACCGTTCGGTTGCATCGATTGCCTACAACACCTTCTTTTGGTCCTCAGGACTATGGACCAGGTCCATCCTGTCCGGCTCTTCTTTTTGCTTGAAGTGGTTCAGCTTTCCGGCTGCGCGTGTCCAGAAGTGATACCCAAAACCTCCGAACTACTGCTTGAACTCCCGGAAACTTCTCTCGATCTTGAAGCGATAGGAGTACAGCCTGATGATTGCCTCCGGGCGAAGACTTGTATCCGTCGATGTGAGGATGCTCTGTCTTCCATCTTCATAGACAACGAGAACGAAGCGCATCTCCTGATAGATGCCCTGCCCCCCAGAGCAGATCAATGGACAGATATCGAATCACGCGGTTGCCGTCATATAGCTTCATGTTCTTCTCGGTGAAGTCATCCGCACACGACTTGAAGAGATCGTTCAGGACAACTGGAGCGCCTTTCTTTCTGGGCCGCCCGCGCTGTCCGGGAGATCGTGCTGCGGGCTTCTCGTATGCACGGCAGTTTCGCTTGGCCATGGTGACGATATCAAGCAGATGCCCGCATTCCGATGTGTTGAGTTTCTTGGCTCTTCGGGGGTGATAGTGGATGAAAATCACTCACAACCCCAGTAATTATGCGGATCAAGCGGTTTTCAATCTACGATTGGGTAATGGAACTCGTAAATCAGAGCAAACCAGATAGAGCATATCCAGCATGTTCTGGATGTTGCGGAAGCCATATGCCTTCCGGATGATCAGCTTGATCTTGTTGTTGGTTGCTTCGATCCTTGCGTTGCTCATACCGAGCCGTATAGTGTTCAATATATGGCTCTTGTGGCGTATAGTTCCTTGAAAGCAGAAATCCTGCTGTGGCTGGCCCACCATAGCCACCGGTCCAGTTCCGCCTCCGCTTCCTTGACATCTTTGATCTTGAGAAGCAGGCGCAGGGTCTCTTTCATACGGTACGCACGATAAAGACGGCTGTTGTTCTCAGCAATCATGGCGATCCGGGTCTGCTGGTTCTCTGTGAGGTGCTCCGGGGCTTTCCCCAGGGCGAAAGCAGAGTTCTTGATCGCTTCGGCCCTTGCTTTGGCGGCGGCAACGATCTTTGCGGCAGGGTCGTCCGCTTTCGGTCGTCCTTTCCCTCTGGGATGCGTTTTGGCTGTCTGTACAGCCTCGGCGTGGGCTTCCCGCCATACCTCGCGGCGAACCTCATCCAGCGCCTCCATCGCCCACTCGACGACGTGGAAGGGATCGACGCAGCGCTCACAGGAAAGGGTGAACTCATTGACACAGTCCGTGATCCATCGGGCGCCGTCCCCGGTAACGACCTGTATACTGGAGAGCTGTCTGGGTGTCAGCTGGCGGTAGAACTGTTCCAGAACCTTCTTGCCGTGCCCCTGGCTGCCCAGACAACGGTATTGGTATCGTGATTGACTACAACGGTGATGTACTTGTGGCCCTTCCGGCAGCTGGTTTCATCAATACCGATGTTGACAAGGTGCTCAAGGCGCCTGGAACGCTCCGGTTCGATCTCATTCAGTGTCCGGTGGACACATCGGCCGACAGTCTCCCAATCAATCCGCATGTATTCGGAGACGGTGCTGCGCGGCAGGCAGACGGCGAGCCATCCGACAGTCAGGTCGAAGTCTTTCGTAAAGCCGCTCCCCGGATAAGCCCAGGGAACGTCTGCAACGAGGACGCCGTGCTCCGGACACAGGATACGGTGCGTGCGGTACTGGATCTCGACCAGCGTCCCACACCAGTCGAGAGCGCGCCAGGTACGGGGCAAGCGGGTCTGGACATCATATTTTCTGCACCGCTTATGGCAGAAGGGGCAATTATCCTCATGCCTCTTGTCAGGGCGTGCATGGATCCGGAAGTGGTTCACCCCGGCGGAATCCTGATAAAAATCGTGTCCAGTCACAACTGCGGACTTGACGCAGAGCAACTGCTTGCATAATGTATTAGCTGAAGCCATCTGTGGATACTCCCTTGTGTAAAGGTTTAGTCGCTAATACACTATCGGAGCACAGGTGGCTTTTCAATATGAAACTGTCAACTCAGGAGGCATGAGTACCCACTATCATGCCAGAAGCCTCTGGTTTGTAAACAGTTGACTTTCAGAAAAAAAGTTATATATTGCTTATATAGGATAAAAGGGAAACTGTTCCGTAGCCTTACGGCGATATGGAAGGTGATAGAACGGTGGTAAAAGAATCTAAAATGAAAAGAAGAAAACGAGGGAAACAGACACTTAAAAGAAAGGTGCTAAGCATTCTTCTGCTCTGTGCAATGTCATGTATTCTTGCAGTAGTGATCGTGTCGTATATGACGATCCGAATGATCCGGAATGACAGTATCCAGGAGAGTATGCAGATATATCTGGAACAGATCACACGAGAGATGGACAGTGATTACTATGACATGATTGGTATTGTCAATCAGATGAGTCCAAATGGACTAATTGGAAGTGTGACAGAAAGATATTTGTGTGCAAAAGATAACTATGATCGTTATTATGAGCAGAAATCCCTAAGAGAAGAACTGATAAAACTTGGATATGTGAATACAAAACTCCTTGGCATCGCTTATTATGATCCGAAAGAGCAAAAAGAATTAATCGGAAATTTTAACGTCAGAGTGTTGAATCCGTCATATCAGACAATCTCTAAAGTGGTAGTAGGTGTTGAGAATAGCATTCAGGCCATGCATGATTCTTATCTGGGAATTAAGGAGACGCCGGTAGTATCCGTGATGCGAAGAGTTTCTTTTGGCAACAAACAGATGCTGGACATTTATGTAGAAATTGAGCCTGATATGAGTGTTTCAGATTGGCTTAATAAAGAAAGGCGTTAGTTAAGAAACGGGTTGATAAGCGATCGCCTAGCATGAGACCACTAATACCTCACTTTGAGCTCGAGCTGGGTACACTCCTATCCGTGCTGTGTTGCATCATGTAACAAAGCATCACCTAGATTGCCTAAACACATACACTCACTTGCCGAGTATGTGACTATAAATAACAAGATAGGCATTATGCGGAGAAGAAAAGAGCTCCAAATGGGGATTCTATATCTTCATCGGACATTATCGCGTCGAGAGTTCACCATGGAGGTTGTGGTATGGAACCCATCAACCCGGTTCTTTACTAACGCCTAAAGAAAAATGGCCATATACCTATATGGAGATGGATGAAAATGGCATTGTGCAATACAGCAATAATCCGGTAATTGTCCGTGGGCAAAAGCTAATGCCGGAATTACCGGAAAAAGAAGGATATGCTGTGATAAATCAGGAAGGATATAAAATTATGGTGTATCGTAGTTCTATTGGATATGCCAATGCCATTGCACTGCCGGAAAATATATATCAGAAAGAAATGAATATGTGGAGACTGAAGCTGGTGGTTATCATTCTGGCAGCATTCGGCATTTTTTCCTGTTCTGTTGTTTACCTGTACCGATTGATATGCAAACCCCTTAATCAGTTTCGAAAGCAAATAATCCAGGTGGGAAATGGATACTTACATGGAGAAAGGCAGGAATATGAAATCAAGGAATTTGATGACTTGATGCACGAAGTGGAGCAGATGAAGGAACAGATCAGAAATCTGATCGATGATGTTGTGGAAAAAGAAAAAAATATTCAGCGGATGGAATATGAGAAGCTTCTATATCAGATCAATCCCCATTTCCTGCTCAATTCACTGAATTCTGTTCAGTGGATGGCCAGAATGAGTAAACAGGATAATATTACGGAATTTGTACAGCGCCTAAAAAGACTGTTGTCGTACAATTTGGGAAAAGAGGGAATGCAGACAACACTTCGAACAGAAATCGATATTGTGAAAGATTATATTGCATTGGAACAGATGAGATATGATTTTGTGATCGAGATGAATGTGGAAGAAGGACGCTATCTGGAACAGCCGACGGTGCGGATGCTGCTGCAGCCACTGGTAGAAAATGCCATACGGTATGGACTTGGAGAAGACGAAAAGATAACCATACAGGTCTTTGAGGATAATATCAGAGGACTGGCAATCATCACCATATTGGACAGCGGTAATGGCCTGACTCAGGAGGAAATCAATCAGATCAATGAACCATTTGACTACGATGTGAAGAGAATGCAGCATGGAAACAGAGGAATCGGTCTGCGATATGTAAAAGCAATGCTGGAATCTTTTTATGAAGGAGAAACGAATCTGTTTGTAAATTGCAAAAAAGGATATGGAACCAAAATTACAATTTTGATTCCGATTCAGGAGGAGCTTCGAAATAAAATAAAAACCACAGGAGCCGAGACGGAAAAAGAAGGTAAAGGGAAATGAAAGTATTAGTTGTTGACGATGATAAACTGGCAAGAAAAGGTTTGATTTCCATAATGGATTGGGAGAAATACGGGTTCGAAGTTGTGGGGGATGTTCAGAACGGTCGTAAAGCATTGGAATTTCTGAAGGACAATGAAGTGGATATTGTATTCACGGATATAGACATGCCGGAGATCGATGGAATTGAATTGATGAAAATGTGCAAAAAGGAATATCCGGAAGTAAAATTCGTAGTCTTTTCCATGTATGAAGATTTCCGTTATGCACAGAGCGCCCTGAGACTGGGAGCACTGGATTATATATCCAAGATAAGCTTCGACGGGGATGAGTGTGAGCGGATCCTGGAACTTGTGGAAAGGAAATATAAGGAAAACCATTTCCAAAAAGAAACCCGGAAGGAGGATTCCGAACTTCCCAAAAGGCTGGAAAAAGCATGGATGAACACCAGATGGATCTTCAATGACAGCGAGTTCAACAGGCTGTGTGACGAAACCCGAGGAGTGGAGATACGGACTGCCGAAAGGGCTTTCATAAAATGCTTCCACAGCTTCCAGAAATTCACAGGAGAAGAACTGGAATTTCCATCCTTATCTTCCGTGGATGCCATGCTGGAATGGGTAAAACAATGGAAAGAAAATCTGTATCAGACATGTCTGCAGGCAGATAAAACAAAGGATATCTATATGTTTGCAAGAGTGATCCTGTATACAGATGAACATATAGAAGAAAATCTGAAGTCGGAAGAGGTAGCAGAACAGATCGGAATGAGCAGAAGTTATTTCAGCACGAGATTTAAGGAGATGACAGGTGATACCTTTCATAACTATGTGATCAGCAGAAAAATGTATGCAGCTGCCCTGAAGATGAGAGAAGGAACCGAAAATATCACGCAAATTGCAACCGATCTTGGATATGATAATTTTTATTATTTCACAAAGGTGTTTTCAAAGGAATACGGATGTACGCCAACAGAATATGCAAGCAGATTAAAAAAATGTTCGATTTAATTCGAACATTTTTTTTGAAATCAAAAAAAGCCTGTGGAATCTGAAACAATATCGTCTAGTGGGACATACGATTACAGGATAAGCTATCCATAAAGGAAGGGGGCTTACTCATGTACATCAAAAGATTTGTGAAACACTATTACATCATGCTGATCCCTGCATTGCTGTGGCTGTTCTTTTTCAGTATTGTTCCAATGTTCGGAATTGTTATGGCTTTTCAGGATTACAATCCGGGACAAGGCATTCTTCACTCAAAATTTGTTGGACTGGCTAATTTTGAGTATATGTTTCAGATGAGTGACATTACGCAGGTTTTACGCAATACAGTTGTCATTGCCGTTGGCAAGATTATCGGAAATATTATTATCCCGCTGGTCTTTGCTTTGTTGTTAAATGAACTGGCAGTGAAGAAATTGAAACGTCCGATCCAGACAATCGTATTTTTACCGTATTTTCTGTCATGGGTTATTCTTGCGAAGATAGTACTGAATATTTTCGGCTATACAGGACCGGTGAATCATATCATACAATTCTTTGGAGGCGATGCGGTCAACTTCTTTGGCGAAGCAAAGCTTTTCCAGCCTCTGGTAATCGGTACGGATATCTGGAAAGGATTCGGCTATAACACAGTCGTTTATCTTGCGGCGATCCTGGGCGTGGACGGATCATTATACGAAGCTGCGGCGGTAGACGGCTGCGGACGATTCAAAAGAATCTGGCATGTAACTTTACCTGGTATCAAAACAACGGTAGCACTTCTGTCTATCCTGTCTCTTGGAAATATCCTGAATGCAGGATTCGACCAGATTTATAACCTGTATAACCCGCTGGTTTACTCAACAGGAGATATTATTGACACATGGGTATACAGAGCCGGTCTGCAAAATCTCCAGTATTCACTGGCAACAGCTGTTGGACTGTTCAAATCTGTGATCAGTCTTGTGCTGATTACGGTTGGTTACTGGCTGGCAGATAAATGTACCGGTTATAAACTGTTTTAGGAGATTGTAACTATGATTGAGAATAAAAGTATCGGATCAAAGATTTTCGATATATTAAATGTAGTGATTCTCATTGCAGTCACTTTGATCTGTATTGTACCGGTATGGTACGTTCTCTGTGTATCCCTGAGCAGCAGAGAAGCAGTCAATGCGGGACAGGTTGCTCTCTGGCCGGTTGGCTTCAACTTGCTCTCCTATAAGAAGATCATGGGAGAGACCGCATTCTTTGGTTCTTTTCTTGTATCAATTAAAAGAGTTTTACTGGGAACAGGAATCAGTATGGTATGTATCCTTATGGCAGCATATCCGTTATCCAGAACGAAAAAACAGTTCCCGAAGAGAGATATCTTTATGTGGATCTTCGTATTCTGCATGTTATTCAACGGAGGTACGGTTCCGTGGTATATCACCATGAAAAATTATAATCTGATGGATAACATTTTTGGACTGGTACTGGGAACGGGACTTCCGGTATTCAATGTAATCCTTGCAGTAAACTTTTTCAAAAATCTTCCGACAGAACTGGAAGAAGCATGTTTTGTCGATGGCGGCGGACCCTGGAGAAACCTGATATCTATCTACATACCGCTGGCAAAGCCTATGGTTGCAACAGTTGCTCTGTTCACCATGGTTATGTACTGGAATGAATTCTTCCAGGGAATGGTTTTAAGTACAAGACAGACCAGTTACCCACTGCAGACCTACATCCAGCAGATGGTAGTAACTCTGGATTATTCCACGATGAACGTGGATCAGATCGCGCAGGCAATGAAATTAAATAACCTTTCATTGGATTCTGCTAAAATATTTATAGCTATGATACCTGTACTGATCGTTTATCCGTTCCTGCAAAGATATTTTGTAGGGGGTATCACACTGGGATCAGTAAAAGGATAAAAGGAGGCCCTTTCACTTTTTTTGTGGGATGAGCCCTTCCTGACCGTCTCCGAGGTCCTCTGCCCCCGGTCCTCCACAGGTGCCCTCTGCTCTCCGTGTATCTGTACTCCCGGGCGGACCGTGGGAGCATCGCCGAGGGGCCCACGGTCTCGGAACAGCTTTATCCATCAGATCCTCTTGTACGGATTTCTGGATGCATCCATGATCTTTAGGAAAAAGTACTCATCATCTGGAAGGCCATAGGCTTTCCTGCGAATGACCTTGATGTGTGCGTTGATCCCCTCTATCTTCCCGGAGCTGATCGGATAGAGCCCGTATCCCACAATGCCGTCAAAGTGGTTCTCAATGAGCCTGGCAAACCAGAGAAAGTGCTCATTTTTCGTGCCCCTGCACCAGTCGATGATATCTGTAAACTTCTCGATCATCGTCGCCTGATTGGCTGAGGCATATGCTTCCTGCATGGCCTGCTTGATCAGATCACAGGTGAACAGCAGCTTGTTCGAGTTGATGATGTCGTCGTATCGCCGCTCGAAATCGTCATGGGTATGCCTGTAATCGGTCGTACCGAAGATCGCAGATCCCTTGCGGCACACCTTGCCCTCACGGGCTTCCTGATCGTGTTTCTGCAGGGACTCCCTGCTGGCACAGAGTATCTTCCTTGACCCCTTCAGAACAGTAGCTTCCTCGACCAGGCCTTCCTTCTTCAGGCGGATCTGTTCCTCCTTCCGAACCTCGGCAATGACCTTCTCGTTGAAGTTCTTGACGATGTGGAAATGATCATAAACGATCTGGATCCAACCGCATTTTGCCTTGAAAGCCTCCTGGAAGTCGCTGTTCATATCCATGGCAACGGCCTCTACATGATGCATCCAGTCGTCACCCACCAGCTCCATGAATTCTTCTACAACGGCCTTTGTTTTGCCTGCTCGGATGAACAGCACCGCACCGGTTATCAGGTCTATGATGTGCGTCGCATATTTGTGTCCGTTATGCAGCTTGAACTCGTCAATGGCAAGATACCTTGCATAGGCGGCAGGCTTTTTGAGCTTGCCATTCTCATCCGCGTAAAGACCCTTCAGACGCTTAAGATCGATCTTCTTGATCGTATTGATGTTGACGCCAGTAATGATTGCCGTGTCCGTAAGGGTAAATTCATCCATAGAAAGATAGCGGATGATCAGCTGCTCAAGCTCCTTTGTAATCATCGAATCATCTGCCTTGAACGCGACATCCGGTGTGATGGTCTTGCCACAGAGATTGCATCTCCACTGGTACTTGTCGCACTCAATGATGGTTTGGCATGCCTGAAAGGGAATGTGTTTGATCTTCGTGTGGTAGGTCTGATTCTTGTACATCCTGCGCCCGCAGCAAGAGCATACAGGATGGTCCAGCTGGTCCAATTTACCGCGCAGAATATAAGCCCTTTTGAAGGTATTCTCACTCAGTTTGCTCTTCCGCATGGAGTGGAAGGGCCTGACGTCTCGAATAGGAACCTCTTCAACGCTCTCCTGATGGAACCCCGTCAGGTGGCTTGGGAACATCAGATAGTCATTTTGAGTCCGGGCAGCAAAAGACATTTGCCCATTCGCCTCGGTGTATGTATAATTCTGATTCATAAGAGGTTTCCTTTTTATCCCGTATTGCATATCTTGGGCGACGTGCAATCGAGATGATATCAGGAAATCTCTTTTTGTAAATAGATGATATTCTCTATAGGCTGCCTTCTTTTAGTGCATCACACAAGAAAAATGAAAGACCCTAAAAGGAGGAAAAAAGAATGAAAAAGAAACAGTTGATCGCATTTGTCAGCGCAATGGCATTAGCCGTTACCTCACTGGCAGGATGCGGAAAATCAGAAGAGAGCACACAGAAAGAGGCAGTAAGTGAGGCAGAAGGAACAGCCAAAGAAGATCTGCCGCTGTCCAAATACCCGGAAACCGTAACGGTTCATCTTGGTGGTTCTCTGAACCCGAATGCCAAGCTTCCGGATGGAATGACTTATGACGATAATCCATACATAGATTTTCTGAAAGAAGATCTTAATATCGAAGTTGTATATGACTGGGTTGCATCCTCCACAGACTATGATGAGAAAATGAATCTGTGTATCGGAAGTAATACAGTTCCGGAACTGATGAATGTAAATGCGACACAGTACAGAGCACTTTTGAAATATGATATGATCCAGCCACTGGATAAATATTTTGATGATTATGCTTCAGATGCACTGAAAAGCTATGTGAAATCCGGCGGTGAAGAACTGCAGAAATGTATCACTAATGAAGATGGAGAACTGATGGCGATTCCGGCTCCGGCCATAACAGCAGGTGGAATCAATGAAATGTGGATCCGTCAGGACTGGCTGGACAGCCTTGGACTGGAGGCTCCGAGAACATGGGATGAGCTGGTAAAGGTAGCAGAAGCGTTTGTTACTCAGGATCCGGATGGAAACGGAGAGGATGATACTATTGGTATTCTCGGACCAAGCAATTCCGATCATATGAATGCAATCGGAGGAAATCAGTATGGTCTGGATCCGCTGTTCAGCAGTTTTCAGTCTTATCCGCAGTACTGGCTGCAGGGTGAGGACGGAACTGTAGAGTATGGTTCTATCCAGCCGGAAACCAGAGATGCTCTGGAAAAAATCTCAGAATTGTATACAAATAAACTGATCGATCCGGAAATGCTTGTAAGAAGTGACAGTAAAGAACCTCTTCTGTCCGGCAAGGTTGGAATCTTCTTTGGACCATGGTGGTGCGGTTACACAGTGGCAGATGCTACACTGGCAGGTCAGGCGGACTGGCAGGCATACTTCACACCATTGTCTGAGGATGGAAACTATTACGCTCATATGGCAGAGCCTACAGCAAAATATGTAGTAGCAAGCAAAGCGTGCAAGAATCCGGAAGCTGCATTTAAGATTATCAATTACCTGATCAAAAATGAACAGAAATGGGTAGACGAAGGCGTTTCTACCACAGAAATGGGTACCGCAGATTTCTATCCTCTGTACAATACCTATGACAATGCAGATGAAATTGAAGTATCCTATGACATACTGACCAAATATCTTGCCGGAGAAATCACAATGGACGATGTTGATTTCTCAACACACAAACTGTTAAAGAGCGATATGGAAGCGATTACCAAACTGAAAAAAAAGCCTTACGATGACTTCAGCCTGGACAAATGGAATCTGGACAGTGACATTGCCAAAAACAACCTTCCGAGACTTGTGTCCATCATGGTTGGAGATGCTCCTTCAGTAAATGACAAATATGTACCGGTTTACAATGCATATAACGGCCAGACAGAAACCATGGAAACAAAATGGGCCAATCTGAAGAAAATGGAAGAAGAAACATTCTCAAAAATCGTTATGGGAAAAGCAGATATAAGCGAATTCGATACTTTTGTTGAGAACTGGAAGAGTCAAGGCGGTGACCAGATTCTTAAAGAAATCAACGAAGAATTAAGTAAGTAAAAGCGATAGCGGCTGATAGTGCTTATCAGCCGCTGTTTTTACGATGGGGGTTCCAAATGAGGGAAAACAAAGTAGTTTACGGACTGATCGGATATGGCGGCATGGGCAGATGGCATACGGAGATTCTTTCCAATGTTCCGGAAGCTGTAATCGGAGGCATCTATGACATCAAGGAAGAAAAGAGAGAAGAAGCGAAGAAGAAGGGCTTTTCTGTATATGAAACAGAAGAAGCCATGCTGGCAGATCCGGATATCGATGTGGTTTTGATCGCTACACCGAATGACTGCCACAAGCCCATCGCCATCCGTGCCATGCATGCAGGGAAAAATGTAATATCGGAAAAACCGGTGACGTTATCTTCTGCCGATCTGCTGGAAATGGAAAATGCATCCAAAGAGACAGGAAAACTTCTCACCGTGCACCAGAACAGACGGTGGGATGATGATTTCCTGATCATCAAAAAACTGGTAGAGGAGCAGAAACTGGGCCATGTCTTCCGGATCGAGAGCCGTGTCCATGGTTCAAGAGGTATCCCGGGTGACTGGAGAAAAGAAAAGGTACATGGGGGCGGAATGGTTCTGGACTGGGGTGTACACCTGCTGGACCAGATTTTATATATGTACGGTGACAGAAAGATCGGGACCGTATATGCATCACTTACCAATGTCACCAACCAGGAAGTGGACGATGGATTCACTGCCATCCTGACCTTTGAGGGTGGAACAGAAGTCCTGGTGGAAGTCGGCACCAACAATTATATCTCCCTGCCGAGATGGTATGTGCTGGGAGCAGACGGTACCGCGGTCATCAGGGACTGGCAGTTAAACGGTGAGATCATACGTAAGACCGGTAAGACGGAAGAGACGGTAGTGCCGGTTAAGACAGCAGCCGGTCTGACAAAGACCATGGCACCGAGACGGGAAGATACTATTGTGAAAGAGGACTTGCCAAAAGTATCCGGAGATATTGCCGACTTCCATAGAAATGTAGTAGCAGTGATCCGAGACGGGGCAGAACCTGAGATCAAGCTGTTCCAGGTGATGCGTGTGATGAAACTGATGGAAGCGATCTTCCGGTCAGCGGAGACAAAACAGGTGATCGAATTCCAGGATGAAGTGTAACTGTTCAGTACCTTCACAGTTACGGGCAAAAATGCATTTCAAATCACCTTCGGTGATGGCATTTTTGTTTGTGTATCTCTGGATTTTGGCATATTCATGCCAAAACACCTCGAGGGATAATGCCTACTGAATAGTTACCATAAGAATATAGTTGTACATGTTCTCCGAGAGTGCATGTAACAGAACAGGAGGAAAAAAGTTTGAAACAGATTAAAATCGGAACTTGCGTTCCGGGACCCGTGGCAGAAGAATGGTTGAAAGGATTTGTGGGAAAAGGCTTTGAAACATTTTCCCTTAATTTCCATATGTCATTGGAAGGAACAGATCTCGACAAACTGGCACTGAACACAGAAAAGATCCTTGCCGGTACAGATTCCAAGATCACTACCATTGGATATTACTGCTCAAACTTCCCACTTGGTCCGACCCTCAAAAAACGTTGAAAATACGCCCAAAATTGAGCTTTCTACTATGAGTTTTTCGGCTTCTTGACAATTGAAAAAGCACTCTGTGCCTTCTATAATAAGATCGTCCAAAATCAAAGGAAGGTACAGGTGCTCACATTGAGTATACATCAAAACAAGCCAATTGCAACTACTAATTTCGAGGACGAATGTGCGTTTGGAAACGCCATGAAAGAGCTTGGCGTAAGTGCTCTCCTGAAGGCCTCCAATATCACCAAGGCGAAGGGCGCCTCTGCATATGAGCTGTTTCAGTTTCTTGTAATCCTCGTGTTCCAGAAGTGCAACCTGTATCACTTCCTCAACTCCAAGAAGAAGGATACTGCCTATGACGATAACACCTACTACCGCTTCCTGAATGAAGGACGCTACAACTGGAGAAAGTTCATCCTGCTCCTCTCCGCCAGGATTGCCGCCTATTTCACTACTCTTACCCGCGAGAACAGGGCACGATGCTTCGTGCTCGATGACTCTGTCATCGCCCGTAACCGTTCCAAAAAGGTGGAGCTGCTCTCCAATGTCTACAATCACGTGATCCACAGAACCGAGAGGGGATTTAATCTCCTTCTTCTTGGGTGGACCGATGGATACAGCTTCCTTCCGGTCCAGTACATCATGCTTGCTTCGGCCAAGGCTAAGAGCCGCATCTGCGACGTATACGACAAGCACCTGCGTCATAACACCAACGCGTATAAGAGACGGGTGGATGCAATTACGCAAAAGCCCAAGATTGCACTTCAGTTGCTTCGCTCCGCCATTGACGCTGATATCAAAGCCGAATACGTGCTCATGGATACCTGGTTCACGACAGAACCGTTCATCTGCAGCATCAAGGACCTCGGCCTTGAGGTGATCGGCATGCTCAAAGATACCAAGCAGCAGTATTGGTACAAAGGCAGGCTGTATAACCTGAAAGGCCTCGCGAAGATTGCCATCCGTCATTGCCCGCAGGGGAAGCTGTTCGGGTCCATTGTTGTCAAAACGAAGTATCAGCAGCTTCCTGTCAAGCTGGTCTTTGTCCGCAATCGCAACAAGAAGGACGAGTACATCATCCTTCTAACCACTGCGGTGACTCTGCCCGACAGTGAGGCAGTCAGAATCTATGGCTACAGGTGGGGCATCGAGGTATGCTTCAGGGCATGTAAGTCCCTTCTCAAGCTTGGCAAGGAGTTTCAAGGACTCAGCTACGACGTAACCGACAGCACAACTGCACTCGTGCTCACACGATTTCTCATTCTCGAGTATATCCGTCGCAGGAAGAATGATCCCAAGACCATCTGCGAGCTGTTCTTCGTCTGCTGTGATGACATTCAGGATATTTCCCTGAAGCAGTCGATTGACCATCTTACTGCAATGCTGATCGAGGGGGTCAGAACAGGTGATGTCTCCATTCAGATCTCTGAAAAGATGCGTAGCGACCTGGAGAACTGGTTTTCGACACAGCCCGAGTTTATACAGAACCTGTTCCACGACTTCCTAAATTTGTTTCTAACAAGCGATAAAGCCGCATAATGCTGTCAAGTTTCAAAAAATCACCTGTTGAGCAAGAAACCATCGGCTGTTACAGCATTTTTCAAGTGGGAAGTTTGAGTTACTGTAACCCGATCCAGTACGCAGAGCACAGAAAGACCCTGGAAAAGGTGATCTGCACTGCTGAAAAATTCGGAGCTACCCACGTAAGCACCTTTGCAGGGGCATGGGAAGGAAAACCGGTAGAATCCGCATATGAAGAGTTCGGAAAAGTGTTCCGTGAACTGGCAGACCTTGCAGAAGAGAAAGGTGTGAAACTGGGCATCGAGAACTGTCTTATGGATGGAACCTGGGAACATGCTACCTGCAACATCGGCTTCAACCCGAAAGCCTGGGAAGTGATGTTTGAGGAAGTAAAGAATGATAACTTCGGTCTGGAATGGGAGCCGACCCACCAGATGGTACAGCTGATCGACCCTGTGACAGAGCTGAGAAAATGGTGCAAAAAGATCGTCCATGTACATGGAAAAGATGCGACCATCGACTGGGATGCAGTAAGACACGGCGGTATCTCCGGAGCAGTTCCGTTCGTATGGCACCGTATGCCGGGATTTGGTGACACAAACTGGAGAGATATCATTTCTATCTTAAGAAGCAACGGATATGCGGACGATATCTGTATCGAAGGATATCACGATCCGGTATACAACGGAGAACTGGAGATGACCGGACAGCTTCACGCACTGAACTATCTGAAATGGTGCAGAGGCGGAGAGTTCACACCAACCCCATGGGAGAAAGAACAGAGATAATAGCTGTTCGCTACCTTCACAGTGGCTGCTGAACAGCGTACAGAAAAATAGAAGAAACAGGAGGGCATTCCTATGATTCGCCCTTCATAAGCCCCGGCTTTTGACGTTACCAGAGCAAGAATAAGTGCTTTTGATGCAAGACATGCATCGGATTACGCCAATTTTGCGGAAAATCGGCGGTATTTCGGCTCTTTTTGAGCCTCTTTTCGATCCCTTTTAGCGGTGATTCCGCAAAAAGGGCAGAATGCCACCTTAAAGCGCCAAGAGGATTTTTTCAGATTCCTCAGGCGTGAGGGAACCCAGGTATTTTTGCAGCTTCTCGAGGTTGTATGACAGAAGTGACGTCCACACCCACATTGACGATCGGATGAGACCAAACACCGGAATCTCATCCAGGCGGTACTTTCTGCGGAGCACAGACATCACGCCTTCAATCCCGTTGCGCTTGCGGGCCATTGCCTTGGCAAGGTCGGTCCCAAGAAATCGGACTGTCCTTGCGCGGGCGATTGTCTTCAGACTGATGCGGACGATGGTCAGCGGCTTGCGCTTCAGGTCATGTCCCTTGCAGTATGGTGCATATGGGCAGCCTGTGCACTGGCTCTTCAGGAACGCCAGCTTGAACTGCTCCCGTTTCTCGTCCCATGTGCAGGTGTACGGCTGATATCCCTTCGGGCACTTCAGTACAGACTTTCCGTCTTCGCTGACCTCGAAGTCGGCCAGATGCTCATCAGGAATTTTGCCGGTGAGACTTGTCGTGAACAGATTCACGTTTTTCTCCCCGGCAAGTTTGCCTGCTTCATCGCCGGAATACCCGCCGTCTGCGATCTCGGTCCGCTTCTGTCCGTCATCAGGAAGGGAGTCGAGGTGTTTCTTCACCATGACGCTGTCGGACACGTTGTTCGGCTGGTAATCCGCATTGGTCAGGATTCCGTTGCCATTGCCGTCGATGGTCTCCTCAACATTGAGAGTATAGCCATGGTGCGGACCGCGCTTGTTGCGGTAGGTCTCTTCAACATCATACGGATTCTGCACGCTGTCCGGGGCGATGTCCTTTTTGTCTTTGGGACGGCGGGCCCCATTTTTATCGATGTAGGACTGCTCTTCGAGAACCCGGAAGAAGACCTTGCAGGCAGGAGCATCCTGCAGCGTCTCGATTCCGCTGACCGTCTTTGCCAGGCGGTCCATGTCGGATATCAGCTCATTCGTTTTTTGTATTTGGAGGCCGGCGCGCTTGTCGGCATCTCCCTTGAAATAGAGTGAGGCATTCTTATCGTCCGCCTCAAGGTAGTGCTTCATAGAGTCCGGGATAATCGCCTTCAGGCCGCTCTTCACCAGCAGTCTCAGCAGCACCTGGATGGTTGTGTACAGAATCTCTACTCTGGGCATGACCTTTGCATGCGCTTCGACCATCATGGAGTCCATGCGGGCAAGAATGGAGCGGTCTGCATCCGCCTCCTCTTCCTTCTCGCTGATCGGCTTGGGAAGGAGCGGCATAGCCTCTGCGATCTTTTGGGAGATCCGGACGTACTCATCTTTGACCAGATCGCAGCCGTTTGTCTCGTCGTACTCGGCGACTTTCCTGCGGAACCTGGAGAGGGATACCAGTGACAGCGGCTGGCTGTCTGCATCCGTTGTATGGAGGGCATACTGGAATTCCACTGCTCCGCACCGGATCAGTTCTATCAGGACCTCATCCGAGAGACCATACATCCGCTTCAGGACGAGAGCACAGAAGTAGATACGGATCGGAATGTTGGGGCGGGAGCCCTTGTCATCGCTGAACAAAGCGGCGAACCTGCTCTCATCAACATTCGGGTAGATAACCTGCCCAACCATCCAGGCTCTGGACTTTTCCACCGCCGACCTTGTCTGGCTGCCAGCGGTAAGGTAACGGTCATTAAGAGACATCTGATGATCCTGTGTTTCGCGAAACATGGGGCATCTCCAATCATAAAAGATACGCTACTGCTTATAGAACGTATATAACACTATCGATTATGACTGTCAATAGATTATTTTATTGGCTTTTGAAAGGTGAATCTTCCTATGAAACTTGGGTTTGTTACAGCGATCCTTGACAGCTGGACGTATGAAGAGATGATGGATTTTGCGTCTGAGCAGGGATTTGCATGTGCGGAGGTGGCATGCTGGCCACAGGAAAAAGCAGAAAGAAGATATGCCGGTGTAAGCCATATCGATGCGGAACGGGTCAACCAGGATGATGCATATGCGGAGCATATCGTGGAATATGCAAAGAAATCAGGAGTGGAGATCTCAGCGCTGGCCTATTATCCCAATGTGATGGCGGCAGATAAAGAAAAAAGCAACGCCGCTGTGGAACACCTGAAACAGGTGATCCTTGCAAGTAAAAAATTAGGTGTGGGCATGGTCACCACCTTTATTGGAAGGGACCAGACTAAAAATGTACAGGAAAACCTGAAACTGGTAAAAGAGATCTGGCCGCCGATCATAAAACTGGCTGAGGAGTGTGATGTGAAGATCGCCATCGAAAACTGCCCGATGCTTTTCGGCGAGGACCAGTGGCCGGGAGGACAGAACCTGATGACGACACCGCCGATCTGGAGAGAGGTATTCCGGATCCTGGACAGCGACCATCTGGGTATCAACTACGATCCATCCCATTTTATCTGGCAGATGATCGATTATATCCGCCCGCTTTATGAGTTCAAAGATAAAATCTTCCATGTCCACTATAAGGATATCAAGATCTATAAAGACAAGCTGGAATCCTGCGGCATCATGGCGTATCCGCTGGAATACATGTCACCGAAGCTCCCGGGACTCGGAGATGTGGACTGGGGGAAATATGTATCAGCACTTACGGATATCGGATATGACGGCTATACATGCATTGAGGTCGAGGACAAGGCCTTTGAAGATACCAGGGAAAAGGTTGAGAATTCTTTGATCCTCAGCAAGAGATATCTGGAACAGTACGTGATCTAACCGAATGAAATGCGAAGTAGTTATCCAGTTATGAGTAGGCAGCAAAGCGGATCGCGAATATCCGTCTGACGATAGAATCTATTGAATGCAGTACATAACTGTTCCGTATCTTCAAAATCACAAAAACACCTTGGGGGACAGAAGATACGGAATAGTTACTACGGAACAAAAAGGAGAGAATACCATGAGAAAATTAAAAGCAGGAATCATAGGATGCGGAGGAATCGCCAACGGAAAACACCTTCCGGCTATGAAGAAAAGCGGTCTCTATGAGATCGTAGCTTTCTGTGACATCATCAGAGAGCGTGCAGAGAAAGCAAAAGAAGAATATGGCACAGAGGATGCAAAAGTATTTGAAGATTATCAGGAACTTATCAAAGAGGACCTGGATGTTGTATATGTAACCACACCGAACCGCTCCCATGCAGAGATCTCTATCGCAGCTATGGAAGCAGGAAAAGATGTTATGTGTGAAAAACCGATGGCAAAGAATTATGCAGAAGCACAGAAGATGGTGGAGACTTCAGAGAAAACAGGCAGAATCCTGAACATCGGATACCAGAACCGTTACCGTGCAGATTCCCTGTATCTGAAAGAAATGTGTAAGGCTGACGAACTGGGAGAGATCTACTTTGCAAAAGCCCATGCACTCAGAAGAAGAGCAGTTCCTACCTGGGGCGTATTCTTAAATGAAGAAGAACAGGGCGGCGGTCCGCTGATCGATATCGGAACCCATGCCCTGGATCTGACCTTATGGATGATGGACAACTATGAAGTAGAGTCTGTAACAGGACAGACCTTCCACAAACTGGCTGACCAGACCAATCAGGGAAATGCCTTTGGAAACTGGGATCCGAAGGAATTCTGTGTAGAAGATTCCGCCTTCGGATTCATCCGTATGAAAAACGGTGCAGTGATCGAGCTGGAAGCTGCCTGGGCACTGAATACACTGGAGGTTGACGAGGCCAAGACAAGTCTGTGCGGAACAAAAGCCGGAGCAGATATGAAAGACGGCCTGCGGATCAACTATATCCACCACAATAAACAGGTCGTAGAGAAACCGGCATTATCCGGTGAAGGAGTAGCATTCTTCTCAGGAGAAGAAAAAACGGCAGGAGATTATGAACAGGAACTGTTCTACCATATCGTTGCTGACGGAGCTGAACAGGTAGTAAAACCTGCACAGGCTGCAGTGGTTACCCGTGTACTGGAAGCAATCTATGAGTCTGCAAAGAGCGGTAAGACGATTTATTTTGATTAAAAGGTGATTTGACCTACACACCAGTGTAAATAGTGTCAGCTGAATAACCCGGCCTTAAATTCCAAAGTGAATATTTCTTGATCGTTATGCAATTGCGATGAATGTTTGGCCACTCAAGCCGCCGACGGAAGGGCCTCCCAACCGAAAACCGCGAAGTTTCGTACCTTCCAATAAAAAAGGCAAAAAAGAGACCGGATCGCGTCAAGAATCTCAAACAGATTGGTTGCCAGAACCGAGAGGCTGACTGCCGTATGGACAGTATCGTCCAGGTATTCCATGACCAACCCCATCTTGTAGCAACGCTTGCTCAGGCTGAACGACCGCTCGACTGCTATGCGATCCGTGTTGTCCTGATACTCTACTTTCTTCTCGGCTTCCGCCAGGTCGGGGTCAGATGCCTTTCTGCCAAGTCTCGGCCCGGACATCCGTATGCCATGCTCTTTGCAGTACGTCCTGTTCTTTCTCGTCCGATAGATCTGGTCGACCAGGACCCGTTCCGGGTAGTGACCGATTCGAGCGCGATGGTGCTCGACCGCCCCCCTGCAGAGTCTCGGCCTCGTTGTAGGACTCGTACGAGAACTTCTCGATTCTGGCAAGCCCATAGTGGAAAAAAATGAAAAAACAGATGGTAACTGTTCGGTACCTTCACAGTTACAACAGATCAAACATAAGGAGTAATCATGGAAATACATAAATTGCAACAATTGCTGTCGGAAATGTCTTTGCAGGAAAAAATAGGACAGATGGTACAGCTTACCGGTGTGTATTTTGACAAAGAGGCAGTGCTTACCGGTGTTGTCGGCGAACAATTACCGCCGGAATGGGTCATTCAGTATGCGGGCTCCGTGCTGGGAGTGATCGGTAAAGAAAAAATATATGATATTCAGAGCAAATATATGGAGCAGCATCCCCATCATATTCCTCTTCTCTTTATGGCAGATGTGATCCATGGGTGTCGGACTATTTTTCCGATTCCGCTGGGGCAGGCATGTTCCTTTCATCCGGAACTGGTGTCTGAGGCAGCAGCGATAGCTGCCTCAGAGGCATCTTCCGAAGGACTTAAGGCAACCTTTTCTCCGATGATCGATGTTTCAAGGGATCCCCGTTGGGGCAGGATGATGGAGTCCTTTGGTGAAGATCCCTATGTGAACGGCGTCATGGGAGAGGCCATGGTAGACGGCTATCAGCAGAAAAGCGATGAAGGAATCGCAGCATGTCTGAAACATTTTGCAGGTTACGGAGCAGTGAATGCAGGCCGGGAATATAACGATGTTGAAATATCCCAACGGACATTCCTGGAACAGTATGTAAAACCTTTCCGCATGGCTTTGAAGGCAAAACCTGCTATGGTTATGACCGCTTTTAATGCCATAGACCGAAAACCGATCAGTGGGAATAAGGAACTTCTCAGAGACCTTTTGCGGGATAAAGAAGGATTTGATGGCACGGTGATCTCAGACTGGGGTGCCATCGGACAGCTGGAAGAACAGGGTGTGGCAGCCGATATGGATGAAGCGACGGTTCAGGCTATAGAAGCCGGAGTGGATATAGATATGATGAGTCCTGCTTATATGTTCCGACTGGAAGAACTGGTGAAAAACGGGCAGATTCCGGAATCCTTTATCGACGAAAGCGCATTCCGGGTTTTGATGATGAAAAATCAGCTGGGACTTTTTGAAAATCCCTTTGCAGGTCTCGGAAAAAGTGAAAAACTTACGCTGTATAACCGGACGAAAGCATATCAGATGGCCAGCGAAAGCTGTGTCCTTTTGAAAAATGAAAAAATTTTGCCTTTGAGCCAGAAACAGAAAGTCATCTGGGCAGGACCTTATGTGACATCCAGGGAATTCCTGAGCCGCTGGGCAATCTTTGGTGAGCATGAGTCCGTTGAAACGATCGAAGACATTCTTCAAAATAAACAGATCAATGGGGAATGTATTCCTGGATGCAGGATGCTTACCGGGGAAGAATGTAAGATCTGGCAGGTGGAACAAGAGTGTTCGGATGAGGAAACGGATGAGCAGTGGCTGGAAACGATAACCCGGGAAGATACAGTTGTATGTGTACTTGGGGAACATGAATCTCAGTCCGGAGAGGCTGCCAGCAGAGCATTTCTGACTTTACCGGAAGAGCAGCAGATGCTTTTTGAAAAAATAGCAAAACGCACAGATAATATCGTCACAGTGGTCATCTCAGGAAGACCGCTGGATCTGCGGAGAATCTCAGAAAAATCCAGGGCCGTCATCATGGCATGGAGACCGGGAACCATGGGAGCGAAAGCAATCACAGATCTTGTGTATGGTATAACCAATCCTTCGGGAAAACTGGCTGTAAGTATTCCCTGGTGTGTGGGACAGGTGCCGATCAGTTACTGGGATATAAAAACCGGACATGTGCTTACTGCGGATAACCTGGAGAACCGTTTCACCAGCAGATATATGGATATTCCCAATACACCATTATATCCATTTGGTTTTGGATTATCCTATACAGAGTTTGATATTTCGGATGTTGAAGTCAAGATAGAACAGGACAAAAGAGTGCATGTCCATTGTAAGGTAAGTAACACAGGCAATGTTGCGGGGGCAGAGGTCGTTCAGTGTTATTACGAAATCTTACATGCATCTGTGGTGCGTCCGAAGAAAGAACTTGCCCGTTTTCAAAAAGTCTTTCTTAATCCGGGCGAAAAGAAAAATGTGGATTTCTATATTGATCCGAAAGAATTTTCTTATTATGGTAAAAATATGGAAATCGTCAGCAACGGAATGAAACTTCGAATCAGTGCAGGAAACAGCAGTGACCATGAATGGGGGAGCAGTGAGATATATATTTAAGCTGTAACGGTATGATTTAGGTACGCTACGGATTGCTTGTGGATTTTGTAGTTTCCTGTAAAGGGATAACAAGGTGTACTAAATCTACCCCCAGTTTATTCCCTAGCGTCTGCACTGACCGCTTTACCGGCGGAATGGTCCATTTTTCATCGATCCTGCATGCACTGATTTTCCGCAGCGTCTGAATCAGATCCTTGAGAGAGATATCCTTCGACTGTCCAATCGAGTTGATCTCCTCTATGGCACTGATTCCAATTGTGCAGGACAAATGGTTTAGGAAAAGCCACGCTTCTTCGGATGAATTATCTCTCATGTAGGATGACTCATAGTCGAGTGTATCGTCATAGGTCTTGAAATACTGTTCGATGTTCTGACGTTGCTTCCAGATTGCGTAGATCTGTTCACCATTCAAATCCGTCCGGTTCGTTTTGATGGTAATGGTGCCCATTTCCTGTTTGTCGGCAAGTACATCCTTTACTGTAAGGGGGGCCAATTCGGCAAGTTGCTCATCTGTGAGCCTGCCTTTGTTGTTACTCCGACGCTTTGCCTCTCTTGAGCGGCTGGCCTCTACTGTGTTGTTATGCTTCTCTGTTCTGGATGCTAAGTCAGAAATTTCATCTTCGAAGAGCTGAGTGTCGAAAAGCAAATATATATCGACACCATTTTCACTGGATATCTTTTTGGACTGCACAGCCCGGTTGTGATAATTGAACAGATCATCATAATCCGATGGAGAGGACGGAACCTTTCCGCTGACATACTGATTTCCGCGCTTGAGCGGTTCGATGTATTTGAGCCCGCTGTCTTCCAGGATTTCGAAGCTTTCGCTGCTGGCAAAACCCTTGTCCGTGACAACCGTTACGACATTGCCGTTTCCATTGAGACCGCTCTCCTTCAGGATGTCCGTATACGCACTGATATCCGGGGTGCTTCCGATGTACTGCTTATAGTAAGCCGGGAACCCGGTGTTTTCTCCCAGGGTATACAAATAAATCACGTTGATCTGTGGCTTATATCGGCATTTTGAGTCATACCCGACTTCTGCATTTTCCATAGTCTTGGAAGCGGATAGAAGCCGATGGCCGTCAAAGAGGACAAAACGGTCACCCATTTGGTTCAGGGATTCTTTCATATAGGATGAGATCGAGTCTCTCTGGTGTCCAAGTTCTGTAAGAAAGTTCTTTACAGCAGGCGGTGTAAACACCATATCCGGATACAGATAGGACAGGATGCTATTCTCATAATGGACTTCGAGTCTTCTGAACCTGGCATCATAGATTGTTCGCAGCAGCACGACCGTAAAGATCATCTGCCAGTTGTCCGGGAAAAAACTTTTCAGTCTGTCCCGCATTTTCGCGGTACGCTGATAAAAGTAATTTACTGCGCCTACTTCCACAACATCATTCAGGTGATAAGAAGGAAGAGAGGCCCTCAGAATTTCGGCAGTCTTATTCCTGCTTGGCACAAGACCGCTCTCTGTGATTTTGCCAAGACATCTTCCGGAGACCTTTCTTGAGCGCTTGATCTTTGGATCATACTTGCTGGTACGCTCATATAGGTACCAGTGACCGCTGATATGCTTGATCTCGGTATTGGCAGGCCTTTGAAAATTGACCACAAAATCCGGTTTTGCATTAGAAGCAACTGTGTTCATTCTGCTTTCCCCATGGCGTACCTATTTAGGTACGCCATAAATGTGACACAATCGTGCTTGCAATGCAATTTCTTTTACACGAAAAACGTTGAGATATTAATGAAAATCGGGATTACTTTTAGCTTACCTAGCTGGCGTAATAGCGTCCCTAAATTTATCGATACAGTTTAAGTATAAGGAGAAGGAAGAGACTGATGAAAGATTTTGAAAAAGATTTGATTTATTATCCCAATCCGGATCCGATTGAGGAACCGAGATTTACCCTGAATTCTGTAGATGAGCTGGAAAAATCAGAAAAATACAGTGTGATCTGCAACGGAACAGAGCGTGTGGTATACCATACAGACTCATTCGATTATGTAGTAGTAGTAGATAATGAAGCATATGATCTGGAAATTTCTATCCATACACCATTTAAGGAACTGGCCATCCGGCCCACCAGTTTCGGAATAGCACCTTCCATAAAAGGAGGGACAGTACGTATTCATCTGGATGAACCGTGAAAATTCACAGTAGAGACAGACGGGGGGCTTCATGATGCCCTGTTTGTATTCTGTTCTCGCAGAATCGAAAAACCGGAAAATACCACCATATGTTTTGAAAAAGGTAAAGCATATAATGTAGGAGTTCTTACCCTGAAATCAAATGATACGGTTTATATCGAGGAAGGAGCTGTTGTTTCCGGATGCATATATGCAGAACACAGCGAAAATATTTCCATCGTGGGAAACGGAATTGTCAACGGAGCCTGCTGGCATCTGCCGGACAGCAATGCACATCGTTTCTTTATCTACATCAAGTGGTGTAAGAAAATCCTTTTAAAAGGAAGGCGTTAGTTAAGAAACGGGTTGATAAGCGATCGCCTAGCATGAGACCACTAATACCTCACTTTGAGCTCGAGCTGGGTACACTCCTATCCGTGCTGTGTTGCATCATGTAACAAAGCATCACCTAGATTGCCTAAACACATACACTCACTTGCCGAGTATGTGACTATAAATAACAAGATAGGCATTATGCGGAGAAGAAAAGAGCTCCAAATGGGGATTCTATATCTTCATCGGACATTATCGCGTCGAGAGTTCACCATGGAGGTTGTGGTATGGAACCCATCAACCCGGTTCTTTACTAACGCCAAAAGGAATTACTGCAGTAGACGGACCATCCTGGCATGTGGTTCCGGCAGCCTGTGATCATGTTGTCATTGACGATATGAACATCATGTCAAGAATCGTAACAGGAGACGGAATTGATATCACCAGCAGCCAGGATGTAGAGGTGAAAAACTGCTTTGTCCGTTCCACCGATGACAGTATCTGTATCAAATCGCAGGGATTGTTTGAAGATCCTTCAACAGTAAGAGATGTAACAAAAGTGCGCGTTCACAATAACGTGATCTGGAATGCAGAGCCAGGCAATGCCATAGAGCTTGGTTATGCTCTTCAGAGTGAGATTCATGATCTGGTATTCGAAGACTGTGATATTATCCACTGCCAGTACGAAGGAAATATGGGCGGTGCTGCACTTTCTATCCATCAGGCAGACGGAGGCCACGTTCATGACATCCATTATAAAAATATCAGAGTAGAGCAGGCGGAACAGAAACTGTTTGATATCAAGGTTCTGCTTTGCAGATACACAGAGCAGATTGCGAAAGGGGAAATCCATGACATCTATTTTGACAATATTCAGGTATTAAACGGAGATATCCCGGTTTCCACGATCCGTGGATTCCAGACACCGACAGAAGAAGTGCGTGTCCATGATATTCACTTTGATAACATTACCTTTATGGGAGAAAAGTGTTCAATCTGGCAGGATATGCGGCTTGTCACAGAACTGGCAAACGATATTTATGTCAATGGCGTCAGAACATGCAAACAGATGAAATTCTAGAGGTGAAATATGGAACAAAAGAGTATACTTTTTCGAAAAGACGGAAAGTATTTTTGCAGCTGGACTGTGAGAACGTAAAAGAGCTTTCTTTAAAATGGGATGACAGAACCTATTCATTTGCAAAAGACGGAGAAAAGTGGATCCTGGAACTCCCATTTACCACAGCTGTGAATTATGTGCAGATCTGTGTGGACAGACAGGAGGTTCTGCTTCCTGAGCTGCCGATCGGACACGGATATGGCCGCTTATATAACTATATTGAACTGCCGGATGAAAAGAAGCTGGCTGAGATTCGTGATATCCCACATGGAACGCTGACACATGAATTCTATAAGTCTGAGATTTTCAATAACTGGGAACGATTCATCGTTTACCTCCCACCATGCGTACCATCTGCAGGCCTTCCGGTTCTGTATCTGCAGCATGGATTCGGTGAGAGTGAGATTTCCTGGACAACAACTGGAAAAGCCAATATCATACTGGATAACCTGATTGAAATGGGAAAATAAAACCTTTTGCACTTGTGATGAGTGACGGTATGGTACAGGAAAAGGTCGGTTCAGAAGAACGATTAAACCATGTTTTGCTGGAACGGATGCTGGTAGAGGAAATTATTCCGATGGTAGAGAAAAAATATCAGTTTGGCGGTTGTAAGGAAAAGAAAGGTATGGCTGGCTTGTCTATGGGCTCTGTACAGACAACCCGGACGATATGCGATCATCCCGATCTGTTCAGTGAAGTTGGCATTTTCTCAGGTTTTATAAGAGACAACATCGAAGGGAATCCGGAACGGGATGCGGTTGGAGGAAAACCTTATGAGCAGACCTATCTGAAGGCAATGGACGATCCGGATTTTAATAATTATTTTCATACTTTTTTCCGCTGTATCGGAAATAATGATTGTTTCCTTTCCAGATTTTTGGAAGAGGATGCGATCATCCAGGAGAAAGGGGTTCATGAAATCAGGAAAATCTATCCCGGCGGACATGACCGGAATGTGTGGAGACCCTGCTTTGCGGAATTTGTGCAGATGATTTTTCAATAGGCCTGTAGAAAGCAAAAAAGTAACGGTTCAGTGGCCATTGTGAAGACACTGAACCGTCACACAGGAATTATAGGGGCTGTCGGGAAATAGATAGTTCCGAAACAGAGAGGGTATGACTCGCACCGAGTCATATCCTCCCTGAAGTTTATCTGAAAAAAGATGGCTAACGACAACCATCTTTCTCTCCATTACATGCTATAATGTAACTATGCTAAGCAATAATTATTATAATGAAATTTTTGAATTCTGGAGAGTTGAAAGTTTGACTTGAAAAAGCGCAAACGTCTCCAGCTCTTTTAAAAGTAGTGTTATTGCTTCTATTGTAAAAGCTAAGTTATTGCTTGCTTTTTCGCCTATGAGACCAGGTCTTCATCCGAATAGTGGGCCTGCAGTGCAGAAATATACCGGGTTAGGAAGGACTCCGGCCTCGAGAGCAAACTGCCCAAAAATGTGTGGCGCAGATAGTACAACAACGTAGCTTCTGAGATGTACCCATCTCTCTGTGTCCTCACATACCGGAAGTCCTGTATCTTCCTGACGTCCTGGATCCGATACGTCATCAGCTGAACAAGCCCCATGGCGATCTCTGCAAACAGAACGAAGCGCTCTATCGCGTCGACGGTATTCAGGATCTTCTTCTGCGCTGCCGGATCCTTTACATGGCTGAGACGATCAGGCTCATCTTTCTTCTTGAAGTGGTTGAGCTTCGCAATGCTTCTGGTCCAGAAGTGGTACCCGAAGCCTCCAAAGCGTTGCTTGAATTCGCGGAAGAATTCTTCAATCGAAAATCTGTATGCGTACAGTGTAATGATGAGATTGGGCGCATACTTTTCGGTGCATACAAGGATTCCCCGCTTGGGGCCTCCATCATCTTCGTACTCTACGAGGACAAAGCGGAGCTCCTGGTAAAGCTTTGTTCCCCAGAGAAGATCCAGATACATATGGCGCACGGTCCGTTTTCTCCCGTAAAGGTACATGACCTCGGTCTCGAAATGACTTTTCTTCGAATCAAACAGGTCGTTCAGTTTGACGGGTGTTCCCTTCTTACGGGGGCGGCCGCGGGTTTTCCGGAGTGTCGGGATTGGCTGGCGGTAAGCGATGACATTCCTCTTTGCTTTGGTGATGATGGCAATCCGATTGCCTCCATCTGACGAGTTCAGCTCATTCATCGCGCTGATGGCAGGTACAGTCAGGAAGTAACGGTCCAGGATCAGAAAGCTTCTTCCCAGTGTCCTGGCGGCATCATAAGCGTTACGGATGATCTGAACCACATGGCTTTCTGCACTGATGCCGCTGTTCTCCCAGCCTGCAGCATCTCGAAGTCCGTCCTGAATGCTCATGTGGAGTGGCAGGCACAGGTGATGCTGTTTGGTGCCAATGAGGACGCCGATGGCGCCAAACATGTGGCCGAAGATGTACTCTCCCTTGGAGGAATCTTCCGACTCCTGATGAAGCTTCTTTACTCCCGGCATGTATCTTGCTTCCTTGGACTGCTTGACTCCATCACCTATGAGAATCGTACGGCCGTCTGCCAGGAGAAAGTTTGCCGAGTCACGGACAAAACGATACCACGCCAGCCTCACCATCTGCGTCTGATAGGCTGATGAATGGAAAAAGTGGATGAGCGTGTCGTAGCATCCATGGTTTAGTGACAAAGCTCGGATGGTTGAAGTTACTCCGAGGTGATCCTCCCTCAGGATAAACATGAGGATGACGAGGACGAACCAGCGGAAAGCCCTCTCCTTGAAGAAGCAGGAGCGGAACGACTGCAGTGACTTTTCCAGATATTCGGCCATGAGTTGTCAGCCGCGTGGCACAAACCCAGGAGAGCAATGCTTTCCTAGTGTCAATGGTACTTTCTGAAAAAGGACTCCAGATCAGCCTTGAACTTCTCAACTTCTGCACGGTATGCGTCTGCCTGACTTCGAGCCTTTGCCAGTTCCGCCTGTGTTTCAAGAAGCTGACGTCGGCATTCCTCATATTGATAGCGGAGATCATCAGAGTTTTGTGAACCTGATCCAGAGGCCTTTGGTGCTGATGAAGCAGTGGTAACTGCAACAGTTGTAGTGCTGTCTGGCTGGACCTTGCGCTTTCTGCCTCTTCCGGAGGTAGGGACGATTTCCCTTGTATCCGGGTCGAGCTTGCCAATCAGTTTACGCTTCGAGCGAGGCTGTTTGATGTCCTTACGCCAATAGCTTACATTGTCATAAACATACGTTGTTCCATTTTTGGTTTTTTTGTAAAGGCGTTAGTAAAGAACCGGGTTGATGGGTTCCATACCACAACCTCCATGGTGAACTCTCGACGCGATAATGTCCGATGAAGATATAGAATCCCCATTTGGAGCTCTTTTCTTCTCCGCATAATGCCTATCTTGTTATTTATAGTCACATACTCGGCAAGTGAGTGTATGTGTTTAGGCAATCTAGGTGATGCTTTGTTACATGATGCAACACAGCACGGATAGGAGTGTACCCAGCTCGAGCTCAAAGTGAGGTATTAGTGGTCTCATGCTAGGCGATCGCTTATCAACCCGTTTCTTAACTAACGCCTTTTGTAAATATAGCCCACGCGGCACCTCCATAGTGGTATTGTATCATATTCACTATTCATAGCGCTACTACAAAATAGTGACCATTAGTCATTCATTTACCACTATAATTGTACCATCCGCGTGTCTATTTGTCGTCAAAATGGAGTTGCTTTATTCACTTACAAAGGGAGAACTTTCAACTCTCCAGTTTGAATTAAGGCAACAGAAAATTAACTTTAGTTTCTTCGAATTGAGTTTACCTGACGACGATCCAGTCTATATCCTGAAAAAAGTGATGGAGAAATTAGACATTTCTGGCTTGTTAGCCAATTGTTCAATAAGGGAAGAACCGGGTACAACCCAATTATGATGTATGCTGTAGTTACCTATGCGAATATGCGGGGAATGCGTTCTGCTGCGTCGTCCCGCTGGTGCCCCTCTTCTCCGTCCTGCTCCACAACGGGGCGGGTGCCGGCTGGTTTGTCCTCTGGATCACGACGGCGGTCAGGTGCTTTCCTGTGGCGCTCCTTCTCCAGATCTTTCTTGTCGGGCCCCTGGTGCGCGCCATCTTTCGCCTTCTGTTTCGGCGGGGGCAGGCGCCGGTCCGCGGTTAACCGGACTTTCTCCCCAGCATGTCGTCTGTCAGCTTCTGGGCGGCGGCGCTGAAGGGGAGCTGCCGGTCAAAGACCAGGCAGATCTGCCGCTCAGGGACGTCCTCTGGCAGGAAGATCCGGACGATCTTATGGGAGGCGAGCGCCGCCTGCGCCATCGGCTCCGGGAGAAAGGCCAGCCCCAGCCCGCACTTGACAAGCGGCAGGATCTGGTCCGCGGTGGCCACCTCCGTGTCCGGCGAAAACTCCAGGTCGTGGGCGAGAAACCACTGGTGGTAGAACTGCCAGGTCATGGTCTGCCGCCCGAGACTGATCATGGGGTAGTGGAGCAGCTCGTCGAGGGTCAGCACCTGGCCGCCCAGGGCGGAGAAGGTGCTGCCGCCCACGAGAATCTCCTGATACGTGGTGAGCGGCACCTCCTGGAGCGGCGGCGTCACGCCGGTGGGGGTGGAGACCACGGCAAAGTCCACCTCGCCGTTTTTCACCGACGGGATCGCCTGGAGCGTGGTCTGGTTCTCCAGCTTCAGGCGGATCCTGGGATGGGCCTCGTGAAAGGTCTTCAGGATCGGCAGCAGGCAGATGTTCAGGGCGGTATCACTGGCCCCGATGGAGATGCTGCCGTGTTCGAGGCTGCTTGCCTCGTGGAGCGAGGCCTCCGCGGCCTGGATCTGGGAGATGGCGGACTCCACGTGGCGGTATAACAGCTCCCCCTCCGGGGTCAGCCGCACGCCGCGGTTGGTGCGGATGAACAGGGTGCTGTGCACCTGCTCCTCCAGGCAGTTCATGGCGCGGGTGACGTTGGGCTGTCCGCTGCCAAGGGCCCTTGCGGCTCTGGTGAAGTTCCCGTACCTGGCCACGTAGTAGAAGATCTTGTAGTATTCGTAGTTGACGTCCATCCCGCGCTCACTCTCTGAAATATCAAATCCTGATGATGACTATGTCAAAAATGCGTTTTACGCATCCCTACGGCTTCAGTATAATGGGTTTCACTGTCGGGGCAAGCGGGAAAGACCGGTCGGCGGCAGAAGCGGCATTGACCCAGGCAAAATCGTCAGATGTCACTGAAACCGTCGGTGAAAATATTAAGAATGTAGAAAAATTCTGAACATATCCTAACCCGCCCGGATGACTTCCCATCCGCGCCTGTGCTATAATGCAAGCCGTCAAGCCGGGTGCTGTCACAAGGGCCCCGGGGGGAGGGGGCAGGTGATGCAAAGGATCCCATTCAAAAGGGGCGCGGCACTGCTTCTTGCAGCGGCGCTCCTTGTTGCCCAGAACAGCCTTGCCGCATCGGCAAAGGCAAAGACCGCCCCGGTTCCGCCGGGGGTCACGCTGACGAAAAAGGGCCTGGTCACCGACCAGGAGACCCTAAACAAGGCGATGGAACAGGCGGCCTCCGGCGGCAGTTCGTCTTCGTCCAAGACCAGCAAGGTCGATGAGACCGTACTTCGGAGCCTTACCGTGCTGGATGCGGACGATCTCTACTACACGAGAACGGAGGGTCAGCTCCCCCTGGTGGTGACGGCTGACTCCGGTGCCGTGCGCTTTCACAACGTGAAGGTGGGCGATCCCAGATCGATCGTTGCGGGAAAACTGGGTGAGGCCTTTGTCCTTGCTGCCTCCGCCGAGAAGGCGGGCGGCGTCGACTTCTACCAGGATGCGGAGGATACCGCGTACCTGCTCTGGATCCAGTATGACGCGGATGACAACGTCCAATCGCTGGTCTTTCAGAGGGATCCGGCCCAGCCGTAAAGCGGGCTGCACTAAATGAAACAGATCTTAATCCCCCAGCGGAGCTGGGGGAGTGACAGAAGCCCGTGGCGGCAAGCGGAGTAACAAAAAACAGCCTCCGCTGTACAATGAAGTAGGTCTAGCAAACCACTTCAAGACAGCGGAGGCGCCCATGGACGATTTGAGTTTAGCACACAGTCGATATAACTGCACATATCATATAGTGTTCATTCCGAAGTATAGACGAAAAGTAATGTTCGGGGAGCTGCGGAAGGAAATAGGCGAAATTATAGGGAAGGTCTGCAAGATGGAAGGAGTCACGATTATCAAAGCGGCCACCTTGCCTGATCATGTACATATGTATGTGTCGATCCCACCGAAAATGAGTGTGGCAAAGGTAGTTGGCCGCATCAAAGGAAAAAGTTCTCTCATGATCTTCGACAAGCATCCAGAATATCGCCAAAGATACGACAGACATTTCTGGGCAAGAGGCTACTATTGCGAAACGGTGGGAAATGTCAATGAAGAGACAATCAAGAAGTATATTGCAGAACAGTACGAAAGGGATCGACTGGAAGGAGATCCCGAAAAGTAGTCAAAAAGGGAGCCGCCTTTAGGCGGCCACCAGTAATGTAAGAACGGTTTGCTAGACCGCCTTTAGGCGGAAACGCACCGGTAAGCCCCGGAGGGGCGAACACAGACCACCAGCAAAGCTGGTGGTACTGATTAGGAAATAAGTCCTGTTTTGTCGCACGGGCTGCAGAATCTGGCGGGTTTTTCGCTGGAAAGCGAATAGAATAGCGAATGGCGCGCGTTCGCGCCATTTCCGCAAGAAGGAAGGTAAACACATGAAGTCAATGGCAAGTGAACTGGTGGAGCGGCTGAACGTCGACACCGCCTTCACGATCCCGCTCTTCGGCGGCATTCCGGTCGCCGAGTCGGTGGTGATCACGTGGGTGGTGATGGCAATTCTGGTGCTCCTCGCAATCTGGCTCACCCACGGGATGACGGTGCAGAACCCGTCAAAGAAGCAGCTCGTCGTGGAGGCCTTCGTGACCTTTATCGACAACTTCACCGGGGAGATCCTCGGGCCCTACGGCAAGCAGTACAGTGAGTATCTGGGCACGGTCCTGATCTACATCGGTTTGGCAAACATCATGGGCCTTCTGGGCATGAAGCCGCCGACCAAGGACCTGAACGTCACGATCGGCCTGGCCGTGATGAGCATCGTCCTCATCGAGGCCGCCGGCATCCGTGCAAGAGGCGTCAAGGGCTGGGCACACAGCTTTGCAGAGCCCATCGCCATCGTGGCACCGATCAATGTCCTGGAGATCTTCATCCGTCCGCTCTCGCTCTGCATGCGACTGTTCGGCAACGTCCTCGGCTCCTTTGTCATCATGGAGCTGATTGAGATGCTGATTCCGGTGGGCGTTCCCATTATCTTCTCACTCTACTTCGATATCTTCGATGGCTTCATCCAGGCATATGTCTTCGTGTTCCTGACCGGCCTGTTCATCCAGGAGGCTGTGGAGCCCGCGGCACCGTCCGAGAAGAAGGAAAAGAAGAAAAAGAAACAGAAGGCTTTGGCCGCATAACATGCAACAGCTTTCGATCAATCGGTCGTTAGATACAGATGCCTGAGAACAGGCACAGGAGGAAAAACTATGAGTTTAACAGCAATTGGCGCGGGAATCGCAGCACTTGCCTGCATCGGTGCAGGTATCGGTATCGGCATGGCAACAGCCCACGCCGTGGATGCCATCGCAAGACAGCCTGAGGCGGACAACAAGATCATGAGAATCCTGCTCCTTGGTTCCGCACTCGCAGAGGCAACCGCCATCTACGGTTTCGTTCTCGGTATTCTGATCATCTTCATGCTTTGATCTGGTACCGGGCAAGGGGAGCCTCGGGCTTTCCGGTAGAACGTGCGGAAAGGAAACGAAAAAATGTTACGTATTGATATCGACATTCTGTGGACCATCATCAACCTCCTGATCCTCTACGTACTGATCAGGAAGTTCCTGTTCAAGCCGGTCCACAACATCCTGAACAAGCGGGATGAGGAGATCAAGGCGAAGTACGCCGATGCAGAGCGCACCCGTCAGGATGCCAATGCCCTGAAGGATCAGTACGAGAACTCCATCAAGGAGATCGAGGCGGATCGTCAGGAAAAGCTCGCTGCGGCCAGAAAGGATGCCGGTGCGGAGTACGACCGCATCGTTGCCGATGCCAACGGCAAGTCCAACGAGATCGTCGCAGAGGCCAGAAAGAAGGCCCAGGCGGCAGCCGATCAGGAGAAGCACAAGGCCGAGGAGGAGATCTCCGATATGGTCAAGGACGCCGCTGCCAAGATCGCAGAGGCGCAGAGCGACGAGAAGCTCTACGATGACTTCTTGAAGCAGGTCAGCAAAGATCCGAAGCAGAACTGATCGTGCGCGTGGCCGGGAAGGTAAGATATGAGCGAAAAGTTAGACAATGGCGCCCTGAAGGCCGTGCTGCGCTGTGTGACGGAGCCGTCACAGGATCAGCTGCAGGGATTCAGGGACTTTTTACAGAAGAAATATAAGGTGGCGGATGTCCTCATCGACGTCCGCATTGAGCCCGCTGTCCACGGCGGCTTCATCCTGGATGTGGGCTCGGATGAGTACGACTGGAGCACCAGAGGCCGGGAGCGGCAGTTTGAGAACCGCATCGATGCCGCAAGGCAGAAGGCAGCCGCCGAGCGCTCCGACAAGGCCATCATGTCGATCCTTCGCTCCGCAGTGGATGACTTCAAGGTCATCGCGGAGAAGAACGAGGTTGGCTTTGTGGAGACCGCCGGTGACGGCATCGTCACCATCAAGGGTCTTGAGCATGCCCAGTACGGCGAGATCGTCGTCTTTGAGAACGGCGTCAAGGGCATGGTCCAGAACATCGGCCGCGACAACATCGGCGCCATCCTCTTCGATGAGGAGGGCACGATCGGTGAGGGTTCCCGGGTGACGGGTACCGGCAAGCGCGCCGGCATCGTCTGCTCCGAGGATTACCTCGGCCGTGTAGTCAATGCGCTGGGCGCACCGATCGACGGCGGCCCCGCCCTCGAGGGCGGCGAGTACCGTCCCATCGAGGAGCCGGCACCGGGCATTGTGGACAGAAAGAGCGTCTCCGAGCCCCTGCAGACCGGTATCCTCGCCATCGACAGCATGTTCCCGATCGGCAGAGGCCAGCGTGAGCTCATCATCGGCGACCGCCAGACCGGAAAGACCAGTATCGCGATCGATACGATCCTGAACCAGAAGGGCCAGAACTGCATCTGCATCTACGTGGCAATCGGCCAGAAGGCCTCCACGGTTGCGACCCTGGTGAATACGCTGCGCACCCACGGCGCAATGGACTACTCCATCGTCGTGAGCTCCACCGCAAGTGACCCGGCACCGCTCCAGTACGTCGCACCCTATGCAGCGACCAGCCTTGCCGAGTACTTCATGCACAAGGGACGGGACGTGCTCATCGTCTACGATGACCTGTCCAAGCACGCGGTTGCATACCGTGCCCTGTCCCTGCTGCTCGGCAGATCCCCGGGACGTGAGGCATATCCCGGTGACGTCTTCTATCTCCATTCCAGACTTCTGGAGCGGAGCTCCCGGCTCTCCGATGAGCTCGGCGGCGGTTCCATCACGGCCCTGCCCATCATCGAGACCCAGGATGGCGATGTGTCTGCCTACATTCCGACCAACGTCATTTCCATCACCGACGGCCAGATCTTCCTGGAGTCCGACCTGTTCTTCGAGGGCCAGCGCCCTGCCGTGAACGTCGGTCTCTCGGTCTCCCGTGTCGGCGGTGCCGCCCAGACCAAGGCCATGAAGAAAGCCTCCGGCTCCCTTCGTATCGACCTGGCCCAGTACCGCGACATGCAGGTCTTCACCCAGTTCTCTTCCGATCTGGATGAGGCCACCACAAACCAGCTGCGCCAGGGCGCGGCGCTGATGGAGCTTTTGAAGCAGCCCCTGGAGCACCCGATGTCCATGGCAGATGAGGTCATCACGCTGGTTGCCGGCGAGGGCAAGAAGTTCATGAACCTGCCGGCCAAGGAAGTGAAGGACTACCAGGGCAAGCTCCTGGCCTTCTTTGCGGAGAAGCACCCGGAAGTGGCAAATGAGCTGGCAAAGACGGGACGCCTCGAGGACCCGGTGAAGGACGAGATCCTGAAGGACTGCGACGAGTTCGACAAGAGCTATCAGGCAGGAAAGCAGGAAGCCGCCGCACCGGCAGCACAGTAAAGAGAGGCGAAGATGTCCTCAACACGTGAGATCAAGGAGCGGATCGGGAGCATTCAGAACACCCTGAAGATCACGAATGCGATGTACCTGATCTCCTCCACAAAAATGAACAACGCCAAGGCATCGCTGGCGGCGACAGAGCCCTATTTCCTGGCTCTGGAGTCCATGTTCGCCCGCGTCCTGCGCCATCTTCCGCCGGAGTTCCACCATCCGTTCCTGGACAGCCGCCAGGAGGTGAACACCTCGAATGCGCGGCGCGCGGTGATCTGTGTGACCGCCGACAAGGGCCTGGCCGGTGCCTACAACCACAACGTCCTGAAGCTGACGATGGACCAGTTCCGTCCGGACACCAACGACCGCCTGTACGTCATCGGCGAGGTCGGACGTGCCTGGTTCGCCCATCGCGGCGTCAACGTGGATGAGCAGTTCCACTACACGGCCCAGAAGCCGACGCTGGACAAGTCCCGCCAGATCGCTGCGATCATGCTGGATTTGTTCACCACCGGCAAGATCGATGAGGTGTACATCATCTACACCCGCATGAAGAACTCCATGGAGACGCAGACCGAGATTGTGCAGCTTTTGCCCCTGGTCCGTCTCAACAGCAAGATCTTCGCCCAGCCTGTCGGCGCGGCGCGGCAGGAGGAGTTCGCCATGTATCCGGACCCGGAGACTCTGCTCGACAACATCGTCCCGGACTTCCTGTCCGGCTACATCTACAGCGCCCTGGTGGAGTCCTACTGCTCGGAGCACAGCTCCCGCATGCAGGCCATGGATTCCGCAAACAAGGCTGGCCAGAAGCTCCTCTCCCAGCTGCAGATCGCGTACAACCGGGAGAGACAGGCGGCCATCACCCAGGAGATCACGGAGGTGGCTGCCGGCGCACGGGCAAGGAAAGAGCAGCTCGAGCGCGCCGCAAAGGCTGCAAAGTCATAAGAAAGGAGCCTGAAGAATGCAGATCGGCAAGATCGTACAGGTCATGGGACCTGTGGTTGATGTGGAGTTCGCGACCAAACCCCTCCCCATCATCAAAACTGCACTGCAGGTAGACAATCATGGAAACAAGTCCATCATGGAGGTGGCACAGCACATCGGTGGCAACACCGTGCGCTGCATCATGCTCTCCGCCAGTGAGGGACTGCAGAAGGACATGCCCGTCCTCTCCCTGGGGACCGGCATCGAGGTTCCCGTCGGCGAGCAGAACCTGGGACGTCTCTTCAACGTCCTGGGCGACACCATCGACGGCGGCCCGGAGATCACAGAGGGGGAGCGCTGGGAGATCCACAGAAAGCCCCCGAAGTTCACGGACCAGAGCCCGGTGCAGGAGATCCTGGAGACCGGTATCAAGGTCATTGATCTGATCGCACCCTACGCAAAGGGCGGCAAGGTCGGACTCTTCGGCGGCGCCGGCGTCGGCAAGACCGTCCTGATTCAGGAGCTGATCCGCAACGTCTCCGCAGAGCACGGCGGATTCTCCATCTTCACCGGTGTCGGAGAGCGTTCCCGTGAGGGCAACGACCTCTGGAGTGAGATGAGCGCCTCCGGCGTCATCAAGAACACCGCCCTGGTCTTCGGACAGATGAATGAACCGCCGGGAGCCAGAATGCGTGTCGCAGAGACCGGTCTGACCATGGCCGAGTACTTCCGCGATGTGGAACACAAGGACGTGCTGCTGTTCATCGATAACATCTTCCGTTTCGTCCAGGCAGGTTCGGAGGTCTCCTCCCTGCTGGGCCGTATGCCCAGCGCCGTCGGCTACCAGCCGACCCTGGCAAACGAAATGGGCGAGCTGCAGGAGCGAATCGCCTCGACGAAAGAGGGATCCGTCACTTCCGTGCAGGCTGTCTACGTGCCTGCCGATGACCTGACTGACCCGGCACCTGCCACCACGTTCGCCCATCTGGATGCCACCACGGTTCTTTCCAGAAAGATCGTGGAGGAAGGTATCTATCCCGCCGTCGATCCGCTGGCCTCTTCCTCCCGTATTCTGGAGGAGAGCGTCGTGGGCAAGGATCACTACGAGACCGCCCAGACCGTGCTGCAGATTCTCCAGAAGTACAAGGAGCTGCAGGACATCATCGCCATCCTCGGTATGGAGGAGCTCTCCGACGAGGATAAGCAGACCGTCTACCGCGCGAGAAAGATCCGGAACTTCATGTCCCAGCCTTTCCACGTGGCAGAGCAGTTCACCGGTATCCCGGGCACCTATGTCCCCGTCAAGGAGACGATCAAGGGCTTCCAGGCCATCATCAGCGGCGACATGGACCAGTACCCGGAGAGTGCCTTCTTCAACGTCGGCACCATCGATGACGTGATCGCAAAGGCAAAGACCCTGTAAGCGGTCAGGGGGACATATGGCTGAAACATCCAAATGGTTCTACCTGCGCGTGATTGCCGAGGAAAAGCAGTTCTACGCGGGGAGAGCAAGAAATCTCATCGTGAATACGGTCGACGGAAGTCTCTCCTTCCTGCCCCACCATCAGGAGATGATCGTGGCGCTCGAGCCCGGAGAGCTGGCCATCCAGCAGGAGGACGGCAGCTGGATCCGCGTGGTCGCGGGTTTCGGCTCCATGGTGTTTGCCAACAACCGTGCCACCTGCCTGGTGGAGACCTGCGAGACCAAGGACGAGCTGGATGCCCGCAGAGCGCAGGAAGCACTGGACCGCGCCAAGGAGCGGCTGCGCCAGAAGCAGTCCATGGTCGAGTACCGCACGACCCAGGCTGCCCTTGCAAGAGCCCTGTCACGACTCAAGTTCAAGGGAAAGCAGCTGAACTGAATGATCAGGAGAACGGATTGCCGGAAACCGGCAGTCCGTTCTTTGTTTACTCCGAATTTGTGCAGATCTCCAAAAATGTCCTGCAAAGTTGCCTGATTTCTGTTTACATTGTCGGAGACGGCAGGTAGAATGGGGATGTAGGACAATTTCAGACACGACCCGCGAGAAGAGAGAGCAGGAGACACAGGCTGATGACAGCCCGGTGGTCCCTGCTCTTTTTGACTTCCTCGGGGTGGGAAAAGGAGGGTTTCCATGCTGCATGAAGTGAGTTTTCCGTCTTACAATGGCCGTGATACCGTACAGGGGTGGATCTATGTTCCGGCGGCCAAACCGAAGGGGATTGTTCAGCTGGTGCACGGCTTCGGCGAGCACTCCCGCCGGTATCTGTACCTGATCGTGCGCTTGTGTGAGGCGGGCTATATTGTGACGGCAGATGACCATGTGGGTCACGGCAAGACCGCCATGGAGAACAACACCTGGGGAGACTGGGGCGACAAGGGCTGCCACACGATGCGCGAGGATGAGCACACCCTCATGAAGCTCACAAAGGAGAAGTACCCGAACCTGCCGTATTTTATGTACGGGCACAGCATGGGCTCCTTCATCACCAGGGATTTTGCCGCAGCCTATGGGGACGAGCTGGACGGCATTGTGATCTGCGGCACCTCCGGCACCTGGCCAAACGGCGAGGAGGCGGAGAAGCTTGCACAGAAGATCTGCGACGAGGGCGGTGCCAAGCGCTCCGACCCGGAGATCGCAAATCAGATGATGGGCTGGATGTTCGGCCGGTGCACCGAGGGCGTGAAGCTTGGCAATGAGTGGATCTGCTCGGATCCCTATGTCCAGAAGGACCACGCGATGGATCCCTTTGACGCCTTCACAAGACCCACCACGAATCAGGCCATGCTGTACTTCATCCAGATGCTGCTTGACATCACGGGACCGGACTGGGCGGCAAAGGTCCCGAAGGCTCTTCCCATCTACAACATTGCCGGCGACCAGGACCCGGTGGGTCAGTACGGAAAGGGTGTCTATGAGGTCTCCAACTGGCTGATTGACTCGGGCCATGAGGTCACCACAAAGCTCTACAGCGGCTACCGCCATGAGATCCACAACTACCGGGACATCAAGGCCGAGGTTGCAGACGGCATCATCGCCTTCCTGGACGGGCACCTTCCGGCAAAGGCATCATAAATCAAACAGTGAAATGAAAAAAAGCGGAGCACCTCCTTCGGGAAGTGCTCCGCTACCATTTGGGAAACGTTTCAGTCGGTGACCCAGGAGAGCCGGTTTCCCTCCCGCTGAAGACTTGCAGAGTAGAACAGCCGCAAGGCCCGGACAAGATACCCGGTGTCGCGCACGCCAGCTGTCTCAAAGGCCGAGTGCATGGCAAGCTGCGGCAGGCCGATGTCCACGGTGTTCAGGGAGACGTGGGCGTTGGAGAGGTTTCCAAGGGTGGAGCCGCCTGCCATGTCGGAGCGGTTTGTGAACTCCTGGAAGGGGACCTCCGCCTTCTGGCACAGGAGCTTGAACAGCGCGGCGGAGACGGCGTCCGTCGTGTACTTCTGCCCCGCGTGGTACTTGATCACGATGCCGTGGTTCATGAGGGGACGGTTGGCGGGATCAGCTTTTTCCGGGTGGTTCGGGTGCACGGCGTGGGCATTGTCCGCGGAGATCATGAAGCTCCTTGCAAGGGCCGCGTGATACCCCTCACCGGAAAGGCCCGTGGCCTCCGCGATCCTGGAGAGCACGTCGGAGAGGAAGGTGGAGTCGGCACCCTGCTTGGTGCGGCTTCCGACTTCCTCGTTGTCGAAGCAGGCAAAGACTGGGACGCAGGAGGCCTTCCTGCCCTCTGAGGAGACAAAGCCCCGGAAGGTTGAAAAGGCGCACTGGAGATCATCCAGGTGTCCCGCGGAGACAAATTCGGAGGAAGCGCCCCAGACGCACCCACGGCCCCGGACATAGAGGAAGAGATCGCTGGAGAGGATATCCTTCGGTGTCACGCCGGCAGCACTGGCGACGATTTTGGCAAGGGAACCGGCATCGGAGCCCTCCCCCAGAAGGGGCAAAAGATCCGTCTGCGCGTTGTAGGCAAAGCCGGTGTTGGCCTCCCGGTTCATGTGGATGGCAACCGAGGGGATGAGGAGAAGGTCCCGGTCCACAACCACCGGGATCTCCCGGACACCGTCTTTGCCGTCCCTGGCAAGGACCCTTCCTGCCACGGACAGGGGCCGGTCAAACCAGGTGGACATCAGCATGCCGCCGTAGGGCTCCGCGTTGAGGCGGACATAGGCCGACCCCTCTGTGAGCTCGGGATTGGCCTTGATCTTGAAGGTCGGGGAGTCGCTGTGGGAGGCGGCGATCTGGAAGCCGGAGATGCTGCCCTCCGGGATGCGGAAGGCGATCACAGAGGAGCCGTTCCGGGTGGTGTAGTACTTTCCGCCGGGGACGAGGTTCCAGACGGTCTCCTCCGCAAGATAGGTGTAGCCCTTGAAGTGCAGGGCCTTGCTGAAGTTTTCCACCGCCTGAAAGCAGGTAGGACTCTTCTCGAGAAAGGTGAGGAGCTCCCCGGTCATGGCAAGATCGGGATCCCCGCCTTGCAGGGAGAGATTGGGGTGCTGTAAGTTGTCAGATGCTGTCATAAAAAACCTCCTTGGATGCCGCGCGTCAGTTCTGGTCCTGATTCATCCGCCCGGCCTGGGTGCGCTGGAAGGGGCGCTTCTTTTTCGTTTCGGCGGCCTTCTCCTCCTGCGCTGATTCCTGCTTCAGATCCGCGATGCCCCGCTTCTTGATGAGATAGTCCACCAGACGCTCAAACTGGATCTTGAGCAGCGCTGCCACCGGGACGGCCGCCAGCATGCCGATGATGCCGCCGGCGGAGCTGCCGATGATCAGGGCGATGATGACCAGCATCGGGTGGACATCGATGTTGGAAGAGAGGAGCTTGGGATTGACCACGTTTCCGTCGATGGTCTGGATCACGAACACGATCGCGACGCCGATGGCAAGCCGCACGAAGTCGCCGTTGATCAGGCAGATCAGGATCGTGGAGCCGTAGCCCACGATGGGTCCCACGTAGGGGATCAGGTTGCCGATGCCGGTGAAGATGCCGATGAGAACGGAAAAGCGCACCCCCGCCAGGGACAGGGCAATGCTGACCGTGATGGCCATCAGGACCGCATCCAGGAACTGCCCCCGGATGTAGCCGGAGCAGACCCGGTCCGCGTCCCGGATAAAGATCCGAAGGCCCTTGTTGAAGCGCCGTGGGAAGAGCGCCCGGAAGGCGCGGCCCCAGTACTTGCGCAGCCCCTCATGGTCGAGCTGAAAGTAGACCGCAAAGATGATCGTGAAGATCAGGTTGGAGAAAAAGGAGGGGATGTTCTTGAGCGCCCCCAGGGCCGTCTGGCCCCAGTCCGTGATGAGGGAGGCGATGTCCGTGCCGATGTGCTGCACGTAGTCGTTGATCTCGGTGGACTCGAAGTTGAGCTGGGAGAGCCACTTGACCGCCGTCGTGTAGAACGAGTCGATGGAGCGGGTGGCCATGTTGACGAGGTTCATGAAGCTCTCGGTGTTGATCACGGAGAGCTGCCGGGAGAAGGCGGAGACGATCAGGGACATCAGAACGACCAGGACGGCCACCACCACGATGGCGGTCAGGCCCACCGAGAGGGCCCGCTTTCTGCGCGCGGACTTTCGGAAGATGTGGAGCCGATCCTCCAGCTTTTCAAAGAGGGTGTTGACCGGAAAGAGCAGGTAGGCGAGCAGAAACCCCCAGAACACCGGGGTGAAGATCCCGACGCACCAGCGAAAGGCCACCGCGATCGCGCCGCTGACTGCGGGGAGATTGCGGATGATATAGCCGAGCAGGTAGATGATGACACAGGTCCCGATGACATACAGGGAGATCCTTGTGTACCTGGGGTCCATTCTGTCCCGTAATTTCATTTCCGCTCTCCCTTCTTCTGCGCTACAATGACGGAGTATGGGGCCGTGCAAGGCCTCTCGAATTATACCATAGGAAAAGAGGTTCGTTTATGGACAGAGAAAAAGTAAATAAGGCGCTCGGGTTTCTGCAGGAGCTGGGGCTCTCCCAGATGCTGGTCAGCGACCCGGCGGCGATTTTCTATATGACTGGCAAGTGGATTCACCCCGGAGAGCGGTTTCTGGCCCTGTACCTGCGCGCCGGCGCCGAGCCGGTGCTGATCCTGAATGAGCTCTTCCAGTTCCCGGAGGACATCGGCGTGGAAAAGCGCCTGATCAAGGACACCGATGACATCACCAAGGTCCTCTCGGGGATCGTGGATCCGGGTGAACTCCTCGGCATCGACAAGACCATGCAGGCCAAGTTCCTGCTTGCCATGATGGAGCACCACACGGCGGCGGGCTTTCGCAACGGCTCCCCGGCGGTGGACCGGGCGCGGGCCATCAAGGACAGGGAGGAGCAGCGCCGCATGATTCAGGCATCGAAGATCAACGATGCCGCCATGGCGCAGTTCAAGACCCTGGTGAAGGAGGGCGTCACGGAGCAGGAGATCGCGGACCAGATGCTTTCCATCTATCAGTCCCTTGGCGCCACCGCCCACTCCTTCCCGCCGATCGTCTCCTTCGGCCCCCACGCCTCCGACCCGCACCACGAGCCGGATGACACCCGCCTGCAGGAGGGCGACATCGTCCTCTTCGATGTGGGCTGCGTGTACGAGAACTACTGCTCCGACATGACGCGGACCTTCTTTTATAAGCGCGAGCCAGGAGTAAAGGAGCGCACGATCTACAACACCGTGCGGCGCGCCAACGAGGAGGCGGAGGCGATGCTTCGCCCCGGCATTCCGCTTAGCAGCATCGACAAGAAGGCCCGGGACATCATCACGGAGGCCGGGTACGGTCCCTACTTCACCCACAGGCTTGGGCACTTCATCGGGATCGAGGACCACGAGTACGGCGACGTCTCCAGCGCCTTCCAAAATCTGACCGAGGTGGGCAACACCTTCTCCATTGAGCCCGGCATCTACCTGCCGCAGGGCCCGGGCACCAGGATCGAGGATCTGGTGCTGATCACGGAGGACGGCTACCGCCGCCTCAACGACTACCCGAAGGACATCGAGGTTCTGGGATAACAAAAAGGCACCTGCCGCTTGTGTGCGGCAGGTGCCTTTGGCAACCGTCATCGTCTTGGCAGTGCACGCTTTCGGCCGGCTCTTGCGGCACCGGCTGCGCGGATGTGCGCGGTCAGCATGAACAGGGCAGCGCCGGTCAAAACCTGCAGCGGATAGGTGAGAAGGCTCTCCGCCGGGATCAGGAAGGCGAGCATGCACAGCGCCCCCGCGGGCGGCACATACATGCCGAAGATGTAGACAATGATCAGGCTAAGAAGCGAGCCCGCCAGCGCGGCCAGTGTAAGCGGCAGGTGGAAGTGGACCGCGAGAAGCTGCCTTGCGCTGGCACCCGAGAGGGCGCAGAGCGTCAGAAACAGCACCGTGGAGACGGGGGCGTGCAGGGCCCTGCTGTCCTTCGCCGAGGTGACCTCGGTGAAGAACACGAGAAGGGGCGGTGCGATCACGTAGAGGATGCCGATGCGCACGCAGAAAAAGGCGAGCACGAAGATCATCGCCGTCCGGACGATGGCCATCACAACGGCGCCCGCCGAGGGGCGCGGGAGCGGGACGAAGGATTCCCGGCTTCGAAGGCCCAGCTTCTCGAGGAGGGTCCGAAGCAGGATGACGCAGAGCGTCAGGACAAAGGCGGCGATGGGATACACCAGGGAGTCTGTGCGCAGCACCACCGGCAGCACGATCGCGGAGACGAGGGGGGCAAGGCTGGTCCCGGCGTAGAGAAAGACCACCTGGGTGGTCGCAAAGGCGAGGGCGATCCGGCCCCAGTAGGGAAGGGGCAGAAAGACGGAGTAGAGATAGCCCACCACCGCGCAGCAGGACATGAGAAGGAGCATCCGCTTCTTGTTCACCACCCAGGCGCGGGTCGGGGACAGCAGGTACCCGAAGGAGAGCGCGGCGATCTCCGGGAACAGGATCTCGCGCTGCCCGGTGAGCTCTGCCGCGAGCGCCATGCCGGCCATCATCGCGACGGTGCAGACCGCCGGAAACGCGGATCGGATGCGGTCCTTCGTACTGGGAACACCCATCTGAATGTAATCCTCCTGACATTTGAAAGATTTTGTGGCACTTCATCTACAGAATAAAATACAATCGTTAACAAATTATGAACAGCGCAGAAAAAAGTGTGGGCAGGGAGAAAGCATAGCATGTCAGATTTTCGGAGCTGGTTTGCGGGCGGAAAAAAGAAACGAGACGAGGCGGGGGCAAAGACGCCGGCGGGCGCGGTTCGGGAGAAGATCACGTTCTTTGGCCAGGTCCAGGGCGTGGGCTTTCGGTACCGGGCGGTCTATGCGGCCAGGGACCTTGACTGCACCGGTTGGGTGGAGAATGAGCCGGACGGAACCGTTGACATGGAGGTGCAGGGAACGCCGGAGGCCATCGAGGCCCTGATCCGGGAGATCTCCTCCGGCAGCTGGATTGAGGTCACCGACACCCTGCGGGAGCGGATCCCGACGGTTCCCGGGGAGCGGGACTTTCGCGTGCGGGGATACTAAGAATCATAAAAGCGGAGAAGGCAGTACATCTGCCTTCTCCGCTTTGTTGTTTTCGTATGGAACTGCTCAGTCGAGCTTCAGAATCAGGTTCAGGATGTTGCGGGCGGCCTTTTCGAGCTTGCCCCTGGTGAGGAGTCCCTTCTCCAGAGCCGTCATGAGCCGGTCGGGATAGCCGCTTGGCATCCGCAGGTCATTTCCGGCGTTGATTTCCTGGTACTGCTCCGCGTAGTTCCACCAGTCGGTGGAAAAGCACCCGTCAAAGCCCCACTCCTGGCGCAGGATTCCGTCGAGGAGAGAGTGGTTCTCCGAGGCGCGCCAGCCGTTGATCTCGTTGTAGGAGGTCATGATAATCCACGGGTGGGCGGTCTTGACGATGATCTCGAACTGCTTCAAGTAGATCTCCCGGATGGCCCGCTCCGAGACGCGGGAGTCGGAGTTCTTGCGGTTGGTCTCCTTGTTGTTGCAGCACAGGTGCTTGACGCAGGCGCCGATGTGCATGCTCTGGATGCCGCGCACCATGGCAGCTGCCTGGGTGCCCGCCAGATACGGGTCCTCCGAGTAGTACTCAAAGTTCCTGCCGCACAGCGGAGAGCGGTGGATGTTGACGGCCGGGGTCAGCCAGATGCTCAGGTTGTTCTCCTTGACCTCCTCGGCACCGGCGCGGCCCACCTGATAGCAGATCTCTGGGTCGAAGGTGCAGGCAAGGAGCGTTGCGCAGGGGAAGGCGGTGGTGCGGATGCGGGTCTTCGGGTCAATGCGCACGCCCGCAGGGCCGTCCGCGGTCAGCACGTTGGGAACGCCGTAGGCCGGCAGGTTTCCGATGCCGTTGGTGTTGGACACGCCGGCATTGGGCTGTCCGCCGACCAGCCAGCAGAGGTCCTCATCGGAGAGCTGGGCGAGAAAGTCGTCCAGCGAGGCCTTTCCGTCTGCCACATCCTGGAGCGTGATGACCGTCTGCATCTTCGGTCCAAACCGGTACCAGGGATCCTGTGCCCGGATGCCGGGCTCCCGGCCCTCGATCTCCTCGTCGGTCAGGTGCTGCAGGCCGTCCGCGTTGGGATCGTGGGGCGCTCCCAGGGGAAGGGCCTCGAAGCTTCCGTCCGCGCGAAGGCGCATCGAAAGCTGTGTGGGCGTCATCCGGGAGACGAGGCGCTCGGTCACCACGTCCTGATCCAGGTGGTAGGTGAAGGAGAGCTTCTTGGCGCTGCGCACATCCGTTCCGAGATAGAAGCTGTAGTCGCCCCGCTCCAGCACCCAGGAGGACTTCTGAATCCGTCCGGTGTCATCGTAGGACGCAAGCTCACTGGCATCGAGGGTGAAGGTGATCTCCTCAGAACCGCCCGGCGGCAGCAGGGCCGTCTTGTGGTAGCGGATCAGCTGCCTTGCGGGCTTTCCCAGCTGTCCCTGGGGCGCTCCGAAGTAGAGCTGCACCACCTCGCGCCCCGGGTAGTCCCCGATGTTCATCACGGCAAGGCGCACGGTGATGACGTCCTTCTCCTTGGGCGCCTCGGGATCCTCCGCCCCGGTGGGGACAGTGGCACACGCGGCCCCCTCCGGCGAGATCGCAAAGTCCGTGTAGGAGAGGCCGAAGCCGAAGGGATAATTGACCCGCACGGCCTTGCCGGGCAGGGTCTCAAAGTAGCGGTAGCCGACGTAGATGTCCTCCGTGTAGTCCACGTGGTCTCCGGCCTCGTGGAAGCCTGTGGTGGAGGGGTAGTCCTCGAGACTGGCGGCAAAGGTGTCCGCGAGCTTTCCGGAGAAGTTCCGGTGTCCCAGAATCAGCTCCGCCTCTGCAGCGCCGCCCTCCATGCCGCCCTGCCAGGCGAGAAATACCGAGCTGATGCGCGGCTCGTCGGCAAACCAGGCGCTGTCCACCACACCGCCGACGTTCAGCACGACGACCACCTTGCGGAAGGCCGACAGCACCTGGTCCACCAGGGCACGCTCGGCGTCCGTGAGGTAGAAGTCGCCCCGGGCAAAGAGCCGGTTCTCCAGGTCAATGGTGGCCTGGTCATCGCAGGCGTAGGTTCCGGGCTGCCCCATGCTGGAGCCCCGGTCCCAGGCCTCCCCGGAGAAGCGGCTGATTGACAGCACGGCGGTGTCCGCAAAGGAAGCCGCCTCAGAGAGGAGCTCCTCCGGCAGCTGCGGCTCCGCAATCATGCCGGGAATGCCGCCCTCGCGGTAGCACTCTGAGACGTACTTTTGATAGAACTGCGCGGTCCCGGGGAAGATGCTGACTTCCTCCGGGTAGGCGCTCAGACCGTCGTAGAGATTCTTCATATAGGGGACGTGCACGTCGCCGGAGCCGCCGCCGCCCTTGACATAGTCAAAGGTTCCCTTGCCAAACAGGGCGATCTTCGATCCCTTTGCCAGGGGCAGCACCCCGCCGTCGTTCTTGAGCAGCACCATGCCCTCCATCGCGGCCTCGCGGGAGATCCGGATGTGCTCCTTCGAAGCGGTCACCCGTGTCCCGCCCTCCCCAAGCGGCAGGTTCGGGAGAAAACGCTCTCTGACCCATTTATCCATTGTGATATCTCCTCCTGTAGCCGGCTCTGCCGGCTACAGCTATCTTACCCAAAAACCGGAAAAGATCAAATGTTTGTGGGTAAATTGGAAACAAATCCGTGCAAAAACCCGAAAAATTCCAGCCAGGTGGCGCGCTGGGACAAATCCCGAATCGGGAGCGCCCCCGGGGCCGGGATATGGTACAATACCCCCCGTTGCAAACGGGAGTCAGAAAGGGGATCAGATATGGATCTTTCACAGGTCATTGCCAAGGAACTCGGCATAGAGAAGTGGCAGACGGATGCGGTCATCCGGCTTTTGGACGAGGGGAACACGATACCGTTTATCGCGCGCTACCGGAAGGAGCAGCACGGGGCCCTGGACGATGCGAAGCTCCGCGCCCTGGAGGAGCGGCTCCGCTACCTGCGGGGGCTCGAGGAGCGAAAGCGCACCATCCTCGCCGCCATTGAGGAGCAGGGAAAGCTGACAAAGGAGCTCTCCCGGAAGATCGGGGAGGCGATGACCCAGACCGCCCTGGAGGACCTCTACCGGCCCTACCGGCAAAAGAGAAGGACCCGCGGGGCGATTGCCCGGGAGAAGGGGCTGCAGCCCCTGGCGGACTACCTCAAAAATCCCGCGGCGAAGAACCCGGTGGAGAAGGAGGCGGCAGGGTACGTAAACCCCGAGGCGGGCGTCGCGGATGCGGCGGCTGCAATCCACATGGCGCAGGACATCCTGGCCGAGGAGCTCTCCGACAACGCGGACATCCGCAAAAAGATCCGGGACCTTGTCTGGAAGGAGGGGATTCTGACCTGCGGCCCGGCACCGGTCAGGAAGAAGGAAGAGGCCGAGGCGCCGAAGAACAAAAAGCTTGCCGCGCGGCGGGACGTCTACGACACCTATCTGGACTTCCATGAGCCGGTGGCAAAGCTCCCCGGTTACCGGATCCTTGCGATCAACCGGGGCGAGGCCGAGAAATTCCTCTCCGTGAAGATCGAGATGCCGGAGGAGGAGATCGGGAAGATTCTGCTTTTCCCGTTCCTTGCGGAGGAGCGGGCAAAGGGTCAGACCGTCCACTCCTTCCGGGAGCTGCGGGCGCAGGCCGCGCCGGTTCTTCGGGAGAACCCGGTCACCATCTCCTATCTGCGGGAGGCCTGCCGGGACGCCTGGAAGCGCCTCCTTGCCCCCTCCATTGAGAACGAGATCCGGGGAACTCTGACCGAGCGGGCCGAGGAGGGCGCCATGAAGGTGTTCTCCGCAAACCTCGAACAGCTCCTGATGCAGCCCCCGGTGGCGGGCAAGACGGTCCTTGGCTGGGATCCTGCCTTCCGCACGGGCTGCAAGCTGGCGGTGGCGGACCCCACGGGCAAGATCCTGGACACCGCGGTGATCTACCCCACGGAGCCCCAGAACAAGGTGGAGGAGGCAAAGAAGACCCTCCTTGCCCTCTGCCGGAAGTACCACGTGGACCTTGTCAGCTGCGGCAACGGAACCGCCTCCCGGGAGTCCGAGAAGATCATCACGGACTTCATCCGGGAGTCGGGCCTTCCGATCCAGCTGGTGATCGTCAACGAGGCGGGGGCCTCGGTGTACTCGGCCTCGGAGCTTGCCTCCGAGGAGTTTCCGAACTTTGACGTGGGCCAGAGGAGCGCTGCGTCGATCGCAAGAAGGCTCCAGGACCCCCTGGCGGAGCTTGTCAAGATCGATCCCCGCTCCATCGGCGTCGGCCAGTACCAGCACGACATGAACCAGACAAAGCTCGGGGAGACCCTGACCGGTGTGGTGGAGTCCTGCGTGAACCGGGTTGGTGTGGATGTGAACACCGCCTCCGCGGCCCTGTTGTCCTACATCTCCGGCATCGGACCCACCCTGGCAAAGAACATCGTCACCTGCAGGGAGGAGCACGGTGCCTTCCGCACGAGAAAGGATCTTCTTACTGTGAAGGGCCTTGGCCCCAAGGCCTTTGAGCAGTGCGCGGGATTTTTGCGGATCCGGGGCGGAAGCGAGCCCCTGGACGGGACCGGCGTCCACCCGGAGAGCTACGTGGCAGCCCGGGTGCTCTTAAAAGAGCTGGGCTATCGCAAAGAGGATGTGCAGGCAGGAAAGACTTCGGATATCGAGAGGCGGGCGGGGAGCGGCAAGGCCCTGGAAAAGCTCTGCGAGACCACCGGCCTTGGGCGCTTCACGCTGCAGGACATTTTGAAAGAGCTCGCCAAGCCCGGCCGGGATCCCCGGGAGAAGGTGGCCGGCGCCGCCCTGTCCCAGGAGGTGCGGGAGATCAAGGACCTGAAGGAGGGCATGGTGCTCTCCGGGACGGTCCGCAACATCGTGGACTTCGGCGCCTTCGTGGACATCGGCGTCCACCAGGACGGCCTGGTGCACATCTCGCAGCTCGCCGACCGCTTCGTGAAGAACCCCCTGGACGTGGTCCGGGTGGGGGACATCGTCCGGGTCAAGGTCCTCTCGGTGGACGAAAAGAAGAACCGGATCGGGTTATCGATGAAGGGCGTGGACCAGAAGGCGTAAGCCCTCGATGAGAAGGTAGACGGCGAGAATGACGGCGATGACAAGGGCCGCATAGCCGATGCGCCAGAATTCACCCATCTTCTCGTAGATGGCCCAGATCGGGGTCCCCTTCAGGGGCCAGTTGATGAACAGGTAGTTGTACCCGAAGGCCGCGTCAAAGGCATAGATGGGCGGCGTGATGACAAGAAGAAAGCACACGGGAAACCAGATGTGCCGGATGCTGGGCCGGATCCGGTGGCTCAGGTACAGGAGGATCGGATAGGCGGACAGCACCGTGTGCCAGAGGAAGCTGTGCAGGTTCATGAAGTTGAGCACCGGGTAGTTCGTCCAGTCCGGGAAGAGGAGCGCGCTCACCGTGCCGGGAAGAAGCAGCACAAAGCCGGTCTCCCCGAGGTACTCGCGGAACCGGGACTGGATGACGGCGCCGGTCTTTTCGTCCTGCCGCTCCGGGAGAAAGGCGTGCAGCAGGTAGACGAAGATCGAAAAGCTGCACAGGTGCAGGGGGAGGAAGGCAAGGCTCATCCGCCCGATGGAAAAGAGAAAGGCATCCCTTGCCAGGTTCCCCGCCAGCATGCAGACGGCAAGGACTTTTAAGTACTTCGTCTGCCCGGAAAAGCTGCAGCGCCAAAAGGTCAGGCACAGTACCAGGCACAGGACGAAGCAGAAGAACAGCTGCAGAAAGTGGAGCGGGGTGAAGTGGCCAAAGCCGACTCCCGCGGGAATGTCATCCCCCTCGAGCCAGAAGTACGCAGACATGGCAGACCTTTCCAGGAATACAAACCGGCGCGGACAACTGGCAGGATGGCTCCGGCCGCGCTACAATAAGGTGCGCCAAACGGCACGTTACAGAATCAGTATACCGCAGAAACCATGGCGGTGTGATGGATAGGAGTGAATTAGGAATGGAAGAGAGCAATAACAGGAAAAATGAGGAGAAAATCCAGACGGTCGGGACGGACAAAGAGCAGCCCCGCAATGCGGTGATCATCCGGACCTCGGTCATCGGCATCGGGGCAAACGTGCTCCTTGCCGCCTTCAAGGCGGTCATCGGGGCGGCGACGGGCTCCATCGCCATCGTGATGGACGCGGTCAACAACCTCTCCGACGCGGCATCGAGCCTGATCACCATCGTGGGAACGCGGCTTGCAGGGCGCCAGCCGGACAAGAAGCACCCCTTTGGCTACGGCAGGATCGAGTACCTGACCGCGGTCATCATCAGCGTCATCGTGCTCTACGCCGGCATCACCTCCCTGCAGTCCTCCATCAAGGGGATCCTGCACCCGGAGCTGCCGAACTATACCGCGATCTCCCTGGTCATCGTGGCCGCGGCGGTGCTGGTCAAGATCCTGCTTGGCACCTACGTGAAAAAGACAGGGCAGAAGGTCAACAGCGGGTCCCTCATTGCCTCCGGTGAGGATGCCAGGATGGACGCGGTGATCTCCGCCTCCACTCTGGCCGCGGCGGCGGTGTTCCTGCTTACCCACATCTCCCTGGAGGCCTGGCTCGGCGCGGTCATCGCGGTGATCATCATCAAGTCCGGCATCGGTTTGCTGCGGGACACCATCAGCCAGATCCTGGGCCAGCGGGCCGACGGCAAACTGGTGGGGGAGATCAAGAAGACCTGCTGCACCTTCCCGAACGTCTACGGCGCCTATGATCTGGTGCTCAACGACTACGGCCCGGACCGGTACCTGGGCTCCATCCACCTGGAGGTGCCGGACTACCTGACGGCCGAGGAGCTGGATGTGCTGGAGCGGAAGGTATCGGCAAAGATCTTCCAGGACTACGGGGTCCTGCTCACCGGCATCAGCGTCTACGCGCGGAACACCCGGGACAACGAGGAGGCAAAACTTTACCAGAACGTGCGCCGCATCGTGACGAGCCACGACAGCGTGCTGCAGATGCACGGCTTCTTTGCGGATCTCGAGAAGAAGACGATGCGCTTTGACATGGTCATCTCCTTTGGCTGCAAGGACCGCGCCGGGGAGTACCGCGCGATCCTGGCGGAGGTCCGGTCGGCCTATCCCGACTTTAAGGTGGATGCGGTCATGGACGCGGATCTCTCCTGAGGGAGGAAGGCAATGATCTATATCGGAAGCCACCTGTCCGTCTCGGCGGGCTATGCCGCGATGGCAGAAAAGATGGCAGAGGACTACCACGGCAATACCTACGCGTTCTTTCTGCGCAGTCCCCGGGGCGGGAAGGCAAAGGTCCCGGAGGAGGCGGATCTTGTCAAAATGCAGAAGATCCGGGCCGAGCACCACTTCGGCCCCATGGTCGCCCATGCCCCCTACACGATGAACCCCTGCTCCGCAAGGGAGGACATCCGGGAGCTGGCGGTGACCATGATGACGGAGGACCTTGCCCAGATGGAGCGGATGGCGGCCCTCTCCCCGGAGGAGCCGATCTACTACAACTTCCACCCGGGAAGCCACACGGGCCAGGGCGTGGACCGGGGCATCGAGGAGACCGCAGAGGTCCTAAACCGGGTGATCCGGCCTGACCAGCACACCACGGTCCTCTTGGAGACCATGGCGGGCAAGGGCTCGGAGATCGGAAAGACCTTTGAGGAGCTCAAACGGATCATGGATCTTGTGGAGCCGGAGAAGGCGGCGCACCTTGGGGTCTGCTTTGACACCTGCCACACCTGGGATGCGGGGTATGACCTGGTCTATGATCCGGACGGGGTCTTTGCCGCGTTCGACCGGGAGATCGGCCTGGAGAGGCTCTTTGCCGTGCACCTCAATGACAGCAAGAATCCCCTGGAAGCGGCGAAGGACCGCCACGAGAAGCTGGGGGAGGGATATCTTGGCGCGAAGGCGCTGGAGCGCATCGTGCAGCACCCTGCCCTCCAGGGGCGGCCCTTTATCCTGGAGACGCCGAACGACGATGCCGGGTACCGGAGGGAGATCGCCCTCGTAAAGAGCTGGAACCAGTAGAATACGACCGGCACTGCCGGAGAAAGCGACAGACAACAGATGGAAGAAACCATAAACAAGCTGAAGGGGAAGAAGATCCTGATCTGGGGCTACGGCAGGGAGGGAAAGAGCACGGAGCGCGTGCTCCGCAAGTACTGCCAGCCGGCAGCCCTGGACATCTATGAGGGCCCCCGGGAGGGGGTGCACGAGGAGAACTACGACTGGGTGTTTGTGAGCCCCGGCATCCCCTTTGAGGAGGACGCTCCGGACTTCGGAAACCGCAAGTTCACCTCCCAGACCGAGCTCTTTCTGGAGGAGTACGGGAGCCAGACTGTCGGCATCACCGGCACCAAGGGAAAGTCCACCACCTCCTCGATGCTGGCCGCCGCGCTGAACGAGGCGGGCCGGACCGCCTTTTTGATGGGCAACATCGGCCTTCCCTGCTTTGCGTTCATCGATCGGATGACGCCGGAGACGACGGCGGTCTTTGAGCTCTCCTGCCACCAGTGCCAGCGGCTGCAGGCGGATCCCCACGTCGCGGTGTTCCTGGACCTCTACGAGGACCATCTGGACCGCTACCACACGATGGATCACTACTTTGACGCAAAGCTCGGCATCACAAAACACCAGACAGAAGATGACCTTCTCTTTGTCGGGGCGGATGTGCCGAAGATCACCACCAGGGCAAAGCAGTCCCGGATTACCCCGGACATGGCGCCGCAGGTTCCGATGCGGATCCCCGGGGCCCACAACCTCTACAACGCGGAATTTGTCCGGAAGATCGCGGTGGACGTCTTCGGCGCGGATGCCAGTAAGGTGGAGCACGCCATCGAGAACTTCCCCGGCCTTCCCCACAGGCTGCAGTACTGCGGGGAGAAGGACGGGATCGCCTACATCGACGACTCGATCTCCACGATCCCGGAGGCGGCCATGCGGGCGGTCCGCTCGGTGCCAAACGCCGGGACGCTGATTTTGGGCGGCATGGACCGGGGCATCGAGTACGACGCCCTGGAGGAGTTCATGCGGCAGCACCCGGAGTACACCTACGTCCTCTGCTACGCCTCGGGGGCGCGGATTGCAAAGGAGTTAAGCGGCTCCGTCCCGGGCATTTATCTGGAGGAGGACCTTGCCGGGGCGGTTGCGCGGGCAAAGGAAGTGACGCCGAAGGGAAAGGCCGTCATCCTCTCCCCGGCCGCCGCATCCTACGGCTACTTCAAGAACTTCGAGGAGCGGGGCGATGCCTTCCAGGTGCTGGCAGGTGTCCGGGAGCCGGAGAAGAAAGCGTGAGATCGCTTGCCGGGACTGCCGGGAAGCGTGTAAGATAAGAAAAAAGACATAGCAAGTCTTTTGGGGCGCAGAGCGTCTTTTTGCCGGAAGGCGGAGAGGAGAGATATGAAGAAATTTATGGAAGAGTTCCGCAAGTTCATCAACCAGGGGAACGTCATGGACATGGCCGTCGGTGTCATCATCGGCGCTGCCTTCAAGGCCATCGTCGACTCCCTGGTCAATGACATCATCAGCCCGATCCTGGGCATTGCGGGGGGCGTTGACTTCTCGGCGGTGAAGCTTCACCTCACCGGGGACTCCTACATCAACATCGGAAACTTCATCAACGCGGTCATCAACTTCCTGCTGATGGCGCTGATCCTGTTTCTGATCGTCAAGTTCATGAACCGGGCCACCGCGGATGTCAAGAAGCTCGCCGGCACCCAGGAGAAGCCCAAGGCACCTACCACCAAGATGTGCCCGTACTGCAAGTCTGAGATTCCGATCGATGCGACGAGATGCCCGCACTGCACCTCGATGCTGACGGAAGAGAAGAAAGCAAAGACGAAGTAAGGCTCCGTGTTGAACAATCCGGAAACCAACCTGGAAGCGCAGCTTCGCAGCCTGGCCAAGACAGCATACCCCTTCCACATGCCGGGGCATAAGCGGAGGCTCTCCCCCGCCCCGGACCTTCCCGTTGCCTGGGACTTCACGGAGGTGGAGGGGGCGGACGACCTGCATCACGCAGAGGGGATCCTGCTGGAGGCCATGCGGCGGACCGCGCTTTGTTTTCATGCGGAGAGGACCTGGTACCTGGTCGGCGGTTCCACGGTGGGGAACCTCGCCGCCGTGCGCGCCTGCAGTCACCGAAACGGGGAGATCATCGCCGCGCGAAACTGCCACAAGAGCGTCTACCACGCGATCGAGCTTTCCAACCTCACAGTCCACTGGCTGGTCCCCGCATGGGACGCGGACTGGGGGATCTTCGGCAGCATCCGGCCGGAGGATGTGGAGGCAGCGCTTTCGGCCCATCCGCAGAGCTCCTGTGTGGTGCTGACCAGCCCCACCTATGAGGGCGTCGTCTCGGACATCGGGGCGATCGCTAAGATCTGCCATGCCCACGGGGTGCCCCTTGTTGTGGATGAGGCCCACGGCGCCCACTTCGGACTCTTTGCGGAGGGGGGATTCCCCAAAGGGTCCATCACCCTGGGGGCGGACCTTGTGGTGCAGAGCGCCCACAAGACCCTGCCCTCCCTGACCCAGACAGCGCTTCTGCACGCAAATCCGGGGCTGGTATCCCCCAAGGAGGTGGAGCGGCAGCTTGACGTCTTTGAGACGAGCTCCCCCTCCTACCCCCTGATGGCATCGCTGGATGGCTGCACGAGGCTCCTGCAGACGAAGGGCCCCGCCCTCTTTGCCGCCTGGGGGAAGCGGCTCTCCCACTTGGATGAAAAGGCAGCAGGACTTGCCCACTTGGAGGTCCTCTGCCACGGGCGGGATACGCTGGAAAACCACCCCGCCTTTTTTGGCTTTGACCGGAGCAAGGTCCTTTTGCGTGCCGCGGACCCCGCCGTTTCGGGCGGCGCCCTCGCCGGGGTCCTCCGGGAGCGCTACCACCTGGAATCGGAGATGCACCTTGGGCGGAACGTCCTTCTCATGACCAGCTGCGCGGACACGGACGAGGGCTTTGCCCTTCTGGAAAACGCCCTCTTTGATCTGGAGACAAAGGCGCAGGGGAATTCCGACAAGAAGGCCCCCGCTTTGCAGGAGGCGCCGGACCTGTCCGGGGAGGCGGTCTGCCCCATCGGGGAGGCGCTGGATGCGCCCTTCGAGGAGGTGCCGGAGAAGGCTGCGGCGGGAAGGATCTGCGCGGAGTACGTTTTTCCCTATCCCCCGGGGATCCCGGTGCTGGTGCCGGGGGAGCGCATCCAAGAGGAGGACCTTTTGCGCCTTGCTTCCTATGCAAAGAGCGGCAGCACCGTTTGGCATTCGAGCGGGAGCGGGGCGGGACGGATTCGGGTCCTTGCACCGAAACAAGACTGACAGCTTTGGTTTGACAGCAGGAGGCATGCGATGAAGCAGTATTTAGATCTCAAGGAGCTATTGCAGGACATCTGCGCGATCTACGGGGACCGCACGGCGATCCTGTCGGCGGTGCACAACGAGAAGGTGCGGATCACCTACCGGCAGCTCTATGAGGCGGTGATGGCCAAGGTGACCGGCCACCGGGAGAACGTGCGGGAGTGCTTTGGCCTGTGCGGCGAGATGACCCCCTCCTGGATTCTCCATGCCTTTGCGGAGGTGATCCAGGGCAAGCGGGTGGTCATGATCGACCCGATGCTCTCCGCCGAGGAGACCGCCCGGGTGATCCGGGAGACCGGCGTCGACTTTCTCTACTGCGATAACCGGGCCAAGTACCAGCTTGTTCGCAGCGCGGTGGACCGCAACCAGGCGCTGGTGCGGGAGAAGGAGGAGGCAGGGGATGAGACCATCCCCGGCGGCGGGTCGTTCATCTTCTATTCCTCCGGCACCACCGGGGAGGAGAAGCCCTGCGTCCTCTCCCAGGCGGCGATCCTGGACCGGGTGTACTGGGGCAACAGCATGATCCCGGTGCACGCCGGGGAGACCTGCCTGGCGATGATCCCCTTCAGCCACATCTTCGGCTTCGTCTGCTGCCTGCTCTGGCCTCTTGTCAACGGCGTGGCCGTGGCGATCGGCCGGGGCCTTCGGTACATGGCGGATGACACGAACCTGTTCCGGCCGGAGTTCATGTGCCTTGTGCCCGCCCAGCTCCAGTACCTGCTCTCCAGGGGAGCCCTGAACCCGGAGCTCAAGCACATCCTGGTGGGGGCGGAGTCCGCACCGGCAGAGCTCTTTGCGGCGGCCCGGGCGCGCCACATCGCGGTGTACTACGGGTACGGCCTCACGGAGGCAGCAAGCGGCATCGCCATGAGCGATGGCATCGGGGATCCCCACGCCCTTCGGATCTGCCCGGGTACCAGGGTCTCGATCTCCGACCAGGGGGAGATCCTGGTCACCTGCGGCGGCCTCATGGACGGCTACTGGCACGACGAGGCGGCGACAAAGGAGAAGATCCGGGACGGAGTCCTCTACACCGGGGACACCGGGTATCTGGACCCGGAGGGGCGCCTGTTTGTGGAGGGGCGGCTCAACGATGTGCTGACCCTCCCCGGCGGCAGGAAGCTTGCCTGCACCGAGGTGGAGCGGGAGCTGGCAAAGACCGTGGAGACCCAGGTCGCGCTGACGCTCCAAGGCGGAAAGCTCACCCTGGTCGCGATCGCGGGGAGCCGGTTCCAAAAGGACATCGAGGAGAAGGTTCGGGCGTTCAACGAGACCAACCGGGAGGGCATCCGGATCGAGCAGGTGGTCCTTCGGGACGATCCCTTCCCCCGCACCGTCAGCGGCAAGATCAAGCGCTACGCATTGTAAAAATGGTTTGAGAATACAAAAATCGGGCAGGAGCTGCAGATACGCAGTTCCTGCCCGTTTTGCATGCGCGTCATGAAGAAGAAAGCTCTGACAAGAAGACCTGTTCCAGATCCGCCTGAAGGGGAACATGCAGGTCCCCAAGAACCTTGTCCAGGACCCGGAGCGCGTCTGCCACCTTCTCCTTTCTTGCGTTCTCGCCCATGTGGCCGATGCGGATCACCTTGCCCGAAAGAAAGCCGAAGGAGCCGGCAAACATCACCCCTTCTTTCCGGCAGCCGTCCAGGATGGCCCGGTCCGTGGTCCCCTCCGGGACGAGAAAGACCGAGACGGTGTCGGAATAGCCCGCACTCTCATAGAGAGTAAGACCTGAGGAGACAAGCGCCTTTCGAACCGCCTTGGCGATCTTCCGGTGCCGCTCGAAGATCCCGGGATCGTTCAGGACGTTGTTGAGCGCCTGCCGCAGGCCGTTGAGATCGGCGGATGGCATCGTGTAGGGAAACCACTGTTTTTTGAAATAGTCCCGCATGGCGGGGAGATTGGCGTAGAACGAGGCAATCGGCGTCTTGCGGCGGGCCATCTTGTCCCAGGCGGCGGGGCCGACAAGGAGCATGGAGAGTCCCGGAGGCGCCGAGAGGGCCTTCTGGGAGCCGAGGCAGAGGATGTCTGCCGGCTCCTTGCCAAGGTCTATCGGCATGCCGAAGGCCGAGGAGACCGCATCCACCACGGTCAGGATCCCGCAGCGGTGGAGGATCGGAAGGAGCGCCCCGATGTCGTTGAGAATTCCGGAGGGCGTGTCGCAGTGGACGAGGCTTGCGTAGGCAAAGTCGTGGTCCTGCGCCAGATAGGCGGCAAGGGCAGCCGGATCGAGGGGGACGTGGGGGTCCTTCGAGTACAGCACCGGGGTCCCGCCGTAGAGCTTCACAAAGTCCGCGTTGCCCCGGCCGTAGACGCCGTTGTCGAGGACGAGCACCCGGTCCCCGGGCTCGGTCAGGCTGGCAAAGGCGGCCTCGAGGCCGAGGATCCCCTCGCCGGAGAGGATGAGGGCCTCCTGGTCTGTTGCGTGGAAGAATTCTTCCAGGTCGCTGCAGATGCCCCGGGTGAAGGGATAGAACGCGGGATCCAGATCCGGATTGGTGCAGGGAAGAGAGAGGGCCGCCCGGACATTCTCCGCCACCTGGGTGGGGCCGGGGGTCATGATAGAGCAGTCCGCCTGCAGGGGGAGTTGTCTTGTCATGTTGCCCTCCTCACCGGGAAGATGCGCGCGGCGGCGCGGCGGCAGGCCGGATAGACGGCCAGGATGATGGCTGCGGCAAAGGCGATCTGCAGGACATTTCCGGGGATCGAGCCGATGGGGGAGAGGAAGTTTCCGGTCAGGATCACCTCCGCCAGGTAGTAGCCGCCCACCTTGATGGCAAGGGCTGCCAGGATCGCGGCGACAACATTCGCGGGGTCACTTTGAAACGGGTGCTTCTGCGCAAAGAGGCCGACCACGTATCCCATGAGGCCGACAATGACGAAGGTAAACGGCGCCCAGGCCGTCCAGCCGCTGGTCAGGTCAAAGAGCCCCATGCCGATGCCGCCCGCCAGGGCGCCGGTCTTCCTGCCAAAAAGGAGAGCGGCGAGAAAAAGCGGCACGCTCCCCAAGTGGATCAGTCCGCCGGAGCCGGGAAGCGGGAGCCGGATGTTGATCAGCCAGGTAAAGACGTAGGTCAGTGCGATGAAGATGGCGGTGACGGCAAGGTCCCGGAGGGAGTCGGCGCCGTCCCGCCCGTTGGTGCGGTCTTGGTAAGTCATGATGAGCCTTCTTTCTGGTATTCCGATCGAGTTGCTTTCCATCCCACCGGCGGGATGGCACAACGATAGCCCCAATGTGACCTGCTGGATAGAGCCAGAAACGAATTATTTGATACACCCAGTTTGGAGTGAGTACCGGCCGCGCGGAGTTCTTTCAATGATTCATATCCGATCCGTATACTAAAATATGCACAAAAGATATTCCGGATCGGGAAATAGATTCTACTATCGCGTTACCATGGTAAAGCTTGACACCCCCGGAGCCCGGTACTAATTTATAAGCAATTTCAAAACGAAATCTTAAAAAAGAATAAAGAACAATAAAGCAATCATGAAAGGCTATGAGCAGAACAGGCTGAGGTGTGGACCCCAAAGAGAGCCGCCGGGTGGTGCGAGGCGGTGGGGAAGACATCGGACAGGATCCTCTGTGAGCCGCATTCCCAACGCCCCGTCCAGGAGTCAGTAGGAATCGCCGGTTGTCACCGTGATATGACAGCCCGTTGCGGGTCGGACAAGGCCGAACCAAGATGGGGATGAGCGGCCGCGGGTTCGCGGCAATCAAAGTGGTACCACGGGAATGGAAAGGTTCTCGCCTTTGGATCGATCTGACAGAGCGTGTCCGGAGGCGGGAACCTTTTTGGTTTTCCCGAGACAGAAAGGACGGCAGGGAACATGGCGGTCACAACCCAGAGCTTTTTGAACATGATGCTGCGGTCCTACGGACCCTATTACGACATCCATCTGACGGAGGGGGAGGAGAATCCCCTGGGGGAGGAGAAGCTCCCCGAGCGGCTTCCCCGAAAGGAGGACTTTCCCCTGGCGGCGCGGTGCGACTTCCACGTGCGCAACGACACCTCGGTGCTCCTTCGCAGAAACGTCCTCTACAGCACCCAGAACTTCGAGTACCGGTACCTGTTCCGGGTGGAGCACCTGACCCTTTCGGATTATCGGCGGTTTGAGAAGGCGGTCCTGGACGACGGGATGGCGCGGATCACCCCCGGAAACGGCCACATGTCCACCAACCTGATCCTCTCCATCGTGTGCGTAAGCGCCGACGAGGAGGCCGTCAAAGCGGCCCGGCACTGCCGGCTCCACAGGGAATTCCGCCTGGGACTGGACGGCTGGATGGACTTTCACACGAACCTGGTGGTGCTGGATTCCGGCAGGATCTGCACCAACATGGGCGGGCACGGCGACAAAAAGCACCTGAAGCAGATCTGGAAGGTGCTGAATAGGAAGAGCGCCCAGCAAATCAGCAGGCAACACGCTGCCACAGACAGCGTTTGCGAATAGAGACACGCAGCAAGAAAGAGAGGTTTACCATGAATGCAGCAGTTATCTTACTGATCGGCATCGTCATTCTGGCCTGCGGCTACATCTTCTACGGAAGATGGCTCGCAAAGGTCTGGGGTGTGGATCCCACACGCAAGACCCCGGCTGAGGAGCAGTACGATGGCATCGATTACGTCCCCGCCAAGCCCGCGGTCCTGATGGGGCACCATTTCTCCTCCATCGCAGGCGCTGGCCCCATCACCGGCCCGGTGCAGGCAGCCGTCTTCGGCTGGGTCCCGGTCATGCTGTGGATTCTGATCGGCGGCATCTTCTTCGGCGGCGTCCATGACTTCGGCGCCCTGTTCGCCTCCGTCCGCAACAGAGGACAGTCCATCGGCGAGATCATCGCCGACACGATGGGCCGCAGGATGAAGCAGATGTTCCTGGTCTTCGCCTATCTGACCCTGCTCCTTGTTGTGGCAGCCTTCTCGTCCATGGTGGCTGGCACGTTCCAGGCAACCTACACGGACACCGGCGCGGTGGATGTAGCCGCCAGTGCGGCCAACGCCTCCACGGCCATCATCTCGCTGCTGTTCATCCTTCTGGCCATCGTCTTCGGCTTCTGCGTCTACCGCAGAAATACGCCGCTCCTGGCCTCCTCGATCATCGGCTGCGTCGGCATTGTGGCCGTCGTCCTGATCGGACTGAACTTCCATCCGCTGTATCTGTCCAACAACACTTGGATGATCGTCATCGGCATCTACATCGCCGTTGCCTCCGTGGTTCCGGTGTGGATCCTTCTGCAGCCCCGCGACTATCTCTCCAGCTTCCTGCTCTACTTCATGATGATCGTCGCAGTCATCGGCATCTTCGGCTCCCATGTGAGCATCAGCGCGATGCCGGCATTCACCAGCTTCAAGGCATCCTCCGGATACCTCTTCCCGACCCTGTTCGTCACGGTTGCCTGCGGCGCCATTTCCGGATTCCACTCACTGGTCTCCTCCGGCACCACTTCCAAGCAGCTGGACAATGAGAAGCATGCCCTTCCGATTGCCTACGGCTCCATGCTGATTGAGTGCGTGCTCGGCATCTGCACGATCTGCGCTGTCGGCTTTATGTGGGACAAGTTCTCCAGCGGTGATGTCACCAACCCGATGCAGGTCTTCTCCATCGGCATCGCCTCCATGGTCGCCACGATCCCCGGTCTCTCCGGAGTCCAGAACGTGCTGCAGACCATGCTGATCCTCGCCATCTCCGTCTTCTGCCTGACTTCCCTGGATACGGCAACCAGACTTGCCCGCTACACCTTCCAGGAGATGTGGCTTGAGCCCGGACAGACCGTCAAGGATGCCAAGGGCTACAAGAAGATCCTCACGAACCCCTACGTCGCCACGGCCATCACGGTGGTCCTGGGCGTTGGCCTGGGCATGACCGGCTACCTCAAGATCTGGCCGCTGTTTGGTGCTTCCAACCAGCTGCTCGCCGCCGTCGGTCTCCTCGCTGTGGCCGCATGGCTCGGCAGTGAGGGCAAGGAGAACAAGATGTTCTTCATCCCGATGATCTTCATGATGGTCGTCACGGTGACCGCACTGGTCCAGACGATCATGAAGAACCTGGCTGACTTTGCCAGCGGCACCGCTGCAGATCCCTTTTGGGATGTCTGCCGCACCATCATCGCTGCCGTCCTGATCGTTCTCTCTATCGTCCTCGCCGTCAACGCGATCCGCACCATGATCCAGCAGGCAAGAGACAAGAAGGCAGCTGCTGCAGGCCGTACCGTGCAGGCAGGTAAGGCACAGCCCAGCCCGCAGCAGGAGTGATCCTGTCAGCAGAGGACTGCCCAGCAGACAGAAAGCAAACACAAGAGAAAAGAATAGAACCGGTGCAGGAATCCACGTGGCTGGAATCCTGCACCGGTTTTTGCGGTGACGGAGAGAAGAAAAGGAGAAAAGGAGAAGAAAAGAGGAAGAAGGAAAGAAGAAGGAGGAGGAGAAAAGAAGAGGAGCGGCCTTTCTGCAGGAAGAGACCTGCAGGAGTGTCACAAATCTGCTGGCCATCCACCGGGTTGCAGGTGTATAAGATACATGCGGGCGTTCCCGCCGCATGGGACGCGAGAGATCACAGAGGGGGAAGGGAATGGAAAATGCAATGAAAGTCTGCATAACCATAGGCAGCGGTGTGTCACTGCTGAAATATCTTGTCATGAGGGATCTGAACGTTGTCAGTTGGAGCGTACTTTACAGCGCGCAGAACTGTATATACCTGCCCGATCGGACATCGTTCAACTGGAAGTGCAGAGACGGCGCCGTCCGGGTGAACTGCCAGAAGCAGGCAAGGGATGCTATCGAATCCGGGACGGATCTGCGCATGATGCCAAATGGTGCGGGGGATCCGACACGGCCTTACAGTCTGCTGCTGGGCAATCAGCGGGAACTGGATGCCGTGATCGAGACACGCAGGGCAATAGAGGGAAACAAGGCCCGGACATACGGGAACAGCACTGCGGGAAAACAGGAAGAAGCCAGGGCAGAGATGCCGTAATGCCGGGCGAGGGACAAAAGGAAGAAAGGCAAAACGACAAGACGATGGGAGATAGTGCAATGAACCGGGATGGCAGCAGGATGCAGGAAAAGAGCAGGAAAATGGCGATGGGAGCAGGCAGCAGAAGAAGGCACAATTCCAGAGTCCGCCGCACCGCGGCGGCCCTGTTCCTGATTCCGCTCCTCACAGCCTGCAGCTCCGGAGCAGCAAGCGTGACAACCGATGCTACAGAGGCTGAGAGCGCCAGTACGGAGGCCACGGCGCTCCCCTCCCACCTTGAGAGCGGGGAGAGTGTCGTCGCAGACGGGGGCAACTACTACACGGACGGCACAATTGATACCGGAAAGACCATCGACTGGGCAGCGGTAAAGAGCCAGACTCCCGATGCAGTCGCCTGGCTCTATGTCCCGGACACGGACATCGACTGTGCGATCTCGTCCGCAGAATCGGATACCGGGGCATGGCTGGATCCCGGAAACAACGCCTCCTTTACCGATCCCCAGACGATCTTCCACGGGAGCACCAAGGAGGGAGCGGCCCTCTCCGGCATCATGGATTACGGGGACAGCCAGTTCTTCTCGGATCATCCGGACCTGTATGTCTACACAGAGGACGGACAGGTCATGACCTTCCGCGTCTTTGCCTCCTACGAGGAGCAGGACCAGGACCTTTTGGTCACCTACAACTGCTATGACTATGACACGTTCCAGAGCTACGTGGACGGCATCTTTACCATGCGCTCCATGACAGCAAATATCGACGCCTCGATGCAGACAGACGTCCTGAACAACTGGCAGATCCTCACGATACAGGCAAAGGAGGATGGGGAGAGCGGGCAGGACTTCCTGCTGCAGGCGACGCTGACGGCAACCGGGACGGCAAAGGCAGGCGCAGACGGACAGTAGCGCTGTCCTCTTCGCCGCGGATCGGAAGTCCAAGAAAGCGCACGCAGAGGCCGGGAAGGAGCGACGAAGCGGCCAAAAGGCGGAGGAGAAGGAGAAACAGCTCCTGATCTCAGAGGCAGGAAGACAGAGGACTTTTCCCCGGAGAATGTCAAAAATAATCTGTTGAAATAAAGAATTTTGTCAGATGTGACAAAAATAAGAGACTCTTTGGGGAATATTCCATCCATCTGCTTTTGCCAAAGGACTACAAAATTCGAATAATCTGTGCTATCCTTGTCAGAGAAAGAAGATAGGCCGGCTTCCGACCTGCTTCGATCCAAACAATATCCCGCCCAAGGGGCCCGGTATACCACATTTGTGAGAGAAAAGGAGTTGCAAAACAAATGAAGAATCTCAAGGCTATGTCATCCGTTGTGCTGGCAGTTTCGCTGGCGTTTGGCATGAATGTCTGCGCTGCAGAGAGCTCAACGACCACGAACACCAATGCAAGTGCAATCACGCAGCAGGAGCAGCAGCACGTCCTTGAAAGGGGAAGCAGCAGCACAACCACCAGAGCAGCTGTTACCACGACAACTGCCGGTGAGACCGTCCGCGTCGCTGCAGATTACAGCGCAGTTTCCATTCCGAACAAGAGCACGGGCGCAAGCAGCAGTACAGCAGCTGCAGGAACCCACAAGGGAACCGTCACCGTGTATCCCGCAGATACCAAGACCTACAATGCCCTTCAGGAGTATGTGAACACCATCGCTCCCGGCAAGCAGGTCCTTGCATCCGGTGTCAGATTCCGGATGTATGATGGAAAGACCTCCATCAAGAACGGCTTCGGTACCTTTACCGCAAAGGTCGGTGTCGGTGCAAAGTACAACGGAAAGACCGCAACCGCATACATCTATGCGATCGATGGAACGGTTACCGCAGTTCCGGTCACCATCGTGAACGGCCAGGCAGTGGTTCCCATGGAAGTCATGGGTGTTGTCACCATCGTGCTTGACTGATCCGGGGTCAGAGAGAATCCGATCATCACAATCTAAGGCTCTGCAGGAGCGACGTCAGGTTCTCCCTGCAGAGACCGGTTACATACTTGTCATGTAAGATAGGGGGACAGGCTGGCAAACAGCACTGGTCCAGTTTACTCTGTCAAATGTGGTCAGGGCTTCGCTGTCTTAGGAGGCGAAGCCCTTTTTCATGTCAGCGCATGGATGGAAGACGGGAAGAACGCGATGGATGACGAAATACAGTTCATGGAGATCGGGGAGGAGGATCCGGTCGAACCGGGAGAGGATGCGGACATCGTGCCGGAGACGCCCCCGGAGCACCAGCCGCACAGAAAAAAACGCGGGAAACGGGGAGGAGGAGCGCGCAGGAAAAAGCACACCGCGCGCAGGGTGATACTGATCCTTGCAGCCGCGGCGCTGGTCCTGTTCGCCGGCTGGCGTATCGCCAATGATGTCGGAAGGTCCAGACTCTATGGGGCGCAGAAGGAGACTGCCCCGGATCTCACCGAGACCGCGGCCCAGGGAAGCACAGCGGACCAGGAGAACTGGAAGTCGGGCTGGGTCAACTACAACGGAAAGGTCATGGAGTACAACCGGGACATCCTGACCTTCCTGTTTATGGGGATCGACAAGAGCGGCCCTGCAGCTGCCGGCAAAAACGGCATCGATGGCGGGCAGTCCGATGGAAACTTCCTGCTGGTTGTCAACCCAGACACCAAACAGATCGACATCATTGCCATCAACCGGAACACCATGACGGACATCGATGTCTACGACGAGGACGGCAACTACGTGGGAACCGGCCCCGGCCAGATCTGCCTGCAGCACGGCTACGGAGATGGGCTCCAGCAGAGCTGCGAGCGTATGGAAAAGGCCGTCTCCAACCTGTTCTACGGCCTGCCGATCAGCGGCTACTGCTCCATCGGCATGGATGCCGTCGGGGCGCTCGCCGATGCCGTGGGAGGCGTGACGGTACCGAGAATGACCTATGAGAACGGGGAGATCATCTACGGGGAGGATGAGACGGTGACAGGAGACGATGCCATCTCGTTTGTGCGCACCCGGGGGAACGACTACGATGCGGCGACCTACCGCCTGGAGAAGCAGAAGCGCTTCCTCCAGAACTTTGTCGCAAAGCTCAAGTCCAGTGTGGAGAAGGATCCGACCAGCATCGTGACCCTCTACAACAGCATTAAGGATTACGTCGTGACGGATATCGACATGACAGAGATCGTTTATCTGGCGGATCACATCGGGGGCTACACGCTGAATACCGACATCTACTCGATGACAGGAACCACAACCCCCGCCGAGAAGGCAAAGACGGAGCATGAGGAGTTCGTCTACGACGAGCGGTCCCTCTACGACATGATCATCGAGATCTATTACCGCGAGGTGGATCCGGATACCGGCGAGGTCCTGAGTGCGGACGGGAGCGAGGCGGTGAAGGAGAGCGCAGGCACCGGGGAGACCGCTTCTGCAGAGGCTTCCGCGGAGAGGGCGGAAGCTGCGGAAGAAGAAGGCCAGTAAGCGGCGTGGAGCCCTGCGGGAAGAGATGCAGGACAGGATAAGAGCGGGAATACGGTAAGACGAAAACGGCAGCAGAACTCTGAGAAATCAGAGCCCTGCTGCTGTTTTGATGAGGAGAAGCACCGCAAGGTGCGCGGGATAGAAGACGTAGAAGAACCACTTGTGGAAGGTCTGGTGATTCGGAGATTTTTCCCCGCTGCAGCCATAGAGCACAACAACCCCTGCAAGGAGCGGAAAGACCCCGGCAAGGATGGCATTCAGAATGCCATAGGGGGATATGGCAGCAGGTAGGGAACTTAAGGACACCAGCGCAGCCAGGATGGGCCAGGCAATGCGGAGAGCCTTCCTGTCCGTCCGATACCTTGCAAACACCGCGGTAAAGAGCGGTGCCAATAGGGCCCAGTCGGTAAAGAGGGAGGCAAGAAAGATCACAAGCACCAGGAACTGCCTGAGAAACCCGTCCCGGACAAAGCAGAGGACGCAGAGGAGCAGGAGGCACAGGGTGAGGGAAAAGAGCATGTTCAGCTGATGCAGGGAGAGGAGCCTCTCATAGGGAACCTGGGCGAGGCAGGCAAAGAGCACCATCCGCCCCAGATACCGCGAAACGCTCCTCGTGTGGTAGAAGCCCTCCACGAGAAACCAGCACATGGTGATCGCCGTGAAGTATCCGATGTTGACGAAGGCGTCATGGAGCAAGGTCCCTGCCGGTATGAGCCCTGCGTTGGCCAGGTGATTCAACACCATGGTGAAGGCGGCAAGATACTTGACCTCATCCCGGGACAGCTTCCTCACAGGCTTCCCTCTTCCTTCTGGGACAGAGGCGCCGGACTTATTGCAAGGCCAAACTCCGAGGGGAGGAACCTGGGGCAGACGTTCTCCCTGGTTGCGATGACCGAGGCCGCAAGCCGTGTGCCGATGCCGCAGGCCTCCTCCAGGGTCTTTCCGTAGGTCAGGCCGATGGCCGTTCCCGCAAAGAAGGCGTCTCCGCAGCCCGTGGTGTCGATGACGTCCACCCGCCAGGCGGGAACATAGCCGGAGGGGCCGTTCTTCTCCGCGTACACAGCGCCCTCGCTCCCCAGGGTCACCACCATCCGCCGGATGCCGGAGGCATCAACCAGCTTTTTGAGGATGGCGACCATTTCCTCCGGGGAGTTGTCCTCATAGTCACAGGAGAACAGGAGCCCGGCCTCCTCCCGGTTGCAGACCACCACGCCGCAGCGGGAGAGGAGATCTCTTCGCTCCATGGCGATGGACATGTTGGAGACGACGGCGTAGACCTCCTTGTGATAGCGGTCCGCCAGAGTGAAGATCTTGCGAAGGAGCGAGGAGTCCATGTCGATCTCCACGACCACGCTGTCGGCGTTTCCAATGATCTCGTCTCCCTGTTCATCCAGGATCCGCCCGATCTCGGAGAGATCCGGGCGCTTGGAGATGGATGCCACCACATCCCCGGAGTTGTCGAAGATCGCAAGCCAGCTGCCCAGGCCGTCCTTGACGCGGCGCATGTAGGAGGTGTTGACCTGGTGGCGCTTTAACTTGGCGATGACGTCCGCTCCGGTGCCGGTCTCATCCACGAGACTCACAAACGTGGGCCGCAGCTCCACATTTGCGATGTCCTCCACCACGTTTCGGGAGACGCCGCCGTGCACCTCCACCACCCGGCCGACGTTCCGGCCGCCCGGGATATACTGCGACAGGGGATAGCCCTTGATGTCGACAAACACCGCTCCGAATACCACAATGCCCATGAAATGTCCTTCCGTCTCAATTCTGATTCTGCCCGCAGGCGATTCCAAAGAGTATAGCAGAATCCGGACAAAACGCCAACGTGCCGGCACCGGAAGCCGCGGGAAATGGGGAGAGCGGGAAAAGAAAGTGAGGGATTCTCCATTCCGCGTCGTTTTGCCATTGCCAAGGCCGTGACTCCGGTCTATAATGTAAGCACTTACACAAAGAAAACATCGAAATGATGCGAACATGTCACACGCAAAAAGAAAGGGGTTACACATATGATACTGGATACCTGTGACCACATGGGGACCTACCGGGCACTTCCGGGGATGGAAAAGATCATTGCCTATCTGGCAGAGCACGATCTGGCGTCGATGCCGGAGGGAACCTACGAGATTGACGGCCAGAACCTGTACGTCATGGTGCAGAACCCGACGCTGAAGGATCCGAAGGGGGCGGAGCCGGAGGCCCACAAGCTCTATGCGGATCTGCAGCTGGTTCTGTCCGGCTCCGAGTATATGGGCTATGCGCCGCTTGCCTTTCTGGGAGATCCCGTGCGGGATCCCGAGGGAAAGGACATCGCCTTTTACCGGGGACCCTTCACCTCCCTCCGCGTACCGGCGGGGAGCTTTGCCGTCTTCTTCCCGGAGGATGCCCACGCACCGAGCCTTCTGGGAGAGGGAACCGGGGAGAAGGACAAGAAGGCCGTTTTCAAGATCCGGCTCTGAGAGACACGAAAGCCACCAAAAGAATGCCTGCAGGCAGCGTGCGCTGCAGGGGAAAGCGTGAACAACATGGCGGAGTATATCCGAATCACAGATCATGACAACGTGGTGGTTGCCCTCCACCCGATCGCAAAGGGCACAGCTGTCGAGGTGGCGGGCAAGACCGTCACCGCACTCGAGGACATCCCCCAGGGCCACAAGATGGCCCTGGAAAAGATCAAGGAGGGCGGCCAGGTTCTCAAGTATGGCAATGCCATCGGCCATGCCACCAAGGACATCCCGGCGGGGGCCTGGGTCCACACGCACAACATGGCAACCAACCTCTCCGGAGAGGTGGCCTACACCTATCACCCCTTCTGGAAGGAGCTGGAGAAGAAGACGCCTAGGACCTTCCAGGGGTACCTTAGAGAGGACGGCAGAGCGGGCGTTCGGAATGAGATCTGGATCATTCCGACGGTCGGCTGCGTCAACGACGTCGCCAAGAAGCTGGTGGAGCAGAACCAGGATCTGGTGCAGGGCACCATTGAAGGCCTCTACACCTTTCCCCATCCCTTCGGCTGCTCCCAGACCGGGGCAGATCATGCCCAGACGAGAAAGCTCCTGGCAGCCCTGGCGCGCCATCCCAACGCGGGGGCAGTGCTGGTGCTCTCCCTTGGCTGCGAGAACCTGACGCACGAGCAGTTCCTGAAGGAGCTGGGACCCTACAACCCGGAGCGGGTGAAGTTCCTGACCTGCCAGGATGTGGAGGATGAGTTCGAGGCAGGGCGGAAGATCCTCAAGGAGCTCGCTGCCTATGCCGGGAAGTTCTCGAGAACGGAGCTCTCCGCGGACAAGCTGGTGGTGGGCTTAAAGTGCGGCGGCTCCGACGGCCTGTCGGGCCTCACCGCGAACCCGACCGTCGGCCGGTTCTCGGATCTTCTGGTCTCCATGGGCGGCACCACCATCCTGACCGAGGTGCCGGAGATGTTCGGCGCCGAGAGCATGCTGATGGGAAGATGCCGGAGCGAGGAGGTCTTTGACAAGGCCTGTCACATGCTCAACGGCTTCAAGGACTACTTCCTCTCCCACGGCGAGGTCGTCTACGACAACCCGAGCCCGGGAAACAAGGCGGGCGGCATCACCACCCTGGAGGATAAGAGCTGCGGCTGCGTCCAGAAGGGCGGCACCGCGCCGATCTCGGATGTGCTGGGCTATGCGGATCCCGTGCACACCCACGGCCTGAACATGATGTACGGCCCGGGAAACGACCTGGTCTCCGCCACGGCGCTGACGGCAGCAGGGTGCGACCTGATCCTGTTCACCACCGGCCGGGGTACGCCCTTCGGAGCGCCGGCACCGACCCTGAAGATCAGCTCCAACACGCAGATCTATGAGAAAAAGAAGAACTGGATCGACTTCAACGCCGGCCAGGTCGCAGACGGGACGCTCACCCTGGAGGAAGCCGGGGAGAAGCTGATGGATCTTGTGCTGGAGATCGCAGGCGGAAAGAAGACCCGCTCTGAGGTGAACGGCTTCCGCGAGATCTCCATCTTCAAGGACGGCGTGGTACTGTAAAAATTTCGGGTCTTTCATTTTTCTTGTGTGATGCACTAAAAGAAGGCAGCCTATAGAGAATATCATCTATTTACAAAAAGAGATTTCCTGATATCATCTCGATTGCACGTCGCCCAAGATATGCAATACGGGATAAAAAGGAAACCTCTTATGAATCAGAATTATACATACACCGAGGCGAATGGGCAAATGTCTTTTGCTGCCCGGACTCAAAATGACTATCTGATGTTCCCAAGCCACCTGACGGGGTTCCAGCAGGAGAGCGTTGAAGAGGTTCCTATTCGAGACGTCAGGCCCTTCCACTCCATGCGGAAGAGCAAACTGAGTGAGAATACCTTCAAAAGGGCTTATATTCTGCGCGGTAAATTGGACCAGCTGGACCATCCTGTATGCTCTTGCTGCGGGCGCAGGATGTACAAGAATCAGACCTACCACACGAAGATCAAACACATTCCCTTTCAGGCATGCCAAACCATCATTGAGTGCGACAAGTACCAGTGGAGATGCAATCTCTGTGGCAAGACCATCACACCGGATGTCGCGTTCAAGGCAGATGATTCGATGATTACAAAGGAGCTTGAGCAGCTGATCATCCGCTATCTTTCTATGGATGAATTTACCCTTACGGACACGGCAATCATTACTGGCGTCAACATCAATACGATCAAGAAGATCGATCTTAAGCGTCTGAAGGGTCTTTACGCGGATGAGAATGGCAAGCTCAAAAAGCCTGCCGCCTATGCAAGGTATCTTGCCATTGACGAGTTCAAGCTGCATAACGGACACAAATATGCGACGCACATCATAGACCTGATAACCGGTGCGGTGCTGTTCATCCGAGCAGGCAAAACAAAGGCCGTTGTAGAAGAATTCATGGAGCTGGTGGGTGACGACTGGATGCATCATGTAGAGGCCGTTGCCATGGATATGAACAGCGACTTCCAGGAGGCTTTCAAGGCAAAATGCGGTTGGATCCAGATCGTTTATGATCATTTCCACATCGTCAAGAACTTCAACGAGAAGGTCATTGCCGAGGTTCGGAAGGAGGAACAGATCCGCCTGAAGAAGGAAGGCCTGGTCGAGGAAGCTACTGTTCTGAAGGGGTCAAGGAAGATACTCTGTGCCAGCAGGGAGTCCCTGCAGAAACACGATCAGGAAGCCCGTGAGGGCAAGGTGTGCCGCAAGGGATCTGCGATCTTCGGTACGACCGATTACAGGCATACCCATGACGATTTCGAGCGGCGATACGACGACATCATCAACTCGAACAAGCTGCTGTTCACCTGTGATCTGATCAAGCAGGCCATGCAGGAAGCATATGCCTCAGCCAATCAGGCGACGATGATCGAGAAGTTTACAGATATCATCGACTGGTGCAGGGGCACGAAAAATGAGCACTTTCTCTGGTTTGCCAGGCTCATTGAGAACCACTTTGACGGCATTGTGGGATACGGGCTCTATCCGATCAGCTCCGGGAAGATAGAGGGGATCAACGCACACATCAAGGTCATTCGCAGGAAAGCCTATGGCCTTCCAGATGATGAGTACTTTTTCCTAAAGATCATGGATGCATCCAGAAATCCGTACAAGAGGATCTGATGGATAAAGCTGTTCCGAGACCGTGGGCCCCTCGGCGATGCTCCCACGGTCCGCCCGGGAGTACAGATGCACGGAGAGCAGAAGGCACCTGTGGAGGACCGGGGCAGAGGACCTCGGAGACGGTCAGGAAGGGCTCATCCCACAAAAAAAGTGAAAGGGCCAAAATTTCTGCAAAATCGCGACAGAATATTGCAGATGCCGCACAACCCTCTTAAAATCAACTTATCACCTGTCATTAATATTCATTAGGAGGGGTAAGGGATGAAACGGAGGAGACCAAGGGGATTTTCTGCGCTGTTTTCGGTCGTCACGGCAGTTCTGCTGTCCGTGTGGCTTGCGGGAGGCGGAGCCGGTGCCCTGCCGCCCGTGCAGACACTGGCACAGGAGACGGGCGTCGTGCTTTGCGCAAAGGCGAAGGAGACCACCGACTACCAGGCGACGGCGGACCTCAATGTCCGCAGCAAGGCGAGTAAGAGCGGCAAGATCCTGGGCGGCTATGTCAAGGGCGACACGGTCAGCGTGTATTCCATCGACGGGGACTGGGCCAAGGTCTCCTACAACGGGACCACCGCCTATGTTGCGGCGAAGTATCTCGGGGAGATGGGCAGCGTGTCCACTTCCAGGTCCTCAGGTGGAAGTACCAGTACCAGCGCAGGCGGCAGCAGCACCACAACGAGTGCGGGCGGAGGCGGTTCCGCGGGCAGTGATGCCGACATGGTATGGCTTTCCGCGACTGGGAGCAAGTACCACAGCATCGACCACTGCGGCCGCATGAACCCGAACAAGGCATACCAGGTGACCCGCAAGGAGGCAGAAGCCGAGGGGTACGAGCCCTGCCGCAAGTGCTGGTGAACCAGACGCAGTCCGATCGCGAGAAAAAAGACAAATGCAAAGCCGGCATCTTCCGGAATGGGAAGATGCCGGCTTTGTTATAGCCTGTTGTCGTTGGAAAACAGGGAAGCAAGGGGCACGCCTTTATTGCCGTTCCCCGGGCTTTTCTTTTCGGATCCTTTCCAGGATCGCCTGCTCCTTGGGGGTGCAGGGCCGGTCCCTGAGAAGGTCCGGGCGGTACCGGAGGGTTGCGCGCAAAGACTCCTCGAGCCGCCATTTCCGGATCTTTTCGTGATCGCCAGAGAGAAGAACTGGGGGCACCAGGTCCCCGTCCAGGTCTGCCGGCTGGGTGTACTGGGGGTACTCGAGAAGGCCGTTCTCAAAGGACTCGCCCCGGGTGGCAGCTTCCTTCAAAACGCCGGGGAGAAGCCGAATCACCGAGTCCGCCACGGCGCAGGCGGCGATCTCACCGCCCGTCAGGACAAAGTCCCCGAGGCAGATCCTGCGGTCCACCGCCTTGTAGACCCGCTCGTCGATCCCCTCGTAGTGGCCGCAGAGGAGGATGAGGTGGGAGAGATCGGAGAGCTCTCTTGCCATCTTTTGGGTGTAGGGCACCCCGACCGGGGTCATGGCGCAGACAACCGAGTCCTTCTGCCGCACGGCCGCGAGGGCGGAGAGCACCGGCTTTGCCCGCATCACCTGCCCCACACCGCCGCCGAAGGTGTTGTCGTCGAGCTTTCGGAAGCTCCCGTCCGCATAGTTGCGGATGTCCACCACCTCGATGGCAAGGGCGCCGTTTCGGACGGCCCGCCGCAGCACTGGCCCCTGCAGAAAGCCGTCAAAGCTCTCCGGGAACAGGGTGAGGATCGTGATCTTCATTGCGCCTTCTCCTCCTGGACTGCGTCCTTGTTTTCGCTGTGGTTTTTGGCGTGGAGATAGGCGATGTACTGCTCGCCCCAGCTGCGGATGCTGGCAAGGACCGGCACAAAGGTCCGCCCGATCTCGGTCAGCTGATATTCCACCCGGGGCGGCACCTCGGCGTAGACGGTGCGGCTGACGAGGCCCTCCGCCTCCATCTTCCGCAGCTGGGAGGAGAGCGTCGCCTGGGTGACATCGATGGCCTTCTGCAGCTGGTTGAACCGTCGAGGGCCGCCCTCCAGCTCATGCAGGATCAGGATGGCCCACTTGCCCTGCAGCAGCTCCTGGGCGGTGACATAGGGGCAGATCCCGAACTGATCCGCCTTTTTGCAGGTTTCTTTCTTCATGAATGGTGTTCCTCGTGTGCAGAATCAGCAGGCATCGGTTTTTGGCCAATCGTATGGCAAAACATACCTGCTATGGCAAAAGATCCCTCTTGCGGGCCTTCCCGGCAGGGACTATTCTCATGATAGCCGATCGGAAACAAATAGCAAGTATGAAAAATGAAGTATTATGGAAATGCCCGTCGCGGGACGGGAGTGGAGGGACGAAGAAATGGCACAGAAGACGAGGATGCCGGTGATCTTTTCGGGGCACGGAAGCCCGATGCTGGCACTGGAGCACAATGACATCACAAGGACACTGCGGGAGACGGGAGAGCAGCTGCTCGCCTCGCAGGGAAAGCCGAAGGCCATCCTTGCGGTCTCGGCCCACTGGTATCAGGGGGAGACCCTGGTCCAGAGCGCGGCGCACCCCAGGCAGATCTACGACATGTACGGGTTCCCGGAGGAGCTCTATGAAGTCAGGTACAACGCGGTGGGGAGCCCGGCGCTGACGGAGGAAGTGAAGAACCTCCTCGGCGGCGCGGTCCGGGTGGATGACAGCTGGGGGATCGACCACGGCATCTGGACCGTGCTGGTCCACATGTTCCCGAAGGCGGACATCCCGGTGGTGCAGCTCTCGGTCAACGGGAGACTGACCCCGGCAAAGTGCGCCGACCTTGGCAGGAAGCTCGCGCCGCTTAGGGAGGAGGGGTACCTGATCCTTGGCAGCGGCAACGTGGTTCACAACCTGCGCATGGTGGACTGGGACAACGAGGACGGCTCCCCGGCCTGCAAGCGCTTCAATGACTACATCACCGAGGCTGTTCTTGCCGGGGATACCAATCAGGTATTGCATTACGGGACCCACCCGGATGCCTCCTACGCGGTTCCCACGCCGGACCACTTCCTGCCCCTTTGCTACTGTCTCGGGGCGGCGGACGGCGACGCGGCCCGGGCGTTCAACAACGTCTGCAGCCTGGGTGCCATCGCCATGACGGGATATGTCTTCGGAGACTGACAGCGGAAAGGCGCAGCAGCGTGATACAGTGGGGATCCCGCAAAGAGCAAAAGACCCGGTGATCAGAAGACCGGGAGCGTGGGAGAGCAGAGCTGCCTGACAAAAAGCCCGGAGGAGTCCGGATCCTGCCGCGCGGTTTCCAACCGCCGGGCAAGATGATAAGATGGAATCACAGAAGACAAGCTGCCGCCGGTGGGATCGCCATCCGGCAGCCTTTTTGAATCGTTCCGGAGGAGACAAAGAGACGTGCCGCCGGAATACATGTGGAGAACGACAGACGTGATATCCATCATTGTGCCAGTATATAAGGCGGAGAACTATATCGCAGATACCATCCGGACGGTGGTGCAGCAGACCTGCACCGACTGGGAGCTCCTGCTCGTGGATGACAGGAGCCCGGACCACTCTGCAGAGGTGATCGAAAAGACCCTGGAGAGCCTCCCCAAGGAGACGGCGGCAAAGATCCACCTGATCCGAAAGGAGAAGAACGAGGGCGCAGCGAGGGCGAGAAACACCGGTGTCGATGCGGCGAAGGGGAGGTATATTGCCTTCCTGGATGCGGATGACCTGTGGGATCCCAGAAAGCTGGAGCTTTCCCTCTCCTACATGGAGAAGTATCACGCGGGCTTTGTCTTTACGTCGTACTACTTCGGCGATGAGAACGCACACCCCACCGGGAAGAGGACCAGGGTCCCCAGGACGCTGACCTATGAGAAGGCACTCTCCCGCACGGTGATCTTCACCAGCACGGTTCTCATCGACACGGAGATTGTCGCAAAGGATCTCTGCAGGATGCCGGATATCGGCTCCGAGGACATGGCAGCCTGGTGGCAGATCCTAAAGAGCGGCATCACGGCCTACGGCCTTGACACCCCGCTTGCGGTGTACCGAAGACCGGGAAAGAGCCTCTCGAGCAACAAGGGCACCGCCATCAAGCGCATCTGGAACCTGTACCGGAACGTGGCGCAGCTGTCTGTGGCAGGCAGCGCCTGGCACCTTGTGCAGTGGGCCTTCCGCGCGACCTTCCGCAGGGCGATTGACGACGCTGTCGTCAATCACATGGAGTCCGTAAAGCGCTTCCTGACCGTACAGCTGAGCGTCCTTGGCCTCATCCTGCAGACGGTGCTGTATGCCCTCCTGTGGTTTCAGACCTACTACCCCATTGTCAGCGGCCCCCGTATCAGCCAGGACGGCTACAACTTCGGCTATGGCATCAAGCTCTACTTTCGGGGGCATCTCCTCATCCTGGTGATCTATTTCCTGGTGCTGCTCTTTGCCACCAGGGCAAACGGCGGCATGAAGACCGGGTACCACCGCCCCTCCGCGGTGTTCACCGGCCTTGTGATCGGCATTGCCATCACCAACCTCATCACCTATGCCCAGCTGTCCCTGATGGCGAACTGGCTGCTCCCTGCTGTTCCGATGCTGTGTCTCTCCGTGGTGCAGGTCCTGCTGGCACTCCTGACCGCCTATCTCTCCGATGCGGTCTACCGGCATGTGTTCCCTGCCAGGGATACCCTGTTCATCACCGGAGAGGATGATGACCTTGCGGATCACATGGTGCAGAGCTTCGAGACCCGGCAGGACCGGTTCCGGGTCATGCGGATCCTCCACGCCGGGCAGAAGTCCTGGTCGGAACTCGAGGAGGAGTGCCTTCGCTGGTACGGCTGCGTTGTCATCTGCGGCCTGCACGGCAGAGTCAAGGAGGAGCTCCTGCAGTTCTGCTACGGCCACTACATCCGCGTCTACCTGATCCCGGATGTCTCGGACCTCTTGGTGGAGGGCGCAGAGCAGATGGACCTCTTTGATACCCCGATCCTGGAACTCAAGGAGTACAGCATCCGCTGGGAGAAGCGCATTGTAAAGCGCTTGTTCGACATCATCGGGAGTGTTGCCGCCCTGGCGGTCACCTGCCCTGTCTGGATCACGAAAAAGATCCGGGACGGGGGAGAGGGAGAACCCGCTGTGGAGACCATCCGGATCCTGGGACAGGGCGGCAGAAAGACCGTGTGCCACAGGTTCCGGAAGGACGGCTTTGGAAAGAGCCTTCCGATGCTTGCTGATGTCCTTGCCGGGAGGCTCAGCCTTGTGGGACCGCAGCCCCTGCCGGCAGCACAGCAGGAAGACCTGATGCAGGTGAACCCGGACTACTTCTATCGCCTCCGGGTGAAGCCCGGCTACACAGGCTATGCGCAGAAGAAGGGGATTTTCTATGACGAAGCGGCGGGAATGACCAAGGACCGCAACGTCACACAGCAGGATTCCCGGACCGGACTGTCTGCCGAGGTTCAGAGAGAACAAAAGGCAGGGAAAAATGCAGTGAATCAGACAGATAAAAAGGCAGTTGAGAATACAGTGGAAAGGACAGCTGAAAAGACAGAAGGCGAGAGCAGAGGAAGCATGGCAAAGAGGAGGAACGGGATTCCGGAGAGTCGAGGCGTGATTCCGGAGAGCAGGGAAAGGGATCCGGAGAGCAGAGCAAGATTCGGCTCCCTTGCAAACCAGAATGCCCTGAAGATGGATCTTTCCTATGTGCAGCACTACTCCCTGCTCCTGGATCTGCGCATTCTTCTTGGCGTGTGCACCAGAAGAAAAGAAAAGTGAGATCAGAGCTGTGGGATAGCCGGGAGCGGGACCACTGCGGGTGTATTTTTTGACCGCGATGTCTGCGGAGAATCGCAGAATACAAAGCTCACAAAGCTCGCAAGGCAGAAAGAACTGACGAAGCAGAGACGGAGCGCGATACAGGTACGGTAACGGGATCCTGCAGACTGGGTCAATGGATGCAGAGAAGTCACGCTCAGTCAAGCCTGTATCCCGGGAAGGATGGACAAGGAGAGCGTCCAGGACTCTGCATCTGCGCAGAGAAGATCATGCGGAGAAGACCGCATCGGTAAGATCATATAGAGGCGATCGTACAGGGAAAATCGTATAGAGAACCTGGAATTTCAAATGCCGGCACAGTTGGAAATCGGGCAGACAGAACGTCTGCCTGTCTTCTGACTGTGCCGGCTTTTTGTTGTGGGGGCCGAGAAACGGGTAAAAACATTTTCATAAATGCTGTTTACAATACACAGCACAACAGCGACGATAGTGATCGACAAAAAGGATATTTCAAATCCCGGGTGATGTGGTATAATGAGCACCGCTTAACAAAATATGAAGAAGGCGTTAGTAAGAAAACGGGTTGATAAGCTCCAAAGCATTTTAGCAGAAGTATAAAATATGCCGTTTTGTACATTCTGCTGTACAACGGCCTTCTCTAACTTGAACTACAATAGTCTTGCCAGGAGGGCAAGACTATGAGCTGCATTGAGCGCATACTGACCGAAGCCAGAGATCTTTCCAGGGACGACCTGATTCTTCTTGTTAACAAGCTCATGGAGGGCTTCTCCCATGAGAGTGCAACCTCTTCTCCGAAGAAGATGATTGCTCCCCGTTTGGATTGTCCGATCTGCCATTCCAATGCTCATGTTGTTAGGAATGGACACAAACATGGAAAACAGGCATACATCTGCAGGCAATGTGGAACGTCATTTGTTACAACGAGCAACACTTTGCTCTCAGGCTCACACTTTGGTACTGAGATCTGGACCAAGGTTCTGGAAGAGACGCTCAGGGGGACCTCTCTGGATAAGACGGTCAAGTCACTTGCCAGCCATGGATGCAAGATCAGCCATAGCAGTCTGTTCTTCATGCGGCATAAGATCATGCTTGCTCTCGAGGACATGCAGGTGGAGCAGCCAGCCACGGTGGAAGATGTCGTGGAAGCGGATGAAACCTACGTTCCGGAGTCCAAAAAAGGTACGAAATTTGGCCCTGATGCCAGTCGAAAGCCCCGCAAGCGTGGCACTCCCGCATCCAAACGCGGCCTTTCAGACGAGCAGATCTGTATCTGCACCGCAGTACAGCGCAAGACTGGCGATCTGATCGTGAAATCCGAGAACCGGGCAAGGCCTTCCAGTGCGGATGTTGTTGATATCTATACTGGTCATGTCCAGAAGGGAACACTTTTCCTGACGGACGGCATGAATGTGTATCCAAGACTGGGCAAGATCCTGGGAATCACGGTCATGAATGTGAAGAAGGAGTCGGCAAGTTTCTTCAATCTGAACACTGTGAACAACCTTCACTCCTTTATCAAGCACCGCTATATCGAATATCGCGGCGTGGCTACCAAGTATTTGAACCGTTACAACCTCGTATTCCGGGCAGCGTACAGGCAGAGGACCACGATTGGGGAACTTGCGGACGCTCTCTTTGCATCCAGGAATCCCAAGAAGGTACACCATTATGGAGATGTTAAGGAGCTCAATCTGCTTGCAATTTGATGACTACAAGATGCACTTATTGCTTATCAACCCGTTTTCTTACTAACGCCTATGAAGAAAATGTGATTTTCTCTATGATTTTTGCTTTGCAGGGGAAGCAGTAAGCCAAGCCTTTGGCATTGGCCTATCGGCATCAGATCGGCAGCAGATAAACGGCATTCGTTTCATGGAACGAAGCCATGGAAAGGAACGGCATGCTCCGGAGATACAGGGGCTAATGAGAACAGGAGCAGGACAAGCAAGGGGAAAATCTCGCAGGACCTAGGAAGGGGATTGTACTGCTATCTGTACGAGAAAAGAAATGATCCGTGAAAGTGTCAAAAAATCAGGAACTGCGTTTGGCACATTTGGATAGTTCTCTTCTTGAGCAAGGAAGGCAGATCATATAATATATGACATAGCGTTGGACCTGTCTCACATTTCAAGGCATGGTTCCGAGAAATAGGCACCACGAATTCCGGAATCGTTCATCACATCATCACATCGGTTGATGCCGCGGCCTGAGAGCCAGGGAAAGATGCAGAGAAATTCGATGCAGCAAGACATCACGGGGAGGCAGCAGGAGGACGCTGTACTGACTGCAAAGACGTAATTTGCCTTGGCAGACACAAAGGACGGAATAGACAGAAATATCCGTAAATATAGGGGCATTCGGATGGCTCCGTCAGGCGGTTTGTTGGGAGTAGGTAAGGAACGAAATTATGAAGAGAGCGGACAGAAATTTGCGCAGTAATATGCCTGTATGCCGACTGGCCGCTCTATACGCTGAGGAGGGACGCAGCTGGCGCCTCTCCTTTTCTTGTGGCCTGAGCTAGAGAGCGGCTGATACGCTGGCTCAGGTAATGGCATGGTTTGATTGCACATGCAATAGGCTTCCCTGATGAGAACACTGACGTTGCACCGGTCAGGGTGAGCCAGAAACAAATGTGGGGCAGCGGGAGACAGGCAACGGGGAGTATATAGAAATGACGGAGACGAAGAATACCTATCACTATTCTGGCGCAGCGAAGAAGGATATAGATGGAAGAAATGCAACGGAGCACCGTCTTGTGCTCCGGTTGGTCAAACTCCTCGATGTCATCGGCGTTGCCATACCGTTCATTCTCGCCTGGAACCTGTACTACTCCCATCAGATGAGGATTCCCTATTACCGCATGGGAAACTATCTGATGATCGGGCTGTATGTGATCCTGTACTATCTCATATCCCATCTGTATCACGGATATCTCATCCACCTCAGTTCCATCTCGGAGATCATCTATTCGCAGACCCTCTCCGCGGTCCTGACGAACTTTTTTGCCTACATCGTGATCTGGCTGCTGATCTTTCGGCTGCCCAATGTCCTGTATCTGCTCCTGGTGCTTGCCGTGCAGATCCTGATCATCACGCTCTGGGCATACGGCAGCCATCAGTGGTACTTCCGCCACTATCCTGCCAAGAAGACCGTACTGATCTATGACGAGGAGCAGAACCTGGACAGCTTCATCAAAGAGGGGAGTGTTCAGACACACTTCGAGGTCATCAGCAGGATCCATATCAGCGACATCTTTCCAGTTAGAACCGTGGACTACAGCGCAGATAAAAACCGGAACTCGGTGGAGGATCCCAGAATCCGGAAAGCCATCGGACAGGCAGAGGTGGTCTTCCTCTATGGCCTTCACTCCCATGACCGGAACCAGATCGTGAAGTACTGCGTCGCCAATGACATCGCAACGTATACGATCCCCAGAATCGGGGATGTCATCATGGCGAGCGCAGACAAGCTTCATCTGTTCCATCTGCCGATCCTGCAGGTGGGAAGGTACAACCCGACACCGGAATACCTCTTCTTAAAGCGGTTCTTTGATATCCTCCTCAGCGGCCTTGCCCTGGTGATCCTGAGCCCCCTGATGATCGTACTGGCCCTGATCATCCGCTCAGATGGAGGAACGGCATTTTATAGACAGGACCGGCTCACGAAGGACGGAAAGGTCTTTAAGGTCCTGAAGTTCCGCTCCATGAAGATGGACGCGGAGAAGGACGGCGTTGCAAGACTCTCCACCGGGGAGAGGGATCCCAGAATCACAAAGGTTGGACACTTCATCCGTGCCTGCCGGATGGATGAACTGCCGCAGCTTATCAACATCCTGAGGGGAGACATGTCTATCGTGGGTCCAAGACCCGAGAGACCGGAGATTGCCCAGCAGTATAAGGAATTCCTCCCGGAGTTTGATCTGCGCCTGCAGTGCAAGTGCGGCCTCACAGGCTATGCCCAGGTGTATGGGAAATACAACACCACACCGTATGACAAGCTTCTCATGGATCTCATGTATATCTCCAGACCGAGTCTTGCAGAGGACTTCAAGATCTGCCTTGCGACGTTCAA
>JAKVNF010000003.1:632500-917279 GCA_022483465.1 Lachnospiraceae bacterium | reverse complement strand
GAATACAGGGTTTTCCGGCTCCTGTCCCACAGCTGCCGCTTCCTTCCGTTTTTGTCCTGGCCTTCGTTCCAATTTTGTCATCTCTTCGCCTGGTCCGACAAAATTGGAACCAAAACTCCCCTGGACATTCCAAAAATGTCATATCTTCCGTTTTCGGGGGCCGATCTCCCGGATCCCGCGCGGTTTTGGGCCCGCTTTTGCCGCAGGCGCCCGCACCGCTCCCCCTCCCAGGCCGCCCGTTCCGATTTTGTCATACCCCGTTTCCCTGACAAATTTGGAATCCCCCGGCAGAGCCCGTTTTGGTCGTTCCAAAAATGTCATATCTTTCGATTTTCGTTCCAATTTTGTCCGCTTATCCGGTCTGAAGATCGTCTTTCCCGGACAATTTTGGAATCCACCCTCGAGTTTCCTCCCAAAAATGTCATATCTTCGGCTCTTTCCCCTCCGTTTTTGGAACAAGTTATGGCGGAATTTGGAATCCAATTCTGTCAGTTCTTCGATTTGCGGGACAAAACCCGGAAAAGTTCCGGACCAAACCGGATTCCGAATCCGTCCGGCACGCATTCCAGGGGTGTCCGGGACCTGTTCCGGTTCCGGCGCGCCTGCCCTTCCAAATCTGTCGGCCCCTTCTTCCGGATCCTGCCGGCGCGCATTCCAAAAACTGCCATGACTTGTTCCGCAGCCCGCCGGGCTCTGCCACATGGCGGACGAAAATCCGGCAAGGAATCCGCCACGTGGGAGGTTCCAAAAGTCCCGGATTTCCGGTCTTTTCCGCCATTTTCTCTCCCGCCACGTGGCGGCGGATCTTTTCCCGGACTTTCCCGTAATAACAAGAAGATGTTGTTCTCTTAAAAAGAAAGGCGTTAGTTAAGAAACGGGTTGATAAGCGATCGCCTAGCATGAGACCACTAATCCCTCACTTTGAGCTCGAGCTGGGTACACTCCTATCCGTGCTGTGTTGCATCATGTAACAAAGCATCACCTAGATTGCCTAAAAGCATACACCCACTTGCCGAGCATGTGACTATAAATAACAAGATAGGCATTATGCAGAGAAGAAAAGAGCTCCAAATGGGGATTCTATATCTTCATCAGACATTATCGCGTCGAGAGTTCACCATGGAGGTTGTGGTATGGAACCCGTCAACCCGGTTCTTTACTAACGCCAAAAGAAATATGTTGTTGTCTTTTTGACGCCGCCACATGGCGGATCTACTGTGTCAGGCTCTCCCCTCCCGCTGCGATTCCCCGCCAGTCCTGTCCGATTTCGGGCACAAAAAAAACCGGAACCTGTTTCTTCCGGCCTTTCTATGGTCTGCCATGGCAGTTGTCACTTGTCTTTCGCGGATTCCGGATCCGTCTGGGACACATGCGGATCAGATGTGGGAACCGTCTGCCAGATGGCGTTTCCGAGAAGGCGGCAGATCTCCCCGTAGTGCTCCGCCACGTGGGGATAGGTGCAGTTCATGCAGTCCTTACACCGTTTCCCATCCCGGACAAGCCAGGTGTACGTCCCCGGACACTTTGGCAGAAAGTACAGCGGACAGTAGCAGAACAGGCAGTTGATCTCCGGGATCCCTGTATGGCAGGGGTAGTACCGACAGGCGGTGTTGGCAAAAAAGCTGCTGGAGTTTTCTCTCATTTTCGGTTCTCCTCTTCCTTTGCGGCAATCTCACGAAGGCAGGCAAGAAGGCGCGCGTTTTCCCGGCTCGTGCGCACGGCGATCCGGTAATCGCCCTGGTCCAGACCCCGGTAGTCGCTGCAGTCCCGGATCAGGATCCCTAGCGCCCGGCACCTGGCGTACAGGTCCGTGTCGGGATCCCGCCAGCGAAACAGAAGGTAGTTTGCCTCCGACGGGCAGACCCTGGCGCCGAGCCGGGTCAGGCTCCGCTCCAGCACCTCCCGCTCCCTGCGGATCAGCCGGACGGAAGTCTCGAGGTAGTTCTCTGGGACCTGAAGGCAGGCAAGGCCCGCCGCCTGCGCCGGGATGGAGAGGTTCCACTCGGGAAGCTGCAGGGACACGTTTTCCGCCAGCGCCGGATCCGAAAAGGCGGCAAAGCCCAGGCGGATGCCGGGGATCGCGTAGGTCTTCGTGAAGGCGTTCAGCATAACGAGGCCTGGCCTTTTGCAGAAGTCCTCCGGCTCCCGAAGAACAGAAGCCTCTGTCCTTCCGGAGAGCGCAAGAAAGCACTCGTCGCAGACAAGGATTCCGCCGAAGGGAGCGAGGCGGTCCGCTGCGGCGAGCACCAGGTCTCTGGCAAGGAGCGCACCGGAGGGGTTCTCAGGGTTGGTGAGAAAGACAAGGTCCGGGCGTACCTTATCAATGGCATCCAGAAATTCCCCTCCCGGCAGGAACCCGCGCTCCCACGAAAGGGGAAAGAAGGAGGGCGTGATCCCACAGGCCCGAAAAGCCCGCTCGTACCCCGAAAAGCAGGGGGCGGGAAGGAGGGCCCGCATGGGGTGTACCGCCCGCACAATGGCGGGGATGAGCTCCGAGGCCCCGTTCCCCGCAAGGATCTGCTGTTTCGGGATGCCAAGGCGCAGAGAGAGGGCCTCCCGAAGCGCCGTGCTCTCCGGGTCCGGATAGGTGTCCGCCATGGCAAGGGATGCCTCCAGCGCCTTTTTCACCTCCCCCGGGATGCCGAGGGGGTTCAGGTTGACGGAGCAGTCCAGGGTGATGGTGCCGTCATAGATGTTTCCGCCGTGCATACTGCCTCCTTTTTGATTCGTCTGCCCTCAGGCAAAGAGGGCGAGCACCGCCGTGCAGAGCAAAAAGCAGAGGAAGGCCGCGGTGAACATCAGGGAGTTGGCCTTTTTGATGTCCAGGGGCTCGATTTCGCGCTTTGCATCGCCGAGGTAGGGTTTCTCCACCGGCACGCCGAAATAGGACGCAGGGCCCGCCAGGCGAAGCCCCAGGGCCCCTGCCATGGCGGCCTCCGTCTGGGCGGAGTTGGGGCTCTTGTGCTTTTTCCGGTCCCGCCGCCAGATGCGCACCGCACCCCGGATGTCATAGGCCTTTCCCAAGAGCGGGCAGGACAGGATGAGGAGCCAGGCGCTGAGCCGTGCGGGCAGGAAGTTCAGGACATCGTCGAGCCGCGCCGCCGCGGTGCCGAAGTACCGGTAGGTGTCATTCCGGTAGCCGATCATGGAGTCCATCGTGTTGACGGCCTTGTAGCAAAAGCCGAGTACCGGCCCGCCCAGGGCGGTGTACAGAAGGGGCGCAATGACACCGTCGCAGGTGTTTTCGGCGACGGTCTCCACCGCGGCCCGGGTGACTCCGGCGGCGTCCAGGTTCCCGGTGTCCCTGCCGACAATCATGGAGACGGCCGTTCTTGCCTTCGGGAGATCCCCCTCCTCCAGGGCATCTCCCACCTTGCCGCTCTCGGCGGCAAGGGAGCGGGCCGCCAGGATCTGGCAGGTCATGACGGCCTCCACCAGGATGCCTGGGATCCTGCCGATGCGGTAGAAAAGGAGCACGATCGCCAGGGAGGAAAATCCCGTGGCAAGAAGCACCAGCACCGCCAGCAGTGCGCCATAGCGGTGCTCTGCCTGCCTGCGGTCCGGCGCTTCGGCGGCCTTTGCCCGGAACGACTCGTCCAGGGCGTGGATCAGGGCGCCGATGAGGGAGACCGGGTGGGGAATGCTGTGGGGATCCCCGATGAGAAGGTCCAGCAGGGCACCCAGGGAGAAGGCAGCAAGATGGGAAGTGAGATTGATCATGAGAGCCTCCGCAGGGAATCGACCAGAACGCATCCGTTCTCCCGGTGCAGCACCAGCTGATACCCGTCCCCGTTGGGGACCTGAAAGTCGTAGTAGTCCTTTCCCGTGAGCAGTGAGAGAACGGACATGATGGTGCCCCCGTGCACGACAAAGATAAGATCCGGCGGCATTTCCTCCGGATCCTGCTGCAGGATCTTCCAGAAGGCCGCGTCAGTCCTTGCCTCAAAGTGGTCCCGCGCCTCCCCCTCCGGGAAGGGCAGCGTTCCGCCGCTGTCGATCCAGGCCTGATAGGCGGGATCGCCGGAGAGGTCTTCTGCGCGCTTTCCCTCAAAGCGGCCAAAGTCGATCTCCCGAAGGTCGGAAACCGGGATCTTTGGAACGCCGGGAAAGAGAAGGTCTGCGCTCTCGCGGCAGCGAAGCAGGGGACTCACGTAGAGTGGGGTCCCGGGGGCTGTCGCGGGCAGATTTCTGCGCTTTTCCAGAAGCTCCTGCCTTCCCTCCGGGCAGAGGGGCTCATCGGTCCGCCCGATGTAGCGCCGTTCCAGGTTTCCCCTGGTTTTTCCGTGGCGAAGGAGCAGGACCTTTTGCCGGGGATGGGGCGCGCACTTCAAAGCCTGCGGGATGCCGCACTGGATCCTGGTCACGGTCCCTGCCTGTTTTGCCAGTTCCGTGCCGATGCGGCCGGTCACCTCCCGCCAGCGCCGGTCAAAGGGATCCAACGGCACGATGCCGCAGCCGATCTCATCGGTGACAACGACAAGGGACGGCACTTCCCTTGCCAGCGCGGTCAGGAAGGCGAGGATCTCCTCCCTGTCCTTTCCGCCCTCCAGGGCGAGGCGGATCCCCTCGTGGAGGCGATCCAGCACCAGGGCCGTGTCCAGGGGGAGCACACGGGCCTTTTCCCGTATCTCTTCCCAGGGGGTGTCCGGTGCGAGCAGGATGCAGCTTTTGTATTTTTCTCTGACATAGTCGGTCTTGCCGCAGGCGCGGCCGCCGAGGACCAGTTCCATCTTTCCATTCCCTTTCGTCTGAGGTCAGTTCAGGAGACTGCCGCAGGCGGCGGCAAGGACCATGAACAGTTCTGCAAGCGTGACAAACCAGCCGGCCAGATCCCCGGTGATCCCCTGATAGGTGTGAAGGGCATAGCGGCGGTAGGCAAAAAACGTGATCAGGCAGGCGGCAAGCACCAGTGATCCGGAGAGCGGGGCATACCACAAAAGAAGGGCGGAGGCAGCCAAAAGCTCTGCCAGCAGGGCCCCCCGGACCGCGCGCTTTTGGGCGGTCCTTGCAAAGGTCTGCAGCATGCCGCCGGTCTTTGCGGAGGGCAGGGTCACCACCGCAAGGCCGGAGATCGCCCGCGAGAGGACAAAGCCCGCCGCGGCGCAGCAGATCCCTTTCGTATCTGCAGCCAGCACCGAGAGCCCGGCGCTGTAGAGCAGGCAGAACACGAGGCCGTGGACGACGGCAAAGGCCCCTACATGGGGATCATCCATGATGGCGAGTTTTTTCTCCCGGTCCCCGTAGGAGTGGATCGCATCCATCGTGTCCAGGTAGCCGTCAAAGTGAAAGCCCCCGGTGAGAAGAAGTGGCAGGGCGGTGCCCACCAGGGAGAACGTCAGCGGGGAGAGGGAAAGGGCAAGGCAGAGCCTCTGCCAGAGCACGAGGAGCACCCCGATCACAAGGCCCACCAGGGGAAAGTAGATCAGGTGATAGGCCATGTCCTCCGACCCCCAGACAAAGCGGGGCATGGGGATGCGGGAATAGAGGGAGAAGGCGACGGGGAGGGCCCGTAAGAGTGATGCCTTCCTTTTTGGCTCCGTTCTCTTCTCTTCCATTTCCTTCTCACCCATTGTTGTCCTCCTTCCAACGGACCGGGATCCCAAAGACCACCTCGGTGACCGCGGCGGCCTCTTGGGCCAGTGCCCGGTGGAGGGCTCCCAGGGCCGCAAGGTACGCCTCGGTGTCCGCATCGTACCGGATCCCGTCCCGCAGAAGATCCCCGGTCACGATGACAACGAGGGACGCCTGCTGCGACAGCGCCTTCAGATCCCGCAGGATTTTTTTGGCAGCTTCCTCCCCGCTTTGCTGCGGCGTCCCGAACATCTCGTTTGCCAAAAGATTCGGAAGGTCCTCGAGAAGGAGGGCGGTCTCTTCCCGCGGGGTTTGGAGGGAGATGCCTCCGACATCCCTTGGGCGCTCGATGGTCTCCCAGCCGTATCCTGCCCTTCTTTCAACATGGACCCGGATCTTCTCTTTGGCCTCCCCATCCGTGCAGATCATGTCGGCCAGGTAAAACACATGGGGAAGCCCTGCCCGCCTGACAAGGTCCTCCGCATAGGCGGACTTGCCGCTTCCGCTCCCCCCGATCACGAGGATCAGCTTTGTCTTACGCATGGGCGGCATCCTCCGGTCTCCTGTAGGGGGTCAGCCCATAGTCCGAAAAGTCCTGGGAGGAGGTGAGAACCGAGCACGCACTCTGCAGAAGGTCCAGTACCAAAAGGGCGCCGGTCCCCTCTCCCACGCGAAGATCCGCGTCCAGGACAGGTGCGAGCGAGAGGGCGGAGAGAACCGCCTTCCCGGCGGGTTCCCCGCTCCTGTGGGAGGGAATCCAGAAGGGGAGCGCCGCTTGGTTCAGCTTCCAGGCGGCGAGGGCCGCGGCCTGGCTGATGATCCCGTCGAGGAGGATCGGCACGTGGTACAGCGCACCGCCAAGGCACACCCCGGCAAGGCCCGCAAGGTCAAAACCGCCCAGGTCCGAGAGGACGGCCAGGGGATCGGAGCAGTCGGATTGATAGCGCTGCAGGCCCCGCCGGACCACCTCCCGCTTCCTTGCCAGTCCCGCGTCGGAGAGCCCGGCGCCCCGCCCGCAGGTCTCCTCGGGAGAAAGGTGAAGCAGGGCGGAGAGGATGGCCGCGGAGGTGGTGGTGTTGCCGATCCCCATCTCCCCGGTGCCAAGGAGGGTGGCCCCTGCCTGCTTCCGCTCCCGCACAAGGCAGATCCCGGTCCCGATGGCGGCGAGGGTCTCCTTCCTTGTCATGGCGGGGGCCTTCAAAAAGTCCCGGGTTCCAGAAGCGATCTTGTGCGGGATCACCCCCGCCGGGGTGGGTCCGCAGATGCCAAGGTCATAGACCAGAATCCGCGCCCCGGTGCGCGCTGCCAGGGGCCCCAGGGTGGAGCACCCCGCCGCAATCCGGCCGGCGCAGAGGGCGGTCACCTCCTGCCCCGACTGGGACACCCCCTCTGCCACGATCCCGTTGTCGGAGGCAAGGACGAGGACCTCCGCGTGGGAGAGGTCCGGGGGAAAGGTCTTTTGGATTCCGCCGATGCGGGCGGTCTCCTGCTCCAGGCGCCCGAAGCCGTCCAGGGGTTTTGCCAGGGCGTCCCAGGCGCGCTGCACCCTGAGGATCCACCCCTTATCAACCGGCCGGATGGGGAGCGCCCTGGAGAGCACCTCCTCTGCTGTTTTGATCTCCTGTTCCCATGCCATCAGATCGCTGCCTCCCGGAGCATCCCGTACACCGCATCCAGATCCAGGTGGGCGCGGATGCTCTCTGCCATCAGGTTGTACTGCGTCTCCCGAAACGCCCTTGGATTGGTGTGTTCCCCTTTTGCAATCACGATCCCCTTTCGGGCTGCCAGCATCCGGGTAAGATTCTCGGCCAGGTCTCCGGCATCCAGGAGGCCGTGCAGGTAGGTGCCGGCGGCGTTTCCAAGGACCGCGCCGTCCGTGCGGCCGGAAAACGCTGCAAAGGGGGTCACGCCCTCCCGCATGGGGCGGGTGTCCCCCATGTGGATCTCATACCCCGAAACCGGTGCGCCGCCAAGCCCTTGGAAAAAACCGGTGCCGGCAAGGATCTTCCCGCTGCTTAGGCGGGTGGTCTTCTGCCCCATCAGAACGGTTCGAACCGGGAGAAGGCCAAGGCCCGTCTCCTCCCCGCCCTCCTCGACGCAGAGGGGATCTTCCACGGTTTCCCCCAGCATCTGGTAGCCGCCGCAGATCCCGAGGACCGGATGGTCTTTGGCAAAGGCAGAAATGGGTTTGGCAAAGCCGGCGGCCTTGAGCCAGCGAAGATCCCCGATCGTGTTTTTGCTGCCAGGCAGGATCAGAAGGTCCGCACCGGCGAGTTCCTCCGGCCGGTCCACGTACCGAACGTGCGCCTCCTTGATCGGATCAAAGGCATCGAGATCCGTGAAGTTGGAGATGCGGGGGAACCGGATCACCGCGATGTCCACACATCCCTCACGGGCTGTGCCTTTCTGGAGCCGTGCCGAGAGGGAGTCCTCGTCGTCGAGGCGGACGGGAATCCATGGCAGGACACCGAGGGTTGGGACTTTGGTCCGGTCAGTCAGAAGATCGATCCCGGGGGTGAGGAGGCTCTCCTCTCCCCGAAACTTGTTGATGACAAGACCCCGGACCCTGGCCCGCTCGGAGGGGGTGAGAAGCTCCAGGGTGCCGAGAAGCTGCGCGAACACGCCGCCCCGGTCGATGTCCCCCACCAAAAGAACCGGCGCATCCACGAGCTCGGCAAGGCCCATGTTGACGATGTCGTTCTCCCGGAGGTTCACCTCTGCGGGACTCTCCGCCCCCTCGATGACGATGATGTCCGCGTCCTTTTCCAGGGATTGGAAGGCAGCCCGGATGACGGGAAGAAGGGCCTTCTTTTTGGCATAGTAGGCCATGGCATCCAGATCCCCCCGGGAAACGCCATTCACGATGACCTGGCTTTTGGTGTCGCCGGTCGGCTTTAGGAGGATCGGGTTCATCGCACAGACCGGCTCCACCCCGGCGGCCTCGGCCTGCATGACCTGAGCCCTGCCCATCTCCAGGCCCTCCTTCGTGACAAACGAGTTCAGGGCCATGTTTTGGGACTTGAAGGGCGCGACCCGCCAGCCGTCCTGATGGAAGATGCGGCAGAGCCCCGCCGCAAGATAGCTCTTTCCGGCGCTGGACATCGTGCCCTGCACCATGATGACTTTGGACATGAAACGCTCCTGTCCCGCACCGGCGGGAAAAAGACAACGAAAAAAGGAACCGGCGAGCGGTTCCTTGGTATCGGGTCATGCTGTGCTGGCCATCCTGCGGTCCCGCCCGTCCTTACCGATTATACGGTCCGCAGGGACAGTTGCAAAGAAGAAAACCCGGGTCAGTCCCCAAAGGGGCAGACGTCGGCGCAGTAGAGGTCGAACCAGTCGGTGGTGGCGGCATAGGTGTAGAGCGCGGCGGTTTCCTCCGGCAGGTAGTCCGTCAGATTTGTCCCGTGGATGACAAGGACCAGGTTCTGCTGGCTGAAGTGATCCTTTGCGTTGTAGTTTGCATAGTTGTCCGAGAGCGACAGCTGTGTGGGGGCGTCGGTGGTGGTACCGGCATAGGTGCGGGAGCGGTCCAGAAGGCGCAGGATCCGCGCGGTGTCGTTGTCCCCGAGGACAAAGACGCTCCCGATGTCCCCGTCCGTGTCCGCATCGATGGCATTGACGCTCTCCAGGAGGTGATAGCAGTAGTTGGAGTTTTTGGCTGCCTGCACTACGCTCCTTCCGCAGAGGATCATCAGACACAGAAGAAGTGCGATGGTGCAGGAAGCGGCGGGAAGGCGGAGTTTCTCCTCCAGCAGGGGCTCTTGCTTCATGCCGGCAAGAATCAGCAGGGGGACCATGCCCAGGAGAAAATACCGGGACTCCACGTAGCTGTTGGAGGTGCTGTAGCGGGTGTCTACAAAGCACATGATCAGGATGGTAAAGGGGAGCAGCACGGTGAGGATGGCCACGTTTTCATCGGCCTTTTGCCGGATCACGCCCCGGTAAAATACCACCAGGCCGATGCCAAGAACCAGCAGCGTCATGCCGCCCTTGAGCAGGGCGAGGATGCCGTCCCGGGAGAGCACGCTGACGGTGGCCGTACTGGGATAGACCCCGAGGATGTCCAGGAGCCCTGCCGGGATGGCAAGAAGGCACGTGGCGAGATCCTCAAAGCGGATGAGATGGAGTTCTTCCTCCCGGGTGGTGATGTCCAAAGCTTTCTGCAGGGCAAGGCCCGACAGGGAGGCGGCTGCGGTCAGAAGGGTGAGAACAAGAAGCCGCAGGCGTCCTGCCCGGTCAGAAGACCAGGGGGTGCGTCCCCAGCGAAACAGGGAAAAGACAAGAAGCGGCAGAATCCCCATGAGAAGAACATAGAAGCCGCTCGAGAGGGAGGACACAAACAGCAGAAAGACGTACAGAATGGTGAGGAGGGTCCCGGAGGGGCGGCGCTCCTTTTCCGTGAGCAGGGCGATAAGAAGCAGCGGCACCAGCACCTTGATGAGGTACTGGGAACCGCCGAACAGGATCATGTCCATGTAGTCCAGCATGCCCACGTCGTAGGGAAGCAGCACCAAAAGTACGGAGAGGGTTCCCTGGGCGATGGTCCCGCCGAGGTTTTTCACCACCCGGAGGATGACGGCGGCAAGCAACAGGACGAACAGGATGTTGGCGATGCCGACGGAGCCGAAGATCTTGTGGGTCAGAAGGTACAGGGGCAGAGCCAGAAGCGTCACGCAGTCGAGCTCCATGGTGGTCGTGTACTGCCAGCCGGTGAGAAAGAGGGTCCCCTGCTCTCCCATCTCCATGATGTGGCCGTACAGGTCGGCAGCGTCTCCGTCGAGGATGTGGGAGGTCAGGCGCAGGTTGACATAGCACAGAAACAGAAACTCCAGGACAAGGAGAATCTGCAGAAGGCGCAGGGTGTTCTGCGCCCGCCGGGAGCGAATGAGCTGGGGCATGAGGAGGTCCTTTCTGGTTGTCGGAATTTTTTTCCCCCGATAAACCACAAGCAGAGACGTGTTCTGAAAACGAGATCATCATGTTAATAAATAGAACAACTGGCACATTATAACGAACACTACGGGAAACTGCAATTATGATAGCCGGCCGCTGTTGGCGACAAGCCTCCCCAAAATCGGAAGATCCTTTTGCCGCATTTTCCCCTGCCATGGTACCCATAATGAAGAACCGTAAACTCCAAAACCGCAGAAGAAAAGAAGGGCTAACTCAGCCTGTCGGTTCATGGATTTTTGGCAGCCGGGAGTAGGTGCTGACAGAGCAGGTGACCGCTCTATTTTTCTGCTTCCTTCTGGTAGGATGCCAGCTCGACCAGATTGCCGTCCGGATCCCGCAGGTAAATGCTTTGCATCGGTCCCAGCGCGCCGTGGCGCGCAACCGGTCCGAGCAGGATCGGATATCCCTTTTTTGTGATCTCCTGCACCGCATCATCCAGGCCGCTGTCAAGGATCAGGCACAGATCGAGACTGCCGTACGTCGGATGTTCCGCGGCCGGCAGGAATTCCGCCTTTTTCGTGTGGATGTTGAACTTCTGGCTGCCAAATCGGACGGCATAGCGGCCGTTTGCCTGATCCACCTCCATCCCGAGGATGTCCGCATAGAAATGAAGGCACGCCTCCAGATCCTGTGTGGTGATGACGATGTGATCGACATTCCGGAATTTCATTTTCCAGTTTTCTCCCGTGTCTACGTCTTGAAAAGATGGTGCTCAGTCGTGTGGATTATGCAGCGGATGTCTTTTTTCGTCAAACAAAACACAGTGTCTGGGATGGAGGAACAGCGTCTGGCACTGTCAGGCCATGTCCCATGTGGCTGCGCGGTGCCAGCTGCATTCGAACCGCATTCTCCGCAGCTTTCCGGGATATGGGCGGGAAGTCGGGCCAATTCAAAAAGGCCGACCCGCAAATGGGTCGGCCTCACATTCCAGAAACGACTACTCTGTCTTCCGACGGTCAGTCGGAGAATTTATCCGGAAGGAAGGGGGCACATTATTGCTTGCTCAATAAAACAACGGTCTCCACATTTCCAGAGAAGCAGAACTGGTCCACGCTGCAGCCCTTCACCGGCCGGTAGCCCGCATGGAAGAAGGCGGGCAGATCCCGCGCAAGGCTTGTCGGCTTGCAGGAGATGTACAGGATGTAGGGGACCCCGTAGGCCAGGATCTTGGGCAGGGCCTTGGGGTGGACGCCGTCCCGGGGCGGATCCAGGATGATGAGATCCGGCTTTTCCTCCAGTTCATCGAGCTTCTGCAGGACATCCCCCGCGACAAAGGTGCAGTTGTCGATGCCGTTGCGGGCGGCATTCTCTCTTGCCGCCTGCACGGCCTCCTCCACGATCTCGATCCCGTAGACGTGGGAGGCAGTGGGGGCGACGAGCTGAGAGATCGTCCCGGTGCCGCAGTAGAGATCGTAGATCACGGGACCCTTATTGAGGCTTCCGTCCGGTGCAAGGGGCGGGAACAGGCCGCTCACGTACTGGCGGGCGGTGCTGTAGAGGACCTCGGCGCTGTAGCTGTTGGTCTGGAAGAAGGAGAACGGGGTGACCTTGAACGAGAGGCCAAGGAGCTTCTCCGTGAAGCAGTCCTTCCCGTAGAGAATCTCGGTCCCCTGGTCTTCCACCACATCCGCGATGGAGTCGTTCTTCGTGTGCAGGATGCCTGCGATGGTTCCGGTGAGGGGGAGCGACAGCAGAAGGTCCGCATACGCCGAAAGGAGCGTCCTCTCCTCTTTTGGCAGGACAGCGGTCTGTGTGGTGGTCACAAGATCCACCAGGATCTCCCCGGTGTGGGCAGCCTTCCGGACCAGGAGGTGGCGCAGGTAGCCCTCCTGCTGATAGCGGTGCAGGAAGGGAACCTGAAGGTCTGCAAAGTAGTCCCTGGTTGCCTTGAGGATTGCCCGGAAGTCCTCGTCCACGATGACGCAGGAGGAGGCATCCGCAATGTCGTGGAAGCTCCCTCTCCGGTGCATGCCAAGAGTCAGGGGGCCGCCCTTTTCCTCATCTCCGAAGGTGAACTCCATCTTGTTGCGGAACCCGAAGATCTTCGGACTTGCGAGGATCCCGGTGTACCAGGAGGTGACCGACTGCCAGGGCTGCCGGTCCACGCCCTCCTCCACCGACAGATCCAGTGCGCCCTGCAGCAGCTTCATCACCTGGATCTGCTTGATGGTCAGGGTTTCATCGTAGGGGAGGGAGAGCATCAGGCACCCGCCGCAGACCCCGGACACGGGACAGGGGGGCTCCAGCTCCTTCGGGGAGGGAGTCAGGACCTCCAGGAGGGAGGCCTCGGCGGTGTGGTTTCTCTTCTTGGTCACCCGCGCGGCCACCTTCTGTCCGGGCAGGGCATTCTTCACCTGGACCTCGGTGCCGTCCTCGTGAAAGATGCCCCGGTTCGGGAAGCGGAGCTCCTCAATCACGCCCTCGATTCTCTCGCCTTTTTTCATCTGCTGCTTTCTCCTTCCCTGCATGCACAAAAGGCAGTCCGGCTTCAGATCCGGACTGCCCTCTTTCGTTTCTGGCAATGTCTCTGCTTACTCTTTGGACGGCTCGTCCTCCGATGCGGCATCCGCGTCGGCCGGGGTGGTACCCTCCTCCGCTTCGGCTTCGGCGTCCTCCTCGTACTCATCATCGTCGTAATCGTCATCGTAGTCCTCGAAGTAGTCGGGCTTCATGAAGCGATAGATGAGGTAGGCGACCAGGCCGATCACGCAGACTGCACCGATGATGGCAAAGACCACAACCAGCGTGTTGTTCTTCTTTTCCCGGTCTTCCTTGGTTGTCAGAGCGCGAAGCACCTTTGTCAGCTTGTTATCCATTTGTGCAGCCTCCCGTCTTTTGGATTTCTGATGGCATCATGATACACCCCGGAGCGGGAACCTTCAAGCGATCGATTCGCACGGGTCCCTCCGAAAGCGCCGCCGGGGATCAGATTTTCTCGAGTTTTGCGAAGGCGGCATAGAGGATGCGCTGCCCGCACTCGTCGAACATCACGGTGACCTTCCAGTCCCGCGGTCCCTTCTCCATGGCCGTCACGGTGCCCTCCCCGTACTTGACGTGGCGCACCCGGTCCCCCACCACGTAGTCGGGGGTGGTGATCTTCGGGGTTCCCTTCTGCAGCGAGGAGAGGCCGCCCTGTCTTGCGATCCAGGGCTTTTTGCTCTCGTCGGTGTGGGGCGGCACGTAGGTCGCCTTCGGCCTTGGCGCGGTTCTTCCGCTCTCCGGGAGCTTTTTTGTCCCGGCGTAGCGGTTTTTGACGGCCGCCTTCGGGGCGGGGGTGCCGTAGGAGCCGTACCCGTAGTGGGACGGAGCCGCGTTGTGATGGCCGCCGATCACGCCTCTGGCATCGGCAAAGGGGATGCTGTCGTCATCGTCCTCCCCCTCCTCCTCGTCATCGCCGCGTTTTGCGGCATGGAGCCAGTCGTCATCGCCGTCCTCCTCGGTGTCGAGGAGCTCCTGCGGGATCTCCAGCAAAAACCGGGACAGCGGATTGCACTGGGGCATGCCCCGGAACAGACGCAACACCGCGGCGGTCAGGGTCAGGTCCTCCCTGGCCCTCGTGATGCCCACGTAGGCAAGGCGCCGCTCCTCCTCGATAGCCTCATCGCTGCCGTCCATCAGGGCCATGTAGCTGGGGAAGAGGTTCTCCTCCATGCCGGTGATGTAGACCCGGGGGAACTCCAGTCCCTTGGCGGAGTGCAGGGTCATGAGCAGGACCCGGTCGTCCTCGCCCACCTGGTCGATGTCGGCCACCAGGGCGACTTCCTCGAGAAAGCCCGACAGAGTCGGTGCCTCCTCCCCGGTCTCCTCCTGCTGCTCCTCGTAGTCGGCTGCCTTGGAGATCAGCTCGTCCACGTTGGCGATCCGATCGTCCGCGGTCTCCTCGTCGTAGTTGTGCAGGTAGGTGTTGTAGTCCGCCAGCTCCACGATCTTGCGGATCGTGTCGTCAATCCGGTGGGTGGCGGCGTAGTCCCGCAGGCTGTGGATCATGTCCACAAAGGGTGCGAGTTTTCCCCGCCCCCGGGAGATCGCGGTGATCTCGTCTGCCCGCTCCAGGGCCTCGAAGAAGCTGATGTTCTGGCTGTCGGCAAAGGCCTGGACCCGCTCGATCGTGGTAGCGCCGATCCCCCGCTTGGGGACGTTGATGATGCGCTGGGTGTTGACGTCATCCCGGCCGTTGTCGATGGTGCGCAGGTAGCTCAGGATGTCCTTGACCTCCATGCGGTCGTAGAAGTTGTGGCCACCCACGATGTTGTAGGGAATGGACATCGCGACGAACTGATCCTCCAGAAGCCGGGACTGGGCATTGGAGCGGTAGAGCACCGCAAAGTCCGCGTAGTGAAGGCTCGGGTTCTCCCGCTTCTTCTCCTGGATGTCGCTGGCGACAAACCGGGCCTCCTGGTCGCCGGTCGGAAGGACCCGCAGGTGCACCTTGTCTCCGTCGCCCTTGTCGGTCCAGAGCTTTTTGGCCTTCCGGTTCTTGTTGTTGGCGATCACCGCGTTGGCCGCGGAGAGGATGTTCTGGGTGGAGCGGTAGTTCTGCTCGAGGCGGATCACCGTCGCATCCGGGTAGACCTTCTCGAAGTCCAGGATGTTGTGGATGTCCGCGCCCCGGAACTTGTAGATGCTCTGGTCGTCATCGCCGACGACGCACAGGTTCCGGTACTTTCCCGCCAGGAGCCGGATCAGCTCAAACTGGGCCCGGTTCGTGTCCTGGTACTCGTCCACGCAGATGTACCGGAAGCGCTCCTGGTAGGAGGATAGCACCTCGTCGTGGGCGGTGAAGAGCTGCACGGTCTTCATCAGCAGATCGTCGAAGTCCATCGCATTGTTCTTGTGGAGCTTCTCGTCATAGAGGCGGTAGATCTCAGCGGCCGTCCTGGTGATGAGGTTTGCTTTCCCGCTCCCCTCGCAGGACTCCTTGTACATCTGGGGGGTCTGCAGGAGGTTCTTGGCGTGGGAGATCAGGGAGGCGACGGTCCGGTCCGAGATCTCCTTGGGGTTTACCTGCTTCTCCTTCAGGCACTGGCGGACAAGGCTCCTCGCATCGTCCGCGTCGTAGATCGTAAAGCGGGTGTCAAAGCCCAAAAGGTCTGCATGGCGCCGCAGGATCCGCACGCACATGGAGTGGAAGGTGGAGATCCAGATGCTCTCGGAGCCGAAGCCGATCAGCTTGTCCACCCGGTCCCGCATCTCTCCCGCCGCCTTGTTGGTGAAGGTGATGGCCAGGATGTTCCAGGGGTTTACGTCGCACTCCTGCATCAGGTAGGCGATGCGGTGGGTGATGACCCGGGTCTTGCCGGAGCCGGCACCGGCGAGGATGAGAAGCGGTCCCTCGGTGTGAAAAACGGCTTCCTGCTGTGGTTGGTTCAGGGTGTCATAAATGCTCAACTCGTCTGTCTTCCTTCTTCTTTTGCGTCTTTGGTCTTCTTGCTGCTGTCAGAAGTCTGCTTTCTGGCGTCCAGGGTCCGCTCGATGTAGAGCTTTTTCAGGTAGATCTCCGCCGAGAGCCGGCACAGAAGGTCAAACTCCTGGAGGATCTCCCGGTCCTCCTCGGGGGCCTCGGCAAAGGACGCGCGGGAGCGCGCAAAGGTCTTCTGCGCGTCGGCCGCCAGGGCGGGCAGATCGTCCCGGATGTCCTTTGCCACCTCGGTGTAGATCTGCCGCAGGGTGATGTCGCTCCTTGGCTCCTCTGCCTTGGCGCCCTTCTTTCCCGTGTCCCTGGGCGCAACATACCGGTCCTTCACCGGGGCAAGGATCTCCTCGATGTCGGAGATCTGCAGGAAGGACTTCATGTAAAAAATGAACAGCAAAAGCAGCATGTGGTCCGTCCCGTACTTCTTCCTGACGGGGGGCACCAGGAGACTGCTCTTGGCGTAGTTGTTGATCATGGTCTTGGTGAGGATCTTGTCGTGCTCCGGGTCCCTGGTGTAGGGGGAGAGCTTCTGCTCCATGAAGGTCGTCACCTGGTCCATGTACAGGTCGATGTCCGGGATCTCGTCGGCGGAGACGAGGTGAAAGGACGAGACCAGCTCGGAGAATGCCTGCTCCATTTCGTCGATGCGCATGCTGCCTCCTTATCCTGCGGCCTTGGCCTTGGCGGCCTCGGCCTTTAACTCCGCGGCGTTCTCCAGGGCCTGCTTGGTGATGCTGGAGGTGCCAAGGAGCCTTGCAGTCTCCCGGGTGGACTCCTCCTCGGTGAGCCTTGTGATGTGGCTCTCAGTCCTGCCGTCCTCCACGTGCTTGGCGATCAGGAAGTGGGCATCCTCCATCGCGGCGATCTGGGCCAGGTGGGTGATGCACAGGATCTGGTGGTTTTTCGCAAGGCGTCCCATCTTCTCGGCGACCTTCCAGGCGGTCTGGCCGCTGATGCCGCTGTCGATCTCATCGAAGATGAAGCTGTGGATCTCATCCTTGCCGGCAAAGACGGTCTTTAAGGCCAGCATGATTCTTGAGAGCTCACCGCCGGAAGCGATGGTATCCAGCGGCCGCGGCGACTCGCCGGGGTTCATCGAGATGTAGAAGGTGATCTTGTCATAGCCATCGGAGGAGAGGAACTCCTCGCCGCTTTGCTGGGCGATGGAGAAGTCCACCTGGTTGAAGTTGAGGTCCAAAAGCTCCTTCGTGAGCCTGGTCCGAAACTCGTCCGAGGCCTTCTTCCGGATCCCGGAGAGCTCCCTGCAGAGGGACAGGAGGTGCTGTTTCTCCGCCTCCATGTCGGCCTTCAGCTTTGCCCTTGCGGCGTCGTAGTCGGAGAGCTCGTCCAGCCGCGCCTGCTTTTTCTCCAGGGCGGCAAGGATGTCCGGGATCGTCCGGCCGTACTTGTCCTTCAGGCGGTTGATCAGGTCGAGCCGCTCCTGCGTCTCCCGGAAGGCGCCCTCGTCGAAGGAGAGGTTCTCCGAGTAGTCGGAGATGGCCCGCCCGAAGTCCGAGAGGAGGCTGTCGATGTCGGAGAGCTGGCCCGCCAGGGCGTCCAGATCCGCATCCAGGCCCTGGACGCTGCCCAGGGCGCGCAGGGCGCGGCCGATCCGGGAGGCAGGGCTGGTCTCCTCGTCATCGGTCAGCTGTGAGCTCTCCGCGAGGGCCTCGGTGATCTTCTGAAAGCCCAGCATCTTTTTGTAGCTGGCTTCCAGCTCACTGTCCTCTCCCTCTTTGAGGCCGGCTTCCTGGATCTCCTGCACCTCATAGGACAGCAGGTCGATCTCGCGGGTGCGCTGGGAGGCGGAGAGGTTGTCCTCCTGAAACTTCTTCTCCATCGCGGCGAGGGCACGGAAGGAGGTCGAGATCTGCGCCTTGATCCCGGCGGCCTCCTTTCCCGCAAAGGCGTCGATGATCCCCAGCTGGGCACCCCGCCGCAGAAGCGACTGGTTCTCCCGCTGGCCGTAGACGTCGATCAGAAGCTCCGACACCTCCCGGAGCTGCTTTGCGGTCACGCTCTCCCCCTCCACGGTGCAGGTGGTGCGGCCGGGGTAGATCTTGCGCTTGATGAGGATGGTGTCATCCTCCCCGGGGGCGATGTCCAGCTCCCGGAGCTTCTCCCGCTGCCGCTCGTTGTCCAGGGAAAAGACGAGCTCGATGAGGGCAAACTCCTCCCCGGTCCGGATCATGGCCTTGTCGGCCTTGCCGCCCAGGGCCAGGTTCACGGAGCCGATGATGATGGACTTTCCGGCGCCGGTCTCTCCGGTCAGGATGTTGAGCCCATCCGTGAAATTGACTTCTTCCTCCTTGATGAGGGCCAGGTTTTTGACATGCAGACTGATCAGCATACTTCTCCTTTGCACTTCCGGGGCAAAGACAGGTTATCGTTTCGGCTGCTTTTGACTGGGATCCGCCCCGGGGGGCGTTTCCTCCCCCACAAGGCGGCGGATCTTCTCCATGAGTTCTTTGGTCTCCCGGGGCTCCTTCATGGCGACAAAGATCGTGTCGTCCCCGGCGATGCACCCCACCACGTCCTCGAACTTCTGGGAGTCGATGGCAGCGGCCGCCGCCATCGCCATCCCCGAGATCGTGCGGACGATCAAAAGGTTTCCGGCGGTGTCCATGGAGACCAGGGCGTCCCGGATGACCCGGATGAACTTGTTCCGGGTGCGCACATCCTCCTCGCTGTAGGAGGAGTAGCACAGGCGCCCGTCGGGGCGCAGGCGCTTGGAGAGTCCCAGCTCCCGCACGTCCCGGGACACCGTGGCCTGGGTGATCTCGTACCCGTCCTCCCGCAGGGCGCGGCACAGGTCATCCTGGGTCTCGATGGGGCGCGCTTCTATGATCTCCAGAATTCTCTGGAGGCGTTTGGCTTTTCCGGGCATCTTCGCCTCCTTTCGTCTAGGTCAGGTTTGCCATCTTCCGGTGCAGCGTCTCCAGAAAGCTGCGCTGCTCCAGGACAACCAGCGAGGCGGTCCGTTCCGAGCGGTGGATCGTGACCAGGTCCCCCGTGTGCAGGATCGCCGAGCGGTGGCCGTCGAAGTGGACCTCCGCCTCCAGCACCCGGGCGGTGCTGGTGCGGCCGATCCGGATTCCCACCACGTCGCTGGCGGAGAGGACCACGGACCGGGTGCTCAGGGTGTGGGGGCAGATCGGCGTGATGACGATCATCTGGGCCCCCGGCTCCACAATGGGGCCGCCGGCCGAGAGGTTGTAGGCCGTGGAGCCCGTCGGGGTGGAGAGGATGATGCCGTCCGCGTTGAACGAGTTCAAAAACTGCCCGTTGACGAAGACGTCCAGGTTCAGGATCTGCAGGGCGCCGCTTCGGGCAAAGACGACGTCATTCAAGGCGTACTCGGTCCGCCCGCCGGGCACCGTCCCCTCCAGCATCATCCGCTTCTCCACGGTGAAGTTCCCGGCAAGGACCTTCCGGAGCGCGGTCTGCCAGTCCTTCTTCTCGATCTGGGCAAGGTACCCCAACGTCCCCAGGTTGATGCCAAGAAGGGGGAGGTTTTCGCCCAGCACCGCATGGGAGGCCTGGAGCACGGTGCCGTCGCCCCCCAGAACCAGGCAGCAGTCCGCGTCCTGCGGGACCTTGCCGCCACTCTCCTCCTCCAGGGTGCAGGTCTTGCCCTCTCCCCGAAGAAAATTGACGACCTCGGCGGCAAAGTGCCCCTCCGGGTCTTTCATCTGGTTGTCAATGATGTAGAAGTGTTCCATCTGGGCCTGGTTGGGATTACTCGAATGCGGCATGGGAAGCCTCGACCGTCTTCTGAATGCACCCCGCCTCGTTCTCCGGGGTGATGACACTTGCTGCGGGGGCATGCTCCCCCGGCTTTTTCAGATACATCAGGTACTCGATGTTGCCCTCCGGCCCCCGGATCGGGGAGAAGTCGAGGGCAAGGATCGAAAATCCGATCGCCCGGGTTGCGGCAAAGGTGTCCCGGATCACGTCCCGGTGGACCGCAGGGTCCCGGACAACGCCCTTCTTGCCGACCCGGTCCTTCCCCGCCTCGAACTGGGGCTTGATGAGACACACCATCTCCGCATCCGGCAGCAGGATGGCAAACGCCGCCGGCAGGATCTTGGACAGGGAGATGAAGGACACGTCGCAGGAGGCAAAGTCGGGAAGCTGCCCCGGGATGCCTTCGGGGGTGAGGTAGCGGAAGTTTGTCTTTTCCATGCAGGTCACCCGGGGATCATTCCGAAGCTTCCAGTCCAGCTGCCCGTAGCCCACGTCGATCGAATAGACATGGGAGGCGCCGTTTTGCAGCATGCAGTCGGTAAAGCCCCCAGTGGAGGCGCCGATGTCCATGCAGGTGCGACCGGACAGCGAGATCGGAAAGACCCGGAGGGCCTTCTCGAGCTTCAGGCCCCCGCGGGAGACGTAGGGGAGGGTCTCACCCCGCACCTCGATCTTTGCCTTCTCCGGGTCAAAGCCGGTGCCCGGCTTGTCCTCCTTGTTTCCGTTGACGTAGACGATGCCGGACATCAGCATGATCTTTGCCTTCTCGCGGGAGGGCGCAAAGCCCTGGTCCACGAGGAGGACGTCCAGTCTTGTCTTGCTCATTCCGGCTCCTTTTCGAGTGCGGCGCGGATCCTCTTCTCGATGCTCTCCGCGTCGATGCCGACCTCTTTCTTCAGCAGGTCCACACTCCCCTGCTCCACAAACCGGTCGGGGATGGCGACGGGAATCACCCGGTAGCCGGGGAAGTGCTCCAGCACCCAGGCCTCCACATGCTCGCCAAAGCCGCCGCTCTTCACGTTCTCCTCGAGGGTGACCAGGAGCCGGTGGTTGGGCAGCTGCTTGTTTAACATCTCGGTGTCAAAGGGGCGGATGAACCTGGCGTTGACCAGCGTGCAGGAGATCCCCTCCGGCAGAAGGTCCTCCCGGACCTTCGCCGCGGTCTCCACCATGCTGCCGGCTGCAAACAGGAGCACGTCGCTCCCCTGCTCCATCAGCTCGCTCTTTCCCAGCTCCACCGGGGTGCGCAGCTCCGGATATCCCTCCCAGGCAGCGCCCCGGGGATAGCGGATCGCGATCGGGTGCCCGTAGGACAGTCCGAACTTGATCAGGTCGCTGACGCCCCACTTGTTCTTCGGGGCACAGATGACCATGTTTGGGATGGCGGAGAGGTAGGAGTAGTCATAGATTCCCTGGTGGGTGGCCCCGTCGGCCCCTACAAGGCCCGCCCGGTCGATCGCAAAGACCACCGGCAGGTCCTGCATGCACACGTCCTCGGTGATCTCGTCGTAGGCCCGCTGCAGGAAGGTCGAGTAGATGGCCACCACGGGCTTCATGCCGCCCTGGGCAAGGCCCGCGGCAAAGGTCACCGCGTGCTCCTCGGCGATGCCCACGTCAAAGAACCGGTCCGGGTAGATGTTGCGGAAGCGCTTTAATCCCACGCCGTCCGCCATGGCGGCGGTGATTGCCACCACCTTCGGATCCCGCTGGGCCATCTTGATCATGACCGTGGAGAACACGTCGGTGTACCCCACCTTGCTCCCGGTCTTGGGCAGGCCGTTCTCGATCTCAAAGGGGACGGTGCCGTGGAACCGCGCGGGGTGCTTCTCCGCGGGCAGATACCCGTAGCCCTTCTTCGTGCAAACGTGCACGATCACGGCCTTGCGGATGTTCTTGGCATCCTGCACCGCCTTCTTCACCGCCAGCACGTCGTGGCCGTCGATGGGCCCCAGATAGGTGATGCCCAGGTTCTCAAAGAGCATGCCCGGCACGAAGAGGCTCTTCACGAGGTTCTTCGCCCGGCGCACCCGTTCCATGGCCCGGGGGTTCTCCTTCAGGGACTGGTAGACCTTCTCCCGAAAATCCAGGTAGGCGTTGGAGGAGCGGACCTCATTCAGGTACTGGTGCATGCCGCCCACGTTCTCAGAGATCGAGCGGTTGTTGTCATTGAGGATGATGATGAAGTTGGTCTTGAGCTGGGCAGCGTTGTTGAGGCCCTCGTAGGCAAGGCCGCCGGTCAGGGCGCCGTCTCCGATGACGGAGACGATGGTCTGGGTGCCGCCCTGCAGATCCCGGGCGCGCACGAGGCCCAGCCCTGCCGAGATCGAGTTGGAGGCATGCCCTGTGTCAAAGCTGTCGCAGTCCGATTCGGAGCGCTTGGGGAAGCCCGACATCCCGTGGTACTGGCGCAGGGTGTCAAAGCCCTCCTTGCGTCCGGTCAGGAGCTTGTGGGTGTAGGACTGGTGTCCCACGTCCCAGATGATCTGATCCCGGGGCAGGTCCAGCGCCAGGTGCAGACCCATGGTCAGCTCCACGGTGCCCAGATTGCTGGCAAGGTGTCCGCCGGTCTGGGAGACATGGTCGATGAGAAAGGTCCGGATCTCCTCTGCCAGCGCGGCATATTGTTCCGGGGGGATCTTTTTGATATCCCCAGTCCGGTTGATCCTGTCAAGAAGTTTTTCCATTCCTGCAACTCCATCCCCTCAGCGGGTTCTGGTCATCAGGTGTTCGACCAGGGTGCGGAGAAAGTCACTGGTCTCTGAGAGCTTGTCCAGGCGCCGCAGGGCGTCCCCGGTGAGCTCCTCCACCCGGGTCTTTGCGCCGTCGAGGCCGTGGAGGGTGACATAGGTCGCCTTCCCCTCGGCCCGATCTTTGCCGATCGACTTGCCCAGGGTCCCCGCATCCCCCTCCACGTCCAGGATGTCGTCCTGGATCTGGAAGGCAAGGCCCACATCGTCGGCGATGCCGCCGAGGGCGATCACGTCGTCCTCCGGCGCACCGGCCAGGATCGCCCCGATCTGGAAGGCGGAGCGGATCATGGCCGCGGTCTTGTTCTCGTGGATGTAGGTGAGCAGGTCGTCCTTCACCTCTCCCGCCGGGCGCTTCTCGGCGAGCAGGTCTGCACACTGGCCGCCCACCATGCCGAAGAAGCCGGCGTTCTTCGCGAGGACCCGCAGGGCGTGCACCACCCGCGGCGCCTCCTCGTCGTCGGCCAGGTCAAAGGCCCGCAGGGCCGTCTCGTAGGCGTAGTTGAGCAGCCCGTCCCCGGCGATCACGGCCATGCCCTCCCCGTACACCGCCCAGGTGGTCTTCTTTCCCCGGCGCAGGGTGTCGTTGTCCATGGCCGGCAGGTCGTCGTGAATCAGGGAATAGGTGTGGATCATCTCGATCGCCGCAAGGAACGGCTCCCGCAGATTTGCCCGGCCGCAGTACATCCTGCCGGTCTCCTCCATGATCAGCGGGCGCAGGCGCTTTCCCCCCGCCAGCACGCTGTAATTGGCTGCCCCGATCACTTCCTTCTCATAGCTCTTAGGCCGGGGGAGCCACTTCTCCACGATGCTGTCACAGTATTTTGTCCGCTCCCGGAGCGCTTCCTGGAATGCCTTCTCGTCCATTTCGTCCCTGTCCCCCTTTGTTTTATGTGAAATCCTGCAGCGTCCCATCGGAGGAGAGCAGCTGCACCTTCTTCTCCACCCCGTCGATCCGCGCCTTGCAGGCCTGTACGAGCTTCATGCCCTTCTCGTAGTTGGCAAAGCTCTGCTCCAGGGTGGCGTTTTCGTCCTCCATGGCGGCAAGGAGCTGGTTGAGCTCCTGAAACATCTCCTCCACAGAGCGCTCGTCTTCCTTGGGTTTTGTCTTCTCTTCTGCCATCTTGCTTCTTCCCGGCCGCAAGGCGGCCCAAACTGATTCCGGTTACTGCTGCGCCCCGTCTGCTGCGGGGCTCTCCTCCACGCGCTCTGCCAGAGCGTGCACGGTTCCGTCCTTGACGTGGACCTGGATGTGCTCCCCCGGGGCGATGTCCCGGATGCTCTTTAGCGCCTGGCCCTGTTCATTCTCCACGAAGGCGTAGCCCCCGGAGAGGCGCTTTAAGGGCGATACGCCCTCGAGGCGCCCTGCCAGAAGCTCCAGCTCGTGCTGCCTTGCAAGGAGGGTCCGCTCCATTGCCTGCCGGAGCCGGTCCTCCACGAGGAGCTCCTGCTTTGCATAGAGAAGCGCGTTCTGCATGTCGGCGGAGAGCTTCTCCGAGAGGCGCTCCAGATTCCCCCGCATGCGCTCCACCCGAGACTTGGGCGAGAGGGCAAGAAGCCGGTTCTGGCACAGGGACAGATTCCCCCGCGCCCGGAGGATCTTTTCCTTCATCTTTGCGGTGAGGCGGGTCTCGTACCCGGACACGTCCTGCAGATAGCGGGCAAGGTCAAAGACCGCCAGCTCGGCCCCCGCCGACGGGGTCGGGGCCCGCAGGTCCGCCACGTAGTCGGTGATCACGGTGTCGGTCTCATGGCCCACCGCGCTGATGATGGGGGTTCTGCAGTCAAAGACCGCCTGGGCGACCTCCTCCTCGTTGAAGGCCCAGAGGTCCTCCAGGGAGCCGCCGCCGCGGCCGATCAGGATGACATCGACCTTTTCGTCCGGATGGATCTCGCCGAGCCGGTCCAGGGCCCGGATGCCCCGGCAGATGCTCTCCTTGGCGCCGTCTCCCTGCACCAGTGCGGGGTACAGGATGATCTGCACAAAGGGGTTGCGCCGTGTCGCGATGTTGATGATGTCCCGGATGGCGGCGCCGGTGGGGGCGGTCACCACGCCGAGTCTTCGGATGTATCGGGGGATCGGCTGCTTGTAGACCTCGGAGAAGAGGCCCATCTCCTCGAGCTTTTTCTTCAGGGCCTCGTACCGCTCGTTCAGCTCTCCGGCTCCCGCCCGCTCGATCCGCGCGGCGTAGAGCTGGTAGGTGCCGCCCTTTTCCCAGACGGTGATGCTGCCGGTCACCAGGACCTCGTCCCCCTCGTGCATACGAAAAGAAAGGCCTCTTGACACACTCCCTGCAAACATGATGCAGGACAGTGTCCCAGAGGCGTCCTTGAGTGTGAAATAGATATGTCCGGAGCTGTGGTACTTCAGGTTGCTGACCTCTCCGCGGACGCAGAGATTCCGGAGCAGGTAGTCCGAGGAAAAGAGATTCCGCAGGTAGGCATTGACCTGCCCCACGGAGAACACCCTGCTCTTACTGGCCGGCATCCGGCTGCGCCTTTCCGGCTGTGAACTTGGCCAGAACGCCGTTGACGAACGCTCCGGAATTGTCCGAGCCAAACTTCTTTGCCAGCTCCACCGCCTCCGAGATGGCAACGCCCTCGGGAATGTCGTCATCATAGCGGATCTCGTAGACCCCGAGCCGCAGGATGGCGAGCTCCACGCGCCCCACCCGCTCCAGGGTCCAGCCCTTCATCTTCTCGGAGAGCTCCCGGTCGATGTCGGGGAGTTTTGCCACGATCCGGTTGACTTTGTCGGTGATGTAAGCGCGGTCCTTGTCTGTGGCCGTGAAGTCGCCGCTGCTGAAGAACAGGTCCTCCTGCTGCGGCAGCTCGTCCACGCTGTTGAATTCCAGGCGGAACAGGATCTTGAAGACCTGCTCCCGCATGCTGCTTCTTTTCATAGATCTCTCAGTTGTCCTTGTCTTCCTGGTTTTCCGGCATCTTGATGCCCGCGATGCGCACGTTGACGTCCGCCACGGAGAGGCCGGTCATGTTCTCAATGGCCTGCTTGACCCGGGCCTGCACCTTGCTGCTGGTGGCGGGGATGTTGAAGCCGTAGTCCATGATGACGGAGAGATCCGCCCGGACCTGGCCGTCTGCCACTTCTACCCGCACACCCTGGGTGGGGCGCTTGGGCGCCGATTTGCCGAAAAATCTCTGGGTGGAGGTGCCGGCCATCTCGGCGACCCCGTCCACCTCCTGTGCTGCATATCCTGCGATCATCGCAACCACGTCGTCCGCGATGCGGACGGTTCCGATGTCAATGTCGTGTTCCCGGTTCTCCGCAGCCGTCTGTTCCTTCTCAGCCATGGAAGTTCCTCCTTAACTGGTTGCAAGTGTGGGAGCCGCCGGGGGACCGGCGGCTGTGAACATTTTAGCAGATTTGCCCGCCTTTGCCTACGATGCGAAATTAATTCTTTGAGAATTCCTGCAGCTCCAGACCCTTGTTCCGGTCCAGCACCATCTGGGGGCTCCAGGGGTTCACGAACAGAAGGAGCGGCCGGTCCTTCATGTCCTTGACCAGCTTCATGTCCGTGGTTCCCGTGATGTGCTTCACATCGCCTTCGCACTTCGTGATCCAGCGGATGTGCTCATAGGGCAGCATCTCCAGATTGATCTCCACGTTGTACTCGTTCTGCAGACGGAACTTCAGGACATCAAACTGCAGCACGCCGACGACGCCTGCGATGATCTCCTCCATGCCGGTGTTGTACTCCTGGAAGACCTGGATGGCGCCCTCCTGGGCGATCTGGCGGATGCCCTTGACGAACTGATCCCGCTTCATCGTATCCACCTGGCGCACCCTTGCGAAGTGCTCCGGGGCGAAGGTGGGGATGCCCTCATAGCGGAAATTCTCATCCGGCATGCAGATCGTGTCGCCGATCGCGTAGATGCCCGGATCGAAGACGCCCATGATGTCGCCGGCATAGGCCTCGGAGAGGATCTTGCGCTCCTCTGCCATCAGCTGCTGAGGCTGGGAGAGGCGCTGGATGCGGCCGGACTGGACGTGGCGCACCTCCATGCCCGCCTCGTACTTGCCGGAGCAGATGCGCATGAAGGCGACCCGGTCCCGGTGTGCCTTGTTCATGTTTGCCTGGATCTTGAAGACGAAGGCGGAGAAGCGGTGCTCCACCGGGTCGATCAGGCCGTGGTCGGACATGCGGGCCGTCGGGGGCAGGGCCATCTCCAGGAAGGCCTTCAGGAAGATCTCGACGCCGAAGTTCTGCAGGGCGGATCCAAAGAACACCGGGGTCAGCTGTCCCTTCTGCACCGCCTCCAGGTCAAAGGGGACCGCGGCGCCGTCGAGCAGCTCCGACTCCTCCTTCAGCTTTTCGTAGGCGCTCTCCCCGATGTGGGCGAGGACGGCGTCGGTGTCGGACATCGGGATGTCGGTCTCCGTGCCCTCCTTGGTGCCCTTTAAGGTGTCCGCGTACTGGATGATGTTCTGGGACTTCCGGTCGTAGATGCCCTTGAAGTCCTTTCCGGAGCCGATGGGCCAGTTGATGGGGCAGGTGTCGATGCCGAGGTTTGTCTCGATGTCGTCGAGAAGGTCAAAGGTGTCCAGCGCGTCCCGGTCCATCTTGTTGATGAAGGTGAAGATCGGGATGTGGCGCATGGTGCAGACCTTGAAGAGCTTCTTGGTCTGTGCCTCAACGCCCTTGGAGCCGTCGATCACCATGACCGCCGAGTCCGCTGCCATCAGGGTCCGATAGGTATCCTCGGAGAAGTCCTGGTGGCCGGGGGTGTCCAGGATGTTGATGCAGCAGCCGCCGTAGGCGAACTGCAGCACCGAGCTGGTGACGGAGATACCACGCTGTTTCTCGATCTCCATCCAGTCGGAGACCGCATGCTTTGCGGTCGCCTTGCCCTTGACGGAGCCTGCGGTGTTGATGGCACCGCCGTAGAGGAGAAACTTCTCTGTCAGGGTGGTCTTGCCGGCATCGGGGTGCGAGATGATCGCGAAGGTCCGCCGTCTGCCGATTTCTTCTGCTAAATTACTCATGTTGGGTTCTTTCCTCTTGTGCTGATGTTGATCTTGTGCCTGGGTGCCCTGCCGCTAGCGCATGGCAAGGAGTGCCTCGGCGATCCGGTCCGCGCCCCGCCCGTCGATGACGGTGCAAAGCTGACGGGATTTCTCCTGCAGTTTTTCCGGATTTTCATAGGCCCGCCGAATTTCGGCGAGGACCCGTTCCACGGTCCCCTCCATGTCGGTGCGCACATCCCCCGCATAGGGGATGAGGCCCCGGCGGTTGAATTCCTGCGCGGCCATCATCTGGTTGTCTGCGATGGTCAGGAGCACCGCCGGCAGGCCGCCGGCGCAGAGCTCATAGACCGTGGTGCCGCCCGCGGTCACCGCGATGTCGCAGGAGGCGATCAGGGCGCGAAGGTCCGGCTGGGGGTCCAAAAGGTGCACGCCGGGGACCGTTCCGTACTTTGCCCGCAGCTCCTCCCGGTGCTCGTGGTAGCGGCCGAGGATCGCGTAGACCTCGGTCTTGCCCGCAAGATCCGAGTCCGTGAAGGCCGCAAGAAATGCCTCCACCACGCCGAGCCGGTCGGTGGCGCCGGTGGTCAAAAGGATCCGAAAGCCCTCGTGGGGCTCTCGCTCGAGCGAGAGGTAGCCATCCCGCAGGGGCATGTAGGAAAGCCCCAGGGCAAAGTCGGTGGCAAGGCCAGCCGCCTGATAGCGCTCCGGATAGCGCAGGGACTCGGCGTAGATGTTGTAGTTGATGAGAAGGTCACAGGGATAGAGGAAGCGGTTCACGTCGTCTAAGTAGGCGAGGCGCGCGAGCTCCCGGATCCGGTTCATGTAGTGCTCGGTCACAAAGTAGGAGTCCACGAGGAGATGGTCCACGTTCCGCTCCTGCATGTGCTGCAGGAGCCGGTCCGCCTCCTGGTCCATGTGATCGTAGTCGGTGCCGAGGCACACGTACCCAAAGCCCGCCTCCGCCGCCATCTTGGCCGAGGACTTGTCTGCCACAAAGAACGTCGCCTCGGTTCCCCGGCGCCGCAGCGCCTTGGCGATCGCAAAGCAGCGCATCATGTGGCCGATCCCGATCTTGTCGTTGGCATCCGCCCGGATGTAGATCATGCCTGCTCCCTCCCGCTCTTCTGGAGCCTTGCGTACTTGATCTCCGCAATCTCCCAGTCGGTCTCATTGTCGATGTCCTGGACCTGCGTCTCCGGCAGGATCAGGGGAACGCAGCGGCTGGGCACCACGGTGTGCTCTTTTTCAAAGGCCTTCGTGCGCACCAGGTAGAACTGCCCCGCGTCGTGGTAGAGGGGGGTGAGGTCCTGGGAGCGGGCCTTCTGGTACGCGGGGTACTGGTAGGCAAGAAGGCCGTCCCGCACCACAAAGCCCCGCTGGGGCGGGAAGGAAAAGCGCACCACGGGCACCACGGCGTCGGCGCCTTTCTCGCCCAGAAGCTGCACCGCCTCGGTAAGCCTTTCTGCAGTCACAAAGGGCGCAGTGGGATAGAGACAGACAAACTCAGAGAAGGTCTGTCCCAGCGCCTGGTAGCGCTCCAGCACCTCTTCGATGACATCCGCGGTGGTCGCAAAGTCGCTGGAGGTTTTCGCACTTCGAAGAAACGGCACCTCGGCGCCATAGGATTTGGCGATGTCCGCAATCTCCTCCGAGTCTGTGGAGACCATGACGGTGGAGAAGAGGCCGCTCTTTTTGGCCGCCTCGATCGGATAGGAAAGGATCGGCTTTCCCAGAAACGGACGGATGTTCTTTCCGGGGATGCGCTTGGAACCGCCCCGGGCGGTGATGATGGCTGCCCTTGCCATTGAGCATGTCCTCCCATAAAAAGACCTGCCCGGAGGAACCCTCCGCGCAGGACGAAAAGACCAGGGACCCCGCTGGGGGTCTCCGGCCTTGGGTTGGTTACTGCTGGTTTGCTTTGCGCTTTGCGTCCTTGACGTCCTTCATGGAGAAGGAGACGCGGCCCTGGCTGTCCTTGCCCAGGCAGACCACGGTGACCTTGTCGCCGAGGGTCAGCACATCCTCCACGTGGTCGATGCGATGGTCGGAGATCTTGGAGATGTGCACCAGTCCCTCCTTGCCGGGGGCGAACTCGAGGAAGGCGCCGAACTCCTTGATGGAGACCACAGTGCCCTCGAGGATCTGGCCCTTGGTGAAATCGGTGACGATCGTCTTGATGTAGGAGATCGCCTGGTCCATGCCGGCGGCGTCGGTGCCGCAGATCGAGACACGGCCGTCATCGGTGATGTCGACGGAGCAGCCGGTGCGCTTGATGATCTCGTTGATCGTCTTGCCGCGCTGGCCGACCACATCGCCGATCTTCTCGGGATCGATGGTCATCATGCGGATCTTCGGAGCGTACTGATTCACGGTCGGGCGCGGTGCCGCGATGGCATCCCTCATGACGCCGTTCATGATGTACTCTCTCGCATCCTTGCAGCGCTGGAAGGCGCCCTCCACGATGGCACGGGTGAGGCCGTGGATCTTGATATCCATCTGGATGGCGGTGATGCCGTCATGGGTGCCGGTGACCTTGAAGTCCATGTCGCCGAAGAAGTCCTCCAGGCCCTGGATGTCGGTCAGCAGCACGAAGTCGTCATCGGTCTCCCCGGTCACCAGGCCGCAGGAGATGCCTGCCACCTGCTTCTTGATCGGGACACCCGCATCCATCAGTGCCATGCAGGAGGCACAGGTGGATGCCATGGAAGTGGAGCCGTTGGACTCCATGGTCTCGGAGACGCAGCGGATCGCATAGGGGAACTCCTCCACAGAGGGGAGCACCGGCATCAGAGCCCGCTCTGCGAGGGCGCCGTGGCCGATCTCTCTTCTGCCCGGTCCTCTCGAGACCTTGGTCTCGCCCACGGAGTAGGCGGGGAAGTTGTACTGGTGCACATAGCGCTTCTCGGTGATGTTGGGATCGAGGCCCTCCACCCGCTGGGCATCGGAGAGCGGTGCCAGCGTGCAGACATCCACGATCTGGGTCTGGCCTCTGGTGAACATGGCACTGCCGTGCACTCTCGGGATCAGGCCGACCTCGGCGTGGAGCGGACGGATCTGGGTCAGGGCTCTGCCATCCGGCCGCTTGTGATCCTTCAGGATCATCTTGCGGACGGTCTTCTTCTCGTACTGGTAGACCGCATCGGAGAGTCTTGCCAGATAGTCGTCATTTCCCGCAAAGGCTTCCTTCAGTCTCTCGGTGACGGCGGCGACATTGGCTTCTCTCGTCTGCTTGTCGTCGGTGAAGACCGCGGTCTCCATCTCCTCCGGCGGAACGATCTTCTTCATGTCCTCGAACATCACTTCCGGGATGGCGACGGACTCGTAGGGCTGCTTCTTCTTTCCGACCTCATCGCGGATCTGGTTGATGAAGGCGATGAGCTGCTTGTTCACGGCATCGGCGGCGTAGATGTACTTCACCATGTCCGCCTCGGGCACCTCGTTGGCGCCCGCCTCGATCATCATGATCTTATCCGCGGTGGAGGCGACGGTGAGCTTCAAGTCGCCGAAATCCCACTGGGACTGGCTGGGGTTGATGATCATTTTGCCGTCGACCAGGCCCACCTGGGTGGCAGCGCAGGGACCGGCAAAGGGGATGTCAGAGATGGTGGTGGCAATGGAGGCGCCGATCATGGCGACCAGCTCCGGCCGGCACGCGGGATCCACGCTCATGACCATGCACTCGAGGGTCACGTCGTTGCGCATGTCCTTGGGGAAGAGCGGGCGCATCGGGCGGTCGATGACGCGGCTGGTCAGCACGGCGTTCTCCGAGGCCTTTCCCTCTCTCTTGTTGAACCCGCCGGGCATCTTGCCGACGGCGTAGTACTTCTCCGAGTACTCGACGGACAGCGGGAAGAAATCCACGCCGTCCCGGGGCGCTGCGGACTCGGTCGCCGTGCACAGAACGGTGGTGTCACCGTAGTGCATGAAGGCGCAGCCGTTGGCCTGCTTTCCGACTCTCCCGATGTCGACGCTCAGGGTCCTTCCGGCGAGCTCCATCGAATATGTCTTATAATCTGCCATCTTCCATTCTCTCCTTTGATCTCGTGGATGTTCCCTGCTGCACCGGATCTCTCCGGCCCCTGGCGGCAGGGGCGATGCGCTTTGGAGCGGTAAACAAAAGCGACGAATAAGCCGGGCTCTTTCACCCAGCCTATGCGCCGCCTCGCTCCCTGGAACTTACTTTCTGATTCCGAGCTTCTCGATCAGAGCACGATACTTCTCCAGATCGGTCTTCTTCAGATAATCCAGCAGGCCTCTTCTCTGGCCAACCAGCTTCAGAAGTCCTCTGTTGGAGTGGAAGTCCTTGGGGTTCTGCTTCATGTGCTCGGTGAGCTCCGTGATGCGCTCCGTGAGGATGGCGATCTGAACCTCAGGGGATCCGGTGTCACCCGGCTTGCGTCCGTACTCGTTGATGATAGCTGTCTTCTTCTCTTTGGAAATCATAGCTGCTCCTTTTTTGAATGATGCGCCGCGGCCCGGTCCGGGACGGAGTCTCCGGGGACTGCGCTGCGGTACCCGCGCAGGACATCCTGCGCATTTTCTGCATAACAAATGGATACTAGCACCCGTTTTGCCGGCTGTCAATCATTTCCGAAAAATCCATCGGGGAATCGGGAAGGTGCACAAGGGATCCCCCGGTTTCTGTGCACCTTGCTCACTTGGGCGCAAAGCCGTCCTCGATGCCGTCCCCGAGGAGCTTCGTGCGCTCCAGCATGAAGTTGTAGCAGGTCCCGGGGAAGGCGTAGTAGCTGTTCACCTCGTCTGTCCCCGCGACGTAGAAGGTGACGCCGTCCACGGTCATGGTGGATTCGTTCTCCCCGCCGGGATAGGGCTTCTGGATCAGGTACCAGGGCTCTTTCACCTGCTGCTTGACAAAGGAGAGGTCATAATGAATACAGGCGCGGAAACCCCGCCGCTTGCAGCGGGGAGGAGCGCCGTCCCCCTTTCTCAAACAAAAGCTCCGGCATGATGCAGTATCCGCAGCTTACTGACAGATACGCTTTTGCCTGAATTCAGTACAACCGCTCTACCGTTGTTGTGTGTTCCCACTGCAACATAGGTATGCTTTTTATACATTACCTGTGTTCCCGGCTGAATCGGGTAACGCTGCTTTCGAACTGCGATACGTCCTTTGCTTACCTTTTTGCCACGAAAGATCCGAAAGTTCTTTTTCCCATTTCGAGGCTCTGAACGGTTTGTTCTGCCACAGGACAGATCTGATCCGGACTTTTTGACACCATCCCGGATGTCAATATACTTCGTGTCGTAGAATTTGGACAACACACGATTATTACGGCGTCTCTTTTTCAGAAGCTGTTCCGCCGCTCTGTGCACCGGCTGAAACGCTCCCATACAATAGGCATCATTTGCATGCGTCTTGGCAAGGGAGTGATCCCGACGTGACAGCTTTGTATATGCTCCATACGTGGTATGCACAGTCAACCCAGAATCTAAGTCTTTGACAGCCTGCACAATTTTCCACCGCACGGTGTTCATAAACGCTGCGCCAGTCAGAGGTTTCATCTTCGGCTTCCAGCCATATAGTTTGCCACTTTTTTTGTGGTTTGCCGCCGTATGGCATTTCGTGCAGACCGTAATCAGGTTGCCCAACCGGTCTGTATGATCGGAGGGTGTTTTCCAGTAACCAATATGGTGCACACGCAGAATCCGTCCATCTTCGATCCCCTTACCGCAGCATTGGCATTTGTAGCCGTCACGATAAAATACCGCTTCACGAAGCGTAGCAATGCCGTAACGGGCTCCATGCTGATAGTCTGATCCTTCCGGAATTGGCAGGCCCTTTTCCTTTGCCTCGAGGACCTGTGTATCAAAGGTTCCTACTTCAAGGTATACATCACGAATCGGCAGTACCTTTTGGAACGTGGATACAAGACGCACATGGATATCCGCTTTATGCTGAAGTGAGGGTGCAAGCCATCCGGGCTTCTTGGAGTGCGTGCGATTGTCGAACCTCGCTTCACGATACCGGAGACGGTTTCGTCTTGTGCGGCGGTACCGTCTCTGTGCATCGTGATGTTGCTTCTCATCTGCAAGTGTATCGACCTGCAGATGGACAAACTCATGCTTTGTGCTCTTTACGGAGACACCAATATGCTGATAGCCGGTATCCTCGCAGAGTTCGACCTTCTGCGTATGCGGCGTTTTCTGATCCGGCAGAGCGTAGGTCAGCCGGATTGTAAATCCCGGCTTGTGGCCTGCAATGACTGCTCTGCCGCCCTTGAGCATCTGTCTCACCTTTTTGATGTTGTAGGTCGGCATCAGCGGTGAGCCGTCTGCAGCCAGTACATAAGTCAGCATAACTGATGCCTCCTTTCTGAAAATCAAACAATCGTTACGGTGCCTTACGGCTTCCCGTGCTGTGTCTCCTCAGGGAAGGCATACACGGGGTTCTGCCTACAGGAGGCTCCTTCCCGGAGGAAGAAGCCCCGTTCGGCGGGTCCACATCGCCAATGTTGTCAGCAGTTTGTTGTGTATCACACTCCTCCTACCCTTAGAAATGTTTAGTGACACACCGCAGAGCAGTGGACTTGTGAGAGCATCCACTGGTGCCTGTGTTCACGAGCAGACAAGTCGGAACTGATCTGCCGAATTTGCCGACAACGTAGCCCATCCGCAATCCGAAGGTTTTTGGACAGGCGTGAGGCTACTCACTCAGGACTGCGATGGTGCTGCAGTCCTCACGTTAGGCCGATGGGGGCTGTGTTGCCACACAACCCCCACGGCTTGCCGTGGGGTTAGTGAGCGTTGGTGTAGTGGTCGATCCAGCTGCAGTAGCCGATGAGGACAAACAGGGCTATATAGCCCTAAATCGCAAGTTTTTATACTAGCAGCTTGATCTCAGTTGCCTGGTTGATTGCCTCGTCCTCTGTGAGGCCAACCTTGGAGATCAGTTCCTTCTGAATCCTGCTCATCGCATAGGACGGATACCAACTGCCATCAGACTGCAGTTCCACCTTATACTTGTTTAGCTCCATCATCTCGAAGGCGATGGTTGCACTGGTCTTATCGTGAAGCACTTCCCTCAAATCCCATGTCAGCGTGGCAAAGAGAATGCTTGCGATAAAGGCCGCGAACATCTTCCCCCGATATGTCTTGACGGAGTGGGTGTATGTGACCGACAGATCAAAGTGCCGCTTGATGGATTCGAAGACGTCAAGTAGGTTGGTGTAGTGGTCGATCCAGCTGCAGTAGCCGATGAGGACAAACAGGGCTATATAGCCCTAAATCGCAAGTTTTTATACTAGCAGCTTGATCTCAGTTTGCCTGGTTGATTGCCTCGTCCTCTGTGAGGCCAACCTTGGAGATCAGTTCCTTCTGAATCCTGCTCATCGCATAGGACGGATACCAACTGCCATCAGACTGCAGTTCCACCTTATACTTGTTTAGCTCCATCATCTCGAAGGCGATGGTTGCACTGGTCTTATCGTGAAGCACTTCCCTCAAATCCCATGTCAGCGTGGCAAAGAGAATGCTTGCGATAAAGGCCGCGAACATCTTCCCCCGATATGTCTTGACGGAGTGGGTGTATGTGACCGACAGATCAAAGTGCCGCTTGATGGATTCGAAGACGTGCTCCACAACATCACGTCGCCGGATAATCCGGATTGCCTCGGATGCCGTCATTTCAGTATCACTGACGAGAACAAGGAATCCGGCACGATCGACCATCGTCTGGATCATTTCAGTGTCCTCCAGGATGGTGAAGTTCTTCCCTGTTTCCGGATCGGCCTTTTTAACGACAATGATCCCTTTTGGAGCGTAGTCCTGCGCCATCTTTTCCGTGTAGCGTTTTCTCTTGGAGGCCTCATTGAAGTAATAGGAAATAGTGCTCCTTATGGACTGTTCCTCATCAAATTCCCGGGAGTGATCAAAGAAGAGGTAGGCAAAGCAAGCCTTTCCAGCCACTGTTACCGGGTACCGCTTTCCAAATACGTTGGGCTCCGTCGTCAGGTATTTCTGCTTTCCGCGGATCTCCGCTCCATGATCTTTGATGAGCTCATCTACCCAGTTGACATTGTCTGGGCAGAGGACACCATATTCCAGATCCTTTACGTTCCGGAGAGCTTTGATGACGTCCTCTGAAAAGTATCCTCGATCGAACATTGCGAACAGCTTTTGGTATCCTGCATCCACGATCTTTTTCAATGAGAAGGACGTCTGCACCTTATCCAGGAGAGAACCGTCGTAGTGTTCATACCACATAGGAATACCGGTCTCTTCATCCACAAACATAGCCGTGTTGATGATCTTCAGGCCAAAATCGGTCTTGGCTTTTCCGAACTCAGCAAGATCTTCATTCTCAGACTGGGTGTTTTGATTGGTGGAGTCAAAGGCAATGACCCGATTGCTGTCCTTTCGGGGAAATCGTTTCTCGTATTCTTCCCGGAAAATCCGGAAGAACACATTGATATTTCCCTCATCTGACCCGATCAGACGGTATAGGCCGCTGACTTCACTGTCGTCGATGACACGATCCAGACCGCAGTAGTGATCAAAACACCAACCGGGAAACATCTGGGCAGTTGAACTTTCCGCAACAATGGAGTAGACGGCCAATGCAATGATTTTCCGCTCATATTCAGGGTAGACCCGTGTCAGAGCGGTATAGCATCCGGATTGCTCTGCGGCCGCCTTTAGAACCAGGTACGGCCCAAAGGAGAGCTTCGAATCCGTTTTGCCGGCAGCTTTACGGGCCTTTGTGCCGAAGGTGTCCTTCTGTCGGTTCACCTCGGCATCGATGGGACCGAAGAACCGCTCATAGTTCTTGTTTGGATGCATATGAGAGCGATCACCATCGACAATTTTTCCGATTGAGATCCGCTTGTCGACAGGACACCGCTTCTCAGAGTCCCAATGATACTCTGTGGCGAGCAAGACATAACCTGTGGTGAGGATATGGATAGTTCCCTTGTCGCTTGATTTCGGAGTTTTAACGAGTACATCTGTATTGCTGTACATGGCCGCCCTCTGAATTGCTAGTATAATATCTAACAGTTATTATACTTGCATTTGGCAGAGGTTGCAATGTCATTTTATGCCTTATTTCCAACGTTTATTGGCATTTTAATGGGGTCATCCCAGGACGCCTAGTAAAAAATTTTGCGATTTTGGGATATAGATCCCCGGCGCCTTCCAGAAGGAGCGCTTTCCCCGAAGGAGGGAGAAAAAGAGCGACACCGAGAGAAGGGGCGTGGTCAGGAGGAAGGCGAGCCCATATCGGACAAAGGGCGCGGTGACAAACCAGACTCCCACCGAGACGTACAAGGAGATGGCGAGCAGGACCGCGTCCAGGTGATCCCGGAGCCGGATCCGGTTCTTTCGGAGCAGGAGGAGGTCGATGACAGACATCGGGACGCTGGCCATCAGGGCGTAGAGCAGCATCTGGTCGTAGTCGTACTGGCCATCCCACCAGACGGGAATCCACTCCCGCATCGGCAGGTCCACCTTGGTGATGTCGTAGAGGCAGCGCCCCCAGACCTTGATCTGGGCGGAGTCCACCAGGGAGTACGCCACCGGGACCTTCCAGGGGACCGAGAAGAGGTCGATCGCCTCAAAGGGGTAGAACAGCCACCCGGAGAGGATCACGTTCCGGATCAGGAACGGGACAAAGGACACAAAGCCAAGAAGAAGGAAGGCCAGGACCGCCTTTCCCCGGCGGGTCCTGATCAGGCGCACCAGCGGGTAGAGGACCAGCAGGACCATCGCCGCGGCGGAGAGCTTCATGCTCACGAGAAACAGGGCCAGGACGCAGAGGTACCCGTAGGAGTTGTCCCGAAGGCGCCTGTCCCCCGCAGTGCCCTTTTCCGCCCGCTCCTCCACCACATCCAGCCAGAAGCAAAGAAGCAGGTGGGAAAAGAGCAGGGTCCCGTAGTCCGTCGCCGGGGACATCAGGCCGCAGGCGTTGGTCAGGACATAGAGGAGCAGGGCGATGCGGGCCGCGTCCGCGAGGTGAAGGCGGTGGGCCTTCCAGTGCCGAAGGCCCAGAGCGGCATAGCAGCTGGCAAAGCAGGCGAGAAAGCCTGTCAGCGTGTGGAGGGCCAGGGTCCCGCCGGCGTTGGCGCCGATCCCAGGGAGCCAGGCGTAGGAGAAAAAGGCGCACAGGACCAGGTAGGCGCTGTTGTAGCCGTAGTGGAGCTGGAGGTTGGCAAGGCCCTTGATGACGCCGCAGCGCTCGATGAAGCGGATCGCCGCCGCGTGGTAGATGCCGGTGTCCGTGTGGAAGGTGCCCCGGGAGCTGTAGAAGGCGATGATCAGCACGATGGCGAGAAGGACGAGCCCCGTGTGGGTCTTCAGGATATCCCGAAACTGCGAAAAGCAGTGCCGGTAGGCACCCCGGAGGGCTTTGCTTCGAAGGAGGAAGACCACCAGCCCGCCGATCACCAAAAGGTGGCAGAGGGCGCCGACCCCGGCAAAGAGGCTGAAGAATTCACTGTACACGGTCAGGACGACAAGGCCCAGGACGAGCTTTGGCGTGATGCGCGATGCCAATGCCGGGGAGGCGGGCAGGTGCCGGTGCAGGATCCGGGCTCCCCCCTCTCCCACCCCATAGGTTGTCAGAAAGATCACCGCCCAGCTCAGGAGAACTTCCAGCATATCTCTGCCCTTTCCCCGCCTGACCCGGATGGCATCGCATCGGGCGCCCGGCGGATTGTCTGTCGGTATATCAACGGCTGCAGAAAAATAAAATCCTGACGCGCTCTTGTCTCGCACGCCAGGATGAAAATCGGATGGAACCCGGGCTGCTTACTCTCCCCGCTCCTTCAGGAAAGCCTCCACCTCTTCCTTGGTGGGCATGACGGCCAGCGCGCCCTTTCTCGTGGTGATGAGGGAAGCGGCGGCATTGGCGAAGGTGAGGAGCTCGGTGAGTTCCCTCTCCCCCAGGCCGTCCAGGCCGTAGGTGAGCACGTAGTGGAGGGCGCAGGCACAGAAGGTGTCTCCGGCGCCGGTCGTCTCGATGGTCTTCTCGTTGACAAAGCCCGCCTTGCGCACGCAGAGGTTCTTGTCCCTATGGAAGGCCATGGCGCCGTCCTTGCCGAGGGTGGCAAAGATCAGCGGGATCTTGTAGGTCTCCTGGAGCTGCCGCACGCCCTTCTCGATGTCGGTGGTGCCGGTCATGAGCTCGATCTCGTTGTCGGAGATCTTCATGACATCGCACTGGGACATGCCGAAGGCGATGGCCTCCTTGGCGGCCGCCTCGCTCTCCCACAGGGGCTCCCGGTAGTTGGGATCAAAGGTGACAAGGTCCCCCGCCTCCTTCGCGATCCGAAGGGCCTCTTTGGTCGCCTCGGCCACGGCGGGATCCGTCATGGAGAGGGTTCCGAAGTGGAACAGGCGTGCGCCCTCGATCAGCGGCCGGTCCTCCCGGACCTCCGCGGCGGTGAGGCAGACGTCTGCGCCGGGCTTGCGGTAGAACGAGAAGTCCCGGTCCCCGTTGGGGAGCTTCTGGACAAAGGCGAGAGTCGTGTGGACCTCCTTGTCCATCTTCAGGCCCGACATGTCAATCCCCTGTTCTGCCGCCCGGTCCCGAAGCATCCGCCCGAACATGTCCTCTCCGACCTTGCCCACAAAGCTGACCTTGTGGCCGAGGCGGGCGAGCATCGAGAGCACGTTGCAGGGCGCGCCGCCCGGGTTTGCCTCAAAGAGCGGATTTCCCTGGGCAGAGTCCCCGTTCTGCGTGAAGTCGACGAGGAGCTCGCCGAGTGCTGTCACATCCAGTGTCTTTTCGATTGCCATCTTTTTGTACCCCCGTATTGCGTTTTGATTTTAATTCTTGAAGCTGTGAACCGGTGCCGGGATGCGGCCGCCGCGGTTCACGAACTCATCACAGGAGAAGGTGTTGACCGGCATGATGGGTGCATGGCCCAGGAGCCCGCCGAACTCCACCGTGTCCCCGACGCCCTTTCCGGGCACCGGAATCAGGCGGCAGGCAGTGGTCTTGGCGTTCACCATGCCCAGGGCCATCTCGTCGGCGATGATGCCGGCGATCGTGGTGTCCTTCGTGTCGCCCGGGATGGCGATCATGTCCAGACCCACCGAGCAGACGCAGGTCATGGCCTCGAGCTTCTCGATGGTCAGGGCACCGGCGGCTGCTGCGTTGATCATGCCCTGGTCCTCCGACACCGGGATGAAGGCGCCGGAGAGGCCGCCCACGTAGGAGCTTGCCATGAGGCCCCCCTTCTTGACCTGGTCATTGAGCAGGGCCAGGGCAGCGGTGGTGCCGGGGGCACCCGCCTGCTCCAGTCCCATCTCGCAGAGGATGTCGGCGACGGAGTCGCCGATGGCAGGGGTGGGTGCCAGGGAGAGGTCGATGATGCCAAAGGGCTGGCCCAGGCGCTTCGATGCCTCTCTTGCGACGAGCTGGCCCACCCGGGTCACCTTGAAGGCGGTGCGCTTGACGGTCTCACACACCACCTCGAAGGACTGCCCGTGGCAGCTCTCCAGGGCCTTCTTGACGACGCCGGGCCCGGAGACGCCCACGTTCAGCACCACGTCCCCCTCGGTCACGCCGTGGAAGGCACCTGCCATGAAGGGGTTGTCATCCGGGGCGTTGCAGAAGACGACGAGCTTGGAACAGGCGTTGAGGGGCGCATCCTTCGTGCGCTCGGCGGTCTGCTTGACGATGCTGCCCATCAGGCGCACCGCGTCCATGTCGATGCCGGTCTTGGTGCTGCCGAGGTTCACGGAGCTGCACAGGACGTCCGTCTCGGCAAGTGCCTCGGGGATGGAGCGGATGAGCAGCTCATCTGCCGGGGTCATGCCCTTGGACACCAGGGCGGAGTAGCCGCCGAGGAAGTTGACCCCGACCTCCTTTGCCACGGCGTCGAGCTCCTTTGCGATCTCCACGAAATCCGCCTCCGAGTGGCAGGCGGAGGCACCGATCAGCGCGATCGGGGTCACCGAGATCCGCTTGTTGACGATGGGAATGCCGAAGTCCCGGGAGATCTCCTCCCCCGTCCGGACCAGGTCTTTCGCGCAGCGGTAGATCTTCTCGTGGATGTTCTTCTTCAGTGTGGCGAGGTCGGAATCGATGCAGTCGAGCAGGCTGATGCCCATCGTGATGGTGCGGACATCGAGGTTCTCCTTCTCGATCATCTGGTTGGTCTCTTCTACTTCATGGATGTTGATCATGTCTTCTCCCTGTCCGGTCTCAGATGCGGTGCATGCTGTCGAAGATCTCTTCCTTCTGCGCCTTGATCTGGACGCCGATCTCCTTCTGTCCCATTCCGGCCAGCTCCTCGGCCATGTCGCCGAAGGGCTTCCCCAGGTTGGTGACATCGACGATCATCATCATGTTGAAATAGCCCTGGACGATGGTCTGGGAGATGTCGAGGATGTTGATCTGCTCCTTCGCCAGGAAGGTGCAGACCTTTGCGATGATGCCGACGGTGTCTTTGCCGACGACGGTGATGATGGCTCTCTCCTGCATGATTTTCTCCTTTGTACTCAGAACTCGACGGCGGCGGTGGGTTGCTGCCGGGATGCGACGGAAATCGGCAGATCCTCTGCGCGGTAGTCTCCGGTGGACTCCATGACCTCGAGGCGCACGGTCTCAAAGGCGAGGTCCGGATAGTTGTTCTCCTGGGACAGATGGCCCAGGAAGACGGCCTTTAAGTGGTCGTTCAGAACTTTGGTCAAGAGCTCTCCCGAGGAGACGTTGGACAGATGGCCCAGGTTCCCCAGGATCCGCTGCTTTAACCGGTAGGGATAGGGCCCCACCTGCAGCATGTTGACGTCGTGGTTTGCCTCGAGAAGGAGCACATCGGCGTCCTGCAGGCAGTCCACGGTGTAGTTGTCGTAGCAGCCGAGGTCCGTGCAGACGCAGGCCTTCTTCCCCTCCCCGAAGATCCGGTAGCCCACGGGCTCGGCGGCGTCGTGGCTGATCTTCATCGGGTTGACGGTGAGGTCCCCGACGGTGACGGGGGTGTCGGCCTGTACGGTCACAAACCGCTGGGGATCGATGGCGTCCCCCAGCTTTTTCTGTACCGCCTCGATGGTGCCCCGGGTTGCGTAGATCGGCATCCGGGTCTTCTTCGCGATCATGGGCAGCCCCTGGATGTGGTCCGTGTGCTCATGGGTGAGGAAGATCCCGTCCAGATCCTCCAGGGTCATGTCCTGGGCTGCCAGGGCGTCCATGGTGCGCTTTCTCGAGATGCCGCAGTCCACCAGGATCCTGCAGGAATCGGACCCCACGAGAATGCAGTTCCCGGAGGAGCCCGATGCGAAACTCTGAAATATCATGTTTTCCTTCCGCGGCGCGCTGCCGCGATCTTTGTCAATTGTGATTGGTTACCGGGCCGAATTATACCATGTTTGCCAGCGCCGCATCAATCTGGCGAAAGGCATCCGCAAGGCTCCCGGAGTTGTCGATCACCACGTCCGCGTTTTCGTAAAATTCTCTCTCGGAGAGCTGGCTCTTCATGATGGCATCGGTCTTTTCCTTGGAGTAGCCCCGGCTCTTGGCAAGGCGCTGGCGCCGCACCGCCTCATCCGCATGGATGTACCACATGCTGTTCACGACTTTTCGGTACCCCTCCTCGATCAGAAGCGCTGCCTCGAGGAAAAAGTAGTCGTAGACTTTGGCGTCGGCGGCCTTTTGGATCGCCTCTTCGATGTAGACGCGCACCGCGGGGTGGACGAGGGCGTTCACCCCTGACAGAAGTTCGGGGTCCCCGAAGATCCGCGCTGCCATCTCCTTTCGGTCGATGGTGCCGTCGGGAAGAAGCAGGGGATGATCCGAAGCGCCCTTTGCCTGATTTCCCGCTTCGAGCAGCGCAACGAGCTGCGGGTAGACGCTTCCCCCGGGGACGAGGGAGACCGCGTGGGCCGCCTCGTCCGAGCGCAGGACATATGCCCGGTAGTGGGTTTCAATGTAGCGGAGCAGCTCCGATTTTCCGGAGCCAACGCCCCCTGTCACGCCGATGATCCGCATCACTTTGCCTCGTACCAGTCGCTGCCCCGGTGGCAGTCGACTTCCAGCGCCACCTTCAGCTGCGCGGCGCCCATCATGCCCTCCCGGAGGATCTGTTCCACCTTCTCCTCCTCGCCGGGGGCGGTCTCGATCAAAAGTTCATCGTGGATCTGCAGGATGAGCTCAGAGGAGAGGTGCTCCCTGTGGAGCATCTCCCAGACCCGGATCATGGCCTTCTTCATGATGTCCGCCCCGGTCCCCTGGATCGGCGCGTTCATGGCGACCCGCTCACCGAACTGACGGCGCTGGTAGCCGCCCTCCCTGAGCTCCGGGATCGGCCGGCGCCGCCCCATCATGGTGACGGAGTAGCCGTTGGTCTTTGCGAACTGCACCTGGGAATCGAGGAAGGTCTTGATCCCCGGGAACATCTTGAAGTACTGGTCGATGTAGGCCGCGGCCTCCTGCCGGGAGATCGAGAGTCCCTGGGAGAGGCCGAAGCTCGAGATCCCGTAGACGATGCCGAAGTTGACCGCCTTGGCGTTGCGCCGCTGCAGGTCGGTGACCTCGTCGAAGGGGGTGTTGAAGACCTTGGAGGCGGTCATCCGGTGGATGTCCCGGCCGCCCCGGTAGGCCTCGATCAGGGCCTCGTCCCCGGACATCGAGGCCAGGATCCGAAGCTCGATCTGGGAGTAGTCCGAGTCCGTAAAGCTCCAGCCCTCCCGGGGCAGGAAGACCTTGCGGATGGCCCGCCCCAGAGGGGTGCGCATCGGGATGTTCTGCAGGTTGGGATCCGTGGAGCTGATGCGGCCCGTCGCGGTGATCGTCTGGTGGAAGGTCGTGTGGATCCGGGAGTCCGGCGCAATGAACTCCGCCAGCCCGTCCGCGTAGGTGGACTTGAGCTTCGTGAGGGCCCGGTACTCCAGGATGTTTGCAACCAGAGGATAATCCGGGGCGAGCTTTTCCAGGATGTCCGCGGAGGTGGACCAGCCGGACTTGAGCTTTTTCCCGCCCGGCAGGTGCATGCGGTCGAACAATAGCTCTCCCAGCTGCTTGGGGGAGGCGATGTTGAAGTCGGGATCCCCCGCCTGCTCGTGGATGGTCCGGTCGAGCTCTTCGATGCGGCCGGTCAGCTGATCCCCGTACGCCTTGAGCTTTTCCGGCAGGACCCGGATGCCGATCCGCTGCATGTCGTAGAGCACGAAGGTGAGCGGGAGCTCGATGTTCTCGTAGAGATCCGCCATCTCCTCCTTTGCAAGGCGTGCCTGGATTTTCGGGGCGCTCCCCGCAAGGATCCTGGCAGCGTGCTGCACGTAGGAGGCGGTTCCCGCCTCATCCGCAGAGAGCACCTCGGACCAGCGCCGCTTGGCGAGAAAGACTTTCTCCTCCGGCAGGGTGTCATCCGAGAGGTACTCGGCGCCGAGGTCTCTCGGCGCGTAGTCGTTCTTTAAGGGGTTGATCAGATAGGCGCCGATCAGGCAGTCAAAGAAGCCGTGCAGGTGAATGCCGTCTGCAAACTCCTCCCCCTTCACCCCAAAGAACGGGAACTGCTTCTGCAGGCCAAAGACCGCAAGGGGAGCGCCCTTGTGCCCGGCCGCCGCATGGCGCAGGGCTGCGAGGTGCCCGATGAGAAACGCGGCGGTGAGGGAAGTCTCCTGCTGCGCCTTCGGTGCCGGCGCGGGGAACAGGGAGAGCTGGCCCTCCGGGAGGACCGTGCCGTCCTCCCCCTCTGTCCCGGACACCGGGAGAAAGGCGCTCTCGGTCTCCGAGAGGGCGATGGCAGCGCCAAGAAGCGGCCCCACACTGCCAAAGCGCAGCGTGTCAAAGAGGGGAAGAACGCCCACGGTCTGGCCCTTCCCAATCGCCTCCATGGCCCTTGCAAAGTATCTTTCTGCTTCCTCGCGGGTGCGGAGGATCTCCTCCGTGATCTTCTTTTCCTCGGTCTTCTCCGCACCCTGCTCCAGGGCGGCAGCAGTCCTGAGCTTCTCCAGATCCGGCACCAAAGCGCCGGGGAGGACAAGGTCGGGCAGCGGCGTCTCCGCATCGGAAAAGGCGGGGTCAGAGAGGATCTCGGAGAGCTGGTCTCTTGCGTGCGCGCCCGGGATCTCGGAAAGATGCGCCCGGATCCCCTCCGGGGTCCCATAGGCCGCAAGAAGTGCCTTGGCCCTGTGGGGGCCGAGGCGCTTTTTCAGGGTCAGGGCGGCGGGGAGAACGCTTCCCGCTGCGCCAAAGGCCTCCCGGACAGCGCCCTCCTCCCAGGCCTTCGGGGTAAGAACCCCGTTCTCCTTTTCGAGAAGAAGAACGCGCTGGGACCCTTGTGCAAGACAAAGAAGCGCGGGGTCTGCGGTGACGGGAAGAAGCGCCTCCCCGGCCTTGTCTGCCTGATCCAGGAGCGCCCTGACGGCAGCAGGTGCCGGTGCATCCGTGCGGACGACGGGAAGGTCGGATGCGGCAAACCAGGCATCCAGAAGGGCCCCGGCGCCGGCAAGCTCTGCGGGGCGAAGGGACGCCTCCTGCGCTTTGCCTGCTTTTAGAATCAGGGGCGCCGCCCCCGGGTGCTGTTCCAGCAGGGCAAAGAACAGGCGCTGAAATTCCCGCGCCGCCGCGCTTCCGTCGGCAAGGTCTGCGGTCTCGGCAAAGGCCCGCGCCAGTATGGAGTGTTCCTCAAACAGTATCCGTTCCAACATGCATATCCTTTCGCTCAGAGCAAAAACAGGTATCCCAGGGCCACCGCCGCCATGGCGCCAAGCTCCAGGAGGAAGGCGGCCGCCGCCAGCTCCCGCCTCCGGTGCAGGCGCTGGTTCTCCAGCGCCACGTAGTCGTGCAGCTCCCGCTGGAGGTTGAAAGTCTCGCCGGTCTCGAGCCGGGGCATGCCGGCGTAGACCAGGTACTGGATGGAGAGCTCATCCTCGCAGGCGGGGCACCCGGAGAGGTGGTTTAAAAAGGCGTCCAGCTCGGCATTGGAGAGGGTGTCCTGCAGAAAGGCCGGGATCTGCCGCTCAAAGTCCTTGTGGACGGTGGCCTCCACGGTGGCCTCCGCTTCCTCCTCCTTCTGGATGTGGTCCAAAAACGCCGGGACCTCGGTGATGCCGTTGTCCTTCATGTCAGCGCGATGCTCCAGTCGTTCTCATAGGTTTTGCCGGGGGCAAGGCGCTGCAGGCCGGACATCGCGGCGAAGTCCTCGGTGATGCCGTCCCGTCCCGGAAGGCTCACCCAGGGCTCGATGCAGACATAGGGGGCGGGCTTTTTCACTGCGTGCCAAAAGCCCACGTAGGGCATGCCGGGGTAGGACACGGTGACGCTGCGGCTGGACTTGGTGCTCTTTAAGGACACGGTCCAGGGCATGTCGGTCAGCACCACGGCGTCGTGGTCAAAGAGATCGTGGTGCAGGCGCAGGATCTTTCCCTCCTCCAGGGGATAGGGCTCGGTCTTTCCCAGGGTCAGGACGCCGTCGGAGAACAGCACCCGATCGGGATGGGAGGCCTCGGAGAACTCCAGGTAGCAGTCCGTAAAGTCCTCTCCCTCCTCCATGGGTGCCCGGAATCCGGGATGTCCGCCAAGGCCAAAGTACATCATCTCCGCCCCCTCGTTTTCCACGCGGAAGGTGATGGCAAGGCGGCGCTCCTCCAGGCGGTAGGTCACCAGAAACCGGAAGGAGAAGGGGTATTGGGCCCTCGTCTCCTCGTTGGCAGACAGGGACAGGGTCAGGGCATCCTTCTCCTCCTTCTCGGGGGTGAAGTCATAGTACTTTGCCAGGCCGTGGATGCGCAGGGCGTACTCGGTCCCGTGCAGGGTGTAGGTGCCGCCCTGGAGCCGCCCCACAAAGGGGAAGAGAACCGGTGCGTGGCCGCGCCAGAAGGCGGGATCCCCCTGCCAGAGGTACTCGTGGCCGTCCAGCTGAAGGCTGACCAGCTCCGCCCCCAGGGAATCGATCACAGCCTGCATGTGTTCGTTTCGGATTGTGTACTGCATGTGTTCCTCCTTCTCCTCTTTGGATGGACTGTTGTTCCCCTGCTTCCCTTACGTCGTAAAGACGGAGCCGCTCCCGAAGGGGTGGAGCTTTGCCCCCAGAACTTCCGCCAGAATTTTCGTCTGCGCCTCCCCCGTGCAGTGGCCGGTATAGATGATATCTACGGGCAGGGCTTTGAGAACTTCTGCCTCGCGCCTTGTCTCCTCCTCATCCAGGCGGAAGAGATGGAGCCCGCCCACAAAGGCGTGGATGCGCGCCCCCCAAAAGGCCTCTCCCACCTCCCTGGTGATGGCCGCCATCCCGGTGTGGGAGCAGGGGGAGAGGATGGTAAGTCCCCTGTCCGTTCGGACCACCAGGCTCTGCTCGTGGTCAAAGTGATCCGGCAGCAGGCGGCCCTCCGGGGTCATCTGCCAGAGCCCCTGCCGCCTGGCGATCCGGGTGGGATCTCCGCCGCTGTGGGGAACCAGGGTCACGCCGGGGAAAAGCTCTGTGATGCCCTCGGTGAGGACGAGGCGCTCCCGGCAGGCATCCAGGAGGCCCTCCCGGATGCCGATGTAGCGGGGCGCGCCGCCTTGCCCGGTGCTGTAGCAGCGCCGGTGCATCGCCTTCTTTGCCAGGCAGATCTTTGCGGTCTGATTTTTGGCAAGGAAGGCATCCGCCCCGTCCGTGTGGTCGTAGTGGGCATGGGAGAGGACGAGGTACTCGGCATCCTCCAGGGGAATCCCAAGGCGCGAGGCATTCTCCGCAAAGCCTCCCTTGGAGCCCGCATCCAGTAAGAGCCGGTGCTGCGCGCCGTCCTCTCCCGCATAGGAGAGCCACAGCGAGAGGCCCCACTCACAGGAGAGGGCTGGCGGGGTGCTCTCCCGCTCTTCTTTCGTCCGGTGGTCGTTGTCCACAAGGACTGTCACGGTCAGCGCTGCCATGATCTTACGTTTCCTCCCCTCATGCCGGGAGCGTCTTCTCCCATTCATCCACCCGCTTTGCGAGTTTTTTGAGCTCCAGCGGCGCCATCGCCTTCTTGAGTCTCTCGCAAAGATCCCGGTTCACCTCGATCCGGAGCGCCTCCTCGGTAAGTCCCAAAGGCGCCTCCCTCCGGATCGTCGCCAGATCCCGGGACAAAAAGGCGATCTCCCGGCTTGCGCGAAGCGCCTTTGCGGGGCTTCTTGTGATCCCCAGGTCCTCCTTCCAGAAGGCCTTGAGGGCGGCCTCTCCCGCCTTGTCTGCGGCATCGTCCAGGGCGGCGTAGATCTCCTCCAGGGTGCCGTACTCGTTGAGGAGCGGGATCGCCGCGCTGGAGACTCCCTTCACGCCGGGGATGTTGTCGCTGGGATCGCCCTGGATGCCCTTGAGGTCCGGGATCTGGGACGGCGAAACGCCGTACTCCTCCCGGCAAACCCCGGGGGTCACAAGGAAGGTCTTGTCAGGCAGGTTCATGTCCCTCGAGGCACAGCCGTAGTGGGCAAGGTTCAGGGCGTCCGCCTTGTCCTGGGAGGTCTGGGCGAGCCAGATCCTACAGGTGTCGGAGCAGAGCTGCAGGTAGTCGTGGTCCTTTGTCCAGATGTAGCAGGTGGGGCAGGCGCCGTCCCTGGCAAGGGCCTTCTGCACCACCTCCACGGCGCTCCCCACGATGTCGTCCGCCTCGTAGGTGTCGGAGGAGAGGGTCACAAAGCCCGCCGTCTGGAGGAGGGTCTCCATGGAGGCAAACTGCTGCTTTAAGGGGTCCGGGGTCTCGGCGCGCTGCGCCTTGTAGGCCTCGAACTTCTTTCTGCGGAACGTGTCCCGGGTTCGGTCAAAGGCAAAGAGCAGGTGGGACGGGTGCTGGGTCTCCAGGATCTTCAGGATCACGGAGACCATCGGGATCACCGCGTTGGTGTACTGCCCGTCCTTCGTGTGCAGAATCTCGTCGTAGTGCTCTTTTTTCTTCTCCGGGTCCTTCTCAAAGAGGATGGACTTGGGGAGGTTGCCGTAGTAGCTCGTCACCAGCAGCGCGCTCGCGTCGATGAATACAGGTTTGCAGTGGGTTGCACCCATGGGACACCGCCTTTCTTACGTTGTTGCATCTGGAGCCATTTTAACATAGGGGGACAGAGAGGGGGGAAACAAAAAGACGGCAAGCGCAGCTGCGCTTGCCGCCGACAATCAGCGGATCTCCTCGATGTGGTAGGGAGTTGCCTGGTAGACGTAGTAGTTGATCCAGTTGCTGTAGAGAAGCTGGGAGGCGGAGCGCCACTTGAGGTCGGGCTTGTTCTCCGGGTTGTCCTCCGGGAAGTAGTGGACGGGAAGCGCCGGTGCAAGGCCTGCCGCAAGATCCCGCTCGTACTCGTCCCGCAGGGTGTAGCGGTCGTACTCGCCGTGGCCGAAGATGAAGACCTGCCGGCCCTCCCTTGCGGTGCACAGAAGCACCCCTGCCTCCTTCGACTCCGCAAGGACCTTCAGGTCCGCGCAGTCGTGGATCTTCTGTGCGGGCACCTCGGTGTACCGGGAGTGGGGAATGTAGAAGTAGTCGTCAAAGCCGCGGACCAGGGGGTCCCTGCGGTGGAACACCTTGTGGCGGTAGACGCCGCAGAGCTTTTGCGGGAGCATGACCTTGTCCAGGCCGTAGTGGTAGTACACCCCCGCCTGGGCAGCCCAGCAGATATGGAAGGTGGACTGCACGTGGGTCTTGGACCACTCCATGATCTCGCAGAGCTCGTCCCAGTAGTCCACCTCCTGGTAGGGGAGCTTCTCCACCGGGGCGCCGGTGATGATCAGGCCATCGAAGTTCCGGTCCCGGACCTCGTCGAAGCGGTAGTAAAACTTGTGCAGGTGGTTGTAGGAGGTGTGCACCGCCTTGTGGGAGGAGACGCGCAGGAACGTGATGTCCAGCTGCAGGGGGGTGTTGCTGAGCATGCGCAGGAGCTGGAGCTCCGTGTCCTCCTTCTTGGGCATCAGGTTCAGAATGCAGATCTGGAGCGGCCGGATGTCCTGGTGGGCCGCCCGGTCCTCATTCACAAGGAACAGGTTCTCGTCCTCAAGGATCTCCCGGACAGGGAGATCGTCCTGGATCTTGATTGGCATGCACATCGCCTTCTTTCTCTGGATTCTGTTACAATGACACAGAATCATTATCGCAAACCGCTTTTTTGCCTGTCGATGGACAGATTCGGGGTTTCGTCCCCCGGGGACGGAATCGCTTTGCGTAGGGAGGTGTGACGGAATGAAGACACTGGAACAGTTTCGGGATGCCCTGCATCGGATGGACGGCAGGGGATATCCTGCCTACCGGGACCTTGCCGGCAGCTGGCAGATGCCGGGGTATGTCCTTTTTGTCGACCACGTGCAGGGGGATCCCTTTGCCGCCCCCTCGAGTCTGCGGGTTCTGGTCCCCGCAAAGACCGCCCGTTTCCCGAAGGACCTTTTTGAGAACGGGACAAGGCGCCTTGCCCTGGAGGATGCCCTGGCGCGGCAGTTTGCCGCAGGGGCCGGCGCGTATTCCGGGCGCCTCGGCTCCGGAAAGAGCGGGGAGCTCGTCTTTCCAAGGCCCACCCAGGAGGTGCTGCCAAGGTCCCATGTGCAGGTGAGCGAAGCGGGGGATGTCACGGTCTCCTTCCGCGCGGGCTTTCCCGCCAACGGGCGAAGGATCGATGCAGGGGCCATGGAAAAGCTCTGCCTCCATGCCATCCCGGACCTCGTGCGGTCATCTCTTGTCTATGACGCCCTGGACGGGAAAGCCCTGACCGCCGCCTGCGACCTTGCGGAGGATCAGGCGGCGCTGCGCGCTTTTCTTCGGGAGAAGAACCTTGCCGCCTTTGTGGCGGACGGCGCCATCCTGCCGCGCAAAAACGGGATCTTAGGGGAGCCCATGAGGGGCGCCGTCCCCTTCTCCTCGCCCGCATCCCTTCGCGTCACCGCGGTCCTCCCCCATAGGGGAGAGGTGACCGGCATGGGGGTTCCCAGGGGGATCACGCTGATCACGGGAGGCGGGTACCACGGAAAGTCCACGCTCCTTTCCGCCCTCTCCCTTGGCGTCTACAACCACGCCCCCGGGGATGGGCGGGAGCTCGTCGTGACCGATGACACGGCGGTGAAGGTCCGGGCGGAGGATGGAAGGAGCGTCTTCTGCGACGACATCTCCCTGTTTCTCTCGGATCTGCCGGGCGGTGCCGACAGCCGGCTCTTCTCCACCGAGAACGCCAGCGGCTCCACCTCGGAGGCAGCGGCGATTGCCGAGGCCGCGGAGGGCGGCGCAAACGTCCTTCTTCTCGACGAGGACACCAGCGCGACGAACCTCCTGATGCGGGATGCGCTGATGGAGCAGGCGGTGCCCCATGAGCCCATCACGCCCCTCATCGACCGAATCCGGGGCATGTATGAGACGCTTCGCATCTCGGTGATCCTGGCAGCGGGGAGCTTTGGCGCCTACTTTGCCGCGGCGGACACGGTGCTCCTTCTCGATCACTACCGGGTGTCGGACATCACCGAAAAGGCAAAAAAGATCGCGGCGGGAGTGGTGCGGGCGCCCCTTCCCTTCCCCGGCGGGCCGAGGGCGCGGCGCACCCCTGCGCAGAATCCGGCACTTTTGGATCCCAGGACCAAGATCCGGGCGGACGGCACCGACGGCTTTCTCCTTGGGCGGGAGGAGGTGGACCTGCACCTTGTGGAGCAGCTCGTCTCGGAGGGGCAGACCCAGGCGATCGCAAGGTGCCTCCTTCTTCTCGAGCGCCGGGACTTTCACGGAAAGACCGGGATCGCCAAGGCCGTGGCGGCCCTCTCCGACAGGCTCCGGAAGGAGGGGCTCTCCGTCCTCTATGAGGGCGGACGGGGCGTTCCCTTCCTCGCGCTGCCAAGGCGCGCCGAGATCCTGGCAGCGGTGAACCGGTACCGGGGTCTGAGAAACTGAGATGCAAAAAGCGGACAGGGATCCTTTCCGATCTTCTGTCCGCTTTATTTTGGAATCATGGAATCAGGTCTTGTTCTTTCCCGCCTCGATCAGGGCGTAGAGCCCTGCCTCATCCAGGACGGGGATGCCCAGGGACTGGGCCTTGGTGAGCTTCGAGCCCGCCGCATCGCCGGCCACCAGGTAGGAGGTCTTCTTCGAGACGCTCCCCGTGACCTTGCCGCCGTTCTGGGTGATGAGCGCCTCCGCGTCCTTCCGGCCAAGATTCGGGAGGGTGCCGGTGATGACAAGAGTCAGGCCAGAGAGCGCCGCCGAGGCGGGGGCCGTCTGCTCCATGACCATGTTGACACCGAGGGCTGCCAGGTCCGCGCAGACCTTCTGGTTCTTTTCGTTTGCAAAGAACGCGATGATGCAGTCCGCCGTGGTCTCTCCGATATCGGGAATCGCGGTCAGTTCCTCCCGTTCTGCCTTTTCCAGGTCCGGGAGGGAGGCAAAGTGCTGCATCAGGGCCGCTGCGGTGCGACGGCCCACGTTCCGGATGCCAAGGCCCGCCAGGAGCCGCTCCGGGGAGTTTGCCTTGGAGCTCTCGATGTTGGCCAGAACCTTGTCGGTGTTCTTCTCCTTGCCCAGGATGCCCTTCTCGATCAGTTCATCTCTGTGGTCCTTCAGCCGGTAGATGTCGGCGAAGTTGGACAGGTAGCCCTCCCGGATCAGGGCATCGACCAGGGTGTCCCCCAGGGCCATGATGTTCATGCAGTCCCGGGAGCAGAAGTAGGCGATGGTACGGGAGAGCTGGGCGGGACAGGAGGGATTGACGCAGCGGATGTCCGCGGTGTCCTCCTCCCGGATCAGGGGCTCCCCGCAGACGGGACAGCGGGACGGTGCCCGGAATACGGTCTTTGGCTCCTTCACGCACCCGTTGAGCTTGGGGATGATCTCGCCGGACTTGAACAGCCGGTACTCCCCGCCGATGCCGATCTTCATCTCGTTGATGTAGTCCTGGTTGTGGAGCGTTGCCCGGGAGACGTTGGTGCCGCAAAGCCGCGCCGGCTTTCCGGTCTCGGTGTCGTGGAAGATGCCGGTGAAGGTGAGCTTTCCGGTCCGGCCCACGTCCACCTGGATCTCGTCCATCGTGACAACCCGCTCCTCCGGCGGGTACTTGTAGGCGATGTGGCCGCTGGAGTACTTGGCCCCCGCCGGGAAGTCATTCCGGTAGGCGGTCTGGTCGAGCTTGACGACTGCGCCGTCGAGGTCGTAGTTGAGGGTGGCCCGCAGGTCGCCGATCTCGTCGATGGCGGCAAGCACCTCACTGGCGGTGCCGCAGTTCTTGTGCCAGACCGTGGGCACGCCCTTCTCTGCAAGGAGGGAGAGGGCCGCGTCGTGCCTTGCCATGATCTCCTCGGGTCCCCGCTGGACGTTGAAGATGAACATGTGCAGGCCCCGCTTTTTCGTGATCGAGGGGTCCAGCTGCCGGAGGGTCCCGGCGGCAAGGTTACGGGGATTGGCGGCGGCCTTCTTCTCCAGCGCCTCCTGCTCCCTGTTGTACCGCTCGAAGTCCTCGAGGCTCATGTAGACCTCGCCCCGAAGCTCCAGGGCGTCATAGGGCAGGTCGATGGTCTGCTTCACATCCGGGATCACCCGGGCGTTGGCGGTCACATCCTCCCCGATGAGGCCATCTCCCCGGGTCTCCGCGAGGACAAGGTGCAGGGCGCCGTCCGCCCCCTTCTCATAGCGAAGGCTCATGGAGAGCCCGTCGATCTTGGTCTCCACGGAGAAGCGGGCATCCGGGTGGAGCTCCTTTACCTTCTCCACCCAGGCGGTTACGTCCTCCTTGGTGAACACGTCCTCGATGGAGAGCATCGGCACGTCGTGGGTCACCTTGACGCCGGCCTCCCGCTTGGCGGTGCCGCCGATCTTCTGGGTCGGGGAGTCCCTGGTCACCCACTCGGGGTGCTCCCGCTCCGCCGCCTTGAGCTGCAGCATCAGCTGGTCGTACTCGTAGTCCGAGATCTCCGGCGCGTCCTGGTTGTAGTACCGGTCCATGTGGTAGTCGATTGTCTTCTTCAGTGCCTCGTATTCTGAAAGGGTCATGTCTCCCTCCTTCTTCGTTTGACTGCACCCCATCTTACCATGGGAGGACAAACTCTGCTCTGCAAAAAAAGCGCTGCACCGGGAGTGTCCCGCGTGCAGCGTCGTGATGGTTCTGTTTCGTTCTGGTCACTGCCGCGGGGCAAGTCCCGCCGCGCGGTAGAGGTCCTCGAGGTCCTTCCCCTCGATCGTCTTCTGCATGCCCGGGCGAAGGCCCGCCAGGGTGATGTTCAGTACCCGCACGCGCTTTAGCGTCTGCACGTGGAGGCCCACCGCCTGGCACATCCTGCGGATCTGCCGGTTGAGGCCCTGGGTCAGCACGATGTCGAAGGAGTGGTCCCCGAGGCGCCGGACCTTGCATGGCCGGGTCTTTACCCCCAGATCCTTCAGGTAGATGCCCTCTGCCATCCGGGAAAGCTGAACGTCCTGAATCCGGGCCGTGGTGCGCACCACGTACTCCTTCTCGTGGCCCGCGGAGCCCCGCATCATTGCCTCGATCAGGTCCCCGTCGTTGGTCATGAGCAGGAGTCCCTCGCTGTCCCGGTCCAGGCGCCCCGCGTAGGTGAGCCGGACGGGATAGGAAAAGGCATCTCCCACCGTCTTCTTGGCATGGGGATCCCGCTCCGTGGTGGTGACCCCCACCGGCTTGTACCAGGCGACCACGACCTTCCGGTCCTGTCCCCGGACCACCCGGTCCCGGACGCGGATCTTCTCCCGCCCGGTGACCAGCATGCCCGGGACGGCCGCGGCCCCATCCACGGTGACCGCGCCCTCTTCGATCAGCCGGTCCGCCTCCCTGCGGGAGCAGACACCGCAGGAGGCCAGGTATCGGTTCAGCCTCACAGCTTCTTCAGGTCGGTCAGTGCTTGATCCTTCCGAATGCACTCTGCGTGCTCCTTCCTGAAGGCGATCTCCTGGGAACTGCTGATGGCCTTCTTGGCAAACTCATTGAGCACCAGGGTGATGTGGGCAAAGCCCTCCTCCCCGGCGCCCTCCTTCTGCTGCAGCAGGAGGAAATACCGCCCGGACTTCTTGTCCCGGTAGAGGGACGAGGAGACCTTCTCGGCGTCCTCATCCCGGATCAGGGAAGCGGTGCGGATTGCCTCCTCCATGTCGCGGAAGAAGTAGACCGTGTCCGGCAGGCCCCCGCCCGTCGGGGCAGACTCTGCCCCCCCGGTCTCCTCTTCGCTCTCCCGGTTCTCTCCGGTCCAGTTGGCCCGGGCGGCGTCCAGGAGCTCCTTTCCCGCGTTGGAGAAGAGGGAATCCGGGATTGCCCTTTCCTGGGAGAGGGTCAGGGAGATGGAGCTGTCCCGCAGGACCGCGAGCTGCATGGTGTTGAAGTGGCCATCCAGCGTGAAGTTCTCCTGCACCGCGGCCCGCTGCACCGCATCCCGGAGGTTCTGCAGGGTTTCCTTCTTCTGCATCAGCAGATCGTCGATGCGGATTCCGCTCTCCTGCAGGTCTTCCTTGGAGATGTGGCAGTTCACTGTGTTTTCGTTGATTCTCTTGAATATCATTTCACTCCTTGTCCGGATGAAGCGCCTCTTCACCCGGTTCGCATGCCGGAGGGATCCGGCAGGTATATTGTATGCGATCTTTTCCCTGGATGGTACCGGGGACCGGAGGATTTCACAGAAAGTTTAGAGGAGAACGAAAAACGGACGCAGCGGTGCCTCCGCGCGTCCGTCTGATGATCCTTCGCTGTGGCAGCCCCGATCAGTGCTTGATCTGGGACATAACCTCCTCTGCGAAGTTCTCTTCTCTCTTCTCCATGCCCTCGCCGGTCTCAAAGCGGACAAATCTCCGGATGGAGATCTTGGCGCCGTTCTTCTTGCCGACGGCATCGAGGTACTGCTTGACGGACTGCTTTCCGTCCTCTGCCTTGACGTAGATCTGGTCGTCCAGGCAGACCTCCTTGAACTCCTTGTTCAGTCTTCCGATGAGCATCTTCTCGAGAATGGCCTCGGGCTTTCTCTTCTCCTCGGGAAGGGCATTGTTCTCATTGACGGCCTGGGCCATGAGAATCTCCTTCTCGTGGTCGCGGTCAGCCTGCGGAATCTCCTCAGCGCGGACATACTTCGGGGACAGGGCAGCGACCTGCATGGCCACGTTCCGGACTGCCTCCTTGATCTCGTCGTTGACGACATCGGTGTCAGCCTCCACCAGGACAGCGATTCTGCCGCCGCCATGGACATAGGAGGCGACGATGCCGTTCTCGGCGGTAACCTTTTCGAATCTGCGGATGGAGAGCTTCTCGGAGATGACGGCGATCATGTTGACGAGCGCGTCCTTGACGGTCTCCGAAGGATCCTCCGGCCACTTGTCGGCCAGGAAGCCCTCAAGATCAGTCGCCTTGGTCTCCACGGCGGCATCTGCGACCTTCTGCACAAAGGCCTGGAACTTTGCGTTGGAAGCGACGAAGTCGGTCTCGGAGTTGACCTCGACGACAGCTGCCTCCTTCTCATTCTTCTGGGAAACGTAGCAGAGACCCTCTGCTGCGATACGGTTTGCCTTCTTCTCTGCCTTTGCGGCGCCGGCCTTCCGGAGTTCCTCGACAGCGGCGTCGATATCGCCGTTGGTCTTGGTCAGTGCCTTCTTGCACTCCATGATGCCTGCACCGGTGAGCTCTCTTAACTGCTTGACCTGAGCTGCTGTGATTGCCATGGGTTCGTCCTCCTTACAAATGGGTTAGTGTTCCTGTGGGAACTCAGACGGTTCCCTCTGCTGCCTGCTCTGCCTCTGCGGCTGCGGACTCAGCGGCCAGAGCGTCCTGGCTGGCTGCATCTGCTGCATTGGTGTTCTCCTCGCCCTGCTTTGCCTCGATGACAGCGTCTGCCATCTTGGAGCAGAGGAGCTTCACGGCGCGGATGGCGTCGTCGTTGCCGGGGATGATGTAATCGAGCTCATCCGGATCGCAGTTGGTATCTGCAATGCCGATGAGGGTGATGCCCAGGGCATGTGCCTCGCGGACGCAGATCTTCTCCTTCTTGGGATCGATGACGAAGATGGCATCCGGGATGTGCTCCATGGTCTTGATGCCGCCGATGTTCTTCTCGAGCTTGTCCTGCTCCTTCTTGAGCTTGGCAACTTCCTTCTTGGGAAGGACATCGAAGGTGCCGTCCTGCTCCATCTGGTTGATCTTGTTGAGACGCTCAATGCGGGACTGGATGGTGCGGAAGTTGGTCAGCATGCCGCCGAGCCATCTCTGGTTGACATAGTACATGCCGCATCTCTCGGCCTCAGCCTTGACCGCATCCTGTGCCTGCTTCTTGGTGCCGACGAACAGGATGGTGCCGCCCTGCTCAGCGATCTCGAAGACTGCCTTGTAGGCCTCGTCTACCTTGACCACGGACTTCTGCAGATCGATGATGTGGATCCCGTTGCGCTCCGTGAAGATGTAAGGAGCCATCTTGGGGTTCCAGCGGCGGGTCTGGTGACCGAAGTGCACGCCTGCTTCCAGCAGTTCTTTCATGGTTACTACGCTCATAATAAACCTCCGTTTGTTTTGTGCCGGGTTGACCGGCCTTCCATACTCCTTTCGCAGAGTCGGCCATCGGCCGGCTTTCGGACCATGCCACCCCGTCTCGGGGCAACGGCACCTGCTGGGAATATGTGGTAATTTGGGTGTGTCCGTTTCACTGCGCTGTCTGCACAGCCTGTGTATTCTAGCACACAAAATCCCCCGCATGCAAGCCCGAATTGCGGCTGCGTGCGGGGGAGATGTCCTTCGCGGTCAGGAACTCAGGCGAAGACCTTGTCGCGCATCTCATCCAGCTCCTTGTAGACGGCATCGTTGAGAACCTTGATGTAGGTTCCCTTCATGCCGGAGCTCCGGGACTCGATGACGCCTGCGGACTCAAACTTGCGCAGGGCATTGACGATGACGGAGCGGGTGATGCCCGCCTTGTCGGCGATCTTGGAGGCAACGAGGATCCCCTCCTTCTTGCCGTCCATCTCCTCGAAGATGTGGAGGATGGCCTGAATCTCCGTGTAGGAAAGAGTGGAGATGGCGCTCTTGACGATCGCGGTCTTGCGGTTCTCCTCTGCGGACTCCTCGGACACGGCGCGCAGCATCTCCAGGCCCACCACGGTGGTGCCGTACTCGCAGATGATGATGTCATCGATCTCATAGGAGCGGCCGGAGTTGTAGATGAAGACCGTTCCGAGGCGCTCACCGGCGATTTCGATGGGGCTGATGATCACGTTGTGGCGGGCATCCTCGCCGTCAAAGCCCAGGGTCGTGAGGTTTAAGTTCTCGTTGGTGGAGAGGACGGAAAGGAGCCGCTCGTTCAGGGCGCCGTCGATGAACTCGCCCAGGTTGTCCTTCATCATGGCCTGGATCGGGGCGATCTCCTCAGCGGGTTTCTCTGCCACGCCCAGGACCTTGCCCTTGCGGGAGAGGACCAGCACATCGGAGTCGAGGATGTCGCTCAGGACGAGACAGATGTCGTTGAAGACGACCTTCCCGGTGTGGTTGTTGTGCAGCAGTTTTTCGATCTTTCTTGTCTTGTCCAGTAATTGAACGTTGCTCTGGTTCGTACTCATTTCCTAACCTCTCTATCTTGGTTCACGTTGTGCCGGGGCGCTTGCTGCTGCCCTGGTGGGTTTCCCGGTTGATTGATTTATGCTTCTTTCGCGGCGGAATCTCCTGCCGCGGCAGTTTCCTCTTCCTTGGGGACGTCGCTCTTGTTCATCACGTAGCCGCAGTCCTCGTTGTAGCAGATTAGCTTGCTGCCCTTCTCCAGCATGATGCTGCCGCACTTCGGGCAGCGGATGTTGACGGGGCGGGACCAGGTCATGAAGTCGCACTCGGGATTGCCCATGCACCCGTAGTACTTGCGCCCCTTCCGGGTCTTCTTGATGACGATGTCCTTGCCGCACTTGGGGCAGGCGACGCCGATCTTCTCGAAATAGGGCTTGGTGTTGCGGCACTCCGGAAATCCCGGGCAGGCCAGGAACTTTCCGTGGGGACCGTACTTGATGACCATGTGGCGGCCGCACTTCTCGCAGATCTCGTCGGTCACCTCGTCCTGAATCGTGATCTTCTCCAGCTCCTTGCTGGCCCGCTGGACGGCCTCGTCCAGATCCGGGTAGAAGTTCTCGATGACGGTCTTCCACTTCACGGTGCCGCCGGCCACGCCGTCCAGGAGAGATTCCAGGTTGGCGGTAAAGCCGGGATCCACGATGGAGGGGAATTCCTTCTTCATGATTCCGTTCACGGCCTCGCCGAGCTCGGTCATGTACAGGTTCTTGTTCTCCTTGGTCACGTAGTGGCGGGACAGGATCGTCGTGATGGTCGGCGCGTAGGTAGAGGGCCGGCCGATCCCCTGCTCCTCCAGTGCGTGGACGAGGGAGGCCTCGGTGTAGTGGGCGACGGGCTGGGTGAAGTGCTGCTTTGCCTCGAGCTTCTCGAGGGAGAGCACCGTGTCCTTTGTCAGGCCCTTCACCTGGACGGTGTCCTTCTCCTCCTCGTCCGCCGGCGCGTAGACCTTCAGAAAGCCGTCGAAGGCAATCCGCGAACAGGGCAGGGTGAAGAGGTAGGCGGTGTGGTCCGCCGCGGTGGCGGTGATCCGCACCTGGGTGGTCTCAATCTTTGCCCCGGCCATCCGGCTCGCCACAAAGCGCTTCCAGATCAGCTTGTAGAGCCGGTACTGGTCACGGTCCAGGGAGTCCTTGATGGAATCCGGGGTCCTCGCGATGTCCGTCGGGCGGATCGCCTCGTGGGCGTCCTGGATCTTCGCGGAGGTCTTCTTCTGCTGTGCGGGGCCCAAGTACTCTGCCCCGTAGGTCGTCTGAATGTAGTCGGAGGAAGCCGCCATGGCCTCCTCGGAGATGCGCGTCGAGTCGGTTCTCAAGTAGGTGATGATACCCACCGAGCCCTGGCCCTTGAGCTCAATGCCCTCATAGAGCTGCTGGGCGATGCGCATAGTCTTCTGGGTGGAGAAGTTCAGCGCCTTGCTGGCCTCCTGCTGGAGCGTGGAGGTGGTGAAGGGAAGCGGCGATTTGCGCTCCCTGGTGCTGGTCTTGATCTCCGAGATCTCATAGGAAGCGCCCTGCAGGGCCTTCCGGAGCGCCTCTGCCTCGGCGCTGTTCTTGATCCCGGCATCCTTGCTCTTGTCAGCCGGTCCCGCGTAGTGGGCGGTGATGGGCTTTTTCTCGCCGGAGGCATCCAGCACCGCATCCAGGGTCCAGTACTCCTCGGGGATAAAGGAGGAGATCTCCTCCTCCCGGTCTGCGATCATGCGCAGCGCGACTGACTGGACGCGCCCCGCGGAGAGGCCCCGCTTGACCTTTTTCCAGAGAAGCGGGGAGATCTCGTATCCGACCATCCGGTCGAGGACGCGTCTTGCCTGCTGGGCGTCCACCAGGTTCATGTCGATGTCCCGGGGGTGCTTGAGGGACTCGGTGACGGCACTCTTTGTGATCTCATTGAAGGTGATGCGGCTGACCTTTTCCGGGTCCAGCTTGAGGGCTGCCATCAGGTGCCAGGAGATGGCCTCTCCCTCGCGGTCAGGGTCCGTTGCGAGATAGACCCGGTCCGCTTTTTTGGCTCTGCGCCGAAGATCAGCGAGAAGGTCGCCCTTCCCGCGGATGGTGATGTACTGTGGTTCGTAATCGTGCTCAATGTCGATGCCCATCCGGGACTTCGGAAGGTCCCGCACGTGACCCTGGCTGGCGGCCACGTCATACTTGGGGCCAAGGAACTTCTTGATGGTTTTCACCTTGGCAGGTGACTCCACGATTACCAGGTATTTAGCCATGGAAATCTCCTTATCGGTAAGAATGCGGATGGTCCGCTTAATGCGGACACTAGCATATCTTAAAGAGCAGATTTGTGCAAGCAAAAAACAGACAATTCACGCTTTTTTTTGCAAAGGTTTTCATGCACAAAGCCGAATGACCGGGGGATGTCTCCTCCCCGATCGGGGACAGAGAAGTGAAATGGTTTTCCCGGAATCTCCAACGGGTCCCAAAACGGGGGCCCTTCCGGTGCGCTCCGGCGCGGTCTGCACTATCAATATACCAATTTTGCAAAGTTCATGCAACGTTTGAATTATCTTGTCGTGATTCTTCAAAAAGTCAATACTGTTGCAACACTTTATTCAGTTAATGGCGCATCTGGCGCCGCTCCCCAGAGGGCCTGTTTGCGGCGGATCATCTCGTCCAGGTTGGCCATGTAGACGTCCACTTCCTTGGCGTTGTCGCAGCGCTCGAGGCGAAGACCCCTGCCGCCTTCGCCCGGCAGGGCCCGCTTGGAGATGGAGCCTGCGCCCAGGGCGAGGATCGACTGGCACTCCTCGATGATGGCGATGTTGTAGATCCCGTACTTGCCCGGCACCGCAAAGCCCGTGTTCTCGAAGTTGCCGGACATGTTCTTCTGGCGGTAGAGGTAGTAGGGGACCATGCCCATTTCTGCGGCGGCGTCCGCGGCAAGGTCCATCATCTCCTTCGTATTGAGAAGGACCGGATATCCCTTCTCGTCGATGATGCGGCGAAGCCGGGAGGCCCGCTTGATCGCAAGGCTGTGGACCGTCAGGGAGTCGGGATGGAGCTTTCTGACCTCCTCCAGGGTGTGGCGCACCTCCTCCTCTCCCTCGCCGGGAAGGCCCAGGATGATGTCCATATTGATATTGGAAAAGCCAAGGGACCTTGCCAGCTGGAAGGCATCGACGGTCTGCTGCACCGTGTGGGCCCTTCCGATGACGCGCAGGGTCTTCTCGTTCATGGTCTGGGGGTTCACGCTGATCCTTGTCACCTGGTGGGCGGCCAGGGCTTCCAGCTTGTCCTTCGTGATGCTGTCCGGGCGCCCGGCCTCCACCGTGAACTCCGTCAACTCCGAGAGGTCAAAATGCCGCTCGATGCCGCCAAGGAGGCGGTCCAGCTCTTTGGCAGAGAGCGATGTCGGGGTGCCGCCCCCGATGTAGACGGTGTCGAGGTGCTTGCCCGCCATGATCTTCGCCCCCGCTTCCATCTCCCTCTCGAGGCAGTCGAGGTACTCTCCCGTCCTGTCCTTCCAGAGGTCCAGGTTGAAGGAGGGGAAGCTGCAATAGAGGCAGGTCGTCGGACAGAACGGGATGCCGATGTAGAGGCTGTACCCGTCGTCCCCGTGGTGGAGGGAGTCGAGAATCTCCCGTTCCCGTTTGGCGATGCCGACGGAGAGCTCTGCCTTTTCCTTCGAGCAGCGGTGCTCCTCCATCATCCTTTGGACGGTTTCCTCGTCCGAGAGCCCCTCCTGCAGGGCCGCGGTTGCGATCTTGGTGGGGCGGATTCCGATGAGGTCTCCCCAGGGAAGATCCTGCCCGGTCACCTCCCGCAGGCTGTCGTAGAGCAGGTGCTTGACGTCCTCCTTGCAGGCAGGGCCCTTGACCGCATCATCGGTCCCCGGGGCGGCCTGCTTGAAAAAGGTTCTGTCCTCCCTGGCGAGGGTCAGGGTGATCCCCTCCGGCGCAAAGGCAAGGCGCATGGCGATATCGGGATTTTCCCGCAGGATCTTCTCCCCATGGGGATCCCCCTCGACCAGCACCTTCACCTCCTCCCGGGGGTAGAAGGCCTTGATGAGCGAGTGGACCTCATAGCGGTAGAGATCCCGGTTTTCCATACAGATGTACATAAGGTACCTCCCATGGGACAGGTCCGGACGCGCAAAAGCCGCATCCCGGGGTGCCGGGGTGCGACTTGCCTTTTATGGACCTGTCCTGGCTGTTTCTGATTGCTACACGAGGCAGTTGTACTGCTTCTCATGGCCGATGTCGGTGGTGGGGCCGTGGCCGGGAAAGACGAGGGTGTCCTCCGGCAGGACAAAGAGCTTGTCCTTCACACTCCGGACCAGGGCGCTCATGGAGCCCGTCGGCATGTCGGTGCGCCCCACGGACTCCTCAAAGAGGGTGTCCCCCGCAAGGAGGATCGGGGCAGCGCCGGTGTCCTGGAGATAGTAGCAGCAGGACCCCTCGGTGTGGCCCGGGGTCTCGATGACCCGAAAGTCCATGCCGGCCTCCCGGATCACATCCCCCTCCCGCACCCAGACATCCGGCTTGACGGTGGTGGGGCGATGGTAGGAGGCGGAGAGGTTGTCGTTGGGATCCGAGAGCAGGTGCGCCTCCTTCTCGCAGGCGTAGACCTTCGCGCCGGAGGCTTTCCGGAGGGCGTCGAGCCCCCCGATGTGGTCAAAGTGCCCGTGGGTGAGCAGGATCGCCGCAAGCTGCAGGCCCTGCTTCTGAAGCGCCGCGTAGAGCTTTGCGCCCTCGTCGGCGGGGTCGGTCAGGACGCAGTCGGAGCGCCCCTCCCGGTGGAGAAACCAGACGTTGGTCTGGATCATGCCGACGATGTAGCCTCCGATGCTCACCTTTGCCTCTGCCATGGCCCTTCCCTTCTCACCCGTTGGTCCGGGTGATGTCGATGACGTTTCGGATCTGCCGCAGGCGGCTCACGATCTCGTTGAGCTCCTCCCTGCCGCTGACGTGGAAGGAGACGCTCATGGTCGCGAAGCCCTGCTTGTTGGTCCGCGTGTTGATGCTGATGATGCTGATATTCTGCTCCGTGAAGACCTTGGACACATCGGAGAGAAGTCCCGCCCGGTCGGAGGCGTAGATCGAGATCTCCGCCTCGAAGGCGGCGTCCTCGTTCCCGGACTCCCACTCGGCGTCGATGAGCCGTGCCCGGTCGCTCTCCGGCAGTGCCATGACGTTGTAGCAGTCGGTGCGGTGGATGGTGATGCCCCGGCCCCGTGTCACGAAGCCGACGATCTCATCCCCGGGCACCGGGTTGCAGCAGTGGGCGAAGTGGACCGCCACGTCGTGGATGCCCCGCACGGTGATGGGCGAGCCCTTGCCGGGGTGCACGTGGCCCGCGTTCTCCGCCACCTGGGCGAGGATCTCCTCGTCGGTCAGATGGGCGGCGTGGTCCTTCTCGTACAGCTCCTGGAGCTTGTTGACGACCTGGCCCTCTTTGAGGCCGCCGTGGCCGATGGCCGCCATGACAGCGTCCCAGTCCCGGAAGCCGTACTTCTGCAGGACGACGGCCTCGTACTCGGGACGGACCAGGTCTGCCGGGTTCAGGCCCTTGGTCTTCAGATAGGCGGCAAAGAGTTCCTTGCCGCGGATGATGTTCTCTTCCTTCTGGTCCTTCTTGAACCACTGGTTGATCTTGCTCTTGGCGGAGGCGCTCTTGCAGATGTTCAGCCAGTCCAGGGACGGTCCCTTGGAATTCTGGGAGGTGATGATCTCCACCCGGTCCCCGTTCTGGATCTTGTAGTCGATGTTGACGAGCTTGCCGTTGACCCGGGCACCCACCATCTTGTTGCCCACGGCGGAGTGAATCGCGTAGGCGAAGTCGATCGGCGTGGAGCCCGCGGGGAGGTTCTTCACCTCGCCGTTGGGGGTGAAGCAGTAGACGCTGTCGGAGAACAGGTCCAGGTCGCTCTTTAAGAGCTTCATGAACTCCTTGTTGTCCGACATGGACTGCTGCCACTCGAGGATCTGGCGAAGCCACGTGAGCTTCTCCTGCTCGCTGGTGTCGATGTGCTTGCCGTCGGAGGCCACCTTGTACTTCCAGTGGGCCGCGATACCGTATTCCGCCTCGCGGTGCATCTCAAACGTGCGGATCTGGATCTCGAAGGGCTGGCCGGTCTTGCCGATCAGCGTGGTGTGGAGCGATTGGTAGCCGTTGGGCTTGGGCATCGCGATGTAGTCCTTGAAGCGGCCCGGAATCGGCTTGTACATCTCGTGGATGACGCCCAGTGCGGCGTAGCAGTCCTTGACGGTGTTGACGATGATGCGCACCGCGAACAGGTCGTAGATCTGGTCCAGGGTCTTGCCCTGGTTCACCATCTTTTTGTAGATGCTGAAGAAGTGCTTGACTCTCCCGTCGACCTTGGCCTCGATCCCGGCCTGGGCGATGTGCTCGCGCACCTCGGTGGCGATCTCCTGCACGAATTTCTCGCGCTCGGACTTGCGCTCTGCCACCTTGTCCACCAGGTCGTAGTAGACGTCGGGCTTTAAGTACTTGAGGGACAGATCATCCAGCTCGACCTTGATCTTGCTGATGCCCAGGCGCGATGCGATCGGCGAGTAGATGTCCAGGGTCTCCTGGGCGATGCGCTTCTGCTTCTCCGGCGGCTGGTGCTGGAGGGTGCGCATGTTGTGAAGGCGGTCGGCGAGCTTGATCAGGATGACCCGGATGTCCTTGACCATGGCAAGGAACATCTTGCGCAGGTTCTCCGCCTGCATCTCCTGCTGGGCCGCGGTCTTGTCCGGGTAGTCGGCGGAGAGCTTGATCTTCTGCAGCTTGGTGACGCCGTCCACCAGAAGGGCGACGTCCGGGCCGAACTCCTGCTCGATCTCCTCCTTGGTGCAGATGGTGTCCTCCACCACGTCGTGGAGGAGCCCCGCCGCGATCGTCTCCTGGTCCATCTCCAGGTCGGCCAGAATGATGGCGACGTAGAGCGGATGGATGATGTAGGGCTCCCCGGATTTGCGCTTCTGCCCCTCATGGGCCTTGGCGGCCACCCGGTAGGCCTTCTCGATCAGGCTGATATCATCCGAGGGGTGATACTTGCGCACCCGCTCGATCAGATCCTTGTACAGGTCCTCGGGGGAGAGATACTCCGCCAGCTTTTCAATATGGCCGTCGTCAAGCTGTGTCTCCGCGGGGGCCGCGGGGACCTCCCGCTTTGCAGACGGCGCAACATTGCCCAGCGTGTCGCTTTGTCTGTCCGGCAGAAATTCCATTTTGGTCTTATCTTCTGACATACTGCTCTCAAAAATCCGTCTATACTTTGCAATGGATAAACTTTACCAAATATGCACTATAGCACAGAGGCGGCAGGAATGACAAGAATGCACGCCCTTTGCGCCCCGCAGGACGACGAAAACCACCCCGCCCGGTGCCGTTTCGGCCCCCGGGCGGGGTGATGGGACATCCTGTGGAAAATCAGGAGGCGCTGACGTTCGTGCGGATCCAGTCCTCCACCACGTCCTGAATCTGTGCGTTGTTCAGGTACTCGAACATGAAGCGGTCATTGCCCGTGATGCCGAGCTTTGGCAGATCGTAGAAGGTGCAGGGGGCGCCGGCATTTCAATCGTTGGCGCAAAAGTCCAGGCCCGACTGGCGCATCATCTGCCACATGGTGGTGGCGGGGATGGTGGGATCGCCGTTGTCGATGTCATCGCCATAGAAGAAGGCGATCGGAATCTTCTTGGAACTTAGCGCTGTCTGCCGACGGCGCCCCGCCCGGCTCAATCGCCACGATGGCCGCCATGTGGTCGGTGTACTCCGCCGCGGTCCAGCCGGGGCCGCCGCCCTGGGAGTGGGTGATGACGATCGAATTCTTTCCGGTCCGCGCGTACACCTCGTCCACTGTGGCGGCCAGGGCCCTTGCGACCAGGTCGTTGTCAAAGTCCGCGCCCATGTCGGAGGTCATCCCGGTATCCGGCGTCATCTGGCGGAAGAACTGGTCGAGGGAGGCGGGGGCATTGGGAACCTGGGAACCTGGGTTGACCACGGAAGTTCCGCTCTCCCAGCGGCCGATGCGAAACTGCGTGTACCACCGCTGATCCAGCGTCTTGGTGGAGATGGTGCCGGCACGGGAAGTGGCACCTGCCTCGCCCCGGTGGGGCGCATCGATGAGGTAGACCGCGTGGCCGTCCCGCAAAAACGGATCTGACCAGCCCGCTCCTGCGTCCGGCGTGGTCATCCAGCCCATCCGGGACTGGCCGCAGCTGTGCCAAAAGACGATGGGGAGTCTCGTCTCCTCCTCCGGCACCTGGTAGTAGACGTTGGCGTGATCGACGCGGGCCGTCTGCCCGGCGCCGGTCTCCTCCCACTGGTTGGAGGGATCAAAGGTGCCATCGGAGGTGATCGTCAAGCCTCCCGCGGAAAAATACCCCTGATCGGCAATCGAGAGCGGCGCCTCGGCCGCAAGGGCGGGGAAAGATCCTGCCAAAACGGTGCCCGCGGCGAGCACCGCGGCGGCAAGGCCTGCAGCAAGTTTCGATGATTTCATTTGGCTCCTCCTGTTTGATGATGACCTTGTTTATGCCTGCAGGAACATCTTAGAAGGCGCCGCGCGGGGAGTACAGAATCGATCCTGCAGACTGCCCTTCACGGAGTGAATCGCAAAAAGATCCGGAGGCAGAGACTGCCTCCGGATCTTTTGGATACGGACTGTTTGGTTTAGTCAGTGGGCATCAATAGTCCATGCCTGCGCCGGGCTGTGCGGGAGCGGTTTTTCTCATATCAGCGGTCCTGGTGCGGCTTCCTTCCTCTTTCTCAGAGTGTTCTGCTATGGAATCCTGTGTTCAGGTTTTAATCTTCTTTGCGTCCTGCGCAATGAATCGGAACGCTTCGGGCGGCTTTTTTCCCAGAGTTCATTCATGTCAAGACGGTGACGCTCTAACATCCTTCGAAAATCGACATCTTTTATTCGGTTGACAGTGCTTTTAAAATCCTCTACCGTCTTGCTTTTCGTGAGGTTTTCCGCATTTTTCACATCTGTAGCTCGTTCTATCTCATCTTCGAAATTTAATACCTGCAGGATTGTGAGAACATCAACTCCGGAACAGCGTTTCTTCAAGGAATTGATATTCGATTTCAGATGATCTGTCTCAGCTTTATCTGTATCAAATATCAGAACTGCAGCACTCCCGGGCTCGATAGACATCAAAATCGAAAGAGAAATTATATTCTGCACAACATTAAATATTTTGACTTTTCCAGGCATCAATAATGCCGGATTCAATTTAAGAGCCTTTACCAGCTTTTCTTCACATTGCCCTTCCACGAAATAGTAATACTTTCGATTAGTCATCTGTCTCAACCTCCAGACTATCCAGTAGTGTGTCGTCTGGCAGGGAATCAAAAATATCGTTCTCCATTGCGCACTTGATGGAATCCGTATTCCTCTTCAGAATGTCAGAGGCAAAGGTGACAGAGACGATGTATTTCCCGGCATCGATTTCTTTCTTCATGAAGGCAAATGTGTGTTTTGGAAGATTCAGGTTCAACATATCGGTGTTGTGCGTCGTGAAAATCAACTGGCTGTCTCCTTCCAGCCGCTCTACCATCAGCCCGAATATTCTCTTCTCGATGTCGCTCTCTATGTATGAAAAATGCTCATCGCAGTAATAAAAACAGTTCTTATGGGAAAGCATGGAAGCTAAAAAAATAGCAACATCAATGCCCTCTGCGGTTCCGCTCGACAGAAGATCCCGGTTCAGGAGTTTTCCTTCCTGAATGATGATTTCCTCGCCTCTTCGCCGGATTACAAAAGAGTCTTTTAAATCGCGGGCAATCGAAATATCCGTAAGGGTAGGGTCGAGTGTCCCGATCACAGCGCGAAGCGTTTTGAGCAGTTCTTTCTGATCGATTCCTGACACTTTGAGAGACTTCTCAATTTCAGGATATGCAAAACGATAAGCAGGTGCTCCGACCATTTTTCTCAGGCGCTTAAAACTGCCATTCACTTCTTCTGTTCTGTCCCGAAGCTTTGCCGCAGTCATTTCGTAAGAATCCGTTTCCGCGATATCAGCGGAAAAATAGTGAATGTCTACATTCTCGTGCTCTACGGTACCGGAAAGACGCTGCAGCGTATATCCCTCATTCACAAAATCCACCTGAAATTCAGCTGCGGCATTCCCTGATGCCAGATCGCGCAGCACCGCTTCATTTGCTTCCCTCACCGATCGGAATATGGTCAACAGTGCCCTGCCCAGGCTGGTCTTGCCAGTGGCATTTGTACCCATCAGAATAACCGCTTTTTTATAACGAAAGCGATCTCTTCCCTTCAACGTCTCATCGCCAAGAAGAGACGTGGATAGTTTTCTCGGATAGGAAAAATTGATATGGAAATCGTCAAATCCATAAACATGCTTTAACGTGACATCCAGTATGATCATTATCACTCCCCATAAAATCGTGATTTACGAAGCTATGATACCTTGCTCCGGAAAAGATGTCAATGCGCAGTCGCGAAGCGGGGGACACAGATCGAAATCATGCTGCGCGTTCACCCGGCGGTATGTGTCATATGCTCTGGGGAAGATGTTCAGACAAACCTGCCATCAGGATCTGAAGAAATGGGAACCCACCATCGCTCCGGAATGTTTCTCAGCATGCTTGAACAAACGACAAAAGATCCGGAGGCAGAGACTGCCTCCGGATCTTTTTGATACGGACTGTTTTGGCTTCAGTCAGTGGGCATCAATAGTCCATGCCTGCGCCGGGCTGTGCGGGCTGTGCGGGAGCGGGCTCCTTGATGTCAGCAACTGCGGCTTCCGTGGTCAGGAACGTGGAAGCGACAGAAGTTGCATTCTGCAGAGCGGATCTTGTCACCTTGACAGGATCGAGGACACCGTCCTCCATCATGTTGACGTACTTCTCGGTGTAAGCATCGAAGCCGACGCCGACCTCGGACTCCTTCACCTTGTTGACGATGACGGATCCGTCGAGACCTGCGTTCTCTGCGATGTTGAACAGCGGAGCCTCGAGGGCCTTCAGGACGATCTTGGCACCGGTCTTCTCATCGCCGGTCAGCTCTGCGGTTGCCTTCTCGACATCCTTCTGTGCGTGGATGTAAGCGGAGCCGCCGCCGAAGATAACGCCCTCTTCCACTGCAGCCTTGGTTGCATTGAGAGCATCCTCCATGCGGTACTTTGCTTCCTTCATCTCGGTCTCGGTAGCTGCACCGACGCGGATCACGCCGACACCGCCAGAGAGCTTTGCCAGTCTTTCCTGGAGCTTCTCTCTGTCGAAATCAGACTTGGTGTCTGCGATCTGCTTCTTGATCTGCTCAACTCTGTCGTGCAGAGCATTCTTGTCACCCAGGCCATCGACGATCGTGGTGTTGTCCTTGTCGACCTTGACGCTCTTTGCGCGGCCGAGCTGCTCGATCGTGGCATCCTTGAGCTCGAGACCCAGATCAGAGCTGATGACCTGGCCGCCGGTAAGGATCGCGATATCCTCGAGCATAGCCTTTCTTCTGTCGCCATAGCCGGGAGCCTTGACGGCAACGACATCGAAGGTGCCTCTTAACTTGTTGACGATCAGGGTGGTGAGAGCCTCGCCCTCGACATCCTCAGCGATGATCAGGAGCTTTGCGCCCATCTTGACGATCTGCTCCAGAAGGGGCAGGATCTCCTGAATGTTGGAGATCTTCTTATCGGTAATCAGGATGTAGGGATCTTCGAGGTTGGCAACCATCTTCTCGGTATCCGTGCACATGTAAGCGCTGATGTAGCCTCTGTCGAACTGCATGCCCTCGACCAGGTCGAGCTCAGTCTGCATGGTCTTGGACTCCTCGATGGTGATGACGCCGTCCTTGGAGACCTTCTCCATGGCATCTGCGATCATCTTACCGACGTTCTCATCTCCGGAGGAGATGGAGGCGACCTTCTCGATATCCTCTCTGCCCTTGACGGCGGAGCTCATCTTCTTGATGGACTCGACTGCGGCATCGGTAGCCTTCTTCATGCCCTTTCTCAGGACGATCGGGTTGGCACCTGCAGCCAGGTTCTTCATGCCCTCGTTGATCATGGCCTGTGCGAGAACGGTTGCAGTGGTGGTGCCATCGCCGGCCACATCGTTGGTCTTGGAGGCAGCCTCACGGATCAGCTGTGCGCCCATGTTCTCGTACTCATCCTTGAGCTCGATCTCCTTTGCGATGGTGACACCATCGTTGGTGATGGTCGGAGCGCCGTAGCTCTTGTCAAGAACAACGTTTCTGCCCTTGGGTCCAAGGGTAATCTTTACGGTATTTGCCAGCTTGTTCACGCCGTTTGCAAGAGCAACTCTTGCGTCAGCGCCCATCTTAATATCCTTTGCCATGGTGTTTACTTCCTTCTTTCTTGCAATTTCTTGTTCTGATCTACTTAATGGAATGATCTATTCAGTTGTAACGGTGATGCTCAGTCCTCAATGATGGCGAGGATGTCGCTCTGTCTCACGATGGTGACCTTGTCATCTTCCTTGTCGGAGAGCTTGACCTCGGTTCCACTGTACTTGGAGAAGACAACCTTATCGCCGACCTTGACGTTCATCGGGATGAGCTTGCCCTCCTCGGTGGTCTTTCCGGGGCCAACGGCAAGGACTTCCGCCTGCTGGGGCTTCTCCTTGTCGGCACCGGGGATGACGATTCCGGATGCGGTTGTGGTCTCCGCCTCAAGCTGCTTTAAGACGACTCTGTCTTCCAACGGAACTAACTTCATGATATACACCTCCTGAACGAATGGTACGTTTCAATTCGTATCCTCTTCATTGTTAGCACTCATTCAACTTGAGTGCTAACATCTGTATGGTATATTAAGTTCTGCGGGGGGTGATTGCAAACATATCTGCAGGTAGATATCCTGATTTATCCTCGTGTATACTCGTGATATCTCTTATTATCTCAAATTCCCTAACTCGGGAACGGAAAGGAAGATTTCACGAATTGTTTACGATTTCTCAATACGCCGCCAATCGCCCCCCGCCCGGAATCCTTCCATTCGAATTGTTTAATCTTCCTTCGGTGCTATAATGATTCCGGCGGGAAAATCAAGATTTTTGCGCCGATTGAGGGAGCAAGGTACAGGAGGGAAAAAACATGACATATCAGGAATTGTTGGAGTCCGCACGGGGCAAGATCGGCCCCTGGTGCAAGGCATGTCCGGTGTGCAACGGCAGGGCATGTACCAACCAGATCCCGGGACCTGGTGCCAAGGGATCCGGGGATGTGGCGATCCGCAACTTTGATGCCTGGCAGAAGGTCCGCATCAATATGAACACAATCGCCGAGAACAAGACGCCGGATACGTCGTTTACGTTCTTCGGCTGCCATATGCGCTACCCGATCTTCGCGGGCCCCGTGGGGGCGGTCAACCTCCATTACGGGGATCAGCTCAACGACATCTCCTACAATGACATCTTGGTCAGCGCCGCGAAGGAGGCGGGGATCTGCGCCTTCACCGGCGACGGCACCAATGCCGAGGTCATGAAGGCGGCCACCCGGGCCATCGAGGCCAATGACGGCGTGGGTGTGCCGACCGTCAAGCCCTGGGATGCGGTGACGCTGCGGAACAAGTTCGCCCTGGTGCGCGCCTCCCGCTCCATCGCCGTCGCGATGGATGTGGATGCCGCAGGGCTTCCGTTCCTGCAGGGTCTCACGCCCCCGGCGGGCAGCAAGACGGTGCTCGAGCTCAAGGACATCATCCAGATGGTGGGCAAGCCCTTTATCGTCAAGGGCATCATGACCGTACAGGGCGCCCTGGATGCCAAGCAGGCCGGCGCTTCCGCCATCGTGGTCTCCAACCACGGCGGCCGGGTTCTGGACGGCACCCCTTCCACGGCGGAGGTCCTCGAGGACATCGCCGCGGCGGTGAAGGGGGACATGATGATCCTGGTGGATGGCGGCATCCGCACGGGCCTCGATGTCTTCCGCGCCCTGGCGCTGGGCGCCGATGCGGTCCTCATCGCGCGGCCCTATGTCACGGCCGTCTACGGCGGCGGGAAGGAGGGCGTTGCCCTCTACACGGAGAAGATCGGCAGGGAGCTGGCCGACACGATGAAGATGTGCGGCGTCTCCTCCTTAAAGGAGATCACGAAGAACTGCCTGTTCCAGCCGACCTCCAAGTACGTCTCCTTCTGAAGAGGCAAAGACCTGGTTCCTGCGTGCCAGATCAGCATCATATTTCCGACGGGAGATCCCGGGCAGCAGCCTTGCTGTCCGGGATTTTTGACACCCTCTGGCAATTTGTGCGCTTCCTGTTGACAGGAAGCAGAGATGTGATACACTACATGTAGTATCAAAAACTACTTAAAACGGTTTAAAAAGCGCCAACACGCGAAAGGAGGCAACCATGACCAGGAAAGAACTTGCAGCGTATCTGAAGGAGCACCGGGTCCCGGGAAAGCTGTACAGCCTGAAGGGCGGGCACAAAAACCGGATCTGCCTCGAGGAGGAGAAGGACGGCTTTTCGGTCTACTTCGGCAGCCGGAAGGAGAAGGTGGGGGCCCTGCACTTTGCCAACGAGGCCGATGCGTGCCTTGGCATGCGCAATGAGATCGACAAGGCAATGGGCGGTCTCTACGGACTTCGCTTCTCCTGCTGAAAAATCCTTCTTTGCCGGCCCGCCTGGTGCTATACTTTCTGGGATCATGTCAGAAGAGCACAAGGAGGAAGCAGAATGATCAGGCAGATCTCCATCTTTGCGGAGAACAAAAAGGGATCCCTGTCCACGCTCACGGGCATCCTGAAGGACGAGAACATCAACATTGAGGCGATGATCATCAACGACTCGGGTGAGTACGGCATCATCCGCATGCTGGTGGATGACCCGGAGCGCACCTATGACATCCTGAAGGGAAAGGGATATCTGGTCCACGTGGACAGCGTCTACGCCGTGGACATGCAGGATACCCCGGGAAGCCTGAACGGACTTCTCAGCGACATCTCCGCAGCCGGTGTCAACGTGGACTACGTCTACATCTCCTTCTCCCGGAGCAAGGCAAACCCGATCGCAGTGTTCCACACCGAGGTGGCGGATGGCCTGGAGGAGAGCCTGACCTGGAAGGGCTACAAGCTCCTGTAAATCAGAATCACCAAACCGGCCGGTGCGCCGGACACGGATTTTGAAAGAGATCTCATCCGTTTTGGATGAGATCTCTTTTTTGGCCGAAAAAATCTGCCCGGCTGCGGCCAAAGCCGCACCGGGCAGATCCCAATGACCACTCTTCTATCTCGATTCGCTCCATCAGGGCAGCAGGCAGAACGCCCGTACCAAGCCCGCCAGCGCGCCGAGCACGGCGCCGACAAACAGGCAGGAGGCAAGCGCCGCGGCCATCCCTGTGCCCTGCGCGGCAGGAACCAGCGCAAGGAGCAAAAAGGCGGCAAGGCCGAGGATCAGCCCCGGCAGCACACCGCGGGCCGCACCCGCAAACACCGCATCCTGCGCACACTGCACCTGACTTTTCCGATTCATCTTTCTCATCCGGGAACACCTCCCCTTTTGAGAGACAGGGTAGCGCGCCCGGATGTAAATCAAATGAGATTCCGGTTAAATCTGCGTTAAATCATGCCCGGCCTTTGCGGCGCGGTAGGCCTCCCGCTCGAGGTAGATGTCGTACCAGGCAAGAAGCCCCTCGGTCCAGGCATCCCGGTCCTGCTCCCGCTGTGATAGCAGGGGCTCCTCCTTCTGCAGCGCTTCCGCCCAGGCTTCTTCCGTTTCGGGGACAGTCTCCAAGACTTCGCAGTCACGGGAGAAGGTCTCCTCTGCCCCATGGAGTTTTTCCTCCAGCAGGAAGAAGCGCCAGTCAAAGGCCTGCTCCTCCTCCGGGATCTGCCGCAGCATCCCGGTCTCCTTCTTCGGCACGGCCCGCAGGGTCTCGATGAGCGCCTGGTTCTCGGCGCTCCTTGCAAGGTCCGGGGCAAGGCCGGATAAGACACGCTCCTGCCTCGCGGCGTAGTGGGCGTAGTCCGAGGGGTAGTACGAGATGCCGGGGGCCTTCGGATCAAAGATCAGGAGGGCGTCCGCCACCCGGCTCAGAAAGTACCGGTCATGGGAGACAAACAGGATGGTCCCCCGGTACTGGCGAAAGATCGACTCCAGGGTCTCCTTGGCCGGGATGTCCATGTTGTTGGTGGGCTCATCCAGGATGAGGAAGTTGGGCTTGGTCTGCAGGATCTTCGCAAGGCAAAGGCGCATCTTTTCCCCGCCGGAAAGGCTCCCAACCTTCTTTCCCATGTCATCCCCGTAAAAAAGATACCCCGCGAGGATCTGCCGCACCTCCTTCATGGTCAGGGCGGGGAAGGCGTTGTGGAAGTAGTCGATTACGGTCTCCTCGGAGGTAATCCTTGCGCTGAACTGGTCCAGGAAGGCGAGGTCCACATGCTCGCCGATCCGAAGCTCCCCCTTCAGGGGCGGAAGAAGGCCTGCGATCGTGCGCACCAGGGCGGTCTTGCCGGTGCCGTTGGGCCCCAGGATGCCGATCTTCTGCCCCCGCCGGAGGCGGAAGGTGAAGGTGGCAAGGGGCTTGTCATAGCCAAAGACCAGGTCCTTGCAGGCGGCCACCCACCGGGCGCCGGGGCGCGCCGGCACGATCTCCTCCGTGTGGATCACCGCATCGTCCGGCTCGGGCTTTGGGAGCAGTTCCATGCGCCGGATCAGGGTCTCCCGGCTTCTTGCAAAGGCGGCCTTTCGCGGCTTGTTTCGGAACTGGACGATGAGCCGGTTCAGGCGCTCCAGCTCCTCCTGCTGCTGTTCGTAGGACTTTTTCTGCCGGGCAAGGAGTTTGGTCTTCTCCTCCCGGTAGGCGGTGTAGCCGCCCGCGTACCTTGCGACCTTCCCGCCGCTCACCTCGCAGACGACGTCCGCGAACTGGTCGATGAAGTACCGGTCGTGGGAGACCGCGATCACGGCGCCCGGGTAGTTGCGAAGGTCCTCCTCCAACCACTGGACGCTGGACAGGTCCAGGTGGTTGGTGGGCTCATCGAGCACCAGAAGGTCCGGTGCCTCCAGGAGGAGCCCGATGAGCGAGATCTTGGTCTGCTCCCCGCCGGAGAAGGCGCCGAGGGGCTTGGTTCTATCGGTCAGGGGAAAGCCAAAGCCGGTGAAGGCCCTGGCAAAGCGCAGTTCAAAGTCGTAGCGCGCCTTGTCGTAGAGATCGCCCTCTCCCGCCTGCCGCAGTGCTCGCCGCAGGGCGTACTGCTCCACGGTCTCCTCCGGGTTCTCCACTGCGGACTGGGACAGAAAGCCCATCGTGAAGCGGCGGCTCTTCTGATAGTGGGACGCGGGGTTTTTCTCGTTGACCTCCAGGGGGAGTTTCCCCAGAATGGCATCGAGGAGGGTCGTCTTGCCGGCGCCGTTTCGGCCGACGACGGCGATCTTTTCCGTTCCGCGGACAAAGAAGTCAAAGTGGGTGAGGATCGGCACGCCGCCCTGGCTCACCGATCCGTCCCTGATTTCAAGCAGCATGGCAGACTCCTAGCAGTTGCCGGTGTAGACGTACTTCAGGTAAGTCCCGGCGACGTCCCGCATCCGGTAGATGAAGGCGACATCGGTCGCCGGGGTGTGCTCCATCCGATAGCGGGGGAAGAACCGGGAGAGGTGGAGCGGAATCTCCCCCTTCCCGTCCACCTCCCGCAGGAAGGAGGCAATTTTGCGCACCTCCTCTTCGGAATCGTTGATCCCGGGGACGAGGAGCGTGGTGACCTCCACGTGGCAGGACACGGCGGCCCTTTGGATAAACGCCTCTACTTCAGAGAGACATCCGCCCAGGATCTCCTGGTAGGTCCAGGCATCCGCGGACTTGAGGTCGATGTTCATGGCGTCGATGTAGGGCAGGATCTCCGCCAGGGGTCCCTGCTCCGCGGTGCCGTTGGTGACCAGCACGTTGCAGTAGCCGTGTTCGTGCAGGAGCTTTGCCGCATCCCGGACATACTCGTAGAAGGTCATCGGCTCGTTGTAGGTGTAGGCGGCGCCGATGGTGCGGGGGTCCTTCTTTTGGGTCTCCTCTACGATGGCAAGGAGCTGCGCAGGGGACACCCCGGTGGTCCCGAAGGCGTCCGTCTTCCGGGAGATCTCATGGTTCTGGCAGAAGGGACAGTTCAGGTTGCAGCCAAAGCTCCCCACCGAGACCACCATGCTCCCCGGGTGGAACCGGGCGAGGGGCTTCTTCTCGATGGGGTCCAGGGCGAGCGCCGTCAGCCGCCCGTAGGAGGCATCGACCAGCTTTCCATTCTGCACCTGCCTCGCCCCGCAGTATCCCTTTTCCCCCTCCGACAGCGCGCAGTGCCGGAAACATACGGGACACACCAAACGCTCATTTGCCATGTGCTCTCCCCCTCCCAATAATCAAACTTGTCACGTGTGCCGGACTACCTCGAAGCGCTGCAACTGTACCGCCTCGTCCTCCGGGATGCCGGCCTTTTTCTTTGCAATGCGGATCTGCTCTTCCACCGTGTCGACGCCGGGAAGATCCGGAAGCAGCAGGCCCCGCTTCCTGCCCTTTGCCACAATGACGCCGTAGCGCCGAACATCCAGCGCGCCCGCATCGGGGATGTCCTCGGGTTCTCCCAGCACATCCACGCTGATCTCCAGGTACGGGAGCTCCGCTTTCCGGACCGGCGAAAACCGGGGATCCCTGGTGGCAGCGCTCACCGCGTTCTCGATGATCTCCTGGGCCAGGTTTTTCCGCACGGGAAGGATCGTCCCGATGCAGCCCCGCAGCTCTCCCGCCTCGTGCAGGGAGACAAAGGCGCCCGCCCGGGTGTGCAGGAGCTCCTCCGGCAGGGAGAGCGTAGGATCCTTTTCGTCCGGCACCGTGCGGTCTGTCACGAACTGCTCGATGGTTTTTCTCGCGAGGGCGACCAGAGGATCCTCCCCCGCCCGCTTTGCCGCCAGCGCATCCCGCTCGTTCTTCTCGTACTGCGCAAGAAAGTGCCGGCTCGGGTCCTCTCCCGTCACGCGAAAGGTGCAGACCCCGTACCCGACGCCGGTGACATCCTGGTGGGAGAGCTCTGCTGCCTCCACGGAGAGGCCGTCCAGGGCGCCGGCCATCAGGACAAAGGAGCGGTGGCCGCACTCGGCCGCCTTGTCCAGAAAGACGGGATCGTAGGTGAGAAGGTTCCCGAAGCTGCCGCTTCCGCAGTCCTGCATGATCCGCTTGTCATACTCCGGGCCCTCCTTGGCAAAGCCGTAGGGGCCGGACGCCTTGAGCTTGTGGGAGAGATCGCCGGAGGCGACATAGACCACCCGGCGGTTCAGCTCCTTAGCGGCCTGCTGGATCAGCATGCCGATCCGGTAGTGGTCCGCCAGGGAGATGCCGGAGATGCCAAGGCGCACCAGGCGAAAGTCGGTGTACTTCTGCAGGATGAAATACAGCGGGATCAGCGTCCCGTGGTCAAGGGAGGGGTCCCGCTCGCCGAGAAAGCCGGCGGGCAGATCCGCCTTTTCAGAGAGATCTGCGATCCTCTTTGCAAGAGGCTCGTCATAATGAATACAGGCGCGGAAACCCCGCCGCTTGCAGCGGGGAGGAGCGCCGTCCCCCTTTCTCAAATAAAAGCTCCGGCATGATGCAATATCCGCAGCTTACTGACAGATACGCTTTTGCCTGAATTCAGTACAACCGCTGTGCCGTTGTTGTGTGTTCCAACTGCAACATAGGTATGCTTTTTATACATTACCTGTGTTCCCGGCTGAATCGGATATCGCTGCTTTCGAACGGCGATACGTCCTTTGCTTACCTTTTTGCCACGAAAGATCCGAAAGTTCTTTTTCCCATTTCGAGGCTCTGAACGGTTTGTTCTGCCACAGGACAGATCTGATCCGGACTTTTTGACACCATCCCCGATATCAATATACTTCGCGTCATAAAACTTCGATAAAACGCGATTATTGCGGCGTCTCTTTTTCAGAAGCTGTTCCGCCGCTCTGTGCACCGGCTGAAACGCTCCCATACAATAGGCATCATTTGCATGCGTCTTGGCAAGGGAGTGATCCCGACGTGACAGCTTTGTATATGCTCCATACGTGGTATGCACAGTCAACCCAGAATCCAAGTCTTTGACAGCCTGCACAATTTTCCACCGCACGGTGTTCATAAACGCTGCGCCAGTCAGAGGTTTCATCTTCGGCTTCCAGCCATATAGTTTGCCACTTTTTTTGTGGTTTGCCGCCGTATGGCATTTCGTGCAGACCGTAATCAGGTTGCCCAACCGGTCTGTATGATCGGAGGGTGTTTTCCAGTAACCAACATGGTGCACACGCAGAATCCGTCCATCTTCGATCCCCTTACCGCAGCATTGGCATTTGTAGCCGTCACGATAAAATACCGCTTCACGAAGCGTAGCAATGCTGTAACGGACTCCATGCTGATAGTCTGATCCTTCCGGAATTGGCAGGCCCTTTTCCTTTGCCTCGAGAACCTGTGTGTCGAATGTCCCCACTTCAAGGTATACATCACGAATCGGCAGTACCTTTTGGAACGTGGATACAAGACGCACATGGATATCCGCTTTATGCTGAAGTGAGGGTGCAAGCCATCCGGGCTTCTTGGAGTGCGTGCGATTGTCGAACCTCGCTTCACGATACCGAAGACGGCCACGTCTGCTCTTGCGGTACCGTCTCTGTGCATCGTGATGCTGCTTCTCATCTGCAAGTGTATCGACCTGCAGATGGACAAACTCATGCTTTGCGCTCTTTACGGAGACACCAATATGCTGATAGCCGGTATCCTCGCAGAGTTCGACCTTCTGCGTATGCGGCGTTTTCTGATCCGGCAGAGCGTAGGTCAGCCGGATTGTAAATCCCGGCTTGTGGCCTGCAATGACTGCTCTGCCGCCTTTGAGCATCTGTCTCACCTTTTTGATGTTGTAGGTCGGCATCAGCGGTGAGCCGTCTGCAGCCAGTACATAGGTCAGCATAACTGATGCCTCCTTTCTGAAAATCAAACAATCGTTACGGTGCCTTACGGCTTCCCGTGCTGTGTCTCCTCAGGGAAGGCATACACGGGGTTCTGCCTACAGGAGGCTCCTTCCCGGAGGAAGAAGCCCCGTTCGGCGGGTCCACATCGCCAATGTTGTCAGCAGTTTGTTGTGTATCACACTCCTCCTACCCTCAGAAATGTTTAGTGACACACCGCAGAGCAGTGGACTTGTGAGAGCATCCACTGGTGCCTGTGTTCACGAGCAGACAAGCCGGAACTGATCTGCCGAATTTGCTGACAACGTAGCCCATCCGCAATCCGAAGGTTTTTGGACAGGCGTGAGGCTACTCACTCAGGACTGCGATGGTGCTGCAGTCCTCACGTTAGGCCGATGGGGCTGTGTTGCCACACAACCCCCACGGCTTGCCGTGGGGTTAGTGAGACTCCCGCGAAAGCCGCACCTGTCCCGCCCGGAACCGGCCCATGTCGCCGCTGGTCCCCGCCCCCGGGCTGATGTGCAGGTAGTCCGCGTACATGATGCTGTGCGGGGAGGAGAGGACAATCGTCTCCGGCGCAAGCTCGCGGACAAACTCCGCGGCCTTCTCATAGGCCTTCCTGGTCGTTTCAATGCACTTTTCCTCTCCCCTGCCGACTTCCGGCAGGATGAGGGGCGGATGCGGTACCATAATGCCGCCGACAACTGACATCTTTTCTCCTTTCCGGGGGCGAATCCGCTCCCTCGTTTATACCTGGCTGTGAGGATCTTCCGGGTCCGTGAGGTCCTCTGCAAGGATCGTCTGCATGGCCTCCCGGTCCGGGTGTTCCATCCTGGCAACGCGGCCTGCCTGGTTGGTCACGATCTCCTCAAACAGATTCCGCACCTCCCGGGCATTGGCGAAGTTGGAACCGGCGGCCGCGCGGCGCCGGGAGAGCTCTTTGGCAACGCCCTCCTCTACACCCGCCCCGCAGGTGTACTGGTACTTTTTGCAGTCCGCCGCGAAGATCTGCATGAGCTCCTCGTCCGTGTAGTCCGGGAATTCGATGTACTTGTTAAACCGGGAGCGAAGGCCGGGGTTTGCGTTGATAAACCGCTCCATGGGCTCCGTGTATCCCGCCACGATCACGATGAAATCATCCCGGTGGTCCTCCATGGCCTTCAGGATCGTGTCGATGGCCTCCTGGCCGAAGTCGTTCTCCTGCCCGCCCTTCGCGAGGGTATAGGCCTCGTCGACAAACAGGACGCCGCCCATCGCCTCCTCGATCTTCTTTCTGGTCTTCACGGCGGTTTGTCCCACATATCCCGCCACGAGCCCCGAGCGGTCGCACTCGACGAGCTGTCCGCGGGACAGGACGCCGATCTTCTTGTAGAGCCGCGCCAGAATCCGCGCCACCGTGGTCTTGCCGGTGCCGGGATTGCCGGTGAACACCAGGTGCTTGGAGACGGGGACCGTGGCAAGGCCCGCGTCCTCCCGGAGTTTCTGCACCCGGGTGAAGTCATAGAGCTCCTTCACGTCGTGCTTGATGGAGGCAAGGCCGATCAGGCTGTTGAGATCGTCCATGGGATCGGTCTTCGGGGGCGCGGCCTCCTCTTCCGGATGCGGCTCCTGCGCTTTCTCGGAGGGCGCTGCCTGGGCCGCGGGGGCCTCCCCTTTGGTCTTTCCGGAGAGCGTCCCCGGGGCGGCGCCAAAGTCCCGCTCCACTTCCCGGTAGATCTCCTCGGCGGTCTTTCGGTTTTTGGCCTCCCCGGCGAGGAAGGTCTTCTGCATCGCAGAGAGCGCCTCCTGGGCCTCTTCCAGCGCCTTTTTGCTGCTCTCCTCGCTCCCGTACAGATCCCTGTAGAGCGAGGACAGATCCCGGGCGCCCGGCTCCTTCGGTGCTTTCGTCTTTTTGTTCTTGTCCTGTCCGTCCCCGGGGACGTCAAAGGTGAGTTCCATGCCGCTGCAACCTCCCGGCTTGTTTTGTGGTCTCTCTATTATAGCGGACTTGGGGGCGCAGGAAAAGAAAGTGCCGGAGAATACGCTTTCGATAAATGTGATTTTCTGCAGAGGATAAGTTTTTCCCGTTTGGTACATTCTGATGTACGACGCCCTTCGGGAAGGTGTGGTACGATGCGCTCTGTCAGAGGTCACAGAACACAAAGGAGGTGCGGCATGTTTGAATACTTTTTTCACCGGGAGAACAAGTGGGAGCTGGAAGTGCCGGAAAAGCTGCGGCATTCGGCGCTCTGGAAGGCACTGCTGGATCCGGTGCGCCTTCTGTGCGGGGTGACGCTCCTGTCTCTGGCGGTGGGGGTGCTCCTCGTCGCCTACTCCGCGGCGGTCTCTTCGGGGGAGGACCTGATCGCAGTGCAGGCGGCGCTCCACTCGGAAAAGCTCTCGGTTTTATTCTTTGTCCTCGCCCTCTGGGGGAGCATCAGCTTCTATCTGACGGACATTTTGGTGCGCAGCGGCATCTGGGACCGGGACACCTACGGCAGACGGATCAGCCGGCTGGATGCCCTGTTCTGGGGGTGCTTTCTGGGCGGCGTGCTGGGGCTGCTTCTGATTTAGGGAAGACGCGTCAGGATGTCCGGATTCTTGCCTGCACCTCATAGAGCCGTTCCTGTTTGTCGTCGGTGATGGAGCATGAGTACCTGGAGATGGACATCAAGGCCCACCCGGAATCGGAACTTGCCGCCTTCTGGCGCGGGGCCGGGAATGTATGCCGGGAGCCCCCTTCCGCAGGAGGTGGGGCGCTGCCACGGGATCCCCGGGATCAGCTATACCAGCTTCCTGGTCACCAACGGCAAGGTGCTGATGCAGAAGTACTGCCGGGAGGGGATCTCCTCCGAAAAGGTCCGGGAAAAGGACGCCCAGGCAAAGGCCGTGCTGGAGTCCTGCTTCCCGGGCCGGCGGGTCATCCCGATCGATGCCTTTGCCCTGAACGTGCTGGGCGGCGGCATTCACTGCCTGACCCGGAACATCCCGGCCCCCCTGCGCCCGGTAATGGGAACAAAATTTCAAGACGCGGACAAACTAAGACAGCCCCCTCCGAACCTCGGAGGGGGCTGTCTGTACTTATGGTTTGAAAATTTCAGTCAGGCGCTTATGCCTTGGCCTTTGCCTGCTCGCGCTCGAGTTTGATCTGTGCCTGGGCTGCCGCAAGGCGGGCGATCGGGACACGGAACGGGCTGCAGGAGACATAGGTCAGGCCGACCCGGTTGCAGAACTCGATGGAAGCCGGATCACCGCCGTGCTCACCGCAGATGCCGAGGTGGATATCGGGTCTGGTCTTTCTGCCCTTCTCCACGGCAATCTGGATCAGCTGGCCCACGCCGTTCTGATCGAGATGCGCGAAGGGATCCTGCTCGTAGATCTTGGACTTGTAGTAGTCCGCCAGGAACTTGCCGGCATCGTCACGGGAGAAGCCGAAGGTCATCTGGGTCAGGTCGTTGGTGCCGAAGCTGAAGAACTCAGCCTCCTCGGCGATCTCGTCGGCAAGGAGTGCCGCGCGGGGGATCTCGATCATCGTGCCGATGTGGTAGCGGATGTCGGAGTTCATCTCCTTCTTGACCTTGTCAGCGGTCTCGCAGATCACGTTCTTGACAAAGCGCAGCTCTCTCACATCGCCGACCAGAGGAACCATGATCTCGGGCTCGATGTGGTAGCCCTCCTCCTGGTTGACCTCGATGGCTGCCTCCATGACCGCACGGGTCTGCATCCTTGCGATCTCCGGGAAGGTGACGGAGAGACGGCAGCCTCTGTGGCCCATCATCGGGTTGAACTCCTTGAGGTCATCGCATCTTCTCTTGACCTCCTCTACGGAGAGACTCATCTCCTTTGCCATGCCCTCGATCTCGGGCTCGGTGTTGGGAACGAACTCATGCAGCGGCGGATCCAGGAAGCGGATTGTGACCGGTCTTCCCTCCATGGCCTTGTACAGACCCTTGAAGTCGCCCTTCTGGAACGGGATCAGCTCGTTCAGGGCAGCCTCTCTCTCCTCGGTGGTGTCGGAGAGGATCATCTTGCGGATCTTCGGAATGCGGTCCGGGTTGAAGAACATGTGCTCGGTTCTGGTCAGACCGATGCCCTCTGCGCCGAGGCGGACGGCGTTGGCAGCGTCTGCCGGGGTGTCCGCATTGGTGCGCACCTGCAGTCTTCTGTACTTGTCGGCCCAGTCCATGATGCGCTGGAAGTTGCCGGAAATGGTGGCCTCCACCGTGGGGATGTCCCCGAGGTAGATCTTACCGGTGGAGCCGTCCAGGGAGATGTAGTCTCCCTCGTGGATCGTGTGTCCGCCGAGCGTGAAGTACTTCTCCTTCTCATGGACGCTCATGTCGCCGCAGCCGGAGATGCAGCAGGTGCCCATGCCGCGGGCAACCACCGCTGCGTGGGAGGTCATGCCGCCGCGCATGGTCAGAATGCCCTCTGCGGCGTGCATGCCGTCGATGTCCTCCGGAGAGGTCTCCTGACGGACCATGACGACTCTTGCGCCGGCTGCGTGTGCCGCAACCGCATCCTCTGCGTTGAAGTAGACACGGCCTGCAGCAGCGCCCGGGGAGGCGGGCAGAGCCTGGCCGATCTCGGTGGCGAGCTTTAACTTGTCCTGATCAAAGCCGGGGTGCAGGAGCTGATCCAGGGACTGGGGCTCGATGCGAAGGACAGCCTCTCTCTCGTCGATCATACTCTCGTCCACCAGATCGCAGGCGATCTGGATGGCAGCCTGGGCAGTGCGCTTGCCGTTTCTGGTCTGCAGGAAGTACAGGTGTCCATCCTCGATGGTGAACTCCATGTCCTGCATGTCCTTGTAGTGGTTCTCGAGGCCCTTGGCGAGCTTCATGAACTCCTCATAGCAGGCGGGCAGGTCCTCTGCGAGCTTGGTGATGGGCTGCGGGGTGCGGATGCCGGCGACGACGTCCTCGCCCTGGGCGTTGATCAGGTACTCACCGAAGATGCCCTTGGCGCCGGTGGCAGGGTTTCTCGTGAAGGCGACGCCGGTGCCGGAGGTGTTGCCCATGTTTCCGAAGACCATGGACTGGACGTTGACGGCCGTGCCCAGCTCATAGGGGATGTCGTACATCCGGCGGTAGGTGTTGGCTCTGGGGTTGTCCCAGGAGCGGAAGACGGCCTTGATGGCCTCCATCAGCTGGACCTTGGGGTCCTGCGGGAACTCCTCGCCCTGCTGCTCCTTATACAGCTCCTTGTAGCGGGCGATCACGTTCTGCAGATCCTCTGCCTTGAGCTCGGTGTCATAGACATAGCCGTGGCTCTTCTTCTCTTCCTCCAGGATGGCGTCGAAGAGGGTCTTGGGCTGTCCCATGACCACGTCGGAGAACATCTGGATGAATCGGCGGTAAGAATCATAGGCAAATCTGGGGTTGCCGGTCTTCTTGGCAAAGCCGACCACGGAGACGTCGTTCAGGCCCAGGTTCAGGATCGTGTCCATCATGCCGGGCATGGAGACCGGTGCACCGGAGCGCACGGACACCAGAAGCGGATCGTTCTCATCACCGAACTTCTTGCCGCGCACGCCCTCAAGCCAGGCCAGGGCATCGAAGATCTGCTTCTTGGTGTCCTCATTGATGTCCTTGCCGTCGTTGTAGTAGTCGGTGCAGGCCTCTGTGGAGATCGTGAATCCGGGCGGGACCGGCATGCCCAGGTTCGTCATCTCGGCGAGGTTTGCGCCCTTGCCGCCGAGAAGGGCACGCATCCCCGCGTTGCCCTCCTCAAACTTGTACACTCGTTTGCTCATTCTTTTTCCTCCTCCTGACCGCGCGGGTTTCCTGTCCGGGCGGCCATGTAAGTATGTTTTCCAGGCGGGCATCCCCTTTTGATGCCCGCACAGGATGCGTGGGAATTATGAGGCGCTGCGGTCCGGAACGAAGTCCTCAAAGATGAAGACGTCGTAGGAGTGCCGCGCCTGACAGAGTTCCTCCCGGCTCTTCACCGTCCAGCCTGCGGACACCGAGCCAAAGAGCTTCCGGTCGAGAAAGCGCGAGAGGTTTTTGAATTTGATGTCGAAGGCGATGAAGTCCGGCCGGGAGAAGACGTTGGTGACCATCCCCTGCAGGCACAGCGCCCCCAGAAAGAGCTTTGCCGTGCGGAACTGCTTGTAGTGCAGCATCTTGTCCGAGAGCTGTCCCCGCACGATATCCGGCCGGTGCTTTTTGTACCAGCGCATCGCGATCGGGTTGAAGCTCTCAACGCAGTAGGAGCCGTGGTAGTACTTAAGCTGCTCCTCCGAGACCGGGCAGACCCGGATGTCAGGGGACTCGGTCTTGTACTCGATCAGGAGCGGCACCTTTCCGTCCACCAGGGTAAGAACCTCCGAGAGGGTCGGGATCTGCTCGTTCGTTCCGGCAAGGCGGAAGGAGCGCAGCTCCTTGAGGGTGTAGTCCTCCACGTCCCCCTCCTCTCCGGTCATGCGCTTTAAGTGGAAGTCGTGAAATACCACCGGGACCCCGTCCTTGGTCAGGTGCAGATCCAGCTCAATGCCAAATCCCTGATCCACGGCCCGCTGGAAGGCGGGGAGGGAGTTTTCCGGGATGCCGAGGGCGATGTCGTGCAGCCCCCGGTGGGCAAAATACCGGCTCCGGAGCGGCGCCATGTCCGGGCGGTGGAACATCCTTGGCATGATGCAGTACAGATACAGCGCTGCCAGTGCAGCCAGGATCAAAATTCCGATTCTCATATTGTAAAAATCTCCGATTTCTCCGGAATCAGTTTAACATGCTTTCTTCCCGCCCGCCACAATATGTCTGCAATCTGGTGATTTTTGACTGTTTTTGCGGGCGGGTTTCGGCCGATCCGGACGGCCGAAAAGCGCGCACTTGCCACATGCCCCGTGCATTGTAGCAGAGATTGAGAGAAAGCGATGTTAACTTTGGGAAAGCATCCGGGAAAACCCACCCGGCGCCGGGGAAGGGTGCGTGGAGGTTTTTCCCGCTTTGGCCGCACTCCGGGCAATCCAGCCTTGCGAAATGGGAATTTTCTGTTATCATTCCTTGAGGGTTCCCGGAAATTTCGCACTATTTAAGGTAGATTTGGTTTTGCCGCACCCGCCGGGGTGCGGTTTAGGAGGTAAGCATGATTCAGGCGAACGGCGTCACCTACAGAGTCGGCAAGAAGGCGCTCTTTGAGGATGTCAACATCAAGTTCACGGAGGGCAACTGCTACGGTATCATCGGTGCCAACGGCGCGGGAAAGTCCACGTTTTTGAAGATCCTCTCCGGTCAGCTCGACACCACCAACGGCACGATCTCCATGACGCCCGGCCAGCGCCTCTCCTTCCTGGAGCAGGACCAGGAGAAGTACAACGACCAGGTGGTCCTCGACACCGTCGTCCAGGGCAACAAGCATCTGTACGAGATCGGAAAGGAAAAGGACGCGCTCTATGCCAAGCCCGACTTCTCCGATGAGGACGGCATCAAGGCGGCAGAGCTCGAGAGCGAGTACGCTGAGCTCGGCGGCTACGAGGCAGAGTCCGACGCGGAGTCCCTCTTAAACGGCCTGGGCGTGGAGGACGAGTTCCACTACAAAAAGATGGGTGAGTTAAACGGCGCCCAGAAGGTCAAGGTGCTGCTTGCCAGAGCCCTGTTCGGAAACCCGGACATCCTGCTTCTGGATGAGCCCACAAACCACCTGGACCTGGATGCCATCTCCTGGCTCGAGGAGTTCCTCATCAACTTCCCGAACACGGTCATCGTGGTCTCCCACGACCGGTACTTCCTGAACAAGGTCTGCACCTACATCGCGGACATCGACTACGGCAAGATCACCCTCTATGCCGGCAACTACGACTTCTGGTATGAGTCCTCCCAGCTGATGATCCGGCAGATGAAGGAGGCCAACAAGAAGAAGGAGGAGAAGATCAAGGAACTCAAGGAGTTCATCTCCCGCTTCGCGGCCAACGCCTCCAAGTCCAAGCAGGCAACATCGAGAAAGCGCGCTCTGGAGAAGATCGAGCTCGATGAGATCAAGCCCTCCTCGAGAAAGTACCCCTACATCGATTTTAGGCCCGACCGCGAGATCGGAAACGAGGTTCTGACCGTCGACCACATCTCCAAGACGATCAACGGGGTCAAGGTGCTCAACGACGTCTCCTTTGTCATGAAGCACGACGACAAGATCGCCTTTGTGGGCTCCCAGGAGCAGGCCAAGACCGCGCTCTTCGAGATCCTCATGGGCAACATGGAGCCGGATGAGGGCAGCTACAAGTGGGGCGTGACGACCAGCCAGGCCTACTTCAAGAAGGACAACACCGAGCTCTTTGACACCGACGAGGACATCACCCAGTGGCTCACGAAGTACAGCCAGATCAAGGATGCCACCTATGTCAGAGGGTTCCTCGGCAGAATGCTCTTCCCCGGCGAGGACGGCGTCAAGAAGGTCCGCATCCTCTCCGGAGGTGAGAAGGTGCGCTGCCAGCTCTCCTCCATGATGATCTCCGGCGCCAACTGCCTGATCTTCGATGAGCCGACAAACCACCTGGATATGGAGTCCATCTCCGCCTTAAACGACGGCATGATCAAGTTCCCGGGGGTGGAGCTCATCGCCTGCCGTGACCACCAGGTGGTGCAGACCACCGCAAACCGCATCATCGAGATCCTGCCGGACGGCCACATCATCGACAAGGAATCCACCTACGATGACTACCTCGAGGCGGATCAGGATGCGAGAAAGCGCACCGTCTATGTGGCGGATCTGTCTGCGGACGAGGAAGAGGACGCACAGGATTCGTGAGTTTTGTTATGATCATGAGGTACTCCCCTGCCCTGCCGGCAGCGGAGTACTTTTTTTCGAAGAAGGGAGGCTGCAATGAGAGAGGCAGCAGAATTTTCCGATCCCCTGTATGAGAGACCCGTGGACCTGCACGTCCACTCCACAAGGTCCGACGGGACCTTTACACCAACTGAGCTCGTTGCCCTGGCGAAAGAGAAGGGCCTTGCGGCCTTTGCCCTGACGGACCACGACAGCGTGAACGGCATCGATGAGGCGATGGAGGCTTCCCGCGGCACCGGGATCGAGGTCGTCCCGGGCATTGAGATGTCCACCGAGTACCAGGGGAAGGATGTCCACATCGTGGGGCTCTACTACGACTACGAGAACCCGGACTTTCAAAAGGAGGTCCAGAAGTTCACGAAGGAGCGGGAAATCCGGAACCAGAAGATGTGCGCCAAAATGGCAGCGGACGGGATCCCGATCTCCTATGAGGCGGTGGCCGCGGCAAACCCGGGAGCGGTCATCACAAGGGCCAACATCGCACGGTATCTGTACGACACCCACTATATCTCCTCCATCGACTACGCCTTTTCCCACCTGATCGGGGACACCTGCCCCTACTTCATTCCCCGGGAGAAGATCACGCCCGAGGAGGCGGTGGGATTTCTGCGCAAGTTCGGGGGCATTCCGATCCTTGCCCATCCCTTTGAGTACCACCTGGGGTCGGAGGGCCTGGAAGCTTTGGTGCAGCGCCTCAAGGCAGCGGGACTTCTGGGAATCGAGGTCTACTACTGCAAGCACGGCCCCGAGGAGACGCAGGAGGCGATGGCCCTGGCGGATCGGTACGGGCTCCTCTACTCCGGCGGCTCCGACTTTCACGGCACGAACAAGCCGGGACTGGAGCTGGGCACCGGCTACGGGCACCTGTACGTCCCCTACGCGCTTCTTGCCGCGATCAAGCGCAAAAAGCACGGCATTCCCGATCAGGCAAAGATCTTCTTCGGGGACTTTGACGGGACCCTGGGAACCTCGAAGAAGGACATCTCCCCCGCAACGAGGGAGGCACTGGACGCCTTTGTCTACGACCGGGGCAACCTCTTTGTCCTCTCCTCCGGGCGGGCGATGAGCGATGTGAAGGGCCTGGCGGAGCGCCTTCGCCTCTCCTATCCCCACATGTTCCTGTCGGGATACAACGGAGCGGAGCTCTATGACTGCGACAAGGAGCGGACCTTTTTCCGGGAGACCCTCTCCTTTGACATCGTCCGCACCGCCTTTGCCCTGGCGAAAAAGCACCATCTCTACATCCAGACCTACGACCGGGATGCCATCGTCACGCCGCAGGCCACAAAGGAGACCGCTTTCTACACGAGGGCGGTCAAGATGGCGGTCCGGGAGAATGCCCTGGTCGGGGAGCATCCGGAGGTTGTGCTCTCGGAGGAGCCCTGCAAGTGCCTGGTGATCGATCTGGAGGATCCCAGGGGGAAGATCCCGGCGTTTACGAAGGAACTGGATGCCGCCTATCCGGGGGCACTGAACCTTTTGATGTCCAATGCCAACTATCTGGAGATCGATCCCATCCGGGCGACCAAGGGAAACTCTCTGATCTATCTCTGCCGGTACCTGGGAATTGACCGGAAGAATGCCATCTCTGCAGGGGATGCGCCCAACGATGTGCCGATGCTCGCGGCGGCGGGCGTTGGCATCGGCATGCTCAACGGCCTGGATGGTGCTCCGCAGATCGAAGAAGCTGCCACAGTGATCACCGGCACCGACAACGACCATGATGGCCTGGTGCCGATCCTGAACCGGCTGTAAGGGCAGGAGTTTTCAGAGGACAATCAAAGCACAGAATGGAGCACTACTCTTTTGGGTAGTGCAGTTGCGCGGGACAGTTTTCTGATGTGCGTTCGCTTTGATCCGGCAGCCATAGAGACGGGGAAACCCGTGCAGACTCCAAATGCAGCGGCTCTCCGCTTCATTTGAAGGGAGGATCTGATCCTGCACATGGGGAGGAACAGAAGGCCTCCTGCGTGTTGAATCAGGCAGGAGGGCAATCAGAAAGGGGGAAGCGCTGTGTGTACCGTAATGGAGGAATACCAGAAAGACGCCGTGGACAAGGCGATCAGGGAGACCTGGGGAAAAGCGGCTGCTGTCGTAACCGAGGAAGTAAACAGGAAGAGTTTCGCAACTGTTGCTGAAAATCTTCGGAAACAGAATCCCTCTCTGTCTGCTGCCGAGGCAAGGGAACAGGCGAGGGAACTTCTTGGGTTTGAGAATTGACTGCACAGATGCGTCTGCATCGATGACAGTTTTGGGGAAAGGACTCTGGCACAGGGGGAACGTTACCGCTGCGCATCATGAAAAATCAATGTGCTGCAACGGCTCTGGGGGGCAGTTCTACTCATGAATCATGCCCAGGCAAGGAGCCCGGCGAACCGCTGGATCAGGCGGATGCCGGGCTCTTTCTGTTCTTCTCGGTAAAGCTATCGACTGCGCCTTTCTTCGGGCTCCTGAGAGCGGGAACGGTCTTTGATGATCGGTATGCTATTCTTCCGGCACTTTCGGAGGGGCAGGGTAAGCGGGGCCGCGCGGAGATCTTATTCAGAAGCGATGACCGAGGCAACTCGATAGCAGATGTTCTGTGCCGAGGGGCCAGATCAGTAGGTGCATCGCCATGAAGGATGATGGATCAATTGCGGAAAGCAGCAGGAAGACCATTCGACCTGGAGGGAACGAGATTGCCCTCTCCTCTCCCACCCTCGAAGTTCAAGTGATGCGTCGCAGCTATTTCCAGTACCCACCTGCTCCGCTCCCGGGCATCTGGGATTCTGTGCTTGTTCCGCTTCGCTGGAGGGGAGGGCAGACAGCGTGGGAGCGCTCTGTGTACGGTCTTGCACAATGCAGGTTATCCGTTGACAGCTAACCCCTGGAAATGCAGTTCTGCATGGAACCATGCCGCGATATTCCCTCCAGCATGAATGGCTTAATCTGTATTAGAAGGCTCCTCTTCCTGCTTATTGAGTGCCCCCTCTGTCACCTTTGAAGCAGCATCTCCTTCCCAGTGTGCAAGATCATCATTCGGCTCCTTGAGATCTTCCTCTGTGTCCTCATTTTTGTCCCAGTCAGCGGGATCCGGGTCCGGGAGCGGATAGGCCTTTTTTACGCTCTCCAGGTAGAGATCTGCAGTCTCCTGTGCCTTATCCAGAATTCCGGTGATCTTTGCAGCGACATCTGCGATGCTGCCGGCATCTTTCATGATGGTATCACGCTTTTCCAGTGCTGCCCGGGTGGTATCGAGCTGTTCCTGGAGCCTGTCTTTCTCTTCACTCATCTCCAACAAGAGTTCGAGCAGCTGCTCTCGGTTTAATTTCCGCAGTTTCTTCTCATCGATTTCCATGTAAGAATTCCTCTTTCCTTGATTTTCTGCTGTGTCAGTCTTCCGTGTCCGTAACTTCCTGCCCGGAACTCTCTTCTCCGGCCGACTGCTCGATTCTGCTGCAGCGGATCACGTGCCTTGTCCTTCCGCCAATCGAGCAGGTAAACAGGGAGAGGTCCCAGTCTCCGTCATCCTTATCCAGCAGCACATTGAGCTGAGTGGGCTGGAGGATCTCAATACTTGTGATTTCATACTGATACCGGTTGTGCTCCGCATCCGTAAAGTCAATCTCTGCGCCGGGCGCAAGGTAACGCAGGGGGCTGAAGTGGCGGGCGTAGTTGTGCCCTGCGAGGACCATGTCATTTCGATAGACCGTTCCGCTGTAGCGGCAGGGGGCGATGTTCAGCTTTTCATATGCGTACTCTGCAAGGATCGGGAGCTTCAGGTTCAGGCTTGGAACCGAGAGTTCGCCGATATACTCCTCCCCGTCGATTGTGACCGTCGGCATGTCCCGGTCTGCCAGGAGCTCCTCCAGTTCCTTTCGCTCCTCTGCCTCTTTTTCCGAATCCACGGGAGCTTCCGAATCCTCGCTGCCCCCGCTCTCTGTGGATGCCTGCTCCTCGTAATAAGCATCGAGTGCAGAGGCTGCCTGATCGATCGCTGCATCGGCGCGCCGCTCTTCCAGAAGGTTGTAGGCTGTCATGCAAAGCGCCGCAGAGATCAGCAGGATCCCGAGAAGAATCCAGACGCTTCCTCTATGCCGGCCCCCTTGCCCTTGTCTCTTTTTATGGCTTCTGCGGGGGATTTCCTCTTTGGCGCTGCTTGTGGAAAGCAATACCTTTTCATTTTCCTCTTTGCTGCAGAGCGGAGACGGATCGCCGCTTTCCTTTCCGCGCTGCGACCCGTTGGAGACATTCCGATCCGCACTGTCAGCATTCCCAGCGGCATTGTCTCTGGAGTCAGAGGATCTGCTGCTCTCTTCCTCGGCATCTTCCTTCATTTTTCCCTTGTTATTGCTGTCTTCTTTCCTCTGCACCGTTCGTTCCTGCCTCTTTCTGCTGCCGCTGTCCCTGTGTGTCTGATCATTCTCAGGGAATGGCAGCCGCACGGGGAGATCTCCTGGTATCACAAACTGGAACTGCTGCTCCAGAAAAAGTAAATGCGTGTGTGCATTCCCTTTCCTGCAAGTGCAGTTCCAGTATGCTGTCGTTTCTTTGATGAAGCTGCGATCAGTCCGCCTTCTGTCTCCTCCAGAGACCGATGACAAGGCAGAACAATCCGCAGGATGCCGTGTAGATCACGATCCACCACTGTGCACCGGTCTGCGGGATGCGGTCTCTGTTGGCGCCATGGACATCTCCCCCAGGTCCCTCGGAACCGGAGCCGGACCGACCTCTGTTGGCACCCATGACATCAGAATCCCTGGAATCTGTGGATCCCTCGGGCGGCGTCTCACTGGAGCCTGTAGGCGGAGTATTTCCCCCAGGAGGGGTCTCCTCTTTCTTAGGCGGTGTCGCCGGCGGCGTATGGGTATTTGTGATCACAAAGTTGTTCCCGGACTGTGCCATGCTCACCGTGTAGCCGGAGGGAGTATTCGCCTCTGCAACGGTATAGCTGTGGCCTGCGGGGAGATCATTCCACTGGGTCATCCAGTTGTTGCCGTCACTTAATTCCCGCGTATCGATTACCGCGCTATCCCGAATCAGCTGCACTGTGATGCTGGCGGGACGGCTGCCATCTGAATTTTGAGAGTCCTGCCAGACCTTGTAGACAGAGACGCTCTTATAGACCGGCTTTGCGGGAGGCGTAGTTGGCGGTGTAGTTGGCGGCGTCGTTGGGGGTGTTGTCGGAGGAGTCGGAGGGGTTTCCTCCGGGATCTTCTCCTTCGTGTACTTGAGCGCTGCGGTGCCATCGGTGACTGCGGTTCCGTCCTTGTCGATGTAGGGAACATAGATCAGCGCAGGAGCGGCGTAGTAATGATAGCCGTTATAATCCGCGTTGTCGGCGATGATCAGATAGAGACCGTAGGACAGCCCTTGAAAGGAGGCAGCGCCGCTCTCGATCTTTGCGGAGGCATCCGGCTGGATGCTGTCCGCACGCACATAGGCTGCTAGCGTTCCTCCGAGATCTGCAAAGGCTGTATCATCGAGATGATTGATCTCCACAGCATACTTTGCAAACTTCTCGGTCTTTCTGCAGGTTGTGCCGTCTATAAGGTCTCCCACCCGGTACAGGTGAACTGCCGTGCCTGGTACCTCATACTGGACGGTGATGCTGCCCGTCTTACTCTGTGCTGCAACGGAGGGAATTCCCCCATTCCAGGATAGGACAAGCAGCAGCACAAGTGTCATCAATAGATGGGGTATGGATAATGGCCTGCTATTTTTCACTTCACTTCCCTCCCTCCTTGCGAACAGCATCGTCAGGTTCGGACGATGCCAAATCGCTCTCATTCTCATCCCTGTCAGTTCCTATGGCAAGTTTCCGGAACTCCTCCATGAACTCCCGATCCTTCTTTGAGGAATGGGTGCTCGTAAACAGCCAGATCAGCAGAACGATAGCGATGAATGCCCCGATAAACGGTGCCACCATTACAGGATCTACTTTCCTTGCCTCTTCCACCACACGAACGTTGTCGGCAGCATTCGCAATGCGGTGCCCGCGGACCAGAAGCCTGTGGGTATTGACGCTGTAGGGGGTACAGGTGACCAGGGTACAGTAGTCCTTTCCGTCTGTGATCTGGAGATCTCCCAGCTCATTCGGGAGGACCGTGCGAATCTGATCCACTTCATAGGTCAGTGTCCGGTCCAGGATGTTCAGGGTGAAGGTGTCACCTTCCTTGAGGTCCACGAGGTCCGTAAAGAGCTTTGCAGACGGAAGGCCGCGGTGACCGGAGAGCACTGCGTGGGTGCTCTCTCCTCCTACGGGGAGGGAGGACCACTCGATATGGCCTACCGCTATCTCCAGAACAGTATCAGAGGTTCCATGGTAGATCGGAAGCTCCACGTTGATCTCCGGGATCTTGATGTATCCCATGATTCCGGTACCGGTGACATCCAGGAGGCTGTAATACTCTTTCTCCTGCTCCTTGGTCAGCTCATAGTCCTGCTTGGATGTAGCCAGTCGTTTGTTGTATTCCTGTGCGGCAGCAAATATCTGGTCATTTTCCTCCGACGTCATATCCGCTGTCTTCTCCACGTAGCTTGCGACCGCTCTTGTCTGATGGTAGGAATTCCACCAGTCTGAAACAGAGGGATACAGCATCAAGGAGATTCCTGCAAGCAAAACCAGAATAAGAATGAGGTTGATAATGTTCGAACTCTTCTTTTTCTTTCTATTATTCCTGGAGAGTTGAAAGTTCTCCCTTTGTAAGTGAATAAAGCAACTCCATTTTGACGACAAATAGACACGCGGATGGTACAATTATAGTGGTAAATGAATGACTAATGGTCACTATTTTGTAGTAGCGCTATGAATAGTGAATATGATACAATACCACTATGTAGGTGCCGCGTGGGCTATATTTACAAAAAAACCAAAAATGGAACAACGTATGTTTATGACAATGTAAGCTATTGGCGTAAGGACATCAAACAGCCTCGCTCGAAGCGTAAACTGATTGGCAAACTCGACCCGGATACAGGCGAAATCATTCCTACCTCCGGAAGAGGCAGAAAGCGCAAAGTCCAGCCAGACAGCACTACTGTTGCAGTTACCACTGCTTCATCAGCACCAAAGGCCTCTGGATCAGGTTCACAAAACTCTGATGATCTCCGCTATCAATATGAGGAATGCCGACGTCAGCTTCTTGAAACACAGGCGGAACTGGCAAAGGCTCGAAGTCAGGCAGACGCATACCGTGCAGAAGTTGTGAAGTTCAAGGCTGATCTGGAGTCCTTTTTCAGAAAGTACCATTGACACTAGAAAAGCATTGCTCTCCAGGGTTTGTGCCACGCGGCTGACAACTCATGGCCGAATATCTGGAAAAGTCGCTGCAGTCGTTCCGCTCCTGCTTCTTCAAGGAGAGGGCTTTCCGCTGGTTCGTCCTTGTCATCCTCATGTTTATCCTGAGGGAGGATCACCTCGGAGTAACTTCAACCATCCGGGCTTTGTCACTGAACCATGGATGCTACGACACGCTTATCCACTTTTTCCATTCATCAGCCTATCAGACGCAGATGGTGAGGCTGGCGTGGTATCGTTTTGTCCGTGACTCGGCAAACTTTCTCCTGGCAGACGGCCGTACGATTCTCATAGGTGGTGGAGTCAAGCAGTCCAAGGAAGCAAGATACATGCCGGGAGTAAAGAAGCTTCATCAGGAGTCGGAAGATTCCTCCAAGGGAGAGTACCTCTTCGGCCACATGTTTGGCGCCATCGGCGTCCTCATTGGCACCAAACAGCATCACCTGTGCCTGCCACTCCACATGAGCATTCAGGACGGACTTCGAGATGCTGCAGGCTGGGAGAACAGCGGCATCAGTGCAGAAAGCCATGTGGTTCAGATCATCCGTAACGCTTATGATGCCGCCAGGACACTGGGAAGAAGCTTTCTGATCCTGGACCGTTACTTCCTGACTGTACCTGCCATCAGCGCGATGAATGAGCTGAACTCGTCAGATGGAGGCAATCGGATTGCCATCATCACCAAAGCAAAGAGGAATGTCATCGCTTACCGCCAGCCAATCCCGACACTCCGGAAAACCCGCGGCCGCCCCCGTAAGAAGGGAACACCCGTCAAACTGAACGACCTGTTTGATTCGAAGAAAAGTCATTTCGAGACCGAGGTCATGTACCTTTACGGGAGAAAACGGACCGTGCGCCATATGTATCTGGATCTTCTCTGGGGAACAAAGCTTTACCAGGAGCTCCGCTTTGTCCTCGTAGAGTACGAAGATGATGGAGGCCCCAAGCGGGGAATCCTTGTATGCACCGAAAAGTATGCGCCCAATCTCATCATTACACTGTACGCATACAGATTTTCGATTGAAGAATTCTTCCGCGAATTCAAGCAACGCTTTGGAGGCTTCGGGTACCACTTCTGGACCAGAAGCATTGCGAAGCTCAACCACTTCAAGAAGAAAGATGAGCCTGATCGTCTCAGCCATGTAAAGGATCCGGCAGCGCAGAAGAAGATCCTGAATACCGTCGACGCGATAGAGCGCTTCGTTCTGTTTGCAGAGATCGCCATGGGGCTTGTTCAGCTGATGACGTATCGGATCCAGGACGTCAGGAAGATACAGGACTTCCGGTATGTGAGGACACAGAGAGATGGGTACATCTCAGAAGCTACGTTGTTGTACTATCTGCGCCACACATTTTTGGGCAGTTTGCTCTCGAGGCCGGAGTCCTTCCTAACCCGGTATATTTCTGCACTGCAGGCCCACTATTCGGATGAAGACCTGGTCTCATAGGCGAAAAAGCAAGCAATAACTTAGCTTTTACAATAGAAGCAATAACACTACTTTTAAAAGAGCTGGAGACGTTTGCGCTTTTTCAAGTCAAACTTTCAACTCTCCAGTATAGAAAATGAAATACCCGTCCAGATGACAATATATGCAATGTATTTGAGCAGATATTCCACATTATGTCCCTGCCATATGATTTTCTTCTGCTGAAATTGTGATAGATTTCCCGGTGTTCCGCCGTTCTTTTGATGCAGCATCCAGGAACCGTCCTGAACTCTTTTCCCTACGCTTCCAGGCTGCAGTCCCCTCAGCCGGCCCTTTCCGCATCCCCATGCGGAGGATCCGGAGCGTGCCTGCGTCGATGCCTCGGCTTTATTCCTGGCCCGCGATGCCATTATTGCTTGACTGTTTTGATCAAAAAATTTGACCAAACAAGTCATCTCATGCCTCTGCTCCCTTCCCTCCCTGTTCTTCTACCCTGTGCCCTTCCCTCATTCTCCGGCTTCCCTGTCTTTCCTCTTCTGCTGCATATCCTCCTTTCTCTCTCCCCTCCCTGTCCACCATCTCCTTCCTTTTCCCTCCTCTCTTCCGCTGCCCCTCTCCTGCTGTATTCCTGCCTTTCTCAGCAGCGTTTGGTCTTGCCCTGTCTTCTTCCACGCAAAAAGAAGCGGTGGGAGCACTGCGCTTGCAGCTTCCCACCGCTTCTTTTTGTTGGATGTTCTGTTGTGAGGACTTTTTCTGTCCGCCTCTGCCTGTTGCTTCCCTTACCGGTTACTCCTCCTCGGCGTGCTCCTCGGGGACGAAGAGCCTCGTGTCCTGGGTGCTCTGGCGGGCCTTCCTTGCGGCCTCGGCGGCCTCCTGGCAGAAGATGAGCTGGGAGTTGATCTTTTCCTTGCCGCGGCGGTCCACCTTCTCGTAGGTTCCGTCGGGCTGCAGGATCGAGGCCTGCATGGTATCGGCGAGCTCTAAGTCCAAGATGTGCTCCGCCTTCTTCTTGACCTCGGCATCCTCCAGCGGGAAGACGATCTCCACGCGGCGGTCGAGGTTTCTGGGCATCCAGTCTGCAGAGCCCGCATAGATCTCAGGCTTTCCTGCGTTCTCGAAGTAGAAGATCCGGGAGTGCTCGAGGAAGTTTCCGACGATGGAGCGCACCGTGATGTTCTCGGAGACCCCGGGGATCCCCACCTTCAGGCAGCAGATGCCGCGGATGATGAGCTGGATCTTCACGCCGGCAGCGGAGGCCTTGTACAGGGCCTCGATGATGTCGGGATCGCACAGGGAGTTCATCTTCGCCTTAATGAGGGCGGGCTCTCCCTGCCTTGCATTCTCCGCCTCCCGGGCGATCAGGGCCTTGAAGCGCTCCTTCATCCACAGGGGTGCCAGGATCAGGCGGTTCCAGCTGCGGGGCTCAGAGTAGCCGGAGAGCATGTTGAAGACGGCGGTGGCGTCCTCGCCGAAGGCCTCCTTGCAGGTCATCAGGCCGCAGTCGGTGTAGAGCTTTGCGGTGATGTCGTTGTAGTTGCCGGTGGCCAGGTGGACATAGCGGCGGATTCCATCCTCTTCGCGGCGCACCACCAGGGTGATCTTGGAGTGGGTCTTGAGGCCCACCAGGCCGTAGATGACATGGGCGCCGGCCTTTTCCAGCATTCTGGCCCAGACGATGTTGTTCTCCTCATCAAACCGGGCCTTGAGCTCGACGAGCACGGTCACCTGTTTGCCGTTGTCGGCAGCCTTCGCGAGGGCGGCGACGATCGGGGAGTTGCCGGAGACCCGGTACAGGGTCTGCTTGATGGCGAGCACGTCCGGATCCACCGCGGCATTGGCGATGAAGTCCACCACCGGCTGGAAGGTCTCGTAGGGGTGGTGCAGGAAGATGTCGCCCTTGCGGATTTGGGCAAAGATGTCGCACCCTGCGGGGAGCTCCGGGACCTCCTGCGGCGGCAGATACCGGTGCTCGTGGAGGGCATCGTATCCCGGGAGTTTTCTCACCTTGGAGAGAAAGGTCAGATCCAGCGGGCCGTCGATGGAGAAGATCTCGTTCTTGTTCAGGGACAGCTCCTCCTCCAGGATGGAGACAAGGCGCGGGTCCGTGCCCTCCTCCACCTCCAGGCGGATGGCGTCGCCCCGCTTTCTCTTCTTGAGCTGTTTCTCGATCTCCCGAAGCAGGTCCTCTGCTCCATCCTCATCGATGTCCATGTCGGCGTTGCGCATGATGCGGAACGGGAAGGCACAGACGATGTCGTAGTTCAGGAAGAGCTTGTCCATGTTTTCGCGGATCAGGGTCTCCAAAAGCAGGATCCTTGTGCCGGTGGCACCGGGAGCCTTGGGGAGCGTGATGACCCGGGGCAGGACGCCGGGCACCTGCACGCAGGCAAACTCGAGGTTCTCGGACTCGGAGTCTAAGGCCTTTCTTGCCTTCTTCGTGTGGCTTAAGATTCCGGGGCCCGCGTTCTCCTTGCGGGTTAAGAGCGCGCCCAGGTTCAGGCTCTTGTTCAGGATGAGCGGGAAGGGCCGGGAGGAGTCCACTGCCATCGGGGTCAGGACCGGATAGACCTCGGAGGCGAAGTAGGTGTCCAGATAGACCTTCTCATCCGCCGTGCACTTCTTGTAGCTGTCCACCAGAACGATCCCCTCCTGGGAGAGGGCGGGCAGGATCTGCCGGTTCAGGGTCTTGTACTGATCCTCGATGAAGGCCTTGGCGGCTGTCAGCACCGCTTCCAGCTGCTCGCCGGCGGTCATGCCGGCGATGTCGGTCTTCTTGTAGTCCGCCTTCACCATGTCCTGGAGGGAGGCCACACGGACCATGAAGAACTCATCCAGGTTGGAGGCAGTGATGGAGAGGAAGTTCAGCCGCTCCATCAGGGGATTTTCCTTGGATCTGGCCTCCCCCAGGCATCTTCTGTTGAACTCGAGCCAGGAGAGCTCCCGGTTCGTGTAAAAGGCGGGATCGCGAAAGTTGATTCCGTCCTTCTTCTCTTTCTTTTCCTTTTCCGCTTGTGCCATATTGATCTCGATCTCCTACCCCTATCGGTTTGACTTGCTTGGTTGTCTTGTTCCGGTCAATGGGTTTTCAGTTCTTTGCCTGCTTGATGACGGGCGTCAGTCCAAAGACCTCCTCGAAGAAGTCCGCCCGGTGGCTGATCATGCCCTTCTCCAGTGTGATGTCGATGCCTGCCTGCACGGTCAGGATCATGCGGTCGCCTTGGATGTGCACCCGGATGTCGCCGAACTTCTGCTTGTGGGAGCGGTCCAGGCCGTTGGCGATGCGCAGGATCGCGGTGAGCTTTGCGATCGTCTGGTAGGTCGCCTCATCCAGGTCGGAGGCGTTCTGCTGCTCCTCAAAGTAGATGAAGTCGCAGTGGTTGAACCGGACCACGTTTGCCACAATCTCCCGCTCCTTGTGGGAGAGGCCGATGATCTCGGTGGACATGATGATCTGGTAGCCGCACTCTCCGATGTCGGACATGGAGATGTACTTGCCGCAGTCGTGAAGCGTGGTGGCGATGCGAAGGAGCAGAAGCTCTCTCTTGCCCAGGCCGTGGATCTTCTTGGTCGCCTCAAAGATCTTCACCGCGATGGTCTCCAGCGTCTGGGACCTGGCCATGGAGCCCTGGTAGCGGTTGGAGATGTTGCGGGCGCAGGCCAGGATGTCCTCCTCAAAGTTGTGGGAGGGCGGAAGGATGCGCTTCTTCTCGGCGTACTCGTAGGCGATGCCGTCGCAGAGCGTGACACCGGGTGCCCAGATCGTGTCCGCGCCGAAGGCGTAGGCGATGACCCGGAGCATGACCGCCGAGACGAACAGAAGGTGCAAGGCGTCGGTGGTCATTCCCAGAGACCGGGAGAGACCGTTCAGCGAGGACTCCCTTGCGATCTGCGAGATCTTGTCCACGTTTGCCGTATCGACATACTCCGTGTGGCGGGACTGCAGGAACGAGGAGATGTAGTCGTCCACCACGATGATGTTGTGAATCTTGCGGTCCCCCAGGTAGAGCTTCTGGAAGGTCCGAATCTGGGCGTCCACGATCTCCTCGATCAGCATCTCCTTCTGGGTGGAGCGGGCGTCCAGGGCAGCCACGCTGTCATAGAGCCGGAGGATCCCCAGGGGCATGTTTTGGGTGGCCACCAGCACGTTCTCGTTGAACAGCGAGATCTGGATGCTGCCGCCGCCGATGTCCACGATGGCGCAGGAGTCGCGGATGAAGTCGTCAAACTGGGAGCCGCGGAAGGCCACGGACTTGTAGTCCAGGAACCGCTGCTCCGAGTTGGAGATCACATCCACGTGGATGCCACTGGCGCTCTCCCACTGGGGAAGCACCAGGCTCCGGTTGTTCATCTCCCGGATTGCCGAGGTGCCATAGGCCTGGTAGGCCTCCACCTGGTAGGTGCGCATGATTTTTGCGTACTCCGCCAGGATGTGCCCCACCTGCTGCACCCGCTCATAGGAGAGCTTTCCCGTGTTGTAGGTGTCGCTCCCCAGATCGATTCTTCGCTCCAGGTGATCGATGACCTTGATCCCCTTTCCCCGGGAGATCTGATAGATCTTCAGGCCGATCTCGTAGCTTCCCACATCGATGGCCCCAAACATGTGCACTGCCATAGCGCTCCTTTTCTCCCCCTGCCGGCGGAGGCTGCCTTCTGCTTAGTAATTCCCCAAAATCTTCAGATACTTGGTCTCGTCCCGAAGGCCCCGCAGGGCGTTCCGGACCGCCGAGTCCTCCAGGCTCCCCTCGAAGTCGATGAAGAACCGGTACTCGAAGTTGCGGTCCTCGATCGGACGGGATTCGATCTTGGTCATGTTCAGGTTGTTGTAGATAAAGTGCGACAGGATCCGGTAGAGAGAGCCGGATTCGTGCTCGATCTCCAGGATCAGGCTGATCTTTTTGGCCCCCTCGAGAAAGATCTTCTGGTTGGTGCAGATGATGAACCGGGTGGAGTTGGACGCCGCCTGGTTGACCCCTTCCCGGATGATGTTCAGCCCGTAGGCCTCGGCGGCATAGCGGCTTGCGATCGCGGCCTCGGTGATGTCGTGATCCTCTGCCACCTTCCGCGCCGCGAAGGCGTTGTTTGCCATCGACACCGCCTGCCAGGAGGGGTGCTCCTCCAGAAACTTGTCGCTCTGCATCAGGCTCTGGGCGTGGGAGTAGACCGTCCGGATCGTCTGCTCCGTGGTGCCCGGCACGCCCATCAGGCAGTGCCGGATCGGGATGATCTGCTCTCCCACGATGTAGTTCTCGAACTCGTTCAACAGGTCGTAGTTCTCGGAGACGATGCCCGCCGTGGAGTTCTCGATGGGGAGCACCGCGTAGTCTGCCGCGCCCTCCTCGATGGCGGTCATGGCGTCCCGGAAGGAGTCGACGCAGAAGTTCTTGATGTCCCGGCCGAAGAACTGCTTCATCGCGGCCTCCGAGTAGGACCCCGCCGCGCCCTGGTAGACGACCTTGGTCTTCTCCGTGACCAGGTGGTCCACCTTGATGAAGGGCAGGTTGTGGAGGGCCTTCGCCTCGTCCATCATCTGGTACTGGCGCTTCCTGGAGATCGCCATGATCTGCTCATAGAGCTCGGTGATGCCCCGGCGGTTGAAGTCGCTGGTGGCAAGGGCACCCAGGCTCTGGAGCTTCTGCCTTTCCCGCTTGCGGTCCAGCACCTGCATCCCGTTTGCGATCTTCCACCTGGCGACCTCCTCGGAGATCTCCATGCGCTGCTCGAAGAGGGAGACGATCTTTTCGTCGATCGCATCGAGCTTTTTTCTGGACTCCTCTAATTCTGTCGGCTTATCGCTCACGTTATGGTATCCTCTTTCTTCCTGTCCCATTGTTATGTTTTTGTAAAATGCTCCTCGGGACTCACTTCGCCTCGTCCATCTTCAAAAGCTTCGCCTCCCGGTCGCTGGTTCGCAGCGCCTCGATGAGCTCGTCCAGGTCCCCGTTCATCACCCCGCCTATGTTGTGGGTCGTGTAGTGGATCCGGTGATCCGTGACCCGGCTCTGGGGGAAGTTGTAGGTGCGGATCTTCTCGGAGCGGTCCCCGGTGCCGATCTGGCTGCGGCGCAGGTCCGCCTCCGCGTCGTGGCGCTTTTCCTTCTCCAACTCATAGAGCTTGGCCCGCAGCAGGGCGAAGGCCTTGTTCTTGTTCTGCAACTGGCTTCGCTCGGTCTGGGAGTAGATCACGATCCCCGTGGGATAGTGGGTCAGCCGCACCGCGGAGTCGGTGGTGTTGACGCCCTGGCCGCCGTTTCCGGAGGCCCGGGTGATGTCGATGCGGATGTCCTCCGGGGGGATGTCGATCGTGATGTCGTCATCCACCTCGGGCATCGCCGCCACGGTGATCGTGGAGGTGTGGATGCGGCCCTGGGACTCGGTCTCCGGGACCCGCTGCACCCGGTGCACCCCGGACTCGTACTTGAGATAGCCGTACGCCCCTGCCCCCTCCACCATGAAGGAGACGAACTTCAGGCCGCCGATGCCGATGGACTCGGAGTCCACCACGCTCACCTTCCAGCCCTTGCGCTCCGCGTAGCGGTTGTACATGCGGAAGACCTCGGCGGCGAACAGGGCCGCCTCATCTCCGCCAGCGCCGGCCCGGATCTCCAGGATAACGCTCCTATCATCGTCCGGATCCTTGGGGACGAGCAGGATCCGAAGCTTTCCCTCCAGCTCCTGGGACCGCTCTTTTGCCTCCTCGAATTCATCCTTGGCGAGGGCCTTCAGCTCCTCGTCGCCCTCGCCGCCCATCAGCTCCTTTGCCTCGTTCAGATCCTGCTGGGCGCGCTGGTAGGCCTCGTAGGTCTCCACCAGGGGGGCGAGCTGGGCCTGTTCCCGGGTCAGCTTCCGGTAGCGGTCCAGATCCTTCGCCGCCTCCGGGGAGGCGAGCTCCCGGCTGATGTCCTCATACCGAAGGCGCACGCCCTCCAGATTTTCGTACATATCACAATACCTTTCCCCTGCGGCGCTGCCGCAGGCTGTTCCTTTATCATGGAGTCTTTTTGCAGGAGACCACCCGGTCGTTCCCGCCTAGGTCCTTTTGGACCCGGATGCCGGAAAAGCCAGCCTCCTGCAGAATGCGAGAGACAGCTCCTCCCTGATCATAGCCGATCTCGAGAAAGACCGCCGCCCCGTCCCGGCAGATGGGCCCAAGGCCCGCCGCGATGCGGCGGTAAAAGGCAAGGCCGTCCGCCCCGCCGGAGAGTGCCATGTGGGGCTCTGCGGCCCGCACCTCCGGGGCGAGGGTTCCGATCACGTCCTCCCGGATGTAGGGGGGATTGGACAGGACAAGGTCAAAGGGCCCCGCATCCGCCCTGTCCGCAAGGGCTGCGAAGAGATCTCCCTGTGAAAAGGACGCCTCCTTTGCAAGGTCAAGGCACGCCCGGTTTTTTTCTGCGACGGCAAGGGCCGCCTCGGAGAGGTCGGTGCCGATGCCGGTGGCGCGAATGCCCGCCTGCCGCAGGTAGTGGAGGACCGAGAGCAGAATGCAGCCGGAGCCCGTGCAAAGATCCAGTACCCGCAGGGTCTTTGGATGGGACGCATTCACAAGAAAGAGCGCCGCCTCCACCAGGGTCTCCGTGTCCTGCTCCGGGATCAATACGTCTGGGGTGACGAGAAAGTCAAGGCCCATAAAGCCCGCGTGGCCGGTGAGGTAGGCGGTGGGGACATGCTCCTTTCGCCTCTGCAAGAGGGCCCGGTACCGGGAAGCCTTTGCACTCTCCACGGCCCGGTGCGGGTCGGCGAGAAGGTCGGCGTCCGAGGCGCCTGTCACCGAAAAGAGGAGGATCTTTGCATCCAGGTCCCCGTCTGGGAACCCCTTCAAATACGCCCGCCCCTCCTCATAGAGGGCGCGCAGTTCAGAGCCCATCGAAGTCACGCTCCGTGTAGCCGAACTCGCGGATGAGATAGCTCTTCCAGTCAAACACCGCCTCCACGGAGGCGATGGCGACCTCCACCATGTCGCCGTCGGGCTCCCGCGTCGTAAAGCGCTGGAGCCAGAGCCCCGGCGCCGAGAGGACCCGGATGAGAGGGGTGTCCCTGCGGCCCGCGGCCCGCAGGATCTCATAGGAGATCCCGGCGACCACCGGGATCAGGACGATTCTCGTGAGGAGCCGCAGCGCTGTGGAATCCACCCGGATGAAGACAAACAGCACCACCGAGACCAGCATGACCAGAAACAGGAAGCTGGTGCCGCAGCGCTTGTGAAACCGGGAGCTCTGCAGGACGTAGCGCTTGGTCAGGGGCTTTCCCCGCTCGATGCAGTTGATGCACTTGTGTTCTGCCCCGTGGTACTGGTAGAGCCGGTGGATGTCCTTCATCGAGGAGATCGCGATGAGGTAGACGAGAAAGATCGCAATCCGGATCAGGCCCTCCACCAGGGCGAGAAACCAGTCGGAGCGGATTGCGCCCCGGATGATGTCGGTCAGAAGGACCGGAAGAAAGACAAACAAGAACAGGGCAAAGGCAAAGGAGATCGCCGTGGTGAGGCAAAGGAGAACATTCTCCTTCTTCTCCTCCTGCTCCGCCGCCCGCATGTCCTTCGGGGGCGTCTCCTCCTCGTCGTACATCCTTGTGGAGAAGTTCAGGGTCTTGATGCCGATGGCCAGTGAGTCGGCGAAGACGAGGATGCCCCGCACAAAGGGGAGCCTCTGCCAGATGGTCCCCTCGAGCGGGGCATGGTGCTCCTCCACCTCGACTTCGATGTCGCGGCTCTTCTTGCGCACCGCGACGGCGACCATGTTCTCGCGGCGCATCATGACGCCCTCGAGGACCGCCTGTCCGCCGATGCCGGAGTAGTGCTGTTTATTTGCCATACAAGGTCTCCTTTTGTCTCCTTTTCCCGGGGCGCCTGGCAGCCCTGGAATTTAAGTCATTATAGCACGGGAAGATACGAAAAAGAGCACGCAGTCCGTGACTGTGTGCTCTTCCTCCGATTTTCGCTCTGTTGCATGAAGCGGCTTACTGCAGGCCGTACTTCTTGTTGAACTTGTCGATGCGGCCCTTCGCGGCAGTGGCTCTCTGCTGACCCGTGTAGAACGGATGGCACTTGGAGCAGACCTCGACGTGGATCTCAGGCTTCGTGGAGCCCGTGATGAAAGTATTGCCGCAGTTGCAGGTCACCTTGCACTCGTAATACTTCGGCTGAATCTCTGTTCTCATGACGTTTTCCTCCTTCGTGTAGATGCAGGCGTGAATGATCTATCATTCACTCATCCACATGGACCGCCTTCCAGCAGTATCCGAAGCGGATGGCACAAACAATACTGTCCCCATTTCAGGACAGCTTGATGATTATAGCACCCTGCCGCCAGTCCCGCAAGGGATAAAACCGCGTGGAATGAAATGAAATCCTGCGGAAGGGCAGGCGCCGGTCACGTCTTGCCCTCGGCAGAGGCATCGGTCACGATGAGGCTTTCCTCGTTCTGCTTTGCCAGGTACATGTACCGGTCTGCCCGGGTGATGAGCGACTTCACGTCGTCGTTCTTTCTTGCCACCGTGATGCCGATTGCCGCCTGGCACGAGATCTGCACGCCGTCCACATCGATCTCCTCGCGGCGCGAGAGCCTCTGGAAGCGCTTTGCTGCCTGCTCGATCTCGCTCGGATCCCGCAGCTGCAAGAGGCCGACAAACTCGTCCCCACCCCAGCGGCAGAACCGGTCCGCGCGCCTTCCGTACTTGCGAAGGTCCAGGCCGATGATTCGAAGCAGGGCATCCCCGGCGGTGTGGCCGTAGGTATTGTTGACGTCGTGGAAGTTGTTCGCGTCGGCAAACAGCACTGCGAAGGGGTGGCCGGTTCTTTTGAACCGCTCGAGCTCCTCCTCGATGCAGGATTCCATGTACCTGCGGCCGGGAAGGCAGGTCAGGGGGTCCCTCGTTGCCACCTCGTAGATGTCCCGCACCAGGGTCTGGTCACAGGGGCCGTCCACAGCCGGCAGAAACAGGGAGAGCAGCTCCGTGATCTCCCCGCTCTCCCCGCGAAGCGGAATCAGGGTGTTTCGGATCAGGAGGTTCTTTCCGTCCCTGCAGCGCATGAACATCTGCATCGTCTGCGGCCGTCCCGTGGTATAGGCGATCACCGCAGGGCAGTTTCCGCGCTGGATGAAGCCCCCGGTCACAAAGGAGCAGCCAATGGAGAGATCCACGCACCGCCTGCCAAGGACTTCCTCTCTGGTATAGCCAAGGAGCGTTTCCGCCTCCCGGTTCCAGTACAGCACGGTGTGGTCCGGGCGAAGGAGATAGCTTCCGAACGGGATGTCATCGAGGGCGCGCATCAGGTCTGTCCATCTGCCCCGGGATGGCGCCGGCAGTTTCCGGTTCTTTTCCTTCTCTTCCTTTGCCTCCCCGCTGGCATCGGCAAAAAAGGCGGAGAGAATCGAATCCCATAGCGCTGTCACCTGATTGCCGAATGCCGTGCGGACCTCGACAAAGAGGGTGCAGGTCGTGGAATCCACTTTGTGGATGTCCTCGATCTGCCTGCGGATCTTTTCGGCGCGCTCCTGCAGCTCCTTCTCATTTTCCGCGGCACAGAGGATCCCGAACTTCCCCACGTCAAAGCGGGCCGCAACGGCGTTGTTTCCGACATCGTCCCGGATCACCGCCTCACAGGCCCCAAGGACCGCCTTCATCGCATCATGTCCCTGGATGCCCGCGATGCGCCGCAGTGCCGGCACGGAGAGACTGATGACGCCGAAGGTCTGGCCGTTCAGATGGTAGCCGCAGGTATAGTCTGAGAAGTCCTCCAGAAACTCCGCAACACTGTGCAGGCCGCTTGACTTTGCCGGGAGGTCCTGCGCTTCGTGGGTTTTGGTCTTCTCGTCCAGGAAAAATCCCATCAGGCCGCTGATTCGGCCGCCCTGATAGGTTGGCCACTTGGTGGCATAGATCGTGCGGGTTTTCCCCTTTGCGATGCACCGGCCGGGGGCCTGGACGCACATCTGGCCGCTCCGTAAGATCTCGAGCTCGTCCTCCCGGTACGCCTCTCCGTTCGGGTGCCAGCCGATCTCCTCGTCGGTCTTTCCGAGGATCGCAGAGACGTCCTCGTAGCCGAAGAAGGTGAGGAAGGAGCGGCTTGCGCCGAGAAATCTCCGGTTCTTGTCCTTCCAGAACATCGGGATCGGGATGTTCATCATCATGTCATCCCACAGGGCGTTCCCGTCCTGCGGCTGCTCCATCGTCAGCGTCCAGTAGGGATCACTCTTCTGCAGGTTCAGCTCCTCCCTTGCGGTGGCGACATCCATGGCCCGGATCAGGTAGAGGATCTCCTGCCTTCCGGAGTCCGCCGCAAAGAGCAGCCGGTGGGACATCCAGCGGTAGGTCCCGCTCGCATCTTTGGTGCGGAAGACACCGGCGAGGATTCCTCCGGGGGTTTTTGCGAGGCGCTCTGTCAGGGTCTTAGGATCCAGGAAGGAGAGATACCGGGCCCGATCCGCGGGGAAGATGGCGGACTGCAGTGGGCCGTTTTCGGTGAGCAGAAAGTCCCCACCTTCCTTTTTGTCCTGCGCATCAGCATAGCGCAGGTTCCGGATGGTCAGCGTCTTCGCATCGATCGTATAGATGCTGCGGTAGAAGCCGAGGAGGTTCATCATGGTCCGCGCCTTGCGGGAGAGCTCCTCCAGGTAGCCGGTGTGATCCTCGACCCGCACCTCCAGGAGGCGGTGGTTTCCCAGGTCGGAGAGGTGCCGGAAGCGGAGCAGCCGCTCCTTTCCGTGCATCCTCACGAGAATCTCCCCCTCCCGCTTTGCGGCCGCCGCGTAGCGCTCTGCCGAGAAGAGCTTCTCCCCCTCGGTCACAAGCCACGCGTCAAGATAGCGCTGCACCTCCCCCATGCCGTTAAGGCCGTCCGCCTCCGAGAGGTCCTGGGCGGGGGCGTTCATGGCGAGAATCTTTGCCGTGTCCCCGCAGTCCACGAGAAACAGCGGCGTCTCGGTCAGAAAGTTGCTCTTTTCCACCGCGCCGTAGTATCGCTTCTTTGCTTCGCTCTCGATCTGATATCCCTGTTTGGCGCAGTGGGCAAGGGCCTCTTCCAAGGGCATCGGCTTTCCGATGTAGTAGCCCTGGAGCTTCTCGCAGCCGCACTTTTTGAGAAATTCCAGCTGGTCCTTCGTCTCCACGCCCTCCGCCAGGGTCCGGATTCCGATCTTGTTGTCCATCGCGATCACCGAGGTGATGATCTCCCGGGAGCGCATACTGTCATTGCGCAGAAACTCCATGTCCAGCTTGAGCACATCGAAGTTGTAGTCCTTCAGGAGGTTTAAGGTGGAGTAGCCGCTCCCGAAGTCGTCCATCCAGATCTCATATCCGGCACGCCGAAACTGGTCCAGGGCCTTGCGGACCCGATCCTCCTGAGAGGCCAGGGCGCTCTCGGTCACCTCGAGATGGAGCATCCTGCGGGGCACATCATAGCGCCGGACGAGGTCCTCGATCTCCTTCACCAGGTCGCAGGACAGAAAATCCATCCGGGAGAGGTTGACCGAGACCGGGATTTCGGGGAGACCCTGCCGGCACCGGTCCGAGATGTCCTGCACCACCTGCCGGATGACGCAAAGATCCAGCTTCCAGACAAGCTGTGCTTCCTCCAGTGGGCCGATGAAGGAGGCAGGAGGAAGGAGACCTCGCTTGGGATCGTCCCACCTTGCGAGCGCCTCCATGCTGCAGAGCTGCCCAGAGACCGCCCGGAGAATCGGCTGGTAAAAGACGCGGATCCAGCCCTGCCGGATCGCCTCGTCGAGATTCGTCGTCACGTACTCTGCTGTCTCCAGGGCCTCTCCCATGCGGTCCGTATAGTAGGAAAAATAGGTGTTGGGGTGCTTGCGGTTGTCATCGCGGGCGATCTTTGCCCGCGCGCAGACGGTGTCCGGCGCAAGGTCCGGCCCGCCGAGCCGGCAGGCGCCGATGCTGCAGTCGATGACTTCCGGGGCCATCTTCCGGATCATCTCCCGAAGGCGCTGCGCCTGCTGCAGAAGGCCCTTCTCCTCTGCCAGGAAGGCAAAGTGATCCGCATCAAAGTGGGCAGCGGGGCTCCCCGGAAAGCAGTGGTGAATGCACGCCCCCACGGCGCGCAGGAACTGATCCCCGCGGGCAATGCCGCGTGTTCGGTTGTAGCGCTGGAAGTTGACCAGGTCGAGGTACAAGAGGATGTGCTGAGAAGTTTCGGAAGCGCTCTCGGTCCGCTGCTGCAGCAGGCGCAGGAACGCGTGCATGTTGAGAAGACCCGTCTGCCGGTCGATCCCCAGGACATGTTCCCCCTCCGGGGCGGCATATAGATCCATGGTATAGTCCAAAATCAGGGTCTGTCCCTTGGCAGTTCTCTGGGACTTGGCGACAACGCGGAGGAGCCGGCGATTTCCCATGCGGGTGATGATGCTGCAGTCAAAGGCCTCACTCGTGCCCACCGCCCGCTTCAGGCGCTCGTAGACCTCCCGCACCGTCTTCTGGTCCGCAGGATCGACGAACTTCCAGAAGTTGCCGTCGCAGAAGGAGTAGGCTGTGGCATAGGTGTCCGCCTCCAGCATGTGCAGGCAGCCCTCGTTCATGTAGACGGGAAAGGAATCGTTTTCCTCCGGCAGAAGAACATAGACGGAACCCGGGAGCGCATCCAGCATCTCCCATAAGTTCTCATTCGAGAGCTCCGGACGGTTCCAGCTCTTTTCCATGACAGCGGCCTCCTTCTTTGTCTTCCCGGGGCAACCAGGGCTGATCCGCAGCTGCGTTGCAGAGACAAAATCCGCATGCGGCGCAGGGTGTCAGTACTTTGGCGTGTTTTACAGTCCCGCAGCGGTGGAACGCGCAAACCAGTGTAATCCCAAATCAGTGGACATTATATCAAAATATGCTGAGATATGTCGATAAAATGTGAAATATGTGATAGCCAATCAGAGCAACGGCTAAAATAAAATATTTATAAAAAATAGCACTGACAAATCGGAAGCAGCCGCAGCCTCTGCCTTCGCGTAGATGAAACAGAGGCAAACAGAGCGGCAGTCGGGACCTTCCGCTTGCCCCTTGTACCGACATTCTCATCCATGAATTGTGCGCGCTGCTGCCTCTGGCCATTTGTCCTGCAGAGCTGTCAGGTATGCCTCCTCTGCGCTGTCTATTGACTGCAATGACTTCCATCGGGACTGACTCGCCTATGACCTGCACAAGAAAGTCAGGCTCTTTTCCTGCCGTATCCTGTGCTGGCTCCATTCCATCGCGCAAATCACGTATCGCTGCAGCATTGTCCGCCTCCGGAAAAATCGAGTTCCCCATACCCCATTGTATTGCGCATCTTGCACAGAATTCAACATATTGTAGTCGCAGAATGTACATGAAATCAGCATTTTGTTTACCCGTTCTGTCTTCTGCCTGCTTCCGGAACTGCTTTCTGCAGCACTGCTTCGGGGAGGTTTTGGAAGCTGCCAGGCAGCATCCGATCCGAAATACCGGGTCCGGTCAGCATCTTTCTCACAAAGGCCAAAGTAAAAAGCAGGGCACATATGTGTGCTCCTGCTCTTTTCTCTGATCATTAGCGATTGGTCTGCCGCCCTGCCTGTCAGGAGGATGCTGCCTGCTTCTCCTCGAACTCCCGGATGCGGCCGGGCATCTTCCCGGTGTTGGCCCGCACATGAAACGTGAGAATACGGGCGCTGACAAATCAGAGACAACAGCAGGCTCCGCCTTCGCGTCAAAGAAACATCGACAAATAGAGCGGCAGCGAGGTAATTCCGTTCTCTCCTGTGCCGACGTTCCCATCCATGAATTTGAACGCTTTGCTGATTTCCGGCCAATTGCCCTGCAGGGCCGTCAGGGACGCCGCTTTCGCACTGCCTCCCTTGACCTCAATCGGGACCACCTCGCCTTTGATCTGCACAAGAAAATCAAGTTCTTTTCTTGTCGTCTCATTCTTGTAGAAATACAGCGGATACCCTTTTTTCTGCAGAACATCCGCAATCGCGCATTCGTAAATTCCGCCCTTGGTATTACCTGCCAAAGTGTTTTCTACAATTCGCTGCTTCAGCTCTAAATCTCTCATCCCGATCAGGAGTGACAAATCAGTCGGATATGCCAGAAAGAAATCATCCTGCGCATAATCCTCCAGATCATATCTGATATCGGTTACTCTTCGGCAGAGCTGAATCAGATCTGCCCGGAGCAGCCACTCGATGCTGGAATAATATTTCTGGGCACGCGCCCCGGCTTCAATCTCCTTGTACTGAAATTTGTGATTCTCTTTATCCAATAGCTGTCTGGCAAGACTCAGATAGCATTTTTCTGCCTTTACCTTTTCCACGGGCGGTGCATAATGTGCGATGTCATAATGAATACAGGCGCGGAAACCCCGCCGCTTGCAGCGGGGAGGAGCGCCGTCCCCCTTTCTCAAACAAAAGCTCCGGCATGATGCAGTATCCGCAGCTTACTGACAGATACGCTTTTGCCTGAATTCAGTACAACCGCTGTGCCGTTGTTGTGTGTTCCAACTGCAACATAGGTATGCTTTTTATACATTACCTGTGTTCCCGGCTGAATCGGATATCGCTGCTTTCGAACGGCGATACGTCCTTTGCTTACCTTTTTGCCACGAAAGATCCGAAAGTTCTTTTTCCCATTTCGAGGCTCTGAACGGTTTGTTCTGCCACAGGACAGATCTGATCCGGACTTTTTGACACCATCCCCGATATCAATATACTTTGCGTCATAAAACTTCGATAAAACGCGATTATTGCGGCGTTTCTTTTTCAGAAGCTGTTCCGTCGCTCTGTGCACCGGCTGAAACGCTCCCATACAATAGGCATCATTTGCATGCGTCTTGGCAAGGGAGTGATCCCGACGTGACAGCTTTGTATATGCTCCATACGTGGTATGCACAGTCAGACTGGAATCCAAGTCTTTGACAGTCTGCACAATTTTCCACCGCACGGTGTTCATAAATGCCGCACCGGTCAGAGGCTTCATCTTTGGCTTCCAGCCATATAATTTTCCTTTTTTTTGGTGATTTGCTGCCGTATGACATTTTGTGCAGACCGTAATCAGGTTGCTCATCCGGTCTGTGTGATCAGACGGTGTTTTCCAATAACCGATATGGTGCACACGCAGAATCCGTCCATCTTCGATCCCCTTGCCGCAGCACTGGCATTTGTAGCCGTCACGATAAAATACCGCTTCACGAAGCGTAGCAATGCTGTAACGGGCTCCATGCTGATAGTCTGATCCTTCCGGAATTGGCAGGTCCTTTTCCTTTGCCTCAAGTATCTGTGTATCGAATGTCCCTACTTCAAGGTATACATCACGAATCGGCAGCACCTTTTGGAACGTGGATACAAGACGCACATGGATATCCGCTTTATGCTGAAGTGAGGGTGCAAGCCATCCGGGCTTCTTGGAGTGCGTGCGATTGTCAAACCTCGCTTCACGATACCGGAGACGGTTTCGTCTTGTGCGGCGGTACCGTCTCTGTGCATCGTGATGCTGCTTCTCATCTGCAAGTGTATCGACCTGCAGATGGACAAACTCATGCTTTGTGCTCTTTATGGAGACCCCGATGTGCTGATAGCCGGTATCCTCGCAGAGTTCGACCTTCTGCGTATGCGGCGTTTTCTGATCCGGCAGAGCGTAGGTCAGCCGGATTGTAAATCCCGGCTTGTGGCCTGCAATGACTGCTCTGCCGCCTTTGAGCATCTGTCTCACCTTTTTGATGTTGTAGGTCGGCATCAGCGGTGAGCCGTCTGCAGCCAGTACATAGGTCAGCATAACTGATGCCTCCTTTCTGAAAATCATACAATCGTTACGGTGCCTTACGGCTTCCCGTGCTGTGTCTCCTCAGGGAAGGCATACACGGGGTTCTGCCTACAGGAGGCTCCTTCCCGGAGGAAGAAGCCCCGTTCGGCGGGTCCACATCGCCAATGTTGTCAGCAGTTTGTTGTGTATCACACTCCTCCTACCCTCAGAAATGTTTAGTGACACACCGCAGAGCAGTGGACTTGTGAGAGCATCCACTGGTGCCTGTGTTCACGAGCAGACAAGCCGGAACTGATCTGCCGAATTTGCTGATAACGTAGCCCATCCGCAATCAGAAGGTTTTTGGACAGGCGTGAGGCTACTCACTCAGGACTGCGATGGTGCTGCAGTCCTCACGTTAGGCCGATGGGGGCTGTGTTGTCACACAACCCCCACGGCTTGCCGTGGGGTTAGTGAGAAAGATATCCCTGCAGCAGGTCCTTCTGCAATCGATCCGTCTCCCGAAAGTCGTGATTGCAGACATACGCCCACACGATTTCCGGCATGCCCCCGATCGCGATGTACTTTCGAAAGTACGCCATCATCTGGTGATGAACGGCGGCCGGAACCGGTTTCTCTCTGTCGAAATACTCCCGCAGACTTTCGACCGCTGTTGGCGCAACCCCCATTCCCCAAAGGAACTCCTCGAAATCCAGCCCTGTCATCCGGATGTAATCGACATAGCCCACCGGGTAAGAGGATGATCTGCGAAAATCGATTCCGAGAAGTGACCCAGAGGCGATGACGTCAAACCGGTCGTCGATCGCCCAGAACTTCAGCGAGGTGACAGCTTCCGGACATTCCTGGATTTCATCCAGAAAGATCAGTGTTTTCCCCGGCTTCATCATCAATTTTGGGTATCGGAACTGAATTGCGGTACACATCGCCTCTACAGAGAGATCGCCCGAGAAGATCTCCATCGCAGAAGGTGTCTCCTTAAAGTTGATCTCCAGCAGCTCCTCATATTCCTCTGCAGCAAACTGCTCAACGGCAAAAGTTTTTCCGACCTGCCTTGCGCCCTGCACAATCAGACACTTCTTTTTCTTGTGCTGTTTCCATACCCTCAATTGCCGAATCACTTTTCTTTGCAGCATCACACGCCTCCAAACAAACCGGGCTTTCCTTATCCTATTGTATTGCTGATCCTGTACCAGCATCAACATTTTTAAATACAAATTGTGAAGGATAGTTGCCGGTTCCCGTAGGGGGCCGGCAACTATCCTTTGTTTTGAACCGAATCGCTCTCAGCGTAGACTATGGGAATAGTTAGGAATTTTTAGCATCCGACTTGGCTTGAATACCCTGGCTCAGAAACCCATCTTTCTTCTTCTGAACCGTTGACCGGGTGGGATTTACAGACGTTGTGACATGAGAAATAGGCCATCCGGGCAGATGACCTGAAAAGAATCTTTATTAAAAGCGCGGATGGGAGACATCCAACATTCCATCCGGTCCCCGGCAATACCGGGGTATTTCGATATAGCTGCTTCCTTCAACCTTCCCCATTGCTCTGAGATAGATCGCTGTCTTATCCATGCTGAAGAGAAAGGCATGCATCTGTGCCCCACAGTTGGAGCAGCGGGCCGGATCCTTATCAAAAAGGGCCTTCATGACCTCGCAGCTTTTCATTCCGCGAATCAGACTCGGTACATATTCGTCACCCAGAATTTCGTGGATCCTTGCAAGCTTCTTTTTACGGACATTCCCGGCAAGATACCCTGCCATCCGGATCTTGCGTACTCCCTTTGGAAGGATGTGAAGTGAAAACCGTCGGATGAATTCTTCCGGCGTGAGTACCATGTCCTTCTTGTCGTACGAACCATCGGTATGATAGTCCTTGTACTCAAACGTGATACCGCTGTCCGAGACGTCCCTGATCCGGGAGGAAGTGATTGCCGTTCTATCGGCGTACCGCCCGAAATAACCTATGACATCCTCCACATCCGGAAGTGACGGATCCCGCTCCCTGTCTTCTTCAGAGTAAGAGCCATACCTCTTGAGGTTGACATTCCAGAGGCACTTGTAGCACTCGTCGCACAAGTTCTGGAATGACTCCTCACTCTCATAGGGTGCGGCAGAGCCATTGAAGGAAAGTTTTCCCTTTCTGTAGAGCCGCTTGAGTCCTCTCATGAAGTGCTTCCGGTATCGTCCGGATATCTTCTGGACAGGGAGGAAGAAGCCCCTGATCTTCTTAAAGGAGGCGTCATCCGGTGTCAGTCCGCCTGCGGAGATCAGCACGTGCAGGTGGTAGTGGAGCGTCATACTGCTCCCAAAAGTGTGGAGCACCATGATGATTCCGGGCTTAATGTTGTGCCTTTCAAGGCAGAGCTCCAGAAGGGCATCCTGCGCGGAATGAAACAGAAGATCCAGCAGAGCCTTCTGATTGTTGTAGATCAACTCATTCAGATCGTGGGGAACCGTGAACACAAGATGATGGTAGGACATCCCGTGAATGACTTCGGACCTGCGCTCAGCGATCCACTTTTCACGGCGAAAAAAGCCACAGCAGGGGCAGTTCGAGTTGCCGCAGGATCTCGGTGTAAACGAAATTTCTCCGCAGTCAGGGCAGATGGAGACAATATAACCCAGATCTCCCGTGCCGCATTGTGCCATGAGACGGAGAATCTTCACCTTTTCGGGCGGCATTTCCTTTCCGTGCTTTGCCAGATAGTCTGGGAGAAATCTCCGGAAGATCTGGCGGATTCGATATCTTGAAGGCTCTTTTTCCTGTCTGAAGCCGGTAATGCATCTGCGGACTCTGATCGCAGTCTGACTGTCAGGAAGGCGGAAGGTTCTGCCTGGCCGGCTCGAGGGTACCATCTTTTTTGTTTTTTCAGAGCGCGAAGCCGTTTCCGTCGAAGGGGTTTGCAACGTTTTTTCTCTCCTGAAGCTGACCATCCAGCTGTACGTAGATCATCGTGGAAGCAATGGAGCGGTGCCGAAGTCTGACCTGTACCTGAAAGAGATCAGCGCCGCCCTGATAGTAGAAAAGCGCATGGGCGTGTCGGAGGGAATGGAAATGATATCCGCGGTTTTCCCATCCGAGTTCTTTCAGGCGCTTCTGAAAGAAGCGCTGCACTGCTCCGTCAGACAGATGATGTGCGGCATCTCTGCCGGGAAAAAGGTAGTCCCCCTCTCCGGCATCCCGACGGAATCTTTTGAAGTAGAAGTAGAGCATCCGCGCGAGATCTTTTGGAAGTTCGACCTTCCCTTCATTTCGGTTCTTGCTGACTTCCGCACGAATTGTGATCTGCATTCTTTTGATGGAGATATCACCGAAGCGCAGAGACAGGACTTCATTCAGACGGAGCGCACAGCCAAAGCCGAGGGCGAGAATCAGGCGGTTTCTCGGATCTTTCGTCCCCATAATCAGCTTCTGCACTTCCTGACGCGTCGGTACCTTCGGGAGGGTATGATCCACCTTCATCAGCGGAAGGTTTTCCAGAGGGATGGGAGCATGCGCAACGGAAGCACGATAACGCCGGATGCTGACGTTGTAGACGTTGACAGATCTGGGCTTGAGCTCTCTCCCGCCTTTGCTTATGGGCTTATGGAGATAAACGAGAAAACTCTGAAGCTGTTCAAGATCAGCATCATCGAGGGAAACATGATAGGTTCTCTCAAGCCATTCACAGCACTCGAAGACGGTCTGCAGATAGCCCTGAATGGTAGACTCGCGGTAGTCGATCAGGGACAGAAATACTTCCAGCCTGGACAGTTCGGTTTTGAATTTCGGGGAATCAAGGTATCTCATGAAATCGTTCCGGCAATGATGGTATGGGGATGAAACTCATGATTGGCCGGCCGACAAAGATGGGGCTTGCAGATTTGCAAGGGACTTGATAAACTCACCTTGCTTATGAGAGCCCCATGGATGAACGCTCGACGCCAATCAAGGTCATCTGTGGGTTATTTTTTTTGTAGAATACAGAAAAGAGGAAGAGATGACAAGATCATTTCTTCCTCTTTTGTCTATGCTGAAGTTTGTCATGGTATCCCCAACAGAGAAAGCTGTGAGCTTTAGGGATAACTTTGATGGAGCATCGCGCTCGCGCGATTTGGTTCAAAAATATACTTAAAATCAACATTATGAAGCAACAAAATGTACCTGAAATCAACATTTTGTATCTTCGCTTTGCCTGCCATCGCCTCCTGCCCGCTTTCCGAACCGCCCTCTGCAGCGCTGCTTCGGGGAGGTTTTGAAAGCTGCCAGGCAGCACCCGATCCGAAACACCTGGCCCGGTCCGCATCTTTCTCCCAAAGACCATAGCAAAAGAGCAGGGGCACATATGTGCGCTCCTGCTCATTTCTCTGATCGTTCGCGATGGTCTGCCGCCCTGCCGGTCAGGAGGCTGTTTCCTGCTTTTCCTCGAACTCCCGGATGCGGCCGAGCATCTTCTCGGTATTGGCCCGCACGTCCCCCGCAAAAATCGCGGATCCGGCGACGATCACATCGGCGCCGGCCTGCATCACGGTGGCCACGTTGTCGGGCTTGATGCCGCCGTCCACTTCAATCCGGACCTTTGGATTGATGTTCGAGACGATGCGACGCGCCTCCCGAAGCTTTGTGATCGTGCTGGGGATGAAGCGCTGTCCGCCAAAGCCGGGGTTGACGCTCATGACCACCAGCAGATCCAGATCCTTCAGATAGGGCTCCGCCGCCTCGATGGGGGTGCCGGGGTTCAGGGCAAGGCCTGCCCGGCAGCCCTCCTCGTGGATCTTTGTGATCACATGGCCCGGGTCCTTGGCGGCCTCCAGGTGGATGGAGAGGATGTCCGCGCCTGCCTGCACAAAGTCGTGGACGTAGCGGTCCGGGTCCTGCACCATCAGGTGGCAGTCCAGGTTCAGGGAGGTGTGATTGCGGATCGACTTGATGACCGGCATGCCGAAGGTGATTTGCGGGACAAAGACGCCGTCCATCACATCCAGATGCATGTGGGTCGCGCCGGCGGCCTCCACGCTCTCAAACTGGGGCTGCAGGTTGTAGAAGTCCGCCGCCAGAATCGACGGTGCCAGGAGAATGCTCATAGGTCTGCCTTTCAGGGAGTGGGAATGGTTTCTGTGGTTGCAATATCCGGTTCATTGTAGCACGCCCTCTCCCACCTGGCACCGATGACCGCGAAATTTTCCGTGTGGCCGGTGCCGTAGCAGGTGGAGAGGATGACGAGATCCGGCCGCTCCCCTTTGGTCTTTGCAAGGGCCCCTTCCCCGGGGTCGTACCAGCTGCCTTCCAGAGCGCTTGCCAGCCATGCGTCGTAATCCGCGTCGGAAGAGATCCGGCAGTAGAAGGACTCATCCCCGGTCCCCACCGGGCGAAAGCCGATGACCCGGTAGGCAAGGGTGCGCTCTTTGCCCGCGATCCGGAAGTAGATCCCGCTGGGGGCGCTGTCGGTCAGGGCCCGGTTCTCCCCCAGCTTCTTCAGGCTCCCGAACATCGAGCCGTCGGCCATGTTGTGGGCAAAGAGAAAGCTGTTGCGGTCTGTCAGATCCGGGGACGCCCCGGCGTCGAGAAAGACCGATCCCGCGGGGGAGGGGGTGCCGGCAAAGGTGGTGTCAAGGTAGGTGGTGTTGTCCTTTCCCTGGGCGATCGGGTAGGAAAAGTGGAGCACCGGGAAGCGCAGGATCCCGACGGCGCTTTCGTTGGTGGAGACCAGGGTCTCCCAGGCATCCGCGGAGAGGCCGGGAAGGTCCTCCCCTGTCTGGGAGGTGGTTTCCACTTCCGCTGCCGCTTCGGCAGCCTCCTCTTTTGCGGCAGGCTTTCTTACATCCTGCGGCGCTTCCTCCCGGAGGGAGGAGGCAAGGGCTGCGTACTCCTCTCCTGCCCGCTTTTTCTGGTGGGCGGGGGTCGCAAAGAGAAGAAGGCAGAGCAGAAACAGGAGCCCTGTGAAAAAGCAGAGCGCAAAGACGGCAAAGAGCGGCGCGGTTTTGTTGTGCATGGCGGGACCTTTCGATGGGAATGCGGATGGGGACGGCAAAGGGACAGGCTCTCCCGGCCGGAAGAAGGATAGAATTAGATAGAAGTATATTAGAAGAGATGACTTTGATCTGGCTTATCTGCTGCGGACGCCGCCCTGCAGGAAAAAGACAAGGAGGGCGAAAAAGAGGAGCCCTGGCAGCAGAAAGCAGGCACACCAGATCGGTGTGACCAGGTCATTATACAGCCCCGTCAGGGAGAAGAGCAAGATCAGGAGGTTGGACGCGCTGTGGAGAAAGACCGCCGTGGAAAAGCGGCCGGTGATCTCCACGGAGAGGGCAAAGAGGGTGCCGAGGACAAAGGCATAGATCCCCTGGGGGAGGTTGCCGTGGTAGAGGGCAAAGAGCGCCGCGGAGAAGAGGGCCGCGGGGACGGTGCCAAAGGCGCGAAGGAGGGAGGCAAAGAGGGTTCTTCTTGGCTCCTCCTTTCTGGCAAAGGCCGCGCGCAGGCGCAGAAAGGCAAGGCCCCGGAAGATCAGCTCCTCTGCGGCGGGGGTGAGTAAGCCGTAGAGCAGGACCGCGAGGACCGGGTAGGTGGGATCGGACAGGGTGTTTTGCGTCATGTCCGAGGCGGCGCCCGCCAGCGCCGTTACCCCCGTCAGGGAGAGGAGGATGTTGATCCCGGCGGACAAAAACAATGCGGAGGCGAGGAGAAAAAGCAGGGCCCCCTGTGCGCCCCCGGGGACATGGTGCACCGCGGTCTCCCAGGCGCCTTCCATCTTCGGGGTCCTCCGGGAAGCCGCAAAGTCCCGGATCTCCCGCCTTGCGGCCGGCAGAAAGACCGCGCAGGAAACTGCGCAGGAGACCGCGCCTCCGACCGCCTGCAGGGACTGGGCATGGCGGGTGGCAAACACAAAGAGGTTGGTGTTCTGCGAGCCCGAGAGGAAGCCAAGAAGAACCGAAAACAGCGTCCCCAGGATCTCAAACAGGAGCGTGAAGGCAAAGGCCGGCACCAGTGCGTGCAGGACCTGTTCTCTTCTTCTGCGATCCGGGGTGTTTCCCATGGCATCCTCCTTGCCCTCCGTCAAAAGAGCAGTATCCTCCCGAGGGCGCCCGCATCCTCTGCGATCCGGGTGCACCCCGCCTGCTCCAATTCCTTCCTTGTGCCGTAGCCATAGGTGACCCCCACCGGGATCACGCCGTTGGAGAGGGCCCCCTGCACGTCAAAACAGCGGTCCCCCACCATCGCGGTGCGGGCTTTTCTTTCGGGATCGGATAGGACGCCGAGCCCCTGCAGGGCCCGCTCCACCACGAGCTCCTTGCTGGTCTTTCCGCCGGTTCCCTGCTTCTCCTCGTCCATCGGGGCGCCGCAGATTTCGGAAAAATACTGCGCGATCGAGAAGTGCTCGCAGATCTGCCGCACAAAGGCCTCCGGCTTGGAGGAGGCGACGGCCAGGTGCTGCCCCGCCGCGGCCTGGGCGGATAAGAGCTCCCGGATCCCCGGGTACAGGGTGCACTCAAAGATGCCGGTTTCCCGATACCGCTCCCGGTACCGGTCGATCGCAAAGAGGCACTGCGCATCGCTCAGGTGATAGCGCCTGCGGAATTCGTCCCCCAAGGGCGGGCCCACAAAGGTCTCGAGCTTTGCAAGGTCCGGCTCGTGGATGCCAAGACCCTCCAGGGCGTACTGGACGCACCTTGTGATGCCGGGGGCGGACTCGGTGAGGGTGCCGTCCAGGTCATAGAGACAATAGAGAAACTCTGACATGAAACTCCTTTCAGACAAGGCCCAGGATCATCACAATGAGGATCAGGACGGGAAGGATGTAGGAGATGTACCAGCGGAAGGCGGCCGGGAACTTCATGCCCTTTCCGGTGTTTGCCTCCGCCAGGAAGTTGTCAAATCCCCAGCCGTTTTTGCGGGTGCAGAAGAACACGTACAGCAGGGCGCCGAAGGGGAGCAGCAGGTTCGAGACCACGAAGTCCTCCAGGTCCAGGAACGTGGTGCCCTCTCCCAAAGGCTGGAGGAAGGAGAGCACGTTGAATCCCAGGGCGCAGGGGAGCGAGAGGAGAAAGACCAGCACAAAGCAGATGCCGCAGGCTTTCTTCCGGCTCCAGCCGTGCAGATCCCGCTCCATGGCGATGATGTTCTCAAAGACCGCCAGCACCGTGGAGAAGGCGGCAAAGCTCATGAACACGAAGAACAGGGCGCCGAACAACCGCCCCAGGGGCATGTGGTTGAAGACGTTGGGCAGGGTGATGAAGATCAGGGAAGGACCGCTCCCCGACTCCACCCCGTAGGCGGAGCAGGCGGGGAAGATCACAAGGCCCGACATCACGGCCACGAAGGTGTCGAGGAGGGAGACCCGCACGGCCTCTCCGTTCAGTGCCCGGTCTTTGCCGATGTAGCTGCCGAAGATCGCCATCGCGCCGATGCCGATGGAAAGCGTGAAGAAGGACTGGGTCATGGCGGCGGTGATGATGTTCAGGATCCCCACGCGGCGCACGGTGTCCAGGTTCGGGAGCAGGTAGAACGCAAGGCCCTCGCCCCCGCCGGGCAAAAGGACCGAGTGGATGGCCAGGATCACCAGGATGACAAGCAGAACGCTCATCATGACCTTGGTCACCCGCTCCAGGCCACTCTGCAGGCCCCTTGCCAGGATCAGAAAGCCCAGGGCCACCACCGCGGCCATGTAGCCCACCTGGAGGGCGGGGCTCGTGAGCATCTCACTGAAGACATTGGAGACGGCTCTCACGTCCATGCCGGTGAAGTCGCCCCGAAGCTCTCGGACGAAGTACTGGAACATCCAGCCGCAGACCGTCGTGTAGAACATCATCAGGCAGTAGTTGCCGATGAGGGACACCACCCCGTGGAAGTGCCAGAAGGTGCCCTTGGGCTCGAGCTTCTGGTACATGTAGATTGGGCTGGTCTTGGCGGCCCGGCCCATGGCAAACTCCATGGTCATCACGGGGACGCCCATGATCAGCAGGAAGAACAGGTAGATCAGAACGAAGGCCCCGCCCCCGTTCTGGCCCACCAGCCAGGGAAACTTCCATACGTTTCCGATGCCGATGGCACAGCCTGCGGAGAGCAGGATGAAGCCGAGCCGGGAGCCCAGCTGTTCGCGCTGCGTTGTGGGTTGCTTTTCCATTCTTGTGACACTCCTTGGATGCTCGCGGACAAAAAGAGCGGACCGGGACCTGCCCGTCCGCTCTGCCGTTTGATCTGTATCATATTGAAAAGGGATGGTGCTTACTCCAGCATCTGCAGCTGCACGTCGATGGAGTCCAGCTCCTTGCCGACGCTCCGGCTGTTCTGGGCGGCGGTCTCCAGCTGCTGCAGGGCGTCCACGTAGTCCTTGGAGCCGTCAAAGGAGAGGTAGCCGTTCACGATGGCGCCGGGCAGGGCGAACTTCTTCTTCGTCCCGTCGGTGAAGGTCACCATGAAGTAGCGGCCGTCCTGGCTGTCCACAGACCCATCGCCGAAGACCTGATGGACCACGGTCTTGCCGGTGATGTCCGGAACCTGGGCCTTTTTCTCGGTTACCCTCAGGGCATCAAGCCGATCCACGATCTCCTCCCGCCGGTCCAAAAGCTCCGCACGCTGCTTGGTGCGCTCGATCTTCTTCTGCTGCACCGAGCTGATCTTAGACTTGCGGGTCGCGAGCTTGTCGCTGTAGAAGTCCAGCCGGTAGGCGGCACCCATGAGGTCGCAGACCAGCAGGTGGTGGTTCGGATCCAGCACATCCGGACTCTGGGAGGACGTCTCCGGCAGGAGGGAGCTGACATAGGTCAGCAGGTCCTTCCTGGTGTCCAGGTAGTCCGCCACATCATCGCACATGTGGTAGTAGTTGGGAAGATTCAGCGTCCTGTCGTATCCGATCTCCTCCTCTACGTCGCAGTAGCCCTGGAAGGCAGCTGCCTCGGAGGCGTGGAAGCTGTAGTTGTCCGCCGGCCGGATCACGAACAGGTAGCGGATCGCCGTGCGGATGCGCTGGCGGTAGTCCCAGCGGTCCGGGGCAGTCTCCTCGAGCAGTTCGTTGACGGTCTTGACAAAGCGGGTCAGCCGCTGCTGGCGGGCGACCAGGTCTCCGCCGTCCGGGGAGATCAGATCCTGGAAGGCGCTGCGGACCTCTTCTGTCTTGCCAGCCCCGCACAGTGCCTGGATGCCCTCGATCGGGTGGGCCTCGTGCTCATCCAGCACCGGGGAGGCGGCGGCCATGGCCTTCGCGAACATGTCACCGAAGTCCGGCGCGTTCACGTTCCAGTTTGCTGCGCAGACTGCAACCGCTTCCCACTTTTTGCGGACATCCTCCTCGCTCGAGAGCAGATCTTCCTTTCTCTCCAGGTAGATATTCACAAGCACTTTGAGCCGGTCGGTATTCATGAGAAAAGCCTCCTAAATGGAAATGGATGACGAGTCAGGCAGGTTCGCATCGGAAACAAAAACAGATGTGGGGAAATTTCCCCTTTTCTCTATTATAGCGGCTGCCCCGCAGTTTGGCAAAAGAAATGACATATATTTATCAGACAATTCAGAAGCTTGCCGCCACGCTGCCCCTTATATGGGTGACTCGAAGGGACAGATCGGGATTTTTGTCCGATGCAAAAGGACAGGTCGGGGGATAGAATACACTCGTTATCTGGGAAATCGGTCAATTTCTGTCATTTCGGCAAGTGGTTTCCTGAAGTGTGAGGAGATTTTTCAATGGCAAATGCAATCGAAAACATGAAGCACGCTGCAGAGCGCCAGGCGGTGTCTGTGGCGGTCGACGGCCTGTTCAAGCACATCAAGGGACAGAGCTATGAGGACCGGGTGGACTCCTATCTCAAGATCATCGATCTGACCCAGAAGTTCATCGGCAACGACAAGAACAAGGCAACCTTCGACAAGGTCCGGGTAGGGGTGCGTGACAACACCTCCAAGTGGATCAAGTATATCAACCGCATCATCGATGACACGGATCCCGGGTATGCGAAGAACTTCATCATGACCCTCGGCTACGAGGCATTCCTGTGCGGCACCAAGAAGATCCGCGAGAACCGGGAGAAGTACCACTGTAATATCCCGTGGCTGATCCTCTTCGATCCCACCATGGCCTGCAACATGCACTGCGTCGGCTGCTGGTCCGGCACCTACGGCCACAAGTCCAACCTCTCCTATGAGGACATGGACAAGATCGTCACCGAGGGCAAGGAACTCGGCGTGCACCTGTACATGATGACCGGCGGTGAGCCGACGGTCCGCATGAACGACATCTTCAAGCTGGCCGAGAAGCACAGAGACTGCTTCTTTGCTCTGTACTCCAACTCCACCCTGATCAACGAGGAGATGTGTGAGAGAGTCCAGAAGGACGGCAACATCACCTTCATGCTCTCCATCGAGGGAACCCCGGAGACCAACGACGCCCGCCGCGGCGAGGGCCACTATGCGAAGGTCATGCATGCCATGGACCTTCTCAAGAAGTACGGCATCATCTTCGGCACCTCCATCTGCTACACCAGAGCCAACATCGAGGCCGTCACCTCCGATGACTTCTTCCATCTGCTCGAGGAGAAGGGTGCCCGCTTCGGCTTCTACTTCCACCTGATGCCGGTCGGCAACAACGCCGCTCCCGAGCTCATGCCCACCGTGGAGCAGAGAAAGTACATGATCGACAGGATCCGGTACATCCGCTCCCAGGAGTGCCCGATCTGCTTCTATCCGATGGACTTCCAGAACGACGGCGAGTATGTCGGCGGCTGCATCGCCGGAGGCCGGAACTACTTCCACATCAACTCCAACGGCGACGCGGAGCCCTGCGTGTTCATTCACTTCTCGAACACCAACATCCACGACAACACCGTTCTGGAGATGCTGCAGAGCCCGCTGTTTCAGGCCTACCACGAGGGACAGCCCTTCAACCGCAACCACCTGCGCCCCTGCCCGATGCTGGAGAACCCGCAGCTTCTGCGCGAGATGGTCAAGGCGACCGGCGCCCATCAGACCAACGTCGAGAGCCCCGAGAGTGTCGATCACCTCTGTGCAAAGTGCGACGACTACGCCAAGGCGTGGGCGCCTGTCGCAGACGAGATCTGGGCCTCCGAGAAGCACAAGAAGGCATCCTACGAGAACTACACCGAGGAGAAGCGCGAGCACCCCGAGCTGGCAGCTTTCGAGCATGCTGACGGATCTGTCCGCATTGACGTATAAGCAGCAATCAGAATGTAAGACTCTTCAGGAGATTCGGCACTTCGGTGCCGGGTCTCTTTTTTTCCGGATACCGGATCTTCCTTTTATCCTCCGATGCCGGACCGCTCTCCCCTTCTCTCCAGTTCCGTTCTCCTACTCTCTCCCTCTCCTACTCGCCCCGGAGCTTTTTCCGGTACTTCTCCGGCGGAAGGCCGATGCGGCTCTTGAAGATCCGGGTGAAGTACCCGGCATCGGGAAAGCCGCAGTAGGCCGCGATCTTCTGCACCGGCATCCTTGTGGTGGTAATAAGAAGGAGCGCGTGGCGGATTCTCTGCCCGGTGACGTATTCTGTCAGGGTCTGCCCCGTCTCCCGCCGAAAGAGCCCCGAGAGGTATTGCGGGGTCACGTACAGGGCACCCGCCAGGGCCTTCAGGGAGAGGTCCTGGGCGAGGTCCCGGTCCACCTCCAAAAGGACCCTCCGCACCAGGGGGCTGTGCCCCGCATCCTTCTTTCTTCTCACGAGCTGGGTGTAGCGGCGGATCATCTCCGGCAGCAGCGCCTCACAGGCGGCGGCAGATCTTGCCCCCTCGATCTGCCGCGCAAAGCCAGAGGAGAGCCGGTCCAGGTAGTAGGGATGGACACTGCCCTCCTCCGCCGCCTTTCGAAGGAGGGTGTTGGCGATGACGAGGTAGTTCTTTCGGTTTCGCAGGGAGTCGGCGCTGCGCATCTCCATGGAAGCGGAGGGGTTCGCGCCAAGCTCCTGCAGGAGCGTCCGGATCCCCTCCAGGTCCCCGGCGGCAACCAGGGTGAGCATCCGGTTCTCCTCCTCGTAGCGCTTCTCGATCCGCGCCAGCTCCGCCCGGGAGACCTCCCGCTCGTAGGAGGAGGACGAGATGGGAAAGGTCTCCCTCTCGGAGTCATTCAGGGTGATGGACTCCCACCCCTCCTCCCCGTAGAGCTCGTCGCAGACCGCGGCGAGCACCGCCTCCAGCGCATCGTCTTCCCCGAGAATCGGCAGGGCATCGAAGTAGGAAACCAGGTCCTCCGCCGCCTGCTTTGGGAGCGAGAAGGCGGCGCACAGGGCATGGATCTGGGACATCGTCACCGGGGCGTTGCAGTAGGGACCTGCGCAGAAGATCCCGCTGTCATGGCGCACCAGGTAGTAGACGCAGCGGCAGGGGTCCGTGTAGCGCACCAGGCTCTTTGCCGGCACCGGGCAGACCCCGATCCGGTGCCAGCCGATGCCCAGCTCCCGGAAGATATGGCGGAAAAAGGTCAGATCGCTCACAGATGAAAATCCTCCTTATTTGGATTAATTCTATCCTACTTGCTTTTGCCTGGCCTGTCTATAATGCAAAGTGTCAGAAAGATGTCAATCATCCAACAATTCCAAACATTTTGATTTCAATAAGGAGGGTGCGATGCAAAGGGGAAAGACACAGGAAACAGGAAAGCAGCGGCCGTTCGGGCTCAGGGACAAGGTAGGGTATCTCTTTGGTGACTTCGGAAATGACTTCACCTTTATCCTCTCCTCGAGCTTTCTGCTGAAATTCTACACCGACGTGATGGGGGTGCCTGCGGGGATCGTGGGCATGATCATGATGATCGCGCGGTTTGTGGACGCGGTCACGGACGTGACGATGGGGCGGATCTGCGACCGGAGCCCGTTGACAGCAAACGGCAAGTTCCGGCCCTGGATCCGCAGGATGTGCGGGCCGGTGGCGATCGCCTCCTTCCTGCTCTACCAGAGCTCGCTGGCAAACCAGCCGCTGACCTTCAAGGTCATCTACCTCTTTATCACCTACCTCCTCTGGGGCTCGATCTTCTACACCTCGATCAACATCCCCTACGGCTCCATGGCCTCCGCAATCTCCGCAGAGCCCTCCGACCGGCAGTCCCTCTCCACCTTCCGCACGATGGGCGGCACGCTCGCCGGCGTGGTGATCGGGGCAGGGGTCCCGCTCTTTGCCTATGACAACGTGGGCGGCATGCAGGTCCTGAACGGGGGCCGCATGACCCTGATCGCCGGGATCTTCTCCGTCTGCGCGGTGTGCTGCTATCTTCTGTGCTACCACCTGACCACAGAGCGGGTGCACCCCGAGGTCGATGAGAAGACAAAACAGGAGAACAGCGTCGGAAGAATGCTGAAGAACGCCTTCACCAACCGGGCACTCCTCTCCATCATCGCCGCCTCCATCGTCATGCTTCTCTCCCAGCTGACCATGCAGTCCATGGCCAACTACGTGTACCCCAACTTCTACCGCAACACCGCTGCCCAGTCCGCCACCACGATCGTCATGATGGCCGCCATGCTGGTGGCAGCCGTCATCGCGAAACCGCTTGCCACAAAGATTGGCAAGGCGGAGGTCTCTGTGATCTCCAATCTCCTGGCAGGCCTTATCTGTATCGCCCTGCTGGTGATCCGGCCCGCCAATGTCTGGGTCTATGTGGCCATGCAGGGACTGTGCTGGTTCGGCCTCGGGATCTTCTCGATGGTCTCCTGGGCGCTCATCACGGACGTCATCGACTATTCGGAGCTTCGAAACGGCATTCGGGAGGACGGCACAGTCTATGCGCTGTACAGCTTTGCGAGAAAGCTCGGCCAGGCGGCCTCGGCGGGCCTCTCCGGGGCTCTGCTCTCCGCCATCGGCTACACCCAGGCAACTGCCTTTGATGCGGGCGTGGTGAACAGCATCTTTACGATTTCCAACCTGATCCCCGCGATCGGGTTCCTGGCCCTTGCGGCCATCCTGTGGTTCTGGTATCCGCTGCACAAAAAGCAGGTGGATGCAAATGTGGAAGCGCTGAAGGAAAAGCACGAGAAGGAGACAAACGAATGAGAACGGTGATGAACTGGAACGAAAAGTGGGCATTCTCGAAGGAGACCAAGGTCCTCCCGGAGAAGATGCCGGAGAACTGGATCTATGTGAACCTCCCCCACACCTGGAATGCGATCGACGGGCAGGACGGCGGGAATGACTACTACCGGGGAACCTGCTGGTATGCCAAGACGCTCCTTCGGAGTGATCTCCCCGCGGCGGACGACTACTACCTGCAGTTTGACGGCACCAACTCCTCCGCCGTCTGCTACGTCAACGGAAAGGAAGCGGGCCGCCACGACGGCGGCTACTCCACCTGGCGGGTGCGGATCACGGACTTTCTGCAGGACGAGAACCTGATCTGCGTAGCCGTCGACAACAGCCCCAACGACCGGGTCTACCCCCAGATGGCGGATTTCACGTTTTACGGCGGCATCTATCGGGATGTGTCCCTGATCGCCGTGGGAAAGAACCGCTTCGATCTGGACGACTGTGGGGCGCCGGGGATCCGGGTGACCCCGAAGATCACCGGGGATGCGGCGGACATCGAGATCACCACCTGGATCACTGGGGAGGCGGACACCGTGACCTATCGGATCCTGGATGCCGAGGGTAAGGAGGTTGCCCGGGCCACGGCAGCGGTGACAGACGGATCCGCAAGCTGCGTGCTGCACCTTCCGAAGGTCCACCTCTGGAACGGCAGGAAGGACCCCTACCTCTACACCGCGGTGGCTTCTCTTCCGGACGGGCAAGATGAGATCCGGACCCGCTTCGGCGCAAGGACCTATGAGATTGATCCCAATCGGGGCTTCCTGCTCAACGGAGTGCCCTATCCCCTGCGGGGCGTCTCCCGCCACCAGGACCGGAAGGGCATCGGGAATGCGCTTCTTGCGGAGCACCACCGGCAGGACATGGACCTCATCTGCGAGACCGGTGCCACCACGATCCGCCTTGCCCACTACCAGCACAGCCAGGTCTTCTACGACCTCTGCGATGAGCGGGGGATGGTGGTCTGGGCGGAGATCCCCTACATTTCAAAGCACATGCCGGCGGGGAGGGAGAACACGATTTCCCAGCTCACGGAGCTCATCAAGCAGAACTACAACCACCCCTCCATCGTGGTGTGGGGGCTCTCGAACGAGATCACGATGAACGGATCCAGCGAGGACCTTTTGGAGAACCACCGGATCTTAAATGACCTGGCCCACCGGCTCGACCCCACGAGAAAGACCGCCATTGCCTGCGTGTCCATGCTGCCTGCAGACGACCCGATCCTGGACATCCCGGATGTGGTGAGCTACAACCACTACTTCGGCTGGTACGGCGGCGATCCGTCCATGTATGGGCCCTGGCTGGATGCGTTCCACGCAAAGCACCCGAACCTTCCCATCGGCCTGAGCGAGTACGGGTGCGAGGCGCTGAACTGGCACAGCGAGAACCCCGCCATGGGGGACTACACCGAGGAGTACCAGGAGCAGTACCACGAGGCGCTGATCCGGCAGATCGCAGCACGCCCCTACCTCTGGGCCACCCATGTCTGGAACATGTTTGACTTCGGCGCCGACGGAAGAAATGAAGGCGGTGAGAACGGCCAGAACCACAAGGGCCTTGTCACCTTTGACAGGAGCTACAAAAAGGACAGCTTCTACGTCTACAAGGCCTGGCTCTCGGATGTCCCCTTTGTGCACATCTGCGGCAAGCGCATGGTGGACCGGACGAAGAACGTGACAGCAGTCACGGTGGTCACGAACGGGAAGGAGGTTTGTCTCTCTGCGGACGGGGTCCCCGTCGCAACAAAGACCCGTTCCGAGAACGGCTCGCCGTTTTACACCTTCCAGGTTCCCAACAAAAAGGCGGAGGGAACCCTCCTTCTTGCAAGTGCCGGTGAATGCACGGACACTGCGACGATCCGCAGGGTCTCCTCTCCCAACCCGGACTACCGGATGAAGGAGCAGGGCGCGGTCCTCAACTGGTTTGACATCACCGAGCGGGAGGGATATTACTCCTTAAATGACAAGGCGGAGGACGTCCTGCGCTCAAGGGAGGGGCAGCAGCTCTTTGCGGGCATCTTTGCCGATAAGATGAAGGGAATGGGGGACGGCGCCTCTTCCCCCGACGGCATGATGAAGATGATGGGCGGATTCACGGTGCTGCGGCTGATGAATCTCCTTGGTAGCCTTGGAAAGAAGCCCACAAAGGAGGAACTCCTTGCCCTGAATGAAAAGCTGAACCGGATCCCCAGGGCATAGACAAAGACGAAAAAAGATGCGGCAGGAGGCGGGAAACTTTCCCCCGTTTCCTGCCGCCTTTGTGCGCAGAAAGACAATATCAAAACCACTCTCCCATCCCCCCAAAAAGCGGATTCCCGGCAAGGTGCGGCAGCGCAGCATGTCTTTACGCAGACAGCCAGGCTTTTTGCCGGAGTCTTCGAGATCCTTTTTTTCAAACACGAAGGAATGGATACGCGCATGATGCAGCTCTTCATTTCATTTTCCCATACAAAAACGGAACAGGTTTTTGGCCTGTTCCGGAGATCTGATCCTGTCAGGGTCGGGATATGCTGTGCGCGGATACACTCTGTTTCAGATGCCGGCCATCTCGTACGCTCTCTCAAAGAACCGGGCGTCTTTGGAAAATCGTGCGGGAGTTGACTCCTCAAGAATGGCAGGAAAGTCTCTCCCGCTTTTTCTGACCAGCTGCATCAGCATGGAGAAGTCCATGATGCCTTCTCCGGGCGGGGTGCACTTCTGGGTCCAGGCATCGGTGTAGATGCAGTCCTTGATGTGCAGCACCTGGATGCGGTCCCCGTAACGGTCAAAAGCTTCTCCGATGACCCGGCTGATGGCAGCGCTGTCCCCGGCAAGGGAGGGGCGGATCAGGTTGGCGGCATCCAGGATGACGGAAAATTTGCTGGAACCGATCTCACGAAGGAAACGGTCCATCTTCTCCGGTGTGGACAGTGTGTGGCTGAAGACGCCCTCCACACCGACCTGCACGTTCAGGGATTCTGCTTCTTCGGCGATCTCGGAGAAACTTTTGAGCACACGCTGGTAGCAGTCCTCAGATTCCGTGAGGGGCGTGATGGACATGTCAGAGGATGCCCTGCCGGTCTCCGTACCGACAAGGCCTGCCCCCAGCACCTTTGCATAGCGCATCGTTTCGATAAAACGGGCGACTGCCTGCTTTCTCTGCCACTCATCCGGATCGGCCGGATTGATGTAGCAGGAAAGAACCGGCAGTTCGATGTGATGGCGAAGCAGGCTCTCCCGGATCTGCTGTGCCTTCCTAGGCGTGTAACTTCCCACGGAGAAATCAAGATCCGAGATGGTCTTGTCCATGGCGAGCTGGATCCTTGTGATGCCCAGGGTTTCCATTTTTGAAAAGGCCGTCTCCATGGGCTGATGGACGGCGATGTCGTGCCCCCGCATTCCGTACTTCAACATGCTTTTTTCCTCTCAGTCAAGATGAAAGACTTCGTGCAGATCTCTGGAGACCGGGCTGTTGTCCGGGTTGGTCTCCATCAGGGGCGCCATGTAGTCCCACCACTCCCGGTTCACGGGATCGTCAGCCTGTGCTGCCCAGCGCGCTTCATCTTCGATTTCGATGGTCCCGAACAGAAGGTGCGTCTTTTTGTCCAGCCAGATCGTATAGTTGGAACCTCCGAAGCGATGGATGCTCTCCTTCATCCTGGGCCAGAGTGCCCGGTGCCGCTGCTCGTATTCCTCTTCCATCCCGGGATAGAGTTTCATGACAAATGCCTTCTTCATCACTGCCTCCTCTTTTCAGCGGCTGTGCCGCAGTGCCTCTGCCAGCGCCAGGATGGTCAGGGACTGGCCGTATGCCATGGGCGCCTTGAGAATGCCCTTGTAGAATTCCCGGTTCATGCCGATTCCGGTCCCGCCGGAGACGTTGAGAACCGTGCCGTCCTTGTCGATGTTGGCAAGGATTCCGCCGATTGCCCGTTCTGCGCTCCTGCAGCAGCCGTCATCGAGAATGCCCATACGGATTCCCTTCAGGATTCCGGCGGTGATGGCGGCGGAACCAGAGACCTCCTCATAGCTGGAAGGATCATCGAGAACGGTGTGCCAGAGACCGCTGGGTGCCTGGAGCTGCTTGAGGGCATGTACCTGGGCGCGGTAGGTGTCCACAATGATCTGCTTGACACCCGCATTCAATGTGTTGTGGAACATCTCCAGGTAGTCCAGGATGCCAAGGGTGAACCAGCTGTTTCCGCGGCACCAAAAGATGCCGCCAAAGTTGTTGTTCCCATTGAAGGTCCATCCGTGGTAGAACAATCCGGTCCTGGTGCTGTAGAGGTACTTGATGTGCATCAGGATCTGGTGGATGCCCTCATCGATCCAGTCCTGCCGCTCATAGCGCTGTCCCATCCAGTTGAGAAACAGAACGGCCATGAAGATTGTGTCGATCCACATCTCATTTTCGTTCAGCCGCACACCCTTGCGGTCGCCGTTTGCGCTGGTGACGTGCTGGAACCCGCCTTCCCGGGTTCTGGGAAGACAGTTCATCAGCCAGTCTGCCCAGTCAAGACACAGCTCCTCGTATTTCTTGTTGTGCAGGGTTTCATTGAGCTGTGCCAGCGTCAAAAGAGGCGTTGTGGTGTTGATATTGCGGGAGGGAAGTCCCTCTTTGAGGTTGGTGTCATACCAGTTCTTCAGGAATTCCACGTATTTGGTGCTGTTCTGGGCCTGCATGACCCGCAGAAGTCCATAGAGCCCCACACCCTGCGGCCAGTCCCACTCCCGGATGCCGAAGTCGCGCTTGAAGTAGCCGACCTTCTCTCCTTCCTTCTTGAGCTCTGCTTCATTGGCGGGGCCGTCGAGGTGGAGGAGCCGGTCGATGACGAGATCGAGTTTGGCATTGATTTCCTGTTCGTTGAGTTTCATGTTCAATACTCCTTATTTTATGGTACGGTAGTCCGGACACCGCTTTGACAGCAGGCACCGGCATGGAGGCTTTTATGGCTGAGCAGCAAAGGCAGCACGATGCGAAAGATCTGGTGGAAACCGTCACCTTCTATGCTTCCACCGGGGACATTGCGCTGGAACACATGGTCCGCAGAGGGCACTTTGACATGAAGGTCAAACATTTCCATCCGGAATATGAGATCTTCTACATTCTGCAGGGACAACGGAATTTCTTCTTTGATAACCGGAGTATGACCGCTTCGGAGGGGGATCTGATTCTGATCGATTCGAACCTGATCCACACCACGCGCTCTGTCTCTGAGGGAGATCTCGGGCACAACCGGATCATCCTCTATGTCACCTCGGACAAGATGCAGCGCTTCGACCGGCAGTATCCGGAGCTGAACCTGGTCCGGTATTTTCACCAGAACTACGGCATCTATCATCTGACGCCGGAGCAGCAGAGCCGGTTCATGGATTTCTATTACTTCTTCAAGGAGGAGACCAGGACGTGCGGCCCGCACTACAAGCTGATGGTGGACCTGCAGACGGTCTTTCTCCTTGCACACATGACCCGGGATCTCCGAAGGGAGAACCAGATCAGCTTTGCTGAGGCGAAGGACCCGGTCCAAGCCAATGCCTACAGGATCGCGGATTACCTGTATGCACACTATGGGGAGGACCTCTCCCTCGATCAGATCGCGGAGAGGTTCTCCTTCAGCAAGTATTACATCAGCCGCACCTTCCGGGAGGTGACAGGATACACCCTCCGCGAGTACCAGAACCTCTACCGCGTCCGCGCTGCCAAACAGCTGCTGGAGGAAACCGGACTCCCGGTGGATGAGGTCGCTTCCCGCGTGGGGTATCACTCGGCGGTCTACTTCGGGAAGATCTTCAAGAAATACATGGGTCTGTCTCCGCTTCAGTACCGGAAGCATCCGGACCGATATGTGGATACCGCACTGCCGCTGCAGAACTACCTGCGGGAGCAGGTCGGTGAGGTGCGGCGTGCAGTGGAGACCAGCGAGGGAGACTTCATATCACATCAGACCGACAACAGTGGGAAGCCACTCGGAGAGAGCCGGGACAAAGGTGACAAACAGTAGGGCGATGAGGATCGCGACAAAGTAGGGAACGAGCTGTTTCATCACCTTTTCGACTTTCAGATCCGCAAGGGAGCAGCCCACAAACAGCACCGAGCCGACCGGAGGCGTGATGGTTCCGATGGCAAGGTTCATGACCATCATGACGCCGAAGTGGATGGGATCCATGCCAACGCTGGTCACCACCGGGAGAAAGATCGGGGTGAAGATCATCAGGGCGGGTGCCATGTCCATGAAGGTGCCGACCACCAGAAGAATCAGGTTGATGATGAGCAGAATCACGATCCGGTTGTCGGACAGGTTCAGGATCAGGGAGCTGATGGCCTGCGGGAGTCCGGTGAAGGAGAGCACAAAGGAGAGCACGGAGGAGGCGCCGATGATCAGCATAACGATGGTGGTCATGACACCGGATTCCGCCAGAACCTTTGTGAGATCCTTCAGGGAGATGCTGCGGTAGACAAAAAAGGCGAGAATGAAGGCGTAGATCACGGCAACGCCGGAGGCCTCCGTCGGGGTGAAGTATCCGGAGAGGATGCCGCCGATGATGATGACAATCAGCAGAAGCGAGGGAATCGAGTCGAGCACGGTGTGGATGGCCTCTCTGGCGGTCAGCTTCTCCGTGCGCTCCACGACATAGCCGTGCTTCTTTGCATAGAGCAGCGCAACAACCATGCAGCAGGCAGCCCAGAGAAGGCCCGGAATCCAGCCTGCCATGAGGAGCGCTGCGACGCTGGTGCCGCCGGCGGCTGCCGAGTAGATGATGAAGGCATTGGTGGGCGGGATGAGCTGTCCCACCGGTGCGGTGGCGATGTTGGTGGCAGCGGAGAAACTCTTGTCATAGCCATTCTCCTCTTCCAGGGGTCCAAGCACACCGCCGATGGCGGTTGCCGCGGCGATACCGGATCCGGAGAGGGAGCCGAACAGCGCGTTGCCCGCGATGTTGGTCAGGGCCAGGGATCCGGGAACCTTTCCCATCACCAGCATGGCCAGGTTGATGATCCGTTTGGCGATGCCGCCGTTGGACATCAGGGTGCCCGCCAGAATGAAGAACGGGACCGCAAGGAGTGAGAAGGAGTCAATTCCCGTGACCAGTTTCTGGGCGGAGATGAACATGCCGAAGGACGGGCTCAGGAACATGACGATGGTGACCAGCGCGGAGGCGATGATGCCGAAGGAGATCGGGACCTTCAGCGCCAGCATCAGGAAGAATACGATGAGAAGGACAATGCCTGCCTGCAGTTCCATGGGATCTTACCTCTCTTTCTTGTTGGTCCCGCGCAGGGAGCGGATGCTTCCCGCGATCTTCGGGATGCTGTACAGCACCATCAGGATGCCGCAGATCGGAACGCCGATGTAGTAGAACTGCATCGGGATGTTCAGTGCCGGGGAGACCTGCCCGATGGCATTTCTCGTGACGAGGAAGCCGCCCAGGATCATGACAAAGACCGAGAGAAACAGAACAACGATCTCCACAAAGAGGTTGTCCAGGGCCTTCCCCTTGGTTGAAAATTTGTCTGCGATGAACTCCAGGGCGATGTGCTTGTCCTTTCCGTACGCGTAGGGCACGCCGATCATGGTGAGCCAGATCAGCGAGTAGCGCATGTACTCTTCTGTCCAGTCCGCCGCGTGGTTCAGCACGAATCTTGTGAAGATCTGCCAGAAATTGGCCGCGACCATGGTGATGATCAGAACCGCCATCAGCACTTCGATGATCCTGTTCAGGATCAAAAACAGTTTCTTTTGGCGTTAGTAAAGAACCGGGTTGATGGGTTCCATACCACAACCTCCATGGTGAACTCTCGACGCGATAATGTCCGATGAAGATATAGAATCCCCATTTGGAGCTCTTTTCTTCTCCGCATAATGCCTATCTTGTTATTTATAGTCACATACTCGGCAAGTGAGTGTATGTGTTTAGGCAATCTAGGTGATGCTTTGTTACATGATGCAACACAGCACGGATAGGAGTGTACCCAGCTCGAGCTCAAAGTGAGGTATTAGTGGTCTCATGCTAGGCGATCGCTTATCAACCCGTTTCTTAACTAACGCCTTTCTTTTCCATGATGTCCTCCCCTTTACTGCGCGTAGCTCTCGATGTCGTCCAGAAGCGCCTGATAGTCTGCTCCCTTTGCTGCAAATGCCTCGTGCATGGGCTGGACTGCCTCGATGAAGGCGCTCTTGTCGATGTCCCGATAGACGGTGACGCCGTGCTCCTGCGCTTCCTCAATGGCGTCTTCCATCATCCCGTTGTACATGGCCTTGAAGTCGTCGTTGGTCTTGGTAAGGCAGTCCTTGAGGTACTGCTGCTTTCTGGTGAGGGTATTCCAGGTATCAGTGCTGATGATGTAGATGTCCGGGGAGTACTGGTGCTCGGTGTAGGTGTAAGATGAAACCAGATCCTCATGCCCGTTGACAGTCAGGGCGAGCTCGGTGTTCTCGGCGCCGTCCACGACGCCCTGCTGCAAAGCGGTATAGGTCTCGCTGGAGGACATGGGCACCGGGGAGCCGCCCATCAGGCGGATCATCTCCATGGATGTGGAGCTGGGCATGGAGCGGATCTTCTTACCGGCAAGATCTGAAGGGTCATCGACGCAGATGTTCTCCTTGAGATAAAAGTTCCGGGCACCGTTCGCATAGTACCCGATGGCGATAAAGCCCTGATCGGCAGTGGAGTTGAACAGCCCCTGGATTGCCTTGCTGTTCTCCATGGCATCGTAGTAGTGCTCCTGGCTCTGAAACAGATACGGAATGGCAAAGATGCTGTACCGGTCGTCGAACTGCCCCAGTGTGTTGGAGCTGACCTTTGCCATGTCCAGGATTCCGGCTTTCACCATCTCGATCTCCTCGTTTTCTGAGCCGAGGATGCCGCTCGGATAGATCTTGACCGAGAGATTTTCGGACGGATCGTCCGTCTCCACGAAGGTCTCGAATTCTGCGATGGAATCCGCGATCTCGGTACCATCCTGCTGGTTGTGTGCCAGACGGATCAGCCGCCCATTGGCGTGGTTGGTGGATGCGACACTGGCGAATACACAGCAGACGGCAGCAATGCCTGCTGCGCCTGCGGTCAGTCCTATGACTTTTTGGATCCCCATTTGTTTCCCTCCTGCTGTGGAATTGATCTGGGATCATCCTATCATCCGCCCGGATCAAATAATTTCTGTTTCTTGCACTGATCGGGGAAAATCAAAACTTTATTGCACTCCCCCGCGGAATGAAAAAGGCCCCCTCCTGTATCGGTGGTTACATCCGACAAAAGAGGGGGACGGGTGTATTTCGACTCCTCTGCCTGAATTCTCAAAGAGGCGTTCCCCCGGAAGACGGGGAGGGAGCCGAATCCTTCGGCAGATGGCAGGGTGTCCTGCCATGGCACCTGCCGGGAAAGAAAACGCAGAATAAAAACACCTGTTCCAGATCAAAATCTGGAACAGGGCAATGGCGTCAACTACTTTCAGACGTGTGGTTGGCGCTATTTTGAATTCTATTAGAGCGCAAAAATCCCCCTATCACATTTTATGCTTTTATCAAAATATAAACATCTGTGACTCTACACTACATTAGCTCTACCTGGAAGTTATATATCCTCTATTAAAAGGACATTTCTTTATCGGTGGGTCCCGCCTCCCATCCAAACGGGACTTCCTTAACGGAATGCTTGCCATCCATTTCCCCCATCGTTGGTAATGTCGTCCTGGGCGTACCGGGACAAGGACTCTTGAGAAATCCTCCACGAGATCTTCAACGTACTTCTGGATATCCGGAACGGTTATCAGGATTTCCTGGCAGTGAAGGATCTTTGGAAATATCGGATCGATTCTTAGCGTGTCAAGGATGTTCTTCATGTTTGGGATATAGTCGTACTTCGTTGTCTGCCCTTCTTCATCCTTCCGGGACATGTTCAACTCGTCCGCATCATTGAAGAACTGTCCGCCAATCACGTAGTTCAGGACCTTTGCCAGGTAAGAGTTTATGACGATGTTGACCTTTCCTGAGTTGAACCTTTCCGCCTCCAGATGATCTTTTATATCGTAGAAGACTGTTTCGTTATCCCATCGGAGTACGTGGTAAGCACTCACAACTTCCCCTTTGCTCAGAAGCGGTACTGACACACTTGTGAGGTAAGCGGAATCGACCTGTACCTCCTCAGCACGTTTCTTATCCGTCGGTTTGTAGGAGTAGGTATTCTTCACAACCCGCAGGGCAAGACAATTATCCATCAGTTTCGCTATGGCCTTACAGTCTTCGCGCTTCATTCTGTTTATCCATGCTTTGTCAAAGTCGAGGAGGATTAATCCTTCAGTCTTTACCTTCGCTATCTGTTCCTTGTAGCAGTAGGATTTGTTTCTGACAATGAAGTCAATCTCATGGAAGGTACAGTACAGAAACAATTCAGCTGAAACATAGTAGCGGTCACAGAGAAGCAAAACCTTCTTTCCCTTCAGCAGGTCTCTGCACTTCTCCAGATGCTCAAACAACATTGGAAGTTCAGAGGTGTCATAAGAGCACATCGATGCATTCAGTACCACATGGTTCAGTACGTCAACCAGGACGGAGCAGTTTGCCTGCGGTGTCTTGATCTTGCTGGTATCGGTGACGGTCTGATTCTTTGCCCCGCCGAACTTTTCCGCCAGTTCCGGGGTATTTGGGAGATCCCGCTTCGTTCCGTCACAGGCAAGAACAATATACCCGTTCAGAGTCTGATAGTCACCGCGCTCGTAATACTTATTCGCGAGCTCTCTGATCACATATGGAAAGAACTCAGGATTCAGCTTGTCCAGTGCTTTGAACATCCCCTGTTTTGTCACGCGGGGTTTGCCGACCTTTGAAAAATAGGCAGCGATATCCTGATTGATCGTACAGCCCATCCTTTGCATATAGAACAGCACGACGTCGCGCAGGGTTATCTTTTGGACAAGGCTGAAGCCGCGCGAGGTGGTTCTCGCCATCTGAATTGCCTCGGGGCTGTCCAGGATTTCCAGCAGGTCATTGCGTGTCACAATTGCCGTCGTTGTTCTAGCCTACGTCTCCCCGTGCTTGTCATCATCATAAACGAGACGGGGCTTCTTTTTTGCGTACATAGCCTTGAGGTAAGGAACCTGATCGTCCTCCAGAAGGCCGAAGTTCTTGATGACGCGATGCTTCGGCTTGCCTTCCTCCCTGTATGACTCGACCAAGTAGCAAAAATAGGTGCCGGGCCTGCCTTTTTGGTTTGGAACAACCTTAATAAACATGAGAGCCTCCTTTCCGTGTAGAGTGCACATCCTATACTACATTATAGAGTATTATCAGCGTTATTACACTATATTTATAATGATATCCTATACTACATTTAAAGCAATAAAAATAGCCACTAACAGTTTAATCTGCTAATGGCTAACTGGCTTTAATAAAAGTGGTTGACGCCATTGGGCAGGAGGCGGAGCACAGTGCTCCGTCTCCTGCCGTTTTTGGCTGCTGCATCCGCCTGCATGGTGAGATTAGGAATCTGGAACACCCAGCGCGTCCATCAGAGCTCGGAAGGTATCCTGCCCGTCAAGGCAGGTATCTATCAGCCACCCCTTTTCTTGGTGCCAGTTTGCGAGGCCACGATAATAATACATTTTTTTGTCGTTCTCGATGAGAAAAGGAACAATCCTGTAGCGAAGGCATTCCTTGAGCGCCACAAGCCTTCCGACCCTGCCATTTCCGTCCTGAAAGGGATGTATGTATTCCAGCTCTGCATGGAAGGCGATGATGTCGTTCAGCGTTACCGGCCTTTCCCTCCCGATCTTATGATAGTGCGCAAGAAGCCCTTTCATCCGTTCGGGGACCTCCTCTGGTCTTGCCGTTTCGTGACCACCGACCATGTTGGGGCGCTTCTTGTAGTCCCCCACTGCAAACCACGAGAGTGTGGAATCCTTTGTGTCATGCTTAAGAAGGTAATGCAGGTGCTTGATGATTTCTTCTGACAGATCGTCCTCCGCATGGTCAATTATAAAATCAATTGCACGGAAGTGGTGCACCGTTTCCAGGATATCATCCACCGGAACGCTATCTCCCGCAGGGGCTGTATTGGTCTCGAAGATCAGCCTTGTCTGTTCTTCCGTTAATCTGCTGCCTTCCATATGATTCGAATTGTATGTCATCCGCACCTGGAGCTCATGGTACAGGCCGCCTGAAATTCCTCCCTCCTTCTCGTCACGAAGGGTTTGCAGGATCGGATTATCCGATACTTCCCTGTAGAGCTGTGCCGGATCACACCCGAGATAATCCGCAATTCGGCGAATGGTATTGCCGGAAAGTGCTTCTCCTTTCCCGATCTTTGCAATGGTCCGGGAGGAGAGTCCGATCAGGGAGCACAGATCTGTTCGGGTGATTTTCTGTTCTTTCAGTTTTCGGGTCAGACCGGAATAATCGATCATCCTGTTACCATCCTTTGCGAGAGCTTTACATATTATGCTGCAAATCTACAAAATAGTAAAGCTTTTGAACTCCCATATACCCAAAATGTAAAGCAAAGGGAAACAGGGAACAGACATGGCAAGAGCGTACCCACTGCAGAGGGGGACTCGCCGCATTTTGAGGGCGGGTGCGCAGCACTGGCGCGCGCATTTCTTGGGCTGCTGAGAACCTCTGCAGTCGGAAAGCCTTCGGCCTCTCCTGTCCCCAAACCACCTATCTTCGCTAAGACGATTGCCGTTTCCTGGAGACCTGCCGCGCCCTGCACAGCGTCAGGTCACTGCCGGTTCCGGGCAGAACAAACCCCCTGCTGCTCCAAAGCAGCAGGGGGTCTCTTTTACCCTCTGATCTCAGACCTCCTGGGAAGCGGCGAGCTTCTTGTCTGCCTGCATCTTCAGGTAGGCATTGATGAACAGGTCGATATTGCCGTCCAGCACGGACTGGGCGTCCGAGGTCTCGGCCTGGGTTCTGGTGTCCTTGACCAGCGTGTAGGGCTGCAGGAAGTAGGAGCGGATCTGGGAGCCCCAGGCGATCTCCTTCACATCTCCGCGGATGCCGTCGAGCTTCTCCGCATCCATCTCCTGCTGCAGCAGGAAGAGCTTTGCCCGCAGCATCTCGAAGGCCTTGTCCTTGTTCTGGAACTGGGACCGCTCGTTCTGGCAGGTGACCACAATGCCCGTCGGGAAGTGGGTGATGCGGATGGCGGAACTGGTCTTGTTGATGTGCTGACCGCCGGCACCGGAGGAGCGGTAGGTGTCGATCCGGATGTCCTCCGGGTTGATCTCGATGTTGTTGTCCTGGGGAAGCTCCGGCATGACCTCGCAGGAGACAAAGGAGGTCTGGCGCTTGCCCTGGGCGTTGAAGGGGCTGATGCGCACCAGACGGTGCACGCCGTGCTCACTCTTCAAAAAGCCGTAAGCGTTCGTCCCGTTGACCTGGAAGTCCACGGACTTGATGCCCGCCTCATCGCCGGGCACCTGGTTTAAAACCTCGACCTCAAAGCCCTTTCTGGCGGCCCATCTCGTGTACATGCGGAACAGCATCGAGCACCAGTCACAGGACTCGGTGCCGCCGGCACCGGCGTTCAGCGAGATGATCGCGTTGTTCTCGTCGTACTCCCCGGTGAGGAGCGTGGAGAGGCGCAGGTCCTCCAGCTTTTCCTCAAAGTCGTCCAGCTCGGAGCGGACCGCCTCGGGGGCGTCCGGGTCGCTGTCCTCGTTCCCCATCTCGATGAGGTCCAGGATATCCTGATACTGCTGGGAGAGGCCGTCGGCCTCCTCCACGGTGCGCTGCAGGTCCTTGAGGTTTTTCATCTTTCCGTTGGCGCGGTCCGGGTCGTCCCAGAAGTCCGGGGCCTCCATCTCGCGCTGCAGCTCCTCAATGCGCTGCTTCTTGAAGTCCAGGTTCAGGGAGGCGCGGGCCTGCTTCAGGTCCTCCTCCTTACCCTGCAGCTCAATTTTCATCTGGTCCAGTTCTACCATGACAGTTCCTTTCTGTTTCTTTGTTGCAGATGCCAGCAGAAGGGAACGGCGTCAGACCAGGTTCCTCCCGTGGCAGTTTTTGTACTTCTTTCCGGAGCCGCAGGGGCAGGGATCGTTGGGATAGACCTTCTTCTCCATGCGGACCACCGGCTTTGCGGGCGCTTCATCGTCCCGGTTGGTGGAAATCGGCTTTGCGACCTGCTCTCGCTCCACCTTCTGCTCCACGCGGATGCGGAACAGGGTGCGGACGGTATCCTCCTGGATGCCGTCGCTCATCTCGTTGAACATGTCGTAGCCGGCGATCTTGTACTCGACCAGCGGATCCTTCTGTCCGTATGCCTGCATGCGGATCGTCTGCTGGAGCTGCTGCATGTCATCGATGTGGTTCATCCACTTCATGTCGATGACACGGAGCAGGATCACGCGCTCCACCTCACGCATGGCCTCCGGTGCCGGGAAGTCGGCCTCCTTCTGCTCGTAGAGCTTGATGGCCTCTTCCTTGAGCTGCTGCTTGATCGCATCCTTGGCGGTGCTGGTGAGCCGCTTCGTGGTGATGGGCTCCAGCGGGATGATGGGCAGCAGGAGCTCGTTGAGCTCGTGCAGGTTCTCGGGGGTGGCATCGGTGTCGCCGACTGCGGCGTCCACCTTGTTGTCCACGATGTCGGTGATCATCTTGAAGATGGAGTCGCGCATGGACAGGCCGTCCAGCACCATTCTCCGCTCCTTGTAGATCACATCGCGCTGCTCGTTCATGACCTCATCGTAGTCAAGCAGGTTCTTGCGGATGGCGAAGTTGTTGAGCTCGATCTTCTTCTGGGCGTTCTCGATGGCCTTGGAGAGGGACTTGTGGGTGATCTCCTGTCCCTCCGGGATGCCGATCGCGTTGAACATGTTGATCATGCGCTCGGAGCCGAACAGCCGCATCAGATCGTCCTCGAGGGAGATGTAGAAGCGGGACTCACCCGGATCGCCCTGACGGCCGGAACGGCCGCGCAGCTGGTTGTCGATACGGCGGGACTCGTGGCGCTCGGTGCCGATGACGTAGAGGCCGCCGGCCTTTCTGGCCTCGTCGTCGAGCTTAATATCGGTACCACGGCCGGCCATGTTGGTGGCGATGGTCACGCTCCCGTGCTCACCGGCGTGGGAGATGATCTCTGCCTCGATCTCGTGGTACTTGGCGTTCAAGACGTTGTGGGGAATGCCGACCTTCTTGAGCATCCGGGAGAGCTCCTCGGAGGCCTCGATGGTGATGGTGCCGACGAGGACGGGCTGTCCCTTTGCGTGGCAGGCCTGGATCGCGGCGATCACGGCGTTGAGCTTCTCCTTCCGGGTCTTGTAGACCGCGTCTTGGTGGTCCACACGGATGACCGGCTTGTTGGTCGGGATCTCGATGACGTCCATGCCGTAGATCTCGCGGAACTCGTGCTCCTCGGTCAGGGCGGTACCGGTCATACCGCACTTCTTGTCAAACTTGTTGAAGAAGTTCTGGAAGGTGATGGTGGCCAGGGTCTTGGACTCCTGCTTGACCTTCACGTGCTCCTTCGCCTCGATGGCCTGGTGCAGGCCGTCGCTGTAGCGGCGGCCCGGCATCACACGGCCGGTGAACTCATCGACGATCAGGACCTCATCGTCCTTGACGATGTAGTCGTGATCCTTCTGCATCAGGTTGTTGGCGCGCAGGGCCAGGATGATGCAGTGCTGGATCTCCAGGTTCTCGGGATCCGCCAGGTTCTTGATGTGGAAGAATTTCTCGGTCTTGGCAACGCCCTGCTGGGTCAGGTTGACGATCTTGTCCTTCTCGTTGACGATGAAGTCGCCGTCCTCCTCCTGCTCGATGCCCATGATGGCGTCGATCTGGGAGACGTTGTCCTGATCCTTGCCTCTTGTCATCTGCTTTGCCAGGATGTCGCAGGCATCGTAGATCTTGGTGGACTTGTCGCCCTGACCGGAGATGATGAGCGGGGTTCTGGCCTCATCGATCAGGATGGAATCGACCTCATCGATGATGCAGTAGTGCAGGCCACGCAGAACCAGCTGGTTCTTGTAGATGGCCATGTTGTCACGCAGGTAGTCAAAGCCCAGCTCGTTGTTGGTGACATAGGTCACGTCGCAGGCGTAGGCCGCCTGCCGCTCTTGAGAGGACATGGGGTTTAACACGCAGCCGCAGGTCATGCCCAGGAACCGGTACACCTGACCCATCTGGTCCGCGTCACGCTTTGCCAGATAGTCGTTGACCGTGACCACCATGGCGCCCTTGCCCTCCAGGGCATTCAGATAGGTGGGAAGGGTGGCCACCAGGGTTTTTCCTTCACCGGTCTTCATCTCTGCGATACGGCCCTGGTGGAGGATGATGCCGCCGATCAGCTGCACCCGGAAGGGCTCCAGGCCGATGGCACGCTTGTCCGCCTCGCGGACCACAGCGAAGGCCTCCACCAGGAGGTCATCCAGGGTCTCGCCCTTGGCGAGCCGTTCCCGAAACTCCTTGGTCTTTCCGGCGAGTTCCTCATCCGAGAGGGCCTGCATCGTGGGCCGTAAAGCTTCGATCTTGTCGACGAGGGGCATGATGCGCTTCAATTCCCTCTGTGAATGGGTACCAAAAATCTTATCGGAAATTTTTGACATTGTATCCTTGTCCTATCCATCATGAAAGTCCGAACCGTCAAAACACCGCGGTTCGGCCCGGCCTGTCTGCAGACCATCGCATTATTATAGCAAAAACAAAGAGGAAAAAACACCTCAATCCGCAGAATTATACCCCATCCTGCTGACTTTTGGGCCTTTTCCTCTCGATTTAAGACTTTTTTACCAAAATTTTACGACATTGTCGGGTCTTCAGTAGGTCTGCACCTGCTCCTCGCCGTTCATGACGCGCAGTGCGCCCTGGGCCAGGGCCAGAAGCTCTGCCTCACCGGCATAGACGGTGACGGGAGCCAGGAACGAGACGCTGTCCGCGATGGCGTCGGTCACGCTCTTGTCGTAGGCGATGCCGCCGGTCAGGATGATCTGATCGACCTTGCCCTTGACCACCGTAGCCAGTGCGCCGATGTTCTTGCAGATCTGGTAGATGAAGGCATCCTTGACGAGCTTTGCCTGCTCGTTGCCCTCGGAGATCATCTTCTCGACCTCGCGCATGTCGTTGGTGCCGAGGTAGGCATTGAAGCCGCCGCCTCCGATGATCTTCTTTTCCATCTCCTTCTGGGTGTACTTGCCGGAGAAGCACAGCTTCACGAGGCCCAGGGCCGGGACGCCGTTTGCGCGCTCCGGGGAGAAGCCGCCGTCGCCGTTGAAGGCGGCGTAGACATCGATCATCTTGCCGTGGCAGTGCAGACCGGTGGAGGTGCCGCCGCCCATGTGGACCACGATCACGGTGATGTCACTGTACTTCTTTCCGTTCTCCTTGGCCCAGCGGCGCGCCATGGCCTTCTGGTTCAGCGGATGGTCGATGGAGACACGCGGAACCTCCGGAACACCGGAGAGCCGTGCCACGGGCTGAATCTCATCGACGACCACGGGGTCGACGATGTAGGAGGGAACCTTGATGGAGTCGCCGATCTCTCTTGCAAGGATACCGCCGAGGTTCGAGGCGTGATTTCCCTGGGGTGCATGGTAGAGATCGTGCAGCAGGGCATCGGTCACCGCATAGGTGCCGCCCGGGATCGGACGGAGCAGGCCGCCGCGGCCAACGCAGACGTTGATGGACTCGAGCGGGATGTTCTCCTCCTTCAGGGCGTCCAGGATCAGCTGCTTGCGGAAGTCCTTCTGCGCATAGATGTCAGCGAACTGACTGATCTCCTCGGTGGAGTGGCGCAGGGTCTTGTCCAGGATCTGGGTCTCGTCGTCGAAGACGCCGATCTTGGTGGAGGTGGAGCCGGGGTTGATGATGAGACTTCTGATTGCCATGATTTCTCCTCCTCAGATCTTGTGCTGATGGTGTGCCACTACGGCAGCCAGGGCGATGGAGTTGATCTTGGTCTCCTTGCTGTCGGAGCGGGAGGTCAGGATGACCGGTGCCTTGGTGCCCATCAGGATGCAGCCGTTCTTGAACTCGCAGAGATGGACGATGGTCTTGTAGACCAGGTTTCCGGCGTGGATGTCGGGGAACAGGAGGACATCGGCGTCACCGACGATCTTTCTGTTCTCAGCGCCGGCCTTGTGCTTTGCGGCCTCGGGATCGATGGCAAGATCCATGGACAGCGGTCCATCGACGATGCAGTTCTTGATTCTGCCCTCTTCGTTCCACTTGGTCAGCTGGGCTGCCTCGACGGTGACGGGCATCTTGGGGTTGACGACCTCAACTGCGGCAAGGGGTGCAACCTTCGGGTTCTGGATGCCGCAGGCATTGCAGACGTCGACGGTGTAGTTGATGATCTGCTCCTTGTCCTCGAGGGTCGGATAGGGAAGGAAGGCCACATCGGTCAGGAAGAGCAGACGCTTGATGCCCTTGATCTCAAACACGCAGACATGGGACAGGGTCTTGCCGGTGCGAAGGCCCACGTCCTTGTTCAGCACGGAGCGGAGGAAGGTCTTGGAATCCAGGGCGCCCTTCATGTACATATCAGCCTCGCCGTCGTGGACGAGCTTGACTGCGGTCAGAGCAGCCTGCTGCATATCGGGCTCATTGATGACGCGGACATCGGAGAGATCGAAGTTGATCTGCTTTGCGATCTCGCGGATCTTCTCCTCATCGCCGACCAGGATCGGGTCTGCGATCTTCTTGGCCTTTGCCTCGGCAACGGCCTCCATGACCGGCAGGTCCTGGGCATTCGCCACGGAGAGCTTCTTCGTGGGAATCTCGTTGACCTGTTTCAGGATGTCTTCAAATGACTCACTCATACGTATCCTTCCTCCTTATGCTTACACCAAAGATATCGGACGATGACTTGGCAGGGAAGCGGATCTTCCCCGCAAACTGTTAATATTTTAACACACTCTCCGGTGAATGCAACGCGCCGCACCCGGTTTTCCCCCGGGAACCGGGGGAATTTCCGGCCCTTTCACTTTTTTTGTGGGATGACCCCCTCCTGACCTCCGCTCAGAGCCCTGGATCCGGCTTCTCCTCTGGCGCCCTATAAGCCTCCTGGGTTACTGTAACCTTGGCCGGACCGTGGGAGCATCGCCGAGGGGCCCACGGTCTCGGAGCTGTCTCTGTCAGACCCTCTTGTACGGATTTCTGGATAGGTCCATGATCTTCAGGAAGAAGTATTCATCATCCGGCAGGCCATAAGCTTTCCTGCGGATGACCTTGATATGGGCATTGATGCCCTCTATCTTCCCAGAGCTGATGGGATAGATCCCATATCCAACAATGCCGTCAAAGTGATTCTCTATGGGCCTGGCGAACCTGAGAAAGTGCTCGCTTCCTGTACCCCGGCACCAGTCAATGACGTCAGTAAACTTTTCGATCATCGTCGCCTGGTTTCCCGAAGCATATGCCTCCTTTATCGCCTGCTTGATGAGATCGCAGGTGAACAGGAGCTTGTTTGACTTGATGATGCCGTCGTAGCGCTGCTCAAAATCGTCATGGGTATGCTTGTAGTCGGTCGTGTGGAAGATTGTGGAGCCCCTGCGGCATATCTTGCCCTCACGAGCCTCCTGGTCATGCTTCTGCAGGGACTCTCTGTTGGCGCAGAGGATCTTTCTGCTTCCAGCCATAGAGACACGGTTCATGGATCCACTGATACGGACTGCGTCCAAGTACCAGACTGTTCTTCTTCCAGATACAACAGCCGGAAAGGTAAAACCCAGCATCCTTGAATGCCTTACGGAAGTTCAGTCCTTCCGTATCCGCATGCCACATGTAGATCGACCCATCATCTGCAAGGTTCGCATACATCGCCTGATAGGCAGCCAGAAGGAATTTGTAGAAATCCTCGTCGGCCATGTTGTCGTTCATGATCTTGCCTGCAGTTTCTTCCACATCTACGTTATTATGGAGGATCGGTCAATACCAGATTTGCCTTTTGTCCATCCATCAGGGCAACATAGTTCTCTTCATTGGTGGAATCTCCACAGAAGACTTTGTGCTTTCCAAGGAACCACATATCACCGAGCTTACTCATCGTCGGCTTCTTCAGTTCCTCATCCACATCAAAGCTGTCCTCCGTCACATCTTTGTCGCAGACCTTATTGAAGAGCTGCTCCATCTCCGGAGTCTCGAAACCAGTCAGCGCTGTGTTGAAGTCGGATGCCTCAAGATCTTTCAGGAGGTCGGCGAGCATGTTCCCATCCCACTCCCCTGTGATCTTATTGAGCGCGATGTTCAGAGCTTTCTCCCGGGTCTTATCAATATCGACGACGGCGCACGGAACTTCGGTGTAGCCAAGGTCCATTGCAACGGTCAGTCGCTGATGTCCTCCGATGATTGTCATGTCCGAATTCACAACAAGCGGATCCGCAAAGCCGAACTCCTTGATCGAGTTCTTGATCTTCTCGTATTCCTTGTCACCCGGCTTCAGTTTCTTTCTCGGGTTGTATGCTGCCGGCTTCAGTTCCGTCACCGGTATTTTCTTCAGAATTGGTGTTTCCATTCTCTTTCTCCTTCATTCGTTTTCTGTGCCGCCAGCTGTTGTAAGCCCAGCGGCATTTATCTGAGCAGAACACCCGTGGCCTGCCCATCGGATTTCGTCCCATCGGCCTGCCGCACCACGGGCAGAACTGCTTCGCGCAGGCGTCGAGGAATTCCGAGAGGTCAGGTGTTTCAAAATCCTCATCCATCGCATCCTCCTCGCGTACTCGAAAGTCCAAACGTACTCGAAAGTCTGCGGCGCTCAGGCTGGATGTTCCGCAGCGGAATTCCAAGCCGAAACGCCCCTGTTCCGCGCACGAAAAAGCCGCAGCAAAAGCGCTTGTTTGCTTGCTTTAACTGCGGTTTGAAAAGGGTTATGTAATTTTTCGGGATCGGGCGGCCTGCCCGCTGACCCCGGGGTATCAATTTCGCGGAAATCAACGCAAGAGGGGGCGGCGGTCTCCTGTGCCTCTGGCTTTAGAGATCGTGACCTCCCCCGCCCGGCGGGTAAAAAATAAGCACTTGCCACGTGATGGTAAATGCTTTTTGTACTCTATTATTTCACCGGCATCTGTTCAAGCCGTTTTGGCTGATCGCTGCCAGTATAAATCACATCAGTAACGTAAACGGCAAGTTTGTCCCAGAAGAGCTTCGGGTCTCCTCGGTGCGGAACGATGTGGTCCACGACCGTTGCCGGAGCAGCGATGCTATGACACAGGCAATCCTGACACAGCGGATGGAGCTGCAGGAATTTCTTGCTCTCCCGTCTCCACCTCGCATTGTATCCTCTTGCCGCTGCCGACCGGTTTTCCTCCGAATGCAGGCTCTTGTGCTCCTCACAGTATTTTTGTCCTTCTGGCACGAGGTTTGGACACCCCGGATGCCTGCAGGGGACCATCGGTTTGTATGGCATGTCCATCACCTTCGCTTCCCATAACAAAAGCCCCGGAGGTTTTCTCTTCGAGGCTTCCTTCATCCTATCTTGCTGATTCTACTATATCATAAGTGCCACCCGGACTTCCCAGGACAAAACCGGCACATTTCAAAATTTTGGGTCTTTCATTTTTCTTGTGTGATGCACTAAAAGAAGGCAGCCTATAGAGAATATCATCTATTTACAAAAAGAGATTTCCTGATATCATCTCGATTGCACGTCGCCCAAGATATGCAATACGGGATAAAAAGGAAACCTCTTATGAATCAGAATTATACATACACCGAGGCGAATGGGCAAATGTCTTTTGCTGCCCGGACTCAAAATGACTATCTGATGTTCCCAAGCCACCTGACGGGGTTCCATCAGGAGAGCGTTGAAGAGGTTCCTATTCGAGACGTCAGGCCCTTCCACTCCATGCGGAAGAGCAAACTGAGTGAGAATACCTTCAAAAGGGCTTATATTCTGCGCGGTAAATTGGACCAGCTGGACCATCCTGTATGCTCTTGCTGCGGGCGCAGGATGTACAAGAATCAGACCTACCACACGAAGATCAAACACATTCCCTTTCAGGCATGCCAAACCATCATTGAGTGCGACAAGTACCAGTGGAGATGCAATCTCTGTGGCAAGACCATCACACCGGATGTCGCGTTCAAGGCAGATGATTCGATGATTACAAAGGAGCTTGAGCAGCTGATCATCCGCTATCTTTCTATGGATGAATTTACCCTTACGGACACGGCAATCATTACTGGCGTCAACATCAATACGATCAAGAAGATCGATCTTAAGCGTCTGAAGGGTCTTTACGCGGATGAGAATGGCAAGCTCAAAAAGCCTGCCGCCTATGCAAGGTATCTTGCCATTGACGAGTTCAAGCTGCATAACGGACACAAATATGCGACGCACATCATAGACCTGATAACCGGTGCGGTGCTGTTCATCCGAGCAGGCAAAACAAAGGCCGTTGTAGAAGAATTCATGGAGCTGGTGGGTGACGACTGGATGCATCATGTAGAGGCCGTTGCCATGGATATGAACAGCGACTTCCAGGAGGCTTTCAAGGCAAAATGCGGTTGGATCCAGATCGTTTATGATCATTTCCACATCGTCAAGAACTTCAACGAGAAGGTCATTGCCGAGGTTCGGAAGGAGGAACAGATCCGCCTGAAGAAGGAAGGCCTGGTCGAGGAAGCTACTGTTCTGAAGGGGTCAAGGAAGATACTCTGTGCCAGCAGGGAGTCCCTGCAGAAACACGATCAGGAAGCCCGTGAGGGCAAGGTGTGCCGCAAGGGATCTGCGATCTTCGGTACGACCGATTACAGGCATACCCATGACGATTTCGAGCGGCGATACGACGACATCATCAACTCGAACAAGCTGCTGTTCACCTGTGATCTGATCAAGCAGGCCATGCAGGAAGCATATGCCTCAGCCAATCAGGCGACGATGATCGAGAAGTTTACAGATATCATCGACTGGTGCAGGGGCACGAAAAATGAGCACTTTCTCTGGTTTGCCAGGCTCATTGAGAACCACTTTGACGGCATTGTGGGATACGGGCTCTATCCGATCAGCTCCGGGAAGATAGAGGGGATCAACGCACACATCAAGGTCATTCGCAGGAAAGCCTATGGCCTTCCAGATGATGAGTACTTTTTCCTAAAGATCATGGATGCATCCAGAAATCCGTACAAGAGGATCTGATGGATAAAGCTGTTCCGAGACCGTGGGCCCCTCGGCGATGCTCCCACGGTCCGCCCGGGAGTACAGATGCACGGAGAGCAGAAGGCACCTGTGGAGGACCGGGGCAGAGGACCTCGGAGACGGTCAGGAAGGGCTCATCCCACAAAAAAAGTGAAAGGGCCAAAATTTTTCAAGTTTCCACAGAAAAATGCCGCCTGGGGCGTGTTCGCCCGAGGCGGCAGGAGGGAGGATGACAGAAAGCTCATGAGTTGGAACTGCTGGAAGTGCTCGTTCCCTGCAGGAAGTTGAACACGGCGGTCAGGTTCTTGTCGGTGTAGAAGGCGGGATCCATGTGGGCGGCGCCGCCGATCAGGGAGAAGGAGACGTTGTCACTTCCCATGACATCGGAGAGGCGCTCGGCGAGGTTCTGGATCTGGAAAAGCTCCCCTTTACCACCGACAGGCTGGAGGTGCTGCTCCCCACTAGGCACCCCCTGGCGGGCAGAGAGACGCTCTCTGTCTCTGACCTTCGGGGGGAGAACTTTCTTCTTCTCAAGGAGGAGCCGGAGATGTGGCAGCTCACCACTGACCTCTGCCGGGAGGCGGGCTTTGATCCGCGGATCGTCCTGGACTGCGCGCGCTTTGACACGATCCTGTACATGGTCACGATGGGCATGGGAATCGCGGTGGTGTCGGAGCGCTTCACAAAGCTCCCCCCGAAGGCGCCGGTGGATCGAAAGCCTCCCTTTGCCATCGTGTCCCTTCGCTCCGGCGTGGAGACGAGCCTTTTCTTTGCCTGGCGCGGGCAGGAGCCCCTCTCCCCGGCCGCCGCGCACTTTCTTGCCTGCGTGCAGGAGTTTTTACAGGAACCCGCTTGACGCGCGGCCGGCAGGGCCTATATTGGATGTGGGTGAAGCTGTGACATGCATTTTACGGCAGCTCAGAGGAAAATGGGGATTGGGCGGACAGACGAAGCCAGCCTGGAAAGGAAAAACATGGAAAAGGAAAACAATGCCGGTCAGCAGGAGAGACCGCAGGCAGATCAGCATGTGCTTTCGAATGCGTTCCACGCGCTCTATGATCCGTTTCTGCTGTTTTGGAAGAACGCGGACCAGGCGTTTAAGGGGATTGACGACGATGCCTTCTTGAAGGACCCGGAGCTGATGAAAGCGCGGCAGGAAGTCATGGAGAGGTTCTGGCAAAAGCGCGACCAGAACATCGACAACTACCTGAAAAAACATAAGAATCTCTCCAGAGAGGACCGGGCAGTCTTCCAATCCTGGAAAAAGGTCCGGGTTATGGAGTACGTCGTTTTCGAGGCCGCGGATACGGGGGCTGCCCTGTACCGGGACGGGTGTGTCTTTGAGGTCATCTCCTCTGTTCAGAATGCGGCGCTTTCGCCATATCTGCCGGGGATGACGAAGGTGGCAGTTCTGCCCTTTGGCGGAAAGCTGTTCTGTCCGGAATTTTCCATCGACCCCGATGTGACACTCGATCCGGCCCTGAAGGACCGGGTCAGGGAGCTTGTCAGTCAGTCCAGGGAGGCGGGACACTGGTATCAGACCATCCCGACGGACGGAGCGCCCCAGGATCCCACGAAGCCTGCCATCCCCGAACAGACCGTCCGCACCTTTGCGTGCAGGATTTCTCCCAGAAAGGCAAGGCTCGTCTACCGGGTGATTCAGATTTCCCAGACTGCGGCATTTGACCAGCTCGCGGCGGTCATTCGGGAGGAGTTTGACCTTGAAGAAGAATCTTCCTACGAGTTCGTCCTTGGCAGGTCGGTTCGGGATTCCCTGGCGATCCATCTCTTCTCGCCAGAGGCGATGCGGAAGGCGGGCACATACGTGCATGAGCCGACCAGCCGTCTGCTCCGGGATGCCGTGCAGGATCTGGGTACCTCCTTTTGGCTGCGCTACGGTGATGGCGAGAACGGGATCTTCCGCATTCGGGTTCAAAAGACCGTGATCTGCCTTGCGGACGGCTTCACCGGCCAGGAGAACCTTTTTTGGAAGGGGTGCGAGGCGAAAGGAACCATCGGAGACAAGACCAAGACCGCCAAAGCGGCGGACCAAAAACCGGATGCAGTGCAGAAGAAAAAAGAGGTGTCGAGACATTCTCCGAAGGAGAATGAGGCAGTTGGTCCGGAATTTTGGGATCGCTTTCATGCGCTGTACAATCCGCTCCTTCTGTTTGTCAAGAACGGAGACAGCAAGTGGGATTACATCCCGGATGAGATTTTCCTCCGCATCGATTCGATCTTTTCAGAGGAGTACGACAAGATCTCAGAGGAACTCTGGAAAAACATGCCAAAGTACGTTAATGCCTATCTGAAGTCGGCAAAGGATCTTGCCCCGGATGCGCAGGCAGTCCTGCGCTCCTGGAGTAACCTTGCGGAGTCTGATTACGTTGCAGTGGAGAAGACGAAGGAGGGGGGATCGCTCTACCGGGATGAGACCGTTTTCGAGGTGATGAATGACAAGCTGGCGGCCTGCAAAAAGAGCGATCTTCCCACCGTGGTTTGCGGCATTGTCCTGCCCTTTGCGGGGCGGCTCGTGGTGCCCTGCATGCTCTTCTATTTCTACGATCTGGACAACGCCGCCCAGCAGCTTGCCCGGGATATGGCAAATCAGGCGAAGAAGGCGGGGCGCTGTTACCGTGACTTCCCGGAGGGAAAGGCACCAAAGCTTTCGAAGGAGCCGCCCCTTGGCAGGGAGCTCGTTCTCTGCTATGACATGAAGGTCTACCCCAAGGGCGGTGGGCGGCAGGTCTATCGCCAGCTGCAGATCGCCTGCACGGCGACATTCGATGACCTTGCCAATGCGATTCTGGGATTTTTCGGCTTTGACTGGGGTCATCTCTATGAGTTTGTATTCGGAAAAAGAATCTATCAGCGGGGAAATTTTACGATTCCCTGCCCACAGGCCAAGGAGGGATCCTGGGATTATGATTCAGAGGATCCGGATACCACGACGGAACTTCGGGAGTACGTTGGAGGAAGGGGAGCCAATCTTCTCTTCCACTATGACTTTGGCGATGACTGGGTGTTCCAGATCCATGTGAACCGACTGCTCGGTGTCCTGCCGCAGGAGGGGGAGGATTCGGATCCCACCATGCTGGACCTTGTCGCGTCCAAGGGAGCCCTCCAGCAGTATCCGGACTGGGATGAGGAAGACGACGAAGACGAAGACGGCGAAGATCCCAGTTGATCCGGAATCGAAACGCTGTCTGAACTGCAACGGACCTGCCCCGGGAAATCTCCGGGACAGGTCCGTTTTTGCGCATGTTTGTTTGGCAGGTGCTGACGCAGCGCCTGTTACAGCTGGGAGTAGCCGTAGCCGTTTGCGATGGCCGTGATCGGGACGCCGTCCTTGCAGAGGGCGCAGTCATCTGCCTTCCAGGCCTGGTAGTCCGGCAGATCGGTCTTCGTGAACAGGGCGTTGACAGGCAGGCCGTAGATCCTGGTGGCTGCCGAGAAGATGGCGCTGATGCCGGACACGGTGCCGCCGTAGTAGCGGACCGACTCGATGGCCCGTGCCACCGTGCGGCCGGTGGTCGTGGAGGCGACAAGGATCATCACGTTCTTGTTCTTGACCATCATCATCGTGTTCTCCCGGAAGATCATCTGGGAGCCGGCCAGCTCCGGGCTTGCCACGTAGATCGTCTTGTGTGCATTCATGGAGAGGACGCCGGCCTTGGTCAGATCCTCTGCCAGGTAGGCGCCGATGACCTCGGTGCCGTCCATGCAGATGATGGTGTCCACGATGGTGGAGGTGGCGATGGCCTCCGAGAGCGCGTGGGCTGCATTGCTCGCCTCTGACAGACGGGTCTTCATCGTGGTCATGTCGATGTAGTAGTTGATGTGGGAGTTCGGGGTGACGAAGTGTCCCGGGATGACCTTCAGAAAGACATCCTTGTGCCGCTTAGAGTAAACCTTTGTGTATTCCAGCATAGTAAACCTCCTTTTCTGCGCACAGCGTCCGCAGGCTTATCCTGCGGGATGCAAACTGGTTGTGATGGGGCCTCAGCGCCGCCCCTTCTCGTAAGGGATGCCCTCCGCCTTGGGTGCCCGGCTGTTCTGCGAGGTGAGTGCCAGTACCACCAGGGAGATGATGTAGGGGAGCATGTTGTAGATGGAACCGGGGATGCCCAGCGCCGCCAGGGCGTCAAAGCCGCTGTACACGTTGGACAGGGCCCGGAAGAAGCCAAACAACAGGGCCGCCAGGGCGATGTTCACCGGCTTCCAGGCGCCGAAGATCATGACCGCCAGGGACAAGAAGCCAAAGCCCGCCACGCCGGTCTCGAACTTCCACTCGGAGACGCCGGCGGTGATGTAGCAGATTCCGCCGATGCCGCCCAGGATTCCGGAGATCAGGACGCCGCACCAGCGGTAGAAGAACACGTTGATGCCGACGGAGTCCGCCGCCTGGGGGTTCTCGCCGCAGGCCATAAGGCGAAGGCCAAACCTTGTCTTGTACAGAAGGATCCAGGCCAGCACGATGGCGATCAGGGCGATCAGCATGAACCAGTTGAACTCAAAGCTCCCGATCCTGCGGATGAAGGCCTTCTTGGCGGAGACGTACTGCACCGTCGAGGAGACGTTGTCCGGGTTCTCGGCCATGTTCAGGGACTTGACGATGACCGTGGCCGCCGCGGTGGCCAGGATGTTCATGGCCGTGCCGACCAGGGTCTGGTCTGCCCCGCAGTTGATGGAGGCAAAGCCAAGAAGCAGCGTGTAGACCAGGCCGCACAGGGCCGAGATCCCGAGGGTCGCAAAGACGATGGCCGGTGCAGAGGCATTCGGCATCGCCTTCAGGGTCAGGGCTCCGCCCAGGGCCCCCATGACCATGACGCCCTCAAGGCCCAGGTTGATGACACCGGAGTGCTCGGAAAAGCAGCCGCCCAGGGCGACCAGGGAGAGCACCGACGCAAAGATCAGCGTGTACTGAATCAGCAGGGTCATGTCTTCTCACCTCCCTCTTCTGTCTTCTTTGCCTTTGCCGCCTCGATGGCCCGCTCCTCTCTCGCCGCGATGCGGCCGTTCAGAAACGTCTTGAAGAACAGCACGAAGCCGCACAGGTAGATGATGATCGCGGAGATCAGATCCGAGATCTGGGACGGGTACACGCCCTTGTCCAGGTAGGAGCCGCCGCTGGTGATGTGCTGGATGAAGTAGGAGGCGAAGATCGTCCCGATCGGATCCAGTCCGCCCAGGAAGGCGGCGGAGATGCCGTTGAAGCCCATGGAGGGAACCGAGGACTGGGTGACGGACCACTGCTCATAGCCGGAGAGGTACAGGAAGGCCGCGCCGATCCCGGCAAAGGCACCGCCGATGGCGAGGGAGAGGATGATGTTGCGGTTCTCCTTCATGCCGGCGTACTTTGCGGCGTCCTTGTTGAAGCCGGTCGCTCGAAGCTCGTACCCCAGGAGCGTCTTGTTCTGGATGACCCAGACGATGACGGCGGCGATCACCGCAAAGAGGATCGAGATCGTCACGTACCGGTTGTTGGCAAAGAGCCCTGACAGCCCCAGGTCCGGGATCATCGACTCCGGCGCGTTCTGGGACAGGTTGTAAGTGTAGGGGCTTGTGGACTCCTTGACGCCCGTCAGCCACATGTTCACCGCATACAGGGCGATCCAGTTGAGCATGATGCCGGAGATGACCTCGTTCACGTTCCGGTAGGCCTTGAGGATGCCCACGATGCAGCCGTAGAGACCGCCGGCGAAAAAGGCCGCCAGCATGCACACCCACCAGGGAAGGTGGAGGTACAGTGCGCAGGCAAGACTTGCCCCGGCGCCGATCACGTACTGTCCGGCGGCGCCGATGTTGAACAGGCCCACCTTATAGCAGAACTGGATGGACAGGGCGCACATGAGAAGCGGCGCCGTCTTGACCAGCGTGTTGCCCAGGTACTTGAGCCTTGCGGGGCGGGTCGGGTAGTTGAGGAAGTTCTTGACGATCGTCACGATTGACTCCCAGGCGTTCTCCGGGTGGATCGCCAGGAGCACCAGGTACCCCACAAAAAGGCCGAGCAGGATGCAGACGACAGCAGCGAGGATCGACTGAACGGCGCTGTTTTTCCAGATGTTTTTCGTTCTCCTTTCCGTTTCCATACCGGATCACGCTCCCTTCTTTGCGCCTGCCATGTACAGGCCGAGCTCCTCGGTGGTGGTCTTCTTGGGATCGAGGGAGCCGACGATCTCGCCCTCATACATGACGAGAATACGGTCGGCCACGTTCATGACCTCCTCGAGCTCCAGAGAGACGAGGAGCACCGCCGTGCCCCGGTCCCTGGCCGCGATCAGCTGCCGGTGGATGTACTCGATGGCGCCCACGTCCAGGCCGCGGGTCGGCTGCACCGCGACGAGGAGCTTTCGGTTCAGGTCCATCTCCCGCGCGATGATCGCCTTCTGCTGGTTGCCGCCGGACATGCCGCGCACGATGGTGGCGGCGCCCTCGCTCGAGCGCACGTCGTACTCCTGGATGAGGCGGTTTGCGTAGGCGCGGATGTTGCCCCGGCGCAGGAACCCGGCGTGCACAAACTCCGGCTCCCAGTACCGCTCCAGGATCATGTTGTACTCCAGGGAGTAGTCGAGAATCAGGCCGTGCTTGTGCCGGTCCTCCGGGATGTGGGCCATGTTCTGGCTGCGGCGCCGGATTGGCTCCTTGGTGATGTCCCGCCCGCAGAGCTCGATCTTGCCGCCGGTGGCGGGCTCAAGGCCCGTGATGCCGTAGACGAGCTCCGTCTGGCCGTTTCCGTCGATGCCGGCGATGCAGACGATCTCACCCGCGTGTACATCGAAGGAGACGCCGCGCACGGCGTTGTTCTTGTGCATGCGGGAGGGGACCACCAGGTTCTCCACGTGGAGAACGGTCTCCTTCGGAGAGGCGGGGGCCTTGTCCACCACGAGCTGCACGTCTCTTCCCACCATCATGCGTGAGAGCTCCTGCTCGCTTGTGTCCTTGATGTTGACGGTGCCCATGCACTTTCCCTTTCGAAGAACCGTGCACCGGTCCGCTACCTCCATGATCTCGTTCAGCTTGTGGGAGATGAACATGATGGACTTGCCCTCCCGGGCGAGGCCCTTCATGATCTGCATCAGGTCCTCGATCTCCTGGGGCGTCAGCACGGCGGTGGGCTCGTCGAAGATCAGGATCTCGTTGTCCCGGTACAGCATCTTCAGGATCTCGGTGCGCTGCTGCATGCCGACGGTGATGTCCTCGACCTTGGCGTCCGGGTCGACCTTTAAGCCGTACCGATCCGAGAGCGCCATCACCTTTTTGCGGGCCTCCTCCTTCTGCAGGAAACCGCCCTTTGTGGTCTCCACGCCCAGGATGATGTTGTCGAGCACCGAGAAGCACTGCACGAGCTTGAAGTGCTGGTGCACCATGCCGATGCCCAGGGCATTGGCATCATTGGGGTTGTGGATCTTCACCTCTCTCCCGTCCTTCTTGATGACGCCCTCCTCCGCCTGGTAGAGGCCGAAGAGGACGCTCATCAGCGTGGACTTGCCTGCGCCGTTTTCCCCCAGAAGCGCATGAATCTCCCCCTTTTTCAGCTGGAGCGTGATGTCATCGTTTGCCACGATCCCCGGGAAGCGCTTTGTGATGTGCAGCATTTCGATTGCATACGGTGCGTCCAACTTATCTCCTCCTTTCCCCATGGAAAGATGCTTGTAAGTATTATACAAAAAATAGCCGCGGGAGGAAACCACCTGCGGCCATTTTTCACAATCGTGATGCGGCTATTCGGTTCTGCTTACTTCAGATTGCCCTGATCATCCACCGTGACGTTGGAGACCTCCGGCATCGCCGAGGTGTCGTTGGAGACGGTGATGGCGCCGCTGTGCATGTCCTTGACCAGCTGGCGGTAGTCGTCGTCGGTAAAGCCGTCGGTCCAGACCGTGGAGTCCTCGGGCAGACCCACGTAGTTCTCATCGGGGTCGTCGGAGACGATGCCCAGGTTCTGCACCTGTCCCTTGTAGTCATCCCAGTTTCCGTCCCGGATCGCATCCAGGAGCGTGACCACGGTGGCGCGCAGGCCCTTCACAGCAGAGGTGATGCACATGCCGTCGCCGTACTGTCCGTCGATGGTCTCCTTCTGGTCCACATCGACGCCGATGACCTTGCCGTCGACCTTGGCAGCTGCCTCGCAGGCCGAGGTGTAGACACCGCCGCCGCAGGCAAAGACGACTTCCGTGCCGCCCTGGTACCAGGTGTCCATGGCAGCCGTGATGTCCGCATCGCCGTAGAACTGGTTGGCGTAGGCGTACTCAATGGAGACGTCTGAAATGCCAAGTTCCTTGGCCGCCGCATCGGCGCCCTGCACGTAGCCGAAGCCGTAGCGGATGACGGCGGGAACGGCCATGCCGCCGAGGAAGCCGAGCTTCTTGTATCCCATCTTCACAGCAGCGTAGCCTGCCATGTAGCCGGGAAGCTCCTCCTGGTAGATGGCGCAGTAGAGATTGTCACGGGCAAAGCCCGTCTCACCGGAGGTGCTGTCCAGATCCGACTGGGACACATCCAGTGCCACAAACTTGACGTCCGGATACATGTCGACCTCGTCTGTGACAGCCTGGGCGAAGGCGTAGCCGGGCATGACGACGACGTTGTAGCCGTCGGAGACGGCCTTGTCGATCATGGCCTCCCGCTCTGCGTCGGAGTCGCCCTCGGGCTTGTAGTAGGTAAAGTCCGTGCCGTTGTCGGCGGCCCAGGACTTACAGGCCTCATAGGTGGTCTGGTTGAAGGACATATCGGTGATGTCGCCGTAGTCGGTGATCATGGCCACCTTGATGCCGGAGGCATCGCCAGTAGCGGCGGCTTCCGTGGAGGCAGCAGGGGCTTCGGTGGCGGCGGCAGCAGGCGCCTCGGTGGAGGCCTCCTGCGCGCTGGTCGCAGCGCTGGTCGCAGCGCTGGAAGAGTCGGTGGTGGATGATGACGAGCTGCCGCAGGCGGCAAGGCCAAGGGCCATGCTGGCGGTCAGCGCCATGGCAATGAGTTTTTTCATAAAGCTACCCTCCTTTGTGATGTCACATGTCGACATAACTGCCGACATGTCGATTATAATAGATTTGCCCTATCAAGACAACGATCATTTTCCAAATCTGTACAGATTGCACAAATCGTATATCGAACCATCAAAAGAGGTAGGCCCAGAGGATGGCGATGATGAGGGATGGCAGGAGGTTGGCCACCCGGATCTTGCCGGGAAAGAGGAGGTTGATCCCGACACAGGTGATCAGGATGTTGCCGACGTAGCTCAGGTTCCCCATGGCGGCATCGGTGAGGCAGGGGGCGGCGAGGCGCGCCAGGGCGGTGATTGCGCCCTGTACGACGCCCACCGGGATCGCGGAGAAGATCGTCCCCGGCCCCATGGCGGCCGCCATGGCGACGATGATCGAGAAGTCCAGAATCGCCTTCATGAACAGAACCGCGTGGTTGGCGTAGACGCCGTCCTCGATGGAGCCGATGACGGCCATCGCGCCGACGCAGACCGTCAGGGAGGCGGACACGAAGGCGGAGACAAAGGCGGGGTCCTTGGCGTTACCGGTGCGGTTTCGAAGCCATACGCCGAGCGCCTCCACCCGCCGGTCGATGTCGAGAAGGCTCCCGATGATCGTGCCGATGAGGAGGGAGAACACCATCATCATGGTCCCCGTGGCGGAGAGGGCCCCGTCCTGGATCACCAGCATCTTGGAGAGGGTGCCTCCGATCCCGAGAAAGCAGACCATGAGGCCGCAGACGGACAAAAGGGTCTCCCGGAGCTTGTCCGAGAAGAGCTTTCCCGCCCCGCACCCCAGGATCCCCCCTGCGGCAATCGCACACACATTGACTATCGTTCCCAACCCCGGCATATGTTTTTCCTTCTCTTTCTTCAGATTTGGTCCGCAAAGAGAATACGCTTTTTCGGGGGTGGGGAAAAGGGGGAGTTGGCAGAGGGCCAACGTATGGTAGAATACGGGAAGCCACAAGAACAGGATCCTGAGGAGGTGCAGAATTGAACGATATCATTGTGATCGGAATTGCGGGGGGCACCGGCTCCGGAAAGACCACCATCACGCAGACGCTGATGGCGCACTTCGGGGACGACGTCACGGCCATCTACCACGACAACTACTACAAGGCCCACCACGACCTCTCCTATGAGGAGCGGAGCCGCCTGAACTATGACCATCCGAATGCCTTTGACACGGATCTTCTGGTGGAGGATCTGAAAAAGCTCCGGGCGGGGCAGTCGATCCAGTGTCCGGTGTACGACTACACGATTCACGACAGGTCGAACCAGACCCTGACGATTCACCCGGCGCGGGTCATCCTGGTGGAGGGCATCCTGATTTTCCACGAGAAGGCGCTGCGGGATCAGATGGACATCAAGCTCTTCGTGGACACCGACGCGGACGTGCGGATCCTGCGCAGGATCCGGCGGGACGTGAAGGAGCGGGGACGCTCCCTGGACTCGGTCATCGACCAGTATCTGACCACGGTCAAGCCGATGCACGAGGCCTTTGTGGAACCCTCCAAGAAGTTTGCGGATGTGATCATCCCGGAGGGCGGCCAGAACAAGGTGGCCCTGGAGATGGTGATCGGACGGGTTCAGGCGCACCTGGACCGCGCCAACCTGGGGAGCTGACATGGCAAAGCTGTATTTCAAGTACGGGGCGATGGGCTCCTCCAAGTCTGCCCAGGCCCTGATCACCAAGTTCAACTACGAGGAGCAGGGCATGAGCGTCTGGCTCATCAAGCCCTCCACGGACACGAGGGACGGGGCGGACCTTGTGAAGTCCCGGATCGGCCTTGCCCAGAAGGCCCAGGTCATCACCCCCGGTGAAAATCTGACCGAGGCGTATCACAAGAGCGGGCGAAAGGACGTCATCATCTCCGATGAGAGCCAGTTCTTCACCCCGGAGCAGATCGATGAGCTGCGGGATCTCGTCGATGACGAGAACATCCCGGTCCTGTGCTTTGGCCTTCGGACCGACTTTCGGACCCGGTTCTTCCCGGGGTCCATGCGGCTCATGGAACTTGCGGATTCCATCACCGAGATCAAGACGGTCTGTGCCTGCGGGGCAAAGGCCACGGTCAACGCCAGAATGGACGCGCGGGGCCGGATCGTGACCGAGGGCGAGCAGGTGCTGCTGGGCGGGAATGACCGGTACGTCGCCATGTGCCACCGCTGCTGGCGGCGGGCCATTGCGGCGCAGCAGGGAGGACACACTGCGTGAAATTTCGTGTGACGGACAAAAGAAGGCTTGTCCTCTGCGCCGTGGGCGTTTTGTTCATGGGTGTCTTCGTCTCGCTTCTGATCGAGACCGACTACGGGCAGGATCCCTTCACCTTCTTCAACCTGGTGCTCTCCTCCCGGGTCCCCCTCTCCTTCGGGACCTGCGAGGTGATCGAGAACGTCGTGGTCTTCGCCTTCGTGTTCTGGAGGCGGCGGGATCTGATCGGCATCGGGAGCTTTCTGAACATGATCCTGATCGGCTACATCTCCGACTTCTGCCGGTGGGTGTACCGGATGACCCTGCCGGCGGGCTTCTTTCTGGGGCTCGCCAGGGTCCCAGTGTTTGCCGTGGCAATCGTGTGCTTTGTCATCGCCTGCGCCCTGTACATGAACGCGGATCTCGGCGTGGCCCCCTACGATGCCCTGCCCATCATGCTCACAGTTCGGTTAAAGCGGGTCCCCTTCCGCTTTGTGCGGATGTGCTTTGACTTCTCGGTGATTGGCATCGGGATGCTCCTTGGCGGCATGCCCACGATCGGGAACATCCTGATCGCACTGCTCCTCGGCCCGGTGGTCTCCCTGGTCGGCGGGATCCTCTCCCGGACCGTTCTTGCCGACTCCGATATGGTTGCACACAATTAAATTTTGCGTTACAATACGGTGCAACCCAAAGGAGGAACCTACGGACATATGGGCGAAGAAGACACCAGATATGCCTGCCTGCGGCTGGACAACCAGCTCTGCTTTCCGCTGTACGCCGCAAGCAAGGAGATCATCCGAAGATACAAGCCGTTTCTGGACCGGCTGAACCTGACCTACACCCAGTACATCACAATGATGGTGCTCTGGGAGCACAGCAAGATGAACGTGAAGGAGCTGGGGGAGAAGCTCTACCTGGACTCCGGCACCCTGACCCCGGTGCTCAAAAAGCTCGAGGCCAAGGGATACCTGACCCGCTCCCGCTCTGAGGAGGATGAGCGGAACCTGATCGTGACGATCACCCCCGCTGGCCGCGCCCTCGAGGAGGAGGCCCTGGTGGTGCCCCGCAAGATGGGGGCCTGCGTCCACCTGGAGAAGGAGGACGCCGCAGCGCTCTACCGGCTGCTGCACAAGCTCCTGGCGGGCTTTGCCGAGGAGGAACAAAAGACCCCGGCCCAGATGCAATGATTTTGAAATGATGATCATGTCAAAACAGCGCCCTGCAGCTTCTGCTGCAGGGCGCTGTTTGCGTTCGGTCTTTCGTTTATCCTTCTTTTGGATTTTCCCCTTGCTGTCCGCCTTCCACGTCCTCCCAGGAAAGGGGCGTGCCAAAGGAAATGTCGCGGGAAGCGCGCCGCCCGGAGATGAGCCCCTCGTAGTAGCGGGTGTGCAGGCCGCCCGCGGGGCGGATACTGCGGATGTTCTCCGGGGTAAAGGGCTCCCCGGCCCGGATGTCCCGGACCGCGTAGAGACTTCGCCTTAAGGCGTAGCTGGAGGTCTCCTCTGGGGCCGGTCCGTAGACTGCCCTGCCGAGCGCGCGCTCGGTGTTTCGCACGTCCTGCACCATGGCGGCAAACTCCGCCTTCGAGAGGGAAAAGGCGCTGTCCACGGTGTTGTCCTGTTTTGAGATGCAGAAGTGCTTCTCGATCACCGAGGCGCCCAGGGCCACCGCGGCGATGTCCGCGAGGGACCCCTCCGAGTGGTCGGAGAGCCCCACCGGCACCTGGTAGCGGCGGATCATGTCCGGGATCGTCCGAAGGTGCATCGTCTCGTAATTCGTGGGATAGGCGCTGCAGCACTTGAGCAGGGCTACCCGCTCATTCCCGACGGAGAGGCAGGCGTCCAGGGCCTCCTGGATCTCCTCCTCCGTGCCCATGCCGCAGGAGATCACCATGGGCTTTCCCGTGGAGGCCGCCTTCTTGATGAGCGGGATGTCGACGAGCTCGAAGCTTGCGATCTTGTAGCACTCGGCGCCGATCCCCTCCAAAAAGTCCACCGCGGTGGCGTCAAAGGGGGTGGAGAGAAAGTCCATCCCGAGGGATTCGGCCTCCGCCTTGATCTTCGGCATCCAGTCCCAGGGGGTGTAGGCCTTCTGATACAGGTCGTAGAGGTACTCCTTGTCCCAGAGCCCGGTCTTGATCAGAAACGGATCCGTCCGGCAGTTGATGGTCAGTGTGTCCGCGGTGTAGGTCTGGGTCTTGAGGCAGTCCGCCCCGGCCTCCTTGGCCGCATGCACGATCTCCAGCGCCTTTTCAAGGCTTCCGCCGTGGTTTCCGCTCATCTCGGCAATGATATAGGTCTTTCCCTTGTTGAGATACTCTTCCAGCTTCAAAACTGTTCTCTCCTCTTCAGGCGATGCTCTCCACCAGGGCACCGACGGCGGCCTTCAGATCCGCCACCTTCTGTGCGGACAGGGCCCGGTCGCCGGTCACCGTGTAGTAGTAAAATTTGATCTTCGGCTCAGTTCCCGAGGGACGCATCGCAAACCAGCTGCCGTCGGTCATGACAAACTTCAGCGCGTTCTGCGGCGGGATGTCCCCCGCGCCGTGCAGGTAGTCGGTCGTCTCCTGTACCGCAAAGTTTCCGAAGTGATCCGGCTTGCCCTTTCGGAAGGCGTCGAGGATCCTTGCGATCCGCTCCTGCCCTTCCTTTCCGACGAGGACCACCGAGACCTGATCCTCTGCGTAGTACCCGTACTTCTGATACAGGTCGTCCAGCAGATCCGACATGGTCTTTCCCTGCTTTTTGAGCCAGGCCGCCATCTCGGCAAGGAGCATGCCGGCGGTGATGCCGTCTTTGTCCCGGACCTGCTCCCCGGGGGCGCAGCCGATGGACTCCTCATAGCCGAAGAAGTAGGTGTAGCCCAGCTTCTGAATCTCGGGAATCTTGCCGCAGATGTTCTTGAAGCCGGTCAGGGTGCGGAACACCGCGATCCCGTAGTCTTTGCAGATGGCCTCGCCGAAGTCGCCGGTCACGATGGAGGTGATCATGGCGCTCTTTTTCGGCAGCGTGCCGTGGGCCTTCTTGCTCATTGCCAGGTACCAGATGAGCAGGGCGCCGGTCTGGTTGCCGTTCAGGGCGGTGTAGCCGCCCTTCCCGTCGGAAACCTCCACGGCCATCCGGTCGCTGTCGGGGTCCGTGGCGATCAGGATCATCGCGTCCTTTTCCCGGCCAAGTTTCTCCGCCAGGGCAAAGGCCTTGGGGTTCTCGGGGTTCGGGAAGGGAACCGTCGTAAAGTCGGGGTCCGGGTCCTTCTGCTCCGGGACGATGAAAAAGTTGACAAAGCCCCTCTCTTCCATCACCCGCGCCATCGGGATGCTGCCGGCGCCGTTCAGGGGCGTGTAGACGATGGGAACGGTCTTGTCCAGCACCGCGTCCTCCTGCTGCTGCATGGATTCCACGTAGTCCAGGTACTGGCGGTCCATATCCTCACCCAGCATCGTGACAAGGCCCTTCTTCTTGGCCTCCTCCAGAGGGCACCTGGGGAAGGTGTCAAAGAGGTCGTGGGCAGTGATCTTCTCGAGGATTCCGTTGGAGACCGCGCCGGAGATCTGGGCCCCGTCCTCCCAGTAGACCTTGTAGCCGTTGTACTCCTTGGGGTTGTGGGAGGCGGTCATGTTGATGCCGGAGACGCAGGAAAGCTTGCGGATGGCAAAGGAGAGCTCGGGCGTCGGCCGAAGGGACGGGAAGAGGTAGACCCGGATCCCGTTTGCCGAGAGGATCTCTGCGGCAAGCTCCGAGAACTCCCTGGAGTGGTGCCGGCAGTCGTAGGCGATCGCAACGCCCCGCGACGGGTCCTCTCCACTGTCCTTGATGTAGTCGGCAATGCCCTGGGTTGCCCGGCCCACGGTGTAGGCGTTCATCCGGTTGGTGCCGGCGCCGCAGATGCCGCGAAGGCCGGCGGTGCCAAAGACGATCTCCTGGTAGAACCGGTCTGTGATCTCGGCCTCGTTCCCCCGGATGGCGACCAGCTCCGCGTAGAGCGGATCGTCCTTCGGGAGCTTTGCAAGCCAGGTCTCATAGGTTGTCTGTGCGTTCATCAAATTTCCCTCCTTTTCCTTCCGCAGGCCCCTCTCCTGCGGATGTGCAGTAAGTAACTCAAACTTCCCACTTGAAAAATGCTGTAACAGCCGATGGTTTCTTGCTCAACAGGTGATTTTTTGAAACTTGACAGCATTATGCAACTTTATCGCTTGTTAGAAACAAATTTAGGAAGTCGCGGAACAGGTTCTGTATAAACTCAGGCTGTGTCGAAAACCAGTTTGTCAGGTCGCTACGCATCTTTTCGGAGATCTGAATGGAGACATCACCTGTTCTGACCCCCTCGATCAGCATTGCAGCAAGACGGTCAATCGACTGCTTCAGGGAAATATCCTGAATGTCATCACAGCAGACGAAGAACAGCTCACAGATGGTCTTGGGATCATTCTTCTTGCGACGGATATACTCGAGAATGAGAAATCGTGTGAGCACGAGTGCAGTTGTGCTGTCGGTTACGTCGTAGCTGAGTCCTTGAAACTCCTTGCCAAGCTTGAGAAAGGACTTGCATGCCCTGAAGCATACCTCGATGCCCCACCTGTAGCCATAGATTCTGACTACCTCACTGTCGGGCAGAGTCACCGCAGTGGTCAGAAGGATGATGTACTCATCCTTCTTGTTGCGATTGCGGACAAAGACCAGCTTGACAGGAAGCTGCTGATACTTCGTTTTGACAACAATGGACCCGAACAGGTTCCCCTGCGGGCAATGACGGATGGCAGTTTTCGCAAGGCCTTTCAGGTTATACAGCCTGCCTTTGTACCAATACTGCTGCTTGGTATCTTTGAGCATGCCGATCACCTCAAGGCCGAGGTTCTTGATGTTGCAGATGAACGGTTCTGTCGTGAACCAGGTATCCATGAGCACGTATTCGGCTTTGATATCAGCGTCAATGGCGAAGCGAAGCAACTGAAGTGCAATCACGGGCTTTTGCGTAATTGCATCCACCCGTCTCTTGTACGCGTTGGTGTTATGACGCAGGTGCTTGTCGTATACGTCGCAGATGCGGCTCTTAGCCTTGGCCGAAGCAAGCATGATGTACTGGACCGGAAGGAAGCTGTATCCATCGGTCCACCCAAGAAGAAGGAGATTAAATCCCCTCTCGGTTCTGTGGATCACGTGATTGTAGACATTGGAGAGCAGCTCCACCTTTTTGGAACGGTTACGGGCGATGACAGAGTCATCGAGCACGAAGCATCGTGCCCTGTTCTCGCGGGTAAGAGTAGTGAAATAGGCGGCAATCCTGGCGGAGAGGAGCAGGATGAACTTTCTCCAGTTGTAGCGTCCTTCATTCAGGAAGCGGTAGTAGGTGTTATCGTCATAGGCAGTATCCTTCTTCTTGGAGTTGAGGAAGTGATACAGGTTGCACTTCTGGAACACGAGGATTACAAGAAACTGAAAGAGCTCATATGCAGAGGCACCCTTCGCCTTGGTGATATTGGAGGCCTTCAGGAGAGCGCTTACGCCAAGCTCTTTCATGGCGTTTCCAAACGCACATTCGTCCTCGAAATTAGCAGTTGCAATTGGCTTGTTTTGATGTATACTCATTGTGAGCACCTGTACTTTCTTTTGATTGTGGATGATCTTATTATAGAAGGCACAGAGTGCTTTTTCAATTGTCAAGAAGCCGAAAAACTCATAGTAAAAAGCTCAATTTTGGGCGTATTTTCAACGTTTTTCGAGGGTCGGACCAAGTGGGAAGTTTGAGTAAGTAAGTTACTTTCTCACGACGCCCTGGCGCACGGCCTCCTCGCCGACGGCCTTTGCCACGGTGGGCACCACCCGCTCGTCGAAGGGCGACACAATGATGTGGTCCGGGTTCAGGTCCTTCTCGTCGATGAGGGAGGCAAGGCCCTTCGCCGCGGCGATCTGCATCTCCTCGGTGATCTTGGTCGCCTTGTAGTCCAGGGCGCCGCGGAAGAGTCCGGGGAAGACCAGCAGGTTATTGACCTGGTTCGGGAAGTCAGATCTGCCGGTGCCGACGATGTAGGCGCCTGCCTTCTTGGCCTCCTCGTAGGTGATCTCCGGCTCCGGGTTTGCCATCGGGAAGACCACTGCGCCGGGGTGCATCGAGGCGATCATCTCTCCGGTCACAAGGCGGGGGGCAGAGACGCCGATGAAGATGTCCGCGTCCTTCATGCCCTCTGCCAGGCTCTTGTAGTGCTGATGATCCAGGTTGACAAAGGAGAGGAGCTCCTTCTTCAGGTCGTCGTAGGAGGCGCTGTCATCGGGATCGAGGCACCCGTCCTTGTCGAAGGCGTAGATCTTGTGGAAACCGCTCTTGTAGAGCATGCGGATGATAGAGGAGCCGGCGGCACCGGCGCCGCTGATGACGACCTTCATGTCCTTCGGCTCTGCCTTCTTGACCTTCATGGCGTTCAAGAGGGCTGCCAGCACCGCGATGGCGGTGCCGTGCTGGTCATCGTGGAAGACCGGGATGCTGCACTCCTTGATGAGCCGCCGTTCGATGTAGACGCAGCGGGGCGCGCTGATGTCCTCGAGGTTCACGGCGCCGAAGGAGGGCGCGAGCTTCTTCACGATGTCGACGATCTCGTCCGGATCCTTCGTGTCCAGGCAGATCGGCCATGCATCCAGACCGGCAAAGCGCTTCATCAGAAGGGCCTTGCCCTCCATGACGGGAAGGCCGGCTGTGGGGCCGATATCGCCAAGGCCCAGCACGGCGGTGCCGTCGGTGATGACGGCCACGGTGTTGCCCTTTCCGGTGTAGCGGTAGGCGTTCTCCGGATCCTTCTGGATCTCCAGGCAGGGCTGTGCCACGCCGGGGGTGTAGGCCAGGGAGAGATCCCTTGCGGTCTCACAGGGTACTTTGGGCTCCACGGTGAGCTTTCCGTGGTACGTTTCATGCAGTTTTAAGGATTCCTCGTATACGTTCATCATGATCTCCCTGGCCAGTGTCTGGCCGATCTACTTGCGGTGCTTTGATGCTCACCGCTCTACAACCTACAACATTTTCGGCGCTTCGGCAATCCCCGAAGCGGCCTCGCCCTCGGCTCTTTCGGCAGGTTTGTCGTAGGGCCTTCGGAAGAGCTCAAAGCCAAGGCTTCGGATGTAGCGCGCGTGGTTGATGAGGTTATTCCTGATCTTCTCTTTTCGCGCCTTCGGCAGGTCCGCGTAGGGAACCAGATCCGGGGAGCGCAGAAGCTCCGGATCCGCGGTGGCGTCGTAGCGCCAGCCGTTCTCCATATGGGCCCGCACGTAGGCGGTGTGGGTCCACTCGGCCAGCTTCTCCAGGTCCTCTTCGCCAGGGCCCACGACCGTGTCCGGGGCATCGGGGATCATCCGGCGCACGCCCAGCGGGTTGTGGGCGTCCTGGAGTTTTTCGAAGACAAACCGGATCATGGCGCGGTAGTAGCCGCGGTTGACCTCCCCGATGATGTTCCAGTCGGGGGCAGCAGGCTTTGACTCCTTTACTTCTTCTGTCTCCTCTTCCTTCTTTTCGGAGAGCGAGGTGTAGTCGATGGCGGGCATGGCGTTCTCGTAGAGGCGCTTCGTGAAGGTCTCCATCCCGTCGCCGATCAGCTGCTCAAACATGATCTTGTTCTGGAAGTCTGCCACATCCAGGTGGATGTCCAGCTGGGCCGCCGGGGGCAGGTAGGCAGGGGTGAACCGCTTCTCGCCGCCGAGCTTGCTCATGGCGAGAATGAATTCGAGGGAGCGGGTGCCGTGCCGGTACTCCGAGACACGAAGGAGCGCCGACAGCAGCGCCGGGGAGATGTTGATGGTCTCGTGCTCCGCGTCGTACACCGCCGGGAACTTGCGGATGATGAGGTCCCGAAACAGCAGGGCCCGTCGGATCACGTGGCGCTTGTCGGTGATGCTCACCGGGTTCGGCCCGTAGATGTCCAGGGTTCCCTTGAGCCGGGAGACAAAGTCCGGGCCCTTTTTCTGGCGGAAGGCCGCCTCGTGCTCCGCATCCGGCAGGAAGTTCCGGAAGGTGACAGAGGTGCCGCCGGCAAAGACGAAGACAGCCGCGGCGATCGACTTGGTTCTGCCCTGCAGGGTGTACTCCCCGTCCTGCATCGGGGCGAGGAAGTACCGAAGCCACCCGAGCTCCGCCCCGTCCAGGGCGGAATCGAACTCGTCGAAGAAGATCAGGGGGATGGCCTCCCGGGTCTCCGAGAGCTCCCGGTCCAGGGCGTCGAAGAGGGCCTCCGTGGTGCGGAACTGGGAGCAGTTGAGGGTCGCCGCACGGAAACGGCTGACCGAGCGGGCGATCTCCTTGATGCCGAAGGACTTGCCGGCGCCCGGGGCGCCAAAGACCGCGATGGAGAGCATTCCTGTAATTCAGTAAATCGCCAATAGGAAATTAAAATGGCCTCTGTTACCATGGAGGACGTCGAACGAGACGCAATCCAACACACGGTAAGGAGACCATCTATGAAGAATTCTACACGAGCAAAGAAGCTGCATCAAGTATCAGAACACCATCTGATCATCGGAGTTGACATTGGCTCCGAGAAAAACTATGCACGGGCCATGAACTAGCGGGGCGAGGAGTACACCAAAAAGGCTTTCTTCTTCCCCAACAACGAAAAAGGCTTTCTGCTCCTCATCAAGTGGATTGAGGAGATACAGGTCAGGAGCGGCCTTACGGAGGTTATTATCGGCTGTGAGCCCACGGGTGTGTACTGGCTATGCTTCAAACAGTATCTGACCAAAAAGGGCTTCAAGATTGTTACGGTGAACACACTCCATGTCCATAGATCGAAGGAGCTGGATGATAACTCCCCAAGCAAGGACGACAAGAAGGATCCCCGAGTCATTGCGGATCTGGTGCGGGAAGGACGTTTCTTCGAACCGTATGATCCGCAGGGAGATTACGCTGAGATGCGCAGCCTGTTCAATGTTAGGGAAAGCGTTGTGAAGAACATGGCGAGGGCCCGGAACCGTATGCAGGCATGGCTGCGCAGAAACTTCCCGGAATACCTGAATTGCTATTCAAAGTATGATTCCAAGGGCGGACTGGCTGTCCTGGAAATAGCATCGCTGCCTCGAGACGTATATGAACTTGGCGTTGATGGAATTCTGCTCCTGTGGAAATCGAAAAAGATGCGGGGCACCGGCGGCAGGAAAAAGGCTGAAAAGCTTGTGGAGGCCGCTGCAGCAAACATGTGGCTGGACTATTGTGCCGCTGAAAAAGTTGCCTTCCTGTACATTCTTGAGGATTTCCGCAGGAACAGTGAACGGCTGGAGGAGCTTGACAGGAAACTTGAAGAGCAGGTTCGCCGGATTCCTAACGTCGACAAGCTGTTGAGTATACGCGGAGTCGGAATGCAGACAGTTGTGGGATTCATTGCAGAGGTGGGCGATGTCAACCGCTTCAGCGATCCCAAGCAGATGGTGAAGCTTGCCGGACTGAATGCGATTAACAACGAATCCTGCAAGAAGGTCGGTGAACATCGCATCAGCAAGCGAGGGCGTTCTGCCTTAGGACGAGTCATGTATGAAGCTGCGGGGCTCTGATAGCCTGGAACAGTGCATTTAAGGCCTTACAGGTCAAATACACCACACGGACAACGAACCCTCTAAAACGGCGTCAGGCGCGCGTAGTAGTGGCATGCAAGGCTTTGAGGATCTTCCACGCAATCCTCCGTAAAGGCGTTGATTTTGACCCGTCTAAGGTCATTCACGACCCTGCGGCAGGTATGATGCCTGCATAACGCGCAGCTGGACAGCAGACAGTTTCAAGGACCAACAGGGCGGTTATCCACCAGGCAACACCGTTAGGATGACTCCCCCTCAACTGTAACGTATTAACCGCACCATGTACTTCAGTGTGGATCCAGGGATGCGTCCCCCGGGATTTCCGAGATTTACTGAATTACAGGGGTGCTCTCAAACAAACAGAGCATGAGCGTAGCCGCAGGATTTACTCCATGGGGCATATGACCCCGAACGAAAGCATAAGCGGCGCTCCGAACTATGGGATCGGCTGTACGAAGGAATTTGGGATGCCTCCGGGTGGGACCGAAGGCAGACTCCGCTAGACATGAGAGGTTGGCAGCCATGGTGAAGCAGGGAGATTGAAACGCGTTTCTTATACTGACAGCTAACGTCACTGTTGTCAGACAATTAAGAGGATGCTTTTCTTTTTGTACCCTGAACACAGAAATCATAGGTGCCTGGACCTCCAGAGACACCGATTTCACCCGTAGTCATGCACTGTTGTAATGTTAAAGCATGCATCTTTCACAGAGGTCTTACTCTCAAACCCCTATAGATTAAGGCTCATTGTGGATTATGTACAAATTTATCTAGAGAGAAACAAATCTACAAGTATAACTCAAAAACACCTTTTCCATTCAGATCTGTATCGACCAGAAACCACATACGCCAGACACAGAACAGCAAAGAGTAATAGCACCTCAAAAACAGGAATCGGCAACGCCCTTGCAAGAAGCACGGTTCCGGTATCGATTCCTGCATGATCCAATCAAGGCATTTACCACAGGCGTTTTCGTCTTTTTGTGCCAGAAGATTAAAAGCCCTGCCGGCATCAAAATACAAAACAGCCCGACAATGACAAACGCCACAATTACATTGACAGGTACCATACTTTCACTCTTCCTTAAACACTCACTTCACGATTTCAAATTCACAGGCAAGATTCTCCACTCGTAACTCGTAATGTCCAGGTTCCAACCAGCTTTCCGGTGTCACATAGCCTTCTCCAATATTCTCCCCGGCACAGGCTCCACCATATCCGTAACGTGGAGACAGAAGCGGCAGCTCCTCCTGACTTCGCAAATCGATGATCTTCACCTCAGAAACATTCGCATTCAAGCCATTCTCGCCAATTCCTGGAAACGCCTCTTTACGCCCGTTTCGAATCACAAAATGTAATTCATTCTGCTCGTAAGATTCAAGATAAAGCCCTAAATATCCATCCGTCGGATAAATTTCCGCTGACGGGCTTACCTGATCCTCTGACTCACCCACTGGAAGATTCAGTGCAGGAAGCTGTTCTGCCTCCTTCTTTCTTGATTCAATCACCTCATGAATCTTAGCCAGCTTTTCACTGTATTTTTTTGGATAATACTGCGAAGAAAAATACACATCAGTATCTGTAAAAGAAAAGCGATAACTCTCAGACGCTCCATCTGCTACAAAAATACCCCTCAGGTCCTTTTCGCTCCATTTCTGCATTTTATTTTCGCGGAAAATGTCCTCGATTTCCCCAAGCAGATCCTCTTCCGTCCGGTATTCGTGCACAACCTTCCTTGCAGCATAATACTCCTTATCAGTCTCCGTAATCAGGCAGGAGTTCTCATTCGCAACACTGACGGTGACAGTGCTCGATTCTCCGCGCATTCCACCGCCAACCGAATATTCAAATTTTGTCAGCTTGCTCTCCTTAACTTTTTTGCTGTTGTCTATTCGTTCTTTTAAACTACTGTTCTGATAGACTGTTACACCAATCAGAACTGCAAAAAGGGCAAGAATTACACCCCCGAAGCATAAAACAATTTTTAATATATTATGCATACGCGACTCACAATCTTCCCCCGTCACCTCCGTAGAAACTTACTTGTCAGCTTCCCGTTACCTCCACGGATCCTTACTTGCCGGCTCCCTGATTCCTGCAAGCAAAAGTTGTTCCCATAAAAACCACTCCCCTGTAGATGGTTTATTTCTGAGCTTAATCGGGCGAGGTGAATCCGCTCCTCCACTTCTTAAGTAGCGCGTCTCATACCCGTCCTCTTCTGGCAGCTCCTGATCAATCACGTCCAGTTCATATGGAAGATCCGGCGTGTAGTCATTGTCCGGAGTTGCGCCCTTAAAATAAGAGCGCGGCACATAGTCCTTATCCATAAATCGATCCCGGATGAATTGCTTCTCCGCGATACTTAACGGTCTCGGACCTCGTGAACTACCCGCAGTTAAAACTGCGGGCTTCGGTGGTTTTTCCACCTCATTTGAGTTGCCTTCAACGGTGTCTTATACACAGATGGCTGTGATGCGCCGGAAATCTGGGGCCTAACCCCATCCGAACCGGATGGTTGGTGCGCCGTTGCTTCTCTATTCACCGCTTTCGCGGGCAGTCACGGCGATTGATGTTTCTATATGGTTATGCGGCTTGCTCTTGATGATAAAGCCGCAGACCTTCCTCTTTGATGTTGATTGCTGCCTGCCAGTCGCGATCGATGATATTGCCGCAGACAGGGCAGACATACAATCGATCACTTAGTGCCAGATCATCTTTCTTTGCACCGCAATGGCAGCATGTTTTGGATGATGCATACCATTGGTCGACTTTGACAAGTGTATGCCCAAAACGCTTGCATTTGTATTCCAACATGCGTGTAAACATGCCCCAGCCTACATCCATAACAGATTTGCCAAGATGAAGGCTTTGCGCCATGGCATGCATGTTCAGGTCTTCAATGCAGATCACGTCATAATGATATGCGAGGTTATAGGACAGTTTGTCCAGAAAATCCCGCCTTTGTGCCGCTATTTTTTCATGCAGCTTTGCGATTTTGTGCTTCTGACGCTCGTAGCGCTTTGATCCGCGTTTCATACCTGACAGCACATGCTGAAGTTTTGCAAGTTTCTCTTCCTGCTGACAATAAAACCGTGGAAACTCTGCAGTGTCACCATTGCTGTCCACATACAAGTGCTCCAATGACATGTCCAATCCGATGGCACGGATACCTTGGTTATCAGTATGCGTGTTTGCAGATGGAGCAGCTTTGGGTTCCTTGTATTCGTACTTGAGTGATACGAAAAATCTCTCATTGCGGTCCATGGAGACGGTAGCTGATTTGAGAACGCCGCCTTTTTTGATTTTGCCGCAAATTTCCCGTAAATCGGTAATTATTGTTTCGACTCGATTTTAAACTTCTTTGTCAGAAGCCTTTTTATGCTTCTTACCTTTGTCGGATCTTGGCTTCCTGGGCTTGGTATCCTTGCTTCCTTTCGGACGTCCTGGCTTCGCATGTTTAATCTTTGCTTCGCCGCGTGCCTCTCGCTCGAGCGTCTTCTTGTTTTTGGAACCTGGTTTTCTGCCACGGTGTCCCTTCTCTTTGGGCTGTGACTTTGGCACAGTTCTGGTCAGGGAGCCGATCGGATTCGAACGGCTGTTATACTCCGAAGCGAAGTCGGACAGTGAATTCCGGTCGATGCCGAACTTCATGAGCAGTTCTTCCAACTCCTTCGATAGATCCTTAACCGGAAGGTATGATCCACCTTCACGAAGAATGAAGTGTATCCGGTCCATCTTCTGGATCATCTCATTCGTAGCAAGAGAAAGATCTTTGCAGGCGTTAAGGATGCTCGCTCTGACACAGCTTGCAGCAAAGCAAATCAGGAACTTTGCATAGATGCTGCTTGTGAAGTGTATGCGGGTACTATCGAAGCCCTCTTGGGACTTTAGGATCCCGTACTGCACTTCTGATGCATCGCGGAGCCGGTACAGGTCAAATGCTTCCTGGGGACCATGGTTCTTGCCGGAAGCGAGAGAGAAGAAACCCTTGCCAAGCATGGATTTCTTCCATGCCTTGAAGTCATAGGAAACAGCATAGCCGCCTGTATCTGTCTGCTCGACCTTGATGTATTTTTTGCAGGTCTTCGAGACACTTGGCACACGGCCTTCAGCGACAGCCAATTCGGCTTTTCGACCCTCTTTCCGGATCTCTCGGATTAGGCGTATCGACTGAATGGAGCTTGACGTACCATTGAAGTACAGGTTCATGAATGCTGTTTCCGGGTGATTGCGGAACAGCTGCTTTTCCCTGGCAATGCCAAAGATGCCATCATCGTCAACAATCCTGTCTGGTTCCCAGCGGATATCTTCGGAGCATTCCTCCATCATCTGCTGGTGACCGTAGGTGTCGGATGGGACCATCATGATGTAATCTGTCTTGCTGTCAATGCATGCCTGTACAACATCATGAGTGCAGAAGCCACGGTCGATTAGAACGCCTTCAATCTCGATGCTGTATCCGTTGAAAAATGTCAGCACTTTCTGGAATGCTTTGCTGTCTACCTTACTGCCTTCATACACAAAATATGTGATCGGCATGCCGGTCTTCACATCGACAGCATAGATGTAGCTGACAATGGTACCGCCGTTATGAGACTTATCCGCTCCATACTCACACAGGTCGGATTCTCTGACCTCGCAGTCGTTATTGGAACCGTCGATAGAAATCCAAGCCTTGGTGATCCCCTGCTTCCTGCAGTGCTTCAGCCAGGCAACCTTGAAATCACCTTCCTGCTGGTCTGTCATAAGGGAGCGGAACAGATCGGAGTACCAGGCATCACTGTAAGGCTTCCTTGAAAAGAGGACCTGATCCTGCGCAAACTCGCTGTACAGTTGTGTGATATCTGACTTGCTGTGCAGAGAGAACATCACGTAGTCCATGATGGCGTTTGCATGCAGCGGACCGTATACATCCGTCAGGATCGAGTAGATGCCATTCTGTGATGCAGCCCCAAGGGTCAGCATGTACAGACCTACTTTCACCTCGAAAGGGAGAGAATCCTTTGCACCATAATTCTGCAGCCATTGGTCGCTGTATAGTGTGCGGTACGCTTCGTTCGGATACATGGTTGTATCTGAGGCAGCATGCCCAATCACCTTGCGATGACCGTCAATAATGACGAATACTCGGCCATCGTTGTGGTTGATATAAGCTTCTTTTGGTATCGGGACTTCTTTTTTATTCCAGTATATGTGGGACATTTATAATAGCCTCAATATAGATTACCGATAGGTCATCTATATTATAGACAATTATAAATATAAAATCAATAGGCTGATGTCCGAAAAACGCCTTGATTTCAAGGGGTTTTCGACATCATCGTAGAGCGATGAAGGCTAAATCCAATGGTCTATTACCGATCTACGGGTAATTTGCGTTTGCGGTGCAGCTTCAGCTTGATGAGCGTTTTCAGCTTTGGAATTTTCAACAATCCGGTGCTTTCATCATAGGTAAGATTGGAGTGTCCTCCATTGCTGACAACGTTTGTTGTGTAGGATTGCGCTTCGTGCTTGCTATGGAAGCGAGGCATTTCGGCTCTTCCTTCGTAGAAATTGGTCCACGACTGTTCATATTCGAGCTGAGCATTTGCAAGTGCAAGCGAGTCAGCCTGCTTCAGCCACGGGCACTCTTCCTGGTCTTTATAATCCGCAGGAGTGTTATGGAGATGTATCCCCATTTCGTTGTACATGAACAGGTCATCTTCCAGCATGCGGTTTTTGAGCCACCGTTTGGCGCCAAAATTGAAACGAATAAAGCTGCGCTGATCAGCGGTAGGAACAATTTCGTCTTTATAGCAGATGTAGTAGACGTCTGTATTTGATGATTTTGGTTTGTTCTTCTTTTTGACAGCCATAATCAATACGCCTTGCTCTGACGCTCAATGTATTTGCGAATGGTTTCTTCAGAAACATCGCCTACGGTTTCAACGTAGTACGAATGATTCCAAAGCTGCCCTCTCCACAAATGGTTTCTTAACTCCGGATGCCTTTCAAATAGCATGCGGCCCGAAATGCCCTTCATGTATTTGACCAGATTTGTGATCGACAGCTTCGGAGGTGCAGACACGAAGCAATGTACATGATCAGCAGTGCCGACTTCGCATTCGTGGATGGTGAACCCCTTATCCTTGGCGACGGAAAGCAGAATAGCTTTCAGGTCCTTCTCAATTTCTGGGGTTAATACCTTCTGCCGGTGCTTGACGCACCATACCACATGGTAATTGATATTGCACACGCATGTGCGGTAATGCACGAGGTTTGTTTTCATACCTATAGTTTAGCAGATATATAGCGGTATGTGTATAATCTATTTATAAAATCTTGTTGTAAGCTAAGCGATGCGTTGCAGCCGAGGAAGCGGGCTCGCTTTCATCTCGGCAATTGAATTGCCGAGAATTCCCGCTCGCAATCTTAAAAAAGTAGTCACCGTGGCATGGCTGCCGTTTTCCACAACCACCTTGCCCCTGGATAAATCGATCTCCATCCGGTCCGTGCCCATCATGTCATGGGTGCAGGCCATGAAGATGCCCGTCGCGCCGTTCTCATATTCCGCCAGGATGGTGGCGTCCGTTTCTACCTCGACGTCCCGGAGGAAGCCCTCCCGGGCTACGGTATAGACGGAGGCAGGTTTGCCGCACAGCCACATCCACAGGTCCAGCTGACGGGGAGCGGTGTTTACCAGGCCGCCGCCCTCACCTTTCCAGGTGCCGCGCCATTTGGCGCTGGCGTAGTAGCTGTCCGGCCGCCAGTTGGTGTTCATGATCCAGTTGAAGCGCCGCGGCTCACCCAACTGCCCGGAGGTGATCATCTCATGCAGTCGGGTGTACACCGTATTAGTGCGCTGATTGAACATCACCGCGAAAGTGAGCTCCGGATGCTTTTCGGCGCACGCGATCATAGCCCTTGTATCGGAGGCTCTCACAGAGGTGGGCTTTTTGCAGAAGACGTGGATCCCGTGCTCCATGGCATAGATGGCAATCTCGCTGTGCAGCTGGTGGGGCACCGACAGAATCACCGCGTCGCATGCCCCGGAGGTGATCATCTCATGCCAGTCGGTAAAGCATCGGATCTTCGGCCGGTCATGCAGTGCGCCAAAGGCCGCGGGATCCCTGTTGGACACGGCGGTCAGCTCCAGAAGGTCCGACGGGTTTATGGGGTCTGCCCCGGGGATGATGGGCTGCCCGCTCAGGATCTTTGCATAGAATGATCCCTGCGCCTCCAGCTTGACGATGCCCATTCTGTCTTTTTTCATCTTGTGTTCCGCCTCCTTCCAGGTAGTTCTGATGCAGCATAGAAACGGTTTGATTCCAACGTTCTGAGTACATGATGGAGGGAGGTGTTGCGTCCTGCAAGAAACAGAATTTCGAAAAGTGTTGCAGCAATCGGCTGCCTTTTCAACTTCTCTTTCCTGCAACAGTCCTTGTAAATTTTGTCCGTTCACATCGCATATCGGGCTGGGGGAAAAACCGGGATCGGTGCAGGCAAAGACGTATCGACAAAAAGAGCAGAAGGAACGCAGTGACGAGTTTCTACGTCAGCCCGCTGGGAAAAAGATCAGGACCGCTCCGCTCTTAAAGGAGCTGCACCGCGCAAAAAGCAGGAAAAGAAAAATGCATCCGGAGAAATCGCCGGGGTGAGCAGCCGGGATTTCTCCGGATGCAGCCAAATAGCAGCGCGGCGATGCCGCGTGGGAAGCGTTCAGAGAATTGCGTTATGGAAATGTCGCGGCGCCAGCCGATACTTTGGCACCTGTCGATGTGGTTATAGGTGAAATGCAAGCGGGCGATTCAGATGGCTGCGGAAGATACATGACCAACTGCGGAGGATGGCCCGATTCAGAGCATAAAAAGAGCCCCGCGGCTGCACGGAAATGTCCAGCTGCGGAGCTCTCTTGCATTTTTCTGATTATCTCTTGGAGAACTGAGGTGCGCGGCGTGCCTTCTTTAAGCCGTACTTCTTTCTCTCCTTCATACGAGGATCACGGGTGAGATAGCCGTCCTTCTTCAGGACCGGTCTGTTCTCTGCGTCTGCCTCAAGCAGGGCTCTTGCGATGCCCTGGCGGATTGCGCCGGCCTGGCCAGTGGTGCCGCCGCCCTTGACGGTGATGTAGAGATCGAACTGCTCCTGGGTGTTGGTAGCAACAAGCGGCTGCTTCACGATGGTCTTCAGGGTGTCAAGACCAAAGTAGTCATCAATGTCTCTCTTGTTGATGGTGATGGTGCCCTTACCGGGTGTCATGAATACTCTGGCAACGGAGGATTTTCTTCTTCCAGTTCCATAGTAGCTAACTTTGTTTGCCATTTGTGATCTCCTTTCCCTCTATTAGAAATTCAGCTCCTCGGGCTTCTGTGCCTCGTGGCCGTGCTCCGCACCCTCATAGACGTGAAGCTTTGTGTACATCTTGTCACCAAGCTTTCCCTTGGGGAGCATTCCGCGAACCGCGTGCTCAACAACCTTGACGGGCTTCTTCTCCATAGCCTCGCGGAGAGTCGTAAATCTGGAACCACCGATGTACTCGGAGTGTCTGAAGTAAATCTTCTGATCCAGCTTCCGGCCGGTCACCTTGACCTTGTCTGCGTTGATGATGATGACATAGTCGCCGCAATCAAGGAAAGGCGTGTAGATGGCCTTGTTCTTTCCTCTTAAAACGTTTGCAACCTCAGAAGACAGACGGCCAAGCGTCTTGTCGGTAGCGTCAACCACATACCACTTTCTCTCGATACTAGCTGCGCTGGGCATATATGTGTTCATACCATTGCCTCCAAATTTTCAATAAGCAGTCATAGATAAGTTACATCAGGTGTGTGATTCGCAGAGGTAATAAGACCGCTTTTCGCATAACCGGGGAGTCAGCTAGCACGCACGGCTCTGCCGAGCAGAGCGCATGGTTGCAGACGTGTTATTACGTCACACAGAACATCATTATAGGAAAATGCCGGCGAAGTGTCAACCGGATTTTTGCCATCCCAAAGCGCTGAAAAGAGCGCTTCACTCCTTCTTCTCATCACTGCCGGAGGGTCCATCATACGAGAGCCGTCCCGGGAAGAGGAAGATCGAGGCGCCGCTCCCGGAGGGGGCTCCTGCGTGATCCTCGCTGTTTCGCCTCTGGGCGAACTCCTCGTCCTGCAGCATGTCCTCAAAGAAGGCGCTGCTGTCCACGGCCTTGCTCTGGAAGAAGGGCTTCGGGGCCTTGCCGGTCGTCCGCTCGAGGAGGTACCGCTGGTTCTCGGTGAGAAGCCAGGAGAGCCGGGCGGACTTTCTCCGATCCCCCGCCGCATCGTACACCGAGCGCATGGCCGTCAGGAGGTTCCGGAGCCGCCCGTCCATCTGCTCCCGCTCCACCAGGCCCACCTCCTCATCGCAGAGCTGCACGGCGATGTCGCAGCGGCCCGCGGCGAGGAGGGCGCTCAACACGTCCTGGATCTCCACGTAGGGGGTACTGTTCTGGGAGGCTGAGATGCGACTGTCGCACCACTTCACCGCCTTGGCCGCCTCTCCCAGATGGATCAGGGCCTCGATCTTGAACGCGGCGATCCGAAGATCCCCGCAGCCCGCGGGGAAGGCGGCGCAGAGGCTGTCGCAGGCATCGCTGAGGGACCGGTAGAGTGCGGCCTCCCGCAGGGTCTCCAGGAAGCGCTTCAAAAACGGCAGGAAGGAAAGCCCGGTCTCCTGCTCCAGGGCGGGAAGGCTCGTCCATCCGGCTGTGCCCTCCTCCTGGATGGCCCGGAGCGTGTGCAGGAAGGCGGAGAACACCTGCCTGGCCGCCAGGACGTCCTCCAGGCCGCAGTCCACCACCAGGAGCCGATACTGCTCTTCCATCTCCAGGTAGGTCTTCCAGTTTGCTGCCCCTTCCAAGGTTGGTTTCCTCCCCCACTGTTTTTCTTTCCGCACAAAAATCGAAGAGGGCAGCCGCAGATGCGGCTGTCCTCTCTGCTCGCAAATGCGAATCAGCACGGCTTTTTTGCTGGCGCGATGCTGCCGGCAAAGAGGCTGACTATTGTCTGACAACAGAATAAAACAAAAGCCTGAAAAACGCAACTGCGGGGATGGTCAGAAGAGACGGATATCGCCGCACACTGGTTCCCATCCTCACTGGGCGCTGTGCCGGTCAAAATCCCAGGGCGGCGCGTCCAGAAACCGGTAGTCGGCGAGGGTCAGGCCGTTGGCGGGGGCGGTGGGGCCGGCGGCCTGCCGGCACTTTGCCTCCAGTATCTTTTCGACGTCCTCCGGCTCTCGGTTCCCCCGACCCACCTCGATCAGGGTGCCGGCGATGATGCGGACCATGTTGTAGAGAAAGCCCCGGCCCGTGACGGTGATTGAGACGAGCTTTGCCTCGTCCTCCGCCGCGATGGTGTGCTTGCGGGAGAGCATGATCCGCGGCAGGGGCTCCCGCTCCTCCTCCACGAGGATTTTCGTGATCGTGCGCACCGTGGTCTTGGTGCCGGTGGCCACGTTGCAGAAGCTCTTGAAGTCGTGCTCCCCGACGAGGTATCCGGCCGCCTCCTGCATCCTTGCGATGTCCAGGTGAAACCAGGTGTAGGCGGCGTAGCGCGCAAGGAGGGGCTGCGGAAACTTGCCGCAGTAGATCCGGTAGACGTAGGTCTTCTCGTTCCGTGCCCCGCGGGGGGAGAAGGAAGGATCCACTTCCCGGGACTTTCTGACAACGATGTCCTCCGGGAGCTTCGCGTTTAACGCATTGGCAAAGCGGTCCGCGGGAATTTTGGAGAGCGTGTCAAAGACGCAATAGTTGCAAAGGGCATGCACCCCGGAGTCCGTGCGGCTTGCCCCGGTGACCTCGATTTCCTCCCCGGTGAGCTCTTTCAGGGCTCTGTTTACGGCCCCCTCGATGGTGGGCACCGCCTCGTCTTTCTGGGCCGCAAACCCGCAGTAATTGGTCCCGTCGTAGGCGAGAATCAGCATGATGCGGCGCCTGCGGGGCGCGCCTTCTGCTGCTTTTACTTCTCCTTTTTCTTCCTGCATGGTCAGACCCCCATCACCCGGATCACGATGCAGGCGGCGAGAAAGGCGCATAGAACGCCATAGGCACCCACATCCCCCTTCCGGTAGACGAGGGGCTTCATCTTGGTCCGTCCCTCACCGCCGTGGTAGCAGCGCGCCTCCATGGCCATCGCCAGGTCATTGGCCCGCCGAAAGGCCGAGATAAACAGCGGCACCAGAAGCGGCACCATGGCCTTGATCTTGTTGATGAGGTTTCCGGAGTCGAAGTCCGCGCCCCTTGCCATCTGGGCCTTCATGATCTTGTCCGTCTCCTCCATGAGGATCGGGATGAACCGCAGGGCGATGGACATCATCATCGAGATCTCGTGCACCGGGACGTGGAGCTTCTTCAGGGGCCCCAGCACGCTCTCCAGCGCGTCGGTCAGCTGGTTCGGCGAGGTGGTGAGGGTCATCAGGGTGGAGGCAATGATCAGGAAGATCAGGCGCACGGCCATCTTGATGGAGAAGGTGAGACCCTCCTTCGTGATCGTGAATTTCCAGAACGAGACCAGCGGCTCGCCGGGGGTCAGGAACAGGTTGAAGAGCACGGTGATGAGCAGCAGCACCATGATGGTCTTCAGGCCCCGCAGGATATAGCCGAAGGGAACTCTCGAGAGGAGCACGCAGACCAGCAGAAAGGCGCCGCAGACCAGGTACCCCGGCACGGAGTTGACGACAAAAAGGATGATGATGTAGGACAGGGTGCCCAGGAGCTTGACCCGGGGGTCCAGCCGGTGCATCCAGGAGTCCGTCTGATAGTACTGCCCCAGTGTGACGTCCTTAAGCATGGGAACCTCCTTTTTCTGCCGCCGGGATCGCATCCCGGTGCGAGAGAATCTCCGCTGCGGCCTCCTCCACGGTGAGGCAGTCGGTCCGCACCGGGAGCCCCGCAGCGGCCAGGTCCCGCATGATGTAGGTCATCTGGGGTGCGGCGAGTCCCACCGCCTCCAGCTCGGAGACGTGGGAGAAGACCTCCCGCGGAGTGCCGTCCAGCATGATCTGGCCCGCATTCATCACGAGGATCCGGTCGACGTACTCGGCCACGTCCTCCATGCTGTGGGAGACGAGCAGGATCGTCATGTCCAGCTGGTTCTTCATGTCCCGCACAAGGCCCAGGATCTCATCCCGGCCCCGGGGGTCGAGACCGGCGGTGGGCTCGTCCAGGATCAGGATCTTCGGCTCCATCGCGAGAACCCCGGCGATGGCGGCGCGGCGCTTCTGCCCGCCGGAGAGGTCAAAGGGGCTGGCCTTCCAGTACTTCTCAGAGAGGCCCACCAGGTTCAGGGCCTTCTCGGCCCGGGCCTTCCTGGCGCTCTCGTTCAGGCCCAGGTTCTTGGGCCCGAACTCCACATCGGTGAGGACGTCCGCCTCAAAGAGCTGGTTTTCCGGGTACTGGAACACCAGCCCGACATTGGCCCGGAGGGCCTTCTTGTCGTAGCCGTCCCCGTCGATGTCCTCGCCATTGTAGTAGATGTGGCCGGAACTTGCCTTCAACAGGCCGTTCAGCATCTGCACAAAGGTGGACTTTCCGGAGCCCGTGTGGCCGATCAGGCCGATGAACTGCCCGTCGGGGATCTCGGTGGTGATGTGGTTGAGTGCATTCACCGACATGGCAGTGCCGGATTCATAGGTATAGGTGATGTCTTCGATCTTCAGTCCCATGCAGATCCCGTCTCCTTTGGCTGCAGTCCCAGTGCCAGTGCCAGCTCCCGGCTCGTCAGGATCCCCTCGGGGATCGGAAGGCCGGCCTTTCTCAGCTCATGGGCCAGGAGGGTCACCTGGGGCACGTCCAGGTGAAGCTCCTTCATCCGGTCCACTTGGGAGAACACCTCCCGGGGCGTGCCCTGCAGGGCGATCTTGCCCTCGTCCATGACGAAGACCTTGTCGGCGTAGATCGCCTCTTCCATGTAGTGGGTGATCAGGATGATCGTGATGTGCTCCACCTGGTTCAGGGCCCTGGCCGCCCGGATGACCTCATGCCGGCCCGAGGGGTCGAGCATGGCGGTGGGCTCATCCATGATGATGCACTTGGGATGCATGGCGATGACGCCGGCGATGGAGACCCGCTGCTTCTGCCCGCCGGAGAGGCGGTTCGGGGACTTCTTGCGAAACTCCCACATGCCCACAGCTTTGAGGGACTCCTCCACCCGCTCCCAGATCTCCTTGGTGGGGACGCCCATGTTCTCGGGGCCGAAGCCCACATCCTCCTCCACCACCTGGCCGATGATCTGGTTGTCCGGGTTCTGGAAGACCATGCCGGCCTCCTGCCGGATGTCCCAGAGGTGGGACTCGTCGGTGGTGTCAAAGCCGTCCAGGATGACCTGCCCCTCGGTGGGATACAGCAGGGCATTCAGGTGCTTGGCCAGGGTGGACTTGCCGGAGCCGTTGTGGCCGAGGACCGCGATGAACTGGCCGGGGGCCACGTCCAGGTCCACGCCGTCGATGGCGCGCACCTTGCCGGTCTCATTCCCCTCCTCATCGCGGACGATGTAGTCGTGTATCAGTTTGATGGTCTTTACGATTTCCATTGGTTGTCAACCTTGTCTATCGGCACTGGTTACCGATTGCGAACTCACGCTATGTTAGCATGCAGGCAGGGAGAAAACAATCCCGCGCAAAACGCAAAACAGACCGGCGGGAAATCCCGCCGGCCTGTCATTAGGCGCAGTACCGATTGGCTTATACGAGCTCGAGCACGACCTCCATGGCCGCATCGCCCTTTCTCTGGCCGATCTTGACGATTCTGGTGTAGCCGCCCTTGCGGTCAGCGTACTTCTTTCCGTACTCGTCAAACAGCTTTGCCACCAGATCAACTTCCTTGGTGTTCTTCTTTCTGCCTGCTGCCTGTGCCGGAACCTCGGTCACAGGATAGAGCACGCGCAGGATCTGACGTCTTGCGTGCAGACGGGAAGGAGCGTCCTTGGTGATCTTCTTCTCGACCTCGTCGTAGACGGTAACCTTCTTGCCGTCCTTGACTTCCTTCACGCGCTTGCCATCCTTGTCCTTGCGGGCAACCTTGGCCTTGACGGTGACTTCCTCGAAGTTGTCCTTCTCCTTCGCAGCGAGTGCGATGAGGGGCTCCACGATCTTCTGGACTTCCTTGGCTCTTGCCTCGGTGGTGATGATTCTCCCGTGATAAAGCAGCTGTGTCGCCTGTGCGCGAAGCAGTGCCTTTCTCAGCTTGGTCTTCTTGCCTAACTTTCTGTACTCAGCCATGATTTTCTCCTTTTCTGATGGCGGCGGATGCGGCACCTTCGGATTTACCCGCATCCGCCGGCTGATTGTGCCAGCCCAACCCGAACCTCATGGGAATTACCAGGTCAGGAAAGCATGACCGCGAAGAGCGCGGATCATGCCAATGAACAATAACTGCGATGCGCTCGCGGGGACCTCAGTTGGTGCCGTCGCTGGGCGCGTTGTTGAGCTTGAGGCCAAGCTCCTTGAGCTTCTCCAGAACCTCGTCCAGAGACTTCTTGCCGAGGTTGCGAACCTTCATCATCTCGTCCGGAGTCTTGCTGATGAGCTCCTCCACGGTGTTGATGCCGGCACGCTTCAGGCAATTGTAGGAGCGCACGGAGAGCTCCAGCTCATCGATGCTCATGGACAGAGCCTGATCCGGCTTCTCATCCACGGGATCGTTCATGACTTCGGTCTTCTTGGCGTCCTCTGAGAGATCAATGAAAACAGAGAGGTGCTCACTCAGAACTTTTGCTGCAAGGCTGACGGCCTCATCCGGAGCAAGAGTTCCATTGGTGGTGACGTCGAGTGTCAGCTTGTCGTAATCGGTCTGCTGGCCCACGCGCGTATTCTCAACGGTGACATTGACTCGCTGAACCGGAGTGTAGATCGAATCAATCGGGATGACACCGATCTTGGTGTCAGCATCCTTGTTCTTATCTGCACTGACATAGCCTCTTCCTTTGGTGATGGTCAGCTCGATGAAGAGCTTTGTCTTCTCTCCGGAGAGCGTTGCGATCACCTGGTCGGGGTTCATGATGTGAATATCCTGATCTGCCTGGATATCACGGGCACGAACAATTCCGGGACCCTCCATCTCAATGTATGCGGTGCGGGGCTCGTTGGACTCGCTGGTATTCTGAATCGCGAGACTCTTGATGTTCATGATGATATCTGTTACATCTTCCTTCACGCCTGGAATAGTGCTGAATTCATGCTGAACGCCATCGATTTTGATCTGGCTGACTGCAGCACCGGGAAGGGAGGACAGCATGATGCGCCGGAGGGAGTTCCCCAGCGTGATGCCGTATCCTCTTTCGAGCGGCTCTACTACAAATCTTCCAAATTTCTTGTCATCGGAGATTTCAGCGACCTCAATATTGGGCCTTTCAAAATCAAACACGCGTATACCTCCTTACTCATTTTCACGCAGCTGCCGCCCGAATGCAGGAAACGCCGCGCCTCTGGGTTGCATGTATCCATCTAAGGCTTGGATTAGAATTACTTGGAGTACAACTCGACGATGGCCATCTCATCGACCGGAACGTCGATCTGCTCTCTCTTAGGAAGTGTACTAACGGTTCCCTTCAGGTTCTCCTTGTCCACATCGACCCACTCAGGAGTGACTCTTGCGGCCGTCACCTCGGAGATGTCCTTGAATCTCTGCATGGACTTGGACTTCTCCTTCACCTCGATGACATCGCCGACCTTCACCTCATAGGAGGGAAGATTGACGCACTTGCCGTTCACGAGGATGTGCTTGTGATCCACGACCTGTCTTGCCTCTCTTCTGGTTCTGGCAAAGCCCATACGGAAGACCACGTTGTCCAGGCGGCACTCGAGCATGGTCATGAGGTTCTCACCGGTCATGCCCTTCATGCGGTCAGCCTTCTCGTAGTAGTTGCGGAAGGGCTTCTCCAGCACGCCGTAGATGAACTTAGCCTTCTGCTTCTCGCGAAGCTGGATGCCGTACTCGGAGACCTTTCTGCTTCTTCTGGTCAGGGTGCGGTGGGACTTCTTGCTGTATCCGAGGTACATCGGATCAAGGTCGAGGGATCTGCATCTCTTTAAAACTGGTGTCTTATCAACTGCCATGATGGCTCCTTTCCTACTGTCACGGGAAATCCCGTGATTGTTGTTTACAATCCCGGCAACGCCGGGACCTTCCTCCAATTATTGGAGCAATTGTCTTGCGATCGGTGGATCAGGTTATACTCTTCTTCTCTTAGGCGGACGGCAGCCGTTGTGCGGCACGGGGGTCACATCGGTGATGGAGAGAACCTGCAGGCCGTTTGCGTTCAGCGCGCGGATGGCTGCTTCTCTTCCGGATCCGGGTCCCTTGACGAAAACATCGACTGCTTTGAGTCCATGAATCATCGCTGCCTTGGTTGCGGTCTCGGCCGCCATCTGTGCAGCATAGGGAGTAGATTTCCTTGAACCTTTGAAACCAAGGCCGCCGGCGCTTGCCCAGGACAGAGCGTTGCCCTGTGTATCGGTGAGGGTAACGATCGTGTTGTTGAAGGATGCCTGGATATGTGCCTGACCGCGTTCAACGTTTTTCTTGACACGCTTCTTTGCAGCAGTTCTTGCTGCGGACTTCTGATTTGCCATAAAAACTAACCTACTTTCTTACCTATGTCTTACTGCGAATTACTGCTTCTTGTTTGCGATCGTCTTGCGGGGTCCCTTGCGGGTGCGGGCATTGTTCTTGGTGTGCTGTCCGCGGACCGGAAGTCCTCTTCTGTGGCGAACGCCTCTGTAGCAGCCGATCTCGGTGAGCATCTTGATGTTCATCGCAACATCACGGCGAAGATCACCTTCGACCATGTAGTTTGCTGCGATCTCATCAGCGAGCTTCTTGACCTCGTCGTCTGTCAGATCTCTGCAGCGGGTGTCAGGATCGACTCCTGTAGCCGCGAGAATCTTGTCGGCAGAGGTGCGGCCGATGCCATAGATGGCAGTGAGGCCGATCTCTACTCTCTTGTCTCTGGGTAAATCAATACCAGCAATACGAGCCATTTGATGTAATTCCTCCAAACTAAATACTTGTCTGATTGATTGGGGCGACCAGGGCTGACTTTGGGGCCCTGTGACTTCCCGTAAGACGCGGGAGATCTGTCTCGCCCAGCCGGTGTGGTTCGGATCCGGCCTTTCCGCTGCGAATCCCGGTTCTTCGGAACCGGTTCACAGGGTATCAACAAATCGCGGGCTGCGTCGGCAGCGGCGATTTCGGCAGTTGCCTGCCGCATCGGGTCTTGCGACCGAATGGCTCATCCCTGTCTCTGCTTATGCTTCGGATTCTCGCAGATAATCCGGATCACACCTTTGCGCTTCACAACCTTGCACTTCTCGCACATCGGCTTCACGGATGCTCTAACTTTCACGCTGCACTCTCCTTTCCGAAATTTTCATTTCCATTTATTTGACGCTCCCTCCCGCCGGTCTCAGACCGAATGTTCCGGAGACGCCAACACAGAAAGCGCACAGTATCCCCATGCACTTTCACGTGAACTAAAATAATATAGCACGCGGCTTCGGACAATGCAAGCAAAATATTCGCAAAATTACGAATACTCCGCACAGTTTGTCAAAGCCCTGGTGACTTACTTGTCTCTCCAGACGATTCTGCCCTTGGTCAGGTCGTAGGTGGACATCTCCAGCGTGACCTTGTCGCCGGGCAGGATGCGGATGAAGTTCTGGCGGAGCTTCCCGCTGATGTGGGCAAGAATGATCGCGCCGTTTTCCAGCTTGACCCGAAACATCGTGTTGGGGAGCTTCTCCACCACGACACCCTCAAGTTCAATGACATCTGCTTTCGACATATATTGTGTTTCTCCTCACTAATGGGCGTCTCAGCCCAGGATGGCGGTGATTGCCGCAAAGACCTCGTCCCGGTCCTTGGTTCCGTCCACGGTCTTTAAGACACCGGCCTTCTCATAGTAATCGATGAGGGGCTGGGTCTGCTCATGATACACCTTGAGCCGGTTCTTGACGGTCTCCGGCTTGTCGTCGTCCCGCTGAATCAGGGCTGCGCCGCAGACATCGCAGATACCCTCCTTCTTGGGCGGGATGAACTGGATGTGATAGGACGCGCCGCACTTGGGGCAGCTGCGGCGGCCGGACATGCGGTTGACGATGTTCTCATCCGGGACATCCACGTTGATGGCGAAGTCGACCTTCTCGCCCTGCTCAGCCAGCGCCTTGGTGAGCACCTCGGCCTGGGGAATGGTGCGCGGGAAGCCGTCCAGGACATAGCCGTTCTTGCAGTCGTCCTTTGCCACCCGGTCCAAAAGAAGTTGGATGGTCAGCTCATCGGGGACGAGCTTGCCCTGGTCCATGTATGCCTTTGCCTTCTTGCCAAGCTCCGTGCCGTTCTTGATGTTGGCCCGGAAGATGTCCCCGGTGGAGATGTGGGGAATCTGGTACTTCTCACAGATCAGGCCGGCCTGGGTGCCTTTGCCGGCGCCCGGGGCGCCTAACATAACGATCTTCATATGTGCTGTCTCCTTTTCATCAAGTTTTACCGTCTCTGCAGGGGCGGCAGAACAGACTGCTGCCTCTGCAGCGGGGGTAAACACCCGCTGAAATCCGCGGGGAAGTGATCTTGCTCCCCCGCTTTGTTCTCAAAAAGTACTGCCGGTCTTCTCACTCGGTGAGGAAGGCCTTGTAGTTGCGGACCACCATCATGGACTCGATCTGCTTGATCGTCTCCAGGATGACCGAGACGATGATGATCAGGCTCGTTCCGCCGAAGGAGACGTCCGCATTGAACAGTCCCCGGAACAGGAACGGGATCACACCGACAATGGTCAGACCCACGGCGCCGATGAAGATGATGTAGTTCAGGATCCGCTGCAGGTAGTCCTGGGTGGGCTTGCCGGGACGGATGCCCGGGATAAAGCTGCCGCTCTTCTTTAAGTTGTCCGCCACCAGGATCGGGTTGAAGGTGATCGAGGTGTAGAAGTAGGCAAAGAAGATGAGAAGCAGCACGTAGACCACAAGACCCAGCGAATACCGGGGATAGTTCGGACTGCACCAGTAGCTGGAGGAGAGGTACCGAAGGGCCTCACTCCACCAGCCGGTCCCCTTGTATCCGACCAGGGTCGAGATCAGCACCGGGAACTCCATGATACTGGAGGCGAAGATGATGGGCATGACGCCGGCGGTGTTCACCTTCAGCGGAATGCTGGAGAGAGAACTGCCGAGGGCACGTCTGCCTGCCATCTTGCTGGCGTTCTGCACCGGAATCCGGCGCTCTGCGTCGTTGAGCAGGATCGTCAGGACGGTCATGCCCACGATGATCGCAGCGATGACCACAATGGCGACGCCGGCATTGGCAACGCTCTTGCCGGAGACGAACTGATCCCAGAGGCCGGACATATCCTGCGGGATACGGGAGATGATGTTGATGGTCAGGACGATGGAAATTCCATTGCCCGCGCCGTTGTCCGTGATCCGCTCACCGATCCACATGACAGCGGTGGAACCGGCGGTCAGGGTGGCGATGCAGGTGATGACATTCACCGCATTATAGTCTTCCAGCAGGCCCTGGCGGCCAAAGCCGATGGTCATGGCGGATGCCTGGACCAGAGCGAGGGCCACCGTCACGTATCTCGTGATGGCGGTGAGCTTTCTCCTGCCCTCTTCTCCCTCATCCTCCTGCATCTCCTCCAGCTTCGGGATCGCAATCGTCAGGAGCTGAATGATGATCGAGGAAGTGATGTAGGGCGTGATGTTCAGCGCAAAGACGGACATGTTCAGGAAGGAGCCGCCGGTGAAGGCATTCAGCAGGCTGAATGCATCACCCGTCTGCTGGGAGAACCAGCTCGCGAAGTAGGACCGGTTCACGCCGGGAACCGGGAGCTGAGAGCCGAACCGGACCACGACGAGCATGGCCAGCGTAAAGAGAATCTTGTTGCGGATTTCTTTTATTTTGAACGCGTTTTTGACGGTATCAAACATAACGTTATCCATGACCTTTCACGACAAAAAACATAAACAGGCAGGTAACCCTGCGCTGTTTATGTAGTTCACCGGGAGAAGCTCCCGGGGGTGTTCAGCTGCCTGATCAGTCAACAATCTCTGCTGCGCCGCCGGCTGCCTCAATCTTCTCCTTGGCAGCTGCGGAGAACGCATTTGCCTTGATGGTGAGCTTCTTGGTCAGGGAGAGCTTCTCCTTGCCCTTGTCACCGGAGAGAACCTTGACACCGTCGCCGGTCTCCTTGATGATGCCTGCATCGAGCAGAGCCTTCACATCGACCGTAGCGCCATCCTCGAACTTGTCAGCGATGGTAGCAAGGCTGACGGTCACAATGTCCTTGCTGTTGTAGTTTGTGAAGCCTCTCTTGGGCAGACGGCGGTAAAGGGGCATCTGGCCGCCCTCAAAACCTGCTCTGGGTCTGCCGGAACGAGCCTTCTGGCCCTTATGACCAAAGCCTGCGGTCTTTCCGTTTCCGGATCCGGTTCCGCGGCCTTTTCTGAAATCGCTGTGTCTGGAACCGTCGGCCGGTCTTAAGCTATTTAATTCCATGTTTCGTCCCTCCTTAGTCCAGCTCTTCAACCTTGACAAAAGGAGCGATCAGGCGGATCTGTCCTCTTGTTGCTGCGTTGTCGGGCAGCACCACGCTGCTGTTTGTCTTATGGAAGCCCATGGACTTGATGATTGCCTTGTTCTTCGGAACAGCTGCGATTGTAGATTTCACTAACGTGATCTTTAACTTCTTGTCAGCCATTTTACTGTGTTCTCCTTTCCGTGTCGCTGTGGGATCCCGGGGTCATTCAGCCCTTAAAATCCTCAACAGACTTGCCGCGTCTTGCAGCAACCGCCTCGGGGGACTTCACATGGCTGAGTCCATCCAGTGTTGCCAGAACGACGTTCTGCTTGTTGTTGGAACCAAGGGACTTCGTTCTGATGTTCTTGATTCCGGCCATCTCGCAGACCGTACGTGCAGGACCGCCGGCTATGATACCGGTACCATCGGGGCTCTTCTTGAGAAGAACGGAGGAGGAACCGTACTTTCCGGTGTAGTCGTGGCAGATGGAGCCGACCTCATCGAGGGACACGGTGACCATGTTCTTGACGGCATCCTCTCTTCCCTTCCGGATGGCTTCCGGAATCTCGATGGACTTGCCGAGGCCGACGCCGACGTGACCATTCTGATCGCCAACCACAACCAGTGCGGTGAACCGCATGTTGCGGCCGCCCTTGACCGTCTTGGAGACACGCTTGATGGTGACGACTTTATCGGTGAGTTCCATCTGACTTGCATCAATATTAGAACGCTTCATCTAGTCTTATTCCTCCCTTAGAAATCCAAGCCGGCCTTGCGTGCTGCGTCAGCGAGTGCTGCGACCTTGCCCTGGTAAATGAGACCGCCGCGGTCGAAAACAACCTTGGTGATTCCGGCCTCGAGTGCTCTCTTTGCTACGAGATCGCCGATGTACTCTGCTGCTGCAATGTCATCAGTGTGCTCCAGCGCAGCCTTGACATCCTTCTCCACGGTGCCAGCGGAAACAAGGGTCTTGCCCGCCTCATCGTCGATGACCTGTGCGTAGATGTGGTTATTGCTTCTGTAAACGGAAAGACGCGGTCTGTCAGGAGTGCCGCTGAAACGGTTGCGCACTCTCAGGTGCTTCTTCTCGCGAATTAACTTTCTATTTGCTTTTTTGACCATTTTAAACGCTCCTTACCTTACTTCTTACCGGTCTTACCAACCTTGCGTCTGATTGTCTCGTAGTCGTACTTGATTCCCTTGCCCTTGTAAGGCTCCGGTCCTCTCTTCGCGCGGATGTTGGCAGCGGTCTGGCCAACCAGCTCTTTATCGATTCCCGAGACGATGATCTTGTTGTCCTGAACCGTCGTGGTGATGCCCTCAGGATCTTCCATATCAACCGTGTGGGAATATCCTAAATGCATTACAAGTGTCTTACCCTGCTTCTGAGCTCTGTAGCCGACGCCGTTGATCTCGAGCGTCTTGCTGAAGCCCTCGGAAACACCAACAACCATGTTGTGAAGGAGCGCTCTGGTAAGACCGTGCAGTGCCTTTTCTTTCTTATCATCGCTGGGACGGGAGATTTCGACCTTTCCGTCTTCCTGCTTAATGGTCATCTCCTTGGGGAGCGTTCTGGTGAGCTCACCCTTGGGTCCCTTTACCGTCACTGTATTATTTTCTGCTACACTGACAGTTACGCCCGCCGGTATAGCGATTGGCATTTTACCGATTCGTGACATGCCCGTACCTCCAAATATTCTGTCGTAATTTGTTTATCTGTATCAAATGAACTGACCGGCCGGCCCATCCCGCCGGGGTCAGATTCGCAGTATATAGGTGAATCCGGATTACCAGATGTAAGCCAGAACCTCGCCGCCGACCTGCAGCTCTCTGGCCTTCTTGTCGGTGATCACGCCCTGGTTGGTGGAGAGGATGGCCGTTCCGAGTCCATCGAGGACCTTCGGAACCTGATCCTTGCTAGCATACACACGAAGGCCGGGCTTGGAGATTCTCCGGAGGCCGGTGATGATGCGGTCGTTCTTGGTCGCACCATACTTCAGTGTGATGTGGATGTTCTTGTAGGGACCTGCGTCCACAAGATCGTACTTCTCAATGTAGCCCTCATCGACCAGGATGTCCGCAATGGCGAGCTTCATCTTGGAGGACGGGACGTCGACGGTGTCATGCTTGGAAGTATTCGCGTTGCGAATTCTGGTCAGCATATCTGCGATAGGATCACTCATGCTCATGTTACTTACCTCTTTCTGACGCACTCTCGCGTCTTAAGTATGTGATATCCCAATAGGATTATTCCAAACTTCCTCTGAATTACCAGGATGCTTTTCTGACACCCGGGATCTCGCCCTTGTATGCGAGCTCACGGAAGCAGATGCGGCAGATTCCGTACTTCTTCAGCACGGAGTGCGGGCGGCCGCAGATTCTGCAGCGCGTATAGGCGCGCGTGGAGAACTTCGGCTTCATCTGCTGTTTGATCTTCATCGAAGTCTTTGCCATGTCAATCTCCTTTTAGTTCTTTGCAAAAGGCATACCGAACAGTCTCAGCAGCTCGCGCGCTTCCTCATCGGTGTTGGCGGTGGTTGTGAAGATGATGTCCATGCCTCTGACCTTGTCGACCTTGTCGTACTCGATCTCAGGGAAAATCAACTGCTCCTTGATGCCCATGGCGTAGTTCCCTCTGCCATCAAAGGAGTTCGGGTTCACGCCACGGAAGTCGCGGACACGGGGCAGAGCCAGGGAAACAAGGCGATCCAGGAACTCATACATACGATCGCCACGAAGGGTGACCTTGCATCCGATCGGCATACCCTCACGGATCTTGAAGTTTGCGATGGACTTCTTAGCCTTGGTGTAAACCGGCTTCTGACCGGTGATCTCGGTCATATCCTTGGCTGCGCTCTCGAGAACCTTCTCGTTCTCCTTAGCCTCGCCGACTGCCATGTTGACCACGATCTTGTCGAGCTTCGGAACCTGCATCGGGTTCGTATAGCCGAACTTCTTGGTGAGAGCCTCGCGGATCTCATTGTTGTACTGATCTTTCAGTCTGCTCAAAGCGTTTCCTCCTTTCTTCCTCAGTCAATGGTCTTGCCGGTTGCCTTGGCGAAACGGACCTTCTTGCCATCCTCGACCTTGAAGCCGACTCTGGTAGCCTTGCCGTCCACGACCAGCATGACATTGGAGAGGTCAAGGAACGCTTCCTTCTCGACGATCTGGCCGTTCTGATTGTTCATGTTCGGCTTCTCGTGCTTCTTGACCTTGTTGATGCCCTCGACCAGGACCTTGTGATTCTTGACATCGACGGCCGTGACCTTGCCCTCTTTGCCAAGCTCTCTGCCGGCGATTACTCTGACGGTATCGCCCTTCTTAATCTTCGCTGTTGCCATTTCTCGTCCTCCTTACAATACTTCCGGAGCAAGGGAAAGGATCTTCATGAAGTGCTTCTCACGAAGCTCTCTTGCTACAGGTCCGAAAATACGGGTTCCTGTCGGAGTTAAATCGTCCTTAATAATGACTGCTGCATTCTCATCAAAGCGGATGTAGGATCCGTCAGACCGTCTGGTCTCGCGAACCGTGCGGACGACAACCGCCTTCACCACATCGCCCTTCTTGACCATACCGCCGGGCGCTGCATCCTTCACGGTTGCAACGATGGTATCGCCGATGCGGGCATATCTTCTTGTAGATCCGCCGCAAACACGGATGCAGAGCAGCTCTCTGGCACCGGTGTTGTCCGCGACCTTCAGTCTGGTTTCCTGCTGAATCATGTCTAATTCCTTTCTGATGGTTTCAAAACGGTGCCGGAACCGGGCGTGTCCCAGTTCCGCAACCTGTAGATCATACCAGTATTATCTAGCTTTTTCAACAATGGAAACGACTCTCCATCTCTTTGTCTTGGACAGGGGCCTGGTCTCCATCACCTTTACGGTATCACCTACACCGCACTCGTTCTTCTCATCGTGTGCCTTCAGCGTGTAAGTTCTCTTCACAATCTTGCCGATGACCGGATGCTTGACGTGGTTCTCGATGGAGACGACGACAGTCTTGTCCATCTTGTCGCTCACGACCTTACCGATACGGACCTTTCTCAAATTTCTCTCTTCCACGGTGCGCTCCTTTCTGCGTTTTCCCGAATTTACTCTGCCTTTGCGTTGATCGCGGTCTGGATTCTCGCAATGTTCTTGCGAACCTTCGTGATCTCTGCCGTGTTGGTCAGCTGGCTTGTTGCATTCTGGAATCTCAGATTGAAGAGCTCCTTCTTTGCGGAAGTGAGATCCTCTTTTAACTCATCAACAGACTTGGTCTGTAAATCCTTTACGTATTCGTTTGACTTCATTCTGCACCGCCTTCCAGGTCAGCCTTGGAAACGATCTTCGTGCGGATCGGGAGCTTGGTTCCCGCCAGACGAAGAGCTTCCTTAGCCTGCTCCTCAGGTACACCGGAGATCTCAAAAAGAACTCTGCCGGGCTTTACAACAGATACCCAGTACTCGACTGCGCCCTTTCCGGATCCCATTCGAACACCCAGAGGCTTCTTGGTGATGGGCTTGTCGGGGAAAATCTTGATCCAAACCTGACCGCCACGCTTGATGTAACGGGTCAGCGCGACACGGGCTGCCTCGATCTGGTTTGCCTTGACCCATGCGGGATCCAGGGCGACGAGACCGTACTCACCGTAGGTCACGGTGTTGCCACGGGTTGCCTTTCCACGGCGGTTGCCACGGAACTGCTCACGATACTTAACTCTCTTCGGCATTAACATTAGCGTGCACCCCCTTCGACTGCTGCAGGTGCGTCATTGTGCTTCTTGGGAAGGATGTCTCCCTTGTAGATCCAGACCTTGACGCCGACCTTGCCGTATGTTGTGTTAGCTTCTGCGAAACCATAGTCGATGTCTGCGCGGAGTGTCTGCAGCGGAATGGTTCCGTCGGAGCAGGACTCGGTGCGGGCGATATCGGCACCGCCGAGACGGCCGCCGCAGGTTGCCTTGAATCCAAGAGCACCAGACTTCATGGTTCTGTTCATTGCGGACTTCATCGCGCGGCGGAACGCAACACGGTTCTCAAGCTGCTGTGCGATGTTCTCTGCAACGAGCTGTGCATCCTTGTCGGGACGCTTGATTTCCTTGATCTCGAGGACGACCTTCTTGTCGGTGAGCTTCTGCAGCTGCTTCTTGGTGTTCTCGATCTCTGCGCCGCCCTTGCCGATGACAACGCCCGGCTTTGCGGAGTAGACGGTGATCTTCACTCTCTCGGAGGCTCTCTCGATCTCGATCTTGGAGATGCCAGCCTGTGCCAGCTTCTTCTTTAAGAACTTCCGGATGTTGTAGTCTTCAACCAGCATGTCAGAGAAGTTTGCGTCAGCGTACCATCTGGAATCCCAGTCTTTGATGACGCCGACTCTCATGCCATGAGGATTAACTTTCTGTCCCATTATAGGCTCCTTTCAAACGCTGAATTACGCTTCCTCAACCTTCTTCTCATCGAGGATGATGTACAGGTTGCTCATTCTCTTCAGAATTCTGTACGCTCTGCCCTGTGCTCTGGGCTGGATCCTCTTCATGATGGGTCCGTTGGAGGCGTTGCACTCTGCGATGTAGAGGCGGTCAGCGCTCATGCCGAGATTGTTCTCTGCGTTTGCGATGGCAGACTTCAGTAACTTCAGGATTACGCTGGAAGCGTATCTCGGATTGTACTCCAGAATTCCGATTGCCGTCGTAACGTCCTTGCCTCTGATGGCATCCATTACGTAGCAGGCCTTCTGAACGGGAATTCTAGCATATGTGAGCTTTGCGTGCGGTCTCGTATCCTTCACCGCATTCCTGGCTCTCTTAACCTGTGTTCTATGTCCCTTAGCCATAGGATTGATGAACTCCTTTCAAATCTTTTCTGCGCACGTCCACACAGGCGGATTACCTGCCTGTGGAGGCCTCCTTGTTGTTCCCGTTGTGACCGCGGAACGTTCTGGTCAGGACGAACTCGCCGAGCTTGTGACCGACCATATCCTCTGTGATGTAAACCGGGACGTGCTTTCTTCCGTCGTGCACCGCAATGGTGTGACCCACGAAGGAAGGATAAATGGTAGAACGGCGGGACCAGGTCTTGATGACGGTCTTATCGCCTGCAGCGTTTGCTGCATCTACCTTCTTTAAAAGGCTCTCATCCGCGAAGGGGCCTTTCTTCAGTGATCTAGCCATGACTTACCTCCTTATTTGATTCCTCTGCCGTTCTTGCGTCTGATGATCAGCTTGTCAGAAGACTTGTGCTTTCTGGTGATGTGACCAAGAGCGGGCTTGCCCCAAGGTGTGACAGGGCCGGGACGTCCAACAGGTGCCTTACCTTCTCCACCACCATGAGGGTGATCGTTGGGGTTCATGACAGATCCGCGGACGGTAGGACGGATGCCCATGTGGCGGACACGGCCTGCCTTGCCGTAGTTGACCAGGTTGTGATCGATGTTGCCGACGGTGCCGATGGTTGCTCTGCAGGCGATCGGGACCATTCTCATCTCACCAGAGGGAAGACGAAGCGTGGCATAGCCGTTCTCCTTTGCCATCAGCTGTGCGCTTGCACCGGCAGTGCGGACCAGCTGGCCGCCCTTTCCGGGATACAGCTCGATGTTGTGGATCGTGGTACCAACGGGGATCTCGGAGAGAGGAAGGCAGTTGCCGACTCTCACCTCGGCCTTGGGTCCGTTCATGACGGTCATGCCATCAGTCAGGCCCTGAGGTGCCAGGATGTAAGCCTTCTCGCCATCTGCATAGGCGATGAGGGCGATGTTTGCAGTACGGTTCGGATCGTACTCAATGCCGATGACCTTTGCAGGGACATCATCCTTGAGTCTTCTGAAATCGATCTGTCTGTACTTCTTTCTGTTTCCGCCGCCTCTGTGACGAACCGTGATCTTGCCCTGGTTGTTTCTGCCGGCCTTCTGATTCTTGGAGACGATCAGACTCTTCTCGGGCGTGGTCTTTGTGATCTCCGCGAAATCGGAACCGGACATGTTCCGTCTGGACGGGGTATAAGCGGTATACTTTTTAATTCCCATGATTCATACTCCTTGTTTTATTTGCACCGCACCGGACCATAGGTTTGGCTGTCGATCCGGTTTTTATGATTCTCAAAGGCCCTGATAGAAATCAATGTCCTTGGAATCCTCAGTCAGGAACACAATGGCCTTCTTGGCCTTTGCGGTCTCGCCTTCCACCATGCCTCTTCTCTTCTTCTTGGGACGGACGGTCACGGTGTTGACCTTCTTGACCTTAGCGCCGTCGAAGAGCTTCTCAACGGCCTCTCTGATCTGAATCTTATTTGCTTCCGGATGAACGTAGAACGTGTACTTCTTTTCCTGAGCCGCGTTCATGCTCTTCTCGGTGACAACGGGCTTCAAAATGACGTCATAGTAACCAAGCGCTGCCATTATGCGTACACCTCCTGGATCTTGTTGACAGCGTCCTTCGTGAGGATGACTGCCTGTGCGTTCATGATGTCGTAGACATTGAGCTCGTTCGTGCCCGCGGTCTTGACGGTGGGGATGTTCGCTGCGCAGCGAACCACATCTGCACTGCCGTCAGCCACAACGACGAAAGCCTTGCCCTGCACCTTGAGATTGCCCAGAACCTTTGCGAACTCCTTGGTCTTGGGGGTCTCGAACTTCAGCTCGTCGACAACGATGAGCTTCTTCTGCTGCAGGCGATCCGTGAGAGCGGATGCCAGAGCGGCTCTCTTCTCCTTCTTGTTGAGCTTGAAGGAGTAGTCACGCGGCACGGGTGCGAACACAACGCCGCCGTGTCTCCACTGGGGAGCTCTCGTGGAACCCTGTCTTGCATGGCCGGTTCCCTTCTGTCTCCAAGGCTTGATCGTGGAGTGGGAAACCTCAGAACGGGTCTTTGCCTTCTGGGTGCCCTGGCGGTTGTCAGCCAGCTGCTGTACAACGGCCTGATGGACAAGGTGCTCGTTGATCTCGACGCCGAAAAGCTTATCGGAAAGCTCCATGGTGCCGACCTCGGCGCCTTCCATATTGAATACTGTTACGCTAGCCATTGAATGGTCCTCCTTTCATTCAGATATCGGTCAGGCTTCGACCTTGGTGGTCTCCTTGATGGTGACAAGGCCCTTCTTCGGTCCGGGAACAGCACCCTTCACCAGGATGAGGTTCTTCTCGGGATCGACCTTGACAACCGTGAGGTTCCTGACGGTTACCTGAACGCTGCCTGCGTGTCCGGGCATTCCCTTGCCCTTGAAGACACGGCTGGGGGTGGAACTGGAGTTGTTGGATCCCTGATGGCGGTGGAACTTGGAGCCGTGGCCCATAGGTCCTCTGTGCTGACCCTTCTGGATGGCACTCAGGAATCCCTTGCCCTTGCTGATGGCGGTGACGTCGATGCGGTCACCCTCAGCAAAGATGTCAGCCTTGATCTCATCGCCGGCCTTGTAGTCAGCGGTGTTCTCGAGGCGGAACTCTCTCAAATACTTCTTGCTGGAGACGCCGGCCTTCTTGAATTGGCCTGCCTCAGCTCTGTTGACGCCGTGACGGTGTGCGACCTCAACTCTGCCGCTCTTGTCTTTGGACTTGACGCGATCAACCGCATCGCCGAAGCCGACCTGAACTGCCTCATAGCCGTCGTTCTCGATGGTCTTGATCTGGGTGACGACATTGGGCTCTGCCTCCAGAACGGTGACAGGGACGAGAGTGCCGTCCTCCTGGAAGATCTGGGTCATACCGACCTTCGTTGCAAGGATCTCTTTCTTCATTACTGACCTCTTTTCTACCGGGTTCTCCGGTGTTGTAACACGGCATAAACCAAACCGTGTTATGCCGCAGCGTGCTTTCTGCTGCGTTGTTCTACAGCGGACATCCGAGGGGACTTCTGTGTGTGATCAGAGTTCCCGGAGGCTCCAGTCTGCTGCTGACTGCCGGCCTGACCTGCGGCCGCTGTCTCCGTGTCCCATCCTGTCACCCGATGCGGGGGTTCACAGGTGCCCTGCCCCGGGAAGATGTCATTCTAGTAGAGGTTTATCTGCAAACACGGCACTTGCCGCGCTGCCTGCTTTTTCATTGCCCGCAGAATTACTTGTTCTGCATCTTGACGTTGACGTAAACGCCGGCGGGCATCTCCAGATGCTGAAGGCTGTCAACCGTCTTCTGAGTCGGGTTGATGACGTCGATCAGTCTCTTGTGGGTTCTCTGCTCGAACTGCTCACGGCTGTCCTTGTACTTATGCACAGCGCGGAGGATGGTCACCACTTCCTTCTTGGTGGGAAGCGGAACCGGTCCGGAGACCTGAGAGCCGCTCTTCTTCACGGTGTCGATGATCTTCTTAGCGGAAGCATCGATGAGCTCGTGATCGTAAGCCTTCAATGTGATTCTCATAACCTGATTTGCCATAAAAAAAGTCGCCTCCTTATTCGCACTTTGGAATCGAAGTACGACAAGCGGTGACTGTACACACTCCCGTGCGTGTCCTCCTATCTCAAAAATAAAAAGGACTTTCACACGTCGTTTCTGCTCGGGGCAGACTGTAAATTCCGCGTGATGCGGTATTCATCGGTACAGTGACTTGTCGTCAGATTGTTGGGCCCTGTTTGTCTTCTGTCAGGTCATTCCAGAACGGCCCCAGACATTCGCTCCACGGAGTAACCCGCGGGATAAATCCGCGGCAACCTCTCGCTTCACAGCTATCATGTCACAGCGACGATTATTGTAACCGAACCCCTAACTTCTTGCAAGAGGAAAATGAAAAAAATTTCTCTGATTTTCACAAAAATTTGACTTCGGTTCCGGCCATTTTTTCCTCCGCGCGGTACGTGGCGGGTTTGTCCCCGCTCCTAGCGGCCTTTTGGTTGTCTTTCCACCGCCATGTGTTAAGATGGAAAAGCCCTGTCGGGCAGAGAGGAAGGTTATGCCATGTGGATAGCGGATCAGTGGAAGGACTATGAGGTGCTCGACACCTCCCGGGGAGAAAAGCTCGAGCGCTGGGGCTCGTACCGGCTGATCCGGCCGGACCCCCAGGTCATCTGGGACACCCCCCGGGGAAAGAAGTGGGACAAGGTGAACGGCCACTATTATCGAAGCGCCAAGGGCGGCGGCGAGTGGAAGTTCTTTGACCTCCCCGAGGAGTGGATGATCTCCTATCGGGACCGGAAGTTCATGTTAAAGCCCTTCTCCTTCAAGCACACCGGGCTCTTTCCGGAGCAGGCGGTGAACTGGGACTGGTTTTCCGTGCTGATCCAGGACGCGGTGTCCTCGGGAAGGAGCGTTCGGGTGCTGAACCTCTTTGCCTACACGGGCGGCGCCACCCTGGCAGCCCTTGCTGCCGGCGCCTCCGTGACCCATGTAGACGCCTCCAAGGGCATGGTCACCTGGGCCAGGGAGAACGCCCAGCTCTCCGGCCTTGCCGACCGGCCGGTGCGGTGGCTTGTGGATGACTGCACGAAGTTTGTCGAGCGGGAGATCCGGCGGGGCAGCCGGTACGACGCGATCATCCTGGATCCGCCCTCCTACGGCAGAGGCCCCAAGGGGGAGATCTGGAAGATGGAGGAGTCGATCTTTCCGCTCCTGCAGCTTCTGGCAAAGATCCTCTCGGATCATCCGCTCTTTGTGCTGTTAAACTCCTACACCACCGGTCTTCAGCCGGCGGTGCTCTCCTACCTTCTGCACACGGCACTGGATCCGGTGCATCCGGGAAATGTGGAGGCCGAGGAGGTGGGCCTTCCCGTCACGGGAAACGGCCTGGTCCTTCCCTGCGGCGCCGCCGGCAGGTGGACTGCAAAGGAATAAGCGATCCTTACAGAATATACAAACCGATATACAAAAACCGATTTCGGCAGTCCTGCCGGAATCGGTTTTTTCGTGATTCTTCTAATTCTTTTCCCGGGCGTAGGGCTTGTCCTTTGCCTCCCGGATCTTGTTGTGGATCTGCTGCATTCTCTGGTCCAGCTGGTTGATCATCTCGGCGCTGTACTTCATCTCCTCCTCGATGGCCTCCTCGTTGGGGATGTCCTGCTTGTACTTGATCTTGTGATCCAGGCTCGCCCAGAAGTCCATCGCGATCGTGCGCAGCTGCACCTCGCACCGGACCAGCTTCTTGCCGGTGGTCAGGTAGATCGGGGTCTCGATGATCAGGTGGAGACTCCGGTAGCCGTTGTCCTTGGGCTGACGGATGTAGTCCTTCTCCTGGACCAGGTGCACGTCGTCCTGGGACAGCAGTGCGTCCCGCAGCTTGTAGATGTCCTCGATGAAGGAGCAGATCACGCGCACCCCCGCCACGTCGTTTAGGTTCTGCTCGATCCCCTCGATGGTGAAGGGATAGCCCTTGCGCTGCATCTTTTCGTAGATGGAGATCGGGGTCTTGAGCCGGGACTTGATGGACTCGAAGGGGTTGCGGTTCTGGACGATGGAGAGCTCCTTGTTCATGACCTGAAACTTGGTGACCACCTCGTCCATGCAGCAGGAGTAGTACATCATCAGCTCTCGGAACTCGTTGATCGAGTTCGTGGTGTCGAGGATCATCTCGATCTGCTTGGAGCTCAGATTGTCCAGGTCGATCTTCTCGAAGTGTCCGAGGGCGGCCTGCTCCTCCATGTACCGGATCAACAGGTCCCGGTTTCGGATGCCGGCGGCCTTCCGCTCGTTTCCTGTCCTGTTGTTCTTTTCTTCTTCCTGACGCATTTCCTATCCCGGAAGCTCCGGCAGGAGCCCCGCTTCCTTCATCGTTTGATAGAGCCGGGAGATCGGCAGGCCGACGATGTTGTAGTAGTCGCCCTCGATCCCGGCCACGTAGACGCCAAAGGCGCCCTGAATCCCGTAGGCCCCGGCCTTGTCATCGGCCTCGCCGGTAGCCAGGTACAGTCGATCTCCTCCTCGGACATGGGAACCACCCGGACCGAGCTGACCTCGGAAAAGGCGCACTGTCCGGACAGGCCGTCGCGCCGGTAGGAAAGGCAGACGCCGGTGATGACCTCGTGGGATCTTCCCTGGAGGGCGGTGATCATGCGCTTTGCATCCGCCCGGTCCTTCGGCTTTCCAAGGATCGCCCCGTCTAGCACCACGATGGTGTCCGCACCGATGACGCAGTAGTCACCGGGGGTCTTCTCCTCTTGCTGTGCGATCTCCTGCGCCTTGTGGCGGGCAAGATCCGCCGCATAGGCGCGGGGATCCCGCTTGCTGCTGGTCTCCTTCCCGACAGCAGGGCAGATCCTGGCAGGAATCCCAACCTGCCGGATCAGGTCCCTGCGCCGGGGAGACCCGGACGTCAAGACATAGCGCAGGGGCGTCACGCCTCGTGCCCCTTTGTCCCCTCCACCGGGGTGGGCGCGGGAATGTTCTCTCCCTGCTCGATGGTGCCGCGCTCCAGTGCGCTGTCCATCAGCTTCAGCAGCTCCATGGCACTGCGGAAGTAGGCCTTCTTGTTCTGCTCCGCCCAGATCACCTGGCCCTGCCACGTGGCGTTTTGCCGATACATGACCTGCACGATGAATGTCCCCTTCTCGCCCTTGTTCTTCTCCAATTCACTCATGTCGGGTTTTCTGTCCTCCGCTTTTCCAGCCCACCTGGCGCTGCGCTGCTCCTTCTGAAAGGAGCGGATGCGCATTGCGCTCTGTGGAAAGTTAATCTCGTCAAAGAATGCCTCCATCTCCCGCATCAGTTCCATCGAGTTCTGGAAGGCCACCGGTTCCTTCTGATATCCGTTCCAAAGCCGCCCACTGTAGTCGACCCGATCGATCTGATCGATGCCGACCACCAGGAGGTTGGGACCATACAATTTATCCATACATCCTTCCCATGCCCGGCCCCGGGGCAGTTCTGCCCCTGCCAGGCGCCTTCCTGCTTCTGCCTTCGTGCTCTCCCACTGATGTGTCACTTGATGTTGGAGAGATCCGCCAGGGAGACATTGCTGTAGCGCACGCCCGCCTTGGTGCCCTCCATGGAGTAGAGCTTCTTGGAGATGCGGTTTGCCACCACATCACAGCCCTCCCGGTCGCTTCCCACGAGCAGGATCAGGTACTGGCTGGCGCTGTAGCGGGTGAAGATGTCGCCACGCCGCAGGGAGCTGCTGATACACTGGCGCAGGGTCTGGGACCTTGCCTCCAGCTTCTCCCGGTTCACGAACGGCTTGCCCTCGTAGTCCACCAGGTTGCACAGAAGCAGGAAGACCGAGTAGCCCAGCCGCTCCATGTTCCGCTCCAGCACCCGGTAGGTGTCGATGAAGCCCGGGAGCGTGGTGAAGTAGGCGCCGGTGTAGGGGTCCTCCTGCAGGGAGGACTGAATCTCGCCGATGCGGCTCTCCTGGTTGGTGAGCTTCTGGCTCATCTTCCGGTAGTTCTCCAGCATCTGGTCTGACGGCGGCAGTCCCATTTCCTCGGAGTAGAGCTTTACGGTCTGGTCGTAGAGCTGATAGGCCTGCTGGTACTCTTCCTTGCAGATCAACGCGTCGATCTGGTCCGCCTGCCAGTCGTCGTCCGGGTAGATCCGGGCCGCCTTCTCGTAGATGTGGAACATCGTGTCGTATTCCTTGGCCTTCTTGGCGTATGCGCCGGCGTAGCGGACAGCCTCGGCAAAGAGCTTCTGCATCCGGATGCTCTCGGTCACCACCCAGGACTGGGTGGCGGACTCGGGCAGGAGTTCTCCGCGGTAGATCTCCAGGGCTTTTGAGTAGTAGTCGTTCTTCTCCTTCGGGTCCTCGGCGGCCTGCGCCTGTCCGATCAGCCGCTCAAAGCACTGGGTGTCGATGTCCAGCGGCACCTCCGGGTCGGGCAGATAGAGCTTGTTGCGGCGGACGACATAATCCTCCTTGGGCAGGCCCGCCGCCACCATCTGGCGCCGGGTCTGGAACAGCAGGTTGTTGAAGCTGTTGTTGGGATTCGACAGGTCGTCCACGTCGTAGAGCTCCCGGACAATCTGCGACTTGGAGAGGCCCCGGTCGCCGTACAGCCAGACCAGCTGCAGGAGCTGCACGAACTTTGCCGTCGTGTTGCGCCCCAGCACAATCTCCCGGTCTCCGTACTGGATCGAAAAGCCGCCAAACATGGTGATATGCAGTGTTGTCTTTCCGCTTTCTTCCATAAGATCACATTCCCCTTGGTCCCGCGGCCGGCTTTTTCGGCGCGGAAACTCCCATAACAAATATCATCTTTCCATAAATAAACATTATAGCATTGATGTTAAGAATGTGCAAAGTGAAAACCTGCACTTCCCGAAAACAGTTCGGAATCGTCAAACAGAACAAAAGACCCCCTGCCGCAGGGCAGGGAGATCTGGTCAAAATCATGGTGGATGCTAGCGGGACAGCTCCCAGCTGTTCTCGAGGGTGGAGATCTCCAGGGAGGCGGTGTCCCGGTTGACTTCCTCGTAAGTCTCCTCCTCCGGGAGAGGAGTGGCACGCTCGGAGAGGGCGCCCACGGCGTACAGGGCGGCCGCGGCGATCAGCCAGATGGCGGCGACGGGATATAGAATGCGTCTCATTTCACAGCTCCTCCTTTCTCAATTCGATTATACCGAAAAGGTCGGACAAATTGTGAAGGATAGTTGCCGGTTCCCGTAGGGGGCCGGCAACTATCCTTTGTTTTGAACCGAATCGCTCTCAGCGTAGACTATGGGAATAGTTAGGAATTTTTAGCATCCGACTTGGCTTGAATACCCTGGCTCAGAAACCCATCTTTCTTCTTCTGAACCGTTGACCGGGTGGGATTTACAGACGTTGTGACATGAGAAATAGGCCATCCGGGCAGATGACCTGAAAAGAATCTTTATTAAAAGCGCGGATGGGAGACATCCAACATTCCATCCGGTCCCCGGCAATACCGGGGTATTTCGATATAGCTGCTTCCTTCAACCTTCCCCATTGCCCTGAGATAGATCGCTGTCTTATCCATGCTGAAGAGGAAGGCATGCATCTGTGCCCCACAGTTGGGGCAGCGGGCCGGATCCTTATCAAAAAGGGCCTTCATGACCTCACAGCTTTTCATTCCGCGAATCAGACTCGGTACATATTCATCACCCAGAATTTCGTGGATCCTTGCAAGCTTCTTTTTACGGACATTCCCGGCAAGATACCCTGCCATCCGGATCTTGCGTACTCCCTTCGGAAGGATGTGAAGTGAAAACCGTCGGATGAATTCTTCCGGCGTGAGTACCATGTCCTTCTTGTCATACGAGCCATCGGTATGATAGTCCTTGTACTCAAACGTGATACCGCTGTCCGAGACGTCCCTGATCCGGGAGGATGTGATTGCCGTTCTGTCGGCGTACCGCCCAAAATAACCTATGACATCCTCCACATCCGGAAGTGACGGATCCCGTTCTCTGTCTTCTTCAGAATAAGAGCCATACCTCTTGAGGTTGACATTCCAAAGGCACTTGTAGCACTCGTCGCATAAATTCTGGAATGACTCCTCACTCTCATAAGGTGCGGCAGAGCCATTGAAGGATAGTTTTCCCTTTCTGTAGAGCCGCTTGAGTCCTCTCATGAAGTGCTTCCGGTATCGTCCGGATATCTTCTGGACAGGGAGGAAGAAGCCCCTGATCTTCTTAAAGGAGGCGTCATCCGGTGTCAGTCCGCCTGCGGAGATCAGCACGTGCAGGTGGTAGTGGAGCGTCATACTGCTCCCAAAAGTGTGGAGCACCATGATGATTCCGGGCTTAATGTTGTGCCTTTCAAGGCAGAGCTCCAGAAGGGCATCCTGCGCGGAATGAAACAGAAGATCCAGCAGAGCCTTCTGATTGTTGTAGATCAACTCATTCAGATCGTGGGGAACCGTGAACACAAGATGATGGTAGGACATCCCGTGAATGACTTCGGACCTGCGCTCAGCGATCCACTTTTCACGGCGAAAAAAGCCACAGCAGGGGCAGTTCGAGTTGCCGCAGGATCTCGGTGTAAACGAAATTTCTCCGCAGTCAGGGCAGATGGAGACAATATAACCCAGATCTCCCGTGCCGCATTGTGCCATGAGACGGAGAATCTTCACCTTTTCGGGCGGCATTTCCTTTCCGTGCTTTGCCAGATAGTCTGGGAGAAATCTCCGGAAGATCTGGCGGATTCGATATCTTGAAGGCTCTTTTTCCTGTCTGAAGCCGGTAATGCATCTGCGGACTCTGATCGCAGTCTGACTGTCAGGAAGGCGGAAGGTTCTGCCTGGCCGGCTCGAGGGTACCATCTTTTTTGTTTTTTCAGAGCGCGAAGCCGTTTCCGTCGAAGGGGTTTGCAACGTTTTTTCTCTCCTGAAGCTGACCATCCAGCTGTACGTAGATCATCGTGGAAGCAATGGAGCGGTGCCGAAGTCTGACCTGTACCTGAAAGAGATCAGCGCCGCCCTGATAGTAGAAAAGCGCATGGGCGTGTCGGAGGGAATGGAAATGATATCCGCGGTTTTCCCATCCGAGTTCTTTCAGGCGCTTCTGAAAGAAGCGCTGCACTGCTCCGTCAGACAGATGATGTGCGGCATCTCTGCCGGGAAAAAGGTAGTCCCCCTCTCCGGCATCCCGACGGAATCTTTTGAAGTAGAAGTAGAGCATCCGCGCGAGATCTTTTGGAAGTTCGACCTTCCCTTCATTTCGGTTCTTGCTGACTTCCGCACGAATTGTGATCTGCATTCTTTTGATGGAGATATCACCGAAGCGCAGAGACAGGACTTCATTCAGACGGAGCGCACAGCCAAAGCCGAGGGCGAGAATCAGGCGGTTTCTCGGATCTTTCGTCCCCATAATCAGCTTCTGCACTTCCTGACGCGTCGGTACCTTCGGGAGGGTATGATCCACCTTCATCAGCGGAAGGTTTTCCAGAGGGATGGGAGCATGCGCAACGGAAGCACGATAACGCCGGATGCTGACGTTGTAGACGTTGACAGATCTGGGCTTGAGCTCTCTCCCGCCTTTGCTTATGGGCTTATGGAGATAAACGAGAAAACTCTGAAGCTGTTCAAGATCAGCATCATCGAGGGAAACATGATAGGTTCTCTCAAGCCATTCACAGCACTCGAAGACGGTCTGCAGATAGCCCTGAATGGTAGACTCGCGGTAGTCGATCAGGGACAGAAATACTTCCAGCCTGGACAGTTCGGTTTTGAATTTCGGGGAATCAAGGTATCTCATGAAATCGTTCCGGCAATGATGGTATGGGGATGAAACTCATGATTGGCCGGCCGACAAAGATGGGGCTTGCAGATTTGCAAGGGACTTGATAAACTCACCTTGCTTATGAGAGCCCCATGGATGAACGCTCGACGCCAATCAAGGTCATCTGTGGGTTATTTTTTTTGTAGAATACAGAAAAGAGGAAGAGATGACAAGATCATTTCTTCCTCTTTTGTCTATGCTGAAGTTTGTCATGGTATCCCCAACAGAGAAAGCTGTGAGCTTTAGGGATAACTTTGATGGAGCATCGCGCTCGCGCGATTTGGTTCAAAATCGCGCAGGAATCGTAAAATATCTGTAAAAAGAAAGGTGCAAAAAATACCCCGCCGGCATTGCTGCCGACGGGGCATCTCAAATCTCAGTTACCGATTTGTTCCATTAGTCAAGGATGGAGACAACACGGCCGGAGCCGACGGTTCTGCCGCCCTCACGAATAGCGAAGGTAAGTCCCTCCTCCATTCCGATGGGGTGAATCAGCTCGATGGTCATCTCGACGTGATCGCCGGGCATGCACATCTCGGTTCCCTCAGGAAGGGTGATGACACCAGTCACATCCGTGGTTCTGAAATAGAACTGAGGACGATAGTTGTTGAAGAAAGGAGTGTGACGGCCACCCTCATCCTTGGTCAGAACGTAGACCTGAGCGGTGAACTTCTTGTGGCAGGTCACAGTGCCGGGCTTTGCGACAACCTGGCCTCTCTCGATGTCGGTTCTGTTGATACCACGGAGAAGAACACCGATGTTATCACCAGCCTCGGCATAGTCGAGGGTCTTGCGGAACATCTCGATACCGGTAGCGACGGAGGTAAGAGTATCGTCCTTGATGCCGACGATCTCAACGGGATCGTTGAGCTTCAGCATACCACGCTCGACACGGCCAGTAGCAACGGTACCACGACCGGAGATGGTGAAGACATCCTCGATGGGCATCAGGAACGGCTTGTCGTTATCACGAACCGGATCCGGAATGTAGGTATCGACAGTGTCCATCAGCTCCATGATGGCATCCGTCCACTGGTTCTTCTCTCCCGGATTCTCAAGAGCCTTCAGAGCGGAGCCCTTGATGATCGGAGTGTCATCTCCCGGATAGCCATACTCATTCAGGAGATCTCTGATGTCCATCTCAGTCAGCTCGATGAGCTCGGGATCGTCCATCATATCGCACTTGTTGAGGAAGACGACGATCTTCGGCACGCCGACCTGCTTTGCAAGCAGAACGTGCTCACGGGTCTGAGCCATAACACCATCGGTAGCAGCAACCACGAGGATTGCGCCATCCATCTGAGCGGCGCCGGTGATCATGTTCTTGACATAGTCAGCGTGGCCAGGGCAGTCAACGTGTGCGTAGTGTCTCTTTGCAGTCTCGTACTCGATGTGAGCAGAGTTGATGGTTATACCACGGGCCTTCTCTTCGGGAGCCTTGTCGATCTGATCGAACGGAACGGCCGGATCCACACCAAGTCTCTCAGACAGCACTGCGGTGATGGCAGCGGTCAGAGTGGTCTTACCATGATCGACGTGACCGATGGTGCCGATGTTTACATGCGGCTTTGTTCTGTCGAAATGCTTTTTCGCCATTGTTTTAATTCCTCCTTGGAATTTTTAATGTGAACACATCTGCCAGTGACTGAAACATCCCCGCTTCACAGCCTTGACATTATCGTGAAACGCTAATGCGCCAGTCACGGTCGTCAGTCACTGAGAGATATTATACTTGAATATACTACTGAAATCAAGCAGTTTGCCGCCCGCGGAGGGCAGCAAACAAACACATTATTGGTAAAATTTACAGGGATCTGGACAGTGCTTCTCAGCGCTTTCCGGTCTCCTTTGCTCTCTCATCGAGAACCTTCTCCGCCACGTTCTTCGGCACGGGCTCGTACCTCTCGAAGAACATCGAGTAGTTGCCGCGGCCCTGGGTCATGGAACGAAGATCGGTTGCGTAGCCGAACATCTCTGCCAGCGGAACGAAGGCGTTGACCTGCTTGCCGGACGGGATGTCCTCCATGCCGGTCACACGGCCGCGTCTCGAGTTGATGTCGCCGATGACATCGCCCATGTACTCCTCAGGCATGGTCACCTCGACCTTCATGATGGGCTCGAGCAGGGTCGGTGCAGCCTTCTCCATGGCGGCCTTGAAGCAGAGGCTTCCTGCGATGTGGAATGCCATCTCGGAGGAGTCGACCTCGTGATAGGATCCATCGTAGACCGTTGCGTGAATGCCGGTCACAGGATACCCGCCGAGAGAGCCGGACTTCATAGCCTCTTCGATACCATCGCTGATGGGCTGAATGTACTCCTTCGGAATATTGCCGCCGACAACCTCATTGTCAAACTTGTACTCGGTATCCCCGTTGGGATCCATGGGCTCAAACTTGACTTTGCAGTGTCCATACTGGCCACGGCCGCCGGACTGCTTTGCGTACTTGTACTCCTGGTCGACGGGCTTCGTGAAGGTCTCCTTGTAAGCGACCTGCGGTGCACCCACATTTGCCTCGACATGGAACTCGCGAAGGAGTCTGTCGACGATGATGTCCAGATGCAGCTCGCCCATGCCGGCGATGATGGTCTGGCCGGTCTCGGAATTGGTGTGTGCCTTGAAGGTCGGATCCTCCTCGGAAAGCTTCTGCAGGGCATCGGTCAGCTTGTCCTGGCCGGCCTTGGTCTTGGGCTCGATGGCGAGCTCGATGACGGGATCCGGGAACTCCATGGACTCCAGGATGATCGGATGCTGCTCATCGCAGAGGGTATCGCCGGTGCCGGTGTCCTTGAGACCGACGGCTGCTGCGATATCTCCGGAGAAGACCTCATCGATCTCCTTTCTCTTGTTGGCGTGCATCTGAAGGAGACGTCCAACTCTCTCCTTCTTGTCCTTCGTGGAGTTGAGCACGTAGGAGCCCGCCTTGCAGGTGCCGGAGTAGACTCTCATGAAAGCGAGCTTTCCGACGAACGGATCGGAGATGATCTTGAATGCCAGCGCGCTGAAGGGCTCGGAGTCATCGGACTCACGGGTCTCCGGGTTGCCATCCAGATCAGTACCCTGAACCGGAGGGATATCCAGAGGAGAGGGCATGTACTCGATGACAGCGTCCAGGCACTTCTGAACGCCCTTGTTCTTGTAAGCGGATCCGCAGACAACCGGGACCGCTCTGCCCTCGCAGGTTGCCTTGCGAAGAGCTGCCTTCATCTCGGGTATGGTGACGGCTTCCTCACCGCCATCGAGGAACTTCTCCAGGAGCGCATCGTCCAGCTCGCAGATCTGCTCGACCATCTGGTCGTGGTAGAGCTGAGCGTCATCCTTTAAGTCATCCGGAACGGAAGTGATCTCGATGTCAGTGCCATCGTCGTTCTTATAGTAGTATGCATCCATCTCGAACAGATCGATCAGGCCGATGTAGGAATCTTCCTTGCCGATCGGGATGTTGATCATGATCGGGTTCTTGCCCAGTCTGTCGCGAATCTGATCCACGCAGGCGTAGTAGTTTGCGCCGACCACATCCATCTTGTTGACGAATGCCATACGGGGGACGTTGTACTTATCAGCCTGACGCCAGACGTTCTCAGACTGGGGCTCAACGCCGCCCTTTGCGGAGAACACACCAACTGCACCATCCAGCACGCGCAGGGAACGCTCGACCTCGACGGTGAAGTCGACGTGGCCGGGGGTATCGATGATGTTGATACGATGCTCCAGAGCACCGGCCTTCTTCTTGTGATGGTCCTCCAGCGTCCAGTGGCAGGTCGTTGCCGCGGACGTGATGGTGATACCTCTCTCCTGCTCCTGCTCCATGTAGTCCATGGTTGCAGTGCCGTCGTGGGTCTCACCAATCTTGTAGTTTACACCGGTATAATACAGGATACGCTCCGTCAGCGTGGTCTTACCTGCATCGATATGAGCCATAATACCGATGTTCCTGGTTCTGTCCAGGGGATATTCTCTCGTTACTGATTGTGCCACAGGTATTTCCTCCTAAGTAATGGACAACAAGCAATCTTGTATCACGTTCCTGAAGCAATCAGAAACGATAGTGAGAGAATGCTCTGTTTGCATCCGCCATCTTGTGCATATCTTCCTTGCGCTTCACGGATGCGCCTGTGTTGTTATAAGCATCGAGGATCTCTCCTGCGAGCTTATCTTCCATGGTCTTCTCGCCTCTCTTGCGGGAGAACATGGTCAGCCAGCGAAGAGCCAGTGCCTGTCTTCTCTCAGGTCTCACCTCGATGGGGACCTGGTAGGTAGCACCGCCGATTCGTCTTGCCTTGACCTCCAGAACCGGCATGATGTTGTTGAGCGCGCCCTCGAACACCTCGAGTGCGGGCTTGCCGGCCTTGGCCTCAATCTTTGCAAATGCACCGTATACAATCTTCTGCGCGACGCCCTTCTTGCCGTCCAGCATGATGCTGTTGACGAGCTTTGTGACGACCTTGCTGTTGTATAAGGGATCTGCTAATACATCTCTTTTCTGTACATGTCCTTTACGCGGCATGATACTTCCCTCCTTATCACATGATAATTCATCGGTACTCACTAATTGTCTGTGTCCATGCGGTCTCTATTTACGCGTAAAGTCTTGTACCAAAACTTCTACGAAAATAGAATCCAACACTCATTTCAAATTAGAAAGTATTACTTTGCAGCTTTCGGTCTCTTCGCGCCGTACTTGGAGCGGGCCTTCTTGCGGTTCGCAACGCCTGCTGTGTCCAGGGTGCCGCGGATGATGTGGTATCTGGTACCGGGAAGATCCTTCACACGGCCGCCACGGATCATCACGACAGAGTGCTCCTGAAGATTGTGGCCCTCACCGGGAATGTAGGAAGTCACCTCCATACCGTTGGAGAGTCTAACTCTGGCGATCTTTCTGAGTGCAGAGTTCGGCTTCTTCGGGGTAGCGGTCTTCACTGCGGTGCAGACGCCTCTCTTCTGGGGAGCGGACTGGTCGATGGGCTTCTTCTTGAGAGAGTTGAAGCCTACCTGCAGAGCGGGTGCCTTGGACTTCTTGGTGGAAGCCTGGCGTCCCTTTCTAACGAGCTGGTTAAATGTTGGCATTCTATTTCACCTCCTTGCCAAAAATATAGTAGAAAAAATATGACGATGTGGCCAAAAAGCCACACCGTCATAGTATACTTGCCGCCCGATGGGGTGTCAACCGAAAATTCAGGTATCGGGCTCAATTCTGGTTACTATTCACGGGGTAAAGTGCCTCGTGCTGCAAAGTCACGACCTCCATGCCGGGAGATTGCAACAATCCCCCAGCTCTTATCAAGATGATCATGAGAGGTGCGCGGCCTTTCGGCCAGCGCGCCTGCACTTTCTGCGTCTATTTTATCTCACCCTGACTCGGTCCCGTGGAACAGTTCCTTTACCGTTACCGGATTCCCATCCGTCAGCCGTTTCAATGCATTCATCTCGTTCCATCCATTCCTCCTGCATGTCTCCACGTAGCTCCGCAGTGTTGCGTAGTACTGCGCATACTCAACGCTTTCAAACTGACCGGATACCTTCATCTTGCTCTTTACGCCTCTGAGAGATCTCTCGGATAACGAGTTCGTTGTGGGTATGCTGAAGTCCTCAATCCAATGGAAATAGTTCCTGCGATACTTGCGGAGACGATTGAGCAGTGCTCCCTCAAACGCATATCCATAGTCCGCTCCCTTCATATTCCTGACCTTTTTGTACAGTTCTGCGTGTTCCTTGTCTCCCTTTGCCAGGCATTGATCCAATGAGGCATTGAACTGCCTGATTCTCTCCGGCGGAAATGATGTGCTTCCCTCTCTCTTCGCTTTGTTCCGATCATGAATGGTCTTCCCGATCAGATCTTTCAGATCTGCAGACCAGGTATGCCCGGTATCATTCGTATTCCGCTGTGCGTCACGCTCCAGATGCTGATTGCATTCAACGTTTCGGAATCGGAACTCCCTGTTGTAGTTGCCGGTGTAGTGATCATGCATTACCTTTTGGCTTTCGTTCAGTTCTGACAGGATGCCATCCTCCCTTACACCGTCAAGATTCTTCTTCTCGTGAGCCGTGTAATAAGCGATCCTGTCATCACCATAAAAGCGAAGGCATGCGCGCTTGGTATTCACAAAAATCACCGTATCATCCCAGTAAAGCAGGTCCTTCTTCAGCATCTCATTCCGAAGATCTTCTTTGAAATTCTGAAGATCCTTTGCCGCCCTTTTGATCTGCTTGGCGATATATCCCTCGCATGGTACAAACCTGCCGTCGAAAAGGCCGCAGAGAAACTGGCGGATCTTGTTGATCGGTACATTCTCGGAGACAGCAAGGGACAGAATCAGATCCCGGGTATTGCTGCCGTACTGATTTTTTGCGGTGTGCCTTGCATCCACTGGAACCTTGACCTGAGTACCGCAGTTCGCACACTGGTAGATCTTGTACAGATGCCGGTGGTAAGTCCGGACGATTTTGAAATCGACCTCCTGATGTTCCTCATACCTTCCGGTATCTATGAGATCTCCGCCACATACGCTGCACTTTTTCTCATCTTCTTTCAGCTCATGTGTTGTGGTATCGGTAGCCTGTTCTGGATCAAAAGCCGGCATCTCTGATTTTGCGTGCCCCGGCTGTCCTCCTTTGTGATTCCCTGTTGTCGGGCGCAGGTTGGGAATTACTTTTTTCTTGTTCCTGGGCGTCTGTGATGTCGGCGTTCCGCTGTCCGTTCCATCCCGATTGATTTTGTCCTCGAGATGCCTGACCATAGCCCGCAGCTCATCGATTGTGTCCTGCTTTTCTCTCAGCTGTCTGTCCTTGTCCGCAATGACCTTTTTCAGTTCATTGTTGTGCGCCTGAAGCTCTTCAATTTTCTGACCTCGTCTGCTCAGAAGTTCCTGCAGGTTTGCGGCCTTTCTTTCCGCGGATTCCCGCTTCATCCCGATTGTTCTCAACTGCTCTGAGAGCTTGCGGTTTTCCCGTAATGACTGACTTAACCTGCTCTGCAGATTCTTTGCTGTTTCCAGTGCTTTCCGCCAGTTGGTCTCGGCTTTTTCCTGTCGGCTGTTTGCGAGTTTGACCTTTCGGTTGCAGTCAGCCCGGAAGGCAGCGTGCGGGTCTTCGGACTCATACATCGCAATGGTCTGTTTCAGTTTTGCGATTTCGCTGTTACGCGTGAGTGTTCCGTTGAATGAATACATCGCTGCCATCTCCGTGTCCGTCGGCTGTTATTCCCTCATGGTAAAGACTTCCGACATAGAAGCAATCAGTGCTTTCAGTCGTTCGAGCTGTCTTTCCTGCTGTTTGTTTTGATCCGTCAAATCCTTGATCTGGAGCCTTAGTTGAATGATCTCCTGACGCAGTTCTGACGCTTCATCCACAGGCGGTTTTGCTGTCTCTGATGTGCAAGTCTCTGTTGTCTTCCTCCGCCGTGGGCCATGAGGCTCCGTCGGGATGATGTTCCCATTGGCATCCACTTTTCCAATGAGTTTTCGTTTGTTCTTCGGCTTGTGCGTGACCGGATCTCTGAACGATTCAGATTCATACGCGTATTTTATGCCGGTCGTCTTGTTTGTGAGATAAACGATGGCGTTAGTAAAGAACCGGGTTGATGGGTTCCATACCACAACCTCCATGGTGAACTCTCGACGCGATAATGTCCGATGAAGATATAGAATCCCCATTTGGAGCTCTTTTCTTCTCCGCATAATGCCTATCTTGTTATTTATAGTCACATACTCGGCAAGTGAGTGTATGTGTTTAGGCAATCTAGGTGATGCTTTGTTACATGATGCAACACAGCACGGATAGGAGTGTACCCAGCTCGAGCTCAAAGTGAGGTATTAGTGGTCTCATGCTAGGCGATCGCTTATCAACCCGTTTCTTAACTAACGCCTAAACGATACTTGACATTGCGCACCTCCTTAGTAGGTATACCTTAGTATATAACTTATATGGTGCAATGTCAAGAGAAAATGTATATATTATATTACGAATATACCTACTTCAGTCTTGAGTTTTCACACAATACAAAATAGAGCGGAGAACGCCGTAAAATCAGGCATTCTCCGCTCTGTGTCAATGGTAATGATGTTATTCAGATTTGGGTTTCACCCCTGTGAATAGTAACCAATTCTGGTTACTATTCACGGGGTAAAGTGCCTCGTGCTGCAAAGTCACGACCTCCATGCCGGGAGATTGCAACAATCCCCCAGCTCTTATCAAGATGATCATGAGAGGTGCGCGGCCTTTCGGCCAGCGCGCCTGCACTTTCTGCGTCTATTTTATCTCACCCTGACTCGGTCCCGTGGAACAGTTCCTTTACCGTTACCGGATTCCCATCCGTCAGCCGTTTCAATGCATTCATCTCGTTCCATCCATTCCTCCTGCATGTCTCCACGTAGCTCCGCAGTGTTGCGTAGTACTGCGCATACTCAACGCTTTCAAACTGACCGGATACCTTCATCTTGCTCTTTACGCCTCTGAGAGATCTCTCGGATAACGAGTTCGTTGTGGGTATGCTGAAGTCCTCAATCCAATGGAAATAGTTCCTGCGATACTTGCGGAGACGATTGAGCAGTGCTCCCTCAAACGCATATCCATAGTCCGCTCCCTTCATATTCCTGACCTTTTTGTACAGTTCTGCGTGTTCCTTGTCTCCCTTTGCCAGGCATTGATCCAATGAGGCATTGAACTGCCTGATTCTCTCCGGCGGAAATGATGTGCTTCCCTCTCTCTTCGCTTTGTTCCGATCATGAATGGTCTTCCCGATCAGATCTTTCAGATCTGCAGACCAGGTATGCCCGGTATCATTCGTATTCCGCTGTGCGTCACGCTCCAGATGCTGATTGCATTCAACGTTTCGGAATCGGAACTCCCTGTTGTAGTTGCCGGTGTAGTGATCATGCATTACCTTTTGGCTTTCGTTCAGTTCTGACAGGATGCCATCCTCCCTTACACCGTCAAGATTCTTCTTCTCGTGAGCCGTGTAATAAGCGATCCTGTCATCACCATAAAAGCGAAGGCATGCGCGCTTGGTATTCACAAAAATCACCGTATCATCCCAGTAAAGCAGGTCCTTCTTCAGCATCTCATTCCGAAGATCTTCTTTGAAATTCTGAAGATCCTTTGCCGCCCTTTTGATCTGCTTGGCGATATATCCCTCGCATGGTACAAACCTGCCGTCGAAAAGGCCGCAGAGAAACTGGCGGATCTTGTTGATCGGTACATTCTCGGAGACAGCAAGGGACAGAATCAGATCCCGGGTATTGCTGCCGTACTGATTTTTTGCGGTGTGCCTTGCATCCACTGGAACCTTGACCTGAGTACCGCAGTTCGCACACTGGTAGATCTTGTACAGATGCCGGTGGTAAGTCCGGACGATTTTGAAATCGACCTCCTGATGTTCCTCATACCTTCCGGTATCTATGAGATCTCCGCCACATACGCTGCACTTTTTCTCATCTTCTTTCAGCTCATGTGTTGTGGTATCGGTAGCCTGTTCTGGATCAAAAGCCGGCATCTCTGATTTTGCGTGCCCCGGCTGGCCTCCTTTGTGATTCCCTGTTGTCGGGCGCAGGTTGGGAATTACTTTTTTCTTGTTCCTGGGCGTCTGTGATGTCGGCGTTCCGCTGTCCGTTCCATCCCGATTGATTTTGTCCTCGAGATGCCTGACCATAGCCCGCAGCTCATCGATTGTGTCCTGCTTTTCTCTCAGCTGTCTGTCCTTGTCCGCAATGACCTTTTTCAGTTCATTGTTGTGCGCCTGAAGCTCTTCAATTTTCTGACCTCGTCTGCTCAGAAGTTCCTGCAGGTTTGCGGCCTTTCTTTCCGCGGATTCCCGCTTCATCCCGATTGTTCTCAACTGCTCTGAGAGCTTGCGGTTTTCCCGTAATGACTGACTTAACCTGCTCTGCAGATTCTTTGCTGTTTCCAGTGCTTTCCGCCAGTTGGTCTCGGCTTTTTCCTGTCGGCTGTTTGCGAGTTTGACCTTTCGGTTGCAGTCAGCCCGGAAGGCAGCGTGCGGGTCTTCGGACTCATACATCGCAATGGTCTGTTTCAGTTTTGCGATTTCGCTGTTACGCGTGAGTGTTCCGTTGAATGAATACATCGCTGCCATCTCCGTGTCCGTCGGCTGTTATTCCCTCATGGTAAAGACTTCCGACATAGAAGCAATCAGTGCTTTCAGTCGTTCGAGCTGTCTTTCCTGCTGTTTGTTTTGATCCGTCAAATCCTTGATCTGGAGCCTTAGTTGAATGATCTCCTGACGCAGTTCTGACGCTTCATCCACAGGCGGTTTTGCTGTCTCTGATGTGCAAGTCTCTGTTGTCTTCCTCCGCCGTGGGCCATGAGGCTCCGTCGGGATGATGTTCCCATTGGCATCCACTTTTCCAATGAGTTTTCGTTTGTTTTTCGGCTTGTGCGTGACCGGATCTCTGAACGATTCAGATTCATACGCGTATTTTATGCCGGTCGTCTTGTTTGTGAGATAAACGATACTTGACATTGCGCACCTCCTTAGTAGGTATACCTTAGTATATAACTTATATGGTACAATGTCAAGAGAAAATGTATATATTATATTATGAATATACCTACTTCAGTCTTGAGTTTTCACACAATACAAAATAGAGCGGAGAACGCCGTAAAATCAGGCATTCTCCGCTCTGTGTCAATGGTAATGATGTTATTCAGATTTGGGTTTCACCCCTGTGAATAGTAACCAATTCTGGTTACTATTCACGGGGTAAAGTGCCTCGTGCTGCAAAGTCACGACCTCCATGCCGGGAGATTGCAACAATCCCCCAGCTCTTATCAAGATGATCATGAGAGGTGCGCGGCCTTTCGGCCAGCGCGCCTGCACTTTCTGCGTCTATTTTATCTCACCCTGACTCGGTCCCGTGGAACAGCTCCTTTACCGTTACCGGATTCCCATCCGTCAGCCGTTTCAATGCATTCATCTCGTTCCATCCATTCCTCCTGCATGTCTCCACGTAGCTCCGCAGTGTTGCGTAGTACTGCGCATACTCAACGCTTTCAAACTGACCGGATACCTTCATCTTGCTCTTTACGCCTCTGAGAGATCTCTCGGATAACGAGTTCGTTGTGGGTATGCTGAAGTCCTCAATCCAATGGAAATAGTTCCTGCGATACTTGCGGAGACGATTGAGCAGTGCTCCCTCAAACGCATATCCATAGTCCGCTCCCTTCATATTCCTGACCTTTTTGTACAGTTCTGCGTGTTCCTTGTCTCCCTTTGCCAGGCATTGATCCAATGAGGCATTGAACTGCCTGATTCTCTCCGGCGGAAATGATGTGCTTCCCTCTTTCTTCGCTTTGTTCCGATCATGAATGGCTTTCCCGATCAGATCTTTCAGATCTGCAGACCAGGTATGCCCGGTATCATTCGTATTCCGCTGTGCGTCACGCTCCAGATGCTGATTGCATTCAACGTTTCGGAATCGGAACTCCCTGTTGTAGTTGCCGGTGTAGTGATCATGCATTACCTTTTGGCTTTCGTTCAGTTCTGACAGGATGCCATCCTCCCTTACACCGTCAAGATTCTTCTTCTCGTGAGCCGTGTAATAAGCGATCCTGTCATCACCATAAAAGCGAAGGCATGCGCGCTTGGTATTCACAAAAATCACCGTATCATCCCAGTAAAGCAGGTCCTTCTTCAGCATCTCATTCCGAAGATCTTCTTTGAAATTCTGAAGATCCTTTGCCGCCCTTTTGATCTGCTTGGCGATATATCCCTCGCATGGTACAAACCTGCCGTCGAAAAGGCCGCAGAGAAACTGGCGGATCTTGTTGATCGGTACATTCTCGGAGACAGCAAGGGACAGAATCAGATCCCGGGTATTGCTGCCGTACTGATTTTTTGCGGTGTGCCTTGCATCCACTGGAACCTTGACCTGAGTACCGCAGTTCGCACACTGGTAGATCTTGTACAGATGCCGGTGGTAAGTCCGGACGATTTTGAAATCGACCTCCTGATGTTCCTCATACCTTCCGGTATCTATGATGTCATGCAGCAAATTAAACTCCCCACCTACCGCACTATAGCGGCAGATTGATTTCTGAAGTTCATAAAAATGATGATCCTAGCGTGCTGTCTTATGCGGCATGCTTTTTTCGTATACTGTTGACTATTCTAACAATCCGATTATGATAGTCTCCCGAAAGAAGGATAAGAAAAAGGAGAAGATCCACGCCCAGACAGCCGGTCTTCTCCTTAAGCACTATGTACGCAATGCGAACCGCCGGGCTCTCACCTTGCCAGTGAACACACCACCGTCCCACATATACGTAAAGCTAACATTATGATAAGGAGAATTTCGTTACTTTGCAATACCCAGAGGATCTCAGAGCCAGATGATCTTCTGTTCACATACCCCGGAGATGAACTCCCAGACCTTTCGCTTGTCAACTGCCCGGCCTGCCGCGCCAGAGGCATGTATCAGCCCCACGGCAGCTACAAGCGCTACGTTGTGGATGTGTATCGGGGAAAGATATACGAACTCCAGGTCGCTGTCCCCAGAGTCAGATGTACCTGTGGGCATACCCATGCTCTCCTGAAAGACACACTCATTCCCTACTCCCAGTACACCCTGCGGTTCATCCTCACGGTCCTGAAGGCCTATTTCCGCCACAGCCGCACCGTAGCACAGATCTGTCGGGACTTCTGCATCGCCGCGCCGACCCTGTACCGGTGGAAGCGTGTCTTTCTGGCACACCGAGAGCTCTGGCTGGGGCTCCTGCGCAGCCGGGACAGTGATCCCTCATACTTTCTGAGATCCATCGATCATCAGCCGCATCTCTCTTCCTTCCTGCACGCATTCTTTCTCAGGGCAGCTACCTCATTCCTGCAGCTGCACAGGAATCCGGCATACTCCTGACAGGCCACACCCTCTATCGCCGCTGATGGCTCTTATTCCATAAGAAACTGCGCGCAATTAACTCATGCGTATTCTACTGGGAATAAATAGCTGGAGCGATGACATAATTCCAGTCTCCCCGAAACGCATTACGAATGATGTTCACTTGTCCCAGCTCCTCATCTGTGACCTTGATCCCAGTCGTGTACGTACCGGAATCAAGCCCGCACTTGATCACAAGACCTTTTTCTGTTGTTGTATTCGCTATAAGGTTTATGATGACAGCCAGTGTTTCCAACGGCCTGCCGCGCCAGTTTTTGCTGATCTGGCTGAACATGCGGTGCTCAATCTTGTTCCATTTTGATGTTCCTGGTGGGAAGTGGGAAACCTCTATCGGAATACCTATCTCGTTTACGAGCTTTTGCAATTCGACCTTAAACAGGCGATTACGGCTTCCGTTACTGCCGCCACCGTCTGCTGTGATATAAAGTTTAGTTGCATTTGGATACCGTGTTTTGCCCATTTCCTCCCACCACATACGTATGGAGGCTACCGCAAATTCTGCAGTATCTGAGGTGATACCAACATTTACGAAACCTTCGTTTTGTGAGAGATCATAAACACCATATGGAATTGCCTTGCCTTTCTCAGGCAGCGGAAAATCGTGATCCAATACCTGTGTAGGGGTGCCTTTTGGAGCATATTCGACACCATTGTTGTTGAAATTGCCGATGTTTTCCTTTTTCTTACAGTCGATGGAAATCACTGGTTCATCGTTGGTCATGTAGGCCAGGCAGGTCTCATTGATATGTCTGAATTGGGCATCCCGGTCCGGCGATGGCTCGCCAACCTGCTTGTTTTTCTGATTTTGTTGCAGGCTGTACCCATTTACGGCCAGTAACTCGCGGACCGAAGTAGGGCCGATCTGATATCCCTGCTCTGTGAGCTCCTGAGCCAGTTGCCGTGTACTTTTGGATGTCCAGAGAAGAGGAGTCTCGGGATTGCCATAGCTGTCGTTCTCTACCAGCTTCAGCAGAGCCTCTTCAATACCCGGCTGAGATTTCGTAATTGGTTTTCTTCCGGCACCCTTTTTACGGATGCGTCCGGAATCCTCCTGCTGGATTTCACGATCAGCCTCTGGATTCCCGGAATGAATTTCCTTCAATCCAACGGCAATCGTATTCCTGTTCGCACCTGATAATTGGCTGACTTTTGAAATGCCACCGCGTCCGAGGGACTCAGCTTCATAGGCAAGATACTGCCTCCTCTGCTTCTCATTAAGGAGGGACATGACACCGGTTATTCGCTTTTTAAGGATATCTTCATCGCTCATGCACCCATAATACGAAATGGGAGATGAAATCGCAATATATTGCTTAAATTATTTACGCGCAGATCCTAAGGTGTGAATAGTTCCGGCCTCCTGCCTGATTTAGGATACAGCCATCAGGAGGTAAGAGTACTATGAATAATATTTATGCTAATGATGAACTCGCAAAAGCTACTGCTGTTGCCCAGTTCCGTTTCGCACTGATCGCTCCTGTAATCCAGGGGCTTTATTCTGATGCCAGTGCCACGGAGTATTACAAACGGATCACGGAAAAACCGCTGAAGCTTCCAGACGGAACTGCTGTGACATACAGCTACAAGACCGTTGAAAAGTGGGCATCGATGTACAAACGTGGTGGTTATGATGCACTGATGCCCCAGGCCCGTTCTGACAAAGGTTCTGCCAGAGCGCTCTCTGATGCGGCCATCGAGGAGATCTACAAGGTCAAGGAGAAGTTTCCGAGGCTGAACGCCACACAGATCTATCACCACCTTGTTGGCAACGGTCTTCTCTCCTCAAAAGTCAATGTCTGCTCTGTCCAGCGCTTCATCAGACGTAACGATCTCAAGTCGGCCAGAAATCCCAACGTACGGGACCGCAAACAGTTCGAGGAGGACGCTTTCGGGCGTATGTGGCAGGCTGATACCTGTTACCTGCCGCACATCACCGAGGACGGGCAGGTCCGCCGCGTCTATGCCATCATGATCATCGATGACCATTCGAGGCTCCTCGTCGGCGGCGAACTGTTCTACAGTGACAATGCCGCCAACTTCCAGAAAGTATTCAAAGACGCCATCGCAGCCTACGGCATCCCTTCAAAGCTCTACGTCGATAACGGCTGTTCCTATGCCAATGAACAGCTTTCCCTCATCTGCGGCAGCCTCGGCGTTGTACTGCTCCACACAAGAGTACGCGACGGCGCCTCCAAAGCGAAGATCGAGCGCAGCTGGTTAACACTCAAGGAGACCTGGCTGTACAAGCTGGATATGGAGTCCATCCACTCCCTGGCGCAGTTCAACGGCATGCTCAGGGAATATATGCGTTCTTATAACACTTCCTTCCATTCCGGGATCGGCTGTACGCCCATGGACCGGTACCTGAAGACAAAGGACCAGATCAAGGCTCCTGCCTCACAGGAATGGCTGGATGAATGTTTTCTCAACCGGATCAACCGACGCGTGAAGAAAGATGCCACTGTCTCCATCGATAAAGTCAGTTACGACGTGCCCATGCAGTTCATCGGGCAGAGCGTTGAGATCCGCTTCCAGCCCAGCGACATGAGCACAGCCTTCATCCTTTACGATAAAAAGCGCTTCCCGATCCGTCAGACCAACCGTGTAGAGAACTGCCACACGAAGCGTGATAACATCACGATCGACTACGCGAAGATCGGAGATGCATCATGAGCAGTTTTACAGCGTACTACGGGCTTACCTGCAATCCGTTCGACAAGCAGTCACTGAAGGAAAGGGATCATTTCGAGTCCTCGGATTTCAAAGAAATGACTAGCCGCCTGAATTATCTCAAGGACGTGCGTGGGATCGGCGTTTTTACCGCGCGTCCCGGGATGGGCAAGACCTTTGTCCTGCGCTGCTTCGCCGCCGGACTCAACCCAAACCTGTACCACATGGCTTACATCTGCCTGTCCACCGTAGGCGTCACAGATTTCTATAAAGAGTTCTGCGGCATCCTTGGCGTCAGCCAGAAAGGCAGCAAACCGGCGTTGTTCAAGGCGATCCAAGAGCAGATCTATTACCTGTACAAAGAGAAGAGGCAGCCGCTGATCCTTGCGATAGATGAAGCGCAGGAGCTCTCCACCTCGATCCTGAACGATCGTAAGCGTAACAACGGACGTACCATGACCCGGATCAACCTCTTCTGTAGAATGAGGCTAGGAAACTACTAGCTGCGTTCTACAGAGGAGGCTTTTTTATGGACAAGAGACAGCAGATGGTTCGTGAGGAGAAGCTTCGCTATTGGAGGCCGATCATCAATGCGTACGAGAACAGAGAAACGAAGCTGATGTCGATTGCACAATGGTGCAGGGAGCATGAGATCAACGCCTCACTCTTCTACTACTGGAAAAACGTGATCAGGGAGACGGACGCCAGTAACAGGAAGGCATCCTCTGGTTCAGTGCCAGAGACAGAGAACTTCGTAGACATCACCGACATCGTAAACGGACAGGCACGCCCTGATGTCAATACAATAGGCTCGGAACCGGGTACTGCTGATGACTCGGGTTCCCGCAGCCGGTCGAACCACTCTGATCTTCCGCGGATCACCGGTACACCGGAAGAAGGAAATGCCGGATCTGTTCCAGGCAGGCCGGGAGGGCCTGCCGTGTCTCCGGAAGTTATCCTGGAGACACGGTCCTGTCGGCTCTATCTCTACTCTTCTGTCCGGCGCGAGACCCTCTCCATGCTTAAGGAGGCTTTTCATGTTTGTTGACGGCATCGGCTTCAGGAAGATCATTCTCTGCACGAAGAGGGTGGATATGCGCCGCGGCGTTGATGGACTCTCCGCTTATGTCATGCTGAACTATCACCTGGATCCAACGGACCGTGGAGTTCTCTATCTTTTTCGTGGCAGATCTGCCAGAACGATCAAGGGGATCTGCTTCGAGGGAATCGGCACTGTGCTCTATACGCTTCGCCTTGCGCCGGGAAACTCATTCCAGTATCCCAGGAATGCGGACGAAGCCAGATCTCTTTCTCCGGAGCAGTACCGTCAGCTCATGAGCGGAATCGCACTTGACGGTACCATCCGCGAAGTATACCCGCACATCGACATGCCTGATCAGGTGGCCGCAGAATCCCAGAGATCCTGAAAACACGCGGTTTTTGAACTTTCAGGCTACTTCAGTGGGGAGTATAAATATTCAGATATCTATACCCTTATTTTCGGTTGACAAGAGGGTATAGATATGTTACTATACTCCTGAGAACTGATAAGCAGCTCTCAGGAGGTCTGACATGGGTACCATTCATCTGAGACAGGGGGATACGGTATACGTTTATTCTTCACACAGCTATTGGGACAAGGAGGCTAAACAGCACAAGACAGACCGGAAGCTGATCGGGAAGCTTGATCCCGTTACAGGGGAGGTTGTGCCCACCAGGAAGTACGTTCGAAAGCAGGCATCGGCCTCCGACGCACCAGCAGAGCAGGCAAACTCTGTTCGGGCTGAAGGTTCGACGAAAACTTTGATTTCCAGAATAACAGAGCTGGAGGAGGCAAATGCATCTCTGCGGAATGAGAATACACAGCTGAGGAAGGCTCTCCGCGCCTATCAGGATGCCGTTCAGAAGGCCAGCGCAAGCCTTGCTTCCGTAGACAAAGAGGCCCGGTGATGGAAACCGAGATCCCTGTCCAGAGACTTCATAAGTACAACCTCCTGTACCAGTGTGGCGCTTTCAGTCCGAGCGACATCTCGAACATCTTTAGTGAGGTTATCGTGGATGACATCGTCAAGACGAACCGCATTGCAGCGCTGATAAAGGCAGCTGAAAAAGCAGCTGAAGATTATAAAGCGCTGCAAAAGGAAAATGAGGAACTCAAACAGAAGGAGCAGAATAAGGACGAGAACAACAAACTCGGACGTAGGAGAGCCTTTGGGGAAAAGGACGAGCAGCTCTCTGGGAAAGAACTCGAAACCGGGATTCCACAAGGCGGCAGCGAGGATGTGGAGACAGATCCGCTCACCGAAGAGTCTGACGCTGATGGAGAGCAGGCCAAAGACACGACAGGGACAGAAGAACCTGCAGAGCCAGCCAATGCAGACGAAAATGGGAAAGACAGTGACGGAAAAACTCAGGATGAGAATCCGTCCAGGAAAGGCGGAGCTGGCGAAAAAGGCAGGAAACCCAGGCGGAGCAGCCGTCCCCCGAGAAAACCGATACCCGATGAATCAAAGGAAAAACAGAAGCGCAAGCCGGGCATCTGGGAGCGTGATACGCAGAATCTCCCGCACAGAATCAGCTATGATGTGGATGATCTGACTCCGGAAATGATCGAAAAAGCAAAGTCTTTATCTAAGCTGGGATTCGAAGCAAGCGAAAAACTCAGTATAGAGGAGGCTCATGTCGTCGTGCTGACAATCATGAAACCAATCATCGCATACTCAGAGGATGTCAGCGACGAAGAAAAATCCGATTCTGACAGTCATGAGGTGAATCGTACGCTATACCGGCCCTACAGCGAGGGATATATCATGCCGGGATCCCGGGCAACCCCGGAGATCGTCGCCTTCATGTACTACATGCTGACCAGCATGAGCATCCCGTACAAGCGCATCGCTGCTCTGATCTGTCACATGGGCTATCCCATGAAAACACAGAAAACGGTTTACTGGTGCAATACCTGTGCCGCAAGATATCTGCTTCCCGTCTTCGATTATCTCGTCAGCTTCATCATAACAGGCAAGTACATTCAGATGGATGAAACCACCTGGAGATCTATCTATGATGCTGAGAAGCCGGGAGAAAAGTCCTATATCTGGCTGCTGATTACAAGTGAGCTGCGGGAAGGCCCCAAGGCTGCCGCATATTTCTTCAATCCCTCCAGGGCTGAGTCATTTCTGGATGGACTGTTTGCAGACTTTCTTCCGGATAAGGACGCGGATCGTTCGGATACCGCAGGCCAGACAACTCCGCCGGAACAGGAAACGGAGCCCGATCCTACGACAGTGACAGGAAATGCATCTGTCGTATGCAAGAACGACAAGTATGCTGCATATCCGGAACTGGAGCGCAAGTCTGAAGGAAAGATCGTGGTCTCATTCTGCCTTGCGCATCTGAGAAGGCCGTTCTTTCTTGCCTGGCTTATTGTGAAGATGGCCTCAAAAGACCTCATGAAAACGGAGGAGGGCAGAAAACAGCTGGCACAGACCTGGGAATGGAAAATCCTGCGCGAGATCAGCCTTGCCGAGAGCGAGGATACGAAGCTCAAGCGCCTGTCCGGAGAGGAGCGGGTTGCTGGAAGAATCAAAAACGTAAAGCCGCACCTGGATCTGGCCTGGCAGTACGTCTGTGAGTATGAGGAGGCCTATCAGGCCTCGCTGCATGGTACTTCCTCTGATCCATCAAAACGAGTAACGATGACCGCGACGATGCGCAAGGCGATGAACTACTTTGAGGATTGCAAGAAAGGCGGTCACATCGACAGCTTCCTCTACGATTCTAACGTACCTGCGGACAACACTTACTGCGAAAGAAACATCCGTAGGATTGCTTTGCAAAGAAACAGCAGTCTCTTTTCGTATTCAGATGAAGGTGCCACCGACCGCATGATTGCGAACTCCATCGCAACAACAGCGGAATTGAATGATGCCGATCCGGAGTACTACTTCCAGTATCTCCTCATCGAGATACCCAAGCATCAGAGGCGGGGAGACAACCCAGATGAATATCTTCCAAAGATGATGTGCTGGTCTGAAGAATACAGGGCGTACGAAGCGAAGCAGCGAGAAGCCACACAGGCCGGGAAAGGTATCAGTTTTCAATCTGAGACAGAGCCCATCCTGGTAAATGGCCGGTGGATGCGAGATGGAAAGGTGGTCGGCCCATACCCGGCAGCATGATAACCTCCTGACAAACAGAACAACCCGAGTAGCCGACGTCTGCCGAACAGGCAGGCATCGGCCACTTGCAGTCGCATAAGTGAAACTGCAGAATTGACCGTCCGGCATGGTATTGTTCCCACCTGAGGAATCGCCATGCCGGACTTTCTTGTGTCTGGATCCATCGCTTCAGGGTGACAGGAGACTGGGACCCGGATGCCCAACCTATCCAGGTACACGGAGACGCCCCATCACAACCGACGTACCTGCAGTCCAGATCCGAACCTGCGCAGTTCATTCCCAGGAGATGCGTAGGCCGAAAGCAATACATCTGCAAAGAGATTCACCTCCACTGTCAACCGCGAATCTCTGAAGTATTTGCGGTTTCAACTGGAACCCTCCCCCTTAATGATAACGCCTCACGCAGGTTTCGTCAGCGTACGCTGGTTGTTATGCTTACGAACGATCTGAAGATGATCATGAACTTCAGATACGATTCCCTGAACTGCTTCACACTCATCCTTGTGGGAGAATCCCAGCTGAACATAAAGCTCTCTCTTCCCATCCACGAAGCGATCCGTCAGCGGATCACTGTTCACTATGACTTTAAGGGGCTCACTGCAGATGAGATCCCGGCATATGTGCGGCATAAGATCCATGTCGCCGGAGGAGCCGATTCCATTATTGACGATGCTGCTATGGCGTCAGTCCATTCCCTGTCGCAGGGTAATCCCCGGGTCATCGATACGCTGATGACGGATGCCCTGACTATCGGCGCCCAGATGGATAAAAAGGTCATCGACGCTGAAGTTATCATGGCCGCCGCAAATAACCGGCAGCTCGGATGAAGAAGCAGAAGAACAGATCAAAAGACCGTGAGGAGGGGATCTCTCTGCGGCCTTTTTCCGTATCTCGCCTTAATAACAGGCACCGGCGCGGAACTGGTAAGAGACCTGGCAGGATCATGCCGCATTTCTGCTCAGAGTGTGCCGCAGGTTACGGTCTGGCACAATCCCAACGGAGAGAACACCGAAATTAAACTGCCGTTTGCGCCGCTGGCAACGTGCCGCATGACACTATGAGATCTCCGCCACATACGCTGCACTTTTTCTCATCTTCTTTCAGCTCATGTGTTGTGGTATCGGTAGCCTGTTCTGGATCAAAAGCCGGCATCTCTGATTTTGCGTGCCCCGGCTGGCCTCCTTTGTGATTCCCTGTTGTCGGGCGCAGGTTGGGAATTACTTTTTTCTTGTTCCTGGGCGTCTGTGATGTCGGCGTTCCGCTGTCCGTTCCATCCCGATTGATTTTGTCCTCGAGATGCCTGACCATAGCCCGCAGCTCATCGATTGTGTCCTGCTTTTCTCTCAGCTGTCTGTCCTTGTCCGCAATGACCTTTTTCAGTTCATTGTTGTGCGCCTGAAGTTCTTCAATTTTCTGACCTCGTCTGCTCAGAAGTTCCTGCAGGTTTGCGGCCTTTCTTTCCGCGGATTCCCGCTTCATCCCGATTGTTCTCAACTGCTCTGAGAGCTTGCGGTTTTCCCGTAATGACTGACTTAACCTGCTCTGCAGATTCTTTGCTGTTTCCAGTGCTTTCCGCCAGTTGGTCTCGGCTTTTTCCTGTCGGCTGTTTGCGAGTTTGACCTTTCGGTTGCAGTCAGCCCGGAAGGCAGCGTGCGGGTCTTCGGACTCATACATCGCAATGATCTGTTTCAGTTTTGCGATTTCGCTGTTACGCGTGAGTGTTCCGTTGAATGAATACATCGCTGCCATCTCCGTGTCCGTCGGCTGTTATTCCCTCATGGTAAAGACTTCCGACATAGAAGCAATCAGTGCTTTCAGTCGTTCGAGCTGCCTTTCCTGCTGTTTGTTTTGATCCGTCAAATCCTTGATCTGGAGCCTTAGTTGAATGATCTCCTGACGCAGTTCTGACGCTTCATCCACAGGCGGTTTTGCTGTCTCTGATGTGCAAGTCTGTGTTGTCTTCCTCCGCCGTGGGCCATGAGGCTCCGTCGGGATGATGTTCCCATTGGCATCCACTTTTCCAATGAGTTTTCGTTTGTTCTTCGGCTTGTGCGTGACCGGATCTCTGAACGATTCAGATTCATACGCGTATTTTATGCCGGTCGTCTTGTTTGTGAGATAAACGATACTTGACATTGCGCACCTCCTTAGTAGGTATACCTTAGTATATAACTTATATGGTGCAATGTCAAGAGAAAATGTATAATATATTATGAATATACCTACTTCAGTCTTGAGTTTTCACACAATACAAAATAGAGCGGAGAACGCCGTAAAATCAGGCATTCTCCGCTCTGTGTCAATGGTAATGATGTTATTCAGATTTGGGTTTCACCCCTGTGAATAGTAACCAATTCTGACGATTTCTCATCCGAGCAGGATGTCGTTGGGGTCCGTGCCGGGATCCGTGGGATCCTGGAGCGTGCCCTGGGCGTCCTCACCATCGGACGGAGCCTCGGTGATGTCCCCTGCAGGTGCAGGCACCGGGGTCTCATCATCCCCTGCGGGAAGCAGGTCAGCGCTTAAGGAAGCTGCCTTGGCAGCAGCGGCTGCGGCGATGCGCTCATCGGTGTTGAGCTTGGTGTAGCGGTACCGCTTCATGCCGGTGCCGGCCGGGATCAGCTTACCGATGATGATGTTCTCCTTCAGGCCGAGCAGCGGATCGATCTTGCCGCGAATGGCAGCATCGGTCAGAACCTTGGTGGTCTCCTGGAAGGAGGCGGCGGACAGGAAGGAGTCGGTCGCAAGAGCTGCCTTGGTGATGCCGAGGATGATGCGCTTGCCCACGGCGGGCTGCTTGCCCTCATCGGAGAGCTCCTCATTCTCGTCCTCGAAGTCGAGCACGTCCACCAGGGATCCGGGCAGGAAGCGGGAATCGCCCTGCTCCTCGATCCGGACCTTCTTCAGCATGGAGCGCACGATGACCTCGATGTGCTTATCGCAGATATCCACGCCCTGCTGACGGTACACCTTCTGCACCTCGTGCAGGAGGTAGTCCTCCACGGCGCGCACACCCTTGATCTCCAGGAGATCGTGGGGGTTCACGGAGCCCTCTGTCAGGGCATCGCCGGCCTCAATGACCTGGCCGTCCGTGGGCTTGATGCGGGAGCCGTAGGGGATCGGATACTCCTTGGTCTCCCCGGTCTCCTCGTTGGTCACGATGACGGAGCGGGACTTCTTGGTGTCCTTTCTCGTCACGGTACCGCCGAACTCGGCGATGATGGCAAGTCCCTTCGGCTTTCTGGCCTCAAATAGCTCCTCGACACGGGGAAGACCCTGTGTGATATCGCCGCCGGCGACACCGCCGGAGTGGAAGGTTCTCATCGTCAGCTGGGTGCCGGGCTCACCGATGGACTCAGCGGCGATGACACCGACGGCCTCGCCGACCTGCACCATCTCACCGGTTGCCATGTTGGAGCCGTAGCACTTTGCGCAGATGCCAAGGTGCGAGCGGCAGGTCAGGATCGTGCGGATCTTGACTGCGGTGATCTTGCCGCCGTCTGCCGCAACGCCCTTGGAGAGGATTGCATCGGCACGGCTGGGGGTGATCATGTGGTTCTTCTTGACGAGAACATTGCCCTCGGCGTCCCGGATCTCCTCGCAGGAGACACGGCCCGTGATGCGGTCGTGCAGGGACTCGACAACTTCCTTGCCCTCTGCGAACTCCCGGACCACCATGCCCGGAATCTCGGCTCTTCCCTCGGCGCAGTCCACCTCGCGGATGATGAGCTCCTGGGAGACATCGACCATTCGTCTGGTGAGGTAACCGGAGTCTGCGGTACGCAGTGCGGTATCGGACATACCCTTTCTGGATCCGTGAGCGGACATGAAGTACTCCAGGACGTCCAGACCTTCACGGAAGTTCGAGGTGATGGGCAGCTCGATGGTGCGGCCCGAGGTATCGGCCATCAGGCCTCTCATGCCGGCCAGCTGCTTGATCTGCTGGTTGGATCCACGGGCACCGGAGTCTGCCATCATGAAGATATTGTTGTACTTATCGAGTGACTTCAGCAGGGCATCTGTCAGACGGTTATCGATCTTGGTCCAGGTCTCGACGACGGCCTTGTAGCGCTCCTCGTCGGTCATCAGGCCGCGGCGGTAGTTCTTTGCGATTTTGTCGACCGTTGCCTGGCCTTCCGCCAGAAGGTCTGCCTTCTCCTTCGGCACCGTGATGTCGGCGATGGAGACGGTCAGAGCTGCCAGAGTGGACTGCTTGTAGCCCATGGCCTTGACCTTGTCCAGGACCTCGGCGCAGGCGAAGGTGCCGTGCTTGTCGATGACCTTCTGCAGGATCTTCTTCAGATCGCCCTTCTTGACCATGAAATCGATCTCGGGGAGCAGGAGGTTCTCCGGCTTCGAGCGGTCGACAAAGCCAAGATCCTGGGGAATTGCCTCGTTGAACATCAGGCGTCCCAGGGAGGTGTCGATCATGCCGGAGTGCTCCACACCGTTCTCATCCTTCTTGGTGATGCGGACCTTGATCTTGGTCTGCAGGGTGATGAGGTGGTTTGCCTCGGCCATGTATGCCTCGTTGATGTCGCGGAAGCACATGCCCTCGCCGGGCTCTCCGTCACGCTGCTGGGTGATGAAGTAGATGCCCAGGACCATATCCTGTGTGGGCACTGCGACGGGGCCGCCGTCGGAGGGCTTCAACAGGTTGTTGGGGGACAGGAGCATGAACCGGCACTCTGCCTGTGCCTCGACGGACAGCGGCAGGTGGATAGCCATCTGGTCGCCATCGAAGTCGGCGTTGAAGGCGGTGCAGGCCAGCGGGTGGAGCTTGATGGCCTTGCCCTCGACCAGGATGGGCTCGAAGGCCTGGATGCCCAGACGGTGCAGGGTAGGTGCACGGTTGAGCATGACGGGGTGCTCCTTGATCACATCCTCGAGGATATCCCAGACCACCGGGTCTGCCTTCTCCACGAGCTTCTTGGCGTTCTTGATGTTCTGGGAGATGCCGCGCTTCTCCAGCTCCTTCATGACGAAGGGCTTGAAGAGCTCGAGGGCCATGACCTTCGGAACACCGCACTGGTAGATCTTCATCTCAGGGCCGACGACGATAACGGAACGGCCGGAGTAGTCGACACGCTTGCCCAGCAGGTTCTGACGGAAACGTCCGTTCTTACCTTTGAGCATGTCAGAGAGCGACTTGAGGGCACGGTTTCCGGGGCCGGTCACCGGGCGTCCTCTTCTGCCGTTGTCGATCAGGGCATCCACCGCCTCCTGGAGCATTCTCTTCTCGTTGCGCACGATGATCTCCGGCGCGCCGAGCTCGAGGAGTCTCTTTAAGCGGTTGTTGCGGTTGATGATGCGGCGGTACAGATCATTTAAGTCGGAGGTGGCAAAGCGGCCGCCATCCAGCTGCACCATGGGGCGCAGATCCGGCGGAATGACCGGGATGCAGTCCATGATCATCCAGGAGGGCTCGTTGCCGCTCTCCCGGAAGGACTCCACGACCTCGAGGCGCTTGATGATTCTGGCGCGCTTCTGGCCCTTGGCCTCTGCCATCTGGGAGGACAGTTCCTGATACTCCTCCTCGATGTTGACGGCCTGGAGCAGCTCCTTGATGGCCTCAGCGCCCATGCCGGCGCGGAAGCGGGGGCCGTACTTCTCCTTGGCGTCCTGGTACTCCTTCTCGGTCAGGACCTGCTTGTACTCCAGGTCCGTGTCGCCGGCATCCAGAACGATGTAGTTGGCAAAGTACAGCACCTTCTCCAGAAGCTTCGGGGACACGTCCAGGATAAGACCCATCCTGGACGGAATGCCCTTGAAGTACCAGATGTGGGAGACCGGCGCCGCCAGCTCGATGTGGCCCATCCGCTCACGGCGGACAGAGGACTTGGTGACCTCGACGCCGCAGCGGTCGCAGATCTGGCCCTTGAAGCGGATCTTCTTGTACTTGCCGCACTTGCACTCCCAGTCCTTGGTGGGTCCGAAGATGCGCTCACAGAAGAGGCCGTCCTTCTCGGGCTTTAAGGTTCTGTAGTTGATGGTCTCGGGCTTGGTGACTTCGCCGTGGGACCACTCCCGGATGCGCTCGGGAGAGGCAAGCCGGATGCGGATCGCATCAAATGTAACCGGCTGATAGGTGTTTTCTTTCTCTTGCATATTTGGCATGATACCTTCCATTCTTGTCCTTCACAGCAGGATCAGATCAGTTGCAGACCTCAGAACGCATCCGTATCGTCCGGATCGTCCGACCCATCGGAACCGGCTGCCGGTGCGGAGCCGTCCTCTGCGTCCTCATCCTGGTCTGCGGACCCGTCGCTGTCCTCGGACTCTGGCTGCACGTTTTTCAGCTCACCTTCACTGTTGAACTCCTGCAGCGTCATGTTCGCCGCGAGATCCTTCTCGTCGAGGCGGTCGCCGGAGCTCTTGAAGTTATTTGCCATTGCATAGCGGTAGACATTGTCGCCGTAGTCGATGTCCTCGCTGATCTCGACCTCGGTGCCGTCCTCCTTGAGGACCTGGACATCCAGACCCAAGGCCTGCAGCTCCTTGAGGAGCACCTTGAAGGACTCCGGGATGCCGGGCTCGGGGATGTTCTTGCCCTCGATGATGGCCTCGTAGGTCTTGACACGGCCGACCACATCGTCGGACTTCACGGTCAGGATCTCCTGCAGCGTGTAAGCGGCGCCGTATGCCTCGAGAGCCCACACCTCCATCTCTCCGAAACGCTGGCCGCCGAACTGGGCCTTGCCGCCCAGAGGCTGCTGGGTGACCAGGGAGTAAGGGCCGGTGGAACGGGCGTGGATCTTATCATCCACCAGGTGGTGCAGCTTCATGTAGTGCATGAAGCCGATGGAAGTCGGGTTGTCGAAGTACTCACCGGTTCTGCCGTCGCGCAGCAGCACCTTGCCGTCGGGATTGATCGGGACGCCCTTCCACTCCTCGCGATGATCGCGGTGCTGGTAGAGGTAATCCATGATCTTGGGATCGACCTTGTCCTCGTACTCCTTCTTGAAGTTGTCCCAGCTGTCGTTCGCGTACTTGTTGGCCATGTTCAGAAGGTCAACAATGTCGGAGTACTGGGCACCGTCGAAGTTCGGGCTCGTGACGTCAAAGCCAAGGACCTTGGCTGCCAGGGACAGGTGCAGCTCTATGACCTGTCCGATGTTCATACGGGAAGGCACGCCCAGGGGGTTCAGGACGATGTCGAGCGGGCGTCCGTTGGGAAGATAAGGCATATCCTCCACGGGCAGGACTCTCGACACGACACCCTTGTTTCCGTGACGGCCTGCCATCTTGTCGCCAGGGCCGACCTTTCTCTTCTGCGCGATGTAGATGCGCACTGCCTTGTTGACGCCGGGTGCCAGCTCGTCGCCGTTCTCTCTCGTGAAGATCTTGGTGTCGACGATGATACCATACTCGCCGTGCGGCACCTTCAGGGAGGTGTCACGCACCTCTCTTGCCTTCTCACCGAAGATCGCGCGCAGGAGTCTCTCCTCTGCGGTCAGCTCGGTCTCTCCCTTGGGGGTGACCTTGCCGACCAGGATGTCGCCCGCACGGACCTCCGCGCCGATGCGGATGATACCGGTCTCGTCCAGATCCTTCAGGGCATCCTCGCCGACGCCGGGGACATCTCTTGTGATCTCCTCCGGTCCGAGCTTGGTGTCTCTTGCCTCGCACTCGTACTCCTCGATGTGGATGGAGGTGTACACGTCGTTCTTGACGAGGCTCTCGCTCATCAGAACGGCATCCTCGTAGTTGTAGCCCTCCCAGCACATGAAGCCGATGAGCGGGTTCTTGCCCAGAGCCAGGACGCCGTTCTTCGTGGAGGCGCCGTCGGCGATGACGTCACCGGTCTTCACGCGGTCGCCGGTGTTGACGATGGGCTTCTGGTTGTAGCAGTTGGACTGGTTGGACCGCAGGAACTTGATCAGGTCAAACTCCTCCTCCGTGCCGTCCTCATAGCGCACGTTGATCTGGCGTGCGTCGGCAAAGGTGACGGTGCCGGTGATCGGGCTGCCGTCTTCCTTCGTCTTCTCGATGATGATGCAGTGGCCGGAGTCTCTTGCTGCCTTCTCCTCCATGCCGGTGCCGACAACGGGCGCCTCAGTGGTCAGAAGCGGCACGCCCTGACGCTGCATGTTGGAGCCCATCAGGGCACGGTTTGCGTCATCGTTCTGCAGGAACGGAACCAGAGACGTAGCCACGGAGAAGACCATTCGCGGCGACACATCCATGTAGTCGAACACGGTGGCCGGGTAGGAAGAAGTCTCATCGCGGAAACGTCCGGATGCGTACTTATCGACGATGTAGCCCTCGTCGTCGAGCTTCGTGGAAGCCTGGGCGACGTGGTAGTTATCCTCTTCGTCAGCGGTCATGTAGACGACCTCGTCGGTGACGCGGGGATGCTTGGGATCGCTCTTGTCGATCTTGCGGTACGGCGCCTCGATGAAGCCGTACTCGTTGATCTTCGCATAGGCCGCCAGGGAGTTGATCAGACCGATGTTGGGTCCTTCAGGTGTCTCGATGGGGCACATTCTTCCGTAGTGGGTGTAGTGGACATCTCGGACCTCGAATCCTGCACGGTCACGGGACAGACCGCCGGGACCCAGAGCGGAGAGACGTCTCTTATGGGTGATCTCGGAGAGCGGGTTGTTCTGGTCCATGAACTGGGACAGCTGGGAGGATCCGAAGAACTCCTTCACGGCCGCCTGCACGGGCTTGATGTTGATGAGAGCCTGCGGGGAGACCTCCTCGTTGGCGTCATGGGTGGTCATGCGCTCGCGGACCACACGCTCGAGCCGGGAAAGACCGATGCGGTACTGGTTCTGGAGCAGCTCACCCACACTGCGGATACGGCGGTTTCCCAGGTGATCGATGTCATCCTTGTTGCCGATGCCGTACTCGAGGTGCATGTTGTAGTTGATCGAAGCGAGGATGTCCTCCTTCGTGATGTGCTTGGGGATCAGCTCCCGCACACTGTTCTTGATCGCGTCGGCCAGGGCCTCGGGATCCTCGTTGTCCTGGTACTGGACCAGGATGTCGCGAAGGGCCGGATAGTAGACCTGCTCGGTGATGCCCAGCTCCGCCGGATTGCAGTCCACGAAGTGGGTGATGTCCACCATCAGGTTGGAGAGGACCTTCACATGGTCCCGCTCCTCGGTCTGAATCCAGACGTAGGGGACAGCGGCGTTCTGAATGGCGTCTGCCATCTCTCTTGTGACGGTGTCGCCTGCGCTTGCCAGGATATCGCCGTTTGCCTCATCCACCACATCCTCTGCCAGGACGTGGCCGGTGATGCGGCTTCTCAAGGCGAGCTTCTTGTTGAACTTATAGCGGCCGACCTTGGCGAGATCGTATCTTCTGGGATCGAAGAACATCGCGTTGATCAGGCTCTCGGCGCTGTCCACGGAGAGCGGCTCGCCGGGACGAATCTTCTTGTAGAGCTCGAGGAGGCCCTCCTCGTAGGTGTGGGAGGGATCCTTGGAGAAGGAACCGCGGAGCTTCGGCTCATCGCCGAACTGGTCGAGGATCTCTTCGTCAGTGCCGATGCCCAGGGCGCGGATCAGGACGGTGACCGGAACCTTTCTGGTGCGGTCCACGCGGACGTAGAACACGTCGTTTGCATCCGTCTCATACTCGAGCCAGGCGCCCCGGTTGGGGATGACCGTGCAGGAGTAGAGTGCCTTGCCGTACTTGTCGTGATCAATGCCGTAGTAGATGCCAGGGGAACGGACCAGCTGGGAGACGATGACACGCTCTGCGCCGTTGATGACGAAGGTGCCGGTCTTGGTCATGAGGGGAAGATCTCCCATGAAGATCTCCTGCTCCTTGACTTCCTTCTTGTTCTCCTTGTCGTAAAGGCGGACCTTTACTTTCAGGGGCGCGGCGTAGGTGGCGTCACGCTCCTTGCACTTGGCAATGGTGTTCTTGTGCTCATCCATTCCGTCCAGATCCAGCTTGTAGCTGACGAACGAAAGGGAGAGATGACCGCTGTAGTCCTCGATCGGGGAGACATCGTCGAAGACTTCCTGGAGTCCGTCTTTCAGGAACCAGTTGTAGGACGTCTTCTGAATGTCATCCAGATTGGGCATCTCCAGAACTTCGTTCTGGCGCGCGTAGCTCATGCGCACAGCTTTGCTGTTTCCGGCAGGATGCAGCCTGATTTTACCCATTCATTTCACCTCGTTCTATTGTGGTAGATTTACAAGCAACCACCATATTGTGCCTTTATGCTACTTCTCTTCCGGAACTTAATCCTTAAGGAGAGCATAGTAGGGCATAATTGCAGAACATAGCGCATAATATAATACAACAGCATTTTTCCATTGGCAAGCCCTATTTTTTAGAAATTTCGGGACCCTGCCTGAATTTCCCCTCCAATTTTGTCACCTTTGCACGATAAAAAAACGGTCTGTACCGCAATGCGGTACAGACCGTTTGTATCTCTGCAGTCGGGATCGGCCAGATTACTTGAGGGTAACCTTTGCGCCCTGCTCCTCGAGCTTTGCCTTGGCAGCCTCTGCCTCTTCCTTGTTGAGCTGCTCCTTGACGATCTTGGGAGCGCCCTCGACGAGGTCCTTGGACTCCTTGAGGCCAAGGCCGGTCAGCTCACGGACAACCTTGATGACCTTGATCTTGTTCGGGCCGACATCAGTCAGCTCAACGTCGAACTCGGTCTTCTCTTCCTCAGCCGGAGCAGCGCCGCCAGCAGCAGCAACCACAACACCTGCGGAAGCGGAAACGCCGAACTCGTCCTCGCAAGCCTTGACAAGATCGTTCAGCTCAAGAACGGATAACTCTTTGATTGCATCGATGATTTCCTGTGTGGATAACTTTGCCATCTTATTTTCCTCCATGAATATTTTCAGGCACCCTGCCTGACCTTTGAATCTGATTTGAGGTGATTATGCCTCGGGTGCAGCTTCTGCTGCGGGAGCGGCTTCCTCTGCGGGAGCAGCTGCCTCGCCGCCCTCTGCCTTCTTCTCTGCGATCTGCTTGACCACACGAGCGAAGTTGGCGATCGGGGACTGGATGGAACCAAGGAATCTGGAGAGGAGCTCGTCTCTGGACGGGATCTTTGCGATCTCAGCCAGGGCCTTCTCATCATAAACCTTGCCCTCTACGATACCGCCCTTGATCTGGAGCTTTTCGTTGTCCTTTGCGAACTTGTACACAACCCTTGCTGCTGCAGTTGCGTCATCTTTGGAGATGACGGCAGCGCTGGGGCCATCCAGGTACGCATCGAGCTGCTCACAGTCGGTTCCTTTGAACGCGATCTTCATCATCGTGTTCTTGTAAACCTTGTACTGCACGCCCTCGGCGCGGAGTGCCTTGCGCAGCTCCGTATCCTGTGCGACAGTCAGACCGATGGGGTTGACGAGGACGACGGAGCTGGCTCCGTTGATCTTCTCGGAGATCTCGTCCACGACCGGCTTTTTCTGTTCAATCTTTGCCATGTCTTTACCTCCTTATAGATTTTTGCTTGGCGTCTCAATCCGTCAGGGGTAACTGTTTCCGGCGCTGGCCGGAAAACAAAAAACCTCTGTCCAAAGACAGAGGGAAATCAATCAGATGAATTGATGCATTCCTCGGCGGGCTGGTGTGTTGGGCCTTTCGGCGCTCGCTGTCTTCGGCGGTCTTGAGCGACCTTGAAGAACATATCACAGGAAAATCGGACTGTCAACGGAAAATTTCAAACTTCTCTCCGCTTCTACTGCTTTTTGGTCACATAGCCGTCCGCATCGATGGACACCTGCGGGGAGAGGGAGCGCATGTACGAGAGCATGGAGGCTTTCGTCCTTGCGTCCGGGGTCCGAAGGTAGGTGCCGCTCGAGGTGGTCACCGGCAGGAACTGGGCGGATTCGATGGTGCCCTCGTCGGTGTTCAGCGTCAGGCGGTAGAGGCAGGTGCTCCGGGTGTTGTGGCTGAAGAGGTAGTTGCCGAGGCTGTAGACAACGGGCATGTCGTTCACATACCCCAAAGTCTCCAGGCAGTGGGAGTGATCGCCGATCACGGCGTCGCATCCGGCTTCCTCCAGCTGCTTTGCCAAGGCGAGCTGATTGGCATCGGGGGTCGCCCGCTTCTCGGTTCCCCAGTGGACATAGACGATGACAAGATCCGCCTTGGTCTTTGCCTCCCGTACAACCCGCAGAAGCTCTGTGGGGTCGAGGCAGCGGAACACGCCGGCGCTGTTTGCCGTGGCACCCTTTGTCGGCGGGTTGGTGTAGCCCTCGATCCTTGTGGTGCTGATGATCGCCAGGGTGGTATTGCCGGCCTTTGCGTAGTAGGGTGCCTCCGCCTCAGACAGGTTCCGGCTGGCCCCGATGTAGGGGATCCCGGCGGCTGTCAGGTTGTCGAGGGTGTCGAGAAGGCCCTTCTCCAGGTAGTCGTAGGTGTGGTTGTTGGCAAGCGTCACAAGGTCCGTGCCGATGTCAGAGAGCTGTTTTGTGAAGGCGGGATCCGCCTTGAAGGTGTAGGTCTTGGTGTTCGCCTTTGTGGCGCGGGTGTAGGTGAACTCGTTGTTGAAGACAAAGAAGTCGGAATCGCGCATGGCGCTCAAAACGCCCGCGTCAAAGCAGCCCGCGAGGCCGTTCTGGGCGGCCGCCTGTCCGCAGTAGGTGGGCTCGAGGTTGACGTCCCCGGCAAAGGTCAGCGTGACCTCGCCGTCGTTCTTCTCCTCTATTGTGTGGTAGGCGGTGTTTGCATCCTGCACCGGGGTCCTTCCATAGTGGGGAACCGTGGTGATGTCGATGTTGGCGTAGGGGTCCCAGGGAAGTCTCCCTTCTTTGGCACCGTACTTTTTGAAGTGCTGATACAGCGCGGTGGGATCATCGCCGAAGGCTGCCGTCACGTCCGGGTTGTTCGCTGCGTAGTACTCCGGGTCAAAGAGGTATCCGTCGGGCATGATGACCGGGGATGCCTGCGCGGTGATGCCGCTTCCCAGAATCAGGGCCAGTGCTGCCGCGGGCAGGGCCCGCCTCCAAAAGGTGTGTCTTCTCATAAACTCCCTCCTGTCCCGCCGCGCGGGATCTCCTCACATCGAGCAGTATATCATACCCGGCAGAACCAAAAGAAGACCGCCCTGCGGATGCAGGACGGTCTCCCGAAAAATCGGATGGTTTGCGAGGAATCAATACCGGTTTGCCACGATCTTGACGCCAGGGCCCATGGTGGTTGCCATGGAGATGCTCTTTAAGTACTGGCCCTTGACGGTGGACGGCTTTGCCTTGACGAGTGCGGACATCAGAGCGTTGAAGTTCTGAAGCAGCTGCTCCTCGGTGAAGGAAGCCTTGCCGATGGAGACGTGGATGATGTTTGCCTTGTCCAGTCTGTACTCGACTTTACCGGCTTTAATGTCGTTGATGGCCTTGGTCACATCCATGGTGACGGTGCCGGCCTTCGGGTTGGGCATCAGGCCCTTCGGTCCGAGGACTTTACCGAGACGACCCACAACGCTCATCATGTCGGGGGTTGCGACCACAACATCGAAATCCAGCCAGCCTTCCTTCTGGATCTTGGGAAGGAGCTCCTCTGCGCCGACATAATCGGCACCGGCTGCCTTTGCCTCATCGGCCTTGGCACCCTTTGCGAAGACGAGGACGCGGACGGTCTTGCCGGTTCCAGCAGGCAGCACCACGGCGCCGCGGATCTGCTGATCTGCATGGCGGCCATCGCAGCTGGTGCGGATGTTCAGCTCCACGGTCTCATCGAACTTTGCGGTTGCGGTCTTCTTGATAAGTGCTACAGCTTCCTCGGCCTCATAGAGCTTGGAGCGGTCGATGAGCTTTGCAGCATCCTGATATTTCTTTCCGTGCTTCATTTCAAAACCTCCTTGTGGTTCTATGGCTTTTTGGGCCTCCCACGAATTCAATCATCAGTCAACAACAGTGATTCCCATGCTTCTTGCGGTGCCGGCAATCATGCTCATGGCTGCCTCAACCGATGCAGCATTGAGATCGGGCATCTTCTTCTCTGCGATCTCTTTGACCTGCGCCTTGGTCACGGAAGCGACCTTGGTCTTGTTCGGCTCGCCGGAAGCCTTCTGGATGCCGGCTGCCTTCTTGAGAAGCACTGCTGCGGGCGGGGTCTTGGTGATGAAGCTGAAGCTTCTGTCCGTGTAGACAGTGATGATAACGGGGATGATCATATCCCCCTCTTTTGCGGTTCTTGCGTTGAACTGCTTGGTGAACTCCACGATGTTGACACCGTGCTGTCCGAGTGCAGGTCCTACCGGCGGAGCGGGGGTCGCTTTGCCGGCCATGATCTGTAACTTAATGTAACCTTCTACTTTCTTAGCCATACTTTTCCTCCTTCGTGGTAAAGGGTCCGGGGCTTACCGGATCTGTCGCAGGTCCTGCCTGCTCCCACGCAATGCGCTGCACGATGCAGCATATCTGCAACAGACTTATGTCTGACTGCTGTCTGAATCAGTTGTTGTTGGTCTTGCGCAGCTCCGAAAAGCTGATTTCCACCGGGGTCTCCCGGTCGAAGAGTGCGATGTTGATGGTCGCGATCTGCTTGCTGGCATCGATCTTGGAGACCACGCCGATGGTGTCTTTCCAGACGCCTGCCACAACGGCAACCTCGTCGCCGACATTGAAGTCCGCCTTGACGGTGTTGATCGTCTGCCCGAAGGGGGTCATCTCCTCATCGGAGAGCGGCACCGGCTTGCTTCCCGGTCCGACAAAGCCCGTCACGCCCCGCGTGTTGCGCACGACGTACCAGGTCTCATCATTCATCAGCATGCGCACCAGGACATAGCCGGGGAACATCTTTTTCTGCACAGTCTTGTTGACGCCGTTTCTCTGCTCCACCACATCCTGCAGCGGCACCCGCACCTCAAAGATCTGATTCTCCAGGTGGCGGTTCTCGATGGTCTTCTCCAGGTTGGCCTTCACCTTGTTCTCGTATCCGGAATAGGTGTGCGCCACGTACCACTTGGGTTCATCCGAGATCGCGGCCTCATCGAGTCCGTTCTCGGAATCCTCCTCCTGGGCCTCCTGGCTGGCCTTCATCAGCTCCTCATCCGAGGCATCCCGGCCGACATTGTCGCCCTGCTTTAACACGCGCTCTGCCTCGGCGCGCTCGATGTCCGCAGCCTTTCTGGTGAAGTCGGGGCGATTGATCTCCCGGACTCCCGGAAGTGCTCCCTTTCTCACCTTTGCCACGCTCACTTTGTTTTCTGCCATTGTCCAGTCTCCTAATTTCTGCTCAGGCGCCCAGCTGTACAAGGACGTCGATGAGATTCTGGAAACCGAAATCGATCAGCGCAATCAGAACGCCGACGATGATCGATACGACCAGAACAGCTGCAAGCTGCTTCAGGAGCGTATCGCGGTCCGGCCAGATGATCTTCTGAAACTCGACTTTGACGCCGTGGAAAAACCCAGCAGCTTTATTCGTCTTCTTGTCTTTTGTCTTCGCGTCTGCCATGTTACCCTCACAGTGCCGGACTGCCGGCAATGCAGCCTGATGAGAACTTACTTGGTCTCTCTGTGAACCGTGTGCTTTCTGCAGAATCTGCAGTACTTCTTGATCTCCATGCGCTCGGGATGGGTCTTCTTATCCTTGGTGGTATCGTAGTTGCGGCGCTTGCACTCGGTGCATGCCAGTGTGATTCTTGTACGCATAATGTTTTTACCTCCGTTTTCGCTGTTGATTGCTCCCGGGTCTGGCTTATGCGTCCAGCCCGGTGTCGCGCATTTCGGCTTCCGGAATGCGCCGGTTCCAGATCTCCTGTGTCCTGCGAAAGGGCATAAAAAAAAGACCTGTCACAAACTCCACGATAGAATAGCACCTGTACCCAAACGGTGTCAAGGATTTTCCGAAACTGCGCAGGAGCGCAGGAGCGGGCCTTGCCGTCCGGCCCGCTCCTGTTTATATTGGGAAGGGAAACAGAAAGAATAACAGGAGACGGTTATGGAAACAAGGATGAATATCGGAGAGAACGAACACCTCATGGAGGTCATTGCAGACTTCATGCTGGACACAAACCAGCGAAGTCAGATGTACCCCGGCCTTACGAAGGAGGCGCTTCTCGGGGGTTCGGATGACGAGAAGCTGCAGGAGAAATGCCGGGATCTGAAGGCGAAGGTCTGGAAGGATCCCTCCTACATCGATGCGTATCTTGCAGCGCACAGGGAGCTGCCAGAGGATGAGCGGGAGATTGTGAATGACCTTCGGATGAACCGCCCGGGCGTCTATCTGGTTCTGAAGGTGCTGAAGGAAGGCGCGGTCTTTGTCTGCATGGACGACGAGGATGCCGGGGTCTATCTCGTCAAAGGGTCCGGGCCCATCTGGGAGTACGTGATCACGCGTGTCCCGGTCGTCGTGCGGGGGACGCTTCTCTCCTACCGGGGCATGATCACCCTGGACTATCCCCTGGACCATGCGGAATTTGTCGGAAACCAGGAGGATCTTCGGAAGTTCCGGGCCTGGTATGCACACAAAAAGCAGGAGGGAAAGCTGATCAAAGACCTGTACCCCCTGTTTCATGAGGGAAAAAGCCGCCAAAGGACCGGAAAACAGCCCCTTCGGACCTGCTGGACCCTCCGCATCTTCCCCAAGGGACTTGGCGGCGCAACCAGCCTTGTGCTCAAAGTCAGCGACAACATCCCAGTGCAGGACGTGCTGATCCAGATCGTAAAGAGCTGGAACCTATCGCTTCATACCTGCTTTCGGTATGGCAGTTTTGTGGCCATGGAGGAGGACCCCTGTGTGGGAGATCTGGGGATCGGGCAGCGCGTTGTGACCTTTGTCACTGAAGAGGGGCTCACCTTTCTTGTAAAGCCGAAGGGGCAGGAACCGATCCGCTGCAGAAGGTGCTTTCAGGTCCTGGAGTTCCAGGCGCCGGATGCGCCGATCGGGTGACCCGGAGACAGCGCATATCAGCAGAAAAAAACGGCACCGGAAGAGGCTCTCCTCTCCGGTGCCGTTTTGCTGTTCTGCCGTCTGTATCCTCTCAGATCATCGTGTTCACGGTGTCGAGGGCAGCGCGGATCACCTTGTCCATGTCGAAGTACCGGTACATGCCGAGCCGCCCGCCGAAGATCACGTTCTTCTTCTCCTCGGCAAGCGCTTTGTACTTTGCGTACAGAGCCGCGTTCTTCTCGTCGTTGACGGGGTAATAGGGCTCCATGCCCTTCTGCCAGGAGGCGGGGTACTCTCTCGTGATGATGGTGCCGTGGATCGGCTCTCTCGTCTCGCTGTCCTTTCCGAACTCGAAGTGCTTGTGCTCGATGATGCGGGTGAAGGGCACGTCGGCGCTGGTGTAGTTGACCACCGCATTTCCCTGGTAGTTGTCGCAGTCCGGCAGCACCTCGGTCTCGAACTTCAGGGACCGGTACTCCAGAGGGCCGTACTGGTAGTGGAAGAAGGCATCGATCATGCCGGTGTAGATGACGTTGCGGAACAGATCGCCGTCCATCTCGTAGTAGGACTGGTTCTCGATCTGGATCTCCGAGGCGCTTGTGAGAAAGTCCTTGTTCAGCTCCACCGGCACATCGGCCAGGAGCTTCTCGGCGATCTGGGTGTAGCCGCCCACCGGGATTCCCTGGTAGCGGTCGTTGAAATAGTTGTTGTCATAGACGAAGCGGAATGGAAGGCGCTTGATGATGAACGCCGGCAGCTCCGTGCAGGGGCGGCCCCACTGCTTCTGGGTGTACTCCTTGATGAGCTTCTCGTAGATGTCCCGGCCCGCCAGGGAGAGCGCCTGCTCCTCCAGGTTCTGGGGATTCGTGATCCCGGCTTCCTGCACCTGCTTTGCGATGACGGCCTTTGCCTCATCCGGGGTGACCACGCCCCACATCTTGGAGAAGGTGTTCATGTTGAAGGGCAGGTTGTAGAGCTCGTTGTGGTAGCGGGCGATCGGGGAGTTGATGTAGTTGTTGAACTCGGCGTACTCGTTCACATACTCCCAGACTTCCCGGTCGGAGGTGTGAAAGATGTGGGCACCGTAGCGGTGCACCTGGATGCCGTTCTGCTTTTCCGTGTAGATATTGCCTGCGATGTGGCTGCGGCGGTCGATCACCTTGCAGGTCTTGCCCGCGCTGTGCAGCTCATGGGCGCAGACACAGCCAAAGAGGCCGGCACCGACGATCAGATAGTCATAGGTCATGTTTCGTCTCCTTTATTGCCGCGGCTCTGGGGATGCAGCCCGTCCGGCCCTGTTATCATAGAGCAAAAGCCTCCACAGGGCAAATAAAAATGCCGCCCGGTCTGGTGGTTCCGGGCGGCAGAGCCGTTACTTCTGGGGAAGGGCCGCTTTCGCGGGCTCCTTCCTGGCGGAAAGGCTTGTGCCCGCCAGGGCCTCCTCCGAGAGGGAGAGGCAGTTGTCCGAGATACGGTCCATGTTGTAGAGGATGTCGGTGAAGACCGGGGTCAGGGAGGCGTCGCACTTCTTCTCCTTCACCCGGGCGAGGTGGGCCTTCTCGATGGCCTTGATGTTCTTGCGAAGCCGCACCTTGGCCCGGGAGATCCGGCTCGCGTCCTCAATCGAGGGCGGCGTGGCAGAAAGAAGGGAGGCCGTGTCGGCGTAGATCTTCTCCACGATGGCAAGACAGTCCTCCAGCTCCTTTCCGGCTTCCTTGGAGAAGGAGACGCCCCGCGACTCCAGATCCTGCGCGTGGACGGCGATGTCGTGACAGCGGTCGCAGATGCGGTCCGCATTGTTGGACAAAACGAGATACCCGGAGGCCTCCTCGGACTGCTCTCTCGTCAGGGAGCCGATGGAGAACATCGCGCTGATGTACTCCGAGACATCCCGGCAGCTCTCCTTCTGCTCCGTCAGGGCCTGGCCAAAGGCTGCAGCGTCCGACTGGGTCCCTGTAAGGAGGGCTCCCATGGAGGAGAGAAGTCCCCGGATGCCGGCGAGCTCTCTTCCGATCTCTGCCTGGACCAGTGTCAGGGCCGCTGCGGGCTGGGAGATGACGCGGATGTCCAGGGCGGTCTCGCGCTTTTTCGCCGGGGCGCCGCTCTTGTCCGGGATGATCCGCTTGACGATCTTCATCATCAGGGGAAGGAGCGGAATCCAGACCAGGGTGCAGACCACGTTGAAGGTCGTGTGGGCGTTTGCGATCTGCCGTGAGATCACATTGATCTCAGGCCCCTTCGGGGAGATCCAGCGCACGAAGGCCGCGAACTGGGGCAGGAAAAAGGCGAACACGACGGTGCCGGTGATATTGAAAATGCTGTGGGCGATGGCGGTGCGCTTGGCATCCCGGCTCTGGCCGATGGAGGCAAGGAGCGCTGTGATTGTGGTGCCGATGTTGTCGCCAAGAAGGATCGGGATGGCGCCGGCAAGGCCGATGACCGAGGAGATGCCGTCGGGGCCAGCCTGGGAGGCAAAGCTCTGGAGAATGGCGATCGTCGCGGAGGAGCTCTGCACGATCAGGGTCATGCAAAGGCCCAGCAGGATGCCCAGGATCGGGATATCCTTGACCTTTGCCATCAGCTCCGTGAAGACGGGGCTGTTGGAGACCGGCTTCATCACCGAGCTCATGATCTGGATGCCCTCAAACAGGAGGCCGAAGTAGAAGATCACGAGACCCACGTTTTTGACGTTTTCCTTTTTCGAGAGGAACTGGATGAGAAATCCCGCAAAGATGATCGGGTAGATGTAGTCGCTGATGTTGAAGGCGATCAGCTGGGCGGTCATCGTGGTGCCGATGTTGGCGCCAAAGATGACGCTGATGGCCTGGGGCAGGGTCATGAGGCCCGCGGAGACAAAGCCGATCGTCATGACGGTGGTGGCAGAACTGGACTGGAGGACCGCGGTGACCAGCATGCCTGCCAGGGCGCCCATCACCCGGTTCTTGGTCAGGAAGGACAGCACGGCCTTCATCTTCTCTCCCGCCGCCTTCTGCAGCGCCTCACTCATTCCCGTCATGCCGTAGAGGAACATGGCGAGGCCACCGGCTATGCCGAAAACGGATGTCAGGATTGTACTCATAGGGATGTGTTTTCCTTCCTTTACCTTTTCTTGATCTTGTTTTTACATGTCCCGCTTTGGTTCTATCGTAGGGAATGGTAAGGAAAAGGGAAACCGCAGGAAAGTTAAGCTTATGTTAATTCCATGTAAAACGCCTCTTTTGGCTTTCGAAAATCATCACAAAGATTTGATCTGACAGCCCAGTCAACTACTCACGACTAAAGTCGCGAGCTTGTAGAAAAGGCTTCCTATTCCGAAGAACAGGCTGCCCCTTCAACAACTTACCCGGATACAGCCGGCTCGCACAAGTCCCGCAGGAGCCTGTGTGGAGGTCAGCCAATTAGGGGGCGGTTATCCTAGCGAGTTGCCATGCTAGGGTCACATGTCAACAGTTACTATCTCAAACTTCCCACTTGAAAAATGCTGTAACAGCCGATGGTTTCTTGCTCAACAGGTGATTTTTTGAAACTTGACAGCATTATGCAACTTTATCGCTTGTTAGAAACAAATTTAGGAAGTCGCGGAACAGGTTCTGTATAAACTCAGGCTGTGTCGAAAACCAGTTCGTCAGGTCGCTACGCATCTTTTCGGAGATCTGAATGGAGACATCACCTGTTCTGACCCCCTCGATCAGCATTGCAGCAAGACGGTCAATCGACTGCTTCAGGGAAATATCCTGAATGTCATCACAGCAGACGAAGAACAGCTCACAGATGGTCTTGGGATCATTCTTCTTGCGACGGATATACTCGAGAATGAGAAATCGTGTGAGCACGAGTGCAGTTGTGCTGTCGGTTACGTCGTAGCTGAGTCCTTGAAACTCCTTGCCAAGCTTGAGAAGGGACTTACATGCCCTGAAGCATACCTCGATGCCCCACCTGTAGCCATAGATTCTGACTACCTCACTGTCGGGCAGAGTCACCGCAGTGGTCAGAAGGATGATGTACTCATCCTTCTTGTTGCGATTGCGGACAAAGACCAGCTTGACAGGAAGCTGCTGATACTTCGTTTTGACAACAATGGACCCGAACAGGTTCCCCTGCGGGCAATGACGGATGGCAGTCTTCGCAAGGCCTTTCAGGTTATACAGCCTGCCTTTGTACCAATACTGCTGCTTGGTATCTTTGAGCATGCCGATCACCTCAAGGCCGAGGTTCTTGATGTTGCAGATGAACGGTTCTGTCGTGAACCAGGTATCCATGAGCACGTATTCGGCTTTGATATCAGCGTCAATGGCGAAGCGAAGCAACTGAAGTGCAATCACGGGCTTTTGCGTAATTGCATCCACCCGTCTCTTGTACGCGTTGGTGTTATGACGCAGGTGCTTGTCGTATACGTCGCAGATGCGGCTCTTAGCCTTGGCCGAAGCAAGCATGATGTACTGGACCGGAAGGAAGCTGTATCCATCGGTCCACCCAAGAAGAAGGAGATTAAATCCCCTCTCGGTTCTGTGGATCACGTGATTGTAGACATTGGAGAGCAGCTCCACCTTTTTGGAACGGTTACGGGCGATGACAGAGTCATCGAGCACGAAGCATCGTGCCCTGTTCTCGCGGGTAAGAGTAGTGAAATAGGCGGCAATCCTGGCGGAGAGGATCAGGATGAACTTTCTCCAGTTGTAGCGTCCTTCATTCAGGAAGCGGTAGTAGGTGTTATCGTCATAGGCAGTATCCTTCTTCTTGGAGTTGAGGAAGTGATACAGGTTGCACTTCTGGAACACGAGGATTACAAGAAACTGAAAGAGCTCATATGCAGAGGCACCCTTCGCCTTGGTGATATTGGAGGCCTTCAGGAGAGCGCTTACGCCAAGCTCTTTCATGGCGTTTCCAAACGCACATTCGTCCTCGAAATTAGCAGTTGCAATTGGCTTGTTTTGATGTATACTCATTGTGAGCACCTGTACTTTCTTTTGATTGTGGATGATCTTATTATAGAAGGCACAGAGTGCTTTTTCAATTGTCAAGAAGCCGAAAAACTCATAGTAAAAAGCTCAATTTTGGGCGTATTTTCAACGTTTTTCGAGGGTCGGACCAAGTGGGAAGTTTGAGTTACTATGTTAAGGCTGCTCCAGCCGTAACAATCAATGCTTTGGCAAGAATGTTCTGTGCCGCGTTCTGATCACGCATGTGGTGCGTACCGCATACGGGACACGTCCATTCTCTGGCAGAAAGCGGCAGCATGTACTTGCCTTTCAACACATGCCCGCAGTGGCTGCATGTCTGTGTTGTATATTGCGGGGAAACCAGAATAACGGTTTTGCCGTACATATCTGCTTTCTGCTGCAATAACGAAAGCAGTGTGCGCCATCCTGCATCGCTGATGCTTTTTGCAAGGCAGTGATTTTTAAGAAGGTTGCGTACCTTTAAGTTTTCTGCGGCGATAAGGTCTTGGTTTTCGACCATACGCTTGGAGATCACATTAAGATACTCGTCCCTCTGCCTTGCAATATGACGCTGTGTTTTGGCTAGCTTCCTGCGCTGTTTCTGATAGTTTTTGGCATCTGCCAGTTTTTTCCCGTTTTGCCTGGCGGCTTCCGCCTTACGGGACAGGGAACGCTGCTGTTTTTCAATTCTGTGTTCTGATACTTTACGAAAACGCTTGTTTTCGATGGCGTTGCCGTCGGAATCGTTGGCAAGATCCAGAAGGTTAAGATCAATGCCGCATTGCCTGCCGGTTTTTGGAAGAGCCTGCTTAAACGGTGTTTCAGACGATATCTGAAGCGATACCCAGTATTCACCGGCAGCATCGCGGCGAATGGTAACTGTCCCGATTCTGGTGCCCTCGTTATGCGATAACAGCATGTCAATGATTTTTGGAGAACCATCGCAGCGCACTTTCCCGAGCTTCGGCAGCATAATGTGATGCCTGTCCACAAAGCGAACAGTGCCATCCGAAAAGCCTGTACTTTGTGCGTTGTAGTGGCAGTTTGTCTGCCATGTCTGCTCGGCTGACTTTTTATGCAGTGCCGGTACACCTGTATGGCGTTCTTTCATGTTTTTCCATGCAGTCCGATAATTGCGGATACCATTTTCCACAGTCTGGCAGTCCACATCTTTTCCATAAAGATATGGCAGTGCATTCTTAATTGCAGCCGCATTGCAGGTCACACTCTTCAGATAAGCGATGCGATCTCTGTCAGCAGGAACAAAATCAGCGGTTTTCTTCAAGTGGTAGATTTCATTATTGCATGCTACCAGATGATTGTAGACAGAACGCTGCGCACCATCATTGACAGCAACAAGCCGCTTCCCCGCCTCAGATAAATGAAGTTTTAGCAATACGCCGATATGATATGGCATTTCAGAGCAAGCACGCATAACAGCTTCCTTTCGACTTGGCCGCTTACCTGTACCGTGATCTGCTACACACCAAATATGTCAGATTTTTGGGGAAAAAGCAAAGTTTTTCAATATTTTTTAGACTCTGGCAGGCGAAACGGCTGAGCGCCAATTCCTCCCATGGTTAAAACCACGGGAATCCTTGGCGCAGTTTTTGAATCTTTACAAATCCCGTGTCTTTCGCCTTCTTTTGGACCAAAAAAAGGCGCCGCGGCAGCTGCCGCAGCGCCGGGTTTGCACCTTTGTTCAGTCCTTCTTTTCGGAGGTCTCTTTGTCTGAAGGCGCTGCTTTCTCTGCCTGCTCCCTCTTTTCCAGATCGCTCTCCTTCTCCAGGATCTCCTTTTTCTCCTCCTCCGGGGGGACGATGAGTTCCATCCGGGTGCCCTTCCCCAGGGTGGAATCCACGTGGATTCTTGCCCCGTTTAGGATGGCGCCGTGCTTGACGATGGAGAGGCCAAGTCCCGTGCCCCCGATCTCCTTGGAGTGGCTCTTGTCCACCCGATAGAAGCGCTCGAAGATCCGGTCCTGGTCCTCCTTGGGGATGCCGATGCCGGTGTCGGTGACGATCACCTTGGTGCCCTGCAGCGTCTTGCCGACCCACAGGTCCACTCTCCCGCCCTTCTTGTTGTACTTGATGGCGTTCTCGGTGATGTTGTAGATCATCTCATCCCAAAGCTGGAGCACGCCGTAGACCGTGCAGGGCTCCCCAGACATGGAGAGGTGCACGTTCATGTCCCGGGCCCTCGGTGCAAGGCGGGTGCAGATGTCGCGGCTTAGGCGGAAGAGGTCCACCTCCTCCTTCTGTTCTGCGATCTCGCCCTCGTCGAGCTTGGAGAGCTTCATGATGTCGTCGATGAGGGTGACGAGGCGGCTCGCCTCGCTCTGGATCCTTCCCGCAAACTCCGGGATGTCCTTGGGCTGTACCAGGCCGTTTGCCATGATCTCGGCATAGCCCGAGATCGAGGTGAGCGGGGTCTTCAGCTCATGGGAGACATTGGCGGAGAACTCCTGTCTCGACTGGGCTGCCGCCTCCTTGATGCGGTTGGACTCCTCGATCCTCTGCAGCAGGGGGTGGAGCTCCTCATAGACATCGTTGTTGAGGGGATGGTCCAGGTCCAGGGTGTTGATGGGACGCACCAGGGCGTCGGCGCTCTTTCTCGCGAGGAGGCTTGCCGCGATCAGCATCACCGCGCCGATGAGAACCATCACCGGCAGCAGTTCCAGGGCGGTGTAGAGGACCGTCGCCTGCTCCTTGGAGATGCGCACGATGTTGCCGTTGTCCAGGAGCACTGCGCAGTAGTACATCTCCCGCCCGATCGTGTCGGAGTGGCGGATCGAGGTGCCGATGCCGTTTTTCAGGGCCTCCTGCACCTCTGGCCGCTGCAGGTGGTTCTCCGTGATCCCGCTGGTCTCATTGTCGTAGAGCACCTGCCCGTTCTTCTGGATCAGCGTGAGCCTTGTGCCGCTCTCCACTTCGCTGAACTTCTCCAGGTAGGCCTCGCCCGAGAGGTTCACCGCCTCGGCGATATACCTTGCCTCGTGCAGGATGTTCTCCTGCGCAAGCTCCCGGATCCGCCCGTAGGCAAAAATAATGGTGATTGAATATGCCGCCAGCAGCGTCACACCAATCACCAGAATCATGCTTCTCTGAATCTTCTTCTTCATCGCCACATCACTTGATCCGGTAGCCCACGCCGCGCACCGTCTCAATCAGATCGCCGGCGTCGCCGAGCTTGGTCCGAAGCGTCCGGATGTGGACATCGACCGTTCTCGTCTCGCCGTCAAAGTCATAGCCCCAGATGTCGACGAGGAGCTGGTCTCTTGTCAGGACCACGCCCTCATTCTCCATCATCTTGCGCAGGAGTTCGTACTCCTTCAGGGTGAGCTGCACGGGCTTGCCGTCTGTGGTGACCTCGTGCCGCGCACTGTCGAGCCGGATGGGCCCGATCGAAAGAATCTCCTCCTGGGTGGTCTGGTTCTTGGCCCGGGTGCGCCGCAGCACCGCCCGGATCCGGGATACCAGCTCCATCATGCCGAAGGGCTTGGTCACGTAGTCATCTGCACCCAGGTCCAGCGCCTGGACCTTGTCAAACTCTGCTCCCTTTGCCGTCACCATGATCACGGGGATGTCCTTGGTGACCTCCCCCTCCCGGAGCTTCTTCAGGATCTGAATCCCGTCCTCTCCGGGGAGCATGATGTCCAGCAGGATGAGGTCCGGGAGCTTTTTGAGCAGGGCATCCTTGAAGGTCCTTGCGTCGGGAAAGCCCTCTCCCTCGAGCCCGGTGCTGTTGAGCGTGTAAACCACCAGGTCCCGGATATTTTTGTCATCCTCTACACAGTATATCATTATTACACCTTTTTGGTATCCACACCGGGATTGTGCACGCCGGTGATGGAGAACACGACCCACTCTGCGATGTTCGTCGCATGGTCTGCGATACGCTCCAGGTACTTGGAGACCATGAGCAGATCCACCGCCCGGTTTGCCTCGATCTTGTTGGTCCGGATCATGTCGGTGATCTGGAGTTTGACGCTGTCAAACATCAGATCGACGATGTCGTCATCGGCTTCCACCTTGCCCGCCAGCTCCAGGTCCTTGTTGACGTAGGCGTCCACAGAGTCCGTCACCATCTTCACCGCCTGGGAGGACTCCTCCATGATCTTGGGGAAGTCCACGCTGTCGCAGATCTTGCCGGAGATGATGATCTCCGCGATGTCCGAGGCCTGGTCGCCGATGCGCTCCATGTCGGTGATCATCTTCAGGGCAGCGGAGACGAGGCGCAGGTCACTGGCCACCGGCTGCTGCTGCAGCAAAAGCTTTAAGCACAGGCGCTCGATGTCCTTCTCCGCCTGGTCGATCTCGGCGTCTGCCTGAATGACCTCCCGGGCCAGGACCATATTACCATCGGAGAGCGCTTTTGTCGCCTTCTCGATGGCAATCTCGCACAGTTTCCCCATGTTCGTCAGCTCGTTGTTCAGGGTTGCGAGCTGCTTGTCGAAATTGTTTCTCATTTTCTACCTCGTTTGCATCCCTCTCAGGGCTCCACTCAGCCGAACCGGCCGGTGATGTAGTCCTCGGTCCTCTTGTCGCTGGGGATGGAGAACAGCTTCTCAGTGGTGTTGTACTCGACCAGCTCGCCTAAGAGGAAGAAGGCGGTGTTGTCGGAGATGCGGCTTGCCTGCTGCATGTTGTGGGTGACGATGACGATCGTGTAGTTGTCCTTGAGCTCCATCGCCAGATCCTCGATGCGGGAGGTGGAGATCGGGTCCAGGGCGGAGGTGGGCTCATCCATCAGGATGACCTCCGGCTCCACAGCCAGGGTTCTCGCGATGCAGAGTCTCTGCTGCTGCCCGCCGGAGAGGCCCAGGGCGCTCTTGTGCAGGCGGTCCTTGAGCTCATCCCAGATCGCGGCTTCCCGGAGGGATTTCTCGACGATCTCATCGAGCTTCTTTCTGTCCTTGATGCCGTTGATGCGGGGGCCGTAGGCCACGTTGTCGTAGACGCTCTTCGGGAAGGGGTTGGGCTGCTGGAAGACCATGCCGACCCGCTTTCTCAGCTCAATCGCGTCCATGTCCTGAAAGATGTCGGCGCTGTCGAGTTTGACGGTGCCGGTGATCTTGACGCCGTCCACCAGGTCGTTCATGCGGTTTAAGGTCTTGAGGAACGTGGACTTGCCGCAGCCGGAGGGGCCGATGAGTGCCGTGATCTTGTTCTTTTCGATATCAATGCTGATGTTCTTGAGCGCATGAAACTGGCCGTAGTAGAGGTTTAAGTTCCGCACGGAAAAACACAGCTGTTCCAGGGTATTGGTCTGTGCCATAACATTCCTTTCAGGCTTTGGCGCCCGTCTGCTTGCGCTCCTGCCGCTTGGAGAGGTATCTGGCCAGGAGCGAGAAGGCCAGAACCATCACGACCAGAACCATGGCCGAGAAGTTTGCAATGTTCTCCGAGTTTGCGTTCAGAGATCCCTCTGTCCGCATGACCCAGATGTGAAGTGCCAGGGTCTCGCCGGGGCGGAACGGGTTGAAGGGGCAGGTCTTGCTGGTGAGATCCCAGTTGCTCCAGTTGATGACCGTGGACTGTCCTGCGGTGTACAGAAGGGCTGCTGCCTCACCAAAGCCTCTTCCTGCTGCCAGGATGACGCCCGTCATGATGCGGGAGGTGCAGGCCGGGAGCATGACCTGGGTGATCGTGGTCCAGTGGGTTGCACCAAGGCCCATGGAACCCTCCTTATAGCTCTTGGGGAGGGAGCGCAGGGCATCCTCGGTGGTCGTGGTGATGGAGGGAAGGGACAGGATCGACACCGCCAATGCGCCGGCGAAGAGGTTCCACTTCATGCCGGTCATCAGGATGAAGACCAGGTAGCCGAACAGGCCGACCACGATGGAGGGGAGGGACGAGAGGGACTCGATGGAGATTCGGATCGCCTTCGTCAGCTTGTTGTCCCCGGCGTACTCTGCCATGTAGATGCCGGCAAGCACACCGGAGGGGACGCTGATGACCAGGGACAGGAACACCAGGTAGATCGTGTTGAAGAACTGGTTTCCGATGCCGTTTGCGTCAAAGGCAAAGATGCCCGGGTAATAGCTCATGATGCCCTTGATGATGATGTAGCCCGCCAGGACAATGATCAGCCCCAGGAAGAACCCGCCGATGCCGGAGAAGACCCCCGTCATCAGGCGATCGAAGAATTTTGCGCTCTTGATGCGCCGCTTCATTTCTTCATTCATTTCTTCAGTTCTCCTTTTGCCGAGATAAAGTGGATCAGGAAGATAAAGAACATGGAGATCAAAAACAGGAGAAGTGCCATGCTCCAGAGTGCCAGGTTCTGCTCACCGCCGTTGGCGCTGTTGCCCATGTCGGCGGCGATGGCTGCGGTCAGGTTGTTGGTGGGATAGAGGATCCCCTTGGGGAAGGCTCTCGTCTTGCCGATGACCATGGCGACGGCGAGTGCCTCGCCGAAGGCACGGGCCAGGCCCAGGATGATGCCGGTGAAGATGCCGTTCTTGGCAGCGGGCACCGTGATGTGGCGGATGACCTGCCATCTCGTGGAGCCGAGGCCGTAGGCGCCCATCTCATACACCGCGGGGACCGAGGCGATCGCATCCGCGGCGACCGTGGTGATCGTCGGGAAGATCATGACCGCAAGCACAATGCCGGCAGCCAGCACCGAGTAGCCGCCCATCGGGGCATGGAACACATCCCGGATGAAGGGGACCAGGATCGTCAGACCGACCCAGCCGTAGACCACGGAGGGGATGCCGACGAAGATCTCCACTGCGGGACGGAAGATCCTGTCTCCCGCCTGCTTCACGATCTTGGTCATGAAGATCGCCGCGCCCAGGGCAAAGGGAGCTGCGATGAGAAGGCCCAGTCCGCAGGTCAAGAGCGAACCCACGATGTAGATCGCCGCGCCGACCTGGCCGCCGCCCTCGTCCGCCGTGTCGTTCGGAGCCCAGTCGGAGGAAAACAGGAACTCCGCCACGCTGTGGTGGTACTTGGTAAAGGTGCCGGTGCCGCGCACGATCAGGAAGACACCGATCAGGAGTGTGATCGCGATGATCGCGAAGCCGAAAACCGTGACAACGCCGCGGCCCAGATTTTCATGCAGGAACTTCTCCTTTGCGGGGGTTCTGGTTCTTTTGACCGAAGAAGGAGCCGTCATGGTAAACGCCGGCTCCTTACTGCGATCAGCACCTTCCTGCTTTGCTTTTTCGGAAACTGCTGATTCCTTATTCATCAATTTTTCCTTACTGATTTGCGTGTGCACTCACAGCTGCGTCAGACATCTTGGAGGTGACGCCGTAGCCCATGCTCTCGAGGTCAGCGGAGAAGTCATCGCCCATCATGTAGTTGATGAAGGCCTGCGCGGCATCGGAGCCATCTCCGTTGGTGTACATGTGCTCATAGCCCCAAACCTTGTAGTCACCGCTGTAGGTGTTCTCCAGAGTGGGCTCCACACCGTCGATGGAGACTGCCTGGACGTTGTCATCGTTCACAAGGTAGGACAGAGCGACATATCCGATTGCGCCCTTGTTCTGCTCCACAGTCTGGAGAAGGGTGCCGGAGTCATCGGTCTCGAGGGAAGCGTTGGAAGCCTCCTCCTCGCCGTTGAGGGCCCAGGTCTTGAACAGAGCTCTGGTGCCGGAGGAGCTGGGTCTGGTCACCAGAAGGATGTCCTCATCGGGGCCGCCGACTTCGCTCCAGTTGGTGGTCTTGCCAGTGAAGATGGAGATCAGCTGATCGGTGTTCAGGTTGGTGACACCCAGATCCTTGTTGACAACGGGTGCCATTGTGATGGTGCAGACCTCATGGTCAACGAGCTTTGCTGCTGCATCGGAATCGAGCTTCTCCTCGGCGAACACATCGGAATCACCGATATCGACGGAGCCGTCTGCAACCTGCTTTAAGCCCTCACCGGAGCCGCCGCCGTTGACGGTGACGACACAGTCCGGATTTGCCTCCATGAACTTCTCTGCTGCTGCCTGTGCAAGAGGAAGCAGTGCGGAAGAACCGGCTGCCGTGACCTCTCCGGAGACAGGGGCAGCGGTGGAAGAAGCGGTGTCAGCTGCTGCCTCGGTGGAAGCAGTGTCTGCCGCAGCCTCAGTGGAGGCGGTAGTAGCAGCCGCCTCGGTGGAAGCGGTGTCCGCAGCGGCCTCTGTCGCAGCGGTGGTGGATGCGCTGGTGGAGGAGCTGGACGAGCCGCAGCCCGCGAGCACACCTGCCGACATCACACAAGCGGCGAGAATACTGAGTACTTTCCTGGTTTTCATAATGATTTTTCCTCCTGGCCATACGGCCGTGTTTGTCTGTGTTTCTTACTGACAGGCCTTATGCTACGGGTACTCAGTAAAATCACAACGCCGCCTTTTGTAAAATGATTGTAAAGCTTTGGCGTTAGTTAAGAAACGGGTTGATAAGCGATCGCCTAGCATGAGACCACTAATCCCTCACTTTGAGCTCGAGCTGGGTACACTTCTATCCGTGCTGTGTTGCATCATGTAACAAAGTATCACCTAGATTGCCTAAAAGCATACACCTACTTGCCGAGCATGTGACTATAAATAACAAGATAGGCATTATGCAGAGAAGAAAAGAGCTCCAAATGGGGATTCTATATCTTCATCAGACATTATCGCGTCGAGAGTTCACCATGGAGGTTGTGGTATGGAACCCATCAACCCGGTTCTTTACTAACGCCAAAGCTTTTGTGTTCTATGCGGGGCAGAAGGAATGGGAAAGGCCGGGAATTGAGATCAGAGGGACCCGGTGCAGGGCCCCTTTGGGGATGTTTGGATGGGATTCAGAGGAGGAAAGACTGGATTTTGGGCAGCAAAAAAGAGGAGTCCGTTTGGACTCCTCTTCTTCTCGCCTTGTGAAATCTTTCGGATTACTCCTGGCTGAGCTTCTCCAGGATCAGCTTGTTGAGCCGCAGGTACTCCTTGGCCTCATCTTCGCCGATGGCGTCGATCAGGTTCTGGTACTTTGCCAGAATGGCCTTGTAGACTTCCTCGGTATGACGCTTTCCTTCCGGAGTCAGGGCGACATAGACCTTCCGTCTGTCCACTCTGCCGTTGGTGCGCATCACATAGTTCTTTCTCTCAAGCTGGCGCAGAATGTTTGCAATCCGGCCGGAAGTCAGGTTCAGGGCATCTGCCAGATCACCTGCAACGGTCTGATCCTTGCCGCAGAGGTAGAGCCACAGCATCATGCCGTCCTCACCGCCGGTGGTGTTCAGCGCGATCAGATTGTTCATTCCTTTTGCCTGGGTGTATCTGAGAGAGAACATCTCTTCAGCAGTAGTCATTTTGCAACCCCCTTTCTTAAATTTAATAATTACATCCAATTCAACTACTAATGAAAATCTACCGCAGATGCGTGTCCTTGTCAATAGAAATACGATACACTTTTATCAAATATATATCCGCTTTCAGAAATTCCCATTTAAAGAAATAAGATCACAAATCAGAAAACCGCGACTGCTGTCTTGTCATATGTATGGAACAGATGCTTTACAGTGCAAATACTTGAGTATTATAATACAGTTCAGTTGGTTTGTGGAGGAAAATCTTATGAAAGCAGACGAAAGAAGGGAGAAAATTTTAGAGCGCGTATCCGCCTCCGAGCAGCCGGTGTCTGCGACGCGTCTGGCAAAGGAATTTCAGGTTTCCCGCCAGATCATCGTCGGCGATGTGGCCCTGCTGCGCGCCGCGGGGGCGAACATCTACGCCACGCCCCGGGGGTACCTCGCGGGGCGGGGATCCGAGGGGATCGAGAAGACCATCGTCTGCAATCACACGGCGGCGCAGATGGAGCAGGAACTGAACATCTGCGTGGACAACGGCTGCATCGTGGAGGATGTCCTGGTGGAACATCCGGTATACGGACAGCTGGAGGGACAGCTTAACCTGAAGAATCGGCACGACGTGAAGGAATTCATCGCGCGGTGTGAGAAGGACCACGCGGCGCCCCTCTCCGCCCTGACCGGCGGGATTCACCTGCACCGGCTTCTCTGCCCGGATGAGGAATCCTTTGCGCGGGTGGAGGCGGACCTGGAGGAGGCGGGAATCCTCTATGAGGCGGATCGCTGAGACGGCGAAGCGGCCCGGGATCGAAAGATCCCGGGCCGCTTTTTCAACCTGCATGTTGTTCTGTCTTGCCGGCTTCGGGCGAAGAGGCGGGAAAGGCCGTGATTGCTAGGGCCCTCTTCGCCTTTCAGAAGGCGTGCCCGCAGCTTCCTGTCAACATCGCCGTCGGCGTGGTCCGGGACTGTGCAGCAGATTTCAAGGGCTCTCCCCTCTGGAGCAGCATGACAGGGCCCGCGGGGGAGAGCTTCTTCCCGGGTCTTAAACAGTTGGGCACATTTTTGGGAGGCTTCGGCCTCTCTTTTTTGTTGTGGTTGAGCCATTCTTGGCTGTCAAATTTCTGCGATTATTATGTTGTATGTGTTGTATGTCTAGGGCGCATGTGTTATACTTCGTTTATGAAACTATACTTTGACAAGAGACTGAAAGATCCTACCTACTATATTCAAAAAGGTTACCGGAATGGTTCTAAAGTAACCTGTAAAAATGTAAAGATTATTGGAAAGCATTCAGAATTACTAAAAATCACAGATGATCCATTATCCTATGCAAAAGAGCAAGTCCGTCTAATGAATGAAAAGGAGAAGAGCGGTCTGCAAAGCATAGACCTTCATCTTGATTTCAATGAATTGATTCAAAACAACGCAGAAAAATCGATTGCACCTTTATACACGAGAAATGTCGGCTATTTTTATCTTCAGCATATATATCGCCAGCTAAGCATCAATGAATTCTTCAAAAATGCTTGCAGCGGCAATAAGATCACATTTGATATCGACCGTGTTAACAGATTCCTTGTTTATGACCGTATATTGAGGCCTGGATCCAAGCTCCATACATGGCAAAATAAGGACTGGTATTACGAGGAGCCAGATTTCGAGTATCAGCATATTATGCGGACCATGGATATCCTTGAGGACAATTACGCCGAATACATCAGTTGGCTTTTTAAGTACAGTAACAACATCGTTAAGAGAGATACATCTCGTTGCTATTACGACTGTACAAATTATTACTGCGAGACTGAAACAAATGATGATAATTATGTTGATGAAGTGACCGGAGAGGAAATAAAAGGACTGCGCGAGTACGGAAAGTCGAAAGAAAACCGTCCCAACCCGATTGTAGAAATGGGATTATTTATGGATAATCAAGGCATACCAATGTCAATGTGCATTCATCCAGGAAATACAAATGAACAGGTTACCGCTATTCCTTTGGAAAAAGAACTGATCAAAATGTTCAGAGATGCTGATCATGATAATAACGGTTCTTTCATATATGTTGCAGATGGTGGACTTGGGTCGACATGGATTAGACAGTTCAATTCCATGGGCGGAAGGTGCTTTATTGTCACTCAGTCAATTAAGAAAATGTCAGAAGTTATGCAGAATTCTGTATTCAATGATTGCGATTATTGGATTCCAACATCCGATAACGATGGTAAGAAGGATAAAGATGGAAGGACAATTGTTCAAAGTGATCCCATATCAATAGAATTTCTAAAAACATTTGATAAGAATGATAAAGATAATCTTAGATATTATAATTCGATGGCGTATAAAGTAATTGACGCTGATAATCTTATTGATCTTGGGCTCACAGAAACAAAGATATGCAAGAACAGAAAAGCAAGGAGTGTAAAAGTTAAAGGTACTCTTAAGCAGAAAATAATAATCAGATTCTCACGAAAATATATGGAATACCAAAGGTATATCCGGAATCGTCAGGTAGAACGTGCCAAGAATCTCATCAGAAAATGTGATCCGGATGAACTGAAGAAAAGCCAGAATGATGCAAAGCGATTCATAAAGAAAACAACTACCGCAAAAGATGGTGGGGAAGTGCAGGTGTCATACTCTATTGATACAGACCGCATCGCGGAGGAAGAAAAGTATGATGGGTTTTATGCTCTCGCCACAAATTTGCAAATAGATATGATAAGTGCACCGGATAATCCGCTAAAATCGAAGCCTGATCTTACAGATGTACTTGAAATAGTCTCTATCAGCGAAACACGCAACAAAATTGAAGAATGCTTTAGGATCATGAAAACAAATTTTGAAGCTCGACCGATTTATCATAGAAAGCACGAGCATATAATTTCACATTTTATGATATGTTACACCGCGCTTCTCATCTATAGGCTTCTTGAGATCAAAGTTAATCAAAGCCGCTATCATTGCACGACGCAGGATATTATAGAGACATTAAACCATATGATCGTCGGAAATGTAGAGGATCAATATTACATTTCATTATACGGAGGCTGTACCACGCTGACAGCGTTGGAGGAAACGTTCAATGGTGGGCTAAATCACAAGCGATATTATCCGAAAACATTAAATAAACTGTCGAGAAGTTTTTAAATTGCGAAAATTCAAAAGCCCTCCACATACAACATTTTGAAGGACAGATAAGGAGGCAGAAAGCGTTGATTTTCCAACGTTTTCTGCCTCCTTGGCATTTTAAAGTGTTTAAAACCGGATTATAATACAGTTCAGTTGGTTTGTGGAGGAAAATCTTATGAAAGCAGACGAAAGAAGGGAGAAAATTTTAGAGCGCGTATCCGCCTCCGAGCAGCCGGTGTCTGCGACGCGTCTGGCAAAGGAATTTCAGGTTTCCCGCCAGATCATCGTCGGCGATGTGGCCCTGCTGCGCGCCGCGGGGGCGAACATCTACGCCACGCCCCGGGGGTACCTCGCGGGGCGGGGATCCGAGGGGATCGAGAAGACCATCGTCTGCAATCACACGGCGGCGCAGATGGAGCAGGAACTGAACATCTGCGTGGACAACGGCTGCATCGTGGAGGATGTCCTGGTGGAACATCCGGTATACGGACAGCTGGAGGGACAGCTTAACCTGAAGAATCGGCACGACGTGAAGGAATTCATCGCGCGGTGTGAGAAGGACCACGCGGCGCCCCTCTCCGCCCTGACCGGCGGGATTCACCTGCACCGGCTTCTCTGCCCGGATGAGGAATCCTTTGCGCGGGTGGAGGCGGACCTGGAGGAGGCGGGAATCCTCTATGAGGCGGATCGCTGAGACGGCGAAGCGGCCCGGGATCGAAAGATCCCGGGCCGCTTTTTCAACCTGCATGTTGTTCTGTCTTGCCGGCTTCGGGCGAAGAGGCGGGAAAGGCCGTGATTGCTAGGGCCCTCTTCGCCTTTCAGAAGGCGTGCCCGCAGCTTCCTGTCAACATCGCCGTCGGCGTGGTCCGGGACTGTGCAGCAGATTTCAAGGGCTCTCCCCTCTGGAGCAGCATGACAGGGCCCGCGGGGGAGAGCTTCTTCCCATCCTGCGCGCGTATCTTGTCTTTGGGGGCAACATCACAGAGACCGCCAAGGCGCGGTTTCTCCACCGCAACACCGCCCTCTACCACCTTAAAAAGATCGGGGAGCGGATCGGCCTTGACCTTGATGATCCGGAGGATCTCTTCCGCATCCGCCTGGCACTTGGCCTGCGGGATCTTGCCTGAGGCCACCTCCATATCTGTCTTGACACAAGTCCCGTTTTCCCTATAATAGGTGCCAGTGCATATGTCAAGACAATGGAAGTGCTCCGCTGGCGGGAGCGCGGCGGCAACGCCGCACCGCAATCTCTCTCCTGCCCCGGGGCGGGAGGAAGAGATGGAAAAGTTGAAGGCATTTCTGAAGCGAAAGAACATCGTGATCTCGGCAAAGCGCTACGGCATCGACGCCCTGGGCGCCATGGCACAGGGCCTGTTTGCCTCGCTCCTGATCGGAACGATCCTGAACACCCTGGGCACCCAGCTCCATGTGGATGCGCTGGTGACGATCGGCGGCTTTGCCTCCGCCATGTCCGGCCCGGCCATGGCCATCGCCATCGGCTACGCCCTGCAGGCGCCGCCGCTGGTGCTGTTCTCCCTGGCGGCCGTCGGCCAGGCGGCAAATCAGCTGGGCGGTGCCGGCGGTCCTCTGGCCGTGCTGTTCATCGCCATCCTGGCCGCGGAGTGCGGCAAGGCGGTTTCCAAGGAGACCCGGGTGGATATCCTTGTGACCCCGATTGTCACGATCGTCATCGGCTGCGCCCTCTCCGCGGTGCTTGCACCGTTCCTGGGGAGCGTCGCCTCGGCCTTCGGCGGCATCATCATGCGGGCGACGGAGCTGCAGCCCCTGCTGATGGGCATTTTGGTCTCCATGCTGGTTGGCATCGCCCTGACCCTGCCGATCTCCTCTGCGGCGATCTGCGCGGCGCTGGGTCTCACCGGCCTTGCGGGCGGCGCTGCCGTTGCGGGGTGCTGCGCCCAGATGGTGGGCTTTGCGTTTCTCTCCTTCCCGGAGAACGGCTGGGGCGGCCTGGTCTCCCAGGGCATCGGCACCTCGATGCTCCAGATGGGCAACATCGTGAAGAACCCCAGGATCTGGATTGCGCCGACGCTGACCTCCATGATCACCGGCCCCCTTGCCACCTGCGTTTTCCACTTCACGATGGACGGCTCCCCGGTGGCCTCCGGCATGGGCACCTGCGGCCTCGTCGGCCAGATCGGCGTCTACACCGGCTGGGTGAATGACATCGCGGCGGGCACCAAGTCCGCCATCACCGGCATGGACTGGCTGGCCATGCTGCTTCTTTGCTTTGTGCTTCCCGCCGTTTTGACGGTCCTCTTCGGCGTAGTGGAACGGAAGCTTGGCTGGATCAAGGAGGGGGATCTCAAGCTCGACTGAAGTTTGAAATAACGCAAAGAAATCAAAAGATCCACAGTGCGGCAGCGCCGCGCTGTGGATCTTTTTTTGCTCTCGTTCTGTGGGATGGATGAGGAGTTTTTGTCAGCGCCCCTCTTCCGCGCGCTTTGCGTTTTCCGCCCCGTCCTCCTCCGCTTTCCGGAAGTCCTCCAGGGTGCTGATCCCGGTCCAGGCAAGAAACTCGTGCAGGAGGGACAGAAGGTGCAGGTCCTCCGCCTGCTGGGAGCGGCTGTAGGTGGAGACAAAGGAGAAGGCACTCCCCTCCCGGACACCGGTCACCATCAGGTGCTCCGGGTGGGAAAGGAGCTTCTCCGGGGAGACGTGGAGGGCCGCCTGCACCAGGTTTTTATTCATGGAGAAGTGCTCCTTCTCCCGCCCCGCATTCCCGGCGCTGACGAGGAAGATCTCCACCCCGTCCTCCTTCGGGGTCACGTCTGTCACGTGGTAGGGAAGGAGGGCAAAGTCCTCCCTCCCGTAAAAGAGGGCAAGGAGCAGGGCGTTGCGCCGCCCGGCCTTCATCTCCTCCTGAAATAGTTCCAGTGCGTTCATAATAATACAGGCGCGGAAACCCCGCCGCTTGCAGCGGGGAGGAGCGCCGTTCCCCTTTCTCAAATAAAAGCTCCGGCATGATTCAATATCCGCAGCTTACTGACAGATACGCTTTTGCCTGAATTAAGTACAACCGCTTTACCGTTGTTGTGTGTTCCAACTGCAACATAGGTATGCTTTTTATACATTACCTGTGTTCCCGGCTGAATCGGATATCGCTGCTTTCGAACGGCGATACGTCCTTTGCTTACCTTTTTGCCACGAAAGGTCCGAAAGTTCTTTTTCCCATTGGCGTTAGTAAGAAAACGGGTTGATAAGCTCCAAAGCATTTTAGCAGAAGTATAAAATATGCCGTTTTGTACATTCTGCTGTACAACGGCCTTCTCTAACTTGAACTACAATAGTCTTGCCAGGAGGGCAAGACTATGAGCTGCATTGAGCGCATACTGACCGAAGCCAGAGATCTTTCCAGGGACGACCTGATTCTTCTTGTTAACAAGCTCATGGAGGGCTTCTCCCATGAGAGTGCAACCTCTTCTCCGAAGAAGATGATTGCTCCCCGTTTGGATTGTCCGATCTGCCATTCCAATGCTCATGTTGTTAGGAATGGACACAAACATGGAAAACAGGCATACATCTGCAGGCAATGTGGAACGTCATTTGTTACAACGAGCAACACTTTGCTCTCAGGCTCACACTTTGGTACTGAGATCTGGACCAAGGTTCTGGAAGAGACGCTCAGGGGGACCTCTCTGGATAAGACGGTCAAGTCACTTGCCAGCCATGGATGCAAGATCAGCCATAGCAGTCTGTTCTTCATGCGGCATAAGATCATGCTTGCTCTCGAGGACATGCAGGTGGAGCAGCCAGCCACGGTGGAAGATGTCGTGGAAGCGGATGAAACCTACGTTCCGGAGTCCAAAAAAGGTACGAAATTTGGCCCTGATGCCAGTCGAAAGCCCCGCAAGCGTGGCACTCCCGCATCCAAACGCGGCCTTTCAGACGAGCAGATCTGTATCTGCACCGCAGTACAGCGCAAGACTGGCGATCTGATCGTGAAATCCGAGAACCGGGCAAGGCCTTCCAGTGCAAATGTTGTTGATATCTATACTGGTCATGTCCAGAAGGGCACACTTTTCCTGACGGACGGCATGAATGTGTATCCGAGGCTGGGCAAGATCCTGGGAATCACGGTCATGAATGTGAAGAAGGAGTCGGCAGGTTTCTTCAATCTGAACACTGTGAACAACCTTCACTCTTTTATCAAGCGCCGATATACCGAATATCGCGGTGTCGCCACCAAGTATTTGAACCGTTACAACCTCGTATTCAGGGCAGCGTACAGGCAGAGGACAACGATTGGGGAACTTGCGGAAACTCTCTTTGCATCCAGGAATCCCAAGAAGGTACACCATTATGGAGATGTTAAGGAGCTCAATCTGCTTGCAATTTGATGACTACAAGATGCACTTATTGCTTATCAACCCGTTTTCTTACTAACGCCTTTCCCATTTCGAGGCTCTGAACGGTTTGTTCTGCCACAGGACAGATCTGATCCGGACTTTTTGACACCATCCCCGATATCAATATACTTCGCGTCATAAAACTTCGATAAAACGCGATTATTGCGGCGTCTCTTTTTCAGAAGCTGTTCCGTCGCTCTGTGCACCGGCTGAAACGCTCCCATACAATAGGCATCATTTGCATGCGTCTTGGCAAGGGAGTGATCCCGACGTGACAGCTTTGTATATGCTCCATACGTGGTATGCACAGTCAGACTGGAATCCAAGTCTTTGACAGCCTGCACAATTTTCCACCGCACGGTGTTCATAAATGCCGCACCGGTCAGAGGCTTCATCTTTGGCTTCCAGCCATATAGTTTGCCACTTTTTTTGTGGTTTGCCGCCGTATGGCATTTCGTGCAGACCGTAATCAGGTTGCTCATCCGGTCTGTATGATCGGAGGGTGTTTTCCAGTAACCGATATGGTGCACACGCAGAATCCGTCCATCTTCGATCCCCTTGCCGCAGCATTGGCATTTGTAGCCGTCACGATAAAATACCGCTTCACGAAGCGTAGCAATGCTGTAACGGGCTCCATGCTGATAGTCTGATCCTTCCGGAATTGGCAGGCCCTTTTCCTTTGCCTCAAGTATCTGTGTATCGAATGTCCCTACTTCAAGGTATACATCACGAATCGGCAGTACCTTTTGGAACGTGGATACAAGACGCACATGGATATCCGCTTTATGCTGAAGTGAGGGTGCAAGCCATCCGGGCTTCTTGGAGTGTGTGCGATTGTCGAACCTCGCTTCACGATACCGGAGACGGTTTCGTCTTGTGCGGCGGTACCGTCTCTGTGCATCGTGATGCTGCTTCTCATCTGCAAGTGTATCGACCTGCAGATGGACAAACTCATGCCTTGCGCTCTTGACAGAGACACCAATATGCTGATAGCCGGTATCCTCGCAGAGTTCGACCTTCTGCGTATGCGGCGTTTTCTGATCCGGCAGAGCGTAGGTCAGCCGGATTGTAAATCCCGGCTTGTGGCCTGCAATGACTGCTCTGCCGCCTTTGAGCATCTGTCTCACCTTTTTGATGTTGTAGGTCGGCATCAGCGGTGAGCCGTCTGCAGCCAGTACATAGGTCAGCATAACTGATGCCTCCTTTCTGAAAATCATACAATCGTTACGGTGCCTTACGGCTTCCCGTGCTGTGTCTTTTCAGGGAAGGCATACACGGGGTTCTGCCTACAGGAGGCTCCTTCCCGGAGGAAGAAGCCCCGTTCGGCGGGTCCACATCGCCAATGTTGTCAGCAGTTTGTTGTGTATCACACTCCTCCTACCCTCAGAAATGTTTAGTGACACACCGCAGAGCAGTGGACTTGTGAGAGCATCCACTGGTGCCTGTGTTCACGAGCAGACAAGCCGGAACTGATCTGCCGAATTTGCCGACAACGTAGCCCATCCGCAATCCGAAGGTTTTTGGACAGGCGTGAGGCTACTCACTCAGGGCTACGATGGTGCTGCAGTCCTCACGTTAGGCCGATGGGGCTGTGTTGTCACACAACCCCCACGGCTTGCCGTGGGGTTAGTGAGGTGGTCTCCTCCTCAGCCGATGCCGCGGATGCGAAAGACAAAGTGCAAAGGTGTGGTCTTTGAAGGGACCAGGAACTCCTTGTGGGGAAGGGCTCCCCAGGAGTCATCCCCCGCAACGCCCATCTGCATCAGGTTCACCCGCACGATCGTGTGATGGCGGCGGGGAAGCTCTGTGTGGTGGACAGCGCTCTCGATCTCCGCCGGGGTCCAGGGCAGGGCGGAGAACTCCATCCCGCCCTGGGCGCCATTCCCCCTTGCGCCCTTTGTGTCGATGGCCGTGCCCTCCTCAAAGGTAAAGAGAAGGCCGCGTCCTGCCTCGTCCGTGAGCTTTGCCCAACGGACGGCGGTGCGGTTGCCGCACTCCTGGGGAATCAGGTAGCGGGTCATGTTTTCGGTGACCGTGGTGTGCCAGATGCCAAGCTTTGCGCCCCGCTCCCGGTCGCAGTAGCACTCCTTTGGGCCATTCCCGTAGAAAGTCAGCTGCTCCAGCTCCATCGGCAGCACAAAGAGCATGCCGAAGGCCGGCATCTCGGGAAGATCCGGGTCCGGCGTCCAGTCCATGGCGATCCGCACCGAGCCGTCGGCGCAGAGGGTGTAGGTGACGGGAAGCGGATTCTGCTCCTTTGTCGGCAGGTAGTAGACCTGCCGGATGGAGAGCTCACCCTCCCGCTCCGTGACGGAGGGATTGCTCCGCACCTCCTCGAGGTAGTGCTCCGGCACGAGATTCCCCGGCAGCACATCCGCGTAGTCCGAGCAGTTCCGCCAGATGCCGAGCCGCGCGCCCATGTGGTTGCCCCGGTCGTTGTCCGTGGGGGCACGCCAGAAATAGGGGCGGGGCGTGTTGACCATGTACTCCTTGCCGGCATAGCGGAAGGACTGCAGGCCGTTCCCGTTCAGCCGCGAGACGAGGGCACTGGTGTCGGGTGTTCTGGCACCGAAGTTATAGCTGCCCCGCACGGTCGTAAAGTGGGAAAGCGCCTCCTTCGTGTAGATCTTCTCCTGTTTTCTCTCCGGCTCCACGGCAAAGACGCGCTGTCCGAAGGCAACCTCGTATCCTGCCTCGGCATAGGAGGTCTTCTCCCGCAGGACAAAGGACACGGTGACGGTGTACTCCCCGGGGTCCTTCGGCAGGGCAAAGGGAAGGTCATAGGTCTTCTCGGCAAGGGGCGGCACGTTCACAAGGACCGGCTTTTCCAGGATCGTGGCGCCGTCCTTCTCGAGGCGGACCCGGCAGGCAAAGTCGGAGGCCGGTGTGAACAGGTACCGGTTTCTCACCGTAAAGTGCGCCTCGTCGATGGCAATGCGCAGGTTCTGGTAGCAGTAGCGGATCTCCTGGAGCTTGGGATACTCGTACCGGTCTCCGGCAACAATCCCGTTCCCCGAGAACGTGTAGTCGCAGGGGCGCTCGCCGAAGTCCCCGCCGTAGGCCTCGTAGGGGATTCCCCATTCGTCCCGCATGGCCAGGGACTGGTCGCAGAAGTCCCAGATGAAGCCGCCCTGGTAGCGGGGGTTGGTCTCCTCTAGGTCCGTGTACTTGAAGAGTCCGCCGTTGCTGTTTCCCATCGAGTGGGAGTACTCACAGCAGATGAAGGGCTTTTCGGGATGTTCCTGTAAAAAGGCCGCGATGGCGTCCGCGGGCGGGTACATCTGACTCTCCATGTCAGAGGTGTCCGGGTAGGTCCTATCGTGGAAGATGCCCTCGTAGTGCACCGGGCGGTCCGGGTCGAGGGCCCGGAAGGTCTCTGCCATCTCGTGGATCACGGAGCCGCCGTAGGACTCGTTGTCCAGGGACCAGATGAGGATCGAGGGGTGGTTCTTGTCCCGCTCATAGCAGGAGCGCACCCTTTGCAGCAGGGCCCCCTCCCACTCCTTCTTGTCCCCGGGGAGGATGTCGGCCTCCGCCCCGAAGCGCAGCGCCGCATCCCAGGTGCCGTGGGTCTCCATGTTGTTCTCGGCGATGAGGTAGAGACCCATCTCGTCGCAGAGGCGGTAGAGCCGGGAGTCGTTGGGATAGTGGCTCGTGCGGATCGCGTTGATGTTGTTCTGCTTCATGATGATGAGATCGCGTCGGATCTGCTCTGTGGTCATGCCGGCCCGGCCGGCGCGGTCGGTGAACTCGTGGCGGTTGACGCCGTGGAAGGTGATGCGCTTTCCGTTGAGGCACAGGAGCCCATTTTTGAGCTCAAAGCGGCGAAAGCCCACCTCCTCCTTCAGGTACTCGACGCAGTTTCCCTTTGCGTCCCGCAGGGTGAGGCAGAGGTCGTAGAGATTCGGCTTTTCCGCGCTCCAGAGGGCAGGTGCAGAGATCTCCGCCCGGATTTTGACGTCCTCCCCGGCGGGAACCTCGCCGGATGCGGTGATCTTGCCCTTGCGGGAGAGCTCCCAGAGGACGGTCCCGGAGGCGCCCTCATCCAGCGTAAGCTGCAGGTTTACCTGAAGCTGTGCGTCCTGGCAGAAGTCGTCCAGCAGGGTGCGGACCTTCAGGTCCTCCACGTGCATCGCCGGGACGGCGTACAGGGTCACATCCCGGAAGATGCCGGAAAACCGGAACATGTCCTGGTCCTCGAGCCAGGAGCCGGAGGTCCACTGATAGACCTGGACGCCCAGCTTGTTCTCCCCGGGCAAAAGGTGCGGGGTGAGGTCGAACTCGGCGGGGGTGAAGGAGTCCTCGTGGTAGCCGACAAAGCTGCCGTTGCACCAGAGGGCATAGCCGCTCTCTGCGCCGTCAAAGCGGATCCGGACCGGCCGGCCGGCAAAGTCCTTCGGCAGGACAAAGGTCTTCACATAGGAGCCCGTGGGGTTGAAGGCAGTCGGGATCTGGCCCGGCTGGATCTTCTCCTTCCCGTCCCAGGGGTACTGGTAGTTCACATAGGCGGGCGTGCTGTAGCCCTGGAGCTGGATGTGTCCGGGCACCCGGATGTCCGCCCAGTTCTCGCAGGAATACCCGGGCTTTGCAAAGTCGTCCGGGGCTGCCAGCGGGGACGTGTCGTACCGGAACTTCCACAGCCCGTTCAGGGAGAGCACAAAGCTGCTCTGCCCTTCTTCTGCCTCCTTCTCACCAGCATAAAAGCGGTGATCGGAGCGGGCGGGAAGGCATCCGACGCGGTAGATGGCGGGATCCGCGATCATGTTTTTCGAGAAGGCGCTCTCCTCCCGATCCTTGGTGATGCGCCGGCGGATCTCCTCGGCGTCCAGCCGCTTTCCGGGGAAGTCGCTCCCGAGAAATTCGTCCAGGGCGCCGTAGAGCTCCTCGATGCAGGCGGAGAGGGGATTGGCCCCGGTCCGGTTCGCCGCATCCAGGCACCGCCTGCGGAAGCGGTTTAAGGTGCGGGTGGAGATGGGCTGCGTCAGGGCGCTGGTGGTGCGCAGCGCCGTCTGGTAGCGGACGTCAAAGAGGATGGCCTGCACCAGCTCCTCATCGGTCAGATCGAAGATCGCCTGCAGGATCAGGGCGCCCACGGTCACGTTGACGGGGTTGGAGGGGGCGACGGAATCCCTGCTGTAGAGATCCGCAAAGAGGGACTCGTCGATCCTGGGGAAGATGCGCTGGGAAAAGTGCTCCGCCCAGGAGTCCTTCAGGATCTCCCGCTCCTTGTCGTTGAGGGTCATCAGGCGGTCCGACAGGCTCAGCTGCTGATAGTTGTTCGAGGTAAATGCCATGTCCGGCTCCTCTCTTTCTTAAAAAATATGCAAGTTTACTCCAGGGATGCAAACAGGCGCAGCACGCACTGGAACACGCGCTTGGGGATGCTGCGCCGGCCCTTGGCCTTTTGGGTCACTTCGCGGCACTGCGGAAACATGGTCTTGAAGTCGTTCCGGATGGCCAGGACCGCAGGGTCAAAGGCGAGAAACACGCCGTTCTCGAAGTGGTGGTACAGACTCCGAAAGTCCAGGTTGATGGTGCCGCAGGTGGCGCAGACATCGTCCGAGACGCACATCTTGGCGTGGCAGAAGCCCGGTGTGTACTCAAAGATCCGCACCCCTGCCCGGGCAAGCTGGGGGTAGTAGGACCGGGTGGTCAGGTAGACGAGCTTCTTGTCGGGAACCCCGGGGGTGATGATGCGCACGTCCACCCCGCGCTTTGCGGCGTTGGTCAGGGTCCGGGACATCTCATCGGTGATGATGAGGTAGGGGGTGATGAACCAGCAGTAGTTCTTGGCCTGGTCGCAGATGTCCATGTAGACGTTCTCTCCCACCCGCTCGTCGTCCAGGGGCGAGTCGCAGTAGGGCTGCACGAAGCCGGCCTCCTTCCGCGCCTGATAGGTGACCTTGGGATAGAACGCGTCGTAGTACTTGTCGTCCTCGTCGTCCGGGTGGATGACGTTCCACATCTCCACGAACATCGTCGTGAAGGAGGGCACCGCATCGCCCCGGATCATGACCCCGGTGTCCTTCCAGAAGCCGTAGGGGCTGGTGACATGGAAGTACTCGTTGGCCAGGTTGTAGCCGCCGGTGAAGGCGACCTTTCCGTCGATGACCGTGATCTTGCGGTGGTCCCGGTTGTTCATGAAGGCGATGATCATCGGGATCAGCGGGTTGAAGACCCGGGTCTTGATGCCGTCCGCCTCCATCTTCTTCACAAAGGCCTTGTCCACAAAGCCGATGCTGCCGATGTCGTCGTAGAAGAGCCGCACATCCAGGCCCTGGGCGGCCTTGCGCTTTAAGACGTCGTGGATCGGGGCAAAGCTCTCCTTGTCCTCCACCGCATGGTACTCCATGAAGATGAACTTCTCGGCTTTCTCGAGTTCTTCGAGCTGGGCCTTTAGGGCCGGCACCGGGTCGTCAAAGTAGGTGACGTCGGAGTTGTCGCAGACCGGGAACCCGCAGCAGGTCTGCAGATAGCCGGCGATGTTGCCCACGCCCCGGTCCCTTGCCCGGATCTTTTCCAGGACCTTCACCTTTGGCGGATGCCGGGGGATCAGGGCGTTGTCGATGCGCTGGAAGCGTTGCCTCGCACCCCGGGTGCTGTCTTTTCTGCCGGCTGCCAGAAAGACGATGCTGCCGGCGATCGGATAGGCCAGGATCAGGATGATCATCGGCATCTTCAGGGCGGAGTTGGTGTGCTGCCCGTAGACGTAGAGGGCAAACGCGATGGAGAGAAGGCGGATCATCTGATCCACGTAGGAGGAGACCCCCGCCAGCTTCTCCAGGAGGAAGTAGAACCACCAGACCTGGAGTACGATGGCGAGGAGCACGAGGATCAGGCGGATGATGCTGTTGCGGGTCTCGGTCTTTTTCTCCGAGCGCATCCTCTCATGGGGATGCTGGCTGTCATTGTGGTCCATTTCCACTGCTCCTGTGCTATGCTTTGTCTGGCCGTATTCGGCCAGGAGGTATGTTCATGAAAAATCGACTTGCACTTGTCACCGGAGCGTCCCGGGGAATTGGCGCCGCCATTGCCGAAGCTCTGGCGCAGGACGGGTACGACCTCGTCCTCACCTGCTCCAAATCCATGGCGGAGCTGATGGCGCTCTCGAAGGGGCTGGAGGAGCGCTTTTTTGTCGCCGTCAAACCGGTTCTGTGCGATGTGTCGGATCCGAATGCGGTAAGGCTTCTGTTCTCCAAGATCCACGACCTGGATGTCCTCGTGAACAATGCGGGGATCTCCTACGTGGGGCTTCTCCAGGATATGACGGACGCGGACTGGGATCGAAGCCTTGCCACCAATCTCTCCGGCTGCTTTTACACCTGCCGGGAGGCGATCCCGCTCTTTCTGAAAAAGCAGGACGAGGAGGTGCCGGGCAGGATCCTCTCCATCTCCTCCGTGTGGGGGAACGTGGGGGCCTCCTGCGAGGCGGCCTATTCGGCGTCCAAGGGGGGCGTCAACGCGCTGACGATGGCGCTCGCCAAGGAGCTTGCGCCCTCCCGGATCCCGGTCAATGCCATCGCCTGCGGCTGCGTGGACACCCGGATGAACGGCCACCTCTCCGTGCAGGAGAAGCAGGCGCTGGCGGAGGAGATCCCGGCGGGGCGCTTTGCAAAGCCCTCGGAGATCGCGGACTCGGTGCGTCTTCTTCTGCGGGCGCCCGCCTACCTCACCGGACAGGTGCTCACCGTGGATGGGGGCTGGATCTGATTCGGTCTTCTGCAGTCAAAGGACAAGCCCGGGCAGCCGCCCGGGCTTGTCCTTTCCTGTCCTCCCGAAGCACTCAGCTCTGGGCGTTTCGTTCCTTCAGAATCTTGATGATGCGGCTGGTGCCCAGGCGCTCCGCGCCGAGCTCCATGAACTTCTCCGCGTCCTCGAGGGAGGAAATGCCGCCGGAGGCCTTCACCTTGACGTGGGCCGGCGAGTACTTGCGAAGTAGTGCCACATCCTCAAAGGTGGCGCCGCCCTTGTTGAAGCCGGTGCTGGTCTTGATGAACTGGGCGCCGGATTCCCCGACGACCTCGCACATGCGGATCTTTTCCTCCTGGGTCAGCAGGCAGGTCTCGATGATGACCTTGAGCGTGTGGTCTCCCACCGCCGCCTTGACCTGCCGGATCTCGTCGAGCACCTGGTCATAGAGACCGTCCTTGACCCAGCCCACGTTGATCACCATGTCCACCTCGGAGACGCCGTTTGCGATGGCGTCCTTTGCCTCAAAGACCTTGGAGGCCGTGGTGGAGTTCCCGTTCGGGAAGCCGATGACAACGCAGACGGGGAGTTTCCCGTCCAGATAGGTGACCGCCTGCTTTGCATAGCAGGGCGGAATGCACACCGAGGCGGTGCCGAAGCGAACACCGTCGTCGCAGAGCGAACGGATCTGCTCCCAGGTGGCCTCGGGTTTGAGCAGGGTGTGATCGCAGATTCTCACGATGCGGTCGATGACAGCCTGATCCATAACAGTTCCCTCCTTTGTGGTTTGATTTTTCCCTTCCGGAACATTATACACAAAAAAGAAACGCCATGCATCGGCCGAAGGGCTGATCCATGGCGTTCTTCTGTTCTCTGGCGTCAACTTTCAGACTGGGCGGGGCACTTTGGGGAAAAGCCCCGCGGGGAGATCTGGTACGTGAGCTCGCCGCCTGGCTCTCTCCCGTGTTCCGCGTGCCAGATGCGGTAGTAAACGCTCCCCTTGGCGACCTTGGAGCCGATGTTGGCGGCAAAACTTCCGAGCCTTGTCATTCTGGAAATGAATGGCGAGGCGGATCATGTCCATATTTTATTTGAAGCAGATCCCTTTACCTGTGTTGGTGAACTGGTAAATGTCATCAAAACCAAGACAAGCAGGTTTGCTCGTAAACAGTATGGTGAAACACTTTTGAAGCCGTACTATCGGAAGCCTTTGTTTTGGAGCGACAGCTATTTTGTTACTTCGGTCAGTGAAAACAGTCTGACTAATATCAAAACGTATATTCAGAATCAGTGACGGCATTCACCCACGCCCATTTTGGCAAATGGACGTGGTACTCTGCCGTTTTTGATAGATGCGCCCGCCGAAGCGGTAGGCGGGAATCCGACGCAGGGCGGAAGTTGACGTAATGAGGACAATTTTCATGAATTTTTAATCTCCCTGACACTTGATATTTATATATACACATGTAATATCTTAAAGATAGTAATCACCGCCATTGGCCGCAACGACAGGGATTGGCGGGCGTATCGTTTTGATGACAGTTGGGAGATTTTGATCGATGGACAAGAGAATCATGAAGACAAAACGGGCGCTGAAGGATGCCATGCTCAAGCTCCTGCGGGAGAAGAACCTGGAATCCATCACGGCCACCGAGATCTGCCAGGAGGCGCTGACCTCCCGGAATACGTTCTACAACTACTACTCCGACAAGTACGCGCTGCTGCAGGACTGCTTTGCGGATCTGGCGGCGGATGTGGAACAGCGCTTTGACGTGTACCAGAGCGAGAACAATCCGGACTGCGGCCTTTCCCAGGCCTTTCAGAACCTGGTGGATGCGTTTTTGGACGCGGAGGTGGACTACGATGCGATCAAGGTCCTCTCCTCCTTCGACCTGGGGAGCATGTACTACCGGTTCCTGGTGCAGAGTCTGGCAAAACTCGAGGAAAAGTACGAGCGCAGGTACAACAGCCTTCTCGCCCCGGGCTATGACTACAAGCAGATCAATGCCTTTGTGGTGCTGGGCTTCTGGGGCTTTATCCACGCAAATCCCTCCCTGAACCGGGAGGAGATCCGCGCCCAGACCAAGCGCCTCGCCGCGGACCTGGCCCAGAGCAAGTGCTTTGTGCAGCGATAAGAACCGCATTCAGAGGGGAAGCCAAGCTTCCTGTATGCTTCAAAGTGTAGATCAGGTTTGACATAAAAAGATACCTCGCGGTACATTGATACTACTTATCAACCCGGACGGTTATAAGAATCTAATGTACGAGAGGTATCTACCATGAATCGTAACGCACACGCATCAAAAAAGCAAAGGCGTTAGTAAGAAAACGGGTTGATAAGCAATAAGTGCATCTTGTAGTCATCAAATTGCAAGCAGATTGAGCTCCTTAACATCTCCATAATGGTGTACCTTCTTGGGATTCCTGGATGCAAAGAGAGCGTCCGCAAGTTCCCCAATCGTGGTCCTCTGCCTGTACGCTGCCCGGAATACGAGGTTGTAACGGTTCAAATACTTGGTAGCCACGCCGCGATATTCGATATAGCGGTGCTTGATAAAGGAGTGAAGGTTGTTCACAGTGTTCAGATTGAAGAAACTTGCCGACTCCTTCTTCACATTCATGACCGTGATTCCCAGGATCTTGCCCAGTCTTGGATACACATTCATGCCGTCCGTCAGGAAAAGTGTTCCCTTCTGGACATGACCAGTATAGATATCAACAACATCCGCACTGGAAGGCCTTGCCCGGTTCTCGGATTTCACGATCAGATCGCCAGTCTTGCGCTGTACTGCGGTGCAGATACAGATCTGCTCGTCTGAAAGGCCGCGTTTGGATGCGGGAGTGCCACGCTTGCGGGGCTTTCGACTGGCATCAGGGCCAAATTTCGTACCTTTTTTGGACTCCGGAACGTAGGTTTCATCCGCTTCCACGACATCTTCCACCGTGGCTGGCTGCTCCACCTGCATGTCCTCGAGAGCAAGCATGATCTTATGCCGCATGAAGAACAGACTGCTATGGCTGATCTTGCATCCATGGCTGGCAAGTGACTTGACCGTCTTATCCAGAGAGGTCCCCCTGAGCGTCTCTTCCAGAACCTTGGTCCAGATCTCAGTACCAAAGTGTGAGCCTGAGAGCAAAGTGTTGCTCGTTGTAACAAATGACGTTCCACATTGCCTGCAGATGTATGCCTGTTTTCCATGTTTGTGTCCATTCCTAACAACATGAGCATTGGAATGGCAGATCGGACAATCCAAACGGGGAGCAATCATCTTCTTCGGAGAAGAGGTTGCACTCTCATGGGAGAAGCCCTCCATGAGCTTGTTAACAAGAAGAATCAGGTCGTCCCTGGAAAGATCTCTGGCTTCGGTCAGTATGCGCTCAATGCAGCTCATAGTCTTGCCCTCCTGGCAAGACTATTGTAGTTCAAGTTAGAGAAGGCCGTTGTACAGCAGAATGTACAAAACGGCATATTTTATACTTCTGCTAAAATGCTTTGGAGCTTATCAACCCGTTTTCTTACTAACGCCAAAGCAAACATCTAAGAAGTCGGCACCAAACGAAAGGAGACGTGGAAAAGAAGAACAAGCGGAGTTCGTCAAGAAACGCGAAGAGATCATCAAAGGACTGCAGGCGCACTCCTGGAAAGATCTCGAAGTCGGACGCAAATTCAGACGTAACGAAAAACTCGATCTGATCACGGCAGATTCAGTGATCGTCGGCTGTGATATCGGAAGCGTCAAGCACTTTATCCGGGCTATTGATGCTCAGGGCAGAGCTCTCACCAGCAAGCCATTTTCCTTCGATAACGACGAAGAAGGCTTTAAGGCTGCCTATGACTGGATGGTCGGAATCGCGGCACAGAACGATAAGACGCAGATTGTTCTGGCGATGGAACCTACGGGCCATTACTGGTTTTGCTTCGCTGCCTGGTGTACCTCGCATGGAATAACCGTCGTGCAGGTTAACCCTTATGCGGTAAAAGCAACAAAGGAGATCCAGGACAACAGCCAGCTGAAGAGTGACCGCAAAGACCCTGGAGTAATCGCAGAACTGGCCAAAAACGGCAATTATTCGGTACCGTACATTGCTGAAGGAACTTATGCTTCACTCCGTGAGCTGGAGCTTTTCCGTGAGCGTGTCATGGAAGATAGGGTCCGCGACAACAACAGGCTCTGCCAGGAAATGGACAAATACTTCCCGGAATACAGGCGCATCTACAAGGACGTAGATATGGTATTCAGCCTTGCAGTCCTGGCGAAAGCTCCTCTTCCCGAAGACATAGTCAGAATCGGAGAAGATGGGATCAGAGCTCTCTGGCACAGCGAGAAGCTGCGTGGCCGCGGATACAGTAAGGCTGCAGAGCTCCTTGAGAAGGCCCAACAGAGTGTTGGTTTAAGAGTGGGACAGGTCCAGGCCAGGATGTCCATACAGTACCTTGTGAGGTCAATCCGGGACAAAGACACATGCCTTGCTGAAATAGATGACGAGATCACGAAACTGGCAAAATCGATTCAATACGTTGATAAGCTCCAAGCGATTCCTGGACTTGGAGAACGCATCATTTCCGGAATCCTGTCCGAAATCGGTGATCTGACCCGCTTTGACGATGTTAAAGGGATCCAGAAGTACAGCGGTCTTGGGCTGGTCTCTGAAAGCTCCGGAAAGCACAATGGCGAGACGCATATCAGCCACAGAGGACGCAAGAGACTCAGATACTGGCTGTACATAGGTGCTAAGAGTGTAGTGGCACATTCCCGTGAGTTTGCGGAGCTGCATGCGTACTACACGACCAGAGATGAGAATCCGCTAAAGAAGATGCAGTCGCTGATGGTGATCGCATGCAAACTCCTGAGGATCATTTACGTGGTTCTAACGAAGGGGGTGGACTATGACCCGCATAAGATGCTTGGGGACATTGTGAGGCCCGAGAACACGAAAAACAAGGCGAAAGGAGCTGCTGTAGCGTGAACATATCAGCACATGGCGGAACAAGCCATCAGAGAGGGCGGAGGGCTGGCCTTCGGTAAAGTTATGCAGCACATCATGGTTCCAGCACCCTGCCAGATCCCGGATTGAGGATCTGAGACCTGGCAGGGCTCTGGAATCGACAGAGTTCTAAACCAGTAGGGGAAGACAGGCGGCAGTGTTGCGCCAGCTGTTCAAACAGCTCTGTTGTCCGATCCGAACCGGTCTGGTAGCAGTATCAAACAAATAAGAGCTGTAGTCGGCAGGAAGTTTTTTCCATGGGGCATGACCCCGTAGCCAAGCTTTGCCGACACCCGGTGTATGACAGGTGGGACGAAGGAAGTTGTGGACGTCAGAGTATCTCTGATGATCCCGGTAGACATGGGAGGTTCACCTCATAGATCATTCAGGGTATAAGAAGGCCTTTATAAAAGTAAAGGTGCTTTATTTCCTGTACGAACTTTTGGACAGAACGCTCCAATCCTTCTCTGGAATACACCCCTTGGCTCTTATTCGTTCAGTACCGCGAGGTTAAAAAGCCTTGATTTAATGAAGGAAAATCCCTTGACACAATAGGGAGGGAAAAACAGAAGGGACAAGAGCAGGGCGGATGGACCTCCTCCGCACGAGACAAAGCGCAGCAAAAAGCCGGAGCCGTACCCCCAAAAGGAGTGCGGCTCCGGCTGTTCTTTTTCCGGCGTCTTCAGCGGGTTCCTGCGAGATTCAGGAGCAGACACCCAGCCATGATGAGCGCCATCCCCAGGTAACCGGCCGGGGTGATGTGCTCATGGAACAGAAAGAAGGAGGTGAAGCTGGTGGCGATGATGCCGATGCCGCACCAGATGGCATAGGCGGCTGCCAGATTGATCTTCTCCACGGCCCTGCCAAAGAGGTAGTAGCAGAGCACATATCCCGCGACGCAGAGCACGGTGGGGAGCGCCTTGGAAAAGCCGTCTGCAAACTTGATCATGGTGGTCGCAAAGACTTCCGCCGCGATGGCGCCGAACAGAAACACGTAGGGCATGGGGGACTCCTTTCTTTTACAGAAGATCTCTGCTATACTGGAAAGAGAACAACGGGGAAATTACAAGGGGAGGGAAACACGATGAGCGCATTGTCGCTGCTCGCAATGGCAGCCTATGTCATCTGCAGCATCCTGGTCTGCCGGCACCGAAGGCGCACCGGCGGGGCCCGCTGCGGCTGGGGAAAGAGCGCGCTCATGCCGCTCCTCGCCCTGTTTGTGTGGGCGAGCCTGTATTCGCCGCTTCGCTTTGTGTTGACGGGGCGGAAGATCCCGGCAAATCCCCTCCCGGAAGACGCCGCCTACCTCTTTGTGATCGCAGGGCTTCTCTTTGGCTGTCTCGGGGACAGCCTCCTGGAGATCGGCGGGAAGTGGTACGGACCGGGGGCGGGCGCTTTCCTGGTGGGGCATCTCTGCTACCTCCACGCAGCGGGCATCCAGATCCGCGCAGGCGGCGGGGTGAAGGCGCCGATGTTTCTTCTTGCCCTCTTCTATCTCATCCCGGTGGTCACGGCGGGGCGGGCGCTCCTAGCGAGCGTGCGCGGCCTGATCCGCATCGGCATGGCCGCCTACATGGCTGCGATCCTCGCCATGAGCTTTTCAATGCTCCTGCGGTTTGGTCTCGTCCCACTCCCCGCCTTTGTATGCTGTTTTGCGGGATCTATCTTCTTTCTCGTCTCTGACGGCTGGATCGGCTACCACGCCTTTCTCGGGCGGGATGGCAACGGTATCATGGAGACCTACACCATTGCGCAGGCGCTCCTTGCCCTGGGCTTTGTCCTTGCCATGTGAGGCGGGAAGAACAGAGAACGAATAGATCATCCGGTACGAAAAAGGTGGAAGGCCTTCGAGCCTTCCACCTTTTTCATGCCGCCAGCGGGAATCGAACCCGCACTCTGTTGCCAGAACGGGATTTTAAGTCCCGCGCGTCTACCTATTCCGCCATGGCGGCATTTGTTTTGGGTTCCCATACGGGAACCGATGGACCCTCAGGGACTCGAACCCAGGACTTGCCGGTTATGAGCCGGCTGCTCTAACCAACTGAGCTAAGGGTCCGCATCCGAAGCCGATTGGCAGTTGGCAATGACTCCGACGGGAATTGAACCCATGTTACCGCCGTGAAAGGGCGATGTCTTAACCTCTTGACCACGGAGCCATATGAACGCGCTGATGAATTGCGCAAAGCTTATTGTAAAACAAAAGCCCGATTGCATCAACACATTTTACATAAAAAAGCACTTACCGGCAAAGCCGGCAAGTGCAGCGCCCCGAGTAGGGCTCGAACCTACAACACCGCGGTTAACAGCCGCGTGCTCTACCTTTGAGCTATCGAGGCATAGGTGGTACCTTCAAAACCGAATACAAAAATCACTCTGTGACGCAGAACGGATCGTTCTGCCAAGCAAACCAAAGCATTTAGGATAAGCATCCGACCGATTAGTATCAGTCAGCTCAATGCCTTGCGGCACTTACACTCCTGACCTATCTACCTCATACTCTCTAAGGGGTCTCTATGATGTCTCATCTCGAGGGGGGCTTCACGCTTAGATGCCTTCAGCGTTTATCCCTGCCGGACTTGGCTACCCTGCCTCATGCACCTGGCGGTGCAGCAGATACACCAGCGGTCCGTCCATCCCGGTCCTCTCGTACTAAGGACAGCTCCTCTCAAACATCTTACGCCCGCGCCGGATAGGGACCGAACTGTCTCACGACGTTCTGAACCCAGCTCGCGTACCGCTTTAATGGGCGAACAGCCCAACCCTTGGGACCTGCTACAGCCCCAGGATGCGATGAGCCGACATCGAGGTGCCAAACCACTCCGTCGATGTGAACTCTTGGGAGTGATCAGCCTGTTATCCCCAGGGTAGCTTTTATCCGTTGAGCGATGGCAATCCCACTTTCTTACCACCGGATCACTAAGTCCTACTTTCGTACCTGCTCGAAATGTCTCTCTCGCAGTCAGGCTCCCTTCTGCCTTTGCACTCTTTGGATGGTTTCCGTCCATCCTGAGGGAACCTTTGAGCGCCTCTGATACTCTTTCGGAGGCGACCGCCCCAGTCAAACTCCCCGCCAGACATTGTCCCCCGCCCGGATCACGGGCGCAGGTTAGAAATCCAGTACTATAAGGGTGGTATCCCAACAGCGGCTCCGTAAAGACTGACGTCCTTACCTCTTAGCCTCCCACCTATCCTGTACATACAATACCGGATCCCAGTATCAAGCTGGAGTAAAGCTCCATGGGGTCTTTCCGTCCTGGCGCGGGTAACCAGCATCTTCACTGGTACTTCAATTTCACCGGATGCATTGCCGAGACAGCGCTCAAATCATTACGCCTTTCGTGCGGGTCGGAACTTGCCCGACAAGGAATTTCGCTACCTTAGGACCGTTATAGTTACGGCCGCCGTTTACTGGGGCTTGAATTCAAAGCTTTGGATTGCTCCTGACCTCTCCTCTTAACCTTCCAGCACCGGGCAGGCGTCAGCCCATATACCTCACCTTTCGGTTTCGCATAGACCTGTGTTTTTGCTAAACAGTTGCTTGAGCCTCTTCTCTGCGGCCGCCCCGGAGGGCGGCTCCCCTTCTTCCGAAGTTACGGGGACATTTTGCCGAGTTCCTTAGCAATGCTTCTTCCGTCGGCCTTAGGATTCTCTCCTCATCCACCTGTGTCGGTTTACGGTACGGGTGAGATATGAACGATAGCGGCTTTTCTCGACAGCTCCTTCCCACGCTTCGCTACTTAAGTTCGCTCCGCATCACGCCTTCCCGTTGCACAGCGGTTTTGCCAGCTGTACCGGTACCTCGCTTGCTCCCGGATTCCGTTCCGGGTCGTGTTCCGTCTCTGTGTCCCCACAGTTCTGTCATATCTCAGTGCAGGAATATAAACCTGCTGTCCATCGGCTACGCCTTTCGGCCTCGTCTTAGGCCCCGACTTACCCAGGGCAGATCAGCTTTACCCTGGATTCCTTGGATATTCGGCCATAAGGATTCTCACCTTATTCTCGCTACTCATTCCGGCATTCTCTCTTCAGGACCCTCCATCACTCCTTTCGGTATGACTTCAGTGAGTCCTCAATGCTCCCCTACCGATCACACTTGCGTGTGATCCCTGAGCTTCGGTGTCGCGTTTGAGCCCCGGTAATTTTCGGCGCAGGGCCTCTCGGCTAGTGAGCTATTACGCACTCTTTGAATGTATGGCTGCTTCTGAGCCAACATCCTAGCTGTCTTTGAAATCCCACATCCTTTTCCACTTAACGCGTACTTTGGGACCTTAGCTGCAGATCTGGGCTGTTTCCCTTTTGACCACGAAACTTATCTCCCGCAGTCTGACTCCCGTACATCTCCAGGCCGGCATTCGGAGTTTGATGATCTTTGGTAAGCTGCGAAGCCCCCTCGGATGTTCAGTGCTCTACCTCCGGCTGGATTGTACAAGGCTAGCCCTAAAGCTATTTCGGGGAGAACCAGCTATCTCCGGGTTCGATTGGAATTTCTCCCCTACCCACAACTCATGCCCACCCTTTTCAACGGATGTGGCTTCGAACCTCCATCACCTATCACGGTGACTTCATTCTGGTCATGGGTAGGTCACCCGGTTTCGGGCCTACGCTTACCGACTCTGGCACTTATCACACTTGGTTTCCCTT
>JAKVNF010000003.1:350000-627500 GCA_022483465.1 Lachnospiraceae bacterium | reverse complement strand
ATGTTGAAGACGCAGGCGATGGCGACGGTGACGAGGGGCGTGTTCGAGTCCCCGAGGCCGCGGAAGATGCAGCTGATCAGGTTGTAGTAGGTCAGCACCACCGTCCCGCCGCCGCAAATCCGCACATACGCGACGGTGTTGTCAAAGGCCTCCGCGGGGGCCTGCATGATCCTAGCCGCCTGGGGCGCAAAGAGGACTAAAAGCACCGAGAGGATACAGGAGAGCACCCCGAAGAACACAACCGAGGCGCCGATTACAGTTCCGCCCTCCTCTTCTCTTCCCTTTCCGATCATCTGTCCCAGCAGGATCGTGGTGCCCATGGCAAAGCTTGCCAGGACATTGGTGATGGTCTGCATGATCTGGGAGCCGGTGGAGACCCCGGAGATGTCCGCCGCATCGCCGAACTTTCCGACCACCATCAGGTCCACCGCCCCGTACATTGCCTGCAGAAACAGGGCAAACAGGACCGGCACCGCAAAGAGAAGGAGCGGCTGCAGAATTTTCCCCTCCGTGAAGTGTTTCGTGTTTGTTCCCGACATGATTTCCTCCCTTTCCCGTAAAAAAAGGAGCCGGACAAGACCAACAGGCGTCTCAGCCTGTGACCTTGTCCGGCTCCTCATTTCCTCTTGAATGAGTTGCCCTCCGAATCGCTAATCATTATAAGAGATTGAACGGCCCTGTCAATCGGTTTTTTTGCCGTGCAGGGTGTTGATCTTCGTGTCCGTGTGGGAGAACTCTGCCGCATAGGACAGGGTATCCCGGAAGGTGACGCTGGCGGCCATCGGGGTGGGAACTGCCCCGGCTGTGCCGAAGGCATCGGCAACGACTGCCAGGCAGCTCTTGCCATCTGCTGCGACGGCGGTGTTTTCCGCGGGGAGGATTTCCGCAAGCTGGTACCGCGCCACCGGAAGCTCCGTGATGGTGTACTGCTCCCCGGCGCCCTCTCTGCCGCCCTGCAGCATGATCGTCTTCTGCCCCGTCGTCTCGCCCTCCGGGATCGGGATGCAGACATGGTAGACGCGCCCGGTGGTATTCCCCTCAATCCGAAACAGGAAGGAGGGGCTGCCAAAGACCGGCATGGAGCGGTCGATCTCCTTCGTGATGGTGAGCGTTGGGTGGGTGATGGAAAAGCCGAGGTGGGTGCGCACTTCGTTGGAGACGGCCTCATAGGCTGCCTTGCCCACCGCCTTTGCCGTGGCCATGTTAACGGCGGGATCTGGAAAGCCGTCCTCCTGTGCGGCCTCTGTCAGCTGCACGCGGAAGCGAAAGGTAAAGCGGCCGTTGTAGAAGTTGTTGCTCTTGAGGGCAGAGGGGCCCGCCGTGATCGTCACGGTCCGCCCCTCCCGCGTACAGGAGAAGTACTGGGTCACGTCCGTCCCCGCCGTGTTCTCCACGGCAAAGACCGGGACTTCCCTGCCAGACGCATCCGTTCTGGTGACGGGGAGAAATCCCTCGGGCAGCACATCCGTCAGCACAAAACTCGAGTACCGGTACTCCGGCCGCTCCTTGGGGATCGACTGGGTGATCTCGTAGATCTGGGTCTGCCAGGGCCGTGTCAGGGTGTTCTCCGACACATGGCCCTCGTCGGGATCGGTGACCGCCTTTTTGGGGGCCGGCAGATCATAGGGGAGGAAGGAGTAGGAGGTGAAATAGCTGATGTTCATGCGGCGCAGGTCCTTGCCGCAGCCCTCCACGTTCAGCTTGTCTAAAGAGAGGGCGTCAAAGCTCCCGTTCTCGATCATCTCGCAGCAGTACCGGTAGCGGTCCACGGAGTAGCCGAAGTTTCGGGTGAGCCGCTCGTACTGGTTGACCTGGTAGCGGTTGTCGTGGAGCTCGGGATCGCTGTAGGCCATCCAGCTGCCGTAGACGATGGAAAAGCTCTGGGTGTTCTCGAGTTCAAAGCGCACCTCTCCCGGGGCGTAGGGCTCCTGGGTGTAGTCCGAGCGCCACTTGGAGATCATCCACCAGTAGCTGGCAAGATCCCCCGGTGTCGAGCCGGGCACCCGGGCGTATACTTCGCTCCCCTCGGCAACCACCTGGGGTTTTCCGTGGAGGCTTCCACTCTCCACTTTGAACCCGTAGGTCTGGTTTCCGTCGATGTCGCCGAAATTCAGGCACATGTTCAGGCGGATCGGCTTCTCCTGCCCCTGGTCGTTTTTCCGGTACAGCTCATAGGTCAGGGTGCAGCCAAGGTCCTCGGTGTCCACCCCGAGCAGGCCGTCCCTGCGCAGGCTGAACAGGAGAATCGGATAGATCGTCGCCTCCTCGCTGGAGCTTCTTGTCAGCGGCGCCGTGTAGCCGTGGAAGCGGACGGTGATCTTCACGTCGATGTCGGTGCCCCAGTAGCTCCCGGCATTGGTGATCCAGACGCCGAAGTGGCCGCTCAGGTCGTCATCCTTTGGCACGATGCCGAGGGCTCCGCCATCGTAGAGCGGCACCACCGCCTCGTGCTGCAGGAAGGTGAGGGGCTTCACCAGGCAGGAGCGGTCCGCGTATGCCGGGTCCACCCAGTAGGTGAGCCGGGACTTCTCATTGGGCGTGATCGTAAAGCTGTACTCGCTGTCGGAGGTCTTGGTGGTGTCCGACGTGTCGATGAGGTCAAAGTAGTCCGGCTGCTGCGCAGCAAGAAGCAGCGGATCCTCCGAGTCGGCGCCCCAGGGGGTGTTGGCCGCCTCTTCCTCCTCGGAGGCGAGCGCATTGACAGCAAGGGCCCGGCGCAGTTTCGGCAGCAGAAGGGCCTCCTCTTCTTCCGGGGATTCCGTGTCGGCCAAATCCCCCTCTTCTTCCTCTGTCAGGGCCTCGGCAGCCTCCGTGGCAGCTTCGGTTGCGGCCTTCGGGGTGCTTTCTGTCATCCCTTCGGAGGCAGCCGCACTGACGTCTCTGGTCAGCGCTTCGGATGCCCCCGCCCCGGCTTCTTCGGTCTCTGATGCAGAAGTTTCCTCTCCCGCATCCTCCTCGGCCGCAGCCTGGGATGCGCACTCCTCATTGTCTTCTTTCTTTTCTTCTTCTTTGGTGTCCTCTGCCGCTCGCTCTTCAGCGGGTTCTGTCGTTTCCGCCACGGCTTCTTCCGTGGATCCGGCTGCGGGTGTCTCCTCTTCTGCAATTGCTTCGGTTCCCTGTCCGTTCTCTTCCGGATCGGTGATATCGCTTCCTTCTTCCGCATCGGCGGGACTGCTCATCGTGTCAGCTGCGGCGGATTCTTCGGTTTGCGAGGAACCCGTATCCTCCCCGGAGGGGGCTTCTTCCGGCGCAGCGCCGGTTTCTTCTGCTGCCGCCTCCTGCCAGGCATCTTCGGAGAGTTCCACCTGGAGGACATCCCCGGCGGCAAAAGCTGCCCCGACGGGCGCCTCGGTCTGTACGAGGGCTGCCGTCAGGGACAGGGCAAGGAGCAGAGAAAAGAGTTTTAACATCTGTCGGTTTTTCATCAGTACGTTTCCTGTTCGGTGGTTGCCAGTTCGCCGGCGGTGGTGCTGCCGCCCTGTGAGAGAAAGTCCGCAAAGGCCTGCTCGCAGGCATCGGACCCGGTGCAGCTGCTGCCGTCCCCGCGCCGCACCTGGACGCTCTCCTCGTAGACGATGATCTCAAAGTCCCGGAGCTTTGCGCCCTCCGAGAAGGTGGTGGTGACCTTCTGAAGGAGGTAGGAGGTCTGCGTCCCGGGCAGAAGGACCGGCTCGTAGTAGTAGGATCCGTCCGCCCCGTACACCCAGCCCGGATTCAGGTGGGTGCGGAAGTCCTCCTCCCCGTAGAAGTTCACGCCGTCCGCCGAGAGCTTCGAGCGCGCGGCGATGGTGCTGTCGGAGAAGGTCAGGAGGACGCGGACATAGCAGGGAAGGTCTCCGGTGTTCGCCACCACCACCTGTTTGGGAAAGGTGTTCTCGCCCTCCTGCAGGGAGCTCTCGCTGAACTGCTCCACCACCTCGCTGGTGTTCTGCCCGGTGGTAAAGCGGTTGGTCTTCTCCTCTTCGGTGGTCAGGTAGGCCAGCGTGTTCCCCGGGGGCGCGCGGAAGAAGAGGACCAAAGATGCGGCCGCAAGGACCGCAAGGGGTACCGGTTGGAGTTGTTTCAGCATGTCTACCGCCTCCTTTTGCTCTGAAACCAGAGGGCGAGCACGATCCCGCCGGCGAGGATCCCCGCCGCAAAAGCACGGGGATCCCAGGAATCTGAGGTCTTTGCCGCGCGGCTTGCCCGGATGGCGCCGGAGCGGCTCTTTTCAATGGCCGGCAGGGACCCATCTGTGGGGAGCGATGCCGGGGCGGAGCCATCCAGCGGGATCACCAGGGCGTGGGTCGCCTCGGTCTCCCCGCTTGCTGTTGCCGTCTTTGCCGCGTCCGCCGCCTCGCGCACCGTGCTTCGTTCTTGCTGCTCCATCCGGATCCGGACGATCTTGCTGATCCGCTCCCCCGGGAGCACCGTCTTTCCGTTCACGTAGGGCACCTCCTTCCCGGAAGGGTCGGTCTCAAATTCCTCGATGACAAGCCGGCAGGGGGCAGTCCCGGAGGAGGTGGAGAGGGCTGCCTCAACGACAAGGGCGAGGTCCTTTCCTGCCATCTCACTCCCCCACCAGGCCGGAATGGTCACGCCCTGAAAGAGCTCTGTCGTCTCCCCGGGTGCAAAGGACCCGGAAAAGACAAGGTCCGCCCCCTCCTCTCGCCAGTCTGTCCCGACCCCGCAGAGGTCCGAGAGGGCCGGCTTCTTCCCTCCCGCATCCTCCCAGTACACCCGGGCGCTGAGCTGATAGGAGGGCTCCGATGCCCGGGCGGGCAGTGCCGGGATGGCGGTCAGAAAGAGCAGGGCAGCAAGGAGGCCCGCGCTGTGTGCCCGCACCATGATGCCTGCTCAGGCGCCGGTCCCGGTGCTGATCTTCTCGGTCGGGTTCTGGTTCAGGTAGGTGTCAAAGACCTGCTTCAGGGTGTCCTTGGAAAGGCTGGAGGTGTCGATCCCCTGGATGCTCCCGGACTGGATGGCAAAGGCCTCCACGTCCACGTTCAGTTCTTCGCTCACCTGCCCCTCCACCACGTTCAGGTAGCGGACGCTGTCAAAGACGGCGGGCGCTGTGCCTTTGGGGGCGATCTTTTGGGTGTAGCCCAGAACGTAGTAGTTGACTCCCGTTCCGGTCGTGTGGCTGAGCACGGTCCAGCCCGGGGTATCTGCGGTCCCCCTGGCGTAGCTGTCGCTGATTTCTGCAGAGCTTCCATCGAGCAGGGTAAAGAGCTCGTGTGTCGTGTCCGCCGTGCTCTTTCCGGCTGCCGCCTCCTCTGCGGTCAGCACGGTCTTTGTGGGGACCGTGACCCGGGCAAAGACGATGGCGTCGTTTTTGCCAGTGTTCTGGATGGTGGGATCCTTGGCGATGAGCTGGTTGGGCAGGATATTTTGGGCATTCTCCTCTTCAAAGTTCGGCTCGGTGAGTGAGATTTCCACGCTGCCGACGGTAAAGGTGTTCTTCGCGGTCTGCCGGTCGGTCAGATAGGCAAAGGTCGAGCCGATCGCAAGGCTCCCCGCCAGGGCGCAGGCTGCAGTGGTGGCAATGAGTTTCCGGTTCATGAATGGGTTCTCCTCTCTAGATAAATTTGTACATAATCCACAATGAGCCTTAATCTATAGGGGTTTGAGAGTAAGACCTCTGTGAAAAATGTATGCTTTAACATTACAACAGTGCATGACTACGGGTGAAATCGGTGTCTCTGGAGGTCCGGACACCTATGATTTCTGTGTTCAGGGTACAAAAAGAAAAGCATCCTCTTAATTGTCTGACAATAGTGACATTAGCTGTCAGTATAAGAAATGCGTTTCAATCTCCCTGCTTCACCATGGCTGCCAACCTCTCATGTCTAGCGGAGTCTGCCTTCGGTCCCACCCGGAGGCATCCCAAATTCCTTCGTACAGCCGATCCCATAGTTCGGAGCGCCGCTTATGCTTTCGTTCGGGGTCATATGCCCCATGGAGTAAATCCTGCGGCTACGCTCATGCTCTGTTTGTTTGAGAGCACCCCTGTAATTCAGTAAATCTCGGAAATCCCGGGGGACGCATCCCTGGATCCACACTGAAGTACATGGTGCGGTTAATACGTTACAGTTGAGGGGGAGTCATCCTAACGGTGTTGCCTGGTAGATAACCGCCCTGTTGGTCCTTGAAACTGTCTGCTGTCCGGCTGCGCGTTATGCAGGCATCATACCTGCCGCAGGATCGTGAATGACCTTAGACGGGTCAAAATCAACGCCTTTACGGAGGATTGCGTGGAAGATCCTCAAAGCCTTGCATGCCACTACTACGCGCGCCTGACGCCGTTTTAGAGGGTTCGTTGTCCGTGTGGTGTATTTGACCTGTAAGGCCTTAAATGCACTGTTCCAGGCTATCAGAGACCCCGCAGCTTCATACATGACTCGTCTTAAGGCAGAACGCCCTCGCTTGCTGATGCGATGTTCACCGACCTTCTTGCAGGATTCGTTGTTAATCGCATTCAGTCCGGCAAGCTTCACCAGCTGCTTGGGATCGCTGAAGCGGTTGACATCGCCCACCTCTGCAATGAATCCCACAACTGTCTGCATTCCGACTCCGCGTATACTCAACAGCTTGTCGACGTTAGGAAGCCGGCGAACCTGCTCTTCAAGTTTCCTGTCAAGCTCCTCCAGCCGTTCACTGTTCCTGCGGAAATCCTCAAGAATGTACAGGAAGGCAACTTTTTCAGCGGCGCAATAGTCCAGCCACATGTTTGCTGCAGCGGCCTCCACAAGCTTTTCAGCCTTTTTCCTGCCGCCGGTGCCCCGCATCTTTTTCGATTTCCACAAGAGCAGAATTCCGTCAACGCCAAGTTCATATACGTCTCGAGGCAGCGATGCTATTTCCAGGACAGCCAGGCCGCCCTTGGAATCATACTTTGAATAGCAATTCAGGTATTCCGGGAAGTTTCTGCGCAGCCATGCCTGCATACGGTTCCGGGCCCTCGCCATGTTCTTCACAACGCTTTCCCTGACATTGAACAGGCTGCGGATCTCAGCGTAATCTCCCTGCGGATCATACGGTTCAAAGAAACGTCCTTCCCGCACCAGATCCGCAATGACTCGGGGATCCTTCTTGTCGTCCTTGCTTGGGGAGTTATCATCCAGCTCCTTCGATCTATGGACATGGAGTGTGTTCACCGTAACAATCTTGAAGCCCTTTTTGGTCAGATACTGTTTGAAGCATAGCCAGTACACACCCGTGGGCTCACAGCCGATAATAACCTCCGTAAGGCCGCTCCTGGCCTGTATCTCCTCAATCCACTTGATGAGGAGCAAAAAGCCTTTTTCGTTGTTGGGGAAGAAGAAAGCCTTTTTGGTGTACTCCTCGCCCCGCCAGTTCATGGCCCGTGCATAGTTTTTCTCGGAGCCAATGTCAACTCCGATGATCAGATGGTGTTCTGATACTTGATGCAGCTTCTTTGCTCGTGTAGAATTCTTCATAGATGGTCTCCTTACCGTGTGTTGGATTGCGTCTCGATGGACGTCCTCCATGGTAACAGAGGCCATTTTAATTTCCTATTGGCGATTTACTGAATTACAGGAATGCTTTCGGGATGGGTTTTGTGCGTGACGTGATGGATGGTTGGGAATTCCCGGCGGTCTCCTCCAGGAGTTTCGGCAGCAGCCCCGCCAGGAGGTTTGCCGCTAGCACCCAGAGGATCCCCAAAAGCCCCAGCTCCTTTTCCCGCCCGTTGAGCAGGTATCCTGCCCTGGGTACGCAAAAGAGGTATCGCCCGACGAGCTGCTCCCCCTTGACGATGCCCTCATCCGGACTTCGGTTGGCATCTCCCCGGGTGATCCAGCCCTCCGGCGTCACCGCGATCACCCGGTGGGTGATTGTCACGGTTTCGGCATCTGCTGATGCGAGCTCGTAAGCGATGATGTCCCCCTCTTTGATGCGGTCCGCCCCGGTGTCGACAAAGGCGACGGAGCCCGTGTGGATTGCCGGCTCCATGGAGCCGCTCATGACGATGTAGGGCTCGATGCCGATCAGTCTTGGCAGGGTGAAAAGGCCTGCAAAACCGATGACAAAGACGGTGAGAAAGAGGGCGGCGCCCTGGACGATGCTGCAAAGGAGCCTTGCGCGCGGGCGATGCGGGGATGGCTGTGAGGAACCTGGATGGAGCTTCATGGAAAATGACCTCTTTGAAATGGAATGGAAATGCTGGGAACTGAGAAATGGAAAGACGCGTCTATTTTGGGGAGAGGAAGGGGCCTGATGGGAAGACCCGTCTCCCGTGCACAGTCCCCATTATACGGAGCGCCTGCGCCTTTTCCATCCGCAAGGTGCATGAAGATCTGGTGTATCTTCCGGCGCTTTTTGAAAACCGCGAAATTCCGCACCAAGCGGCGGGTCCTCCTTTGGCGGGAACGCCGAAAATTCGGCGCGGCGCGCAAAAAAAGACCGCCCGGCGGTGTACCGGGCGGTCAGAGAGGATCTTGCTCCTGCAAAGATATTTACTTGAGCCCCAGGTCGAAGAGGGAGAACTGGTTGGTGTCGGGCAGATCGCCCAGAATGCCGAGTTCTGTCATCTTGTCCAGGATCGTCTGGGAGATCTTGCCCCGCTCCCGGACTTCCTCCTTGGAGCAGAAGGGCCCGTGCTTGCAGGCCTCCTCCAGGGCGTCCGCAGCGGTGGCACCCATGCCGGCGATGCTGGTGTAGCTGGGCATGAGCTTGTCGCCCCAGATCGTGAAGTGCCGGGACTTTGCCTTGCCCAGCTCGATCGGGATGAAGTCGATGCCCCTGGCGTACATCTCCCGGACGACCAGCATGTCGTCCAGCTGTGCCTGCTCGGCGGCGGTCAGGGGATTGGGCCCCTTGGGGTCCTTGCGCGCGTTGTACTGGTCCATCACCTCCAAAAGGTGCTGCTGCCCCTGGGCCATCAGCTCGTAGTCAAAGGCCTTGGCTCGGATGCTGTAGTAGGCCGCGTAGTAGGCAAGGGGCTTGTGGACCTTGAACCAGGCGATGCGCAGCGCCATCATGACGTAGGCGGCGGCATGGCCCTTCGGGAACATGTATTTGATCTTCTGGCAGGAGTCCATGTACCAGTCGGGGACGCCGTGGGCCTTCATGTCCTCGGACCACTCGGGCCACTGCTTGCAGGCGCCCTTCGCGACCTTTCCCTTTCGGACGTTCTCCATGATCTTGAACGCCTCGGAGGGGTCGAGCCCCTTGTTGATCAGGTAGGTCATGATGTCGTCACGGCAGCCGATACAGGTGGACAACGTGCAGGTGCCGCTCTTGATGAGCTCCTCCGCGTTGCCAAGCCACACGTCCGTGCCGTGGGAAAGACCCGAGATCTTGATGAGCTCCGACATCGTGGTGGGCTTGGTGGATTCCAGCATGCCCATGACGAACTTGGTGCCGAACTCCGGGACACCCAGGGTTCCCACCCGGATGCCTCCGTCCTGCTCCGGCGTGATGCCGAGGGATTCGGTGCTGGTAAAGAGCTCCATGACACCGGGGTCATCGAGGCGGATCGAGAGGGGATCGATCCCCGTCAGATCCTGCAACATACGGATGATGGTCGGATCATCGTGTCCGAGGATGTCGAGCTTTAACAGGTTGTGGTCGATGGAGTGGTAGTCAAAGTGGGTGGTGATGATCGGCGTCTCCATGTCGTTGGCAGGGTGCTGCACCGGCGTGAAGGTGTTGATCTCCTCTCCCACCGGCAGGACGACGATGCCGCCCGGGTGCTGGCCGGTGCTGCGACGCACGCCCGTGCAGCCCGCCGCCAGCCGCTCCTTCTCGCAGCGGCGCTTGTCGATGCCGTTGTCCTCGCAGTAGTGGAGCACATATCCGTAGGCGGTCTTGTCCGCCACGGTGGCGATGGTGCCCGCCTTGAAGGTCTGCTCATGGCCAAAGATGACCTTGGTGTAGGCGTGGGCCTTGGCCTGGTATTCGCCGGAGAAGTTCAGGTCGATATCCGGCTCCTTGTCGCCCTTAAAGCCGAGGAACGTCTCGAAGGGGATGTCGAAGCCCGCCTTCACAAGGGGCGCGCCGCAGACGGGGCAGACCTTGTCCGGCATGTCGACACCGCACCGGCCGACATACGACTTGACCTCTTCCGAGTCGAAGTCGCTGTAGTGGCACTTGGCGCAGTAGTAGTGGGGGCGCAGGGGATTGACCTCCGTGATGCCGGACATGGTCGCGACAAAGGAGGAGCCCACGGAGCCACGGGAGCCGACCAGGTAGCCGTCCTCGTTGGACTTCCACACCAGCTTCTGGGCAATGATGTACATGACGGAGTAGCCGTTCTTGATGATGGAGCCCAGCTCCTTCTCGAGCCGGTCCTCCACGATTTTGGGCAGCGGATCCCCATACATGCTGTGGGCCTTGCGGAAGCAGATCTCACGCAGCTGCTGATCCGAGTCCTGAATGACGGGCGGGCACTTGTCGGGCCGCACCGGCGAGATCGCCTCGATCATGTCGGCGATCTTGTTGGTGTTGGTGATGACCACCTCCTCGCACTTGTCGGCGCCGAGGTAGGAGAACTCCTCCATCATCTCGTCGGTGGTCCGAAAGTACAAAGGTGCCGGCTCCTCCTTGTCGGAGCCCATGCCCAGGGTGGACTGGATGATCGTGCGGTAGATCTCATCCTCCGGGTCCAAAAAGTGCACGTCCCCCGTGGCGACCACGGGCTTGTGGAAGGTCTCGCCCAGCTGGACGACCTTGCGGTTTAAGTTTAAAACGTCCTCCATGGACCGGATGTTCTCGTACCGGTCGCTGGAGATCAGGAAGCGGTTGTTGTCCCGCGGCTGGATCTCCAGGTAGTCGTAGAAGTTCACGATCTCCGCGATCCGCTCCTCGCTCTTTTCGTCCAGAAGGGCCTGGAAGAGCTCGCCGGCGACGCAGGCGGAGCCCACCAGAATGCCCTCCCGGTTCTTGGCAAGGAGGCTCTTGGGGATCTTGGGCTTCTGGTAAAAATACGTCAGGTGGGACGCCGAGATCATCCGGTAGAGGTTGACCCGGCCGGTGACGTTCTTGGCCAGAAGAATGCAGTGGTAGGGCCGCTTTCTGCGGATGATGTCCGGGTTGTTGTCCGCCAGGGCATTGATGGAGCCCAGGGTTGCGGCGTCCCGCTCCAGGAACATCTTCACCAGCTTCTCAAAGATCCAGGCCGTGGTCCGGGCATCGTCCACCGCGCGGTGGTGATGGGGGTTTACGACGTTGAGCATCTTGCCGACGGCGTCCAGGTTGTAGCTCTTGTGGCCGGGCAGCAGGATCCGCGCCATGTCCATGGTATCCACGGTGGTGTAGTAGTCCGGAAGACCCTGCTCCCGGGCGTTCTTGCGGATGAAGCTGATATCGAACTGGACGTTGTGGCCGACGAGGACGCACCCCTTGCAGAACTCGGTGAACTTCGGCAGGATCTCCTCGATGGTGCCCGACCCCATCACCATCTCGTCGGTGATGCTGGTCAGGCTCGTGATCCGGTAGGGGATCGGGATCTTCGGGTTGACAAACTCCGAGAACTGCCCGGTCTCCTCGCCGTTCTCATACTTGACGGCGCCGATCTCGATGATCTTGTCCCGGTCCGCGGAAAAGCCCGTGGTCTCGATATCGAACACCACAAAGTTTCCGCGGGCGATGTCGTAGTTCTCCGGGATCTTCTCCGGGGTCTTTCCCGCCTCGAGCTCCTTCGCGGGGAGCGTGTAGGGGGCGTCCTGGGTGAAGGCGGGATCGTCTCCCGTCCGGCCGTAGGTGACCGCCTTTAAGAGGTCATCCACCAGGTAACACTCGACGCCGTAGAGAATCTTGAAGAACTTCTGGGGGTCAATGGGAGGCTTCCCATCGGCCTTGTTCTTTTTGTTCAGGTCCGCGATGGTGTCCTGCACGAAGTGGTTGGCATCCGGGAAGGCCTGGATGTTGCCGTGGTCCGTGATCGCCACCGCGGGCATGCCCCACTGGTAGGCGCGCTTGACCAGGTCCTTGCACTCGGAGACGCCGTCCATGTCGGACATCTTGGTGTGGAGGTGGAGCTCCACGCGCTTTTTCTCGTAGTGGTCCTGCCGGACCTTGACGAAGCTGGGGATCGCCATGACGCCGGAGGGCGAGGTGATCGTGATCTCATGCTCGAAGGTGTCCATCTTGGTGTAGCCCTGGACCTTCACAAAGCGGCCCGGCGCAAGCCGCTCCATCGCCTTGTCCGCCTCCTCGGTGGGGGCAAAGATCTTGACCGCGATGGAGTCGGTGAAGTCCGTGATCACGAACTTCAGGATGGACTTGTTGTTGCGGATATCCCGCCGCTCGTTGGACTGGATCTTGCCGCGGATCGTGACCAGACCGATCTCGCCCACGATGTCGGAGATCGGGATGAGCTCGCCCTCCACGTCCTTGCCGCAGATGACGTCCGGATTCGAAGAGCGGATAAAGCCCCCGAAGTCCTTCCGGTCGCCCCACTTTGACTTCCTGCCGTTTCCCCTGCCGGCGTACGCCTTCTTTTCGGGGGCAGGGGCGTGCTTCTCCTCCTGCTCCTGTTCCACCGGCACCGTGACCGAGGGCTGCGGGAAATCCTCGTCGTAGACCGCGCGGGCGCGGCGCTTGGGTTCCAGGACGTACTCGGTCTCCACGCTGCAGCCCATGCCGCAGCGCTCATTCAGGATCTGCTGCAAGAGGTCCCGGATCTTTCCGCCCACGTCCATGCAGATCTGGGTGTCCTCGAGCTGCAGCACCACGGTCTCCACATCCGGATACTCCAGCTTGGCGCCCTTGAAGAAGTTCCCGTAGATCGGGGAGATGTGCCACATCTCGGTGGAGAGGGAGTCGCGGTATTCGTCGATCAGGGTTTCCGGCGTGTACTGGGACGAGAGCACAAAGCGCTCCGAGATCACCACGTCGGCACAGGTGCCCTGGCACACACAGGCCGTCAGCGCCTTCTCCATCTCGTAGATGTGTTTCTTGTGGATCAGGTGATCCGACTCCAGGTAGATCTTGAGTTTGGTGTTCTCCCGGTTGAAGGTGATCCGCACCACCTTCGTGCCGCCGAAGAGCTCCTGGAGATTCTTGCCGACCTTAAGGGTCGGGAAGACGGAAAAGAATTCTTTTTCCAAAGCCTGCTCCTTTTTCGGACCAAAAACCCCGCCTGAGCCATGTTTTTCTCAGGCGGGGCAGGAATCAATTCTGCCAGTGATCCAGCTCGTCCCTGAGTGCGGACAAGAGCTGATCTTCCGGGACCTTTCGTACGATCTGTCCCTTTTTGATGAGAAGTCCCTCGCCATCGCCCCCGGCGATGCCGATGTCGGCCTCCCGGGCCTCACCGGGCCCGTTGACGGCGCACCCCATGACGGCGACCTTGATGTTGTAGGGGTACTTCTGGACCATCTTTTCGACCTGATCCGCCAGGCCGATGAGGTCGATCCGGGTTCTGCCGCAGGTGGGGCAGCTGGTCACTTCCACGCCGCCCTTGCGCAGCTTCAGATCCCGGAGGATCTGCTTTGCGGAGCGGATCTCCTCCACGGGGTCGCCGGAGAGGGAGACGCGGATCGTGTCCCCGATCCCCTCATAGAGGATGATGCCGAGGCCGATCGCCGACTTGATGTTTCCGCCGTAGACCGTGCCGGCCTCTGTGATGCCCACGTGGAGCGGATACTGGGTCCTCTTTGCAAGGAGCTCATGGGCCTTTGCACAGGTCAGAACGTCGGAGGACTTGATGGAGATCACGATGTTGTCGTAGCCGCAGTCCTCCACCATGCCGACCTTGTCGAGAGCGGACTCCACAAGGCCCTCCGGGGTGACCCCGCCGTACTTTTCGACGAGATCCCTCTCCAGGGATCCGGAGTTGACGCCCACGCGGATCGGGACGTTCCGCTCCTTGGCGCAGTCGACAACCGCCCGGATCCGATCCTTCCCGCCGATGTTGCCGGGGTTAATGCGGATCTTGTCGGCGCCGTTCTCGATGGCGGCGATGGCCATCTTGTAGTCGAAGTGGATGTCGGCAACGAGGGGAATCCGGATCTGCTTCTTGATCTCCTTGATTGCCCTTGCGCACTCGATGGTCGGCACCGTGCAGCGGATGATCTCGCAGCCCGCCTCTTCGAGGCGGTGGATCTGCGCCACGGTTGCTGCCACGTCGTCGGTTCTGGTGTTGGTCATGGACTGGATCGCGATGGGATTTCCCCCGCCGATCGCCACGTTTCCGATGTGCACCACCTTTGTGTGATCTCTGTATGCCATCTTCACAATCCCCTTTACATTTGTTTTCTCGTACGGTTTTTTCTTCTGCCCCGGAACAGACGATGTAGATCGGATGCGGCAGAAGGGCTTCTCCGATTATACAACATCTCGGAGACAATTACCCTGCCCCGGACGGATTTGTCCCCGGAGCCTGCAGGGATGTGAATTGCTAAACGAAGTTCCGCCAGCAAATTTTAAAACCGGAAGTTAATCCTTCTGAAGGATGGCTGGAACTTAATCCTTCCGAAAAGTCTATAATAGCCCACGTTGGTCTCCACCTGTTGCTCCGACCAGAACAGGAGGACCATATGGACAAGTATAAGCATATGAGCAGTGAAGACCGGTTCAGCATAGAGGCCGGGCTTAACAACGGGCAGAAATTCAAAGAGATCGGTGAAGCTCTTGGCAAGGACTGCACCACTATCTCCAAAGAGGTACGCTCTCACCTGGTATATAAAAAGACCGGTGCTTACGGGCGCCCCTTCAATGACTGTGCCAAACGCAGGAGCTGTCAGTTGTCCGCGGTGTGTGACAGCTGCCCGCAGACCAGACAGCGCTTCCGTTTCTGCTCGGTCTGCAGCAGATGTGTTGATCACTGCATCATGTACGAAAAAGAAGGCGTTAGTTAAGAAACGGGTTGATAAGCGATCGCCTAGCATGAGACCACTAATACCTCACTTTGAGCTCGAGCTGGGTACACTCCTATCCGTGCTGTGTTGCATCATGTAACAAAGCATCACCTAGATTGCCTAAACACATACACTCACTTGCCGAGTATGTGACTATAAATAACAAGATAGGCATTATGCGGAGAAGAAAAGAGCTCCAAATGGGGATTCTATATCTTCATCGGACATTATCGCGTCGAGAGTTCACCATGGAGGTTGTGGTATGGAACCCATCAACCCGGTTCTTTACTAACGCCAAAAAGAAACATGCCCCAGGCTTTCCAAACCGCCTTACGTCTGCAACGGCTGTAAGGACAAGCGTACCTGTACACTGGAAAAGCGCCTTTACGACGCTGCCGCAGCCCAGACAGAATACACCAGTGTTCTGCAGGAAGCCCGCCAGGGTATTGCTCTTTCTGACGATGAGAAGAAGCGGCTGGATGACATCATTTCGCCGCTGCTGAGGCAGGGACAGTCACTCCACCATATCTGCCTGAATCACAAGGCAGAGCTCATGGTCAGTGAAAGGACGCTCTACACATACATGGATGCCGGGATCTTCTCTGCCAGAAACATTGATATGCCCCGTAAAGTGAGGATGAGGCCCCGCCGTAAACGTCCGGATACCATCAAGGTCGATCCGAAATGCCGTCAGGGACGCACTCTGGAGGATTACAAGCGGTACCTGGCAGAACACCCGGATACTCCTGTGGTCCAGCTTGATTCTGTAGAAGGCGTTAAAGGCGGAGCTGTGCTGCTCACCATTACCTTCACAGCATGCGGCCTTCAGCTGGCCATTCGCCGTGACCACAACGATGCCCAATCAGTAGACGATATCTTCGACAAGCTCTATCTCGAGCTGCTGCCGGAGACCTTTATGAAACTGTTTCCCATACTGCTGGCAGATAACGGAAGCGAGTTCTCGGACCCTCATCATATCGAGTTTGATGCCAACGGGAACCAGCGCACGCATATGTTTTACTGTAATGCTTCTGCACCCTATCAGAAAGGAAGCTGTGAGGTGCGTCACGAAATGATCCGCCGCGTTATCCATAAGGGAGTCGATATAACTCCTTATACGCAGGAACAGATCTCGATGATGATGTCACACATCAATTCTTACAAGAGACTGACTTTGGGGAACAAAAGTCCCTACGAAGTCTTTGAATTCATGTATGGGAAAGATGTACTGAACAAACTCGGGCTCAGGCAGATTCCTTCTGATGAAATCAACCTGAGCCCTGAGCTGTTGAAGTAATACGTATCGGTCGGAGCATCAGCCTGAAAGACCACTCCATGCACCAGAAGCAGGGGTGGAACTTAAAAGTTCCGAATTTCGGATTTCAGGTTCGACCTCTTTGGAAGATACGCATTTTTTTAGAAACGGTCGTTTCTATGCCCCAGTTATAGCCGTTTTCAGGTTTGCTGTACAGGGGCAGGCAGCAAAAATCTGAGGTTCCGGCTGCAAATCAGGAAAAAGCGGAAGTTACCTCTTCAAACTGGAACATCGGATTTCAATCGACCGAGCCTGCAGGGACCTTCATCAATTTTATGAGGAAACGTCGCCCCTTTAGGGGCGTTTTTATTAACCCTGATTGGCGATATTTTCCTGAATGGTCTCGGATGAGGCATACACTTGCCGCAAAATAACCATCTGACCACAATGTATGTTCAGTCCAATAATAGTTTCCCAAGAAAGCAGCATACGTTTGCCAGACATGATAGGTACTTTCCTGTTTCAAAATACTGACGATACGTTTGATGCTGTCGTTCGGCGGATATTGAAGAAGAATATGTATGTGGTCGACTTTTTGCCATATGGCGAATATGCGCCTGTTTCCGGGACACCTTTTGATTTCCGTTCGATGCGAAAGATCGGAGAAGGGGATCCGGACTCTCTTTTCCACAGCTTCGCATCTCTGGTGGGATCAATCACAGCTTCCGCCTGCATGCCCCGGCGGGGAAACCGGCCGCGGCAGCATACAGCCCGGCGACCGGCATCCGGCTCGATCTTGTTCCCAATAGTCCGGAGCTGGAATTGTATACCGGGGACTACCTGCAGGTTCGAAACGGAAAGAATGGCCATGCATATCCGCCCCGCAGCGGGTTTGCCCTGGAGCCCCGGTATGCCCCTGACAGCGTGCACGCGAAAGACGAACGGAATCGTCCCATCGTCCGCAAAGGACAAACCTACTATCAGGAGATCACGTTTGCGCTCTCCGCGCAGTGAGAGGACGCAAAAATCGGGCCGGACGGGAGAACTCTCCCATCCGGCCCGATTGCGATTTTCGAGATGTCAGCGGAAAAACTTGGTCACATCGTTGAAGCACACCACCACCATCAGGGCGATCAGCGCCACCGCGCCCGCCAGGGTGATATAGCCCTCCTTTTCCGGGGAGAGCTTTTTGCCCCGAATTGCCTCGATGATGTAGATGAGGAGCCTTCCCCCATCGAGGGCGGGAATCGGCAGCAGGTTCATGATACCCAGGTTGATGGAAAGAAGTGTTGCCAGGTTCAGCATCGACAGGAGCACCGTCGGGAGCCCGTAGGGCTTTGCCGCCTGGTAGGTGTCATCCACGGTCTTGACGATGCCCACCGGCCCGGACAGGTCGTCAAGCTGGAAGTGGCCGCGGAAGATCAGGCCCAGCGACTGGAACGTCGCCCGCACCCAGTACTCCGCCTCATAGAAGCCGTACTGGAAGACCTGCAGTCCCTTGCAGTCAAGGTACTCGGCGGGGCCCGAGATGCCGATGTAGTACCGGTTGTCCTCCTCGCTGTACTTGGGGGTCAGGGTGACGGTGAAATCCTTTCCGTCCCGCTCGATCTCCATCGTCATCTGCTCCCCGTAGTTGACCAGGGAGTAGAGCTGCACCTCCCGGTAGACGTGGATGCTGGTGCCGTTGATCTTCTTGATCGTGTCCCCGGCCTCGATCCCCGCCTCCTGGGCGGCAGAGCCGTCCACCACCTGGTAGACCTTGGGGAGGTCCGTGCCGGAGAAGGCGACGATGATGGTCGCGAACACCAGCCCCATGATGAAGTTGGCGCACGGGCCGGCCAGGACCGTCGCGATCCGGGCGCCCACCGGGGCGTTCAGGAAGGAGTGCTCATCGTAGGTCTTCTTCTCCCCATCCTCCCCGGTCTCCGTGGGGTCCATCCCGTCAAAGATGCAGGCGCCGCCCACAGGCAGCAGGCGGATCGCAAAAAGGGTCTCGCCCCGCTGCCACTTGAAGAGGGCGGGGCCCATGCCGATGTCAAACTCGTTGACCCGGATGCCGCTGCGGCGGGCGATCATGTAGTGGCCGAACTCGTGGCCCACCACGATGACGGTGAAGATGATGATAAACAGGAGGATGCTGACTGCCATGAAACTCCTTTCGATCTAGTGGTCGTGCATCAGGATCCGGATGCGGCAAAGCGCTCCACGTTCTCCCGAGCCTCCTTCTCTGTCTGCAGGATCTGCTCCAGGGTGGGGTTGGGGATGACCTGGTGGGCTGCCATCGCCTTTTCGATGAGATCGTAAATGTCGAGAAATTCGATTTTGTCCTTCAAAAAGAGCGCAACGGCCTCCTCGTTCGCGGCGTTGAAGGCCGTGGGCATGGAGCCGCCCGCCTTGGCCGCCTGAATGGCGAGGGGAAGACCCCGGAAGGTCTCCGTGTCCGGCTTTTCGAAGATCAGGCTCCCGACCTCGGTCAGGTCCAGGGGCTTGATGGCAAGCGGGAAGCGGTCCGGGCAGGTGAGTGCATACTGGATCGGCAGGTGCATGTCCGGGCTTGCCAGCTGGGCGATCACCGCGCCGTCCTGGAACTGCACGGCGGAGTGGCAGATGCTCTGGGGCTGCACGAGGACCTCGATGCGGTCCACCGGCACGTCAAAGAGCCACCTCGCCTCCATGACCTCGAGTCCCTTGTTGACGAGGCTGGCGGAGTCGATGGTGACCTTGGCACCCATGTCCCAGTTAGGATTCTTCAGGGCATCTTTTGCATGCAGATGCACCAGTTCCGCGCGCTTCTTTCCGCGGAATGTCCCGCCGGAGCAGGTGAGGAGAATCTTGTCGATGCGCTTGTGGTTTTCATTGCGCAGGCACTGGTAGATGGCGGAGTGCTCGCTGTCCACCGGGATGATGGATACGTCTTCCTCTTCTGCTGCCCTCGTGATCAGGTGGCCTGCGGTGACCAGCGTCTCCTTGTTGGCGAGGGCGATGGTCTTGCCTGCATTGATGGCAGCCAGGGTCGGCTCAATGCCGATCATGCCCACCACCGCGTTGACGAACACGTCTGCCGTGCGCATCACCGCCTCCATGACCATGCCATCCATGCCGGCCAGCACCTTCGTGTCGGTGTCTGCTATGCGCACGGAGAGGTCTTTTGCGGCCGTCTCGTCAAAGAGGCAGGCAAACTTCGGGTGGAACTCCCGGACCTGCTCTTCCATCTTTTTGACATTTTTGCCGGCTGCCAGCGCCAGAACTCCGAAGTGATCCGGATAGGTTCTGACCACATCCAGTGTCTGGGTGCCGATGGAACCGGTGGACCCTATTATAACAAGATTCTTTTTCATTTTCGGCCTCACAATTCTGAAATTTCTGTGACGTTCAGACAAATGTGTCAGCGAAGCACCGTCAGCAGGAAGGCTGCCAGGTAATAGATGACCGGTGCGGTGAAGATCGCCGAGTCAAAGCGGTCCATGATACCGCCGTGCCCCGGGATGCAGTTGCCATAATCTTTGATGTCGTGATTGCGCTTGATGGCGGAGGCTGCCAGGTCTCCCACCATGGAGAGGAGCGCCCCGCAGACGCCGAGCAGGGCGAACTGCCAGTAGAGGCTCTCTTCCGGATACAGGAAGTGGATCAGAACCGCCGTCAGAACGCACAGAAGCACTGAGCCGCATACGCCTCCCACAGCCCCCTCGATCGTCTTGTGGGGGGAGAGCACCGGCGCCATCTTGTGCCTGCCAAGAGCCCGGCCCACGAAGTAGGCAAAGGTGTCGCAGATCCAACTGCAGAAGAAGATCAGCGCGTAGATGAAGATGCCATAGGGGAGCATCTTGGCGCGGAAGATGCAGCTCATCAGCACCGGGACATAGACGAAGGAAAAGATGGAGTAGGCCACCTGGTCCGAGTGGTACTTCGGGAAGGTCAGAACGTAGATTGTCATGTTGGTGGAGAAGATGCCCAGGGTGCACAGAAGTGATACACGGGTTCCCAGGGCGACGAAGTCCTTGGCCCCGTAGAGCTCAGAGAACACGATCAGAAAGACCCAGAGCATACAGGTCCAGAAAAAGCCCGAGATCTCCAGGGCATTCTCCTTCTCCCCCTTCCGGTGCACCTCCAGGGCCCGGGTCATCTCAAAGTATCCGATCAGGGAGCACAGGGCGAGCACTGCGCCGAGGCTGATCTGGCCGAACAGGCCAAGACCCACCGTCAGGACACCAAGGACAATTCCGCTGATTACTCTGGTCTTCACTGCATTAACCCTCCATAGCGACGCTCCCTGTGGCAGTAGGCATCCACCGCCTTCTCCAGCTCTTTCTTATTGAAGTCGGGCCAGGCGCAGTCGGTGAAATACAGCTCCGAATAGGACAGCTGCCACATGAGAAAGTTCGAGAGCCGCTCCTCCCCGCAGGTCCGGATCAGAAGATCCGGGTCCGGGATGCCGGCGGTGTCGAGCTCTGCCGAGATCGTGTCTTCGGTGATGTCCTTGGGGTCGAGGGTGCCGGCCTTTGCCTTTTCGCAGAGCTTTGTGACGGCCCTTCTCATCTCATCTCTTGCCCCGTAGTTGATCGCGATCTGAAAGCCGATGCCGGTGTTTTGCTTCGTGTTCTCCTCGAGGTTGGCAATGGCCTTCTGCAGGTCCTCGTCGAGCCTTGTCTTGTCGCCGATCACGCGGATTCGCACGTTGTTCTTGGCGCACTTGGCAAGGGAGGTCTTCATGTAGGTCCGAAGGAGGTTCATCAGCGATTTCACCTCCGAGTCCGGGCGGGACCAGTTCTCCGTGGAGAAGGCGTAGACGGTGAGGTACTTGATGCCCATGTGGTCCGCGTCCTCGAGGATCTGCTCCACGACCCGTGCGCCCTGGGCATGGCCCATGGTCCGGGGGAGGCCGCGCTTCTTCGCCCACCTGCCGTTGCCGTCCATGATGATTGCCACGTGCTGGGGGATGTTTCGTTCTGCCTTGTGCTCTTCCATAGTATCTCCCTTCAAAAACGCACAAACGGAGCCCGGTGCTCCCCGGACTCCGATTGCACAGCTATCGATACGATCCCCGTCAGATCGTCATGATTTCCTTGCTCTTCTTCTCGATCATGGCATCCACTTCCTTGAGGTACTTCTCGGTCAGCTTCTGCAGATCGTCCTCGAGACCGGCCACCACATCCTCGGAGACCTCACCGGACTTCTTGAGCTTCTTGAACTCATCGTTTCCGTCCCGGCGCAGGTTCCGGATGGCAACCTTGGACTCCTCGCCCACCTTCTTGACCTCCTTGACGAGGTTCTTTCTGTTCTCCTCGGTCATCTCCGGGAAGACCAGGCGGATGCTGGTCGCATCCGAGGTGGGATTGATGCCGATATCCGCCATCTGAATGGCTCTTGTGATGTCCTTGATGACCTTCTTGTCCCAGGGCTGGATCGAGATGATCCGCGCCTCCGGCACGGAGATATTGGCCAGCTGCTGGATCGGAGTGGGCGTTCCGTAGTAGTCCACGCGGATCTTGTCGAGCAGGTGCGGGTTGGCCCGCCCGGCCCGGATCGCCTGGTACTCCTCTGCCAGGTAGTCGATGGACTTTTTCATCTTGTCCTCATATGCCTTCACTCTTGCGTCGCTCATTGCTATCCTCCCATGGGCGCTGTGCCCCTAGTCTTATTCTGCGGTGACAGTGGTGCCATTGAACTTGCCGCCGGCTGCCTTGACGATGCCGTTCTCCTCGTTCAGGTCAAACAGGCGAAGCGGCATGTGGTTGTCTCTTGCCAGGATCGAGGCGGTCATGTCGATGACCTGCAGGTTCTTCTCGATGACCTCCTGGATGGTCAGGGTGTCATAGCGCTTTGCCTTGGGGTTGACCGCCGGGTCGCTGTCGTAGACGCCGTCGATGTTCTTTGCCATCAGGACCGCGTCTGCATCCACCTCGATGGCGCGCAGCAGAACGCCCGTGTCGGTAGAGAAGTAGGGGTGTCCGGTGCCGCCTGCAAAGAAGACGACCTTGCCGTGCTTTAAGTAGCGGACTGCTGCGTCCTTGGTGAAGACCTCAGTGAAGCCCTCAATTGCGAAGGGGGTCAGGATGGCGGTCTTCATCTTCTCGCCGCGGAAGATCTCCGAGACGTAGATGCAGTTCATGACAGTGGCGAGCATACCGATCTGGTCGCTCTTGACCCGGTCGATCTCGGTCCCCGTGCGGCCGCGCCAGAAGTTGCCGCCGCCGATCACAATGCCGATCTCGTTTCCGTCGTCGAGGAGCTTTTTCACCTGAACGGCAACGCGTTTCACCTTTTTCTCGGAAAAGCCGGTGCCCTTGTCGCCCGCAAGAGCCTCTCCGCTGAGCTTCAATACGATTCTGGACATGAAAATATGCCTCCAAATGGTTTTTGTCGCGGCCTGTCTGTCTATCTCCGGGCCAAGACAAGTTTATCATAAGTCCCCTGCCCCTGCCACCGAGAAAATCCCCCTGGCGCCCCGCAGAGGGCCAAAAACCTGCGCAAACTGCACAGTTTCCACGGAGGGTGGCAAATATTTAAAGGCAAATTTCCGGAATTTTTCTGTTTTCTTGCCCAGATGTGACTTCAATGCTAGAATAGATCGGTTTGAAACAGGTTTAAGACTTACCAGTCATCAAGAGGTTTTTATGGTTCAGAAGAGAGAAGACGTACGTAACGTTGCGATTATCGCCCACGTCGATCACGGCAAGACAACCCTGGTGGACGGCCTGCTGCGCCAGAGCGGCGTGTTCCGCGCCAACCAGGCAGTGGTGGACCGGGTCATGGATTCCGGTGCGATCGAGCGTGAGCGTGGTATTACCATTACCAGTAAGAACACGGCTGTGTTTTACAACGGGGTCAAGATCAACATCCTGGACACCCCTGGCCATGCGGATTTCGGCGGCGAGGTGGAGCGTGTCCTGAAGATGGTCGATGGCGTCATCCTGGTGGTCGATGCCTTTGAGGGACCGATGCCCCAGACGAGATTCGTGCTGTCCAAGGCCATGGCTCTTGGCCTTTCCATCATCGTCTGCATCAACAAGATCGACCGCCCCGGCGCAAGACCGACCCAGGTCATCGATGAGGTGCTGGAGCTTTTGATGGATCTGGGCGCCAACGACGAGCAGCTCGACTGCCCGTTCGTCTTTGCCTCCGCAAAGAGCGGCATTGCTACCCTGGATCTGGGATCCCCGGGCGTCTCCATGAAGCCCCTGTTCGACACCATCATCGAGCACATCCCGGCCCCTGTGGGCGATCCGGATGCACCGACCCAGGTGCTGATCTCCACCATCGATTACAACGACTATGTCGGCCGCATCGGCATCGGCAAGGTCTCCAACGGCACGATCAAGGTCGGCCAGGATGTCGTCCTCGTCAACCATCACGATCACGACAAGCTCGTCAAGTGCAAAGTCAACACGCTCTATGAGTTTGAGGGCCTGCAGAAGATCCCGGTACAGGAGGCAAAGATGGGCTCCATCGTCGCCATCTCCGGTATCGAAGAGCTGCACATCGGCGATACGATCTGCGGACCGGAGAAGGTCGAGGCCATCCCCTTCCCCAAGATCGAGGAGCCCACGATTTCGATGACCTTCTGCGTCAACGACTCTCCTCTCGCGGGTCAGGACGGCAAGTACGTGACCTCCCGCCACATCAAGGACCGTCTGATGCGGGAGCTCAACACCGATGTGTCCCTGCGCGTGGAGGAGACGGATTCCACCGATACCTTCAAGGTCTCCGGCAGAGGTGAGCTGCACCTTTCCGTCCTGATCGAGACCATGCGCCGCGAGGGATATGAGTTTGCCGTCTCCAAGGCAGAGGTCATCTACCACTACGACGAGAACGGCAAGAAGCTCGAACCCATCGAGCAGTGCATCATCGACGTGCCGGAGGAGTTCGCCGGCAACGTCATCCAGGTGCTGGGCCAGCGCCGCGGTGAGCTCCAGAACATGGGCACCGCAAACGGCGGCTACACCAGACTGGAGTTCAAGATCCCCTCAAGAGGTCTGATCGGCTACCGCGGACAGTTCATGACGGACACCAAGGGCAACGGCATCATGAACACGATCTTCCTGGACTATGAGCCCTACAAGGGAGACATCGCCTATCGCAAGCAGGGGTCTCTGATCGCCTTTGAGTCCGGCACGGCCGTCACCTACGGCCTGTTCAACGCCCAGGAGAGAGGCGTCCTGTTCATCGGACCCGGCGAGGAGGTCTACTCCGGCATGATCATCGGAGAGTCCGGAAAGAGCGAGGACATCGAGGTCAATGTCTGCAAGACCAAGCACCTGACCAACACCAGAACGTCCGCTTCGGATGAGGCCCTGCGCCTTGTCCCGCCCAAGATCATGTCCCTCGAGCAGGCCATCGAGTATGTCGATACCGATGAGCTCCTGGAGGTGACGCCCAAGCACTTGAGACTGCGCAAGAAGATCCTGGATCCCAGAATGCGCAAGCGTGCACAGATCTCCGCCAACATGAAGGCACAGGCAGAGGCGGAAGCGGCAAAGAACGCCTGACTGGGATTTCCAAAGGCTCCAAACTTCATAAGACACACAAAAGCCCCGGGAAGAATCCGATCTTCCCGGGGCTTTGCGTATGCTGTATTACGATTGTTACTGACTGGTCTCAGATCAGTCGGGCGATTGCCATAAAGATCAGTGGATCTCGATCTTCCTGGTCTCATCCTTCTTTGCAGCTGCGGTCTTATTCGGAACGTTCAGCGAAAGAACGCCGTTCTCATACTTTGCTGTGATCTCTTCCGGCTTTACCTCCCTGCCGACTTCAAAGGATCTCTCATAAGAGGCCTCGGTGCGCTCCCTGCGAAGGTACTTGCCGGTCTTCTCCTCCTTCTTGTCTGCATCCTCCTCATGATGCGCACTGACGGTCAGCACGCCATCGGAGAGGGCGATCGAAATGTCCTTCTTGTCGAATCCCGGAAGATCTGCGGTGATCGTGAAGTGATCGCCGTTGTCGACGACATCGGTCTTCATCGCGAGCTTCTGGAGACCTTTGTTCATCTCATTCCAGCTGTTTCTGAGGGCTCTTGCGTACTTTCTGCCTTCCTTGCGGGCGTGACGCTCCACGCTCTTTGCCGCCTCAATCTCATCCTTCGAGGGCTCCACATCTACGACAGGGACAATCTCAAACGGATCATACGGATCGAAGAAATCATCCATCATATCATCAACATCATTCGTCCAAACCATAGGCATTAACATAAGTCATTCCTCCTTTTGTAAGCGGGAATGGTACCGTTGTTTCTGCGGCAGGTTCCTGCAACGCTGTTGTTTTTTGCTGTCTCTCGGGATCCGGGGATCTCTTCCTTTTGGCCTTCTGACCTCTCATCAGTCCCTCGGGATCTTTCCGATCTCCTTTCCCTCTTGACACTTATTGTTATATCACATCTATAACATTTGTCAAGCGTGGAACAAAATTTTTTTGAGATTTTTTGGCCCTTTCACTTTATTGTGGGATGAGCCCCTCCTGACCTCCGCTCAGAGCCCTGGATCCAGCTTCTCCTCTGGTGCCCTATAAGCCTTCTGGGTTACTGTATCCTTGGCCGGACCGTGGGAGCATCGCCGAGGGGCCCGCGGTCTCGGAGCTGTCTCTGCAAGTCCATACCACCACTTGAAATGGTGGTTCAGATTAGAAGATATCCTCTATGGACTATCTCCTTCTGGTGCATCACACAAGAAAAATGAAAGACCCAACAAAAAACCAATCCGTTGCCGGATCAAAAAACCGGTTCCTTGCGGAACCGGTTTGTGAGGGGAGTGTTATGAAAAAGCTGTTTTACCGTTGCTTTACCGGAGGGCTCTGTCGGTTCCCTTCGGACAGTTATAAAGATACCAGTCCCCTGTGACGCGATCTTGTCTTTCCTGTGAACATTCCGTGAAATCCTTTTCGGCCCCCTGCAGAACGCTACGGATCCGTGTTTTCCATTACACTCCTGTCAGCTTCGTATCGGGAAACATGTTCCCCGCCTGCATAGTAGTGGATAGCATCCTGGAACCAGAATCCGAAGTTCCAAGCCTCCGGGGAGATCCCGTCTGATTCCGTAAAGTGCGGTCTCTTTGCAAGAACCATGCCGTTCTCACAATGAAATTCTGTCCTCCCTGCCTCTGCCAATCGGACATATTGACTATTTGATTCGCTGCGCTCACAGATAGCGGGGTATCCGGGGTTACCAGAAATTGCTTTGTTCGCGCGGCAAACTGCGGGGAATGTACCCATAGCGATTTAATGCTGTAGTCAGCGTCAGATCCTGCAGGCCCTGGGAAAAACCAGGTCTTCTCCTCGCTTTCCGGTAACGTCTTTGCATCCGTTTCGCTGCCTTGTGTTTTCTCCTCTTCTGCAGAGGGGGGGTATCGTTCTCCAGGAGGAAATACTCCTCCAGCTGATAGGCCGGATTGTCGGAAAGGAACCTGGCAAAGGCCTCCTTTGTCAGTGCATTGGCGGTGCCAATTTCTCACCTGCTGAACGTCCCCGGCAGAATAAACTGGGTCTTATTAGGGTCTGCCTCCCTCAGGGAGAGGGAGCTGTCCTTTCCGCTCACCTCGACGGCAAAGCGGCGGAGCTTTCCGTCTGCGTCCTTATAGGAGAAGCCGAAGGTGGGAAGGTCTCCGTAGAAGACGAGCTGAACTGCCAGGCGGTTGTCCGGGGTCAGGACGGTGGGAATCGTCTGCCATTCATCGGAGACCACGGGGGTTGCCTCAAAGATGACAGCACCGGTTTCCGTGGCATCCTCCGCAAACAGATTCAGCAGAGTAAAGTCCGTCACGGTGCTGTCTGCGGTAAAGAGGATGCAGGAAGCTCCGTCTCCGTCATACAGCACCACCCATTCGTATTCGATGTATCCCGGATCCGGCAGGTACGACACGGTCACAGGCAGGGAAGAGGCTTTCCTGGTGCTGCCCTTTTCGCTCTTTGTTCCGGAGAAGCGAACAAGAGGCAGAGACGCCTCCGGCGCTTCCATTGACCAGAAATCCTCGACGGTCATTGCGGTCTTTTGGGAATCTGCGGGATCCCAGCTTCCGGTGCGGTTGCGGTAGACGGAGAGCTTTCCCTTTTTGTCCGCCGCGGTGAAGAGAAAGTTCTCGCACTGGAGCTTTGTCCCGTCATTTGACAGACGGAAGGTGCCGGCACCGCTTGAGGAGGCACTGGCGCTTGCCGTATTGTAGAAGGAGCCGTCTCCTGCGTAGACATAGGAGTTCCGGTACCAGCCCTCGAAGACGAGGTACGGACTGCCGCCGACCTGCGTGTACACCGCAAAGACCGGTCCGCCAAGCTGTCCCACGGCAAGCTCCGGGACCCCGTCTCTGCTGAGGTCCTGGATCAGATAGCCCATCTCTGCAGGGGCATCTTTACCAAGGCTGCAGGCAGCCTCTACAAAGCCGGCATTCCCGTCTCCTTCATAGGCGTACGGGTTTCTGACCAGGGCATCGTAAAAGGTGATAAGATCCTGGTAAGCAGCTGCCGGGTCCCTGACACTGTCACTCTCCTTAGCCGCCGTTTTCTTTTTCACAGCGGTTTTGGCGGGCTTTGCTGTCTTTGCGGTTTTTGCAGCTGCAGTCATGTTTGGACTTCCGCAGGATGCGGCAACGAGCAGCGGCAGCACAATTGCGAACGTTCTCTTCATCATTTTCCCCTTTGTCTGTCCTCATCCAAAACTTCTCACAAGCTTCGTCTCATCCCCTGTCTGTTCTCCAAAGAGCGGGGTACCGCCAAGTTCTGTGACAAGAAGCACGGGATCCCAGCTCTCTTCGTCGTAAACCGGATTCAGGGCAATGGTTCCGCAGAGCACTTCGTCCGTTTCCAGGCAGTAGGAATACACAAGCCCCTTCTCACAGGTGCCGAGATAGCGGAAGGTCCCACTTGTAAGCTCCGTGTCCTTACCGGTGGAGGCAGTAACGAAGATGTCCTCCCCGTTTCCTCCCTGAAAGGAGAGAAAGCGCAGCGTCCCGGTATCGTCATACATGTCTCCGGTCCATTCGGAATCTGTCAGCGATCCCGTAAGAACCTCCCGGAGGGAAAATACGGAATCGCAGAGGGAAACCTCCTTCCCGTCCTCTGTGAGGACTGTGACATCGTAGGAGCCGTCTCCTCCCCTGACAAGTTTCATTCCATTGGAAATGCCAGGGATTGGGCCGCTCCCGCAGAAATAATTGCCCCACAGGCAGGAGAGGACATCGATGGCCTCAACCCTTCCTTCCCCTGTCAGAAGGAGGACATAGGGGCGTCTCTCCTCTCCCATCTCCGCGCAGACGATCTCCTCATAGCTGCTGTAAAGGCCGTCAACTGCCAGATCCTTTCCAAAGAGGTCTCCATCGACGAGGAAGATCGTATCTCCGAGGATCTCCTTGAGGCGCTCGGTCTGCCGTAGCCGCAGCACCACCTGATCTTGCTGAAGGGCTGCCATCAGGTAGTCTCCAAGCTGGGCGGTCTTTCTCTCCGTTTCCTGTTCTTTCCGGATCAGAAGATCCCGGAAGAAGAACCCCTCCCCGGCAGGAGAGGCGATCTTTGCGATCGTGTGGAGCTCGTCCCCGTCAAGCCAGATGGGATAGGAAAGGTCTTCGTTCCCATAGGTAAGGGTTTGGGCGCGAAGCTCGTAAAACCCTGGATCCGGATTCAGAAGGTCCCATCCGGGAAAACAGAAATCGTCAAAGAAGGCTGCCTCAGCGCGGCAAAGGGCGGCGCCGTATTCCGCATCCGACATGCCGGAGAGGGAGAGGATGTCCCTGTTTTCAAGGCATTCCCCCTTTTTCGTGTCGTAGTGGAAGACATCATAGGAATCAGAGCCGTCATAGTAGCCGGTGCAGGAAAGGAGGAGGCTTAACACGTCCCCGCTTTGAAAGGTTTCATAAGTGATGCTTGCAAGATAGGGCTCTTCCCCGCTCTGGATGCTGTCATAGCACTCCTCTGCAAAACTGGCATAGCTGTTGATCTTTGCATTGATCTCTGCCGCAGCCGCTGTGTCATCTTCGATCTTCGGGATATGGTAGGCGTAGTGATATTCGCCGCCCTCCTGCGTCAGGGCATCCCCCTCTTTGTTGAAGATCTCGGAGACGGAAACCTCCGCTTTTCCTTCTTCCTCCTCCGGAAGGGGGAGGGCCGTCACAGCAGTGTCTGTTTCCTCCTCCTGCAGGATGACAGTATCTTCTTCCTCTGCCTCTTCCTGCAGGCGCACGGTCTCCTGCTGCGATTCCTGTACAGGTCCTGTCTCCGCTTCTGCAGGCTGCGAGTACGTCTGCCCGCAGCCAGCAAGAAGAGCAGGAAGGACGAGCAGTATGGGCAGATAAGCATTCGTTCTGGTCTTCATCTGTTTTCCCCTTTCTACACGGCTTTCATCCATGGGGAGCAGACTGTTCTGTTCTGCCTTTCAGAACTTCCCGCTCTTTCCGGAAAAGCCGTCACTGTCGATGGTTGTGCCGCCGCTGCTGTGATCGGATTCGATCCGCTCCCTCGCCTCTGTCACGTGGGAGAAACGATCCTCCCTTCCCGTGATGGTGACACTCCCCGCATCCAGGTAGGCCGCGGCGGTGTGTGCGCGCGATACGGACTGCATGGAATACTTTGCCGCAAGGGCTGTGATCACCAGGGCGATCACAAGGGCTGTCACGATGGAGATCAGGATCCCGGCGTTGCGGATCAGGGGATTCGAACTCACATCCAGAGGGTTTCCCTCGCACGCTTGCCGGAGCATGGAACCGCTCTTTTCGAGGTAATCGGAAAAACCCTTGTACCAGCTGCTCTCCCCGAAGTCGTCAAGGAAATTCTCGGAAAGCTTGTCCTTTCCGTAGTCCGTAAACGCCGTGTTCCCGTATCCGTAGGCAATGAGCGCATAGTCCCGCTCCTCCATGGACAGAAGGAGGAGCTCTCCGCTCTGCTCCTCTCCGTATCCCAGGCGGTACTCCTGGTACAGGCTCTTTGCCGCCTCATAGACGTCCTCGTCCGTGGTGTAGTTTCGAAAAGGCGTTAGTTAAGAAACGGGTTGATAAGCGATCGCCTAGCATGAGACCACTAATCCCTCACTTTGAGCTCGAGCTGGGTACACTTCTATCCGTGCTGTGTTGCATCATGTAACAAAGTATCACCTAGATTGCCTAAAAGCATACACCTACTTGCCGAGCATGTGACTATAAATAACAAGGCGTTAGTTAAGAAACGGGTTGATAAGCGATCGCCTAGCATGAGACCACTAATACCTCACTTTGAGCTCGAGCTGGGTACACTCCTATCCGTGCTGTGTTGCATCATGTAACAAAGCATCACCTAGATTGCCTAAACACATACACTCACTTGCCGAGTATGTGACTATAAATAACAAGATAGGCATTATGCGGAGAAGAAAAGAGCTCCAAATGGGGATTCTATATCTTCATCGGACATTATCGCGTCGAGAGTTCACCATGGAGGTTGTGGTATGGAACCCATCAACCCGGTTCTTTACTAACGCCAATAACAAGATAGGCATTATGCAGAGAAGAAAAGAGCTCCAAATGGGGATTCTATATCTTCATCAGACATTATCGCGTCGAGAGTTCACCATGGAGGTTGTGGTATGGAACCCATCAACCCGGTTCTTTACTAACGCCTTTCGAAAATCATCCACCGTGATGACGTAGATGCCGCAGGCATACTCCGTGGAGAGCTCCTCTGCCCGCGTCTCCAGCGCTGTCCACTCCTCGTCCGTAAGAAGTCCCGCCTCGTCGGTGACAAAGTCCAGCCTGTCGTCCTCAAAATCCGACGCCCTTACCGGGAGGGAGAACAAAAGCAGAGCCGCGGCCAGCAAAACCAGGAAATGAATGCCCTTTCTCATGGCGTCGTCCTCCTCTTACTCAGGCAAAGAAGATCTTCGCCAGGAACTGCCCAAGTCCCGTCTTTAAAAACAGGGCACACAGAGCGGCGGCAAGGACGGCAAAGAGCGCACCTGCCTTTGCCATGGAGACGGGAAGATTTCCCACCATCTTTCCCGTCTCCCCGTTCATCATGAAGAGGTAGTCCTCATTCTGCCACTTCGTGCGGAGCGTCCAGACGGGAAGGAGGGTGTAGTGCACCTCTTTGTGCCGCAGGCGGATGTCAGCCCCCGCGGAGGCGACCGTCTCGTATCCTGTGACCTCGCGCCGCAGCCTCTCCGCAGCAGCGTTTTTCATGCGGGTATCCACCCTTGCCATGCAGGCATCTGCGCTGACATCGTACTTGTCCGCGAGGTATCCAGGAAGATAGGCGATGGAGAAGGGCTTTAACGCCCCATAGTCAAAGGGCTCGATGGAATCCATGTAGTCATCGGGCATCTTTTTGGAGCCGTCGGGCGGGATGTGCGAGAACTGCATGCTGCCGCTTCGCCGCACGTCAAAGTGCTCCGTGACCGTCACGCGGTAGTCCCCTTCCGTGTGGGAATGGGAGCGGGTCGCGTGGTAATAGCAGTCCGCATCCGCGTCGGCATCAAAGAGCCAGAACGGCACGTAGATGCCTTTGATCTCCTCCAGGTGGTTTTCCGCAGTGAAGCTGCGGGGGAGCAGAAACTTTCTCCTGCAGTGGCGCTTTAAGGCCGCGATGGCGGCATCCTTATCCAGCTGAAAGGGCAGGACAAAGTCCGGCTTCAGGATGCCTTCGAACTGCCCCGGCACGATGGTGTTATTGCCGCAGTAGGGACAGCTTGTGGCGGCGGTGGTCTCTTCGCAGAGGATCTGCGCGCCGCAGGAGGGACAGGTGTACATTTTCATCTTCGCACCGTCCTCACCCCAGTCCTCCTGCAGGGAGGAGGTATCCCAGGAGGGCTCCTTTGCTGCCTTCGAAAAAGCGTTCTCTGCCTCCTCCTGCTTTTTGCCATAGCGCGCTTCAATCTCCTCCACCGTGTAGGAGGAGCCGCAGTAGTCGCATGTAAGCTTTCCGCTCTCACTGTCAAAATGAAGAGGCCCCGTACAGGCGGGACACTTGTATTCCAGAACCTGTTCTGCCATCGGTACGGAACCTCCTTCTTCCGGGGTTTCCGGATGTTCTGCGGTCTGCTGCCTCAGCCCTGGATATCCCCGTCGTTGAAGGGATCCCCGCACTGGGGGCAGAACTTCGGCGGATGGGTCGGATCCGGCGGCATCCAGCCGCACTTGTCGCACTTATAGAGGGGCGCGCCGGCGGGCTTCTTCGTTCCGCACTCCATGCAGAACTTTCCCTGGTTCAGGGCACCGCAGGTGGGACAGGTCCAGCCCTGGGCGCTGCTGCCCTGTGTCTGCTGTGAGGGAGCGGGGGCCTGGTTCCAGCTCCTCTGAGGCGCCTGCTGCTGCGCCTGCGCTCCCATCGCGTAGAGGTTCTGTGCGTTTACGCCGCCCGCGTTCATGGCCATGTTCATGCCCATGAATCCCGTCATCGCACCGCCCCTGTTTGCGGCTGCCGCCTTCATCGCATCGGCCTGGGCACCGACCAGCGTTGCCGCCGCAAGGTTCGGATTCGTGTAGGCCGCATTCTTCTGAAGGTCCTTGATCATCTGCTCGTCTTCTTCGCTTGCCTTCACGGAGGAGACGCCGAACGAGACGATCTCGATGCCTCGAAGGTTCTTCCACTTCTTGCTCAGGATGTCGTTGAGCGCTTCTGCGATCTCCTCCGTATGGCCGGGAAGCGCCGAATAGCGGATGCCCTGCTCGGAGATCCTTGCAAAGGCGGGCTGCAGGGCGGTAAGGAGCTCTGTCTTTAACTGGCTGTCGATGAGGTCCCTCTTGTAGTCCCGCTCCACGTTCCCGCACACGTTTGTGTAGAACAGAATCGGGTCGGTCACCCGGTAGCTGTACTCCCCGAAGCACCGGATGCTGATGTCGATGTCGATTCCCGCCCGCTGATCCACCACACGGAACGGAACAGGGGATGCGGTCCCGTACTTGTTTCCGATGATCTCCTTGATGTTGAAGTAGTAGACGCGCTGGTCCTTCGGCGCCTCTCCGCCGAAGGTGAACCGCTTTCCGATCTCACCGAAGACGGCCTTTACGGAATCCCCGAGCTCTCCCGTGAACACGGAGGGCTCTGTGGAGGAATCGTAGGTGAATTCTCCAGGCTCTGCGCATATCTCTGCGACCTTTCCCTGGTCCACGATGAGCATGCACTGTCCGTCCGCCACCGCGATCACGGATCCGTTTGAGATGATGTTCTCACTCCCCCGGGTGTTGGAAGAGCGCCCCGAACTGCGCTTTTTCCCCTTGACCGCCAGGGTGTCTGCGGGGAGTGCCTCGCAGTAGAAATACTCCTTCCATTGATCTGCCAGTACGCCGCCTGCTGCGCCGAGTGCTGCCTTGATCAGTCCCATAACCTGTCTCCTCCTTTATACCTGTCTGCTGCAGGATCCTCTCTTTTGGGGATCCCTGTTATCCGATCGCGCCGCCGCAGTACTCGCACCTTCCGGAAGCATCCGGCACGGTGGTCGCACCGCAGTACGGGCAGGTCACGGCGCTCTTTGGTGCGGCGGCCGCAGCGGCAGAGTCCCGCGCATTCTGCCTTACCTGGAGGAGGGCGTCCCGGATCTCCTGCCCCATCTCCTCATACTGCCGGTACTCGACGCTCGAGCGCACTTCCTCCCGGTTGGAGGTGAGATCCCTTCCACCCATCATCTGCGGCCGCATGGGGCCCGGCCTTCCTGCGGGAACCGCGCCTCTATGCCCCGGCATCGCCTGCGGGGAGTCGAGGAGCGTCTGCTCGTTGTTGTCAACGCGGGAGCTGTTCAGCTGGAAGCGGATTTCATTGAAATATGGGTTGTTCACGTGGATGGTGATGTAGAAGTCATAGGCGTAGGCATAGCGCCTCGGGTTGAAGCTCTGGCGTTTTCCCTCTTTGTCCCGGTACTGGATCTCCGTCCTGTCCTCATCGATGTCGAGATTGCACCCTGTCACATCCGAGAAGGAGAGCACATCCGGATTCTCCTCCCTGATATTTCTGCTCCGTGCCACCATGAAGGTGCCGGCATCCTCATCCAGGATCACTTTTGTGTCACTCCCAAGGGTGCGGGTTGCATGGAACGCCGCAACTTTCTCCTGGTTTTCCTCCCGGTAGGCGAGCTGCTCTTTGATCTCCTCCACCGTGCTCTTTCTGCGTTCCGAGAACCAGGGTGAGAGCTTCGATGCACAGCTCTTGCACAGGTTCCCGTCCTCGAGCTTCCGGTTTCCAAGGAGCCCGATCTTCTCTCCGCACACATCGCAGTATTTCTTGTCAAACAGTCCCATAACTTCCTCCTCCTGAATTGTGGTGGTTCGCTGTATATTTGAAAACGTTGTTACTGGTACCGGTACACATATCCCGTATCATAGCAGGCAACGTAGAGATAGCTGCCAAGGAGCGTGAAGAGCTTGGGGGCGGTCTTCACGCGGATCCTGCCTGCGGTGTGCCCATCGCCGATGTCGAGGATGTAGATGTAGTCATCCTCAGCGGAAAAGCCGTAGCCGCAGACGATGCTGTCGTAGATCCTGACAAAGGACTGCGCGTTTGCGACCTGGGGATCGCTCATCCACAGGACACTCCCGTCCTCCATGTCCACGGCAAGCAGGAATCCCGTTGAGGGCGCGGCGTTTGCGTAGGTTCTGTGTCCGATGCTCACGTAGAGGACCCCCTGATCCTCGAGGGCATAGAGGATGGATTCCTCCGTATAGTCCGAAAACGGGTTGCTCCAGTCCGCATCCTTCGGGGTGACAAACTGCGAGAAGTCAAAAATCTTTCCATTTCCCGCATCATCGACGAGCCGGATTGACGTTGCGGGACTGTCCAGGGGAATGTAGGTGTACCCGTCTGCGTACCTGGAGAGCGTCGGGACTGTCATGCCGTACCCGGAATACCAGTCCTCTGCAAAACAGCTCTCCTCTGAGATCTTCGTGAGCGGCGGCTGATACCCGGTGGGCCAGGCGCTGTCACTCACATACCGCTTCCAGCCCGGGTTCTCCACCACGAAGATTTCATCGTCCGTCTCACGGTAGCCGTATCCCTCGGTGAGATATTCGCTGATGTCGTGCGGCTCTTCCATGTCAGGCAGATATTGGATCTGGGAAGAAAGGTCCATGTCCGGATCCGCTTCTGTGTACGCCGTGTTGAAGAGATCTCCGTACTCCGAAAAGGGGAGCTCTGCGATATGGAGGCCCTGCGCATAAGACCCAGGCGCGTAATCGTCGAGGTACACGAGGAAGGCATCTTCCCCAAGGCCGTAGAGCAGGGTCTGCGCGTCGATGTTCTGCCGGATGGAATCCGAGAGCTCCTTTTGGCTCATGTCCGCAAAGCTTCCTTCCTCCCAAAGCACTTCCCCGAGTGCCTCAAGGAAGCCGTCCATGTCCCTGATGACAGTGCCTGCGCGGATCTCCTCCCCGGTTGCGGCATCGAAATTGCAGGGGAAATAGAGATGACTCGGGTGGAACCCTCCAAAAAAGGACTGGCAGGTAAAACACAGGCTCATGATCCTACGGTCCGCTCTTGTGATGGAGAGCGATGTGTTGTACGCGTACGCACCGCCGTCATATCCGTATTCCTCGATGTCCTGCGCGGTCGTAGCAAGGGCAAGCTCCACTTCTGCCGCAGCGCTCACACAGGCGAATCGGATGGATTCCGAGAGCGCAGGATAGATTTTTTCACACGCATCCGTAAGGACTGCCTCGGAATACGTCCCCTCAAATGCGGTGTCTCCCAGATTGTCAAGCGTAACGACGTGGCGCGTAACTTCCAGTTCCGGGAGGGAGGCTTTTTCTTTTGCTTCCTTCTTTTTGTCGACAGGGAAGGCCTCTGTCGCTTTCAAAAGAGTTTCCTCTGCCGGCGCTTCTGCCGGCGCTTTGGCCTCCGCAGAAGACTCTGTGCCGGAGGCTTTGGTCTCCTCTGTGTTCTGATGATCCGTGACAGCCTCCGCTGCCTCCTTTGGCGCTCCGGCGCAGGCCGAAAGGGCAGTGCTCATCATGCAGGCGATGAGAACAGCAATGGCTCTCTTCATACAAACCTCCTCTCTGGGTCCCTGCGTCTGCGGCTTTCTGTTTTTCCATCTCCTCATCCGGCACTTCGCCGGGGGCAGAGAACGAGCCGCCTCAGCCGTACCAGTCACCGTTCCAGCAGCGCTGAAAATCCGTCTCTTTCTCGGAAGCGGTCTCCTCGTACAGATCCGAGGCGCCTTCTATCTCCTCCGGGAGGAAGGAGACCGCTTCTTCTTCGGTCGCCGCGGCATCACTCTACTCCTCAGGAAGGGCATCGGCCCTCATGAAGGTGGTGACGGTGCCGGAGTCCTCGGTCAGGGTGATGGTGTCCTCTGAGAGCTCGTAGGGACACTTTGTGCTGTCGCTGTCAAGCGTGATCACGCCGTCCTTCCAGGTGAGGGTTTCCCTCTCATCCATATCCATCCACCCGGTGCCGTCCTCCTCCAGAACCAAGGCACAGGACCCCATATCCATGCTCACAAGCATCGCCCTGTCGTAGGTCTCGCCATCATCGGTTATCTCATACAGAAGGTAGCTTCCATCCTCCTGCGGCGTCTCTTTGACCTGCTCTGTGCCGGCGGCGTTTCCGCTCCCCTTTGCACCGCAGGCGGTGAGGGCAGCGCCCATCACCGGTACCGCAAGCATGACCAGAATCCTTTTCCACGCACTGCTCTTTCTTTTCATCTCTGACTCCTTTCCCCATCTGGGACAGCTTCCATGTCCTGGCCGCTGTCTTTTGCCTTTCTGTTTGCTTCTCCTTCTGTGTATCATGATGGCGGCGGGATCAGAATGGCCCCCGGTAGTAACTTTCCCGTCAGGAGAGGAAATACTACCCGGTAGTAGGGGGAAAGGCCCGTCTCAGGGATAGGAGATCTCGTCGATTCTTCCGCTCCTGCGGAAGATCTCGATGTAGACCCGGAGCTCCTCCCTTGTGGAGACGCCAAGCTTCCGGTTTAAGTTGGTGTTGTGCTTTTTGACGGTGTTGACGCTGATAAAGGCCTTTGCTGCAATCTCCTCAATGCCGTATCCGTCGATGTAGTACTGCAGGACCGTCCGCTCCATGGGCGTCAGCGTCTTTACCCTGTCCCGGAATTCATCCAGGAAGGACGCGACCTTTGGCGGGAGCCCCTCGCTGTTTCCTGCCTGCATGGCCTCCAGCAGCGCATCGATCTCCAGGATCCCGCAGGTGCCTCCGTCCTGTTTTGCAGTCTGCAGGCGCTTTTCAATCGGGCGCACAAACCTTCCCGTAAAGAGAAGGCCAAGAAGGAGCATGGCAGCGAGGATGGCAGCAGACCCTGCCACCCAGGTGATGGTGTTTTTTGCCGCCGCGTACCGGTAGCCCTCCAGGGGCACCAGTACGGCGAGCGTCATCGTGCTCCCGTCCAGCGTGCGGAAGGGAAGGCTCTTTTCAAGCCCTGCGTAGGCGGCATCCTGCGCGGTGAAGGTGCTGAAATATTGGCCCTTTTCTTCCGCAAGGTCCTGCTCCGTGTCAACGGCGCTTCCCTCCTGCCTGCCGATCATTCCGCCTTTCAGGGAGAGAGCCCCGTCCTCCGAAAAGCAAAGGGCGGTGATGCGGTTTCCAAACTCCCCCTCCTTTGCGGGGTACGAGAGCCGAAAGTACAGCGCACTGATCTCGATGCCGCACAGGCCGCAGACGGTGCCGTCTCCCAGGGTGACCGGAACGCACAGAAGCAGGACGTTCTCCCAGGTGCCCGGGATCGTAAGCCCTCTTGTCCAGAAGAGGCTCCCGGAGAGCGAGGAGATGTTCTGCCCCATCAGGGCGGAAAAGCCGGGAAGGGAATCGATGTCAAACTCGGGATTCCAGCGGTTGTGCAGCTCGATTCCCGCGGAGCGGGCAGCACTTGCAAAGCCCCGGTAGCAGGTGATGCTCTGATTCACCGGATTTGCCGCATAGAGACCCTGGCAGCGAAGGTACAGGCCGCTTCTCGAGTGCGAAGCATTGGGTGCCTTGGTGTTGACGGTGGCATCGAGAATCAGAAAGACGCCGCTGCACTGCCCGGTCCGAAGGATCGATTCGAGCGAAGGGAGCAGCGTCTTTTCCAGCGCCTGGAGTGCTTCCTGCCGGTCATTCAGACTCCGGATGCGCTCTCCCGGTTCCAGGACACTGCCAAGCTCCTCGGAGGTTTTGCGCGAGAGCTGGATACTTCTTGCCTCAAGGGTGTCAAAGTGCCCGGTCACATCGGATCCGGTGTCTGCAAGACTCACGGCAAGGTCCTGATGGAGCCTCCTTGCGGGGTGGGAAAACACCCCGGTCAGGGACAGAACCGCAAGAAACAGGGCGAACACAAGGAGCACTGTGAGAATCCAGTACGAAAGGAGCTTCTTCCGCATTGCCACCCCCTGCCGGATGGTTTTGCCTGCAGTGGTAAGGGTCAGAACACAAGACTGATTTTCCATTTGCCCCGCCTTTCTTCTTCTGTCAGTTGGATGTTCCCCGCTGCATGACAGACAGGAACGACGTATAGGAGTCCTCCACGAGAAGGTCCAGCACCGCGGGATCCGCGCCCTGGCTGATGTACTGCTTTCTGGCACTTCGCATCACCTGGCGGATGTTCTTCTCGAATGCGGTTTCCAGAGTGAGGTACGAATCCAGCTGCGGCGTCGTGTAGTAGCTGTAGTCCTTCTGGGTCTTCAGAAGGGCCTGATACATGGCCACGTATTTGGGATCCGAGAGGTCTCCGATGGCATCGCCGAGGTACGAAAAGGACTGCGTCTTTACCGGCATGTAGCCGGCCTTTGTCACAAAGTCCACGTTTCGGGAGGGGTCTGTGAGCCAGGAGAGGAACGCAACGGCAGCCTCTTCCCTTGCTTTCTCCGACTTCACAAGGCAGATGCCGGCACCCCGCTGCATCACCAGCTTCCTGCCGTCCTCAAAGACGGGACAGGGCATCGCGGAGAAGGTGATCTGCTCCGAGGTGTTGTCCTCGCTTGTGATGACGTCGCTGTAGTAGAGAACGCCTGCGGAGGAGGCCGCCGCGCAGATCGCATCCCCGGTGCGGAGGGGCTCTGTTGCGTATCCGTCGCCGAGCCACAGCCCGCCGGAGATCGCAGCCCTTGCATAGGGAACAAAGACCTCGTGGAAGGCGGGGCCAAAGGCAAGGCCATCGCCGTCAAAGAAGTCCTCCCCGAGCGATTCTGTGCCGACCTGAAAGTAGTCGAAGTGGTAGTCGTGGACGAAAAAGGCCTTTCCGTCAAGCGGCGTGTCCGGCGTCTTTGCGTCGGTCCAGGCATAGTACTGCTGCGCCTGCCGAAAGAGCCCCTCCCAGGTCGCAAGATCTTCGCGCCGGGCACCCGTCTCCTCCGAGAATGCGTCGTATGCGGTCTGGTTCAGAAAGAGGATCTCGGTGGACTTTGCCACCGGGAGGATGACAAGCCTTCCGTCTACATAGCCCTCCTCCAGAAACGAGGGAATGAAGGAGGAGAGCTCCTCCTCTGACAGATAGTCCTCGTAATTCGCGAGGATCGAGGCATCCTGCATGGCAAGCACGGTCTTTGGATACGAGACAAAGAGATCCGGCAGATCTCCAGCACCCGGCTGGCCGCTCTCGGCGGCAAGCACGGCATCGTGGATCACGTTGGTGTTGGACACGGAGGTCACCTCGACGCGGATCCCCTTTTCCGCGCCTTCCGTCTCATTGAAATCCTCAATCATGCGGTTTAATGGGGAATCGGTCTGCTCGCCGTAGACGTGCCAGATCATAAGGGAAACGGGCGCCGCCGGCGCCTTTTCCCATGCGCACCCTGCAAGGAGCAGGGCGGGGAAAAGGAGCAGAAGGCACCAGAGTGCCGGGATTTTTCTCATGACAGGTTCCTCCTCAGAGTGCATCCAGTGCTGCGGTCAGGTAGGCAGTGGTGACCGAGGCGTAGAAGAATGCATCGATCCTTCCCACCTGCTTTGCCTCCTTGACCTGCTGCGCAATCAGGGGATCTGCGTTCTCGTCGCACAAGAGGACCAGCCTGCAGGAGGGCACCTCCCCGCGCACCTTCTGCCCCATCTCGAGCCGCCGCGCCATGGCGGCAGCCGGCGAATTGGCAACGTCCATCAGAAGGATCTGTGCCTGCATTGCCTGGCACAGGTACGCGGTATCCTGCAGCCTGTCGGTCGGCACCTGCACAGGCCGGAAGTTCCCGGTCCCTGAAAGCGCCCTGGACAGAGCTTCGGACAAGAGCTGGTTCTGAATACTGAGCACGATCCGTTTCACGTTTTCCCCCTTTTCCCCCTGTGGTACCTTCATCGTACCGTTTCCCTTTCTGCGGCACACCCTTCTTTTGAAGGGTCTTTGGGCGTAAAAAAACGCTCCGTCCCGAAAGGGGACAGAGCGTTTTCATTTCTGTATCGGAGTGTAAAGGGGCACTATTCCGGCTTTTTGGAGGAGCCTTCCGGATTCGGCTCCAGGATCACAAGCCCGCTCTGCCTTGCCTTGACGGCAAGCTCGGTCCGGGAGCGAAAGCCCGTCTTCTCCCGCATGGCCTTTACATAGTCGCGCACGGTAAAGCGGGACATGTGGAGGTGCTCCCCGATCTCCGCATCGGTGTAGCCGCCGGTGAGCTCCCGGAGAATCAGAAGCTCTGTCTCGGTGAATTCGTCGCTCGATGCAAGCCCCAGCTGGATCTTTGGCGTGGTCTCCGGGTAGACGGACTCCCCCGCCATCGTCCGCTCCATGAGGGAGAGAATCGGCTCCCGACTGATCTCTTTGTACCAAAAGCTGTCCACACCGATGCGCCGCACCTTTTCGAGATAGGAGCACTCCGGCATGGAGGTTACAATGATGATCCGGATCTTCGGCCAGCGCGCTTTGATGGCCCCGGCGGCGTCCAGGCCGTTGGCACCGTTTTTTGTCACCACGTCCATCAGGACCAGGTCAATCCCGCCGCCTGCGCAGTAGATATCTGCCAGGGCAGCGCTGTCAATCGAGGCGGCCAGGGTGAACTGCGCGGAGGAGCTGATGAACATCTCAAAGAGCTGCCGCGGCATCGCCTGGTCCTCTACCACGAGCACCCGATATCGTTTCATGAGAGACCTCCTTCCTCTGTCAGAATCGTCAGAACAAAGCGGGGCGTGCTCTCCACGGTCATTGTGCCGCCCTCCCGCTCCACCTGCCTGCGAAGGGACGACAGGCCCCCGCCCTCCCGGATCGGCCCCGAAGGTGCCGCGCCGTTGTTGGTGCAGCGGATGGTCCACAGGGTCCCGGTCCTCTCGAGGAGGACGAAGAGCCTGGTCCCTTTTGCATGGCGCACGGTGTTGGTCACACAGGTATGGATTGCCGCCTCGGTGAGGGCCCTTGCGGCAGTGCCTGCAGGGGGAACCGCTCCCTGAAAAACGACCCCGACGCCAACCGCCCTTGCTGCCTTGAGAAGTTCTCCGAGGGAGTCGCTCTTTTCCTCTTCCTGCGGGGTCTCCATCAGGGTGATCGCCTGCTGCCAGAGGCGGAGTGCCTCCTCTTTGTCCCTTCTGTCAACCGGTGTCAGGATGCAGCGCTTTGCGGCGAGAAGGCACTCTCCCAGACTGTCGTGGACGCGGATCCTGGCGGAGAGAATCTCCTTCTCCCTCGTCAGAACCGCAACAGAGTCTCCATACTGCAAAAGCCTTTTGTTAACCTCTTTCAGGTGCTGCTGCTCCCTTTTAAGCTCCTGCATCAGGGCGTGCGTTTTCGTCACATCCGACGCCGTGATCTGGTACACATCTCCCAGTTCCGTGGGCAGGACCCTGCGGTCCAGACTCCAGACGGTGCCATCCTCAAGGGTCAGAAAACCGCTTTTTCCAGCCGCCTCCCAGAACGCGTTGGCATCGAGCAGGGCCTCTCCGGTGGCGGATAGGGAGATTTCCTCCATCACGTGGTTTGCAAGAAGGACGCTCCCGTTTTTCGCCCCAAAGCAGAGGCCTGTGGGGAGCTGGTTGATGCTCTCCCGGATGGTGTCAGGGCTGAACTGCTCCTTCCGCCACCGAAAGACCGAAAACAGCTCCCACAGGGTGAGCCCGGAGAAGAGAAGGAGGAAGAGAACAGGAAGTGCTGTGCGCTGCCTGCCAAAATCCGGGATGTGGGGAATCGGCTCCTTCTCTGCTACACTCTCCTGCAGCTCAAAGAGAACAAAGGTGCAAAAGAGCAGGATACAAGAGCACAGGGTCTTCCTCCTGTCCCGGTGCAGCAGGAAGAGAAAGATCACGCAGAAGATCTCCGCAAACAGAAGAAGGAGTGTTATGGAAAGAAGCAGGCCGAGGGCAGCGGGTGTGATCTCACAGATCATCTCTTTTCTCCTTTGCTGTAAAGCTGCGGTAAAAAGTTCCGTCGATCTCCTCCGCCTCCGGCACGCGCTCTGGCCCGTCCAGCATGAGCCGGAGGGTGATGGTTTCCCGCTCCACGGAGAGATTTGCCACAAGGGCAGAAAGGTCCGGGAGGACCGATTCGATGGTCTCCTCAAAGAAGGCATAGGCGTTTCGGATCCCGTCAAGCGGGATTCTGCCCTCCCCCTCCTCTGTCAGACTGCAGAGGACGCCGCAGGCGGACAGGTAATCGAGGGACTCGCGAAGGCACAGGGCAAGCTCCTTTGCATCCGCACGCTCCTCCCTCTCCGCCAGCAGCATCAGGTTGCTCGAGCGCTTTACGTACGCGCAGAGAACGCAGGCCATGCCAAGGCGCCGGGAGAAGTCCTCTGCATCCGGGGTAAGATTCAGAAGAAGGATTCGGATCTTTAACAGCGCCGGCCTTGCTGCTTCCGCCATGCTGTCGTAGAGGCGGTTATGTTCCTCGAGATGTGCCTGTTCCTCCCGGATTTTGTTCTCCTCCCGGATCAGATCGTTTTCCTCCGCAAGAGCCGCCCGCGCCTCTTCAAGATCCCGGCTCAGGCTGTGAATCGCGGAGAGGTCATCCTCCCAGTACACGCGTCCTCCGTGAATGGCTCTGCTCTGCAGACGGACATCGGGCTCCAGAAACACAGGCGTATCCATCGCGGCGCGCCGCTCCTTTTCGGTCAGTGCTCTGGCTCCCAGGGAGGAATAGCAGACGTTTCCGCCGTTGTCTTCGATCTGCGCATCCACGGTGGAGGCAGAAAAGAACTCCTGGTAGCCGATGTTGGAGGGGATGAGGCCGGTCTGGATACAGCTCTCCCAGACCGCGGCGAGGACAATCCCGGCTGCCTCTGTCACCTGGAGGGGCTTTCGGATGGGGAGAAACTGAAAGGCGTTGTACCAGAAAAAGAAGGCAATGATGCCAAGAATCCACAGAACCGGGAGCCACACAAGGCGCCGGCTCCGGGAGATGCGGCACTGATGAAAGATGATAAGGAGGGCGGCAAGGTACTGCACCGCCATCCAGGCGCACATGACAAAAAACAGCGGGCGCTGCTCGTAGAAGCTGTCACTGAGAGCCCCAGAGGGGAAGCGGAAGATCCACTGATGCAGGTCGTTGGAAAAGACAAGAGCGGTAAATATGCTGTCCGGAACAAGGAGGAGCCAGAGAGCGCGCGCATGCCCCCTTCTTCCGATGTGCCATGCCGCCATCAGGGACAGGATGGGAAGGAAGTTTAAGGGGATGTAGTAGCCGTACCAGAGGTACCGGCAGATATCGCCGTAAGGGTAGAAGAAGTCATACTTTGCACAGCGCAGAACGAACCAGAGAATCATAAGGCCGATGGAGGCAAAGAGGAGGTGCTTTACCCGTGCGTTTGTCAGCCGGATCTCGAGCGTGATCCCCCAGTAGAGGAGAAGCCCCACGTAGACCATCGGCGCGATACAGGCAAGGGGCACATCGTAGCCCCACCATGTGCCGATGCGGACGTAGCGGAGCGCAATCACCAGCAGAATCAGACAGACTGCGATGGCCGTTGCCCGGATAGTTTTTCTGGTACTGTGCAGCATCTCCTACTCCCCTTTGAAACCAGATAGGCGTTAGTAAAGAACCGGGTTGACGGGTTCCATACCACAACCTCCATGGTGAACTCTCGACGCGATAATGTCTGATGAAGATATAGAATCCCCATTTGGAGCTCTTTTCTTCTCTGCATAATGCCTATCTTGTTATTTATAGTCACATGCTCGGCAAGTGGGTGTATGCTTTTAGGCAATCTAGGTGATGCTTTGTTACATGATGCAACACAGCACGGATAGGAGTGTACCCAGCTCGAGCTCAAAGTGAGGGATTAGTGGTCTCATGCTAGGCGATCGCTTATCAACCCGTTTCTTAACTAACGCCAACCAGATAAAAAAGCGGCTCCTGATCCCGGAGCGCTGTGCAGATGATCCGGAATCTGTTCACCTGTGAATATATTGCCGTAACGGAGACCGGATTGCAAGTTTCCGGCATCTGTCACGAAACGCAAAAGAGCCGCCGCACCCTCCGGTGCGGCAGCCCCTGCGCCTTCGCGGCGCGCTGAGATTGGTTTTGCCTTAATTTTTCTTCGGGTTGATGTAGGGCTCAAGAAGTGCCGCCACGTTCGTAATCGGCATGGACTGCAGGATGATCTTCCCGGGGCCGGTGACCACAGTGTTGAAGATTCCCTCTCCGCCAAAGAGCATGTTTTTGACACCTGGGACCTGGACGATGTCCATCGTGCAGGTCTCCTCCATGGCGGCAAGATATCCGGTGTCCACGATGAGCTGCTCTCCGGATGCAAGCTCATACTCGCAGGCGGAGCCGTCGACCTCGATGAACGCGGTGCCCTGACCGGAGAGCTTTTGCATGATGAAGCCCTCTCCGCCGAAGAACCCGGCGCCGATCTTTTTGTTGAAGGCGACGGAGAGCTCAATGCCCTCTTCCGATGCGAGGAAGGCCTTCTTCTGCACGATCATCGACCTGCCAGGTCCGATCTCGCAGGCCCTGATGGAGCCCGGGAAGCTGGAGGCAAAGGCAATCATGCCGGGACCGCCCTGTGCCCGGTAGACGTTCTGGAAGATGTTCTCGCCGGACAGCATCCTTCCGAAGATCTTCTTCGCGCCGCCTGCCTTCGTCTCCATCTTCATGTTGGGAGACATCCAGCTCATGCTGCCGCTCTCGGTGATCATGCTCTCCCCGCTCTCGAGGTGGCACTCGACAACCGGAAGATTTCCGCCCTTAATCTCGTATCTCATACGTCCTGTTCTCCTTTCTCAGATGGGAAATTCCCTGCCTCTTCTCTCTTTGAAATATTTCTCAATAGCCGCTGAGCCGGAAGACCACCAGCTCGTCTGCGGATTCGTCTGCCCGCTCATCGACGAGGCAGACCAGAACGCTTCCGTCGGACATCTTCGCTGCAGAGCTGATCCAGGGATAGCTGCTGCCGAAGAGTTCATCAGCTTCGACTGTCGCAATGAGGGCGCCGTCCGTGTCGTAGAAGAAGAGACATCTCATGTTTCCGTCGAGGACGATAAAGCCGTTCTCCGTCTCTGCCACATCGGTGACAGAACCCATCCAGCCGGGCTCTCCCATGCTGGCGTTGCCGAACTCATACTCCGGATTGCCGTCCGTGTCAAAGACCCACACGGTCTCATTGTCCTTGTCGCTGGAGGTGCCGCTCACATAGACGTGATTCTTGGAAATGAAGGCGGCTGCGGTCTCCTCTGCGGGCTTCAGCGGCCACTCCTCAAGGGAGGCGCTGTCGCCGTTCAATTTGACCTTCTTTACGGTATCGCCATAGAAGGAGGCGACGCCCCAGGTTCCGCTCTCATGCATGAGGGCAACGTCCACGCCGTCGATGCGGCTCTTGATTTCTCCGTCCTCAATAACGAGCATTCTTTCCATGAAGCCGGTGACATAGAGCCTTCCGCTTTCATCCGAGGACAGTTCCTCGTAGTCGCCCTCCTCCTTGAGATCCATCTCGCTCTCATAGGTCAGGACACCATCGCTGTAGGTGTACGCATAGAGAACGTCGTCGGAGAGAATCCATACGGTATCGCCGGTCACTTCCACGCGGCCCGAGAAGATGTCATCAGACAGCACGGGCTCTTCGAGCTTCAGCCACTCGGAGGTCACGGTCAGGCTTCCCACGCCGTAGGTGTGCTCCTTTTCCGTCGACCAGGGCTCTCCGTTCCAGGGCCACGGCGGATCCACGTTTCCGGTATCCGTCAGGGTGAAGGTTATGGAGTGTAAGAGGTCTGTGACTCTGGTATCCTCGAAGTCGCCGTAGACCGAGATGTTGACCGTTGTTCCCGCTGCCTCATCGCGGCCAAGATAGTACAGGACCGGCTCTCCCCAGGAGGTGCTCTCATAGTGCACGAGCTCGATGCCGCCGATGCTGTCGGTCTCAATGCTCTTCTCCTCAACCAGCTGGTAGGCATCGATGCCGCTGCTGTTTAAGCTGTTCCGGTAGGTGGATGGACTTTCCACGGAGGCACTGATGGTGCACTCGACAAGCGAGCTGTCCCCGTCCGGGATCGTAAGGTCCGCATAGCAGTAGTCGTCACTGTCGGAGGTGTCGTCCTCATTGATGGCCCAGTCATCCGAATAGGAAACCGAGAACAGTGCCGTCTTGAGCTCGGTTCCGGCAGCGGCTGCTTCTGTGGCGGCTTCGGTGGCGGCTTCGGTGGCAGCTTCGGTGGCAGCCTCCTTTGCCGTGTCTGCTACAGCCGGCGCTTGTGTGGAAGCCTGCGTCGCCGCAGTCGTGTCCTCCTTTGTTGCATTCTCTGAGGATCCGCAGCCCATCACCAGGACAGGCGTGAGTGCAAAGGTCACAAGGAATGACAGCATTTTTCTTTTCATAGACTACTCCTTTCATTTTTGTTGCCTTGATTGCGATTCCACTGTAGGATGGATTTGCTACGGGATCACCATAACAGGTTCCACCGGCGCTTTCCCCGTCGGAATGGGACAATCTGACGGGATATCATCTACTTTTGGGCCCTTTCACTTTTTTTGTGGGATGAGCCCTTCCTGACCGTCTCCGAGGTCCTCTGCCCCGGTCCTCCACAGGTGCCTTCTGCTCTCCGTGCATCTGTACTCCCGGGCGGACCGTGGGAGCATCGCCGAGGGGCCCACGGTCTCGGAACAGCTTTATCCATCAGATCCTCTTGTACGGATTTCTGGATGCATCCATGATCTTTAGGAAAAAGTACTCATCATCTGGAAGGCCATAGGCTTTCCTGCGAATGACCTTGATGTGTGCGTTGATCCCCTCTATCTTCCCGGAGCTGATCGGATAGAGCCCGTATCCCACAATGCCGTCAAAGTGGTTCTCAATGAGCCTGGCAAACCAGAGAAAGTGCTCATTTTTCGTGCCCCTGCACCAGTCGATGATATCTGTAAACTTCTCGATCATCGTCGCCTGATTGGCTGAGGCATATGCTTCCTGCATGGCCTGCTTGATCAGATCACAGGTGAACAGCAGCTTGTTCGAGTTGATGATGTCGTCGTATCGCCGCTCGAAATCGTCATGGGTATGCCTGTAATCGGTCGTACCGAAGATCGCAGATCCCTTGCGGCACACCTTGCCCTCACGGGCTTCCTGATCGTGTTTCTGCAGGGACTCCCTGCTGGCACAGAGTATCTTCCTTGACCCCTTCAGAACAGTAGCTTCCTCGACCAGGCCTTCCTTCTTCAGGCGGATCTGTTCCTCCTTCCGAACCTCGGCAATGACCTTCTCGTTGAAGTTCTTGACGATGTGGAAATGATCATAAACGATCTGGATCCAACCGCATTTTGCCTTGAAAGCCTCCTGGAAGTCGCTGTTCATATCCATGGCAACGGCCTCTACATGATGCATCCAGTCGTCACCCACCAGCTCCATGAATTCTTCTACAACGGCCTTTGTTTTGCCTGCTCGGATGAACAGCACCGCACCGGTTATCAGGTCTATGATGTGCGTCGCATATTTGTGTCCGTTATGCAGCTTGAACTCGTCAATGGCAAGATACCTTGCATAGGCGGCAGGCTTTTTGAGCTTGCCATTCTCATCCGCGTAAAGACCCTTCAGACGCTTAAGATCGATCTTCTTGATCGTATTGATGTTGACGCCAGTAATGATTGCCGTGTCCGTAAGGGTAAATTCATCCATAGAAAGATAGCGGATGATCAGCTGCTCAAGCTCCTTTGTAATCATCGAATCATCTGCCTTGAACGCGACATCCGGTGTGATGGTCTTGCCACAGAGATTGCATCTCCACTGGTACTTGTCGCACTCAATGATGGTTTGGCATGCCTGAAAGGGAATGTGTTTGATCTTCGTGTGGTAGGTCTGATTCTTGTACATCCTGCGCCCGCAGCAAGAGCATACAGGATGGTCCAGCTGGTCCAATTTACCGCGCAGAATATAAGCCCTTTTGAAGGTATTCTCACTCAGTTTGCTCTTCCGCATGGAGTGGAAGGGCCTGACGTCTCGAATAGGAACCTCTTCAACGCTCTCCTGATGGAACCCCGTCAGGTGGCTTGGGAACATCAGATAGTCATTTTGAGTCCGGGCAGCAAAAGACATTTGCCCATTCGCCTCGGTGTATGTATAATTCTGATTCATAAGAGGTTTCCTTTTTATCCCGTATTGCATATCTTGGGCGACGTGCAATCGAGATGATATCAGGAAATCTCTTTTTGTAAATAGATGATATTCTCTATAGGCTGCCTTCTTTTAGTGCATCACACAAGAAAAATGAAAGACCCTACTTTTGAGTAGCATTTTTGTTCACTATTCATCTAATTCTTTGTAGTAGTCGGGGCTTTTTCGCGTTTTTGCTGGCGCAGAGGGCTCCGGACGGGGGATGTGGGATGAGGGACGGCAGGCGGAAAACAGCCTTTTTTTATACGCTTCGGGGGAGACTCTTTCTGGGCATGCTGCTCGCAGCACTTGGTGCCGCGGTGGCTGCGGGAAGCCTTTCCCTCCTGACAGGGAGAACGAGCAGAAAGGAGGCGCTCCGGCAGGCGCTCTCCCACCGCATGGAGAGCTGCTCCCGGGATACAGAGGCCCTGCTGGATCACCTCTCACAGAGCACGGCCCTGTTGTCCCTGGAGGTGAGAGAAAAAGCAGAGCGGTATCTTGTATCGGAGGACCTTCTGCTCTCTGATCTTGAAGGCAGCGAAGAGGCGGTCTCCGGCCTCGAGGGAACGCTTTTCCCGCTGATGCTCGAAGAGGCCAGGAAGGAGTGCTGTTCCGGCGTCTTTCTCATCCTGAATGCGGCGGAAGACGCCGGGAGCGGGATATCTCGAAGCGGAATCTTCATTCGAAAGAAGGACGCAGACAGCACCGACGGGGAGCTTCTTTTGTACCGCGGGGAGGCAGAGCCTGCAGAGATCTTTTCCCTCTCGAAGGAGAAGAGCTGGCAGCAGGAGTTTGACACCGCAGCGCTTCCCTTTGCCTTCGGAGAGAGCCTTCTGCCCTCTGGGAAGGTGTGCCTTTCTCCGATGTCTGCGCTGCCCGGCACATCAGAGAAGGAAGTGCTGCTCTATGCACCGCTTTCCCTGGAGGATGGAACCTTTCTTGGCGTCTGCGGTTTTGCGCTCTCAGAAGACTGTTTTCGCCCTGCTCTCGTGCAGGATGATTCCAGGAACACCGCTGCGCTCCTTGCCTTTGGGGACAGGGCGGAGGGGATCGATCCTGGGCAGTGCTTTGTGAGCGGCGAAGATCCCGCCCTGTCCGGGACGCTCTCCCGGGAGGATCTGGGGGATGGCCTGTACCGGTATGCGGAGGAAGGGGACGCTTTTGTCGGGATGCAGGAAAGCCTCTCCCTTTCGCAGGATCTGGGGACCCTGGAGCTTGGTGTCCTTATTCCGGAGAGGGTGTATCAGGAGGCTTGTATGCAGGACTTTCTGGGAAACGCTCTTTTCCTTCTGCTTCCCGCCGCCACCGCGGTGCTCCTCTCCCTGCTCCTGAGCCGGATATTTGCAAAGCCGCTTCTTGGAAGCATCTCGGACTGCCGGGAGGGAACAAGGAGCACCTCCTCCGTACAGGAGATGGACGAGCTGTCCGCGCTCCTATCGGAGAGATCTCAGGAATTTGCGAAAGAGAGGAAGCGCCTTTTAACCCGTCAGGAAGCTTCGGTGGACAGGGAGCAGGTCGAACTGTTTGCAGAGGGACTGAAAAGCCTCACGCCGACAGAGCGGGAGATCTTCGATCTGTACGTCAGGGGCCTGGGGACGAAGGAGATCCTTGCGCGCAAGGGCATCCGGGAGTCGACGCTCCGCTACCACAACCGGAACCTCTACAGCAAGCTCGGGGTCCGCTCACAGAAGGAGCTGCTGCGCTGTGCCGCCGCCATGGAGGAGGAAAAGGAAGAGAAAGAAGGGGTCTGAGACGGAACCTGGAAAAAGGTAAAATATTTTCTATTGTTGACAGTGTGCACCTGGCTTACGACAACAGAGAAGCAGACTGCCGCCGGAATGCGTGGCGGCTGCAGCGCAGAGGGAGGGAGTCAGGGGCATGAATACACTGGATCAGCACGATCGGAGGACAGGCTTTCTTGCGTTTTTTCTGAGCGGGATCTGCGCCATCTCAAGCGGCGTCATCGTCTCGCTCTGAAAGGATCGGTACGGCCTGTCCTTTTCCATGACGGGAACGCTTTTGTCGCTTCTCAGCATTGGAAACATGGCGGCAGGAGGCTCTCCGGCATATTTGGGGAAAAGATCGGCATGCGAAGGACGGTCCTCCTGCTCCTTCCCGGATACTTTGTGGGATATGGGCTCATGTCCCTCTTCGGCGCTGCCGGCGTTTTGATGGCGGCGTTTTTCCTCGTCGGCATCGCCAAGGGCAATGCCCTCAATACCTGTACGGTTCTTGTCGGAAATCACGCGAAGAACCGCGCCAGGAGCGTGACCGCGATGCACTGCTGCTATGCAGCAGGGGCGCTCCTCTGCCCGTTTTTCCTCTCTGCCCTGCAGGGCATCTCTCCCATCCTGCCCGTCCTCGGCGTCAGTGCGGCAGGCCTTTTTCTCTGGCTTCTCTGCCTTGCGGCAGGGCTTCCCATGGGCAGCGGCGGGAAGCAGACGGGGACAGGAAAAACGGACCTCTCCTTTTTAAAAGCCCCCTCCTTCTGGATCCTCACTGCACTCGTGTTCTGCCAGAATGCAGCAGAGCAGAGCGTCAACGGCTGGCTTGTGACGTACTTTCGCAATGAAGGCATTCTGACAGGTGCCCTCTCCGCCTATACGATCACCATCATGTGGGGCGCAACGCTTGCGGGAAGGCTCCTCATCGCCTTTGCCTTCCGGATCCGGAACATCTTCCGGGCGCTCACCGTGATGGGCGCTTTCTGCACCGCTTTGTACCTGTTTCTGGTGCAGGCGAGGACCCCGGTCGCGGCCATCGCCGCGCTCTTTGCCTTCTCCTTTGCCATGAGCGGGGTGAACCCTCTCGCGGTTGCAGGTGTCGGGGAGCAGATGAGTGCCGTCAGCATGGGAATCCTGCTCCCCATCTCCGGCATCGGTGCCATTGTCATGCCGCTTATCATCGGCATTCTTGCAGACAGCATCGGCCTTCGCGCCGGCATGGCCGCCAACCTGATCCCCTGTATCGGCATGTTTGTCCTCTCCCTGGTGATGGCGCTGCGCACAGCGGGGAAGGAAGAAGCCGCAGCAGAGTCGTAACTCTTTCTCCAAGATCCCGTGCTGACCGTCCCGTTGATTTCCTTCCCGCCCTGCATTCTCACCGAATGCGGGGCGTTTTTGGTGCCTGCACACAAAAAACCGGCTCCTTTCGGAGCCGGCCGTGTGAGGGGGGAGTAATTGTTATGAAAAAGCTGTTTGCAGCCTCCAAAGGGTTTTGTCATTTCCCTTCGGACAAGGATCAGAATACCAGTCCCCTGTGTCCTGTCCGTGTCTCTTCTGTGAAAAGTCTGTGAGGCTCTGCCTACAGATGCAGGACGTGGGTTGCGATCTGGAAGTAGGTGAGGAGCGAGACCGCGTCCACAATCGTGGTGATCAGGGGCGAAGCCATAACGGCAGGGTCCAGATGGATCTTGTTCGCAAGCAGCGGCAGAAGGCAGCCGATGGCCTTGGCGAAGATCACGACCACCACCAGTGTCGCGCAGACGATCAGGGCGATCTCCGCGCCCACCCGGTCGAGAAACAGGAGCTTCAGGAAGTTGACGCCGGAGAGGGTGATGCCGCAGAGCACGGCGACCCGGATCTCCTTCCACAGAGCCTTCGGAAGCTCGTTGAACTCGATCTCCCCCAGGGAGATGCCGCGGATGACGGAGACGGAGGCCTGGGAGCCCGCATTGCCGCCGGTGTCCATCAGCATCGGGATGTAGGCGGTCAGGACCACGTAGGAGGCCAGGGCGTTCTCGTAGTTGGTGATGATGGCACCAGTGAAGGTCGCCGAGATCATCAGGAGCAGGAGCCAGGGCATCCGGTGCTTGTAGGTCTCCAGGATCGTGGTGCGGAAATAGGTCTTGTCGCTGGGCACGATGGCGGCCATCTTCTCGATATCCTCGGTGGCCTCCTCTTCCATGATGTCCACCACGTCGTCGATGGTGATGATGCCGACCATGCGGTTCTCATTGTCCACGACGGGCATGGCCATGAAGTCGTACTTCTGGAACATCCTGGCGGCTTCCTCCTGGTCGGTCATCGTGTTGATGGAGATCACGTTCTCATTCATGATGTCCCCGATCACCTCATCGGGTTTTCGGATCAGCAGGTAGCGCAGGGCGACAATGCCGACCAGCACCCGCTGGGCATCCAGCACGTAGCAGGTGTTGATGGTCTCGGAGTCGAGGCCGATCTCCCGGATGCGGTTGATCGCATCCTGCACGGTCATGCTCTCCTTGAGGTCCACGTACTCCACCGTCATGATGGAGCCGGCGGAGTCCTCCGGGTAGCGGAGCAGGTGGTTGATGTCCGCCCGGGTGTCGGGCCTTGCGTTGGCGAGGATCTTTTTGACCACGTTGGCGGGCATCTCCTCGAGAAGGTCCGTCGCATCGTCCGCCTGCAGGTTGTCGATGATGTTGGAGGCCTCCTTCTCGGAGAGGGACTGGATGATGTACTGCTGGGCATCCAGGTCGAGCTGGGCGAAGACATCCGCTGCCTTGTTCTTGGGCAGGATCCGGAACATCTTCAGCGACTCCTCGTCCTCCATGTCGTCCATGACGGAGGCGATGTCGGCATCCTGCATGTCCTCGGCGGTCTGTCGGAGTTTTGTGTACTGTCTGGTCTCCAGAAGCTCCCGAAGGAGCGATTCATTCTGCCGTTCTTCTTCTCTTGGATCCATCTCACCTGCCTCCGTTTCCGGGCTGCTTCTAAGAACCGAAGCCGAAATACCCTTCTGTCACGATGTCTGCCTGAATGCTGCCGCTTCCCGCCTGGGCCAAAAACTGCAGGAGGGCGGGATACTCTCCCTCCCGGACCAGTACCCGGACCGCGGCGTTCTGTGTGTAGGTGGCGTCCAGCGTCTTGATCTGCTGCTGCCTCAGGTACCAGTTTACCTTGTCAAGAAGGGAGTAGTCCATGGAAATCAGGACGATTTTTCCCGATTCCATGGTGCAGGGCCCGGCATCCTCCAGGGCGCGCTTTGCGGCCTCGCGGTAGGCCCTGGCAAGGCCGCCGGTCCCCAGCAGGGTTCCGCCGAAGTACCGGGTTACAATGAGGCAGACGTTCTGCATCTGCTCCCCCTCCAGGATCTGCAGGATGGGCTTTCCCGCGGTGCCCTGGGGCTCTCCGTCGTCGCTGCAGCGCTTTGTCTCGCCCCGCTCCCCCAGGATGCAGGCATAGCAGTGGTGCTTGGCGTCAAAGTAGCGCTTTTTCGCGGCCTGGAGCGCCGCCTGCACCTCCTCCTCACTGTGGGCGGGGATGGCCTCCCCGAGAAAGCGGGACTTTTTCTCCTCGTAGGTTCCCTCTCCCCTCTTTGTGATCGTCCGAAACTCTGCCATGGCGTTCTCCATCCTCTGAAAAACCCTCCGGGAGGAATCCCGGAGGGCGGTTATGCATGTGCTGCTTACGGCTGTGCCGGCGTCTGGGCGCTCGCATCTGCAGGCGGCGTCTGCGCGCTGCTCTCGCCCTGGGTCTGGGCTCCGGCACGCTCGCCTGCTGTTGCCGCGCTCTCCCCCTGGGAGGCGTCGGTGGTGCTGGCGGTTCCGGTCCCGCCGTTTAGCTGTGAGCGGGCGGCTTCCTTTGCCGCATCCAGTTCGGCGTTTGCGGCGTCGAGGGCGGACTGGGCGCTGGAGACGGCAGCAGAGGCGTTGTTGTACACTTCCGTCTGCTGATTCACGGCAGCGGTCCAGGTGTCGATCTGGCTCTGGTCGCCGGACTCTCTGGCGGCCACCAGGCGGTCCTGCGCGGCCTGCAGGGTGGCTGCCTCATTGGCAAGCGTCGTTTGCGCTGCATCGAGAGTGGACTGGGCGTTTGTCACCGCGGCCTGCTCAGAGGCGGTCATCTCACTGATGTTGTCCTCGAGCTGCTGCTGTGCCCGGGCCTTTGCCGCTGCCTCCTCCTGCGCTCGCCGGTTGGCGGCGTACTGCTTCTGCTTGTCCAGGATGCCGGAAAGGTCGTCCTGGGCCATGAACGCCGCGTCATGCGGGCAGAGCTCTCCGGACTGTGCAAAGGAACTGCTTCCCTTGACGGCATAAGGGCAGGTGGGCCGGGCAGGGAGTCCGGTCTCCGAGCAGATGTATCCGGAATAGTGGATGTCGCAGTACTCGGTGGGAACAGAGTTCCCCGCAAAGTACTCGGTCACGATGTCAGAGCAGCGGCCCTCCACCGGAAGCTTGCCGGAGGAGGCGCAGACCTCTTTCTCCACAATGCCCGAAGGAATCGTGAAATCCCTTGTGGGAAGGTTTTCGTGGATCTTTGCCATCGCCTGCTTCCAGATGGTCTTGGCATAGCCGGACTCGACGCCGACCAGGTCGGTGTTCTCATCATAGCCTGCCCAGGTGGTGCAGGTGTAGTAGTCGGTGTAGCCCGCGAACCAGACATCGTTCTCATCGGAGGTCGTTCCGGTCTTGCCGGCGACCGGCTGGTTGCCGAGCTGGCAGGCGGTGCCGGTGCCCTTGGTGACCACGTCCTCCATGGCGGAGGTGAGAAGCCAGGCGGTGTCCTCGTCGAGGACGCGCCTTGTTACCCGGTCATCGTCTCCCAGGATGACGTTCCCGTCGTGATCTGTCACCTTGGTGTAGAGCCGGGGCTCCAGATAGGTGCCGCCGTTTGCGATAGTCGCATAGGCACCATTTAACTCAAAGTTGGAGACGCCGTTGGTGATGCCGCCCAGGGCCAGCGTCTGCTGTACGTCGGAGTAGATCTGGCCGCCGATCTCCTCGTTGTCCACGAGCGTCGTGATGCCAAGATCCTTCAGGTATTCATAGCCAAGCCGCGGCGTGATGTCCGTCAGCGTCTTGACCGCCACGATGTTCATGGAATTCTGAATACCCTCCCGCACGGTGGAGAGGCCGCGGTAGGCCTCTCCGTACCAGTTGCGGACGGGCGTTCCGTTTTCATAGGCGTAGGGCGCATCGAGCTGCGTGGAGGCCAGGGTCTTGTTCCCGGCATCCAGGGCGGGTGCGTAGGTGGAGACCACCTTGAAGGTAGAACCGGGCTGGCGCACCACGTCGTAGGCGCGGTTTAAGGTCCGGTTTGCGGTCTTCTCGCCCCGGCCGCCGACGATGGCCACCACATTTCCGGTGTGCTGGTCCTCCACGGTGAGGGAGATCTGGGGCTGCGGCTGGTAGTTGGTCTTCTCTCCCACCACCTTGTCGGTGTCGGAGACGACCGAGGCCTTGTACTTCTCATAGGCCTCCTTGGCCGCGTCCTTGGAGGAAAAGATCAGGGAGCTCTGGATCCCGTTCTCCTTCAGGTACTGCTTGAACATCTCCGTGCTGTAGTTGGTGATGTTTCCGTCCTTGTCCTGCACGGAAAGCTGGATCTGCAGGTACCACTTGGTGCCGCCCGGGTAGTTGTTCTCATCGGCCACCACATCGTCGCAGATCTTCTGGATGTCGGTGTCCTGCGTGGAGTAGATCTTGAGACCGCCGCTGTAGAGCAGGGTGTAGGCCTGCTGCTCGGTGTACCCCTTGGCCTGCAGATCGGCGAGGACCTGTTCGGTCAGGGCGTCCACAAAGTAGGACTGGATCTCGTTGTCGTTGGTCTCCTCATCGATGATCCGGATCCGCTCATAGGGATTGTCCTTGGCGGCCTCGTCGTGCTGCTCCTTGGTGATGTATCCCTGGTCCAGCATGCGGTCCAGGACCACCAGGCGCCGGCGGTTGTTGTTCTCCGGATAGGTGATGGGGTCATATTTGGTTGGATTTTGGGTGATGCCGGCGATGACGGCGCATTCGGAAAGGTTCAGCGTGGAGACGGAGCGGCCGAAGTAGCGCAGGGAGGCCGCCTGCACGCCCAGGGTGTTGTGCCCCAGGTTGATCGTGTTCAGGTAGTTCAGCAGGATGTCGTCCTTGGACATCGTCTTCTCCAGCTCCACCGCCAGGTACTGCTCCTGGATCTTGCGGCGCACGCTCTCGGAGAAGGTCTCGTTGGTCCAGCCCTCAAAGACGTTGTTCTTGATCAGCTGCTGGGTGATGGTGGAGGCGCCCTGAGAGAAACTCCCGGAGGTCAGTCCCGTCACACCCGCCCGCAGGATGCCCTCGATGTCGATGCCCCGGTGCTCGTAGAACCTGGCGTCCTCGATGGCGACGAAGGCGTGCTGCAGGTCCGTGGGGACCATGTCCAGGGTCACCGGGATGCGGTTGGAGTCGGTGGAAACGAGGCGGGCGGTCTGGTTGCCGTCGCTGTCGTAGACAAAGGTGGAAAAGCCGGTGGGGGTGACATCGATGTTGGAGATGTCGGGGGCGCAGTCAAGGACGGCCTGAAAGCCGCCGTAGACCGCAAAGCACAAAAAGGCGATGGTGCCGACGATCGCGATCAGGATCATCCATCGCAGCATCAGCCAGATGCCGGCCAGCCTGCGCGGCCCCTTTGCATTCAGTTCTTCCTCGCGCCGAAGGACGCTCTCCTGGTCAAATCTCATGCTGTAAAATCCGTTTCCCTGGCAGTCTATGCGGGAGAGATGCGAACAAAGTTTCCCCTCCCGAAAATCCATCTTACTACACTCGAAACCATCAGGCAAATCTGGACCAAAAATCCGTCGGATTCTGCCCGGTTTTGGGGCAGTTTTTTAGCTTTTTGCCGCCCGGCGCAGTTTCCGGGACACGTGCAGGTAGTAAATAAGAAAGGCGGCACTCGTCACGGTCCAGGTCAGCGGATAGGAAAACATGACGCTCTGGATCGTGCCGATTCTCGGCACGGCGGCCGCGCACCAGACGATCCGAAGGACGCAGACTCCTAAGATCGTGATGACTGTGGGGATCAGGGCATCCCCCATGCCGATCAGGGTCCCGGAGATCACCTCGATCAGGACATAGGTCAGGTACACCATGCAGAAGTAGCGCGCCATCACGATGCCGATCTTTATGACGCCCGCATCGGAGGTGAAGATCCGAAACAGCACCGGGCACAGGAAGTAGACCGGGATCGAGAAGACCAGGGTGATGATGATCATCAGGACGGCCGACTGCCACACGCACTCCCGCACCCGGTGGTGCTTTCCGGCCCCGTAGTTCTGCCCCACCACGGTGGTGATGGAGGCGCCCAGGGAGCTTGTCAGCATCCAGTAGAGGGAATCGATCCTTCCGTCCGCCGCCCAGGCGGCCACGGTGTCAGTGCCGAAGCTGTTGATCGAGGCCTGGATGACCAGGTTGGAGAGGGAGTACATCGAGGAGCGAAGGCCCGCCGGGATGCCGATGGAGAGGATCTTCTCCAGGTAGACCTTCTCAAAGCGCACATGGCGCAGGGTCAGCCGGTAGTCATCCGGCACCCGGCAAAGAAGCCGAAGCGTCAGCACCGCGCAGACCGCCTGGGAGAGGATCGTCGCCACCGCGGCGCCGCCGACCCCCTGGTGGAAGCTGTAGACAAACAGAAGGTCCAGGCCGATGTTGACCAGGGCGCCGACGATGAGGAACCGGGTCGGATTCTTCGAGTCCCCGGCGGCGCGCAGGATCCCGGAGGCCATGTTGTAGAGAAAGTTCGGGATCATGCCCAGGGAGTAGATCCGCAGGTAGAGGACGGACCCCGCCATTGTGTCCTCCGGTGTATTCATGAGGGTGAGAAAGGGCGGCGCCGCAAAAAGGCCAAGGAGCGTCATGATCAGGCCCCCGGCGAGGGCGACGGCGATAGAGGTGTGGACGGCCGCCTCCACCTCTTTGCTTCTTCCCGCCCCGCGGTACTGGGAGATCACCACGGTGGCCCCGGAGGAGATGCCGACAAAAAAGCCCACCAGGAGGTTGATCAGCATCGCGGAGGCCCCGCCGACTGCGGAGAGTCCTTCCTTTCCCACGAACTGGCCCACGATCATCGCGTCCACGGTGTTGTAGAGGGTCTGGAAGAAGGTCCCGAACAGAAGCGGGAAAAAGAATGCAAGGAGCTTTTTCCAGATCACACCGGTTGTCATGTCTATGCTCTGTGACTTTGCTGCTGCCATCGTTTTTCCTCCTTCCGCGGCTTTTTTCGACGGTGCCGAAACAATTGTCAAACTGATTAATTGTACCAAATGGCGGTATTTTCCGCAATGTCAGGAACATGCGTTCTAATTTTACAAAAGGACTTGCACACCGGCGCCGCCTGCGGTACGATGCCATCTGGCCTTTGGCGGAACATAGGCCCGAGTGTTAGCATCCCTTCCCACTCGCCAAAACTAAGCGGATAAAATCTTCATTCGAATCAGAACCTTCCGGCCATCAGCCGCACTTCTTTCGGGGGATTTTACCGGCAAATCCATCAACTCGAAAGGAGAACAGAATCCATGAAACATTTCAAGAAAACGCAGCAGCTCGTCCAGGGAGGCCTCATCGCCGCCCTCTACGTCGTCCTGACCATGGTGGCCGCGGGCTTTGACCTGGCAAGCGGGGCAATCCAGGTGCGCATCTCCGAGGCGCTCTGCGTCCTGCCCTTCTTCACCCCGGCGGCGGTGCCGGGCCTGTTTGTGGGGTGTCTGGTCGCCAACCTGGTGACCGGGGCAGCGCTCCCCGACATCATCTTCGGCTCCCTGGCAACCCTCCTGGGGGCCCTCGGGACGCGGGCACTTTGCAGGCACAAGTTCCTCTGCACCCTGCCGCCGGTGATCTCCAACGCCGTCATCGTGCCGCTGATTCTGACTTATGCCTACCACATCCCGGGCGGTATCCCCTTCTTCATGCTGACCGTCGGAGCGGGAGAAGTCCTCTCGGTCTGCGTCTTCGGCGAGATTCTGCTTCGGGTTCTCTGTCCGATCCGGGGACGGCTCTTTGGATCAGAGGAGGCGCCGAAAAAAGAGAAAACCACTGCGGCCTGAGCGCCGCTGCAATCCGGCAGGAGAACGCCGCTTCCGTGTGCTACAATAGCGCCCGGAGCGGCGTTTTTTGCTGCCCGTTATTTTTTCAGAAGAGGGATGGATGATGGACAAACGGGAGGTACTCAAGACAACATTCGGATACGAGCACTTTCGGCCGGGGCAGGAGGAGCTCATCGACGGGATTCTCGCCGGGCGGGACGTTCTGGGCATCATGCCCACCGGCGCCGGCAAGTCCCTCTGCTACCAGGTGCCGGCCCTGTGCCTGCCTGGCGTCTCCATCGTGGTCTCGCCCCTCATCTCGCTGATGAAGGACCAGGTGCAGGCGCTGAACGCGGCGGGAGTCCACGCGGCCTACTTGAACAGTTCCCTCTCGGAGAACCAGATCGCAAAGGCCATCTCGCTTGCTGCCGGCGGGCGCTACAAGATCATCTATGTGGCCCCGGAGCGGCTCTTGACGCAGCGGTTTTTGTGGCTCTCCCGGCAGATCGAGATCCCGCTGGTTTGCGTGGATGAGACTCACTGCGTCTCCCAGTGGGGGCAGGACTTTCGGCCCTCCTACCTTGCGATTGCCGACTACGTGAAGACCCTGAAGAAGCGCCCCGCCGTGGCCGCCTTCACGGCGACCGCGACCAAAGAGGTGCGGGAGGACATCATCCGTGCCCTGGAACTTTCCAATCCCCTCGTCAAGGTGACGGGGTTTGACCGCAAGAATCTCTACTGGCGGGTGGAGCAGCCGCGGAACAAGACGGACTTTGTCCTCTCCTATCTGCGCGCCCACGAGAACGAGTCCGGCATCATCTACTGCAACACCAGAAAGAACGTGGACCAGCTCTACGGGATCCTGCGGGATGAGCGGATCCCGGCGGGCCGCTACCACGCGGGAATGGAGCAGGAGGAGCGCGTGCGCAGCCAGGATGACTTCATCTACGACAACATCTCCGTGATGGTGGCGACCAACGCCTTCGGCATGGGGATCGACAAGTCCAACGTCCGCTTCGTCATCCACTACAACATGCCCTCCTCCCTGGAAAACTACTACCAGGAGGCGGGCCGGGCCGGGCGGGACGGTGAGAGCGCCGAGTGCATCCTGCTCTACTCGCCCCAGGACGTGGTGATCGGCAGGGTGATGCTCGAGGGCAAGACGGGAAACGAGCAGATGACCGCCGAGGAGCTCGCCACGGTGCAGCAGCAGGACGTGGTGCGCCTTCGGCGGATGGAGCACTACTGCACCTGCACCAGCTGCCTTCGAAACGAGATCCTCTCCTACTTCGGGGAGAAGGTCGGGGAGCCCTGCGGCGCCTGCGGAAACTGCGCAAAGCACTACGAGGAGCGGGACGTCACAAGAAGCGCTCAGGCGGTCCTGACCCTCGTTCGGGCGATCCCGGGGCGCTTTGGACCTGCTGTTGTCGCCTCCGCCCTCCACGGGGACAGGACAAAGCGGATTCTCGATGCCGGCCTTTCCGAAAAGCCGGGCTATGGCGCCCTTGCCGCAATGCCGGAGGGAGAGATCCGCGCCCTCCTCACCTCTCTTGAGGAGGCCGGGGTCATCGCCCGCACAATGGACCGGTATGGCCTTGTGGTGCCGGGAAAGGACGCGGCAGCGGTCCATGCCGGGAAACCGGTCGTGATCCGGGTCCCCGAGGCCGCAGAGGGGGAGGCCGCCTCCTCCAGAAAGCGCGCCAAGCTCCCGAAGGGGACCACCATCCTCTCCGCCGAGGGGATCGAGCTCTTTGCGCAGCTTCGGAGCCTTCGCCTCCAGCTTGCAAGAAAACAGGGCATTCCCCCCTACATGGTCTTCTCCGACAAGACCCTGACCGACCTTGTGGTGAAGCTCCCCCGCAGCCGGGACGAGATGCGGGAGGTCTCCGGGGTGGGCGAGAAGAAGCTCGAGGCCTACGGGGACGCGTTTCTTGCCGCGATCGGGGACTATCTTGCCGGGTACGCCGCTTCCCACGGGGGCGAAACGCCGGTGACCGTTGCCTGAGGCGTTCTGCCATTCTTGTCAGACAGTTACGAAATTCGTGCGTAAATAATTTTTTCTTGGATTTTGCCTTGCGCGATCTCTCGGGGTATGGTAGTATTCTTTCTGCGCCCAACAGGGAGCAAAACAAAGCAACAAGCTGGCATGGCTCAGTCGGTAGAGCGTCACATTGGTAGTGTGGAGGTCCCGGGTCCGATTCCCGGTGCCAGCTCGGAAAAGCAGAAGCGTTTCGCTTCTGCTTTTTTCATGTCCAGAGGCAAAAGAAAACCGGTCTGCGGAATCACACCGCAGACCGGTTTCTTTCTTTTTCTCTTTACTTCCCGTTCCCGGGATTTTCGCTCTCCCCGGGATGGAGCCACCCCGCGTCCTCCCTGGCAAAGGCCACCCGGGCGAGGATGCTGGTGAAGTCCTTCTCCTTCCGAAGGTCCACGTGCAGGAAGATGTGGTTCTTCTCCGCAAGCTCCTGCAGGGCTCTTGTCTGGATCGTGAGAAGGAGCGATACAAAGGAGGAACAGACGCAGAGCACGTAGGGCTCCTTCGTGCCCTTTCCCACCGCAAAGTTCACCAGGCAGTAGAGCAGCATCATCCGCATGGTCTGCACGGAGACCTCCTGCAGGTTTTTCGCGGTTTTTCCCAGCTCCAGGTAGAGGATCTGCAGGCAGTTCATGCCGTCCCGGGAGAAGTAGGCGGACTGGGTCTCTAAACTCCCGTGGAGCCCTTCCAGGAGCTTTTCCGGGTCCCCCTCAAAGGTCCTGGTGAACTCCGCCATGAAGTCCCGCCCGACGTCGGCGGGGGAGATGCCGTTGATGCGGAAGGCGAGAAAGACCGCGGCCAGGGCCCCCTCGAAATCCGCCGCCTCCGGCATCGGCAGCGCCGTATTGTCTTCGCTCATATCTCCTCCTTTCCGGCTCAGTGCGCCCTGGCAAGCAGGTCATCCCCCACATCCGCTGTGGCGCCGTGCACCGCGTCGATGAGCCACTTTGCCATCGAGGGCCGGCCCGGCTCCGCGGCAAAGAAGTAGGGCTCCCGCACCGCGGTGTGGATCGTGCCGCCCATGGTCACCGGGTTCTTCCATCTGTTGAAGTAAAAGCTGATGCCGGGCGCCATCTGGCGCAGGGAACGCACCATCTCCTTGAGCTGCTGGAAATAGGCGTCCTGCACCTCGGCATCCGACTCATAGACCTTGTTGGTCACGTCACTGTAGTAGGCGGACAGCAGAAAGTCGTGGGTGGAGCTCGCGTACAGGTACCGGAGCTTATCCCCAAAGCGCGCTGTCAGCGCCTCGTACCAGTCCAGGGTGATGTTGTCGCTGTAGAGGACCTCAAAGAAGCGCTTTTCGGCCTTCCAGATGTCCCTTGCGGTCTCCCGCCACTTGTGGTACAAGAGCTGCCCCGAGTCGGAGAGAAGGGTCACGTCCGCGGCATCCGGGTAGTAGTTCTCCACGATCTCCGGGGTGAGGGCGGGGACCGCAAAGGCTCCGGCGGAGTTGCCGGCAATGAGGAGCTTTTGGCAGGAGGGAAAGAGCTTTGCCGCCCGGTCCATCGCCGCGCGGAAGTTCCGGTGCCCCCGAAAGTGCAGCACCTCCTCCTCTCCCCTGGTGTCCTCGTAGGCAAAGTCCCCGTCCCCCACGTGGAAGTCCCCCGTGGAGTAGGTGATCACGATGAAGTTCCAGTCGTGGAAGGGGTTTGCCCGGGTGTTGGAGGTGATCCCCACGTGGATGTTCATGGCCTGGGTGAAGGGGCGCAGGTTATTCCAGTAGTAGTTGGGGCGCCCGCTTGCCATCTTCCCGTAGGTCACGGGGTGCGCCGCCGTGAAGGCGTTCCAGGCGACGCCCCCGCCGGACAAAAAGACGCAGAGGTTGTCGCAAGTCCCCCGGCGCACGTAGATGTGGTACTCGGAGCCGTCCCCGGAGAGGCCCTCCGGGATCGGGAGCCGGTACCAGACCCCGGGATCCGAGAGCGCGGCGGGCACGATGGCCGCCTCCGGCGCCAGGACCGGCGCCTCCAGCCGGGAGTGGGCGATGCCGGCGCCGATGGTCTTCTCCACCAGGTCCCCGGCCCGCTCCAAAAAGTCCCCTCTCCTCTCCTGCCTTGCCCGGTGCAGGAGAAAGAGGCCGTGCTGTATGCTGCTTTGGTTGAATGCGTCTTTGTTCAAGTGGTTCACTCCGTTGTTCGGCTGCCGGTCAGAAATTCAAAAACTTGGTGATCGCGTTGCGAAGGTCCCGCCCGCGGAAGACCAGGATGAAGGCCAGGTACGCGAGGAGCACCGCCAGGCTGATGAGGGCGGGGAGCGGCTGGGGGTTCGTGTGGCGCTGGATCGGGATCAGCTGCAGGAGGCCCAGGATCGTGTCCACAAACAGGTACACGGCGTAGTCCACCATGTGCAGGCCCTCGGACCAGCCAAGGAGCACGGTGGCGGCCTCCAGGGCGATCATCCCGAAGGGGACGCACCAGGCAACGGCCCAGCCCCGGTAGGGCACCGTCAGGTGATCTGCGGCAAGGCACAGGGCCATGCCCAGGTACGCCTCAAAGGTGACGAGAAAGATCAGGTTGCTCCGAAAGTACCGGGCGATGAGAAAGTCCACCCAGGCAAAAAAGCACAAAAATCCGCAGACGTAGGGCCAGTGGGCGGAGACGCCCGCCTCCCGGTTCTGCAGGGCAAAGAACACCATCAGGATCTCGCAGAGGAGCATCAGAAAGGTCAGAATCCTGGTCAGGGAGACCCCGGACACCCGGTGCTTTTCCGGCACCGGAAAGGCGGGGGCGGGGTCCATATCGGGCGGCGTCTCCTTCTCGATCAGGGGATTCCTACAGAGCGGACAGCAGGTCTTGTGTCCGCGGATATATACGTGGCATCTGGGGCAGTACTGCATGCAGTCTCCTTTCGCTTCAGGCGTCGAAGTCGCTGGAGCCGATCTCCAGGGACAGCCCCGCCCCGGTGAACTTCCGGAAAAAAGCGGGCAGCAGGGCCTTCTCGTCGTAGGCGGTGACCACGCCGAAGACCATCTTCTCGCCAAAGCTGGAGATGCACATCTGGAGCCTTGGCGCGGTCATGTAGGCGCTGAAGCGGTCCACAAAGGGGGCCGCCTCCTCGGGCAGGCGCACGGCCCCCAGGTTTGAGACCACCGCGGTGGTGCCGCGCCTTGTCAGGAGCGTGATCCGGGAGAGGCCGATGTCCTTGAGAAACAGGGGAACCGCCTGGATCGCCAGGTTGTGGACAAGCCCCGAGTAGCCGTTCATCGTCTTCTCGATCGCCTCCCGGGTGAGCTGCTCCGAGAACTGCTGCGCCACGGGGCGAAGGATGCTCTCCAGCGTCCCGTCGTAGTCTCCGGGGCGGTAGGCGACGCTGATGACGCCAAAGAAGTTCCTTGCGGTGCGGGAGGGAAAGTACTGCCGAAGGTTCACCGGGACGCTGATGACGATGGGATGTCTGGCCGCCCCGGCCCGCATGGTCTCAATCAGGGACTGGATGAAGACGGAGACGACAAAGACGCCGATCGTCGTCTTATTCTTGGCCGCCAGCGCCCGGACCTCGGAGGTCTTCGCCGTGGCCTCCAGGTAGTGGCACTGGAGGGAGAAGTCCTTCTCCATCGGGATCTGGTAGGCCTTCTGCAGGGCAAACTGCGCCCACTGGCGGCGGTGCTTTTTCCGGGAGGGCTGCTCCTTTGGATGCCTGGCAGCCTTTCCGGCATCGGCGGGATCGAAGTTGTGAACCTTCGGGGCCGACCCCTTCTGGTAGTACCTTGCAAAGGCATCGTCGGACTTCTGGGCGGCGGAGGCATCGCCCTCCACCGCCTGCTCCAGGGAGATCCCGTGCTTTTCGCTCAGGTAGTGGAGGACGAGGCTCTTTAAGATCATGAGGCCGCCGGTGCCGTCGGCGATCGCGTGGTACATCTCGAGGCTGATCTGAGAGCCGGCGTAGAGGACCCGAAAGAGGAGGCTTCGCCTGCCGGGGACATAGAGGGCCCGGCAGATCCCGCCCCGGTCCTCTTCCACCACGGGCTTTTCCTGGGTCTCGTCGAAGTAGTACCAGAACAGGCCCTTGCGCAGCACGGTCTGCAGGTGGGGAAACTCCTCCATCACCCGGTCCAGGGCGTGCTGCAGGATGTTGGGATCCACTGCCTCCTTCAGAGTGCAGGTGATGCGAAAGCAGCGGGTGTCCGGCCCCCTCGTGGTGGAGGGCATGATGGTGGCGGCATTGTCCAGACGGTACCAGTTGAAATTTCTCTTCCCGTTCTTGGCTCTCATGAGCGGCAGGTTACCTCCGATTTCCGTATTGCGGCAACCAAAGTATATCAGACCGGCAGGACGGGGGGAACACCCGCTGCTCGGAGAGGATCTTGGGTTTGCCCCTGCGGCGTGTCCGCCGCAGGGCATCGTGAAAGAGCGCGGCGGCGGCGCTGCCGCTCGCCTTTTCGCTCTCCGCCCCCACGATGACAAAGTCCGTGTCCCCGCGAAGCTGCGGCTCCACGATGGCGCCCATGAGGATGAGGGCCCTTCGCACGCTCTTTTTCGAGCCATAGCGGAAGGTCCCGGCCAGCACCACGCGCTTTCCGGAGAGGGTAAGATGCGCTGCCATCTCCCGCCTTGCGGGGAGGTGCCGCCGGATGCGGGGCGCCGGCGCGGTGTCAAGGCTCTGCTCCATGCGGCAGGTCTCGAACAGGGCGGCCTCGCCGGGGATCTGCCGGATCCTCCCCCGCAGAAACTCCGCCATCTGAAAGAGCGCCTCCGCGCCCGGCGTCTGGGGCACCGGGGCGATGCCCGCCGCGATGGCAAGGCCGGCAGCGCTGGCGTAGGCCGGGGAGAGGCACCTTGCGGCGAGGTCTGTAAGGTCCGTGCAGGAAAGGCGCGGGATGCGGATGCGGATCCCCCACCTGGCAAGGAGCCTTCGGACCTTCTGGAAGGAGGAGGCAAGGCCGCACCCCACCACCTCGAACTCGTGGAAATAGGGCGCATGCTCCTCCCAGAAGCGGTCGAAGGAGACGGCGCTTGGCAGGGCGGGCCCCGGGTAGGGCATCGCCATCAGCTTCTCGCGCTTTTGCAGGATGATGTGGCCGTAGTTGTACGCCAGAAGGTCCACCTCCAGCACCGGCCCCTGCACCGCAAATGACACAAACAGAAATCTCCCCGCTCTCATTCCAATCCCTCCTGTCAACTCATGGCGGACATCATATGACAGGAGGGAGTGGGCGTCATTGGGAGAACCCGCCGAAGTTTTGGCGGATATGTACCCACACGCACACGGAGCTGTACAAGGTGCACAAAAAGGTCCGGAGATCCGGACCTTTTTGTGCCGCGGTCTGACCGGATGCGGGGGCATTCCGGCCCAAAAAAGTGCGCCTTTTCAAATGCCTTCTGGTACGTGATGCCATCTCACGTCTTGAGGAAGGGGCGCAGCACGCAGGTGAAGGTGATGATGCCGTTCATCCAGGCAGCGTCGATGGATCCCCGGCACTGCTCCGTGATCGCCTCGGCGATGGAGAGGCCGATGCCGTAGCCGCCCCGGTCCGTGTTGTGGGAGGTGTCCGCCCGGTAGAACCGCTCAAAGAAGTGGCTGTAGTCCACATCTTTGCCGTCCTTGAAGTTGTTGGAGACCTGGAGGGTGACGGCCTTTCCCCTGCCCTTCTGGGAGAGAAAGACCTGCACGCAGCCCTTCTCGTCGCAGTACTTGATCGCGTTGTCCACAAGAAGCGAGGTGAGCTGGCGGACGGAGGCATCCTCGGCCCGCATGACGACGTCCTCCTGGACGTGGATCTCCATGGTCTTTCGCTCGGACTCCGCGACGGAGCGGAAGGTCTCCGCGGTCTCCTTCACGGCGTCGGTGATGCTGCAGTCGGAGAGGACCTGCTCGCTCTGCTTCTCCTGGGCCCGGGAGATCATCACCAGGTTTTGGATGAGGCCGTTCATCCGATCCACCTGGCGCAGGGTCGACGCGGTCCACTCGTTTGCCCCGCCGAGCATCTCCTGCATCTCGGTGTTGGCCCGGATGACGGAGAGCGGGGTCTTGAGCTCATGGCTTGCGTTGGTGATGAACTGCTTCTGGAGCTCGACGTTGCGGATCTCGGGCTGTACCGCCTTCTCCGAGAGCATTCGCGCGAACACCCCCACCAGGATGACCCCGAGAAAGATCATCGAGAGCAGGATGTAGAAGAGCCGCCCGGAGCTCTTGACGCTGGCCTCGCTGTCGAGGTAGACGACGATGGAGGTGCCGTCGTCGTACCCGGCGACCTCGTAGTAGTACATGCCGTCCCGGCCGAAGCTCCGGCCGGAGTTGCGCGCGGCCTCACCGTAGGTGGTGGCCTCCTGCTCCGTCACCGCCGCGATGTGGTTGGTGATGACCTGGGAGATGTCGCCATTCTCGTCGTAGAGGACCGCGAAGTACCTGGTGGAGTAGTAGAACTCCGGGGAGGAAGCGTCCGGGTCCGAGATGTTGAAGATCTCATTCAGAAACCGGTTCACCGTGTAGTTCCAGGAGGAGGGATCCTCCTCGCTGTCCGACTCATCATGGATGGACCTGGCCCCGGAGAGCAGGCCCTTGCTGTCCACGATGAGGTCCAGCGTGTTTTTCACGGAGTGCTGGGTCATGGTGTAGTTGGCGGCGTACATCAGGATGCCGATGACCAGCATCGCCCCCAGCAGGGAGACGAAGGAGATCAGGATGAAGCGCCTTCGAAGGGCGCGGATCATCTTCTCACTCATGGCGCTCCCCGCCAAGGAGCGTAAAGCTCCCGCCCCGGGTGCCCTCGATCGTCACCTGGGAGGCGATGGCCGTCAGCTTGCTGCGCAGGTACGAGATGTAGAGCCAGACGGTGTCCCCGTTGGCGCCCTCCGCGTTCTCCCAGACGTGCTCCAAAAGAAACGCCGTGGAGAGGGGCTTTCCCGCGTGCAGGATCAGGCACTGGAGCAGCTCAAACTCCTTGACCGACAGCCGCACTGAGTTCTCCGAGGAGAGCTCGAAGCTGTCGGCAGACAGGGTCAGATCCCCGAAGGAGAGATCCTCCCCGCTGTACTCGTTCCGGCGCCTTGTCATGGCCCGGAGTCTTGCCAGGAGCTCCTTCATCGCAAAGGGCTTGGTCAGATAGTCATCAGCCCCGGCGTCGAGTCCCGCCACCCGGTCGTCCACCTCCGCCTTGGCGGTCAGCATCAGGACCGGGGTCACGTTGTGGACCTTCCGCATCTGTTGCAGCACCTCGATGCCGCTCACCTTGGGCATCATGATGTCGAGGATGGCGGCGTCATAGCTGTCCTTCTCCAGATAGTCCAGGGCCTGTGCCCCGTCCAGCGCACTGTCCACCTCATATCCCTCGTGGGTCAGCATCGCCGTGATGACCCGGTTCAAATCCTGGGTGTCTTCAGCCAGCAGTATTTTCATCGGTTGTCTCCTTCTTATCCTGGTAGATCATGTCCCGGATCGTCTGCATGGACAGATCCGTGGAGGCAAGCTCGTCTGCGCAGCGCTTGAGCTCGGCGCTGATGAGGGCGTCATCTCCGGACATCGCCTTCTTGTACTTCATGTGGTGTTCCAGGGCAGCCCAGGTGTCCTGGGAGATCGTGCGCAGCTGAATCTCCGCATAGACGGGCTGCGGACCCCGCTCCACCTTCAGGATCAGGTGATAGCTGCGGTAGCCGTTGGGCTTGGCGTGACGGATGTAGTCCTTCTCCTCCACCACCTCACAGGCGGGAAGGCCTGCCAGGCCGTCCCGGATCGTGTACACATCGCTCAGAAACGAGCAGACGATCCGGATCCCCACCGCATCGTGGATCTCCTCCAGTGCGGAGTGCTCATTCTCCGGCAGGCCCTTGCGCCGGCACTTCTCCCGCATGGACTCCTCTGACTTGATCCGGGCCAGGAAGTGCTCCACCGGGTCCTCTCCACCCGTCTTTTTGGCCATATCCTCCCGGATCTTCTGTATCTCCTCCAGCAGGTAATCCCTGGTTTCCTCCAGTTCCTGCCGGTGTGCTCCGTAAATACTCTCCAATGTCTTTCACCCATGTTATGGTTTGGTCATACAAAAAAACCGGACAGAGCGGATCTGTCCGGCATCTCTGACTCCCGTATTATAGCATGCGGGCTATTTGGCAAATCTGAAAAGTCTGTGACGAGAAAGTGCTCACCCATTTTGGCCGGGCAGCCCCGCCGAGAGGTCATACTGGCCGAGGACGTCCGCAAACAGGCGGTGGGAGGAAAAGTGCTGCCGATTCCACTGCAGGGAGCCGCCCGCGCGGTAGAAAAGAAGAAGCGCCTTCTCCCCACGGGCATCCCAAAAGCCAAAGAGCAAAAGGGACCCAAAGCCCATCCTTGCCAGCGCCTCCCCGGTCTTTCCGGGGAGCTGGTCCATGTTGTCGACCGCAAGCGGCGCGCCGCGCCAGAGATCCTCAATGTCGGCAAGAAGGGCCGCTGCCTTTTCGAGGCTCCCTGCGGGGAGGGAACTCCCCTCGCCCGCCTCGACGGCGACCTGGAGGGGATCCCCGGCAAGGACCGCCGCGCCGGGAAGCTCCATCACCCGGGCATAGCGGGACACCGCTGCGGAGAGGCGGGGCCTTGTGCCGTAGCGGATGTCGTAGGCCAGGGACACCAGCACCTCGTCGGGGTTGGTGCCCGGCCGGTCATTCACACCCTGCTGTTTTGCCAGCATGGTGCGCAGGAATGCCTCCGGGGCGCCGTGCTTTTCCGGCGTGAAGATGGTGTAGCGGTTTCTCCCCTTCTCCTTGGCAAGGTAGAGACAGGCGTCCGCCAGGGAGAAGAGGTCGTGGTACTTGCTGGCGTGGTCCGGGTACAGGGCACAGCCCATGGACAGGGTGACTACCGGCGCCGCGCAGGTTCCGGTGTCCGGATAGAGGGAGCGCACGGTGTTGCGCAGATTCCGAAGGATGTGCCGGATGTCGTCCTCATCCCGGAAGGCATCCAGGATCAGGAGAAACTCGTCGCCGCCGCAGCGGCCGGCACAGCCGGCGCCCCGGACCGCGCTGCGCATCGCCTCCGCCGTGCGCCGGAGCACCTCGTCGCCCTGCGCGTGGCCGAAGCGGTCATTGACGTTTTTGAAAAAGTCGAGGTCCACCATGACCAGGGCGATGCGCCGCCCCTCCCGGATGTGCCGCAGGGCGCAGCGCCGAATCTCGGTCTTGTTCAAAAGTCCGGTCAGGGGATCCAGCGCGGCCCCCGGCAGCTCGTTCGCCCGCACCTGAAAGCGGTGCATCGTCCCGACAAGGTACTCGCTCCCATCCTCCCCCACGGTGGGAAGCCCAAAGAGGCGGCAGTGCCCCGGGTCGTTGGGATCCGGGAGCGCAAGGTCCGCGTGAAACGCGGCGGGGCTGGTCCGAATCCCCTCCAGCAGGGCCATCGCCTTCTGCAGGTCCTCCCGGTCCACCCGGCGCCCCAGCGCCTCGTGGATCTCCTCCTCGGAGTAGCTCCCTGAGGAGATCAGAGATGCGGAGGAGGCGTAGACCATCACCTTTCTTGTCTGCGGGTTCCAGGTCCACCAGGTGTCCCCGTAGAGGGTGCGGATCGCCTCCGTAAAGCCCTCCTGCTGCATCACAAGGCTCGCCTGCTCCGCAAGCTCCTCCGGGTCCGCCAGGGTGACGAGAAGGCTCCCCTCCCTCTCCCGCCGCTGCACCCGAAGCAGCACCGGGCTCCTGGCCTCTCCCCGCAAAAGATATGCCGTCTTCCACGCCTCGTTCCCCTCATCCACCAGGGCGCGGAACATCTCCTGACTCTCTCCCGTCAGGTGGGACTCAAACGGCGAAAACATGTCGTTTCCGATAAATCGGTATCCGCTCTCGTCGGCAGTCAGCACCCGGTGGGTGTCTGCCGCAAGGCATAGGTGGGCAAAGGCGTCCGAAAGCCGCGCCTTACCCGCCTCATCGGTAACTCTCCCCAAAGTTTCCTTCCTCTCCCTTTTTTATGTGGCCACAACAGTACAGGCCAAAAGTGATGTTCTTATTGTACCGTATGATCACTCTGCTGTCACAGGTTTTCGCTGGTCTCCTCCCCCTCCTTGCCGAGGACCAGCCGGTGGTAGGGCTTCCCCTCCAGGGTCTTCCAGGTCAGGGTTTTCCCCTGCAGCAGGATGTATCCCCGCGCGGAGTCCTGCTTTGGCAAAGAGACGCTCCCTGGGTTGCAGCACAAAACCCCGCTCCCGTCCCGCCGCCAGTCGGGCACGTGGGTGTGGCCGTAGAGCAGGATGTCCCCCTTTGCCATGGGCGGCAGCTGGTCCGGGTGGTAGTGATGGCCGTGGGTTGCGTAGAACACCTGTCTCCCGTAATCGAGGACGGCGTAGTCCGCAAGGACCGGGAAGGGCAGCACCATCTGGTCCACCTCGGCCTCGCAGTTGCCCCGCACACACAGAATCCGGTCCGCAAGGGGAGAGAGAAGCCGGATCACCTCCTTCGGGGCGTACCCCTCCGGCAGGTCGTTGCGCGGCCCGTGGTAGAGCAGATCCCCCAGAAGGAGGAGCCGATCCGCGCCCTCCCGCCGGAAGGCCGCAAGGAGCTCCCCTGTAAACTTTGCAGACCCGTGCAGATCCGAGGCGATGAGGTACGTCTCCTCTTTTTGCGGGCGCCCTTGGCCGGGGGCCGCTTCCGGCTTCTTTTCGGTCTCCATCTCATCGAGCGCCGCGTCAAGAAAGTCCGCCGCCAGGGAGGGGCGCTTGATGGCGCCCCTTGCCTGCTCCCTGGTGAAGATGGACCAGGCGTCCACCTCCTCGTTGGGATGGGGCAGATCCTCCCGCACGGTGACCGTGAAGTTCAGCATCAGGGTGTTGGAGGGGGCAAAGTAGCGGCTCCTGTTGAAGTGGAGAGAGGTCACACAAAGACCCGTCTCCTCCCAAACTTCCCGCACCGCCGCGTGCTCCGCGTCCTCCCCCTGGTTCACGTACCCCGCCACCAGGATGAAGGCGTCCCGCCCGTACTGCTTGATGAGGAGAATCTTCGTCTTTGCCTCATCCATCACGATCATGCTGACCGCCGTCGAGAAGACGGGAAAGCGCCAGTCCTTGCAGACCGGGCACCAGGGAACCTCCTTCTTCTCCTGCTCGTGGTATTTCATCTCCAGTTTGGCACCGCAGGCCATGCAGTGCCGCATTTGCAACGTGGCCATGTTTTCCTCCTGTTGAAACGGTTCTGATGATTTAGAAGTGGCGTTCCTGGTAGGCGCGGCAGCGCGCCTCCACCTGCGCAAGGGAACGGATCCCGCCGTTTGCCCCCGGCACCTCGGCGGTGCAGGCGGCGGCGCAGGTCGCAAAGGCAGCAGCGGCAAAGAGGTCCGCTCCTCTTGCAAGGGCCGCCATCATGCCGGCGCAGTAGGTGTCCCCGCAGCCCACGGTGCCGACAACCCGGGTCGTCTCGTCGGCGGGGACGAACTTCTCCCGGACGAAGTCTGTCACAAAGCTTCCCTTCTCCCCGAGCTTGACCGCAAAGGCCCGAATCCCGGTGCCGGCGAGGACCTCTGCCATCTTCCTGGGATCCGACGCCCCGGTGATCTGCTTTGCCTCCTCATAGGAGGGGAGAAAGAGGTCGGTCTCCCGCAGGACCTCTCGGATCTGGTCCATCGCATTTCCCGTCCGGCAGATCATGGTGTCGAGGACCGTGCAGGCGCCGTGCTCCCGCGCCCTGTGAAAGAGCTCTGCCGCAGGCGCCCCGTCCACCCGGGGCATGCGGTAGTAGCTGTTGAGGGACACGAAGCCGACCTTGGAAAGGAGGGCATCCGGGATCCCCTCGGGGGTGATCCTGGCAAAGCTGTCCTGACAGGTCAGAAAGTGCCGCTCGCCGGAGGGCTCTGTCACCACGATGCAGGCGGCGGTGGCGGTGTCCGGAAGAATCCGGACAAGGGACGTGTCCACCCCGGCATTCTGGAGCGAGGTAAGAAGCAGGGTCCCGTTCGGGTCCTTCCCGACGGCGGAGCAGAGGCTGGCCTTCATGCTAAGCGCCGCCGCGTTCAGGCACACGTTCACCGCATCCCCGCCGGGGTGGGTGGAGAGCTGCACCGGGATGGAATCCCGGTCAAACAGGTCCCGGGTCACCGGCCCTGCGATGAGGTCTGTCACCGCCATGCCGATGGAGAGGACGGCGCCCGTTCTTTGCCTGATCTCAAATCCCATGATCTCAGTCCTTTCGGATGTGCACATCCAGCTGGTTGAAGGGAATCTCGATGCCCGCTTCAGTGAGGCGCCGGTGGACGGTCTCATTCAGATCCCACAGGGTGTCCAGGTATTCACTCGCCTTCACCAGGCCCCGGATTCCCAAGACGATGGCGCTGTCCCCCAGGCTGTCCACGTAGACGCGGCCCTTGTCCGGAACAAGGCGCGGCTCCCCGTCCTTGATCTCCTGCAGGATCGCCTGCGCTTTGGCAAGGTCCGTGCCGTAGGCAACCCCCACGGTGACGATGAGGCCCTTCAGACCTCCGCCCACCAGGTTTTCCACGGACTTTCCGGTGAGCTCCGAGTTGGGAATTGAGATCTTGTCCCCGTACACGTCCACGATCTGGGTGTAATACATGTCGATCTCGGTCACCGTGCCCTCCAGGGAGGAGTCCTTGAGGCGGATGTAGTCCCCCACCCGGAAGGGATGGAGCACCAGGAGCAGGACGCCCCCCGCAAAGTTGGACAGCACGCCCTGCATGGCCAGGGAGATGGCGACGCCGGCGGAAGCGATCAGCGCGGCGATCGTGGAGCCCTCCACGATGTTGAGCTGGACGATGATTGTGACCACCACGAGGATCGTGACGCTGTAGTAGATCAGCCGCCCGAAAAACTTGCGCGCGGTCGTCTCGACGCCCCGCTTCTCCAGGTGGGCATCGAAGTTCTTCAGGATCTTTTTGAGGAGTCTTGTGACGATAAAGTAGATGGCGATGCAGATGCCGAGTTTGATCGCAAAGGTGATGAGCTTCTCGGTCATGCCCGAGAACCAGGTGAACTGCTCCTTTGCGGTGTCGGCAAGATCCGCCGCACTCTCGGTCAGCGAGGCAATGGTGGTACTCTCTGCTGCGGATTCGGTGGTCAGCATGAGGCGTGCTCCTTTTCTAATTGGTCAGACTGCCGGTGGGGACCATGCGGATGTCCATGTCCACATCCACGTCGGAGGCGATGCCGTCCACGGATCCCGTGTGGCTGTACTGCCAGTACTCAAAGTGATACGCGGTCTGGGGCGTGTCGGTAAAGCCCGCAAACCAGACGATGGTGTTCTGAAACTGGGTCATGTCGAGGACGTTCTTCTGCCACTCCCTGTTGGCGTAGATTCCTGCGGTGTAGCCTGCATCCTCGATGGCCTTGACAAAGGCCAAGGCGTTGGCGGTGATCTGCGTCCCGGTCAGATTTGCGGTTCATGCGGTGTCGTCCGGGGCGTCCTCGGGGTCATAGATGATGGGGAGGGCGAGATCGTACCCCGAGAGGTTCTGGATGCAGAAGGCCGCCTCCTCCCGGGCCTCGTCCTCGCTCACCGCCTGGGAGAAGAAATAGACTCCCACCGGGATCCCCTGCACCTTGCAGGCATCCATGTTTTGGACAAAGTGGGAATCCAGGCTGATGCCGCCCTCGGTGTAGCCCCGGTAGCCGAGGCGCACGAAGGCAAAGCGGATGCCCGCGGCCTTCACCTTCGCCCAGTCGATGTCCCCGGTGTAGGAGGAGACGTCGATTCCCTGGACGGAGACGTAGTTCTCGTCCTGATAGGACATCAGGGAGCCGTTTTTGACAAACTTGCTGCTGTCATAGGCGGCAGCGGGGTTTACGTAGGTGATGCTCTCCCAGGCGGGCACGGTCACGGCCTCTGCCGACGTCTCCTCGGTACTGCTCTTTGCGGCGGGGCGGAGGAAGTGAACAAGGCAAAAAACCACAAGGCGTTAGTTAAGAAACGGGTTGATAAGCGATCGCCTAGCATGAGACCACTAATCCCTCACTTTGAGCTCGAGCTGGGTACACTCCTATCCGTGCTGTGTTGCATCATGTAACAAAGCATCACCTAGATTGCCTAAAAGCATACACCCACTTGCCGAGCATGTGACTATAAATAACAAGATAGGCATTATGCAGAGAAGAAAAGAGCTCCAAATGGGGATTCTATATCTTCATCAGACATTATCGCGTCGAGAGTTCACCATGGAGGTTGTGGTATGGAACCCGTCAACCCGGTTCTTTACTAACGCCAACCACAAGAACCGGAACGGCGATGACCAGTGCCCGGATGGCAAGAGCTTTTTTGTTGCGCCGCACAAAGCGGACCAGCTTTCGCAGCGCCTTGGAAAAGCGGGTTTTCTTCATGGGACCTCACGAGAGCTCATCGAGGGTGCGGCCATAGGGCGGCAGGAATTCCTCGCAGAAGACCCGGACCTCCGGGAGCTCCTCCTGCATCGCATCCACCGCCTTTTTGGTGCTCTCCATGGCGGTCTTAAACTCCTCGTTCCCGGACTTCTCCTCCTCGATGCACTTGATCAGGGCGGAGAGCTTGTCCGCCGCCTTGACCAGGCGCCGGAGGTACCGGTCCTTCTCGGTGCCGGTGCCCTGGAAGATCTCTTCGTAGTCGGGGCGAAGGTCCTCTGGCAGGCGCGCAAGGAGCGTGTCCTGCGCGTGCTCCTCCACCGCCTTGTAGGCGTCCCGGATCTCCCCGTTGCAGTACTTGACCGGGGTGGGCATGTCGCCGGTGATGATCTCGGAGGCGTCGTGATACATGCCGATCAGCGCGGCCTCCTTCTCGTCCAGATCTTTGCCGAAGCGCCGGTTCCCGATGACGCAGAGCGCATGGGCAATCACCGCGGTCTCAAGGGCGTGCTCCGAGAGGTTCTCCTCCCGGGTGTTGCGCATCAGCGCCCAGCGGTTGATGTACTTCATTCTGGAGATGGTGGCAAAAAAAGTGTGGTCCATGGTGCCCCCTTTCTGTGATGGCAGTATACCACATGTGGAGACGCAAAATTCCCCGGGCCAAAGGCCCGGGGAATCTTGCAGGAAACATATCGAATCAGGAACGGAAACGGAAGGAAAATTCCCTCCGAAAAGGGCAGTTTGTGTGCCGGGAAGCTTATCCCCGGACCTCCTTGACGATGGCAGCGGCCTCCTTCACCTTTGCGGTGATGGTGTCCCAGTCGTGGGCCTTGATCAGATCGCCCTTGACCATCCAGGATCCGCCGGCGCAGAAGATCTTGTCGTTTGCCAGGTAGTCGCGGACGTTGTCGGCGTTGATACCGCCGGTGGGCATGATCTTGAGGTTGACCAGGGCAGCGGTGATGGCCTTGATCATCTTCAGGCCGCCGTTTAACTCAGCGGGGAAGAACTTCACATGGTCGAGGCCGAGCTTCATGGCGCCCATCATCTCAGACGGGGTTGCGGTGCCGGGGCAGACCGGGATGTCCTTGTCGATGCAGTACTTCACGATCTCGGGATCAAAGCCGCAGGAGACGATGAACTTTGCACCGGCTGCGACAGCGCGGTCGACCTGGTCCTTGGTGAGAACCGTGCCGGCGCCCACCAGCATGTCGGGATAGGCGTTGGCAATGCGGCGGATGGACTCCTCTGCCGCATCGGTGCGGAAGGTCACCTCGGCAGCCGGAAGGCCGCCCTCCATCAGGCACTTGGCGAGCGGAACTGCATCGTCAGCGCTGTTTAAGACCACGACCGGGATAATGCCGACCTCGGAAAACTTCTTGTATGCGTCTTCAAACTTCTTGGACTGGATCATTTTTCTCTCCCCATCCACCCATCCAGGGTGATGCTTTGCAATATTCTCTACCTGCTTGTATCGAAATCAGCGCTTCACTCTTGCGCTGCCGCCGCCCATCAGGGCCTCCACCTCATCGACGCTGGCCATGGAGGTGTCACCGGGGGTGGTCATTGCCAGTGCGCCGTGGGCAGCACCGTAGTTGACAGCCTTCTCCGGATCCTTTGTGGTCATCAGGCCGTACACCAGGCCGGAGGCGAAGGAATCGCCGCCGCCGACGCGGTCGAGAATCTCCAGGCCGTTGTACTCCTTGGACTGGTAGATCTGGCCGTCTGCCCAGCAGATCGCCTTCCAGTCATTGACGGTGGCGGTCTTCACGGTGCGGAGCGTGGTGGCAATCGCCTTGAAGTTCGGATACACCTCAGCGGCGTGGTCGATCATCTTCTTGTAGCCATCGATGTTGAGCTTCTTGAGGCCGGCCTCCTGGCCCTCGATCTTGAGGCCGAGGCAGGCGGTGAAGTCCTCCTCGTTGCCGATCATGACATCGACATACTTGGCGATCTCCTTGTTGACCTCCTGGCACTTCTCGAGGCCGCCGATGGCGGACCACATGGAGGGACGGTAGTTCAGGTCGTAGGAGACCACGGTGCCGTACTTCTTTGCGGTCTTGATGGCCTCGATGACGGTCTCGCAGCTGGTCTCGGAGAGAGCTGCGTAGATGCCGCCGGTGTGGAGCCAGCGGACGCCGAGCTCGCCGAAGATGTGCTCAAAGTTCAGATCCTCTGCGGTTGCCTGAGAGATGGCCGTGTTGGCACGGTCGGAGCAGCCGACAGCGCCGCGCACACCAAAGCCGCGCTCGGTGAAGTTCAGACCGTTCCGGCAGATGCGGCCGATGCCATCGGTCTTCTTCCAGTAGATCAGGGAGGTGTCCACACCGCCCTCTTCGATGAAGTCCTTCATGAGCTTTCCGACCTCATTGTCGGCAAAAGCGGTGATCACGGCTGTCTTCATGCCAAAGCATTTGTGCAGGCCGCGGATGACGTTGTACTCTCCGCCGCCCTCCCAGGCGCGGAAGGATCTCGCGGTGCGGATTCTTCTCTCACCGGGATCCAGGCGCAGCATCACCTCGCCCAGTGACACCGCATCAAATGTGCAGTCCTTCGGATCTCTCAGATTCAGCTCCATTTCCTACCCCTTTCACCGGATGTTTCACGATACGGAATGATTCATTTCACATGTCGGAACGGATTCTCTCCTGCCGACAGTTTCATTATAGGGAACACACGCCGGATGTCAAGGACATTTCGCGATAAAATCTCAAGATTTTTGGCAGGGGAAACCTTGCGCAGCGTTTCACAATGCGATACAATGTTTCGTATCGTGAAACGAAAGGAGCAGACCATGGGGACAGCGCAGACACCGCAGGACAAAAATCCGATACAGGTGGCGGGGCGGCTCTTTGCCGCCCTGGAATATCTTGCGGACAACGGCCCCTCGGGGCTCTCGGACATTGCGGGCGCCATCGGGCTCAACAAGAGCACTGCCCACCGGATCATGGCCTCCCTCCAATACATGGGCTATGTGACCCAGAGCGAGGCAACAAGCCGGTACGAGGCGACCTTCAAGGTGGTGGAGCTGGCAAACCGGCTGGTGAGGAATGCGGACCTCTCGGAAAAGATCCGGCCCCATCTGAAGGAGCTCTCCGAGGAGACTGGGGAGACGGTCCACTTCGTCAAGCTCGACGGGACCGATGTCGTCTACATCGACAAGGTGGAGCCTGAGGGCGAAAAGGTGCGCATGGAGAGCCGGATCGGCCGGCGCATCCCCTTCTACCGCTCCGCCGTGGGCAAGGCCCTGGCGGCAGCGATGCCAGAGCCGGAGGTGAAAAAGCTCTGGGATGCCTGCCGCATCGAGCGGACGACCCCCTACACGATCACGGACTACGGGGAGTTCCAGGAGGCCCTCTCCGAGGTGCGCAGAAAGGGCTATGCCCTCGACAACGAGGAGAACGAGCAGGGGGTGCGCTGCATCGGCATCGCGCTGGATCTCTACGGTTCCCAGCCCTCCCTTGCGATCAGCATCTCCGTCCCCATCAGCCGGATGGACAACGACAGGATCCGGGAGTTCTCCGGGTACCTGTTCTCCGAAAAGGAGGCCATCGAGGGGGAGCTGCGCGGCGTGCGCGTCGGCAGGGAACCCGCCGGGGCGTGAAGGCTGGCAGCGCGGACAGGCCAAGAGAAAAGAACATATCGTAATAAAGAAGAGAGAAGACCGGGCGGTCTTCTCTCTTCTTTGTTGGATAGATTCCTTCATTTCGTGGAGGCTCTCCCACCGGTTTCGGCGGGGGCATTCCCGCCCCAATCTGGGATCGATCTGTCCTCTTTGCTCCAGATCACAGGCCGAGGAGCAGGCTCAGGGCGGGGATCGTCGCAACCGAGAGGGCCGTGGAGAGGGCAACGCCCTTGCCGGCGAGCACCTCGTCCCCGCCGTACAGTTCCGCCATCATGGCGGTCATGGAGCCCACCGGGGTTGCCAGCATGATGAGACAGACACCGAGGAGGTACCGGTCGGTGACGACCTGGCGGATGAGGAGCATTGCTACAAGCGGCACCAGAAGGAGTCGGAGCAGGCAGAACAGAGTCAACCGTCGGTCCGTGAACATCTCTCGCATCGGGAAGGTGGTCATCGAGTAGCCGATCAGAATCATGGACAGCGGAGCCGAGAGGTTCGAGAGATAGGTGAGCGTCCCGGTAATCGCACCCGGCACCGGTACCCCGAAGAGGTAGAGGAGCAGGGCGAGGATCGCGGAACAGGTTCCGATGTTGAAGATGTCTCGCAGGGAGAAGGGCTTCTTCTGTACCCCGGTCCCCTTCTGCAGCAGGCGGATGCCGAGGGTGTAGATCAGGACGTTGTAGGGGAACAGAAACAAAGTCGCATAGAGCACGGCGGTCTCCCCGTAGACGGAGAGAATCAGCGGGAGCCCGAGAAAACCGATGTTGGAAAAGATCGTCATGACCTCATAGGTGCCGCAGTCCTTTTTCGGGATGCGAAGCAGGCGCGGCAGGAGGAAGGAGACTGCAAACAGGTAGACATAGATGCTGACGGACAGCACGGCGCAGAGAAGGAGCATGTTTCCGGATTCCCGCTCCTTGTTCGCACAGGAGACAATGATGATGGCGGGATTCGACACGTTCACCACGAGGGCCGTGATCTTCTTGGAACTCCCCTTGTCGAGCATGCCAATCTTTCCCAATAAGTACCCCACTGCCATCAGCAGGAACATCTCCACCATCTGTGTCAAGAGCTGCATCGCCGGGATCTCCTTACTTTCCTTTTTCTTATCGAGTAACGATACCAACCGAAACCAGGAAAGACAAGAAGCCATGCGGCCGCATCTTCCTTTCTGGCAGGTCAAGGCACAAAAAAGACAGGGCAGCGGCCCCGTCCCCTGCGCGAAAGACGCGTCATGTTCACGAAAGAATGCCGCCGGGCGCTCTCCTATTTTCAACCCGGAACGGTGTCTGTCCCGGCGTGGGCTCTACCGAAGCCATTTCAGGAGATCTCCCAGACCAAAGGTGGTCTTTCGGTAGACCTTGTTGTAGAGCGCCCGCTTCGGGTGCAGGGCGCCCACCGCCAGCAAGAGCTCTGCGGCCAGGATTGTACCGCACATCATCAGCACCTACCCCATATAACGTCAGTACCATCTATATATTCGATAGGCGTTAGTAAAGAACCGGGTTGATGGGTTCCATACCACAACCTCCATGGTGAACTCTCGACGCGATAATGTCCGATGAAGATATAGAATCCCCATTTGGAGCTCTTTTCTTCTCCGCATAATGCCTATCTTGTTATTTATAGTCACATACTCGGCAAGTGAGTGTATGTGTTTAGGCAATCTAGGTGATGCTTTGTTACATGATGCAACACAGCACGGATAGGAGTGTACCCAGCTCGAGCTCAAAGTGAGGTATTAGTGGTCTCATGCTAGGCGATCGCTTATCAACCCGTTTTCTTACTAACGCCTATTCGATATTCACTTTGCAATCGTCGAAATGTGATGATCATGCCGGAAAGGCCGATTGATTGGGAAAAGAAAGGCGGTGCGGACCCAGGGGATGGATCCACACCGCGTGTTTTGTCTGCAAGGTGATTTTGTGATGGGAGGGGAACCGCTCTGTCCGGCCCCGGGCGCTGCGCGCGTCTTCCTCAGAATCCACGCTGTCTCCGAATCCGGTGCCGCATCAGCAGGGTCATGACGGCGGAGAGCAGGAAACCGCCGATGAGGCCGCCCAGGTGGTCGGTCATGCTGATCGACTGGTCGGTGAGACCGGGAAGAAGGACCAGCGCGATGGCGGCTAGGACTCTCGGGAGCGGAAAGGCGCGCCTTGTCTGCGGCATCAGGGCAAAGATCAGAAAGACCGAGAGCAGGCCGCAGATCGCACCGGAGGCCCCGGCGGAGAGCGCATAGGAACCGGTGTGCAGTTCCACCGCCACGGTGAGCAGGTTCCCGCAGATGCCCGACACCAGGTACAGGAGAAGATACCTCGCCTTGCCGAAGAAGGTCTCCGCATAGGGGCCGATCGCCCACAGGGAGATCATGTTGGAACCGAGATGCTGGATGCCAAAGTGCAGGAACATGGCGGTGAAGAGCCGCCACAACTGGCCGTATTCGGTGACCAGGGGCGTGTACAGGGCGCCGAAGGAGAGGGCGACCTGGAGGTTCTCCGATCCCCCCATCAGGGTCTCGAGGAAAAAGACGGCGGCGTTGATGCCGATCAGGATGTAGGTCACAACGGGAATTCTCTTTTGCATGGGTGTCTCCTTGCAGGGTGATGAGAGTCATTTTACCTTAACTTATTGAACTTTTACACCCTAGGCATGTTTCTGGCATTACCAGGAAGGCCGGATATTGCCTGATCGATCATGTCCAGAGATACGTCGCAGGGTGCAAGATCCTGACGCTGCATCTTGGTCAGTTTGTATCTGCGCTGATAGGTTCCAGTTGTCAGATCCCGATCAGCTGTAATCTCCTCGTACTGCTCTACAAGCGCTGGAACGGTACTTCGCTTGCGATCCTTAACCCGAAGCTTTTCCGTCTTGGAAAAGATGAGGGCATGCAGGATGGAGGCTACAAACCAGATGAGGCTCTTGGTGTGCAGGGATGGCTCAAAGTGAACGCCCATCTTGTCCATTCCGAGAGAGCTCTTCAGCGCGCGAAATGTTTTCTCTACGCAGTCGCGCCTGGACATCGCCAGCATTGCCTCTTTGGCAGACATCGGTTCACTTGATACAAGGACCATGTATCCGCATTTGCTGCTGGCATGATCAATGGCTTCCCGGTTTCGGGTGAAGGAATTGATCACATAAGACGGAACCTCCTTGTCCTCGCCTGCTCCGCGGCCACGCTTCTTCACAATGAGGGTTCCCTCCTCGTGGCAGTGGATGTCGAAATAGGTGCGGTCATTGTCGAGTTCCTGTTTCGTCATTCGGGTGTGCCGCTTCTCGGCGTTCTGCAGCCGATGCTCTGCAGCGGCGACACACTTCATGAGGTCGTCACGGTGTTTTCGCTCGAGCTCCCCGTCCCAGACGATGTGAAAGCAGGTATCCTGTTCGTCATCCTCGAACAGCTTTTGCGTAAATGAGAGGCCGAATCTTCCGGTTTCCTCATCATAGTTCTCCGTCATCTTCACTTCGCTGACATGGGCATCAAGGACTTCATCCACGATTCCCATGTTCTTTCGAAGCATCAGGATGAATCCAAGACCTGCATTCCGCATCTCGGTGATATTTTCTTCCGAGACATATCCACGGTCCGCGATCATAATGATGTGGAACTTTACCCCTGTGTCCAGGCCCTCCTGCAGATTCTTCAGCTCGGTGATCATGTCAGATGCTTCGGACATGTCGTTCAGAGAGCCCGGGAAGTTCTTGAACGTAACGGGCATGCCATCCCGCTGACGGATTGTGTATTCAGTATTGACCTGGTCCTTATCCGGATCATCCTTGGCGTGACCCTTCTGCACGATGAAGATGCCCTCTGCCTGCGAGTTTACGTTGGTAGAGTCATAGCAGACAAACACCCTGCCGTCATCGAGTACGTGGCATGCCCATTTCTTCTTAAAAAGATTGATCCTGGAGACCGATATTTCTTCTTTCTCAAAATCCGAGAGGAAGCTGTCGCTGCGGATGGATTCGGAAAAGAGCGCGTGGCTCTTTGCCCAATGGGGATAATGCTGAAAAACAGCAGATCTTGCTGACAGCATGTACATCGCAAGGTCCATGATCAATTCTGTGTTGGTGCTGCCAAAGACCTCGGTCAGAAGATCCAACAGCTGAGATTCCCCAGCGAGGGCCTTCACCACGGAGTACAAGCCAACCGAGATGCAGTCGGACCGTTCCGGATACTCCGTATCAACGGAAGGAGCAGGCAACTCCTGTGCAGGAGATGGCTCTCCCGTGGGAGCTTTTCCGTAGATCTTGTAGTAGGACTCGTTGGCATACATCCGCCGGTCGCTCTTCCAGTCAGAACCTGGATGCAGTGCCATACCGATACACTGCTTTTTGTGATCTGCGTGCTTGCCGGTTCCGTTTTTACTGTCCACCCATTCGGTGGATGTATTGACATAGACATACCCAAGCTTGTTGACAGATACACTGATTGGTATCTCTACGATGTTGTTTTCCGTCTTTGCAATGCGTGGCATAGTTGCTCCTTTACTAGGGATTAATTATACCCTAGTTGAGAGCAACTTTCAAGTGTCATGTGGTGTACGATTGTGGCCAGTTTTCCTTGATTTTCTCGGAAAATCCGGTCGTTAGGCAACTATGTTTACACCCACTGGGGTGTAAACAGCGAATAAGTTAAGGATTTTAGCATATCAAAGGGGCCGCGGTCTCCCGGATGGGAAACTGCGGCCCCCGATAAGGAGGGTATCCAGTTGTGGTTTCCTGCCGGTGATGTCTTATCCCAGCAGATCCTTGACAAAGTCTTTGAGCTTTTCATCCTTCGCGTCTTCGAAGAAGTACTCCGCAAAGTGCTCGCCGGCAAGAGCGCCCCGGACCAGCTCCGGATCCAGGCTCTTTAAGATCTCCGGCAGCGGGCGGAAGGCTGCTGCCCGGACGCCGTCCAGGATCTTCTTGTTCCGCTGCTCGGGCTCTCTTCTCTCCTTGGGATAGCCGCCTCCGAAGGGCTCACTCCAGAGCTTCTCAAAGATGTACTGGAGGTTCAGATCCCCGCCCCAGCCAAAGCCCAGGGCATAGGGAATCGCCACCGCGTTTCCGTCGTTGATCTGGGCGAAGGTGAAGGCATCGAGGGGTGTCTCCACATGGCCGCAGATCACGCCGGGGAAGCTGTTGAGGGCGAGCATCGCGCCCTCTCCTGTCCCGCAGCCCGTGACCACGAAGTCCGCGGCTCCGGAGTTTAAGAGCACCGCTGCCAGGATGCCGTTCTGCACGTAGGTGAGCTGGGCAGCATCCTCTGCCGTGTACATGCCGTAGTTGCGGACGGTAAAGCCCTTCTCGTCTGCCACCTTCTTCAGGGCAGCGTAGATGACGGCGTTCTTGGCCGCCTGGGAATTCTCATTGATCAGTGCAATGCGCATCGCATTCTCCTTTCTCCTCTCTCACAGAAGGTCCTGCATCCGGACCTCATCCATGTCGTCGAAGTCCTGATTCTCGCCGACCATACCCCAGATGAAGGTGTAGTTGCGGGAGCCGCTCCCTGCGTGGATGGACCAGGAGGGCGAGATCACCGCCTGCTCGTTGCGCACCACCAGGTGTCTTGTCTCCTGGGGCTCGCCCATGTAGTGCATGACAAAGGCATCCTCCGGCAGGTCGAAGTACAGATAGACCTCCATGCGCCGGTCGTGAGTGTGGCAGGGCATCGTGTTCCAGACGCTCCCGGGCTCGAGATGGGTCATGCCCATCTCCAACTGGCAGGACTCCACCTGTCCCGGCAGGATGTACTTGTTGATCGTGCGGTGGTTGGAGTCCTCGAGGCACCCCAGCTCCTTCTTGTTCTCCGGCTTGATCTCCACGTCGTAGGGATACTGCGCCTTGGCATCCTTGAGGATCCGCTTGGTGGGATAGGTCTTGTGGGCGGGTCCGGAGCAGAGATAAAACTTGGCCGGGTTCTGGCTGCTCACGCTCTCAAAGGTGATGTCCTTCGTGCCGCGGCCGATGTACATGCCGTCCCGGGCGGCCACCTCATAGCGGACGCCGTCCGCCGTGACGATGCCGTCGCCGCCGATGTTGATCAGGCCCAGCTCACGCCGCTCCAGAAAGTAGTCGGCGCGAAGCTCCTCGCCCGCCTTGAGCGTCACGGGCCCGGTCACCGGCATGGCGCCGCCGAAGATGATGCGGTCGATGTGGCTGTAGACCAGATAGATGTCGTCTGCAAAAAAGAGCTTCTCCACGAGGTACTCCTCGCGCAGTCTCTGGGTATCATAGTGCTTCTCATCCCTGGGGGAGGAAGCAGTGCGAAGTTCCATAGTGTTCTCCTTTCCGGTGCAGGCGTTCCCCTCCTGCCCAACGTCCATTATACGGGATATGATTTTCCGCTTTGTTGGTTTCCCGGTCGAAAATCATGCAAATCTTGTCTGATCCAGCACGATGTTTTTGACACCGGTCAGCTCCGGCTCGGTATCCTGGGAGCCCAGAACCTCCACATCCCGAAGGAGCACCCGCTCTGCGTTCTCCACGAGGATCCCCCGCCCTGCCATCTCGGGGCAGTTGTCCCTCATCAGGGGAACGCGGGGAAGCTGCTGCTCCGGCGGCAGGAACTCCGCCCGGACGTGCTCCATCCGGATGTCCCCGATGGGGCTCTCCGGAAGGCCCGCCGCGGCAAGAACCACCGCGTCGGTCCCGGTGCAGGTGATGTTCCGAAGAAGGACCGAGCCGATCTTCGGCGTCCGCTCATCCACCGGGAGGGCGTCGGGATCCTGCACGTAGCTGGTGTGGCCGTCCGGATCGCAGAAGTAAAACATGTTGATGGTAAAGGGCATCGCCACATCCCGCATCGCGATGTCCTCAAAGACAAGGTCCGTGAGAACGGAGCTCTGGCCCCTGCCCCGCCTTGTCTTGATGCGGACGCCCCGGTCGGTTCCCACAAAGAGGCACTTGGAGACCGAGACGCTGCTCGCGCCGCCTGCGATCTCGGAGCCGATCGTGACCGAGCCATGGCCCCGCTCGAAGAGGCAGTTGCGGATCGTGATCCCGGTGCAGGGCTGCCGGTGGTAGGCCGCCATGTAGTACTTGCCGCTCTTGATCGCGACGCAGTCGTCCCCGACGCTGATCCTCGTCCCCAAAAGCTGCACGTTTTTGCAGCTCTCCGGGTCAAAACCGTCGGTGTTGGGGGAGATGGGCGGATTCTGGATCGCAAGGTCCGCAAAGAGGAGATCGTTGCTGTAGCAGGGGTGCACCGTCCAGGACGGGGAGTTCTGGATGGAAAGGCCCTGAAAGCGGACCCTCTCACAGCAAAGCAGGAACACGAGGTTCGGGCGCCAGGCGATCCGCTTCTTCTTCGGGTCCTCCCACCAGTCCCCGGAGGCGGCGTTTCCGTCGATCGTCCCCTCCCCGGTGATGTCAGTGTCGGTGACCCCGATCAGGGTGAAGAGGGAGGCAAAGGCATCCAGGGGATTTCCCTCCCAGGTGCCGAGAAACAGCTCTGAGTTTTCATCGGTGCCCCGGGTGGTGCCGGGGAGCACCGGGTAGGCCGTCCGGTCCGTCTTTCCAAGAAGGACCGCGCCCCGCTCAAGATAGATGGTCTCATGACTCTTGGGAAACAGAGGGCCTGTCAGGTACGTCCCCGCGGGGATATAGACCGTCCCGTTCTCCGGGCAGACCGAGAGGGCCGCCTGTAAAAAGGTGGTATTGTCCTTTTTCCCGTCTCCCAGGGCGCCGAAACGGGTGACGTCCAGAAAGACGCTCTCTTTTTGGGTGCGGAAGGTGAGGGGCTCTCCCTCTCCTGCCGCCACGGTGTACGTGGTATCGGGATCCAGGTGATAGAGGGAGAAGACGTTTTGTTTCGTCTCCAGGACCTTGGTGCCGTTTAAGGTGACCGCAAAGGGCACGTCCTGCTCGTAGATCCCCGGCCCGTCCAGCTCGAAGGCTGCGCTTCGTGCAAAGCTTCCTGTCAGTTTCAATTTCATTCCCATAACCTGTCCCGTCTGCGCTCAAGCTCCGTGTATGCCAGCAAAAAGGGTGCGGTGCCCTTGGCGTCGTTGGACACCACGGGCTCGCTGAAGTAGTACGAGAGGGATCCGTCCCGGTGCTGGGGTCCGCCGAGTCCGGCGACCAGGCAGATGCCGGTCAGACCCGGCGTCCCGTCAGGGTTCGTGATCAGACGCTTTTTCAGGATTCCCTCCATCGCGCGTGCCCCGAGGTCGCCGTAGCGCGGCGGCAGATACCCGAGCCGCGCGCCCTTGAGCGCCGCATAGGCGATGAGGGCGGTGCCGGAGGTCTCCAGGTAGTTGCGGGGATCCTCCGGGTGGTCGATCACCTGGTAGAACATGCCGCTTGCATCCTGCCAGGGGGCGAGGGCGTCCAGAAGCTCCCGGAGCATCGTCTGGAGTGTCCGGTATTCGTAGTAGAGCTGCTCGTCCATCACCTCGGCGGTGTCCACCAGGGCGCAGGCAAACCAGCCCTCGGCGCGCAGCCAGAAGTTCCTGCTGCAACCCGTCTCAGGGTCCGCCCAGTCCATGGTCTTCGAGGCATCATAGCCGTGGTAGTAGAGCCCGGTCTTCTCATCCCGCATGTGCTCCCGCACGTGCACGAACTGCCGGAAGCTGTCCTCGCATCCCTGCATCCCGTGGTAGCGGGTCTCGTAGGTCATGTAGAAGGGCTGGGCCATGTACAGGCCGTCCAGCCAGACCTGGCTCGGGTAGATCTTTTTGTGCCAGAAGTTCCCCTCCGACGTTCGGGGCTGGGAGGACAGCTGGGCGCGCACGGTCTCCACACCCTTTCGATACTTCTCCTTCCCGGTCAGCTCATAGAGGGTGATCAGGTTCCGCGCCGGGTTGACATTGTCCAGGTTGTAATCCTCCGGATGATAGGTGCGGATGCTCCCGTTCTCCTGCACAAACCAGCTGCAGAAGCTGTCCGCAAAGTTAAGATACCTGGGATCCTTTGTCGCCGCGTACCGGTCCAGCACCGCGGTGATCATGCAGCCGTCGATGTAGTTCCAGGTGTTGGGCTTACCGCTTCGGATCTTCTCCTGGTTCCAGAGCGGCGCCTGGGCCGTGGAACCCGCCAGGAGCCATTCTAGGTAGGTCGATATCTTCTCTCTTGTGGCCTGCTCGATCATGACACACCCCTCTCTGTAAGGTCTGCAATCTTCGTCTCCAGAAACTGCCGGCAGCTAGCCGCATCCTCCGGCGTGGTGTTCTCCAGGGTCGCCTGAATGCAGGGCTTCTGCGTCAGGGCAAAGCGGAGAATCCGATCATAGTTCATCTTCCCCTTCCCGCAGCCGACGGAGCGAAGCTTCTTTCCCTCGACGACATAGTCCTTGAGGTGCAGGACGCAGACGTCCTTTCCCAGAAGGTCGATTGCCTCCTCGAACACCTCGTCCGCGCGGCTCTCGTTCTCCGCATCCAGAAGGTTCACCGGGTCCAGGATGATCTGCAGGTTCGGGGAGTGGAAGGAGTCCAGCACGGTTCTTGCGCGCTGTGCATTCCACACGATGTGGGAGGCAACGGGTTCGATCGCAAGGACGGTGCCGAACTTCTCGGCGCTTTTGACCACCGGGCGCAGGTTGTTCAAAAAGTGCTCCAGGGCGTCCTCGCTCCGGCAGGCCTCCCGGTCCGGGGTGTAGGTTCTGTTGGGGCAGCCGGTCTCGGTGCCCACCACCCCCATCCCCAGGTAGGAGGCAAAGCGAAGGTGCGCGGTATACCGCTCCTGGATGGCCTTCTGCTCGGCCGCATCGGGGTTTCCGAGGTTTAGATAGCAGCCAAGGACGGCCAGGGAAAGGCCCTGGAATTGACACATAATAAATTAATCAGTTGGCACGTAATAAATCGACTGCTATAATAGCCTTATATCTCGGATCGGAGGCAGTCGATTCATGGCTTCACCAATATATGATAGCGACCACGTTGATCATATTTTATCCAATATTTCCGTCATTTTGCCCTATGTCAATGAGCGCCAGAGACGGCTGATTATAGGAGCTCTTTCTGATGCACTGGGTTATGGCGGCAAGTCTGCGATCAGTGAAAAATGCGGTGTGACACGTAATACCGTGCGCAAGTCCGACGAAGAGTTCAAGCTCATTATCGCTGATGCTGCCGGCGAGACTTCTACTTCCACAGAGACAGAAACCAAAAGTGACGAAGCAGAAGACTCTGGCACTGCGGATACCGATAAGGATTCTGAAATGTTGCTGGAAGCAACTCCAGAGCAGATTGTCGGGCTTTATGATGGCTCCGTCAGCCTTTCTTCACTTGAAAGCAGACAGCGCCGCGCGGGTGGTGGCAGAAAAAGTGAAGCTGCGAAAAATCCGGAACTGATTCCTGCATTGATGGAGATCCTTGACGACTACACCTATGGTAATCCGGAATCCGTGCTGCTTTATACAAACCTGAGTGATCGCAAGCTCTCAGCTATGCTCGCTGAGAAGGGCTATTCAGTTGGGAGAAATGTCGTCAACCGAATGCTGAAGGCACTCGGTTGGAGCAAACAACAGAACAAGAAGCTGAAGCAGGTCGGTAAGGAACATCCAGACAGAAATGTGCAGTTTGAATTCATCAATGCAACGGGTAAAGAGGTTTTAGCTGCAGGGAATCCCATGATTTCCATCGATTGCAAAAAGAAGGAAAACATAGGAGACTATGCCAACAAAGGCAAGGAGTACAGACATAGCAAAGATCCTCGAGCGGTGCTTGACCACGATTTTCTGGATAAGGAACTTGGTCAGGTTGCACCATATGGTGTTTACGTCGTCAACAATAATACTGGGTTTGTAAATCTTGGAACCACACATGACACCTCCCAGTTCGCAGTCGCCAGTATACGTGCCTGGTGGTACACCGTTGGCAAGAACACGTTTCCTGACGCGACCATGATTTATATCACGTGTGATGGAGGCGGAAGCAATTCCAGCCGTGTGCGAATGTTCAAGACGGAACTGGCAAAGCTGGTTGAGGAAATCGGGATTCCGATTCAGATCTCTCATTTCCCGCCGGGAACATCAAAGTGGAACAAGGTGGAGCATCGCCTTTTCTCTGAGATATCAAAAAGTTGGGCAGGTAAACCGCTAATCAGTGTTGAAACTGTAGTTCAGTTGATCGGATCAACAACTACAACAACTGGTCTGAAGGTAACCTGTCAGCCTGATTACAATGACTATAAAACAGGTCTGAAGGCTTCTGAGGAAGAGTACGATAAAGTTGATATTGAATGGATCAATATCGGGACATCTAACAAATGGAACTACATCATTCATGGGCTGAAAAAGGACTCGTGAATTGATCAATTTAAAGGATGACACACCCCTCTTTGTCAAACGCGCGGCGAATCGCTGCCGCATACCCCGGAGTCAGTGCCGCGGGGTCCGCGCAAAGGCCCGGGATCTTGGACAGGGCCAGATGCACGCAGGTAAAGCCCTGGGCGCGGGCGATGCCCAGTCTCTCCGGAAAGGAGAGTTTTTTGTCGGTGTCATGGAGCCGCAGCCCCAGCTGAATGTTGGAATACATGGTTCTCCCCCTCATACTTGGATTTCACGCCATCGTCTTCTGGCGCTTCTGTGCCTTTTCGATCCGGGCGTCCTCCTCGTTGCGCGCCAGGATCCCGGCGATCGCCTCCTCAAACTCCGGATCCCCGTCCTGTGAGGCGGTGTAGGCCTCATCCGGGACCGGCTCTGCCTTCTCCAGATACGGGGCAAAGATGTTTGAGAAGAAGACCGCAAACAGGTAGGCGACAAGGCCCACCCCGAAGTTCAGCGTCACGAAGTTGACCGCTGCGGAGAAGGCGACGTTGAGGTAGCCCACCGCCGCCAGGGTCAGGGCGATGAGGAGCGTCTCCTTCATGTGGTGGAAGGGCAGGATCAGCGCATAGCGAATCGTGTTCGCCACGGTGTTGACAAACCGGGACTGGATCGCAAAGACGTAGGAGAAGGAGATCCCGTACAGGATGCAGACCGCCAGGGAGAGCGCCCAGGGGACATTGATGCCGTTCCCGCTCCCCTGCCGGTTCCAGTAGACAAGGTCCAGGGCAAGGAGGGCGCCGACGCCGAGGTAGATCAGGAAGATCCCGGTACTCTGTTTGAAATTCTCCCTGAAGGATTTGAAAAAGTTTTTGGCCGGCGTGCCCTCGTCGCACAACAGCTTTTGCGCCGCGTAGAGCAGGGCTGTCGTGGAGGCGCCGATCGTGAAGATCGGGAGGCTCGTGACCAGCCACAGGATGTTCAGCCCCCAGAGGTAGCTGAGCTTGACGAAAAAGCGGACCACCGGATTGTTGGGATGAAAAATGCTGTGCATAACCTTCTCCTGTTTGTGCAATGCAAAATTCCCAGAGCAGCTTCGCCCTGGGAATATGTCAGATCAGCCCTTGACGCCGCCCGCGGAGATGCCCTCCACGAACTGGTTCTGTGCGGCAAAGAAGACGCAGATGTTCGGGATGATCGAGATCAGGGACGTGGCCAGGACCCGGTTCCAGTTGAATCCGGTATCGGAGTCCATGGACAGCTTGACGAAGATGGTTGCGGGGTACTTGGCCGGGGTGTTGACGTAGAGCAGGGGCCCGAGGAAGTCATTGGAACTCCACATGAACTTGAACAGGGCGCAGCTCGTGATGGCCGGCATCAGCATTGGGACGATGATCTTGATCAGGGTCTGGAAGGCGTTGCAGCCGTCGATGGCAGCTGCCTCTTCCATGTCCTTGGGGATGTTCCGGAGGAACTGAATCAGCATAAAGATGAAGTAGGTCTCGGTGGCGAAGGCCGTCGGGACGATGAGTGCGGGGTACCAGGAGGAGCCGACCCACCCGAACTTGTTGTACAGCAGGTACTGGGGGACGTTTAAGACCACCTGGGGCAGGAAGAGCATGGCCATCATCAGGGTGAAGAGGATGTCATGTCCCTTGAACTTGAACCGCCCGAAGCCGTAGGCCGTCAGCACCGAGGAGACCACCGTCAGGATGACCTCCGGGATGACGTAGCTGTAGGTGTTGAGCATGGCCTTCCAGATGTTGATGTTGCCGCCGTAGCTCTTCATCGCATCCGCATATCCCTGGAGCGTGGGCTCCTTCGGTATGGGATTCAGGGTGGTGAAGATCTCGCTGTTGTTCTTGAACGTGGCGCCGACCATCCAGATCAGGGGGTAGAGCATGATGATGCCGACCAGGATCAGGACGAAGTACCGCAGGAAGACCGAAATCCGTCTTCTCCGCTCGATGTGCTTTTTTGCATCCTTGAGTGTCTTAGTATTTCCCTGTGCCATGGCTTACCTCCCATCTTCATCCGCGTAGTAGACCCAGTGCTTCTGGCTCCAGAACGCGATCGCCGTAAAGACCATCAGGATCAGAAACAGCACCCAGGCCTCGGCGCAGGCCTTGCCCATGTTGTAGGACTGGAAGGCGTTGTTGTAGACCAGAAGGGACATCAGAGTTGTGGATCCCAGAGGGCCGCCCTTGGTGATGATGTAAGGTCCGTTGAATTCCTGGAATGCCTGCACCAGCTGGGTCACCAGGTTGTAAAAGATAACCGGGGTGATGAGCGGCACCGTGATGTGGAAGAACTGGGTCCATTTGCCGGCACCGTCGATGGAAGCTGCCTCGTAGAGGTCCTGGGACACGCCTTTCAGGGCTGCCAGGAAGATGACCATGGCAGAACCGAACTGCCACACACGCAGCAGACAGATCATGAACAGCGCCCAGTTGGGATTCGTGAAGAAGTGGGGCGCCTCGATGCCGATGCTCGCAAAGGCGGTGCGGATCAGGCCGTCATCGTTGAACAGGCCTTCCACAGGACCGCGATCGCGACGGAACCGCCGAGGATCGAGGGAATGTAGTAGGCGGTCCGGAAGAAGTTCACGCCCTTGATCTTGAAGTTCAGGATGTAGGCGATGAACAGCGCGAACACGAGCTTTAACGGGACGGTCATGAACGCGTACTTGAACGTGACGATCAGGGAGCTGCGCTCCGTCGGGTTCTTGAACACGTTCACGTAGTTCTCGACCGTAAACTTGGTGATGCCCTTGAACAGGTTGTAGTCGGTGAAGCTGTAATACAGCGAGCTCAGGAACGGATAGGCCTTGAACAGGGCAAATCCGATGATCCAGGGCAGGATGAAGAGGAGACCGATGTTCTCCCGGTTCATCTTCTTTTTCTTTTGGGTTGCAGCCGCCAGTTCAGACACGGCAAATCTCCTTTCTCTGTCGATATTGCACAGATCGCAGCGCCGCGGCCGGATAGCCAGCGGTTTTCGGGAATAAAAGAGCCTGCCATAGGCCGAAGTCTGCGGCAGGCGCTCTCCTACTCTATTGCGGTTGGTTCGTTACTGGGTGCAGACTGCCTGATATGCGTTGTACAGGGTCTGTGCCGCAGTGGCCTCATCGTAGTTGCCATAAGACAGGTTGTCGAAGACATCCACATAGGCGGCGGTGTCACCCTTTAAGCTGGAGTCATCAAAGATCGGATTCCAGTACAGCGGGTTGCTGTCCATGACAGCGTTGTGGGCATCGACGGACATCTGATCCAGGGCACCGGCCTCGTTCAGAGTGTCATAGGCGGCCTTGGACTCCGGAATGCCGCGCTCGGTTCCCATGAGGGTCACACCCTCGGGATCGTTCAGCAGGTACTGCAGAAGCATCGCTGCCTCGTGCGGGTGCTCGGCCTTTGCGGAGATGGAGAACATCAGAGAGACCTTGCTGTAGGACTGCAGTCCGTCGAGGACATTGCCGACCACGAAGTCGGAAGCGGAATCTCCCAGTGCGGAGACGTACTTTCCTGCTGCGGTATCCCACTCGAAGATGCCGGCGTACTCGCCGTCGATGAAGCGTGCGGACTTATCCATGGAATCGGCGCCCTCGCCGAGGATGTACTCCTCTGTCGGGATCACGTGCTCATCCTCGAGCCGGTCGATGAAGCCGAGGCCTTCCTGCAGCTGATCCTGGGTGAAGTTGAGCTTGCCGTCCTCGGAGATGATGGGCTCGTTGTACTGTGCCTGCAGGTAGTAGGTCATCAGAATCGCGCGGTCATACTCTCCGACAACCAGCGGATAGTAGTTGTCGCCGAGCTTTTCCTGGAAGATGGGGCCGTCGGCCTCGAGCTCCTCCAGGGTGGTGGGAACTTCCAGCCCTGCCTGCTCAAAGGTTGCCTTGTTCCAGTAGAACGTGCGGCCGGTCATGGCCACCGGGACACCGGCGATGCCGCCCTTGACGTCCTTGACGAGGTCCAGATCGGTGTCAGACCACTGGGTCAGGTCCAGGGTGTCGGAGACGGTGTTCAGATCCAGGTAGGTGTCTCCGGAGCCGTCGTACTTGCCGATCCAGTCGAAGTTGGTCTGCTGCACATCCGGGTTGTTGCCGGAGACGTATTCAGCGGCCTTTGCGGTCTCCCAGTCGCTCCAGGCGCCGAAGTTGACCTCGATGTCGATTCCGGGGTACTTCTCCATGAAGGCGTTGACCGCGTTCTGGGTGGCCTCGTGGCGGGAATCACCGCCCCACCAGTCCATTGTCAGCGTGCAGTTCTCATAGCTGGCGCCGGTGTCGGCAGAGGCGCTCTGGGTGGCTGCCGTGTCGGAAGCGGCTGCCTCGGTGGCGGCCGCGGTGGCTGTGGAATCTGCGCTTCCCGTGCTGGTGGTCGAGGAGCTGCCGCAGCCTGCCAGAAGTGCTGCCGTCATCGTGGATGCCAAAACGGTGGTCAGGATTTTCTTCTTCATTCTTTTCGTCCTCCCTTTGAAAGACAATCTGTGCTGCCGGGTCTGAATCCCCTTCATGTAAGTGCTTACCCTGTTTGGGGCGCCGCTTTCTCCCGGCTGATGTTATAAAAATACCGGTTTTCCCCGGGGCCTACTACCAATAAATGGACGAATTCCCCCAAAAACTACTGAAAAATTGTCATATCTCGTCGATCCTGCCAAGCATATCTCTGAAAATGGCAAAAATCATGGCATAATGCCTCATAAACCCGGAATATCCGAGCGGAACAATGGAGAATATTTTTGCGTTTTCCGCCAAATCGAGCTGATTGCGCCTTCGCTTTCGGCAGGGTGCACACTGGGACCGATTTTTTTTGTGCAGCCGGACCATGGACGGAACAGGGACAATTGTAAATACTTACATATGAAGGATTGCCGGGATCCCGGCAGGAGGAACTGTTCGTATGCGCGTGTCAGACCTGAACATCGACCGGATCTACATCAACCAGACCACCCGGGCTTCCAGCTACCACATGACGGAGAACCACTACCACTACTACTATGAGCTCTTCTACGTACGCCAGGGGACCTGCCGGTTCTTTCTCAACAACGACCTCTATGATCTGCATGGCGGGGATTTTCTGATCATTCCGCCCCACATGGTGCACTACAACCGGTACCTGACCGCCTGTCTGCGGATCAACGTTTACTTCAAGGAGAGCGACCTCGTCCGGGAGGGCACCGGGTTTCTGCCGGATGTGCGGGAGCGGTTTCTGTGCCTGGTGATGGTCCACATCCCAGCCGCCTACCGGGAGATGATGGACGGCATCTTTGATGCCATGCTTCAGGAGGAGAAGGTGGACGATGCCAACACGCGGATGATGATGGAGATGTACCTGAAGCAGTTTCTTGTTAACTGCGAGCGGCACTGCATCTTCCACTACGAGTCCACCCTGGCCTCCCGGGCCCAGGCGGGAGATGAGGGGATCCTGTCGGCGGCGCGGTTTCTCTCGGAGCACTACGCCACCCACATCACCCTGAATGCGATGGCGGACCAGGCGGGGCTCTCCCCCAGCTACTTCTCCAAAAAGTTCCGGGCGGTCACCGGCATGGGGATGAAGGAATACCTCTCCTACGTGCGCCTCGAGCATGCCTCCAAGGAGCTGCAGTCCACGGACCACTCGATCACCGAGGTGGCGATCAACTGCGGGTTCTCGGACTCCAACTACTTCAAGGACGCCTTCAAGAAGATGTACGGAATCTCTCCCCGGGCCTACCGGGCGGAGCGGGAAAAGACCGACCAGATCGTGCAGGGGAGCATCCTTAGGGCCAAGCGGGAGGAAGCGGCGCGGCAGAGACAGAAAAAAGAGCGCCAAAAAACAGGGGAGAGCGGATAAGCTCCGCCTCTCCCCTGGGCTTTGCAGATTCTGCGCACAGGGCAGATGTAAGAGAGAAAACCAGATGGGACAACAGTGATTGCGATCGCTCTCCTACTCCGACAGTTCTTTGATCTTTGGAAGGGGGCGTGCTCCATCTTAAGGTCTTTGATCTCATGCTTTTTCCGCGCGCGTTCTTCCTGTGCTGTCTTTCCTGCCTTCTTCATCGGGAACAAGAGGTGATCGTCAATGCGTTTTGGGGATGGACACGCAGGACTTGCGGCCGCAAATCCGGGACTGTCTGCAGCGGTGTTTGGAAAAGCAGCTTTGAGTTGATGATATGCAGTTCACAGTGATTGGAGATAAAAAGAATCCGGCCATCATATTTTTCCATGCGATGGGTGTCAAGGAGAAAGCAGCATGCCGGTCGCAGAACACTTGAAAGACCACTATTACTGTATTCTGCCGACATCAACGGTATACTGCAGCGGACAGAGATATCACAGCAAAGCGGATGAGCTGCTTCAGATCGAGAATTATCTGAAGCAGGAGGGTATTTCCTCGTTAGCACTGGTTGTGGCTTCTTCACTGGGAGCAGATCTGGCCGCAGCGTTTCTAAGTAAGACTCAGTTGCCGGTCTCGCATGTGTTCTTTGACGGAGGGCAGTTTGCGAAGATTTCAAAAGGCACCCGGAGAATCATGGCCCCCTTTTTGTATCTGGCGATCAAGAGTCTGTACTGGTCGAAAGGCAGAACGCTGAAGTACCTTCTGTGGTGCGATGAAGACCGCATCAAGCCGTATTTTATTGCGGCAGGAAAAGCACTTACCTTTGGAAATCAGCACCGGCAGATGATGTGTAGCCTTGAAGAAAAACCATTTCCAGCACTTTCGGATGAGCTGCAGAAGCACACATTTTTTGAGTTCGGAAGCAGAGAGGATCATTTCAAGTATCGGCATGCGGTGATGAAAACGTATCCTCACGGGCAGCTTCCGGTGTTTGAGGAATATGGCAAGGTAAAATCTTGTTGTAAGCTAAACAATGCGTTGCAGCCGAGGAAGCGGGCTCGCTTTCATCTCGGCAATTGAATTGCCGAGAATTCCCGCTCGCAATCTTAAAGCAGCGGATTTTTTCTGTGATGGCTGACATGGGTTTTCTCCATATGGTGGCTTTTGTCCACTATCTTAGTCGAGATAGTGGACTGTGATAACCATATGCCGGCGGAATTTTTACGGGGAGCCGGAAATCGTGCTCTTTGCTGCGCCCTCTTCCTGCGCTTTGCTGCTCCCTGCCAGATGCCTGCCCCGCAGGATGTGTCCCAGCATCTCCCACAGGAAGGAGCCCTTCGGCTGCATGGAACGGTACAGTTTGAGCACCTTTATCATGTCGGCATCTTCTCTCGGGAAGGCGTCCACAATCTCGTCGTGAAACCAGGCGATCATGTGCGGCGCATCCAGATGGTGCATCAGGTCGAGCTGCTCTCTTCTTGCATCTTCCCGGTTTGCGATCCTGCATTGCAGCGACTGCAGAAAATCGCCGAAGGTCTGCGGAAGGGTCCACCAGTCTGCCCGGCTCTGGGGCGTGCGGTTTCTTGTCTCCCAGATATCGAGCACGTCCAGTCCCTGCTCTTTGATCCTGACGAGATCATAGGCGCCATAGGTTCCGTAAATAGTGTGAAAAACAAGAAAGCCGTTTCGCTCCAGTTTTCGGATCTCACTGACGATGGCGTCTCCCGAGATCATCTTGAAGCGCCCGCAGCCTTCTGTCTGTTGAAGGCATGCATCGAGCTGTATTTTGGTTCCGCGCAGGGCCTGTTGGATGGCATTGGCGGTCACATATGCGCCGTTGACCTCTGTGTACTCCAAAATGGCGATGTCGAGCGGATCCGCAAGGGCCAGATCGTAGAGCTCCCACTTTGCGGCACGCCTTGCATCCTCTTTGCGGTGCAGCTGCTGTGACAGCGCACAAAAGGCTGTCTCATACAGGGTGCGGACCGCCTGTTCATACGCTTTCCCGTCTCCGCTCTCTGGCATGACAAAGGGAATGCTGACGTGTTCTTCCCCGCAGAGGAACGTGACCACGGTGTCGCCTGCCAGGATCCCGTACCCTCTCCCACTGGATGGGCGCATGGTGGACGCGCGGTACACACACTTTTTTTCATACGCCTGTTGGATTTCTTCACAGATTTTCTGCCGGGACCGAAAAAGGCGTTCATCCTGCACGGCGGTCAGGAAAGCTTGCATCTCGACAAACTGAAAGCGGTGCGTCTCCTTCTCCGCGCGCAGTGTGCCAAAGGCGCAGGAGACGGTCAGCTCCTGTGTGCGGTTGTCATAACTTAGGTCGGCCTGGTTCAGCACGGACCGCAGAGAAGCAGCGGCAGCGGGGACTTTGTACAGGTAGGATGCGAGGGCGTGTCCTGCAGTGCGTTTGATGCAATCTGAGAGGACATCATTCAGACAGACCTGATAGGCATTGCCAAGCGAAATTTCCCGGATGGTCTGTGGCAGACGGATCTGCACTTTTCCGTTTTGCCCCATTCGAACCGAATATCGGTGCCGCCTGGTGTCATCCTCTGCCGCATTTATTGCGGTTTCGCTGTCAGATGGCAGCCCGTCAATCAGAAGCTGTGCAAAGCTGCCAAGCAGGATATGCGCTTCTGCGGTCCCCGTTCCAAAGCTTCCGGCGGGCAGCTCGCAGTGCATCGAAAATCTGCCCATCACCATATTCTCCGGCGTAAGGTCCGCGATGCGGCAGGCGGTGCAGTCCTCGCCAAACTGTTTGATCAACTTTTCAGAGAGCGTCGGCCGGATGATCTTCGCCGTTTCCCGGCAAAGGGCTTCCAGCGTATCGACAAGGGCCTGCCTGTTCCACGACCCGCAGATCTGCCTCACATCATACTGGTAGATCTTTTTCCAAAAGTCGGTATACTGCCCATCTTCCCGCCAATCGGAGGACGCCGGATGGACCGCGGGCAGGGAAACTCTGCAGGAGCCGAGTGTGACGGTCGTTTTGCCAAGTTTCTGCCTTCGCGGCACACCGTCGATCTGTGCCAGAGTGCAGAGTTCACCCCAATATTGGTCCAGTTCTTTGGCATGCTGGAGCTCCTGTGCAAAGTCCTCCACCCCGGCTTTGACCAGAGATTTTTCTGCGCTCGCATTCTTCAAAAAACGCTGGGTAGTCCATAGGGAGCGCAGGTCATTCGGCAGATGATCCGGTTGAATGGCGTGCACTGCATTCTGCTGATCTGTGTACTTCAGATTTCCGGAATTGGACAGGCCGATCTTTCGGGCGTCTGCTCCGTATTGGCGCTGTATCCACTCATGTGTTTTCTGGTACAGCTCCGTGTCGATTTGTATCCATCCTGCTCTGCTCATGCGCTATCCCCTCCTATCGGATTCCATCTCGGATAAATGCTGTCAGCTCTGCCACATTGATGGCTTCGAGCATCGCGGTGCACTGTGCATATCCGGGCGCGACGGAATCGCCCTGTCCCCACAGGTCCCTCGTCTCCGTATTGAGCCAGTAGGCTCTCTTTGCCTTCCTGCACAGAAACTTCAGCTCGGCATAGCACGGTTCGTTGCGATTGTTCCGCGCATCTCCCATGAAAATCAGAATCGTATTCTTCGTGATCTTTGCGCTGTAATCCCGCTTCAGGGTTCGGATCGGCCTGCTGTAATCGGAATATACCCCTCTGGTTGGGATTGTCTGCATGACCTGAGAAATGGCATTGTCGATGTTGTCCCGGACGTCCATGAGCTTTGAGATATCGTAGAGCGAGTTCACGAATGCAAAGGCGCTGCAGCCCTGCGGAAAGGCTGTCCTGAGCATGTACATGAAGGTCAGCATCATCTCCGATGCCTCTTTGCAGGAGCCAGACACATCCAGCACCAGCATCAGATCCGTCTTCCCCGGCTTTGGCTTCCTGTAATGCAGAAGCATCGGGATGCCGCCCGTTCTGCAGGCATTCCGGACCGTCTCTCCGATATCGATCGCGGAACGATCCATCTCGTCCAGATGCCGGGTCAGCCTCGTCTGGAAGCGCAGAATGTTCTGTTTGAGATATTCCCGGATCTCCTGCCGCTCTGCATCCGAGAGCTGGTCGAAGGGCTTCCCAGCACAGGCGGGTTCCTGCGAATCTCGATACAGCTGCACCGAACCTCCGGTATTTTGGAATGCACTGCGGTGAACCGAGGAACCGGATTTGACGGTGAGCTTCCAGGATGCCGGTGCCATCTCCTGTAGATCACCCGCAATGCGGTCGATTTCCTGCTGAACCTTTTGGATTTCTGCCTCCTGCTTTTTGAGCCCCGACTGGATCTTCTTCTGCTCCTGTTCGTACTTCTTTTCCACATCCTGCATCTTCTTTTGCAGGACGGTGAGCTGGCTGCAGGCGGCTTCCTGCAGGGAGGTCATGGCGTCCAGGATCTGCTTCATCGCCCGAAACCCTCTGGCATCCCCGGAGAGCATGGCAGCCTCCGCCCTTTTCATGATCTCCTGCCTGGCCCGGGTGATGGTCTCTTCGGCCAGGTCAGCGGGGGTCAGCTTCCCGCCTGCCGCGAGCTTCTGCAGAGCAGGATTTTCAAACTGCTGATTTTTGCAGAGCTTTTGGAGTTTTTCCTGGTACTGATCTGAAACCGGCCGGTCTTCTATTCCGCTTTGCCGAATTCCGCTAAGAGCGGCTTCCTTCCTGGCGAGGATCTCCTCGATTTCCCGCTGGGCCGCATCCTGGCTCCTCGCCATCTGTTTCTGCATGGCATACAGATTGCTCTTTTGCCGCTCCAGCGCTTCGAACTGCCTGGCATTTTGCCGGCGCAGTGCCTGCCGCCTCAGAAATTGCCGGAAGTACTTGAGAAAATTCTGATACTGCTGCCTGTCCTTGCAGAAGGCCGTCCGGAATATGCACGCGCTTTCCGTCTCGCTTGCAATATCCAGCCCGCTTTCCAGGTACACCAGGATGCAGCTTCGGATCTCTGGCTCGGAGATGGCAAATCCTGCCTCGGTGTTCAGAAAATCCGCAAGTTCCACGATGGTGCGCATGAGCGCATTGCCCGCTGCCTTTGTCTTCTCCTCCATCCCCTCTTACTCCTCTGTCATCTCTCTTGCGGCGTTCAGACTCTCTGCCTGCTCCCGGAGGACGCGCGTGATGGCATCGCCGTCTTCTCTTGTCTTTGCAAGCAGATTTGCCGTCAAGGTGGGATCCGCCTCCAAATGTCCGCACAAATAGGATGCCCAGGTGATGCCCTCGGAAATGGAGGGCGTCTGCCGCAGATTCATATTCTGCATCCGGAACAGGCAGGAGCTTGCAATCTCCGCAAACGCGGACAAGCGCACATCGCCCAGCTTCATCTTGAGAATTTTGCAGATCTCATCCTGTGTCTTGCGCCGAATGTACAGGTAGGAGCAGCGGCGCCGCAGTGCATCGGAGAGCTCGCGGTAGTTGTTGGACGTGAGGAAGATCAGGGGCCGGTTGTACGGCGCACAGGACACTGTGCCGTACTGGGGAATGCTCAGCGAGAAGTCGCTGAGAACTTCCAGCAGCGCATACTCCAACTCCGGTGAGCACTTGTCGATCTCATCGAGGAGGAGAACGACGGGCTCCTGCCCTGTAATTGCGCGCAGGATCGGGCGCCGGATCAGAAACTGGGAGTCGTAGAAATTGATCTTTCCGGCTTCCTCCAGAGCTTCTTCCGGCGTCTTTCCCCTCAGGGCGTCGTCCAGCGTAGACCGGATCGCCTCAATGGAGAGGAGCTGCCGCTGGTAGTCGTAGTCATACAGGATCTTGTCTGGGGTAATGCCCTCATAGATCTGCACACGGATGAGATCCAGATCGAGGGCAGATGCCACAGACTGGGCAAGATAGGTCTTGCCGCAGCCCGGTTCTCCCTCGATCAGCAGCGGGATCTTCTCGTTGACGGTGGAAAGGGCGGCATACGCAATTTCCATGTTGGCAAGGTATCCCACGCTCTGCAGCTTGTTCTGTAGTTCTCTGGCAGTCATAAATTCCTCCTGGACGTGACCGGCTTTTGGTGTCCCCGGGACGGACCTGGCCGGTGGGGTCCGCCCGGTTTTGGTTTACAAAACAGAGTTGGCTTTTGACGTGTTCTTTTGACAGTACTGGGTATCAGCGGAATTTCCGGCGGGATAGAGCCGACCGGCAGATGATGAAAAGAAAAGGAAAAAAGAGAAAAAGAAAGTGATAGCAAATGTGATCAGAAAAGAAGCTGTGTTGGAATGAAAAAGCAAAGCGGATTTCCGAAAAGAACGGAAAGCTGGCAGAGAAAAATCAGGCGGGGGTGCAGATTTTGTAGGTTGCAAACAAGTAGGAAAACTGGTGAACAGGCAACTAGAAATGTAACAGATGTGCGGGAGCTTCCAGGTCGGGAAGCCTGCATTGGCATCAGTATGACATATAAGAAAGATCCTGTCCAGAGGCGGTGCAGAATGGAATATTTCTTTTCACACGGTGCTGCGGGAGGTTACGACTTTTCGTTGAGCAATGGACCAATCCCCGCCTTACAGGGGCGGGTGTCACGCGCTGTCCGGATTCGCCAGGCAGTAAGAGAGCGCACCGGCAGGAGCGCAAGCCGATGAGCGGGTGGGACGCTCTGTCACCCCTGCGGTGTGCTGGCAGCTGATTATTTGCGGATGAACCGATTTTCTGAATCCGGTGTCTCCGCACTGATATACCGCTCCACCGACATGTGCAGGTCATACTTTTCCCGAAGACGTGCGATGGTCTGCATCATGGGCGATGCATGATGGGCGTCGATGGCGTTCTGATTGCGCCAGCTGTCAATCAGGAGGATTGTCTCCGGATCCTCGAGCGACTGGAAGTACTCGTATCTCAGATTTCCCGCTTCCGCTCGAATTGCATTGACGGTTCCGCTCTCTGACATCTCACGCGCAAAGGAAAGCGCGGATCCATTGGTTCCCCGATACCGCAGATTGACTGTGATTGCCATGGCTTCACTCCTGTCTGATCCTGCTTGGTGAGGTCTTCTCTTTCGGCGATGCAGCGAAAGAAAAGAACCGGGCCGATGAAATAAGTTATGACATAAAAGACAGTTTCTGTCCAGAGGGTGCGGAGATGAAATGCTTTTTTCAGTCAGAGGACTTGCCTGCTTTTTCGAAACGAGCTGGGCTGCCAATCCGGTGGAGATGAGCCGTGCATTGGTCATGCACTGTTGCAGAGAAATGGTTGAACTCAAATGAACATTTGCGAACACAAATGCACTTTACACTGAATATATTTCATCATAATGTCCATGAATTGAAATGATAATCCGGAAATGATAGTATGAATACACAAACAGGAAGAACACAATTGAATAAGGCTTGAAGGGACCTGTGCCCGTGGATCAGGATGGCAGCTGTCATGGCAGAGGCCATCCTGATGCATTTTCCGGATCATCGATCCAGGCAGATGCCGAATTTCTGCAACAAACCCTTCCGAGAGCTCATACCCTATCCCCCGTGATCAGACTGCAGCCTGCTTCTTTGACTGCCGCGGTGACCGTTTCCGAGAAGGGACTGTCCGAGATGAGAAGATGGATGTCCTGAAAGGTGCAAAGGCGGATAAATCCCTGGCAGTTCTCCTTGGTGGAGTCACAAAGGGCCACCGTCTTCTCCGCCTGCTGCATCATATGGCGCTTGATCATTGCCTGCGCATCGTCCCCCTCGTACAGACCGGAGGGGCTGATGGCCTTGCAGGAAAGGATGGCAAGATCCGCGCGGAAGTTGTCGAGAAAGGTGCAGGCAAAGTCACCGATGATGGAATAACTGTTGTGCTTGACCTTGCCGGGGCAGAGAAAACAGGTCACGCCGGCAGCTGAATTCAGCTTCAGAGCGGAATCGATGCTGTTTGTGATGACGGTGAGGTTCTCGTGCGAGGAGAGATACGGCACCAGGTAGGATGCGGTGGAGGAGGAATCCAAAAACAGCACCATGTTGTCGTGAAGAAGGGTTGAGGCAGATCTCGCGATGGCCGTCTTTTTTTCCGTATTCTCAAGGCCCCGATAGACTGCGGTATTCTCCTTCGAGGAGGAGGGGGTCAGGGAGACGGCACCGAAGTGCCGGACAATCAGTCCCTCGTTTTCCATCTGGATGAGATCTCGGCGTATTGTGGAGCGCGACGCATAAATCCGGTCACAGAGCAGATCGATGGAGAGCGCTTCGTCCGAGTTCTTCAGCAAGTTGATGATTTCCTGTTTTCGCTGTGTGTAGGCCATGTCTTCCTCTTCTGCCCTCCGCGGCTGTCCGCACCGGACCGCTGCCCGGGACGGGCGGATCAGGCCGGCGCCTGCATGTGACATCAGAATTATAAAAAGGCGTTAGTTAAGAAACGGGTTGATAAGCGATCGCCTAGCATGAGACCACTAATCCCTCACTTTGAGCTCGAGCTGGGTACACTTCTATCCGTGCTGTGTTGCATCATGTAACAAAGTATCACCTAGATTGCCTAAAAGCATACACCTACTTGCCGAGCATGTGACTATAAATAACAAGATAGGCATTATGCAGAGAAGAAAAGAGCTCCAAATGGGGATTCTATATCTTCATCAGACATTATCGCGTCGAGAGTTCACCATGGAGGTTGTGGTATGGAACCCATCAACCCGGTTCTTTACTAACGCCATTGCTTATCAACCCGTTTTCTTACTAACGCCTATAAAAATTCAAGCTGCCCGGTGCAAGGATTCCGCAAGCTCTGCACTCGTATCAGCAGATGATTCAAAACCGAAGTGAAACGATGAGAACCAATACGAAAAAGATGCTGGCAATTGATATGGGAGCAACGTCAATACGGGGTGTGTTGGCGTGGAAAGAGGAAGGACACCTGATCACGGAGGAGGTCCTGCGCTTTTCCCATAAGCCGGTGCGGACGGATGATGGCCTTTGCTGGGATTTTTCGGGAATCCTTCAGCGGATCGCAGATACCATTCAGGAATACGGTGCGCAGCTTGGCAGCATCGGCGTAGACAGCTGGGGTGTGGACTTTGGCGCACTGGATGCCGATGGAAATCTGCTGGCGCCGCCCCGCTCCTACCGGGATCCCGCAAACGCGGAAGCACACAAAGCCTTTCGCGAGCTTCTGTCCGATGAAGACGTGTTCCTGGAAACCGGCATTCAGGTGATGGACATCAACACGCTCTATCAGCTGTACCGCATGAAGTGCTCCGATCAGGAGATCTTTGGCAGGATCCGGCATATCCAGATGTTCTCCGATCTGGTCTGTTATTTCCTGACAGGAGAACTGCATACGGATCTCTCCATGCTCTCCACCACCCAGCTCTATCACACCGGGAACCGGGCATTCAGCAAAAAACTCCTGAACCTTCTCGGGCTCTCCGAGTCGGTCTTTCCTCCGATTGCGCCCTGCGGCGGATACCGCGGCAGCACCGCAAACGCCAGAATCGATGCCCTTCGGAAATGGAACATTCCGGTCTGCAGCGTCGCCGGACATGACACGGCAAGTGCGGTACAGGTGACCGACGCCATGACAAATCCCAACACTCTGTTTTTGAGCTGCGGGACCTGGTCACTTCTTGGCGCGGTGCGGGAGAAGGCGGTCATCACGCCGGAGGTACAGCGGGCGGACTTCACAAACGAGCTGGCGGATGGGAGCCACGCTCTGCTTCTTCAGAACATCACCGGGTTGTATGTGTTGGAGAAGTACAAGGAGCAGATGGAGGAGCGGACCGGGCAGAAGGTCAGCTACCAGGCAATCTCGGAAGGTGCGAAAGCGTGGAGTGGGAAGGACTTTGTTTTTGACATCGGCGCACCGGTCTTCGGGCAGGACGAATTCGATGCAAGAGAGGCGATCGCACAGGCACTGTCGTCCGCAGGCTTGGAAGTTCCCGGCGACGACTTCGGATTCTATGCGGCCATCTATCAGTCCCTGGCAAAAAAGTATCAGACCACAGCGGAAAAACTTTCCCAGATCACCGGAATAGCGTTTCACAGGATGCAAATGATTGGCGGCGGTGTCAAAAGTGAATTCCTCTGCAGGCTGATTGCAGACCGGCTGGGGATTCCGGTCCTTGCCGGGCCGAAAGAGGCAACGGCGCTTGGCAATCTCGCATACCAGCTGATCGCCACAGGGCAGGCTTCGGGGATGCCGGAAGCTGCAGCGTTTGTCACGGCTTCCGAGGAGCAGAACATATATCAACCACAGAAAGGGGTAAGTACATGAGAATGGAGAAGGAGCGGTCTTTCCTGATCGAATACGGAAAGAAGCTGGTGGAGCAGGGTCTGACCAAGGGGACGGGCGGAAACCTGAGCATGTTTGACCGGGAGAGCGGGCTGATGGCCATCACGCCGTCGGGGATCGATTTCTTTCAGATCAAGCCGGAGGACATCGTGCTGATGGATCTCGATGGGCACGTTGTTGAGGGAGACCGCACGCCCTCCTCCGAGTGGGAAATGCATCTTTTGGAGTACAAAAACAGGCAGGATCTGGACGCTGTCATCCATGCGCACACCGTTTGGGCGGCTGTGATGGCCTGTCTTCGCTGGCCGCTTCCCGCTGCGCACTACATGATCGCCGTGGCAGGCAAGGATGTGCGCTGTGCGGAATATGCCAGCTATGGAACCCACGAACTTGCGGTTCACGCGCTGCAGGGAATGGCGGATCGGAAGGCGGTATTTCTGGCCAACCACGGGATTCTCACTGGCGGGGCATCCATTCAGGAGGCATTCAACGTGCTGGTGCAGGTGGAGTACTGCTGCGAGGTCTATCTGAAGGCAAAGGAGGTGGGGGAACCCGTCATCCTTCCGGATGAGGAGATGGCGCGCATGGAGCAGAAATTCAAGACTTACGGACAGAAAAAGTAAAAATGGCATCAAGGGGAAGCCGGACATTTCAAGTATAGGAGGAAGGTAAAATGGCAGAGAACAGATATATCGGAGAATATCCAGTGATTGGAATTCGTCCCTGTATTGACGGAAGAAGGGGAAAACTCGGCGTCCGGGAATCGCTGGAGGACCAGACGATGGGAATGGCGCTCTCGGCAAAGAAGCTCTTTGAGGAGAACCTGTTCTATTCAAACGGTGAGCCAGTGAAGGTGGTCATCTCCAACACCACCATCGGCCGCGTTGCGGAAGCTGCCGCCTGTGAGGCGCAGTTCAAGAAGGAAGGCGTCGCCATCACGCTGACGGTCACGCCCTGCTGGTGCTATGGTGCAGAGACCATGGACATGAATCCCATGACGATCAAGGCCGTCTGGGGCTTCAACGGCACAGAGCGCCCCGGCGCCGTCTATCTCGCCTCTGTTCTTGCAACGCATGCGCAGAAAGGACTGCCTGCATTTGGCATTTACGGACACGATGTGCAGGAAAAGGATGACCGGGAGATTCCGGAGGATGTGCGGGAAAAGCTTCTGCGCTTTGGCAGAGCTGCGGTTGCTGCGGCCACGATGCGCGACAAATCCTATCTCCAGATCGGATCGGTCACCATGGGAATCGGCGGCTCCATCATTGACCCGGCCTTCATCGAGGAATACCTCGGAATGCGTGTCGAGTCCATCGATGAGGTGGAGATCATCCGCCGCATGGAGCAGCACATCTACAATGAGGAGGAGTATCAGAAGGCGCTTGCCTGGACAAAGGCACACTGCAAAGAGGGCTGGGATAAGAATCCCGACTTCATCCGGAAGACGCCCGAGCAAAAGCAGCGGGATTGGGAATTCACCGTCAAGATGATGTGCATCATCAAGGATCTGTACAACGGCAATCCGAATCTCCCCAAGGGCTGCGAGGAGGAAGCGGTTGGCCACAACGCGATCGCAGGCGGATTTCAGGGTCAGCGCCAGTGGACGGACTTCTATCCGAACTGCGATTATCCGGAGGCGCTGCTCAACACCTCATTTGACTGGAATGGGCCGCGGGAGCCTTACATCCTGGCCACAGAGAATGACTGCCTGAATGGTCTGGGCATGCTGTTCATGAAACTACTGACGAATCGCGCGCAGATGTTTGCCGATGTCCGCACCTACTGGAGCGAAGCTGCGGTGAAGAAGGCGACCGGCTATCAGATCGAGGGCGTGGCAAAGGAGGCCGGCGGCTTCATCCATCTGATCAACTCCGGCGCCTGCTGCCTGGATGCCTGCGGTGAGGTGAAGGATGCGCAAGGCAACGGCATCATGAAGCGCTGGTGGGAGTACTCCGAAGAGGACATTGAGAACATCATGTCCCACACCCAGTGGTGTGCGGCAGACATGGGATACTTCCGCGGCGGCGGATTCTCGGCGCGCTTCCTCACAAGAGCCACAATGCCGGCTACCATGGTCCGCCTGAACCTGGTCAAGGGCCTCGGACCCGTGATGCAGATCTGTGAGGGCTGGACCATCCAGCTCCCGGACGATATCTCCGACAAGATCTGGAAGCGGACCGACTACACCTGGCCCTGCACCTGGTTTGTGCCGCGTGTCTCCGGGAAGGAGGACGCCTTTGCCAGTGCCTATGATGTCATGAACAATTGGGGCGCCAATCACGGTGCGATCAGCTACGGACACATCGGTGCAGACCTGATGACGCTCTGCTCCATACTCCGGATTCCGGTCAGCATGCACAATGTGCCGGTAAAGGATATCTTCCGTCCTGCCGCCTGGAACGCTTTCGGAATGGACAAGGAAGGCCAGGACTTCCGTGCCTGCAAGGCCTACGGTCCGATGTACCGGAATATCCGCTGATTGATTTGTTTCCTCCTTCGTGCCGGGGGGAGAGGTCTCCTCTCCTTCCGGCATTTCTCTGTGCCTTCGAAGCAACACCTCCTGTGCATACAGTAACAGGCCGGAAGACCTGGGCAGCTTGCCCGGACCTTCCGGCCTGTTTCATTTGAACCAAATCGCGCGAGCGCGATGCTCCATCAAAGTTATCCCTAAAGCTCACAGCTTTCTCTGTTGGGGATACCATGACAAACTTCAGCATAGACAAAAGAGGAAGAAATGATCTTGTCATCTCTTCCTCTTTTCTGTATTCTACAAAAAAAAATAACCCACAGATGACCTTGATTGGCGTCGAGCGTTCATCCATGGGGCTCTCATAAGCAAGGTGAGTTTATCAAGTCCCTTGCAAATCTGCAAGCCCCATCTTTGTCGGCCGGCCAATCATGAGTTTCATCCCCATACCATCATTGCCGGAACGATTTCATGAGATACCTTGATTCCCCGAAATTCAAAACCGAACTGTCCAGGCTGGAAGTATTTCTGTCCCTGATCGACTACCGCGAGTCTACCATTCAGGGCTATCTGCAGACCGTCTTCGAGTGCTGTGAATGGCTTGAGAGAACCTATCATGTTTCCCTCGATGATGCTGATCTTGAACAGCTTCAGAGTTTTCTCGTTTATCTCCATAAGCCCATAAGCAAAGGCGGGAGAGAGCTCAAGCCCAGATCTGTCAACGTCTACAACGTCAGCATCCGGCGTTATCGTGCTTCCGTTGCGCATGCTCCCATCCCTCTGGAAAACCTTCCGCTGATGAAGGTGGATCATACCCTCCCGAAGGTACCGACGCGTCAGGAAGTGCAGAAGCTGATTATGGGGACGAAAGATCCGAGAAACCGCCTGATTCTCGCCCTCGGCTTTGGCTGTGCGCTCCGTCTGAATGAAGTCCTGTCTCTGCGCTTCGGTGATATCTCCATCAAAAGAATGCAGATCACAATTCGTGCGGAAGTCAGCAAGAACCGAAATGAAGGGAAGGTCGAACTTCCAAAAGATCTCGCGCGGATGCTCTACTTCTACTTCAAAAGATTCCGTCGGGATGCCGGAGAGGGGGACTACCTTTTTCCCGGCAGAGATGCCGCACATCATCTGTCTGACGGAGCAGTGCAGCGCTTCTTTCAGAAGCGCCTGAAAGAACTCGGATGGGAAAACCGCGGATATCATTTCCATTCCCTCCGACACGCCCATGCGCTTTTCTACTATCAGGGCGGCGCTGATCTCTTTCAGGTACAGGTCAGACTTCGGCACCGCTCCATTGCTTCCACGATGATCTACGTACAGCTGGATGGTCAGCTTCAGGAGAGAAAAAACGTTGCAAACCCCTTCGACGGAAACGGCTTCGCGCTCTGAAAAAACAAAAAAGATGGTACCCTCGAGCCGGCCAGGCAGAACCTTCCGCCTTCCTGACAGTCAGACTGCGATCAGAGTCCGCAGATGCATTACCGGCTTCAGACAGGAAAAAGAGCCTTCAAGATATCGAATCCGCCAGATCTTCCGGAGATTTCTCCCAGACTATCTGGCAAAGCACGGAAAGGAAATGCCGCCCGAAAAGGTGAAGATTCTCCGTCTCATGGCACAATGCGGCACGGGAGATCTGGGTTATATTGTCTCCATCTGCCCTGACTGCGGAGAAATTTCGTTTACACCGAGATCCTGCGGCAACTCGAACTGCCCCTGCTGTGGCTTTTTTCGCCGTGAAAAGTGGATCGCTGAGCGCAGGTCCGAAGTCATTCACGGGATGTCCTACCATCATCTTGTGTTCACGGTTCCCCACGATCTGAATGAGTTGATCTACAACAATCAGAAGGCTCTGCTGGATCTTCTGTTTCATTCCGCGCAGGATGCCCTTCTGGAGCTCTGCCTTGAAAGGCACAACATTAAGCCCGGAATCATCATGGTGCTCCACACTTTTGGGAGCAGTATGACGCTCCACTACCACCTGCACGTGCTGATCTCCGCAGGCGGACTGACACCGGATGACGCCTCCTTTAAGAAGATCAGGGGCTTCTTCCTCCCTGTCCAGAAGATATCCGGACGATACCGGAAGCACTTCATGAGAGGACTCAAGCGGCTCTACAGAAAGGGAAAACTTTCCTTCAATGGCTCTGCCGCACCCTATGAGAGTGAGGAGTCATTCCAGAACTTGTGCGACGAGTGCTACAAGTGCCTCTGGAATGTCAACCTCAAGAGGTATGGCTCTTACTCTGAAGAAGACAGGGAGCGGGATCCGTCACTTCCGGATGTGGAGGATGTCATAGGTTATTTCGGGCGGTACGCCGATAGAACGGCAATCACTTCCTCCCGGATCAGGGACGTCTCGGACAGCGGTATCACGTTTGAGTACAAGGACTATCATACCGATGGTTCGTACGACAAGAAGGACATGGTACTCACGCCGGAAGAATTCATCCGACGGTTTTCACTTCACATCCTTCCAAAGGGAGTACGCAAGATCCGGATGGCAGGGTATCTTGCCGGGAATGTCCGTAAAAAGAAGCTTGCAAGGATCCACGAAATTCTGGGTGACGAATATGTACCGAGTCTGATTCGCGGAATGAAAAGCTGCGAGGTCATGAAGGCCCTTTTCGATAAGGATCCGGCCCGCTGCTCCAACTGTGGGGCACAGATGCATGCCTTTCTCTTCAGCATGGATAAGACAGCGATCTATCTCAGAGCAATGGGGAAGGTTGAAGGAAGCAGCTATATCGAAATACCCCGGTATTGCCGGGGACCGGATGGAATGTTGGATGTCTCCCATCCGCGCTTTTAATAAAGATTCTTTTCAGGTCATCTGCCCGGATGGCCTATTTCTCATGTCACAACGTCTGTAAATCCCACCCGGTCAACGGTTCAGAAGAAGAAAGATGGGTTTCTGAGCCAGGGTATTCAAGCCAAGTCGGATGCTAAAAATTCCTAACTATTCCCATAGTCTACGCTGAGAGCGATTCGGTTCAAAACAAAGGATAGTTGCCGGCCCCCTACGGGAACCGGCAACTATCCTTCACAATTTCGTATCACAAAAATTTATCGCTGCGCTGCTCATCCGTGAGGAGCTCGTACCGGTCTTTGGCCTGGAAGTAGCGCTGCAGCGCCTCCTGAAAGGACTCCGGTATGGTGCGGGGAATCGGGAACGGATTCCGGCTGGCAAGCTCCTCTGCAAGCGTTCCGATGCGCAACATCGCATCCTCCAGTGCGGCCGGGGAGATCCGGTCCAGGGTATCCTCCTTCGTGTGCATTCCGTAGCCGTCCCGGTCGTAGGTGAGAGCGGGAATGCCCGCCATCGCAAAGGAATTGGAATCGCTCGACCAGACCTGCCGCTTGAATTCACAGGAGAGCCCGTGCGCTCTGCAGATGGCGCGAAGCGTGTCCACGGCCTCCTCTCCTGCCGTCACACCGAGGACATCGACGCCGCCCTCCTGCCCTGCCAGGTCGGAATTGAGATTGAACCGGCAGTTTCTCAGTTCCTTTTGATGCCGCGCCACATAGGCCTGGCTCCCGAGAAGCCCCAGCTCCTCAGCCCCAAGCCAGACAAAGCAGAGCGCGCGCTTCGGGCGGTGTAGGGAAAAATAGCGAAGAAGCTCCGCCATCACCGCGCAGGAGGAGAGATTGTCATAGGCGCCCGGCCCCTCCGGCACAGAGTCATAGTGCGCGCTCAGGACGAGGTACTCTGTGTCACGCTCCGCGCCAGACAGGAAAGCGCAGACATTCTGGGAGGCAAGAACCTCGGAGCTCTCTTTGTTCTCCCGATGTCGCCAGGCAAACGGCTCCACGGTCACCTGGTCCGCAGCGTGCCGGACAGATGCCGCGATCTGCTCTGCCGCCTGTTTCTCGGCCGCGGTGCCTGCCGGCCGGGAGTAGTTCAGCGCCTGCATCCAGGCAAGCGCATCCGTTCCGCTGATGTCATTTCGTCTCATGGCTTTTCCCAGAGCTCAGAGCAGTTCGACGCCGGCTTTTCCCAGCGCATTCTGCATCTCCCGGTTGGGAAGCCGATCGCTGATGATGCCGTTGATATCGTCGAAATGTGCGAACTTGTAGCACTCATTGTAGTAGAACTTCTCACTCTCCATGACCACGAATTTGTGCCTGCTGGCGTCGATGGCCGCCTTCTTTGTGAGGCCATCCTCCTCGCCGAGCGTGGTGATCGTGCTGTCCGTGATGTCGATTCCGCAGCTGCCGATAAAGGCGAGATCAAAACTGTACTTGCTGATGGCATGGGCGGCGGCGATTCCCATAAAGCCGTTGATGGAGCGGTGCATGGTTCCGCCGGTGCCGACTGCGGTGATCAGGCTGCTGACCGCGAGTGCCTGCAGAATGTCGATCATATTGCTGACCACGATCAGCTTCTTGTGCTGTTCTGCCAGGAGCTTTGCCACGATGATGTTTGTCGTGGAAACATCGAGAAATACCGCCTCCCCGTCCTTGACCATGGAGGCGGCCTTTTCCGCGATAATGCGCTTCTCTTCCACGTGGATCATCCGCCGGTCAATGACATCACGCTGCAGGGGATAGTCCTGGGAAAGAATGGCACCGCCGTAGGTCCGCCTGAGTTTTCCCTCGTTCTCAAGGCCCTTCAGGTCCTTCCGGATACAGTCCTCTGTCACCCCGTACTTCGAGGAGAGGCTCTTGACCGTCACCTTTCCGGTTTCGTTCAATTCCTTCAGAATGTTGTCACGGCGCTCCTGTGTGAACATGTCGTTTTTCCCTTCATCCGCTTTCTCCGAAGATGACTTCCGTGACTTCGTCGCAGTCGAGGAATCTCCGGATCATGTCGATGCCCTGTTGTTTCAGAGCAGGGTCCGGGCTGGTCAGCTCGCTCCCTGTCTCTCCGAGAAGTCTCTGACGGACGCCCGCTCTGTGAATATAGCAGGGCTCCGGATCCTGAAAGTACTCCATGCTCTTCTCCAGCATCAGATCCTCTCCGATCGGGACATCCTGCCATTTGCCGGAATAGATGGTGACGGGGCCTGCCATCACAGATACATTCCGGTCTTCGGTTCCTTTCTTTTTATTATGCATCATCTCTTGCCATTTCCGCATCATGCACTGCAGATAAAAATTTTGACAGCTTTTCCCTGGAAACCACCTCAAACATGCGGTTGTACCTGCCGTCGGCGTATCCGTAGGAGACATCGCTCCCCTGTGCGGTCCGATCAATCCGCCAGCCATGGCAGGAGCTGTGGACCTGCTGCACACCGGTCTCCCGGATGAGTCCCGCGACATTCAGATCGTTGATGCCGCTGCCTGCCAGGATCTCGATGTTCCTGCCATAGGTGGCCACCAGGTGGCGGATCTGCAGCCGCCCGTCCATTGCGTTCTTCCTGCCACCGCTGGTCAGAACGCGGTCCACACCGAGCCCGATCAGCTCTTCCATCGATTCGTCCTTCGCACCGGCGCAGTCAAAGGCCCGGTGAAACACCGCGGTTCTTCCGTAGGCATGGATCAGAGATGTCATCTCCCGGGTCCGCTCAATATTGATGGACTCGTCTTCGTTCAGAAAGCCGAAGGCAATGCCGTCTGTCCCCGCCAGGAGGAGTTCCTCGGCGTCCCGGATCATGGCGCGAAACTCCTCCTCGGAATAGCAGAAGCCCCCGCCCCGCGGGCGGACCATGGAGACGACATTCAGATTCGTGGTTTCCTTTGTGAGCTTGAGCGTTCCGATGCCGGGAGTCAGGCCACCCAGATACAGGCCGCTGTTGAGCTCGACCCTCTGCGCACCATACGCAGCTGCCGTTTTGGCATCCTCGTATCCGCCGCAGCAGATTTCGGCTGTGATTCCCATATTCGCCTCCTATCCTTACCCTCGTGTCCTGGTTTTGGCTTATCCGGTCAGCTTTTTTGCGATCTCCAGAGAAAGCGCGATGCTTCCGACATTGTATCCGCTGCAGCCGTACCGGCAAAGATGATCCGCATCGAGGAGCATGAGGAGCGGGAGCTTTTCATTGTCCACGTACAGATGCCGCGCAATGGCCGGCGCTGCCGCAAGGTCTTCCTGGAAGAACACGCGCGCCGGTAACTTCAGCAGCAGGGACTTTATGGTTTGCTGGGAGAGCTCCTTCTCGCTGCGCAGAATGAAAATCAGGTCCAGAAAATCCGGGAAGTTCTTTTGCTGCTCCATGAGCTCGTTCAGGACATGCTCGGACGGCTCTCTTCCGGGTTCCAGGAATATCGCAAGGGCGGGCCGCTTCTGCAGGGAAAAGAAGGGTGCCTGCGCGCCATCTTCTGTCCTGACTGTAAAGTCCTCGAAGGCACACCGGACGATGAGATCCTGCGTGCGGATGGGATCGAGTTTCATGGAAATTTCGGTCTCCCTCCCCTGCTCTGCCCGAAAGCAAATCTCCTCCTCATGGAGGTTTCCCTTCGGATCGCGGGACGCCGTTAGAATGCGGTAGACTCCCGGAGAAGCGGTGAGAATGCCGTCTGCCTTTGCGATCGGCTCCCCCTCCAGCCGCAGGGTCTCAAACGCACCCGTATCCTCTGCAAATCTGGCAATGGTCCAGTTCTGGCCGTAGGCAAAGTCTGCACCGTCCGCATGAAGACGGATCGCTGCACCGGTCCCGCTCCTGCCCTCCGGGGTCAGAAACGGCGTGAACGACCCGCTGTTCCTGTCATAATACTCTGCGGTACCGGAGACGGGGCTGAGCCTTGCGGGAAGGTTCAGCGCTCTTGCAATGGCAACGCAGAGAATCGCCCGGGACTCCGGGCTTCCCTGGCCAAGGGCAAGGACTGCTTTGGGAGACGACACCAGGGTCTCATAGTGGAATGCCGGCGTGTAGGACACGTGTGCTTCCACATATGCGGCGATCGCGTGCGGATTTTTCTGAAATGTCTGCTTTTGGGCATCGTCGAAGTACTTGCGAAGAAACGCCCTCCACGGCGTCAGCTCCTCTCTTCCGATCCGCTCGCTAAAGACACAGCTGCGGAACATCTCCTCCGGGTATCCGGTGTTCTCCGCAAGCTCTGCATCCTGAAAAATGGCTTCGGTCACGTCCTTCCGGTCCTTTTCCGAGAGGGACTGCAGAAACCGCTCCCGCTCCGGATCGCCCGCTGCCGCAAATGGCGTGCTGCGCACCATGGCATTTCGGAGCTGATTGCATTTCTCCACGCGAAGGCGCTGCCTTGCCTGCTGCTCTTTGGTGGGCTTTGCGGCATAGAGCACATGCTCCTGAGGCGCCGGCAGTTCATGGTGGGTCCAGGTTTCGGGCAGCGTGCGGATGTATTCCGCCGCGAAGGAGAGTGAGAGCGTGATCTGCAGATCGTTCTCCATGGTCACCAGGGCATCCGCCATTCGTCCGTCCTTTGCGGCCCGGATCCGACAGGAGCCCTTTCCCAGGCGGATGGACGCCATTCCCTGTGCATCTGCCGTAAGAACCGCCGAATCGAAGAACTCGGCATAGTTGAGGATCTGCAGGTAGATCGAAGCCCCTGCTGCCGGCTTCTCCCCGTCCCTGACGAATATCGTCAGCTGTGCTGTCTGGGCATAGCCCGGCGTGCGGTTGACGTAGAAGACGCCGTGGTCTCTCCCGATGGGCGCCTCGCTGTTTCGAAGGTCAGCTCGCGGTTCCTCTTCTTCAGGGTGAAAATGGTCAAACTCCCGCGCATGGATCAGAAGCGCCCGGGAGGCGGCTCCGTCGAACCAGCCCCGGTCAAGGACCTCCTCCGGCTCACAGGCGCCGAGATAGTGCCAGCCATCCGGGAGTCGAACCTCACACCAGGCGTGATTGTCGTCGCAGTGGGCCCAGAGAGGGACGTAGACCTGTCTTGCCGGGATGCCGACGGAGCGCAGCACGCTCACAAAGAACGCGGACTCCTCTCCGCACCTGCCATCGCCGGAGGCATAGACCGTCAGCGGGGAGAGCGTGCGCAGATCCGATGCGCGATAGGTCACGTGTTCCGCCGCGTAATAGTTGAGCTCGATGACGGCTTCCCGCATGGACAGGCCCCTGATCCTCTCGATGGTATCCTGATAGAAAAACGGCCGGCAGTCCTCGATCTTTTCTGAGTTGACGCGGTAGTACAGGACGTGTCGAAGAAATACCTCCTCTGGCAGTTCCCGGCACCAGGGGATCTCTTGGCGCAGCATCAGGCCGTGGCGCACATAGGAGAGAAACAGGTCAAAAGGGTATTCTGCCGCATCAGAGAGCGGCATTGTCCCATAGAAGAACTGCATCAGGACCTTTTCCTCTTCCGTGCACGCCAGGAGCCGCTCTTCGATCAGCCTGCGCAGGTTCCCGAAATACGGCGCCCGCTCCTGATAGGCGGCCTCGGCATATTTTTTGAGTTGCTCAGACAGCAAGACAGCTCCTTTCCGTGTGCTCACTTGAGTTCCACTTTGATCACGTAGTCGACGGGGTCCGGCAGAACCGGATCCGGTCCCAGGTCTGCATAGCAAAGATCCGGGTAATCACTGTGCACCCAGCTGTTGGAAATCGGGATTTCGCACCCGGTGTCCAGCGCGCGGATCGCCTTCACCTCTTCCTTTTTCACGCCCACCAGAGGGAGCGGTCCGATGCAGTTCTCATAGATGTGGAAATACAGGTTCTTTCCGTTCTGGGTGATGCGGCCGTACTCGGGCTTGGGAAGGTCGGAGCGGGTGCAGCCGTAGATGCTCTCGTGGTTTTTCTTCATCCAGGCGGCGAACTCCTGCAAAATTTGAACGGATTCTCTCGGGAAGTTCCCCCGGGCATCCGGTCCGACATTCAGAATCATGTTTCCGCCCTTCGAGACGCACTCCACGAGTTTCTTGATCAGGAGTGATCCGGGTTTGAACATGTGGTCCGTGCCGCAGTAGCCCCAGTTGCGGTTCATGGTAAAGCAGGCCTCCCAGGCCATGGGGTTGCCCTTCACATCCCGTATGCCTTCCGGGGGAATCATCTGTTCCGGCGTCACAAAGTCGCCGTGGTAGGGGGTGGGATTGCAGGCCCAAAGGGAGCCTCTCCCCTCTCCTGATACCTCCAGCCGGTTGTCGATGATGACGTCCGGCTGCAGGGAGCGCACCATCTGGATCAGCTCCGTGGCACCCCACTTCTCGCCCCGCATGTCATCATAGGAGAAGTCGAACCACAGAAGGTCGATCTTCCCGTAATTGGTGCACAGCTCCCGCACCTGGTTGTGGAAGTACTCCACATACCGGGAAAAGTCCCGGTTCTCGTTTCCGCACTCCGGATGGTTCCGCATCGGCGCATTGCGGTCCCCGTACTGCGGGAAATCCGGGTGATGCCAGTCCAGAAGGGAGTAATACAGGCCGACCCTAAGTCCCTCCGCGCGGGCGGCATCGACATACTCGCGAATCAGGTCTCTGCCTGCTTTGGTATTGGTCGCTTTGAAATCCGTGTACTGGCTGTCGAAGAGGCAGAATCCGTCGTGATGCTTTGCAGTCATCACCATATACTGCATGCCCGCCTCTTTTGCCATGTGGGCCCACTTCTTCGGATCGTAGTCCGTCGGATTGAATTCCTCGAAGTACTTCATGTACTCCGACTCGGGCATCTCTTCTATGCTGCGGATCCACTCCCCTCTTCCGGGAATGGCATACAGTCCCCAGTGCAGAAACATGCCAAAGCGGGCCTTTGTAAACCACTGCATTCTATTTTCATACGCCTGTCTGTCAAACTGCCACATCGAAGTGATCCTCCTTTATTTCCGGGAGCTGCCCCGGTCTGCCCGGTTATCCCTTTACCGCACCGATCATCACGCCCTTGACGAAGTACTTCTGTACAAACGGATACATGACGAGCACCGGAAGCGATGCCACCACAATGGTGGAGTATTTGAGCAGCTGCGTCAATCCTGCCAGCTCTGAGGCCTGTCTTGCATCGGTCAGCATGGTGGGATCCACCTGGTTCTGAATCAGGATGTCCCGCATGACGATCGTCAGTGGCTGCAGGCTGTCTTTCTTCAGGAAGATCATCGCGTTGTAGTAATCGTTCCACTTTGCGACGCCGTAGTAGAGCACCAGCACGGCAATGATCGGCTTGCACAGCGGCCACACGATGCGGATGAAGTACTGCCAGGGCGTGCCGCCGTCGATCTCTGTCGCCTCATACAGCTCATCCGGGATCGAATTGACCATATAAGTGCGGGCGATGATCATGTTGTAAGTGGACATGGCGGTCGGAATGATCATGGCCCAGGGGGAATTGATCAGGCCGAGTCTCATCACGAGGATGTACGTGGGGACCAGTCCGCCGCTGAAGTACATGGTGAAGACGAAATAGGCGGAGATCTTGTTCCGCGCCGTGAATTCCTTCCGAGAGCGGGAAGGCGCAGCACATGGTCATGACGATGTTGATGAACGTTCCCACAACGGTGTAGAAGATCGAATTGCGGAAACCGGTCATGATTTTCGGATTGTTGAACACCGCCTTATAGCCGCGAAGCGTCACATCCACCGGCCAGAGCACCACCTTCCCGGAGATCACGGCCTGCGGTGAGGAGAAAGAGGCACTGATGATGTAGATGATGGGATAGGCGATGACAACAAGGACAAAGATCATGAGAATGTAATCCACGATGGTGAAGATCTTTTCCCCGGTCGACATGTACTTGAATTTGATGTGTTCCATAGCTGCCTCCTCTTACCACAGACTGGTTTCGGTCACTTTTTTGGCCACCTTATTGACGACAACCAGCAGGGCGAAACTCACAAGAGACTGGAAGAGGCCTGCTGCGGTGGAGAATCCGAAGTCCGAATTGATCAGACCGACTTTGTAGACGTAGGTGGAGATGACCTCGGAAACGGATGCGTTCATGCTGTTCTGCATCAGGTACACCTTGTCAAAGCCGATATTGACGATGCTGCTGCAGGAGAAGATCAGCATGATCACGATGGTCGGCATGATGCTGGGAAGATCGACATGCAGGATCCGCTGCAGACGGCTTGCACCGTCCACGGTGGCAGCCTCCTTCAGCTCCGGGTTGACCCCTGCCAGTGCCGCGATGTAGATGATCGAGTTATATCCCATGGACTGCCAGAGTCCGGACCAGACGTAGAGTCCGCGGAAACACTTGGGATCTCCGAAGAAGTTCACCGCCTGCAGTCCCAACGCCGTCAGGATCTTATTGAAGATGCCGGTTCGAAGGTCCATCATCTGCATCATCATGCCGACGAGGACGACCGTGGAGATGAAGTACGGTGCATAGCTCACGAACTGAACGGCCTTCTTGAACTTTACACTGCGCAGTTCATTGACCAACACAGCGAAGAGGATGGGAAACGGGAAATTCACCAGCAGGCTGTAGATGCCGAGAATAAAGGTATTGGCAATCACCGTGGTGCTGGAGGTAGATGTGAGAAACTGCTTGAAGTATCGCAGTCCAACCCAGGGACTTCCCAGAATTCCCTTGCGGATGCTGTAGTCCTTGAAGGCAAGGACAATACCGCCCATCGGGATATAGGCAAATATAAAGGCATAAATCACAGGAACCGCGATGATTGCCCAGAACTGCCAGTTGTACTTTCCGCGCTTTTTCTGAAGTGTTGATTTGCTCTTTTTGCTCATTTCCTTTTCTCCCGCATAGTTTTGACTCACTCTGCTCCGTTAAAAGACTTATGTCGGCTTACCGCCCGTACCGGGAGGAGAGCCGAAATAAACCTTTTCACGGCATGTGACGGCAAAACGTCGTCAACACCGAGGTCTGGTGACATATGATAAAAGGAGAAAGGAGCTGCGGTTTTGCCGCAGCCCCTTTTTCAGCTGCCGATTTCAGAAGCTGTTTCGATTACTGGCTCTGCATGCGGTCGTACACGGCCTGGTAAGTGGAGAGCAGATCTGAGAGACCGGCCTTGTTGAGGGAGTCGAGATAGCTGTCCCAGCCGCTGTCGAGATCCTGGGCACCGGTGATGAAGGCAACCTGGGACTCGGAGATGATCTTTTCCACTTCGACGTCGATGGTGGAGATGGCGCTGGACTCATCGTTGCTCATCTTCATCTCAGGCAGCACATCCAGATCGGCGTTCTGCTCATCCTGGCTGTAAGGCGCATAATTGTTTGCAGAGGCATCATAGAGGAGCTTCTCCAGTCCGTCGGGGCCATAAGGGTCAACATCCGGATCGGTTGCCTGTCCAAGACGATAATCCTCGGGCGCCACACGGATGCCGATGTCCTGCCAGTCGTGGTTCTGCGGCTCACCGCTGTAACCGTTGAGGATCTTATAGAGAGCGGGCTTTCCGTTCAGGCCGACTTCGCCTTCGGGATTGAGCACCCAGTCTGTTCCCTCATCCGCACCGTACTGGCTGCAGAGATCGCCCTTGCTGGAGTAGAAGAAGTCCACCCACTGGAGCGCGGTTGCCGGATCCTTGCACTTGTCGGTGATCATAAAGTTTCCGCTGGAGACGGCGCTGTACTTATAGTAGGTGGTCAGCCTTGTGCCGTCGGGGCCCTCGAGGGGAGCCAGCGTTGCATATTCCTTGTAGAGATCCGGATTGGAGACCACATCGATGTAATCGGAAATCGTGCCCTCAGGCATGCACAGAACCGGGGACTGATCCGGGTTGTTCACCAGGGTCTTCAGCTGCTCCTGCGTCTGTGTGAAATCGCCGTCGTAGATCGCACCGATCTTGTAAAGAGAATTGCAGTACTCGAGGAAGTCCTTGTAGCGGTCATCCGTGGCCACACAGACGATCTTGCCGTCCTTGTTCACTGCGGTGTAATCATAGGCATTGGTCGTGTAGGATCTTCCCGGATAGAGCAGGAAGGAGCCCATCAGCCATTCCTGGAAATCGGAATGCCAGCCGGATCCGGGTGCCGTGCCGGCGAGTGCGATGCCATTGGGATATTTCTCCAGGAACTTCTGGCAGACATCGTAGAATTCATCCGTGGTGGTCGGCATGTCCACACCGAGCTCATCCAGGTACTTGGTGTTGATCCACATCTTGTCTGCGTACTTGCAGTGATAGCAGTCGTTGGTCGCGAGCAGCGAATAGATCTTTCCATCGGACTCTCTGGAGAGATCCAGCTGATCTTTGAACATCTTCAGATACTCCGGGCAGTTCTCCTCGGTGAGGTAGTCATCCAGAGGAATAATGATGCCCTCTTCCACGCCGTACTTTGCAAGGTCCGGGGTGACGCCAAAGATGATATCCGGGTAATCGCCGGAGGAGAGCTCCAGGTTCAGCTTCTCCTGCCAGTCATCGCGGGAACCGGTCTCAAAGTCGATTTTGACGCCGGTCAGATTTTCGAGATACTTGGTAAAGTCATTGGTGGCAAGATCTGTCACGTTCGGCATGCTCATCGTGAATGCCGTGAACTCCTGCGGGTTCTTGACCGGATAGAAGGACGGATCATCGTCATAGGTCGCGCCGGAACCGGTACTTGCGGCGGCAGCAGTCTCCGTAGATTCGGTCGAGGCCGCAGCTTCGGTGGACGCGGCGGCGGAATCCGTCGATCCCGAGTCCGATGTGGAGGAACTTCCGCACGCGGCTGTCCCGAGTGCAAAAGCGCCTGCCAGCGACAGAGCCAGGGCTTGCTTCAAAGCTTTTCTTTTCATTTTTACCTCCCACTTGAGTATAGTGAAGTGCATCCATCCAAACGGCCTCGGTGTTCGGTGCCGTCAGACTACCAGAATCACGGCGAAGATCAAAAACATCGCACCGGATGCGGTCTTGATCCATGCCTCATGCCGTGCCATAAAGCCGGCAATCCGTTCTATGCTGCCCGTCACAGAGGCGGCGATAACAAGTACCGCCGACGGGATCAGAATTCCTGCGGTAAACAGGACAAAGGATGTAATGATCCGAATTTGGGGGATGGTCTGCGTTTCCGCCATACTGATGATGGAGGCGGTATACAGCTGACCCGCACAGAAGAACTCCCCCACGGAGATGAGAATGCCGAGAAGCAGTGCCGCCGGAACCAACATCGCACCGGAGATGCTGCCGATCTTTTGGATTGCGTGATGCTCTGCCCGCCGGAACTTTGCCGGCAGCTGCATGCGAATCTTTCCGAATTCCATCCGGAAGGCATGGTAGGCATCGAGCAGATACAGGATTGCGAGAATCAGAAATACGACAGAGAGGATTCCACGCAGGACCTGTCTTGCTTTTCCAAACACCCCGGAGGTGAGCATGCCATAGGCCTGAAACACCGCAAGCCCGATTCCGAGATACGCGATTGCCTTTCCAACCAAAAATACGGCACCGGTTCTTCCGGCCTTTTTCCCGGAGGAGGCAAGGACGGAAAGCACCATCAACAGCATGGAAAGCGAGCACGGATTGAGACCGACGACAACACCCTCTCCAAGGAGCTGGTACCATTTCGGAATGCTGGCCGTATCGGCTTCCGACAAAGAGGCGTTCGACAGATCGGACAGAAGGACTTTGGCGGTCTGTCTGCTGTCTCCTGCTGTGACCTGGCCGCCTTTGACCTCGGCCAAAATCTCAGAACTTCCGACGAACAGGCTGTCCCCGGATGCAAGACACGGAACCTTTCTTGCTCCCTCCTCGATGCCTCTTGCCTGCATCAGCAGCTGATAACCGGCATAGACTTCCGGATCGGATACGTTCCAGGCGGCATAGGAAATGCCTGCCTGCTTCAGTGCTGTTTCGGCACGCTCACAGTCATCGCATGCTGTCGTGACAAAGAGAACCAACTGGTCCGGTGTGTTCTGGCTCATTTCCTGGAGCCTTTCCCGGAACGCTGCCACAGCACCGGTTTCCCCGTCTGCCGGATCATAGGAAGCACTCTCCTCTCCGGTCACGGGCTGCCAGGATGGATCTTCCATCACGCTGCGAACTTTGCTGCGGATGACATCATAGCCGGAGAGCACGTTGGTTCCGGCGACCAGAATCGGAAGGGTGACATCCTGTCTCGACGTCCCGATGGTTTCGAGGACGCGGTCCATCACGGCTTCGTTGGAGGGCTCAAAGGTGTTGTACGCCTGCAGATCATAGTTCAGGCTTTTGCGTTCCCCGTCGGAAAAAGTCTCATGGAAGATCTCGTAGATCTTGTCCTCCTCATGACAGGAAGCGCAGGGATTGTTGTAGAAGAAGTATACGGTTCTCGGTTCTGCAGCTCTGACAGAGAGACTGCCTCTGCCGTACCAGATGAGCAGCATGACCAAAAGGAATATCCAGCATCTTTTCTGCATCTGTCCGTCTGCTTTTTGACAATATCGCACGTTGCGTGAAATCAATTCTTGTTTCTTATTGTTTCGATTACAGTGTAGCATATCAATTCTTGTTGTGCACTATATTTTTATTGTTTTGGACGGCGAATCTGAACTATCTTTTGGGCATACTTCCTAATTTTCTTAAATCAGGCCCAGGATCCGGGCGATTCCTGATGTCGGGATGGTCTTGATGATGTCGGCTTTGATCCGATTTCAGAAGGAATCAAGACACCTTTTGCCGCTCTCCTGCTTGCTCTGCTCTTCGGCACGCGGGTGGAAGAAGTCCTGAGAGACAGGGAATCCCGTATTCATGTTTTTCGGCATAGAAAAATCGGTCTGCTGGGGATGACCAACAGACCGATCTCAAGATGATTTGGCGGTAATGGCGGTGCCCAATTTCGGGACATCCTGTTTCCTGCGGCTTATCTCATACGGATTGGCGGAATCGGAATTTACCAGAATGCGGCAGCTGCCATCCAGAGATTCGGGATCAAGTGAGTTCTTTCATGATACGGAAACAGAAATCGGTGATGTACCCAAAGATGGGAGAAGGAAAAATCAAGAGCTGGACAATCAGGTCCATCCGATCAGGCAGGATGAAATATTTGTCCTGGATCCTTTGCAAATGTGCAGCCTGAAAATGTGAAGTGCTTCAGTGGTGTCCTTGTGCGGATGCACGCCGAAAGTACTGCTTTGGGGCAGGAAAAAGCCGCTCCTCCTTGCTTGTCGGAGAAGCGGCCATCATGCATCCTGCTTCCTTGCTGTTTTCAGTCGGCTTTTCAGATCGCGGATCCTGGCGCGTTCTTCGGGCGAGATTGTTCTGGACTCCGTGATTTTCTGCAGGGCCTTTTGCTGGACCTCCGGGTCCAGGGTGTTTCCGGACAGGATGGGAAGCAGCTTTTCCGGGCAGTGCAGATAGCATTCCGCCAGTGCCCAGGCAGCGGCCATCTTTGCGTAATACGCTCTGGCCGGAACCTGCAGCAGGGCAGCCACCGTGCGGGGCAGCCAGTCGTCATCGATGTAATAATCCAGCAGCATCACACAGCCAAAGCGCTGTTCGAATTCCCGGTCTGAGGAGAGATACGGCTGCAAAAACGAGAAGACGCGCTCCTTCTCTGTCTTCACAAATTTCAGGCTGGTGCAGAAGCTGTCACAGACGGACCAGTTGTCGATCTTGGGCACAAAGCCGCGCACGAGCTCCAGTTTCTCCTCGACGGAGCAGCGCGCATAGCCGATGACAAAGCCCTGCAGCATGATCTCCTCGAAGGTGTCATCCGGGAGCTCCCGAAGGCTCTCCCGCCAGTCGCCTTCGTGCGCGATCTTCTTTGCCAGGGCGCGCAGGTCCGGAAGCCGCACGCCCAGGATGGCCTGCGTCCCCGGAAGAAGGCCGGACGTAAAGTTCCGATACTTCTCATCCGCCCGCTGCCGCAATTCCAACTGGATCTGTGCTCTGTCCATGTCACGTTCCCCTTCCATTCTTTGCCTGCGCCGGTTTTCTGCTGCCGGGATTTTTTCCCCTGTGCAGTAAGGTTACCACATATTGCCTGCGCGTTCTTCCCAAACAGAGCGGCTGCAGGGCCTTCTGCTTCTCGAATTCCATCCTGCAGTCGCCCTCCTGTCCGATACCGCCTTCCTCCCCTTTAAACGTGCTTTATCTTGTGTCGGCACTGTGCGTCTGATAAGATGCCCACAGGAGGAAGAAAAATATATGAGTTCAGGGGATATGGAGGATCAGGATGGGCTCCGAGTCGAGCCATTTTCGAAGGAGGCCTTTGTTGTCATCGGAATGGAGGGCTCCACGCGGGAGGGGAAAAACTTTGTGAAGCGGCTCTGGGAGCGGGCCAACGCCCGCTTTCCCGAGATCGCACCGCTGGCAAAGAGGAATGATGCCGGGCGGCTTGTCGGAATCTGGGGCGCCATGACGGATTTTGACCGGACGTTTCAGCCCTGGGCACATTTTCAGGAGGGACTCTACCTGGCCGGTGTGGAATGCCTGGACGACGCGGAGGCGCCTGAGGGATGGACCAGGTGGCAGGTACCGGGCTTTTCCTACCTGCGGGTCTCCGAGGAGGGGGAGGACACCTTCCCCCGTATGCTCCGCTACCTCTCGGAGCGGGAAATCACCCTGGTCGGTGCGGTGCAGGAGTGCATCGACCCCGGCACCGGAAAATGCGACCTTCTGTTCCCGGTGCAGCGGCTGGAAGGAGAAGATCACTGATGCGGATCGAACACGCGGCGCTGTACGTCCATGACCTGGAGCGGACAAGGGATTTCTTTGTAAGGGTGTGTCATCCTTTAAATTGATCAATTCACGAGTCCTTTTTCAGCCCATGAATGATGTAGTTCCATTTGTTAGATGTCCCGATATTGATCCATTCAATATCAACTTTATCGTACTCTTCCTCAGAAGCCTTCAGACCTGTTTTATAGTCATTGTAATCAGGCTGACAGGTTACCTTCAGACCAGTTGTTGTAGTTGTTGATCCGATCAACTGAACTACAGTTTCAACACTGATTAGCGGTTTACCTGCCCAACTTTTTGATATCTCAGAGAAAAGGCGATGCTCCACCTTGTTCCATTTTGATGTTCCCGGCGGGAAATGAGAGATCTGAATCGGTATCCCGATTTCCTCAACCAGCTTTGCCAGTTCCGTCTTGAACATTCGCACACGGCTGGAATTGCTTCCGCCTCCATCACACGTGACATAAATCATGGTCGCGTCAGGAAACGTGTTCTTGCCAACGGTGTACCACCAGGCACGTATACTGGCGACTGCGAACTGGGAGGTGTCATGTGTGGTTCCAAGATTTACAAACCCAGTATTATTGTTGACGACGTAAACACCATATGGTGCAACCTGACCAAGTTCCTTATCCAGAAAATCGTGGTCAAGCACCGCTCGAGGATCTTTGCTATGTCTGTACTCCTTGCCTTTGTTGGCATAGTCTCCTATGTTTTCCTTCTTTTTGCAATCGATGGAAATCATGGGATTCCCTGCAGCTAAAACCTCTTTACCCGTTGCATTGATGAATTCAAACTGCACATTTCTGTCTGGATGTTCCTTACCGACCTGCTTCAGCTTCTTGTTCTGTTGTTTGCTCCAACCGAGTGCCTTCAGCATTCGGTTGACGACATTTCTCCCAACTGAATAGCCCTTCTCAGCGAGCATAGCTGAGAGCTTGCGATCACTCAGGTTTGTATAAAGCAGCACGGATTCCGGATTACCATAGGTGTAGTCGTCAAGGATCTCCATCAATGCAGGAATCAGTTCCGGATTTTTCGCAGCTTCACTTTTTCTGCCACCACCCGCGCGGCGCTGTCTGCTTTCAAGTGAAGAAAGGCTGACGGAGCCATCATAAAGCCCGACAATCTGCTCTGGAGTTGCTTCCAGCAACATTTCAGAATCCTTATCGGTATCCGTAGTGCCAGAGTCTTCTGCTTCGTCACTTTTGGTTTCTGTCTCTGTGGAAGTAGAAGTCTCGCCGGCAGCATCAGCGATGATGAGCTTGAACTCTTCGTCGGACTTGCGCACGGTATTACGTGCCACACCGCATTTTTCACTGATCGCAGACTTGCCGCCATAACCCAGTGCATCAGAAAGAGCTCCTATAATCAGCCGTCTCTGGCGCTCATTGACATAGGGCAAAATGACGGAAATATTGGATAAAATATGATCAACGTGGTCGCTATCATATATTGGTGAAGCCATGAATCGACTGCCTCCCATCCGAGATATAAGGCTATTATAGCAGTCGATTTATTACGTGCCAACTGATTAATTTATTATGTGTCAATTCCTAACGTATTTTCATGCGGCGGCAAATGGGGGCTATCACAACCCCAAGACGGACTTTCGCTCCTACTTTCTCACCTTTGACGGCGGGGCAAGGCTTGAAATCATGACGCGGCCGGCGCTTGCGGGTGCGGAATCGTCCGGCCCCAAGCAAGGCTACGATCATCTCGCCTTCTCCGTGGGAGATCAGGCTGCGGTGGATGCGCTGACCGGCCGCCTTCGGAAAGACGGGTACGAGGTCCTCTCCGGCCCTCGCACCACAGGGGACGGCTACTACGAGAGCGTCATCCTCGGCCCGGAGGGACTCCGGATCGAGATCACCGCGTGACATGCCGGAATCCAACAGACAAAAAGTCCTCTCTGACCGTTTTTCTGCGGCCGGAGAGGACTTTGCTTTGTCTTTTGCTGTTTTGCTTACTGGCTGTCCGATGCGTTCTCGGTCAGATCAGCGCCGAAGTACTTCTCGGAGAGGGATGCCAGGGTCCCGTCCTCCCGCATCGCGGAGAGGGCGTTATTGACGGCGGCAAGGAGCGTCGCATTGTCGTCTCCTTTCTCCATCGGGATTGCATAGGAGGTCGCCTCCTCGGAGGTGGCGGCGATCTTCAGCGGTGCATTCGGATTTGTCTTCATGTAGTCGCCGAAGGACGTGGCGGCGTTGAGGGTGGCATCCACCTGGCCGTTCTGGACCATCTGGAGGGTCTCCACCAGGGTGTCCACACCGCTGACCGTGGCGCCGTACTGCTCACCGATCTCCTGGTAGGTGGAGCCGATGGAGTTGGCCGTTGTCTTTCCGTCCAGGTCCTCAAAACTCGTGATGTCCGTGTTGTCATCCCGCACGATCAGCACCGTGTGGTCATAGGCGTAAGGGTCGGAGAAGTCGTACTTCTGCTGCCGGTCAGGGGTGACGTCCACGCCGTTGACGACGATGTCGTAGCGGCCGGAGTCCATGCCGGCAAACAGGCCGTCCCAGGGTCCCTCTACGAGGTCTGCCTCTACGCCCAGGTGCAAGGCGATGTTCTGGGCAACCTCCACATCGTATCCCACCAGGTTGTCATCGTCGTCGTGGTAGGAGAAGGGCTGCCAGTCGCCCTCGAGGCCCACCGTGATCTTGCCGGTGCTCTTGATCCGGGCAAGGTGATCGTCGGAAGTGCTCTCCGTGTCGGAAGCGCTGCTGCTTTCGGTACTTCCTGTCGCAGTTGTTCCGGAACCGGAGGAACTAGCGCAGCCTGCGAGCAGAAGGGCTGCGGTCAGGGTTCCCGCAAGGACAGGTGCAAACGGATCAAACTTGCTCTTTCTCTTCATAAATTTCCTCCTCGGCCCCCTCGGGGCCTTCTCTCATGTTGGATGTGTCAGGTCAGGCTTTGACGCTCTCTGCCAGGCGCAGGAAGGAGCGGGTTCTCGCATCCTTCGGGTTGGCGAAGAAGGATTTCGGCTCTCCCTCCTCCACCACGAGGCCCCCGTCCATGAAGACGACCCGGCTGGAGACCTCCCGGGCAAAGCCCATCTCGTGGGTCACGACCAGCATCGTCATGCCGTCCTCTGCGAGCTTTCGCATGACGTTCAGGACCTCATCGGTGAGCTGGGGATCCAGGGCGGAGGTGGGCTCGTCGAAGAAGATGATCTGCGGATCGGTGGCAAGGGCCCGGGCAATCGCAACCCGCTGCTGCTGTCCGCCGGAGAGCTGGGACGGGAACTTGTCCTTCTCCTCTTCCATTCCGACGCGCCCGAGCATGTCCAGGGCCTTTTCTTTCGCCGCTTCTTTGTCCATGCCCCGCCCGGCGGTGAGGCCGAGCGTCACGTTTTCCAAAACGTTCAGGTTCCGGAACAGGTTGTAGTTCTGAAAGACAAAGCCGGTCTTTTTGCGGATCCCGTCGATCTCTTTCTTTGCGGCCCGGTGCAGGTCGACCTCCTGGCCGTCAAAGACCATTGTCCCCGCATCTGCCCGCTCCAGGAAGTTGATACATCGAAGGAGCGTCGTCTTGCCCGATCCGGACTTTCCCAGGATCGAGATCACATCGCCCTTCTCCACTTTCAGGTTGACGTCCCGAAGTACCTCCCCCTGGCCGAAGGACTTGCTGATGTGCTGAATATCAAGCAGTGCCATGGCGCCTCCTTTCACAGCTGCCTGCCGTAGGCGGCAAGGCGCTTCTCTCCGGCCTTCTGCAGCAGGGAGAGAACGGTCGAAAACAGCAGGTAGATCACCGCAACCTCCAGGTACAGGGCCATGGTCTCATAGGTGCGGCCTGCGATCCGCTGGGTCTGGAAGAACATCTCGGTCACCGTGATGTTGGCGGCCAGGGAGGTGTCCTTTACCATGCTGATGAGCTCATTCCCCAGGGTGGGGAAAGCAGTGCGGAAGGCTTGGGGCAGGATGATGTGCCACATGATCTGCAGGTAGGACAGGCCCACACAGCGGCCGGCCTCCAGCTGGCCGGCGGGCACCGACTCCAGGGCGCCGCGGATCGTCTCGGCCCCGTAGGCGCCCTCATTGATGGAGAACACCAGGACCGCCGCGGGGAAGGCATCCACGTTGATGCCGATGCTGGGCAGGCCGAAAAAGATCACGTACAGCTGCACCAGAAGCGGCGTGCCGCGGATCACCCAGATGTAGAACCGACAGATCGCGGTGAGAACCGGGATCTTTGCGAACTGCACCATGGCGACGACCACGGCGATCACCATGGCAATGGCAAAGGATATCAGCGTCAGGGGAATGGTCATGGTCAGGCCTTTCCCCAGAATCTGGGGGAACGCCTGGACTACGGTTTCCCATGCGTGTTGGGACATGATGCGCTCCTCTCTTCCGGCGCGGGGCCAGAGGCTGGCCGGGACCGGATGCGCTTCAACGGTTATAGTAACGTTGTGTCAGTATACAGGAGAATTGCCCCGAGGGGAAGACCTGATTTTCCTTTTTTTCGAATTTCCGATCGGTTTGACAGGATTTTATGCCTCCACCCGGACATAGGGCGGGCGGGGCGTTCCGGCGCCGGGGCCGTAGGAGTTCTTCTCGGAAAAGCGGATCCGCCCCCAGGCGTTATTCTTTCCCCAGTCGTGCCAGCCATCCGGGTGGATGTGGGGGCCGAGGTAGCAGTTCTCCAGCCGCACCGCGCCGTCATCCCGCCAGGGGCGCGCGATATAGCAGCTCTGGTCCGGCACGCCATCCGCCGCGGTGAAGCGGCAGTTGATGGCCGTAAATCCGGTCTCCACCTCTGCCGGGGTACAGGGGGCAAACACGTAGCCGGGTCCGAGGCTTCGGAACTCGCAGTCGTAGAAGTATGCGGTGGCGCCGCCAAAGACAAAGTCGATGCTCCCCTCGATGCAGCAGCGCTCAAAGATCACGGTCCGGGGCGTCCTGGGCAGATCCTTTCCGGGGCCTAAAAATCCGTCATTTTCGTATTCCTTTTCCGGGAGCGGAGCGAGAAACAGGGTGTCCTGGTATCCAGTCAGGGTGCAGTCCTCCAGAATGATTCCGTCTCCGTCCAGATACAGGGCAAGTGCCTGTCCCACCTTCTCCCCCGGCCCGGCCGTGTTGGCAAAGCGGCAGCCCTCGAAGCGGACATCGTCCGCAAAGACCTCCACGCTGGCGGTACGGAAGGTGTGGTAGGGCCTGCCGTCCGGGTGGATGGCCCTTGCGTACAGATCTCCCGTGTAGGATTTTCCGGTGAGCGTGATTCCGCTCTCTGTGATTCTCGTCTGTGACATCGTTCGTTCCCTCCCATGTGCATTCGTTTCGTCGGATGGACAACTGTCAGGGACACCATATCAGCAAGGCGCCGGGAAGGCAAATCCCTCAGATTCCGTAGAGCGGCGAGGAGAGGTATTTTCCGCCCCCATCCGGGATGATGACGACGAGGTTTTTGCCGTCATAGGCCGGGTCTTTGGCGAGCCGGATCGCGGCGGATAGCGCCGCGGCCCCCGAGGTGCCAAAAAGAAGCCCCTCGGTCCTTGCGACAAGCCGCGCGGTCTCATCCGCCTCTTTGGCGCTGACCTCAAGACACCTGTCGTAGAGGTCGTGGGTGATAAAGTACGAGGCCGTGTGATCCGGGTGATCGTCGAAGTCCAGCACCCCGTCAATGATCTGGCAGTTGGGATTTTTCTCGCACCGCCTCGAACAGGGGGCGGGCTCCGCAGCGATAATGCGGATCTTGGGATTTTTCTCCCGCAGGTACTGCGAAAGCCCCCGGAGCGTCCCGCCGGTCCCCGCCATCAAAACGAGGGCATCGACCTTCCCGTCCGTGTCCCGCCAGATCTCCGGCCCCGTGGTGCGCACATGGGCCAGCGGATTGTTCGGGTTGGTGGTCTGATCGAGAAAGTGATAGCGAGGGCCCATCGCCTTGCAGTACGCCCGGATCTCCGCGAGGGAAGCCTCCTCATAGGGGTGTGCAAGGACCTCCTCCTTGGAGATCCCCGGGATGTCGCCGCGGGAGCGGAGCCGGCACCCCAGGGCAAGGAGGATCTTCTTTCGCTCCCTCGTCACGCCGGCCTCCAGAAAGATGTCACAGCGGTATCCCTTCGGGACGGCCATGGCGGCGAGGGCGATCCCGGTGTTGCCGCTCGTCTGCTCGACGAGGGTGTCCCCGGGATGGATCATCCCCGCCTCCTCTGCCGCCCGCAGCATCGACAGGGCGGCCCGGTCCTTGCTGCTGCCCGCGGGATTCTGCCCCTCGAGCTTGCAAAGAAGGTGGGCCCGGATCCCCAGGCGCTCCTCCACCCGGACGGGCTCAAAGAGCGGGGTGTTTCCCACGAGGTCCTCGATTGCGGCGGCAATCCGACTCATCTTGAAAGTCCTCCTTGCGTTAAAACTACTGTTTCGATATGATAAGTCAAGATTAGAGATTCGTAAAGACCCGGGACAAAAAATCCGGCAGAAAATATAAGGAGGTCATAGGTATGGGAAGAGTGAGTCAGATTGATCCGGAAAATGCACCCAGGGAGGTCCAAGAGGCGATTCAGCAGCACCTTGCCAAGGGACACCAGCTGACCAATGAGAAGAAGACGCTCCTGCACAGCGTCGCCGCCTTCCGGGCGGTGGAGGAGGCCTCCTACGACCTCGACGACGAGCTGCAGCAGCTCATCGGAAAGCTCGACGGGGATCTGTTTGAGTACGCCATCTCCGTCCAGAACGAGTGCATGGTCTGCACGACCTACTTTGGAAAACTCCTTCGGCAGGAGCACCACATCGATCCGAACGCGTTCCATCTGACTCGGCGCGAGGAGCTTTTGATGAACTATGCGCGGAGCCTCGCCCGGGATCCCAAGGGCATCACCGACGACGCCTTCCGGGAACTGAAGGAGGAGTTTCTTCGAAACGGGGACAAAGATGGGAACCCGGTGGACGAGGAGAAGGCGGAGCGGATCATGGTGGTGCTCACCGCGATGGGCGCCATGATGATCGCCAACAACGCGGTCAACGATGCCCTGCGGGTCGACGTGTAAGCACTTTATTCCAGGGCCGGCCCTTTCATCTCCTTCTTGCAAAACCTCCGCGGTGCAGTACAATAGCTTATTGTAAGCGCTTTCAGGTTTTTCAGATCCTTCACAGGAAGGAGGGCCGCAGATGAATATATACGACATCGCCAGGATGGCAGGCGTCTCCATTGCCACCGTCTCCCGCGTGGTCAACGGCTCGGACAAGGTCAGCGAAAAGACCAAGCAGCGGGTGCTGTCCGTGATCGAGGAGGCGGGGTATACCCCCAACGTGTTTGCCCAGGGCCTGGGCCTGAACACCATGCACACCGTGGGCATCATGGTGCCCCGGATCGACGACATGTACATGGCGACGGCAGTATCCTATCTCGAGCAGAATCTCCACAAGAACGGATACGAGTGCATCTTAAGCTGCAGCGGCTTCGATCTGGAGCGCAAGCAGTCCCACGCCTCCATGCTCCTGTCCAAGCGCATCGACGCGCTGATTCTCGTGGGCTCCACCTATGCGGGAAACGGGGCGAGCTCCCAGCAGACCGACTACATCCGCGCCGCAGCGAGGGAGGTCCCGGTCTTTGTCATCAACGGCCTGGTGGAGGGCGACAATGTCTACGCCAGCATCTCGGATGATCGGAAGGCGACCTTTGAGGTGACGAAGAGCCTCATCGAGCGGGGCCGCAAGCGGATCCTGTTTCTCACCGACTCCCAGTCCTACTCTGCCCAGCAAAAGATGAAGGGCTACGAGCAGGCGCTGACGGAGGCGGGATACCCGGTGCTGGGGGAGTTAAAGCTTCGGGTGGCGCGCAGCAAGATCCACTATGTCCGGGATCTTCTCCTGGAGTACAAGGCCCTCCAGTACGACAGCGTCGTGGCGACCGAGGACACCCTGGCCGCCGGAGCCCTAAAGTATGCCCTTGCCAAGGGCATGCAGGTGCCGGGGGACATCAGCATCGTCGGGTATAACAACTCGGTGGTGGCGGTGGCCTCGGAGCCCGAACTCACCTCGGTGGACGGCAGACTCGAGCAGCTCTGCACCGACACCTGTGAGCACCTGCTGCAGGTTCTCAAGGGCGAGAAGGAGTCCGTCCCAGCCGTGGACATCGTCAGCGCGATGCTGGTCAAGCGCTGCACAACAGATTTTTGAACCCTGCCCGGGCGGAGCGCAATGCCCCGCCCGGGTCTTTTCCTGTCCTGGTATGTAAACGCTTACAATTTCTTCTTGACGGGACGGTATGATGGGAATATATTTTTCGTGTAAGTCCTTACATCACAGGGGGACCGTAATTGCGATCAAATATCGAAAGGAGATACTTCCATGAAGGCATTTATGGACAAGGATTTCATGCTGAAGAATGAGACAGCCAAGCACCTGTTTCATGACTATGCAGAGGACATGCCGATCATCGACTACCACTGCCACATCCCGCCCAAGGAGATCTATGAGGACCGCCGCTATGACAACATCGCGCAGGTCTGGCTCGGAGGAAAGAACCCGGACGGCTCCTACTTCGGAGACCACTACAAGTGGAGAGTGATGCGCAGCAACGGCGTTCCGGAGGAGCTGGTCACCGGCAATGCGGATCCCTACGACAAGTTCCTGGCCTTCACCAAGGCCCTGGAGATGGCAATCGGCAATCCCATGTACCACTGGAGCAATCTCGAGCTCCACAAGTACTTCGGTATCACCGAGCCCCTGACCGAGAAGAACGCCAAGGCGATCTGGGACAAGACCTCGGATATGCTCCAGCATGATCCGAATCTGACCGTGCGTGGCATCATCCGCCAGAGCAACGTGAAGTACGTCGGCACCACCGATGACCCGGCGGACTCCCTGGAGTGGCACGAGAAGCTCGCAAAGGTCAAGGACCTCGGCTTCATGGTCTGCCCTTCCTTCCGTCCGGACAAGGCGGTCAACATCCAGCGCCCCGGCTTTGCCGCATACATGGACAAGCTCGCAGCCAGCGTCGGCAAAGAGCATTTTGCCTCGATCCAGGAGGTTCTCGATGCACTGAACGCGCGGATTGACTTCTTCAAGGCCCACGGCTGCCGCGCTTCCGATCACGGTCTCGACTACGTTCCCTTCCGCACCTGCTCTCTCGAGGAGGCAGACGGCATTTTCCGCAAGGCCATGAAGGGCGAGGCACTGACCACCGAGGAGATCGAGAAGTACCAGACCACCGTTCTCCTCTCCCTGGCACGCAAGTACCACAAGGAAAACATCGTCATGGAGATCCACTACTCCTGCACGAGAGACAACAACAAGCGCATGTTCCGTCTCGAGGGACCGGACACGGGCTTCGATATGATCGCAAAGAGCACCTGCTACAACCAGCTGGCTGAGCTCTTCTCCGCCCTCGATGAGACCGGCGAGCTTCCCAAGACCATCGTCTTCTCTTTGGACGAGGCGGACTTCAACCAGATCACGACCTGCCTCGGCTGCTTCCAGAGCGACGAGATCCCCGGCAAGATGCAGCTGGGCGCCGCATGGTGGTTCCTGGATACGAGAGACGGTATGGAGGCACAGATGAAGTCCCTGGCAAACCTCGGACTTCTCGGGAACTTTGTCGGCATGCTCACCGACTCCCGCTCCTTCCTCTCCTACACGAGACATGACTACTTCCGCCGCATCGCCTGCAACCTGATCGGCCAGTGGGTGGAGGACGGCGAGTATCCGGACGACGAGGACAGCCTCAAGAAGATCGTCCAGGGCATCAGCTACACCAACGCAGAGCGGTATTTCGGAATCTGACATTCCGTTGCATAATCATTTGGGGTGCCGAAAGGGGCACAGAAGGGAAAACCAAAAATGGCGCAGAAGTTAAACTATGACGTGTTGAAGAAGTCCGGCTACACCGGGTACATCAAGGAGTCGGCACCGGTCAAGGTACTGCAGTTCGGTGAGGGAAACTTCCTCCGGGCTTTCGTGGACTACTGGTTTGATATGTCCAACGAGAAGGCGGACTGGAACGGAAAGGTCGCTCTGGTGCAGCCCATCTCCCAGGGCCTGACGGGGCTCATCAACGAGCAGCAGGGTCTCTACACCCTCTATCTTCGCGGCTCGGAGAACGGCCAGCCCGTCAACAACAAGCGGGTGATCTCCGTGGTGGATGCCTGCTACAACCCCTATGATGCGGCAGACTGGGAGAAGATCCGCCAGATCGCAGTCAGCGATGACCTCGAGTACATGGCTTCCAACACCACCGAGGCCGGCATCACCTATGATCCCTCCTGCAAGATGACCGACTGCCCGCCGGCATCCTTCCCGGCCAAGGTGACCGTGCTCCTGTACGAGCGCTTCAAGGCTGGAAAGCCCGGTATCGTCTTCCTCTCCTGCGAGCTCATCGACGCCAATGGCCAGGAGCTCAAGAAGGATGTGTTAAAGCACGCAAAGGATTGGAACCTGGGCGATGACTTCGCCTCCTACATCGAGAATGACTGCCTCTTCTGCTCCACTCTGGTGGACCGCATCGTCCCTGGCAGAATCCGCGATCCCAAGGAGGTCGAGGAGCTGACGAAGGAGAACGGCTATGAGGATGCGCTCCTGGATGTGGGCGAGGTCTTCGGTGTCTGGTACATCGAGGGACCCAAGGCCCTGGAGGACAAGCTGCCCTTCAAGAAGGCCGGCCTCAACGTCCATGTCGTCCCGGAGGTTGCTCCTTACAAGAAGAGAAAGGTCCGCATCCTCAACGGCGCACACACCGGATTTGTCCTCGGCGCATATCTCGCCGGCCAGGACATCGTCCGCGACTGCATGCACAACGAGACGATCCACGCATTCATGAACAAGATCCTCTACGACGAGGTCATCCCGATCCTGCCGCTGGACAAGGCGGACTGCGAGCACTTCGCCGCTGCTGTGACCGACCGGTTCAACAACCCCTTCGTCGATCACCTGCTGATGAGCATCTCCCTGAACTCCACCTCCAAGTGGAAGGCAAGAGATCTTCCGTCACTGCTTGAGTACTTCGAGAAGTTCGGCAAGCTGCCCCAGGCACTGTGCATGGGCTTTGCCGCCTACATCGCCTTCTACAGCACCGATCTGCAGAGACGCGAGGCGGATGCTCTGGTCGCAAAGCGCGCCAAGGGCAACGAGTATCGGATCCAGGATGATGCCTGGGTTCTGGACTTCTACTGGGCTCACAAGGATGCAGATGACAAGACACTGGTCCACGACGTCCTCTCCAACGAGAAGATGTGGGATCAGGATCTGACCAAGATCGCAGGCCTGGAGGACACCGTGTACGCAGATCTCGAGAAGATCCGCAAGGACGGCGCAGAGGCTGCGTACAAGAGCGTGCTCTGATCTGCTCTCCTCTTCCTCGCAATAAGCTAGAATCAATCTGAAATAGCGGAACACAAGGGCTTTTGCCCCTGCGTTCCGCTGTTTTTGTCTGGTCGGATTTTGAACCAAATCGCGCGAGCGCGATGCTCCATCAAAGTTATCCCTAAAGCTCACAGCTTTCTCTGTTGGGGATACCATGACAAACTTCAGCATAGACAAAAGAGGAAGAAATGATCTTGTCATCTCTTCCTCTTTTCTGTATTCTACAAAAAAATAACCCACAGATGACCTTGATTGGCGTCGAGCGTTCATCCATGGGGCTCTCATAAGCAAGGTGAGTTTATCAAGTCCCTTGCAAATCTGCAAGCCCCATCTTTGTCGGCCGGCCAATCATGAGTTTCATCCCCATACCATCATTGCCGGAACGATTTCATGAGATACCTTGATTCCCCGAAATTCAAAACCGAACTGTCCAAACTGGAAGTGTTCCTGTCCCTGATCGACTACCGCGAGTCTACCATTCAGGGCTATCTGCAAACCGTCTTCGAGTGCTTTGAATGGCTTGAGAAAACCTATCATGTATCCCTCGATGATGCTGCTCTTGAACAGCTTCAGAGTTTTCTCGTTTATCTCCATAAGCCCAGAAGCAAAGGCGGGAAAGAACTTAAGCCCAGATCTGTCAACGTCTACAACGTCAGCATCCGGCGTTATCGTGCTTCCGTTGCGCATGCTCCCATCCCTCTGGAAAACCTTCCGCTGATGAAGGTGGATCATACCCTCCCGAAGGTACCGACGCGTCAGGAAGTGCAGAAGCTGATTATGGGGACGAAAGATCCGAGAAACCGCCTGATTCTCGCCCTCTGCTTTGGCTGTGCGCTCCGTCTGAATGAAGTCCTGTCTCTGCGCTTCGGTGATATCTCCATCAAAAGAATGCAGATCACAATTCGTGCGGAAGTCAGCAAGAACCGAAATGAAGGGAAGGTCGAACTTCCAAAAGATCTCGCGCGGATGCTCTACTTCTACTTCAAAAGATTCCGTCGGGATGCCGGAGAGGGGGACTACCTTTTTCCCGGCAGAGATGCCGCACATCATCTGTCTGACGGAGCAGTGCAGCGCTTCTTTCAGAAGCGCCTGAAAGAACTCGGATGGGAAAACCGCGGATATCATTTCCATTCCCTCCGACACGCCCATGCGCTTTTCTACTATCAGGGCGGCGCTGATCTCTTTCAGGTACAGGTCAGACTTCGGCACCGCTCCATTGCTTCCACGATGATCTACGTACAGCTGGATGGTCAGCTTCAGGAGAGAAAAAACGTTGCAAACCCCTTCGACGGAAACGGCTTCGCGCTCTGAAAAAACAAAAAAGATGGTACCCTCGAGCCGGCCAGGCAGAACCTTCCGCCTTCCTGACAGTCAGACTGCGATCAGAGTCCGCAGATGCATTACCGGCTTCAGACAGGAAAAAGAGCCTTCAAGATATCGAATCCGCCAGATCTTCCGGAGATTTCTCCCAGACTATCTGGCAAAGCACGGAAAGGAAATGCCGCCCGAAAAGGTGAAGATTCTCCGTCTCATGGCACAATGCGGCACGGGAGATCTGGGTTATATTGTCTCCATCTGCCCTGACTGCGGAGAAATTTCGTTTACACCGAGATCCTGCGGCAACTCGAACTGCCCCTGCTGTGGCTTTTTTCGCCGTGAAAAGTGGATCGCTGAGCGCAGGTCCGAAGTCATTCACGGGATGTCCTACCATCATCTTGTGTTCACGGTTCCCCACGATCTGAATGAGTTGATCTACAACAATCAGAAGGCTCTGCTGGATCTTCTGTTTCATTCCGCGCAGGATGCCCTTCTGGAGCTCTGCCTTGAAAGGCACAACATTAAGCCCGGAATCATCATGGTGCTCCACACTTTTGGGAGCAGTATGACGCTCCACTACCACCTGCACGTGCTGATCTCCGCAGGCGGACTGACACCGGATGACGCCTCCTTTAAGAAGATCAGGGGCTTCTTCCTCCCTGTCCAGAAGATATCCGGACGATACCGGAAGCACTTCATGAGAGGACTCAAGCGGCTCTACAGAAAGGGAAAACTATCCTTCAATGGCTCTGCCGCACCTTATGAGAGTGAGGAGTCATTCCAGAATTTATGCGACGAGTGCTACAAGTGCCTTTGGAATGTCAACCTCAAGAGGTATGGCTCTTATTCTGAAGAAGACAGAGAACGGGATCCGTCACTTCCGGATGTGGAGGATGTCATAGGTTATTTTGGGCGGTACGCCGACAGAACGGCAATCACATCCTCCCGGATCAGGGACGTCTCGGACAGCGGTATCACGTTTGAGTACAAGGACTATCATACCGATGGCTCGTATGACAAGAAGGACATGGTACTCACGCCGGAAGAATTCATCCGACGGTTTTCACTTCACATCCTTCCGAAGGGAGTACGCAAGATCCGGATGGCAGGGTATCTTGCCGGGAATGTCCGTAAAAAGAAGCTTGCAAGGATCCACGAAATTCTGGGTGATGAATATGTACCGAGTCTGATTCGCGGAATGAAAAGCTGTGAGGTCATGAAGGCCCTTTTTGATAAGGATCCGGCCCGCTGCTCCAACTGTGGGGCACAGATGCATGCCTTTCTCTTCAGCATGGATAAGACAGCGATCTATCTCAGAGCAATGGGGAAGGTTGAAGGAAGCAGCTATATCGAAATACCCCGGTATTGCCGGGGACCGGATGGAATGTTGGATGTCTCCCATCCGCGCTTTTAATAAAGATTCTTTTCAGGTCATCTGCCCGGATGGCCTATTTCTCATGTCACAACGTCTGTAAATCCCACCCGGTCAACGGTTCAGAAGAAGAAAGATGGGTTTCTGAGCCAGGGTATTCAAGCCAAGTCGGATGCTAAAAATTCCTAACTATTCCCATAGTCTACGCTGAGAGCGATTCGGTTCAAAACAAAGGATAGTTGCCGGCCCCCTACGGGAACCGGCAACTATCCTTCACAATTTATGACGCAAAGTATATTGATATCGGGGATGGTGTCAAAAAGTCCGGATCAGATCTGTCCTGTGGCAGAACAAACCGTTCAGAGCCTCGGAATGGTAAAAAGAACCTGCGGATCCTTCACGGAAAAAAGGTAAGCAAAGGACGTATCGCAGTTCGAAAGCAGCGTTACCCGATTCAGCCGGGAACACAGGTAATGTATAAAAAGCACAACTATGTTGCAGTTGGGACACACAACAACGGCACAGCGGTTGTACTGAATTCAGGCAAAAGCGTATCTGTCAGTAGGTTGCGGATATTGCATCATGCCGGAGCTTTTATTTGAGAAAGGGGGACGGTGCTCCTCCCCGCTGCAAGCGGCGGGGTTTCCGCGCCTGTATTCATTATGACGCCGAGGAGAAATGGCTCTCGGAGCAGAAATTTGCAAACAGCGCAGATGACGCATACACCGGGTTATAGCGCCTTTTGACTGGGGCAGGAATCAAGCAAAGAAAAGCGCGGAACGCGAGGTGGGTTTTGTCCCACTTCGGGTTCCGCGTTTATGTTTGCATACGCTTTTTCGGTACAGGGACCCCAAAAAGGCTTCCCTTCCTCAAAGGTCTTCGCTGTCACGACTGTTCAGGATCAGGCCGGAGAGTCCGCGGGTGTAGGCGTTGGGATCGCGGCTCGAGCGGTCTGTGAAGGTCGCCTTGATCGTGGCGCTGCAGTTGCCGCTCCACTCTCCGGCGCTTCTCACGGATTCGATGCCGGTCCGGATCCTGCCCGCAAGATCCCTCACCTCTTCCTTCCCGCCGAACTTCATCAGGACGCAGAAATAGCTGTCCTGAACTCTTCCGATCACGCAGCTCGTCCCGCTGCTGTTTCTCAGGATGGTGGCGACTTCCCGCAGCAGGCTGTCCCCGGAGCTGTTTCCGTACAGCTTTACGATTTCCCGGTACTCCGGGACGGACACCTCGATCATCGCAAAGTCATCGCCGGAGCGCCAGTGTTCCATGAGATAGGAATAGACACTGTCCGAGATGCCGCGGGTATTGGAGAGTCCCGTGACCGGATCAACCGTGGAGCGCTTTTCCTCTCTTTCGAAGAAGCACTTCTCCTTTTCCCCATCGATCACGGTTCCCAGAATCCCGATGATCCTGCCATCGCGGAAGACCGGGATCTTGCTGGCGAAGATCTCCCGGTTCTTGCCGGCCACAATGCACTCTCCTCTCTGCAAGTAGGACTTCATTCCGCACCGCAGGACCTTCTCCTCGATCTTCTTGAAGGGTTCCGGGTCAATGTGCCACATCATGTCCTCATCGGTTCTCCCGATGATCTCCTTCTCCGAGTGCATACCATAGTATTTCAGAAAGCTCTCGCTTGCGCCGACAAACCTCCGGTTGGCATCCTTCCAGAAATACATGAAGTCCGCATTCATGACCAGATTCTGCCAGAGCACCGAATCGGTTATCCCGATCTCCGGCTGCCTTTCTGCGGTATCGGTGAGCGACGGGAGGAGTTCTTCAAGGTCTGCTCTCTGCTGTCCGGCATGGATGGTGACATGCAGGGCCTTGTTGAAATCCGACCGCTGCATCGGAACAATGATGTGGAGGAACCACTGGTACTCCCCCGATGCCGTGATGCTCCGGAACATCCCCATGAGGGCATGGCTGTGCTCCTGTTCCAGACGGGACTTTAGGGTGGAGATGTCGATGAACTGCGCAAACCGGTCCTGATCCGGAAGGTAGCAGTAATTCATCTTCCAGACATTTACAACGGTAGACAGGTCCCTGTGCTCGCCGCCCACGCCCATGGGCTGGTCTGAGAGGGAGGCCTTCAAGCCCTGCACCGTGCCATGGGAGAGGTCATAGATGGCGATGTCGCTGCACATGTAGTAGAGATCGCTCATGGCCTCCATCGTCACCTGCTGGAAATTCTCGACGTTGAGTTCCACGTACTGGATGTGGGTGATGTAGAGATAGTGGTTTTCCTGCTTTGCCACGACGGATCCCACAAGCTGCATGTAGTGATCCCCGGAGGGATAGGCCGTGGTCTGCGGGCCCGGGAGCTTTCTCAGCTGCTGATCTGCATATCTTCTGTGAAAGATATGGATCGGATCGCCGGGGGTGTTCATCTTGTTCTCCCAGTCCTTCAGATCCCGCACGTTGTCCCTGGCCAGGGTCTCCCGGTATGCCTCGTTGACAAACAGGAGGGTGAACTTTGCGCCGTCGTCCTCCACGACGCAGAGCGGCTTATCGGTGAGATAGTCGATGCGGCTTAAGCTTGTGAGATAGGATCTCCACATCGCGGACTCCACAGGGAGATCCCGGCGGTTGAAATAAGGAGCAAGATCCTGGATCGGCATGGGATGGGCAAAATAGTAGCCCTGAATCTTCTCGCAGCCGATGTTCCGCAGGAACTGGAACTGCTCTTTGGTCTCCACCCCCTCCGCCAGCGTGGAGATGTTCAGCTTCTTCGCCATCCGGACAATCGAGATGATGATCTGTCTGGAATTCTCGTCGAACTCCTGCAGGAACGACATGTCGAGCTTGAGCTCATCGAAGGAATACCGCTTCAGGACGCCGAGGGACGAATACCCCGACCCGAAGTCGTCCATCCAGACCTTGTAGCCCATCTCATGGAACCTACGGATAAAGGAATCCACCTTGTCAATATTTTTGACAAAGGCGCTCTCTGTGATCTCCAGGTTGGTGAACTCCCGCGGCACGCTGTACTTCCGGGAGATCCCGTCGATGGCATCCGGGAGGTCATCATGCAGAAAGTCCTTGCGGGACAGGTTTACCGAGACCGGAATCAGCCTTTTCCCGGCTTTTTTCATCCGGCTGTAGTCGCGGCACACCTGTTCAAACATGTACAGATCCAGCTGATAGATCTGACCTGTCTCCTCCAGGATGGGGTAAACCGCCCCGGGGAGATCATGCCGACCTCAGGATCCATCCACCGCACCAGCGCCTCACAGTTGCAGACCGATCCTGTCATGGCCCGGATCACAGGCTGATAGTAGACCTGAATCCAGCCGTTCTCCAGGGCCTTCTCAAAGTTCCGCAGGATGTGAAACTTGATGGCGGTGTCCTCCTGGATCCGGCTGTCAAACCAGGCATAGGCGGAGACGTCTGTCCTCGGGATGGACTCGCAGGCAAGTCTTGCCCGGTCGCAGGCATCGGTCAGTCTGGCGGTATCGTGATCAAACCGGAAGATTCCCGTCTTCACAGCCAGGTTGTTCCCGCCGCCCTGCTGCCGCATCTGGGAAAACAGCGCATCCAGCTTTGACTCGATCTGATCTTCCCGGGCATAGGCGACGAAGTGGTCGCTCTCAAAGCGGGAGGCCCGGTCCCTGCCGAAATACATCTCAATCAGCTCTGCCAGGGCGCAGATCTGCCTGTCTCCGACCTTGAGGCCATATCTTGCGTTGTACTCCTTGAGCCCACACAGATCGAAGTACAGGACCACCGGCGTCTGCCCCTTCTCCCGGATCTTCCCGATACCGACCATGGCGTGATCGAGGAAATGGGTCATGTTCTGCAGACCCGTCAGGTCATCGTAGTGCCTCGAAAATTCCGTACTCTCCGAGGAGGCGTTTCTGCCGGAGAGCGAAGTCAGCATCGCCTTGACCAGCTGGTCGCTGCCCGGCTCAGCGGACTCATCCGTGTAGGTGATGAAGGCTATGCTTGCGCCCTCTACCGTGATGTACCGCCCTGTTCCGTGGATCAGGTGGTACTCCGACTGGTCATCCCGCTTATTTCGGAAGACAATGTCGTACGCACCATCCCCCGTGGCAAAGCCATAGGAGGATTTCTCCATCCGGGCAATGTCATCGGGGTGAACATTCCGGTACAGATCCCTGCCGAGGCTGAATACGGCCTCCTGGCAGCTGCCGTATCCGAAGAGCGCAAGATAGGCCTTGGAGACCAAAAGCGGCTTGATCTGATCCTCGACATACTGGTACACCGCGAGCGGAATGGGGATATTCTCAAGAAAAGCTCTTGTTTCAGCTGAAAACTCATAGGCTTTCGTCATCTGTGCGCCTCCTGTTTTCTGCAGCGCCTGCGTCTTGTTGATGCGTCTTCGAGACATCTGTCGGCCGGTGCGGCTTCACAGCACAGCCCGATGCCGCTAGGCTTTTGCGGTGCAGATTCGGTTTCTTCCGCCCTCCTTTGCCTGGTAAAGGGCTTCGTCTGCGCTCTTATAGACCGACTTGGAACTCGGGTTTCCGGTGACCCGCACACAGCCCATCGAACAGGTCAGGTTGCTCCCGTCCGGGAGGGAGATCGCGCGGATCGCATCCTCTACCTGCCGCATCCGGCCCATCGGATCCGGGCCGCCCACGAGCAGTGCAAACTCATCTCCGCCGATTCGCCCCAGAGCGGCTTCGGCCGTCTCGAACTTGTCATAGCCAAAATCGTAGAACTCCCGGTAGGAGATGCCCGGGTTTTCGATGTGTGCCTGAATCCCCTCCGGAAACAGCACCTGGATGAGATCCGCACAGGACGTCGGGGCGGTTTGAAGCAGGGTCCACAGCATGTGGGTGGTGACGGCGCGGATGCAGTAGTCCCCGGTCTGGTGGCCGAAGCGGTCATTGATCTCCTTGAAGTGGTCGATGTCGATCATCGCAAAGACCAGATCTTTCGCATGATTGCTGCCAAGAACCCGATCGGTCTCCGCAAAGAAACACTGGTGGTTCAGGATCCTCGTCAGGCTGTCGATGTGTGCCAGAAAGTGGTAGTGGTTGTTGATGAGATCGTTGCGGATCTTCTCCTTGTGAAAAAAGTAGGCAATAAAGCCCGAAACCGCAAAGAAGGAAAGGGCATTGAGCACATCGCCGGAGAAAACGGCGGGCGATTTGACCAGGTACGAGCTGACATCAAAGATCAGCATGTAGACGAACTCGAACAGGAGCAGATACCCAAAGGAGTAGTTGAGAAACAGGGTGACAAGGGTCTGCATCACCAAAAAGGAGGTCGCCACCTGCGACGGGTCTACAACGGATGCCACGATCCCAAAGAACATCAGCGCGGCACAGGCGGAACCGATGTCGATGTCGGCCTGCTTGGCATTCTTCGGATCCCGGTGAAGCGGCTGCCAAAATAGGATCTCCACAAGCACCGTGTAGATGAGGCAAATGCCGTAGTACAGTGCATACATGTGCTTGAGTGCGCCAAAGAGGGACAAAAGGGCATAGATGGCCATCATCACCATCATGATGTGGTTGAGAAGTCTGGCGAACTTCCAGTTCTCCGCGGCCATTTGCTCTCTGCATGAGTGGTACTGCGCCGGCTCGTAGCTGTAATAGTTCAACCGTTGCAAAAGCTTCCCTTTCATATAATCTCCCTGCGCTTCCACCCCGGCACCCTTTTGGACATAGGATCAGGCACTTTCCATCCAATCACGATACACGGTGCTTTCTCTTCTTTGCCGCAGGAGCTTTGGTGGGGACACAGGTGGCGGATTGCTCTAACATTTGCCACTCCTTTGCCAGCCCCAAACAGCCGTGCGGCATTCTGCCGCACGGAACCCGGAATCATAACAGAAGTCCGCTCCTCTAAAAGTGGATAATAATTGGATAAAACAAGTATACCATGTGTGCCAGTTCATGGTCACTAAATAAATGAACAGACTCAACGTAAACAGGTTTTCATACACAGAAAGTATACTACGCCATAACAAAGAATTGTAAGATATCTTGGCCGTCCCGGCAAGTACAAAATCTTACCTGAAATTTCCCCAGACAGCAAAGAACCTCCCTGCCTGCAGCTGTTTGAAACAGCCGCAGGCAGAGAGGTGGATTGGTTAGTGCTGAGAAAACGATTCAGGAAGTTACCTGGACCAGGCCTTGTCGACCCGGACGCTGTCCCCATCCTTGACAAAGTGCAGGAACGTCATCACATCGTGGCCATCCTCATTGCCGGAGGAGAGGTCCTTTGTGGAGGCCGCGTAGTGGATGGCTGCCCATTCATCGGTGATCAGCATGTTGTGGAAGGCACCCATCTGGATGTCGGCGGCCTTCAGCATCATATCCATGGACTGCTGGTACGGGGCCAGGGTCATCTTCACGCCGTGCACGTGTTAGATGGAGTCATTGGTGTAGAGAATGTCGCCCCAGGCCTTCCAGGCGTCAAAGCCGCGTTTCCAGTTCTCAAAGCCGGTGAGAAGGCGGTTCTGGATGTTCTCCTCGAGATCCGAAGTCACTGCGGTCGGATTCTCCACCGGGAACTTTGCGAGCAGCTCCTCGGTTTGTTGTAGTCATTGACGATGTCCACGGTGCTGGCGGACTCGGTGGAGGCAGCTGCGGCTTCTGTGGTCTCAGTGGCGGCCGTCTCGGCAGCTGCTGCCGATGTGGCGGCGGTGGTGCTGCTCTCGGCTGCCGCTGCGACGGCGAAACTTGCGAGGATGGCGGTGTGACGTGTGACTTGCTTTTTCATGTTAAGCTCCTTTTTTGTAGGATTTTGTTTTTGCTTTCCTGCGTCCTGCATAAAGTAGGGGTCGATGGTAAAGCAAAAGGAAACATTGGGGCGTGTCAGCTTCGATTTCCCATTTCCGGAACACTTTTTCAAATATGATGCGTATCCTGGCGACTTGGCACGATACAGCCGGTCATTTTTGATTTTTGGGCAGCAAAAAGTCCTCGGCCAGTGCCTATGACACTGGCCGAGGGCTTTAAACAGCATGGCGATGCTTCAGCCGATCTCCTGCAGGATCTTCCGGATCTTCATCCGGATCCGCTGCTGGGCGTTGTCGATGGACTTGGGGGGCTTGTCGAGGATCTTTGCGATCTCGGTGTAGGAGAGCCCGGTGAGCTGGAGCGAGAGCACCTTCTTCTCCAGGGGGCTCAGCTTCTTTTCGATCTCCTCCTCCAAGAGCCGTGTGTTCTCCCGCCCCACGATCTGTTCCTCCGGGGAGGCATCGCCGCCCGCCAGGGTGTCCTCAATGCTCGGGGAGGGCTGCCCCTCTTCGCCGTCTCCGTTCTCGCTCCTTGTGGAGAGGGAGATCGCGCTGTTTAGGGGGAAGTGCTTCTTTCTGGCCGCGGCCTGCACCGCGCTGTAGATCTGCCTTGTCACGCACAGGCTCGCAAAGGTGTAGAAGCTCGCCTCTCCCTTCGGGTCGTAATCCCGGACCGCCTTGAACAGGCCCAGCATGCCCTCCTGCAGGATGTCCTCCCGGTCTGCCCCGGGCAGGTACAGGGGCTTTGCCTTCTGGATCACCAGCCCCTTGTACTTCTCCATCAAAAAATCAGTCGCAGCGTGGTTTCCGCTGCGGCTGGCCTGGATCAGTTCTTCATCACGCAAGGAGTTCCAATCCCGTTTGGTCATGCACTCACACACTTCCCCGCTGGCGGACGATCTCGTAGGCGAGAACGGCCATGGCCACCGAGGCATTCAGGGAGTTGATCTCCCCCTTCTGGGGGATGCCGGCGACGAGGTCGCACTTCTCCCGCACAAGTCTGGAGACGCCCTCTCCCTCGGAGCCCACCACGAGGCCGATGGGGCCGGTCAGGTTGAGCTTGGTCATCGGGGTGCCGTCCATGTCGGCGCAGACAAACCACAGTCCCTTCTCTCGGAGCTCCTCGATGGTCCGCGCCAGGTTCGTGACCCGCACCACCGGGGTGTAGTTGATGGCGCCGGCAGAGGCCTTTGCCACCGTGGCCGTCAGGCCCACCGCCCGGTCCTTGGGGATAATCACCCCGTGGGCGCCGCAGACGTTGGCGGTCCGCAGGATGGCCCCCAGGTTGTGGGGATCCTCGATGTTGTCCAGGAGAATGAAGAAGGGATCCTCTCCCCGCTCCTTCGCCCTTGCAAACAGGTCATCCATCTCGGCGTAGTGGTAGGCCGCAAGTACCGCAATCACACCCTGGTGCTTGCCTGTCTCGGACATCTGGTCGAGCCGCTCCCTCGGGAGGAACCGGATCGGGGTGCCGGACTGGATCGCCATGCGGCGGATCGTCAGAAGCGGCCCCTCCTCGCTTCCCTCCAGGAGATAGAGCCGGTCGATGGTCTTGCCGGCACGGAAGGCCTCTGTCACGGCATTTCTGCCCTCGATGCGGGATTCATTGGCGCCGATCCCGGTATCCTGCTCCGCCGCAGCCGGCGCCGCCTTCGGCGTACGTACTGCGGGGCGGGCACTCTCCCGCTCCGGCTTCTCCGGCCGCTTTGCCGGTCTGTCGGTCTTCTTCTCCGGGTTATTGCTCTCCTGCTTCATCCGGGCGTATTCGCGCACCGAGCGCTTTCGCTTGATCACGATGAAATCGATCCTTTCTCCAAATCCCGAAGGCCGAGCTGCATCAGCTCCAGAAATCTCGGGAGTGCCTCCTTCATGTAGAGGTACCCGCAGAGCGTCTCCAGAGCCGTGGCCTTCATGTATTCCTCCATGGTGGCGTTCTTGGCGTGGTGCTCGGGGCTGGCATGCAGGCCCCGGCGATAGATGTCCGCCTCCTCTTCCGAGAGGTAGGGCAGCATCGCATCCCCGATCTTCGCCTGCGCCTTCGCGCTGACGTACAGCGAGGAGGTCTTCTGGTGCATCTTGGCAGCCTGCCGGTTCCCCTCGGAGAACACCACGGTCCGGGCGATCAGGCTGTAGACCGCATCCCCCAGGAACGCAAAGGAGAGCGGCGAGTAGGACCGCAGGTCCTTCTCGCGCTCTCCGAAGGCGGACAGCACCGCCTCCTTAAAGTCCCGCTGTGCGGGGCCCTTTGTATTCTGCTCCCGGGAACTCAATTCTTCTCCCACTTGGTTCCCTCTTTGGTATCCATCAGCGTAAAGCCGCGCTCCTGGCATTCCTTGCGGATGGCATCTGCCCGGGCGTAGTCCTTTGCCTTCTTGCAGGCTGCGCGCTCCTTGATCTTTGCCTCAATCCAGGCGGCATCCTCATCCTGCACGGAGGCGCTCCGGTCTGCGATCAGTCCCAGCACGTCGGTCAGGGTTGAGAGCTCCTTCTTCAGCGCCTCGAGGTAGGCCTTCGAGTGGGCCGCGTCCGCGTTGGTGTTGACAAAGCGGACCAGGTCAAAGATGTCGGAGAGCGCGTCGGCGGTGTTGAAGTCGTCGTCCATGTGCTTCTCAAAGGAGACGCGGAAGGCATCCGCTGCCTGCAGGCTCTCCTGCTCCTTGTCGGAGAGGGGCTCGTCCTTGGCACCCTGCAGAACGAAGTTCAGGTTGTTCATGCAGGAGGTGATGCGCTCATAGGAGGCCTTCGCGGAATCCATCAGGGCCGCCGAGAAGTTCAAAGGACTCCTGTAGTGGGCGGAGAGCATCAGAAGCCGCAGCACCTGGGGATCATAGGCCGCGTCGATCTCGCGGACGGTCTTGAAGTTGCCCAGGGACTTGGACATCTTGTGGTTGTCGATGTTCAGGAAGGCGTTGTGCATCCAGTAGTGGACGAAGGGCTCCCCGTTGGCAGACTCGGACTGGGCGATCTCGTTCTCGTGGTGCGGGAAGATCAGGTCCTCGCCGCCGGCGTGGATGTCGATGGTGTCACCCAGGTAGCGCTTGCTCATCACGGAGCACTCGATGTGCCAGCCGGGACGGCCCTCGCACCAGGGGGACTCCCAGAAGGGCTCGCCCTCCTTCTTGGGCTTCCAGAGCACGAAATCCAGGGGATCCTGCTTCTGGTCCTCTCCCGAGACGGCGATGCCGCGCATGTTGAACTGCAGGTCATCCAGGTTCTTGTGGGAGAGCTTTCCGTACTGCCGGTCCTTGCGGACGGAGAAGTACACGGTGCCGTCGTCCACCACGTAGGCGTAGCCCTTGTCGATCAGGGACTGGATCATCTCGATCATGCCCGGGATCTCCTTGGTCGCCTGGGGATGTGTGGTGGCGGGGCGCACGTTCAGGTCCGCCATGTCCTTCTTGCACTCCTTGATGTAGCGCTCAGAGATGACGGAGGCGTCCACGCCCTCCTCCTGGGCCTTCTTGATGATCTTGTCGTCCACGTCGGTGAAGTTGGAGACGTAGTTGACCTGATACCCGCGGTACTCGAAGTAGCGGCGCACGGTGTCAAAAACGATCATCGGGCGCGCGTTTCCGATGTGGATCAGGTTGTAGACTGTGGGACCGCAGACATACATGCGGACCTTTCCCTCCTCGATCGGCTTGAACGTCTCGAGGGAGAGGGTTTCGGTGTTGAAAATCTTGATCATGTGCTTCCCTTTCTGTCATCAGAGTTCGGAGTCGGTGAGGGAGATGTTGGTCTCCTCACTGCCCTGTCCATCAGCCTTCTGGCTGCAGGGACAGTCCGGATCGTCGAGCTCTGCGTTCTTTTTCTTTTGTACCTGCAGAAGGACCCGTTCCTCCTCCAGCTCCCGCTGGGTCTCGGAGAGGCGACGGGACATCTCCTCCCGCTCGTTGCGGAGCCGGCGCATCTCAGCGCGCATTTCCCGCATCTGGTCCTGCAGATCCAGCAGCTGGTTGGTCAGCGCGGATTGGCCGCGGTTGAGGCAGCGGATGTCGATCTGCACCGGATCCGGGAAGTGGATCTGGTCCAGGTCATCGCGGCCCGGGGTCAGCATCTTGACGACGCGCCCCGGCACGCCCACCACGGTGCATCCCGGCGGGACATCGTGCAGAACCACGGCGCCCGCCGCGACCTTGCAGCCGTCTCCGATCGTGATGTTGCCCAGGACCTTGGCCCCGGAGCCGATCATCACGTTGTTGCCGATGGTGGGATGGCGCTTTCCCTGCTCCTTCCCGGTGCCGCCCAAGGTGACACCCTGGTAGAGGGTGACGTTGTCGCCCACGATGGCGGTCTCTCCGATCACCACGCCGGTGCCGTGATCGATGAAGAAGCCCTTCCCGATCGTGGCGCCCGGGTGAATCTCGATGCCATACTTGCGCGCTGCCCGCTGGGAGATTTGCCGGGCCCGGAAGTAGTGGCCCTTCAGGTACTGCTTGTGGGCCTTGCGGTAGGCCAGCATCACGTGGAAACTCGAGTAGAGAAAGACTTCCCAGTTGCTGTGCATCGCGGGATCCCGATCCCGGATGACCCGTATCTCCTCTTTGATCTCACTGAGCAATCCCATACGTATGCCGCTTCCTTCCTGCTATGGTTGTCCCTGCCGCATCGGGCAGGCGGCGCAGCCGCCCCCCTGCGGGGCGGCAAAGGGGGAGACCTCCCGGGCGGTCAGGTCCATGGGGGAGGTCAGAAGGCACACCGCCTGCGCGGCGATGCCCTCGCCCCGGCCGGTGAAGCCCAGATGCTCCTCGGTGGTCGCCTTGACGCTCACCTGGTCCTTCTCGATTCCCAGGGCCTGCGCGATATTCTCCCGCATCGCCTCGATGTGGGGGCCCATCTTCGGGGCCTGAGCGATGATGGTGGAGTCGATGTTCTCGATGAGGTAGTGGTGCTCCTCCAGAATCTCCCCGACCCGCTTGAGGAGCTTGGTGCTGTCCGCTCCCTCCCATTCGGGATCCGTGTCGGGAAACCACTTGCCGATGTCGCCGAGGGCGGCAGCGCCCAGCAGCGCATCCATGATGGCGTGGAGCAGAACGTCCGCATCGGAGTGGCCCAAGAGCCCCTTCTCATAGGGGATCTCGACGCCGCCGATGATGCACTTTCTGCCGTCCACCAGCCGGTGCACGTCGTAACCTGTGCCGATTCTCATGTAGAGTGTCTCTCCTTACGCTATTGCAGTATCAGTGGTGGAACAGCCGAAGGCCGGTGAAGCACATGACCATGTCGTGAGCATCTGCCGCCGCGATGACGTTGTCATCCCGGACCGAGCCGCCGGGCTCTGCCACATATTTGACGCCGGACTTGAAGGCCCGCTCGATGTTGTCCCCGAAGGGGAAGAACGCATCGGAGCCGAGGGCGACGCCGGTGTTCTTGGCAAGCCAATCCTTCTTCTCCTCCCGGGTAAAGACCTCGGGCTTTTCGGTGAAGACCTTCTGCCATGCGCCGTCCGCGAGCAGGTCCTCGTACTCATCGCCCAGATACAGATCGATGGCGTTGTCCCGGTCTGCCCGGTGGATGTGCTCGAGGAACGGAAGATCCAGAACCTTCGGGCATTGGCGCAGCCACCAGTTGTCGGCCTTCTGGCCGGCAAGGCGTGTGCAGTGGATTCTCGACTGCTGTCCTGCGCCGATGCCGATCGCCTGCCCGCCCTTGACGTAGCAGACCGAGTTGGACTGGGTGTACTTCAGGGTGATCATGGCGATCTCCAGGTCGTGGAGCTTGTCTGCCGGCAGATCCTTGTTCTTCGTCACGATGTTCTGGAACATCGCGTCGTCGATGACCACGTTGTTGCGGCCCTGCTCAAAGGTGATGCCGTAGACCTGCTTGTGCTCGATCGGATTCGGCACATAGGTCGGATCGATCTGCAGCACGCAGTAATTTCCCTTCTTCTTTCCCTTCAGGATCTCCAGTGCCTCCGGCTCATAAGCGGGGGCGATGACGCCGTCAGAGACCTCACGCTGAATCAGCTTTGCGGTGCAGACATCACAGGTGTCGGACAGTGAGATGAAGTCTCCGAAGGAGCTCATCCGATCCGCGCCGCGGGCTCTTGCGTAGGCGCTGGCCAGCGGTGTCAGTTCTCCCAGATCTGCCACCCAGTAGATCTTTGCCTCCACCTCACTCAGGGGAAGACCCACGGCGGCACCCGCCGGGGAGACATGCTTGAAGGAGGTGGCCGCCGGGAGTCCGGTGGCACGCTTTAACTCCGTGACGAGCTGGAAGCCGTTCAGGGCATCGAGCAGGTTGATGTATCCGGGGCGGCCGTTGAGGACGGTCACCGGAAGATCCGAGCCATCCTCCATGTACACGCGCGCGGGTTTCTGATTGGGGTTGCAGCCGTATTTCAGTGCGAGTTCTTTCACGTTTCCCTCCTTGCCATGCGGGCACTTGTCGCCCGCTCCGATTACTGGTTCTTGTTGACGATTCTGCTCTCCACCTTACCGGTTGCAAGGTCGATGAACCGGGTGAAGAGCGAGACCTTGTTGTCCGCATTCAAGGCGTTCCAGATGCGGCTTGTGAAGGTGTCGATGTCATTCGTAAAGTCCGCGCCGAAGGTACACTTGATGGGCTCTCCGGCAAAGGACGGCAGGGGCGATCCGTTGTGCTGGTAAGTGGAGATGAATCTCCCCTCTCCTGCCTTCGGATTCTCATAGGCAAAGGTGAAGCGCTCCGTGTGGTCCGGATCTCCGTCGTCGCTCTTTAAGATCGACATGGCGAAGTTGTAGGAGCCGCCCTCCGTGTGGAGCACAGCGCTGATGCGGGGCGTGTAGTTGGGGCCGTCTGGCTCGAAAGTCCTGCTGCGCAGGGACTGCTCAAAGGTCAGCTGCCGGTCCAGGCCACTGTAGATCGTGTCGGTCTGGTCGCCGTTGGTCACGATGGTCTTGTTACCGTAGACTCGGACCGGTGCATAGATGATCAGGCTCGGATCCTCCATCTTGGAGGGATCAAAGGCCTGGGTGCGGATGCCCTGTCCGTCCTCCACAAAGATCCGGTTCCGGCTGTTGGCGCTCCGGCCCATGATGAAGTAGGCGATGACCGCCTTGGCTGCGTCCGTGGACCGTCCCACAAAGATGCCCCTTCCGGGGTAATCGGTGCTGCGAAGTTGCTCTTCCAGGTCTGCCATGTCTCCCTTTCCGGCCGCGCTGCGGCCCTTCACATTTGTCATCCGGATACCCGAGGGCTCCGGTGGGTTCCATTATCGATAGCGAAGATCCGGCTCCTCCGGCCCGGGGCCGTGGGCGCCGTCCTCGTAGCGGTCGTCCTCCTCCACGTCGTCCAACTCTCCGTCATCATCGTAGTCTGCATCGGTGAAGGCGGTGCGGGTCTCATAGTTGTCCCGCAGTTGTGCATAGACGAGGCCGTTGGTGTTGGCGTAGTAGCTTTCCGTCCAGAAGATCCCCGCGATGCCGCAGGTGACCAGGGTCAGGAGAAACCAGCCGAGGAAGGACACGTCGAGGAGAAAGAGCTTTCCCCGCTGCCCCTCGGTGAGCTCTGCGGACTCCCGCAGGGCATCCAGGGGTTTGGTCTGCGGCCGCTCTGCCAGGATGTAGGGGACGAGGCGGAGGCTGTAGGCCTTCTGCACTCCGGGGACCACGAGGAGCACGCCAAAGGCCGCGATGACAAGATCCCGCAGCGCCATGGTCAGGATCACGTTGAAGAGATGATCCCCCAGCACCGTGTAGACATCGCGGACCTGCTCCTGCCCCCGCTGGGCCCGGAGGGTGAACCAGCTAAGGCCCACCGTAAAGATGTTCCAGAGAAGAAGGAGCAGCACCAGGATCAGAATGCCCTGGACACTTCTCCCGCCAAAGAGCACTGCCAGAATCAAAAGCGGTGCCCGGATGAGAAAGGCCCCCGTCTCGACCCAGTAGTTGCTGCGCACGATCTCCGCCGCTTCCTGCTTGTAAACGTCCCTTCCATGCATTGCGGACCGCTTCCTCCTCATGAATTCACATCTCCATATTTTACTACACAATGGCAAGCGGCGCATCAGAAGGCGGGGAACAAATTTGAAAAAGCGGGAAACGGGCAAAATCCGGGCAAATCGCCTCCACCCGTAAAACGGGTGGTTCGGGATGCGGGCTATAAGCCCGCTTTACTAGCCAGCGCCTAAAGACGCTGGCTTTCGCTTTAAAGGCCCTTGGGAGCTTTCGCTCCCTCGGGCTCCGCTCAAGCCTCTTTTGCTTTTATCACCTGGCCGCCCCTAAAGGGGCGGTTTTTTACGTCCTTTCTTGTGGATCCTTTCCAGGCTTCGCCCCGAAAGGATCCTCGTACTCCTTCACACTCATCTTATCCTGCAGGATGTCTGCTCTCTCCTGATCCCGGATATACTTCTTTACCGTCGCATCGTTTAATCCCACCGTGCTGACATAATACCCCTCAGACCAAAAGTGCCGGTTCCCAAACTTGTATTTCAGATTTGCGTGCCGGTCAAACATCATGAGCGAACTTTTCCCCTTCAAGTAACCCATAAACGAGGCTACGCTGATCTTTGGCGGAATGCTTACCAGCATATGCACATGATCTGGCATGAGATGCCCCTCTATGATTTCCACTCCTTTGTATGCGCATAGATCATGCAGTGGTCGATTGAAATCCGATGTTCCAGTTTGAAGAGGTAACTTCCGCTTTTTCCTGATTTGCAGCCGGAACCTCAGATTTTTGCTGCCTGCCCCTGTACAGCAAACCTGAAAACGGCTATAACTGGGGCATAGAAACGACCGTTTCTAAAAAAATGCGTATCTTCCAAAGAGGTCGAACCTGAAATCCGAAATTCGGAACTTTTAAGTTCCACCCCTGCTTCTGGTGCATGGAGTGGTCTTTCAGGCTGATGCTCCGACCGATACGTATTACTTCAACAGCTCAGGGCTCAGGTTGATTTCATCAGAAGGAATCTGCCTGAGCCCGAGTTTGTTCAGTACATCTTTCCCATACATGAATTCAAAGACTTCGTAGGGACTTTTGTTCCCCAAAGTCAGTCTCTTGTAAGAATTGATGTGTGACATCATCATCGAGATCTGTTCCTGCGTATAAGGAGTTATATCGACTCCCTTATGGATAACGCGGCGGATCATTTCGTGACGCACCTCACAGCTTCCTTTCTGATAGGGTGCAGAAGCATTACAGTAAAACATATGCGTGCGCTGGTTCCCGTTGGCATCAAACTCGATATGATGAGGGTCCGAGAACTCGCTTCCGTTATCTGCCAGCAGTATGGGAAACAGTTTCATAAAGGTCTCCGGCAGCAGCTCGAGATAGAGCTTGTCGAAGATATCGTCTACTGATTGGGCATCGTTGTGGTCACGGCGAATGGCCAGCTGAAGGCCGCATGCTGTGAAGGTAATGGTGAGCAGCACAGCTCCGCCTTTAACGCCTTCTACAGAATCAAGCTGGACCACAGGAGTATCCGGGTGTTCTGCCAGGTACCGCTTGTAATCCTCCAGAGTGCGTCCCTGACGGCATTTCGGATCGACCTTGATGGTATCCGGACGTTTACGGCGGGGCCTCATCCTCACTTTACGGGGCATATCAATGTTTCTGGCAGAGAAGATCCCGGCATCCATGTATGTGTAGAGCGTCCTTTCACTGACCATGAGCTCTGCCTTGTGATTCAGGCAGATATGGTGGAGTGACTGTCCCTGCCTCAGCAGCGGCGAAATGATGTCATCCAGCCGCTTCTTCTCATCGTCAGAAAGAGCAATACCCTGGCGGGCTTCCTGCAGAACACTGGTGTATTCTGTCTGGGCTGCGGCAGCGTCGTAAAGGCGCTTTTCCAGTGTACAGGTACGCTTGTCCTTACAGCCGTTGCAGACGTAAGGCGGTTTGGAAAGCCTGGGGCATGTTTCTTTTTCGTACATGATGCAGTGATCAACACATCTGCTGCAGACCGAGCAGAAACGGAAGCGCTGTCTGGTCTGCGGGCAGCTGTCACACACCGCGGACAACTGACAGCTCCTGCGTTTGGCACAGTCATTGAAGGGGCGCCCGTAAGCACCGGTCTTTTTATATACCAGGTGAGAGCGTACCTCTTTGGAGATAGTGGTGCAGTCCTTGCCAAGAGCTTCACCGATCTCTTTGAATTTCTGCCCGTTGTTAAGCCCGGCCTCTATGCTGAACCGGTCTTCACTGCTCATATGCTTATACTTGTCCATATGGTCCTCCTGTTCTGGTCGGAGCAACAGGTGGAGACCAACGTGGGCTATTATAGACTTTTCGGAAGGATTAAGTTCCAGCCATCCTTCAGAAGGATTAACTTCCGGTTTTAAAATTTGCTGGCGGAACTTCGTTTAGCAATTCACATAGATCATGCAGTATCTCCGCAAGGTCCTTCCTGTATTGATTGTAAATTATTTTTCGCCTATACTTCGGAGTGAAGACGATATGGTATTTGCACAACCATTTTGTGTGTGCTGCACTATTAGCCTTCGGCATCTAAATCACCTTTCCTTTCATCAATGGTGGCTTGAGCACCTCTATTGTAAGGAAAGGTGATTTATTTGTATAACCTCTTACTCTCACCCGCACAGCGGGTGGTTTACTGCTTCGCAAGGATTCGCTTACTTCGTAAGCGAATCGCAAGCTCAGCCGACTAAAGTCGAATACAAAACAAAACAGCCCGCACGCGGATGCGTGCGGACTGTCTATTGGAATTCGTTTTCTGCAGTCAGGCTTTCTGTTGGGAAGGCCCATTCAGGCAATTACTTGCCGAGCTGCTGGTCGTTGTTTCCGGAAGAGCTCTGATACATCTCGAGCATGTTGATGGGGTCGTCATAGTCGGCGAGCCAGCCCTGACGAGCCACATCGTAGTTGCCCTGCTTCCGGTCGTTGATGAAGGTCTGCCAATCCTCGACGGAGATGTTCATCTGAACGCCGATGGTGGAGAGATCCTGCTGGATAGCCTGAGCAACACCCTCGTGGCCAGTGCCCTCGTTGGTCAGGTAGTTGATGGTGATCGGGGTATCAGCAGAGAGCATGTTGTTGTCATCGAACTGATATCCTGCATACTCAAGGAGCTTGATGGCCTCAGCCATGTTCTGATCCGGAGCAACGCTGTAGTCCTTGTAGTAGCCGTCATCGGCAGGGAAAGCATAGTCATCGGTGGACTTGAACTCGCCGCCGTTGCCGTTGCTCATGCTGTAAGGGATGAAGGAGGTTGCAACCTTCTGCTCGGTCTGGCCGATGGTATCGACGATGTACTGGCGGTCAATGAGAAGACCAAGTGCTCTTCTCATGGCAGCAGCCTGTGCGACGGTCTTGCCCTCAAACATAGGGCTGTTGACGTTGAAGCCGACATAGTAGGTGCCGAGGTTCGGGATGATATGGAAATCATCGCCGTCCTTGAGGTTCTGGATCTCTCCGGTGGGAACGGTATCTGCGTAGTCGATGTCGCCGGACTGGTAAGCTGCCAGGATCGCGGTGTCATCTGCGGAGAGCATGAAGTCGAGCTCATCGACGGAGACATTGGCTGCGTCATAGTAGTTCGGGTTCTTCACGTAGACCATGGACTCGTTGTGGGTCCAGCTCTTTAACGTGTAAGGACCATCAGAGACAAAGCCTGCCTCGTTTGCCCAGGAGTCGCTGCCAAATGCCTCTTCCGGAACCGGCATGAAGACCGGGAATGCCAGAAGGCCCATCATGTAAGGGCAGGGAGCAGTGAGCTTGAAGGTGATGGTGGTGTCATCGGTAGCCTGGACATTGATGTCCGGGTTGGTGCCATCGCCGTAGCCATCAAAGACGGAGAAGAGGTAAGCGTAGTCGGAACCGGTTGTCGGATCCACTGCTCTCTTCCAGGAGTTGACGATGTCCTCTGCGTTGAGGTCAGAGCCATCGGACCACTTGAGACCGCTCTTCATCTTGACGGTGTACTCGGTGCCGTCATCGGAGATGGTCGGATCGCCGTCTGCCAGAGCAGGGACAACGTTTCCATCTGCATCATAGGTGTAGAGACCCACGAAAGCAGCGGTAGCAAGTGCTGCACCATCAGCGCTGGAGTTCAGCTGAGGATCCAGATGATCCGGCTCAGATGCCAGGTTGATCTTCATGACATCTGCAGGCTTGCCATCCTTTAAAGAGGTCTGGAAGAACTTGGTTCCGAAGACGTTTGCATAGTTTCCGGTCCAGGAGGTGTTCTCCAGATACAGGTCATTGTAGTAGTACAGCGGGACGATGGCGCCGGTAGCCATCAGCATGGTCTCTGCCTGGTGCATCTTAGCGTCACGATCCGCAAGATCCGTGTCGGTGTAGATGTCGCTGATCAGGCTGTCATAGGCGCTCCAGTCAGGTGCCTGGCCGTCTCCGGTCAGACCTGCCTCGGTGACCCAGTCCTCGATGCCGTCAGCATCGGTGGGCTCGTAGAAATCACCGGTGGATGCCTCTGCGGATGCCGTGCTCGCAGCGGTTGCGGTCTCAGCAGCGGCCTCGGTGGCAGCAGCGGTAGCAGCTTCCGAAGATCCGGAAGCCGGAGCAGAAGCATCACCGCATGCAGCCAGCAGTCCAGCGGACAGGGTGCCCACAAGGACCATAGCTAATGCTTTCTTCTTCATAATTTCCTCCTTTGAAAATTGAAGATATATGATCGACGGGGGACCGATATGGATCCTCCGGCGTCATCTCATTTGGGGGTTCCTGACAGGGGAACCCGGTGCAGGGCCATGAATCCGGGCCCATGCGGAATCATTATATCCCCGCAGCTCCTATCCTCCAACGGGAAATTTTTATCCATTTCCCACAAATTGTCCGGATGGCGCCAAGGGGGCAGATTGTTACTTGTTCCAGCAGGCCACGAAGTGGTTGCCGCCGCGGTCCTTCAGGGCCGGTGCCTCCTTGGCACACTGCTCGGTGGCATAGCGGCATCTGGTGCGGAAGGGGCAGCCGGAGGGCATGTGGAGCGGGCTCGGCACATCGCCCTCGAGGATGATGCGCTTGGAAGCCCGCGCGGTCTTCGGATCCGGGATCGGCACGGCCGAGAGGAGCGAGAGGGTGTAGGGGTGGATCGGGTGATCGTAGAGGTCATCCGTGTCGGCAATCTCCACGATGCGGCCGAGATACATGACCGCCACGCGCTTGGAGATGTGGCGCACCACCAGAAGGTCATGGGCGATGAACAGGTACGCAACGCCCAGCTTCTCCTGGAGCTCCTCAAACATGTTGATGACCTGGGCCTGAATCGAGACGTCCAGTGCGGAGACCGGCTCATCGCAGACGATGAACTTCGGGTCCACGGCGAGGGCTCTGGCGATGCCGATACGCTGTCTCTGGCCGCCGGAGAACTCGTGGGCATAGCGGGTTGCGTGCTCTGCGTTGAGTCCCACCAGCTCCATCAGGTGCATGATCTTGTCATGCCGCTCCTGCCTGGAGCTGTACAGGTGATGGATGTCCAGCGGCTCTCCGATGATGTCCTCGACGGTCATGCGGGGATTCAGAGAGGAGTAGGGATCCTGGAACACCATCTGCATCTGCTTGCGCAGCGGGTGGATGTTCTTCTCGGTGACCAGTTCTCCGTTGAAGTAGAACTCACCGCCGGTGGGCTCATAGAGGCGCAGAAGGGTTCTGCCGACCGTGGTCTTGCCGCAGCCGGACTCTCCCACCAGGCCCAGCGTCTCGCCAGCTTTGATGTTGAAGGAGACGCCGTCCACTGCCTTTAAGGGGGTGGTGTGGAACCAGCCGGTCTTGACCGGGAACCACTCCTTTAAGTCCTTCACCTCCACGAGGTATTCGCTCTTTTTCGTTTCGGGTTCGCTCATTTTGCGGTTGCCTCCTTGTCCTTTTCTGCCTTCTCCAGGACGGCCTCTGCCTGGGCCTCATCGAGCAGGCCCTGATCTGCCATGTTCTTCCAGTTGATCCAGCAGGAGGCGAGGTGGCCGTCGGGGGTGCGGACCTCCGGTGGAACCTCGGTCAGACAGATCTTGCGCGCCGCATCACACCGGGGGCAGAAAGCACAGCCCTTGGGCATAGCCAGCATGTTGATGGGGGTGCCGCCGATCGGGACGAGCTTCTTCTTCATGTTGCTCATGGTCGGGATCGAGCGCAGAAGGCCCTTTGTGTACTCGTGGCAGGGGCGATAGAAAATATCATCTGCCGTGCCGCGCTCACAGACTCTGCCGCCGTACATGACGATGATCTCATCGCACATGGAGGCAATGACGCCCAGGTCGTGGGTGACCAGGATGATGGCCATGCCCAGCTGCTTCTGCAGGTCCTTCATCAGGTCCAGGATCTGGGCCTGAATGGTGACGTCGAGAGCCGTTGTAGGCTCATCGGCGATCAGGATGTCCGGCTCGCAGGCAAGGGCCATGGCGATCATGACACGCTGGCGCATGCCGCCGGAGAGCTCGAAGGGATACTGCTTCACACGGGACTCGGGCTCGTTGACGCCGACCATCTTCAGAAGTTCAATGGAGCGCTGATTTGCCTGCTCCTTGGTCTTGTACTTGGTGTGGAGCTGCAGGGCCTCCCGAAGCTGCCAGCCGACCGTGAAGGTCGGGTTTAGGCTGGTCATGGGGTCCTGGAAGATGATAGAACACTTCGCGCCGCGGAACTCGTTGAGCTTGTTCTTGTCCCACTTGAGGATGTTCTCACCCTTGTAGAGGATCTCGCCCTGCACGACCTTACCGGTCTCGGCGAGGATCTGCATGATGGAGTAGGCGGTCACGGACTTGCCGGAGCCGGACTCGCCGACCACGCCCAGGATCTTGCCCGGGGAGAGGTTGAACGAGACGCCGTTGACGGCCTGCACCTCACCGGAATCGGTGAAGAAGGAGGTGTGCAGATCCTTGACCTGCAGGAGGAGCTCCTCACTGCTGTTCTTGTTTGTATTCTCAGACATGGTTTGCCTCCTGTCAGTTCTTCAGCTTCGGATCGAATGCATCACGCATGGCATCGCCGATCAGGTTGAATGCGAGCACGATCAGGACGATGGATGCCGCGGGGAAGACGAGTTTCCAGGGGTAGGACTGCATTCCGGAGCGGGCCGCGTTTGCCAGAGAGCCCAGGGACGGCATCGGAAGGGCAACGCCCAGGCCGATGAACGAGAGGTAGGACTCGGTGAAGATGGCGGCCGGAATCTCCTGCGCCGTCATGATGATGATGACGGACAGACAGTTCGGCAGGATGTGCCGGCGGATGATGCGGGAGCCGGAGGCGCCCATGCTCTTTGCCGCGAGCACATACTCGTTCTGCTTGATGCCCATGATCTCGCCGCGGACCATTCTCGCCATACCGACCCAGTACAGAAGGCCGAACACGATGAACATGGAGACCATGTTGGTACCGAGCTTACCGACGACCGGGACGCTCGAGAAGTCCATCGTCTCCTTGAACACGACGGAGAGGAGGATGATAACCAGAAGGTCTGGCAGCGAGTAGATGATATCCACGATACGCATCATGATCAGGTCGACCTTGCCGCCGAAGTAGCCTGAGATGGCGCCGTAGATCGTGCCGATGACAAGGACCATCAGGGAAGCAAAGATACCGACCAGGAAGGAGACTCTCGTGCCATAGACCACACGGATGAAGTAGTCACGGCAGAGCTCATCGGTGCCCATGATGTGGGGGAAGATCCTGACGCCGTACTTGTCCATGTATGCCTGCTCTTTTGCCGAATACTGGAAGGGGGCAAGGTTTGCTGCGCCCTTGTCTCTCACGCCCTCCACGGTGATGATCTCCTCATAGCTGTAGGGAACCACCATCGGGGCAAAGAGCATGATCATGATCAGAACGACCAGGACCCAGAAGGAGAACACCGCCAGCGGGTTCTTCCGGAGTCTTCTCATGCCGTCCTTGAAGAAGGTGGTGGACTCGGCCATCACATCGGTCTGCTTCTTCTCCTCGTCGGTTGCCTTCTCGAAAAGTGCGGGATCGATCTGGAGGCTTAAGGGGTGCTTCTTCGGTGCCGGGATGCTGTAATTCTCGCTCATTGTTTTCCTCCTTCTTTAATCCAGCTGAATTCTCGGATCCACCAGCTTGTACACGAGATCACTGAGCAGGTTCATCAGGACCATGATGAAGGCCAGGAAGATCGTCGTGCCCATGATCATCGGATAGTCACGGTTGGTGATGGAATCCACGAACTTGGAGCCCAGGCCGCCGATGGTGAAGATCTTCTCCACAACCAGGGAGCCGGTGAGAATCGAGGCGGTGAGCGGTCCAACATAGGTGATGACCGGGATCAGGGCGTTGCGCAGTGCGTGCACAAAGATGACTTTGATGGGGCGGACACCCTTGGCCCGTGCCGTGCGGATGTAGTCCTGACCCAGCACGTCCAGCATCGAGGTCTTCGTCAGTCTCGTGATGTAGGCCATCGGCGAGAGGGACAGGGCGATGACCGGCAGGACGTAGGAGGGATGCTCCGTGCTCCAGACCGGCACCCACTGCAGCTGGATACAGAAGATCAGGAGCAGGAAGGAAGCCGCCACGAAGGAGGGCATGGCTGTGAACAGCGTCACGAAGAAGATGATCACGTGGTCCGGCCACTTGTTGCGGTTCAGGGCTGCCACTGCGCCAAGCACGATGCCGCAGATCAGGGCGACGATGATCGCGATGCCGCCGATCTTCGCGGAGACCTTGAAGGACTCACGGATCGTGGTGGCGATGTCGCGCTGGGTCTTTAAGGAGACACCGAAATCGCCGTGAAGAAGGTTCTTCATGTAGTTGATAAACTGGATGCCCACGGGCTTGTCGAGTCCGTACTTTGCGTTCAGAGCTGCCAGCACTGCCTCTGATTTCGCCTTCTCTCCGTTGAAGGGACCGCCGGGGATGGCGTTCATGAGGAAGAAGGTGATGAAGCAGATCAGAAACAGGGTGATGATCGCGAGTATGACTCTCTTGACGATGTACTTGGCCATTTCTTTTCCTCTCTTTTCGATGTGTTTCTATGCTCAGGCGGCGTTATGCCGCAGAAAGCCTTTTGGAAGTCCTTTATGATCTGAAGTGGAAATGGTTGGCAGCGGGGAATCCGACGGGGTACGGTCTTGGAAAATTTCGTGCTTTACCACTTTAGCCTCATAAAGCATACAAAAAAGATGCATTGGTCCGGGAAATACCTGCACCATTGCACCATTCTAATCAGCCTGAGATTGATTCTCCATTCCTACTTCAAAGGACACGTAAGGAGCAGTCGCCTTTACGAAATAATTAGTCATATTTTAGCCGCTGCCCTTGGCAGTTGTCAAGGCGGAGGCGCCTCAGACGAAATATTCATAAAATTGTACGCACTGTATACACGGATTCACACATTGGGGATGGGAAGGCCGGCCATGGTGAGCACGGCTGCAAAATCCTCCGGGAGCGGCGCGTGGAGCGAGAGCCTCCTGCCGGTAAAGGGCTGCGTGAAGGTCATGATCCCCGCGTGGAGAAGGGCCCTTCTCGTCCCGTCCGGCATGCTCACGACGTGCCCCTCCTGCACCGCCCCGAAGCCGTAGAGGGTGTCGTGGACGATGGGGTGGCCGACGGAGGCCATGTGGAGGCGGATCTGGTGGGTCCTTCCCGTGTCGATCGTGACAACAAGGAGGGACGCACCGGGGATTTTGCGCCCCGTGCCGTCATCCCAGGTCCTCTCGGTCTCCTCCAGCACCCGGTACCTGGTTGTTGCGGGGACGCCGCCCTCCTGCGTCATCCTGCGCAGCATCAGCACATCCGGCGCCTTCTCCATGTTTCCGGTCAGGGTCCCCTCCTTCTTTCCCGCGGGGAAGGTCCCCTCCACCAGGGCAAAGTAGGTCCTGCCGGACTCATTTTTGTTCCGCTCCCGGATCAGCCTCGCCGCGGCAGCCCGGTTCTTGGCAAAGAGGATGACGCCGCTGGTCTCCTTGTCCAGGCGCCCGGTGATCCTGGGCGCCGTGGCGATCCCCTCCTTCTGGAAGTACCCCGCCACAAAGTTTGCCAGCGTCCCGGTGTAGTGGCCGGGGGAGGGGTGCACCACCTCTCCTGCCCGCTTGTTCAGCGCGATCAGGTCCTCATCCTCGTACAGGATGTCGATGGGCGCATCCTCCGGCAGGATCCTGGCCCCGTCCTGGGTCTCGGGCAGGGTCACCCGGATCACGTCCCCGACCTTGGCCCGCTCCGAGACCCGGATCGGCCGCCCGGAGGCGGTGATGCCCCCGGGGGCAAACTTTGCCCGGGAGATCTCGTGTCCCGTCACGTGCAGGTGGTTTTTGAGAAGGAGGGAGACGACGCCGCCTGCGGTGTCTGCCATGTCCTCCTCCTTCACTTCATAGGTCAGCACCTTGTCCATCGTCGTCAGGTCCCCGGAATGTAGGAAAGAAACAGATTTGCCTGGTCGTTGATGCTCTCCTCGTAGCTTTTGCTCCCGAGCGTCACGCAAAGGTACGGCCTTCCCATCCAGGAGGTGAACATCGAGAGGGCGCCATAGCTGCCGCCAGCTTCGAAGCTGTCCCCGAAGGTGTCCATGCCGGGAACCGGCATCAGGTTCATGCCCATCTTGTAGTTCGTTCCGATCTGGATGCCGTCCGGGTGCTGGGCAGTGGCACCGATGGTCCAGCTGTCGGCAAGCAGCACGCTGTAGGCGGTCTTGTTGGTGAGGATGGCCTTCGTCAGGATCACTGCGTCCTCGGCGCTGGTATAGGAGCCCTGCCCCGGGATCCCGGTGGCATTGGCAAAGCGGGTGTTGTGAAGCCCCAGCTGGTTTGCCTTCCGGTTGAGGAGAAGCGCAAACACCGCGTCGCTCCCCGCAGCCTTGCGCCCGAGGGCGAGCACCGCGTCATCCGCCCCGGTCAGGACCGTGGCGTAATAGAGGTCCTGCACCGAGACCGTCTCTCCCGGCTGGAACAGGTTCGTCCCGCCCTGGGCGCGCACCGCATCCTGCACATCCTTGGTGATCGTCACCCGGTCCGCCGGGCTGTAGATGTTCTCGCAGGCAACAAGGAGTGCGCAGAGCCGCGCAAGATCCCCAGGCTCCACCTTTGCCTGCAGGTTCTTCTCTGCGACCACCTGCTTTTTGTTCATGTCGTAGAGGACGGCACTTTCTGCCGTCAGTGGGACGCTCTCCGGGACTTCTGCGGATGCGGCTGTCACCTTCAGAGAGGCCGCCTGCACTGATCCTGGCACGGCAAGGATCATCCCGCCGGCAAGCGCCAGCGACAAAAGTCCTGTCAGCAATCGTCTTTTCATCTTTTTTCCTCCTACTCGTATCGGAGCGCCTCGATGGGATCCATCCGGGCTGCCCGGTTTGCGGGATAGTAGCCAAAGAACACGCCGACGGCAAAGGTCAGGCCAAAGGAGATCAATATCGTCCTGGGGTCCAGCACAACGTCGATGTGCTGCACCAGCCGACAGACCACCACCCCGGTCACTACCCCGGCGATCATGCCGATCAGCCCGCCCAGGAGGCTGATCAGGATCGCCTCCGTGATGAACTGGGCCCGGATCTCCCGATTTTTGGCCCCCAGGGCCTTTCTCGTTCCGATCTCCCGGGTGCGCTCCGTGATGGAGACCGTCATGATGTTCATGACGCCGATGCCGCCGACAAGCAGGGCGATGGCCCCGATCATCGTGATCGTCAGCGTCTGTTTTCTCATGTTTTCCTCTTCCTGCTTGATCCACTCCGCGTTGTTGTAGCAGTTGACGACAAAACCGGAGTCCGCATCGAACTGGGACTGGAGGTAGCTCTGGAGCTGGGTGGAGAAGTCCGACACATCGGTGCCCGATGTGCAGCGCAGGTCAAAAAACTGGATCCGACCCGTCTGGGAGGTGTATCCCTGGCTCTGATCGTAGGCAGCGCCCTGGGCCTCCATGTTCAGATAGGGGATGAAGACGCTGCTCTGGATGTCCTTCATGTCGGTGACCCCGCCCTGGGAGAACATCTGGCTGTAGTCGCTCGAGGAGTAGACTCCGATGATCGTGTAGTCATTTGTGGTCTCGGTGTCCGTGAGGTTCACCGTGATCTTCTGCCCCAGGGCCCGGTCCATGTCGCCGTCAAAGAGGTTGTTCACCAGAAGGTCCGACACCAGGCACACGTAGGAGTCCGCTGCGGTCTCCTTTGCCTGGAAGATCCGGCCCTTCTGCAGGGTGATCGAGGTGTTGTTCACGGTGAAGTACCCGGGATTGACGCCGGAGAGGTAAACGTTGGCGTAGTACTTGTCCGGGTCCTTCCCGGAGACAACGGCCTTTCCGGAAAAGGAATAGTTGCTCTGCACGGAGATCCCCTCGATCTCGTCCGCAAAAGTGGTGCACATGCCGGATAGCACATCCTGCTTGAACTCGGGGATGTGCTTGGAGTAGTCGATGTTGGGGTCGCTCCCGTCGTCCTGAAAATACACGTAGACGGAGACGTTGTCGATGCCGAACATCGAGTTCTGCTTGCGGTTCTCCGCCATCTGGGAGTTGCCCACCGTCATGATCGCGATCACCGAGGCGATGCCGATGATGATGCCCAGCATCGTCAGGAAGGTGCGGAGCTTGTTGGCCGCCATCGATGCCGCCGCAAGGCGGATGTTTTCCATCAGCATCGGGTTCCCCTCCTCTCTGCAATGATTCTGCCGTCGGAGAGGGTCAGAATCCGCGGCGTCTCCTCCGCGAGGGCGGCGGAGTGGGTGATGAGCACAATCGTCCGGTGCGCCTCGTCGTGGAGCTTGTGAAACAGGTCCATGATCATGTGCCCGGTTGTAGAATCCAGTGCGCCCGTCGGCTCATCGGCGAGGATCAGGGCGGGGTCGTTTGCCATCGCCCTCGCGATGGCGACCCGCTGCTTTTGCCCGCCGGAGAGCTCATCTGGGGTGTGGAGCATCCGCTCCTTCATGCCGACCAGCTCTAGGAGGTACTTGGCCCGCTCGGTGCGCTCCGCCTGGGGGACCCTCGCATAGAGCATCGGCACCTCCACGTTTTTCAGGGCGCTCATGCGGGGGATCAGGTTGTAGGTCTGAAAGACAAAGCCGATCTGCTGTCCCCGCACGGAGGAGAGCGTGTCGTCGTCCATCGATCCCGTGTCCTCCCCCTCCAGGAGGTAGGTGCCGGACGTGGGATGGTCCAGGAGCCCGATCAGGTTCATCAGGGTCGACTTTCCGGACCCGGACTCCCCGACGATGGAGGTGAACTCACCCCGGTGCACGGAAAGGCAGATGCCGTGGAGCACCTCCAGCTCATTCTCCGTCCCGATGTAAAAGCGCTTGACGATGTCCCGCATGTCGATCAGGGGCGACTCCTCCGGCGCTTTCTCAGGGACGACTTTCTCCTCTTCTGCTGTTTTGGGGGTTGTCTCCTGCCCCGGCGCCTCCTCATGGATCAGCTCATCCAGATCGGTGATGGTGATCCCCTCCGGGGCCGCCTTTTTCTCCTCAGCCTGCTGCATAGAGACCCTCCAACAGATCCGAGGTGCCGGAGGTGCTGCCGCCCGGCTCCTCCACCAGATCGCCCTCTTTGACATCCCCGGAGGTGATCTCGGTGTAGTAGTCGTCCGAGATGCCGGTGGTGACAGGAACCATCTGGGTGGGATAGGAAGTCATGTCAGTGGAGCCCTCCTGCGCGCTCTCCTTCCGGGTAATCCGGTTCAGGAAATTCGTGACCCGCTCTCCGAAGGTTGCCGGCGCTGCCTCCTCTTCGGAGGTGTCCGCCTCGGTCCCTGCCTGGGCGGTCTGATCCGCCACCAGCACATAGCTGTTCCCGTTCTCATCCGTCTGGATGGCCGCGGTGGGAACCGCCAGCACATCCGATGCGGAGGCGAGAATGAAGGTGACGTTTGCCGTCATGCCGATGCGGAGCCGGTCGTTGGGGGAGTCCAGGGTGACCTCCACTCGATAGGTTGCCTTGGTGCCAGTGCTCACGGCGGTGTTCTGGGAGCTGCTGCCGCTGGCAGTGGGGGTCGCCGTCGTCGGCGTGATCGCCGTGTAGGTCACCTTGCCGCTCAGGACCTCATTCCCCGTGGAATCGGTCTTGACGCTGACCCGCTGGCCGGTCTGAATGTCCGCGATGTGGCCCTCTTCTACTTCAATGACCACTTTCATGGTCTCCAGGTCGTTGATGACCACCGTATCGGTGCCGGGCATCTGTCCCGGCTGGGCGCTGACGCTGGTCACCGTGCCGTCCATGGCGGCGCGGATCACCGCGCCATTTAGCTTCTCCTGCGCCTTCTGGATCTCGTGCTGCGTGTCCAGGGCGGAGGATTCCTGGCTGATCGCATTCTTTGCGATGGTGTCCTTTGCCGCGGCCTCCGCCTCTGCGGTGGAGCGGTTTGTCGACTTCACGCTGGATGCCTGATCCTCCAGAGCCCGCTGCTGGGTCTTGATGGAATCGTCGGAGGTGGTCAGGTTTCCGGTGGCGGTGGTAAGGTCCGACTTTGCGCTGTCCAGGGCGGTCTTGGCGTCGTCGAGTTTGGTCTGGGCGTCGCTGACCTGGGTGTCGATCGCGGTCTTGGCGTTGGCGTACTGCTGGAGCGTGACCTGCTTCTCGTCGATCGACTTCACCGCGTTCTGGTAGTCGTCAGTGAGCTGGGACTCGGGGGTGCTGTACTTGGCCTGCAGGTTGGCGTTGTCCAGGGAGATCTCCCCGCTCAGCGCATTGTACTGGCTGGTCACCTGGGTCTGTTGGGACACCAGGGCGTCGTAGGTCTTCTTGGCGCTGTCATAGGCGGCCTGGGCATCCGAGACCGCCTGCTGGAGCCGGGCGATGTCCTGGTTGCCGGTGACGGAGTCCACGATCGTCTCGTTGGCATCCGCTGAGGCCTCGTTCAGCTTTCGGGTGGCGTCCTCATACTGCTGGGCGGAGGCCTCCTGGGCCTGTGTCAGGGCCCGCTGGGCCGCCGCGTCGTCGATCGCATCGGACTGCTGCTGCAGGGCGAGCTTTTTCTGGTCCAGGGTGATCTGATCCTCCAGCTCACTCATGTCCAGCGAGTAGAGGGGATCTCCCTTCTTGACCTGGTCGCCGACTTTCACGTAGACCTCCTTGACGGGATAGCTGTCGGTGCCGGCGGAGGTAGTGCCGGTTGTGGTCGAACTGCTGGTGCCCGCGGTGCTGCCGGAAGATGATGCCGAGGTCTGCACCTGGGCGCTGTCCCCGCTTCCCGACTCCCGCCCCGCGGCGATCTTTCCCGTCGCAGCGTAGGTCTCCTCAATATTGGTAACCGCCGCAGTGTCGTAGACCGGGCTGTAGGCATCCATGACAGCCGTATTCTCGGTGTGGAAGTATTTCCACCAGATCAAAAAGGCCAGGATGGCCGCGGCCAGAATCACCAGAATCCGGATCACTCTGCGGAGGATCTTCTGCTTTTTTGTCAGTACTCTCTTCTTCTTTGCCATGACTTTCTCCCTAAGAACGGAACCGGGTTACGGGCAGGGAACGCCCACTGGCCTCCCCGCTACTACCGCAAGTGTACTACTACGGTTAATACAGTTCAATGCAAAGATTCATTTTTCTGCGGGTGAACGAACAATGGTATGCTGTCTTTTGCAATCATCATACAAGACAACTTTGAGCAGGTTCTGGTTTTCAGCAAGGCATCGATTTTCCGAAAAAAATCCCGGGCAGAGGCGTTATGCCTTCTCTGCCCGGGAACGATGCATTGCCCTATTGTTTGGTGAGGATCTCATTCGATCAGATGTGGCTGCGGTCAAAGAACATCGTGCCCGCTTCGAAGTTTGTTTCTGCTGGGCTGCGCGGAAGTGATGCCAGCGGCAGTTGTCACTGCAGCAAAACATCGTGTCATATCCGATAAAGGCACCCCAGCTGTCCGGATTGGATTCGCACGGGTGCGTCCAGGTCCTGCCTTTGCCGGCCGTCATGGCGACCAAGCGTCCTTGCCGCATCGTGTGCTGCTTCTTCCAAGCCGCTATCCCTCTTCAGAACAGGATCCCGAGCAGTATACAGAGCTGGGTGATTCCATTCACCATCTGTTCTTTCCAGTTTGCGCCTGCGTCCTGTTGATTCAGATGCCTGGCAAACCACACAAGCGTAAGAATTCCTGCCGCTCCCGCAAGGAAAAAGACAGCAGACGGGAAAGAGATCATATGCCGCACCACTGCAGCCGCCGACCAAAGGTCCCGATCCACAAAAAGAGACAAAAGCGCGAGAGCAAACCCCGCCGGCATCAAAAACCGCAGCTGCCGATTCAGAAAAGGCAGATTCCTTTTCCGCAGCGCAAGGACAAATTTCCAGCTGGCCTTCATGGCGCCTGCCAGGATGACCATCACAACCCCGATGCAGAATAAGGGACTCCGAAAGCGCGCCGCCAGAATGCCGGCGCTGATGCTGAAAAAGAGCACCGGAACACAGTCCCAAAGCGCCATGCTGAGATGGAAGCCCGCAGGGATGCCCGGATCTTTCGAATGCGCTGCCATCATGCCACCAGCCATTTGTGATCTTTTACGGAGTAAATCGGGACAAACGGGATCATGATCGGCGTTGTCGATTTGTATCTCTGGTATTCGGGATCATTTCCGTAGTTCTTGTCCTGGCGGATTTCCAACCGGCGGGCGCCTCCGAACATGACATAAATGATACCGGCATACCCGAGGACGGCGCAGATCCACATCCCGGCCGAGCGACATACATTCAGGCCGGAGACAAACACGCCGGTCCAGAAGGTCATCTCTCCAAAGTAATTCGGGCAGCGCACCAGACGAAACAGCCCCGTCTCGACAAAGCGTCCGGGATTTTTCTTCTTTGCACGATTCTTCTGCAGATCCGCCGTCGTCTCCAGAAGAAGGCCCACAGCGGAGATCACAAACCCCACAATGCAGAATAAGTCCGTGCCCTTCTGTTCAGTCAGACGGAACAGGACGGGAGAAGTCTCCAGCACATACAGCAGCGCGGCGCTGACCCAGATGCCGATCTTCGCCGCAGGGGAAACACTGTTGTTCTCCTTGACCTCTCCCTTCATCCGGCGATGGTACGCGGTTTTGCGGTCACGATATATCAGATAGCCGGAAAGGCGGCAGCCATAGATCACAAACAATGTGCACTGCAAAACCGTCCCCACGGTCAGACTTTGGGAAAACAGGATCAAAAGTCCTGCCCCGATCAGGGCAATGGCAGCTCCGTATCCGATGGAAATGAACCACACGTATTGATAGAAGCCACAGGAACTGGCAAGCAGTGACAGCGCCAGCAGAATCAGAAAATATTTCATATCTATCACACCTCGTTGATGATGTCTGCACTTTACGCTATCATGATAGCGACAATTGTCGTTATATTCAATGTTTTCGGTCCCTCGAACCCGAAACCGCAACATTTCAAGGGAGGTGTCGCTTTGCCAAGGAGAAAAGATCTGGATCACACACTGATCCAAAACTGTGTTATGGAAGCCCTGCTGCAGCTTTTGAAAGACCGGGACTATGCCGATATTTCTGTCAGCGACATTGCAAAACAGGCGGGCCTGCACAGGGCAACGTTCTACCGCCATTTTTCCTCCAAGGACGAGGTCCTTCGCTGCTGTCTTTCCAAGATGCTGCAGATGGCAGAGGGAACAAAAGAAGTGCCGCAGACCGATTTTGCCGCCTTTATCTTCCCGGTGTTCCAGGCATTTTATGAAAACCGGGAGCAGCTGCTTGTGCTGAATCAGGCGGGCCTGTCCGGCCAGCTCCTTCAGGTGCTGAAGGAATATTTTGCGTTTGATGACGCAGCAAAGAGCTGCTCCAACGTCAGTCAGTACCGACTGGCCTATCGCATCGGCGGAATCTACTCCTGCCTGCTTTTGTGGTTTTCCCATGACATGCGGGAAACGCCGGAGGAGATGACCAAGATCGCAGCGTCACTGTAGCCATTGTTTTCCCACCCTGCTGCATACAAGGGGCGCCCAGCAGATTCGAAATCATCTCAGAACCAAAGACCTGTGAGAAGGGAACCCATCTGCCGTTTACCAGGGAAGAAACATCCCGGAGGGAGAAGATCTCCCTCCGGGATGAGATGAATGCAAATTCACAAGCTGCTGCCAGGTTACCTCTCTGCAGCGGTTTTTCTTTGCTTTTTCCTGTGACGGGCCTTCCCTGCGGCAAAGGCAATCACGCCGGTTGCCAGCATGTCGGGGAGCGTGTTCCCCACCGGGATGTCAATGCGCATCAGGATCCGGTAGAGGACAAAGCCCACAAGCCAGACAACAAGATTTGGCACGTCCACTGCCTCCTCTCCGCTGTCCCGATGCAGGAGAAAGAAGTGCACGATCATGACTGCCGCCATCGGGGCAAAGACCGAGCCGATGAAGAAGAGGAAGTTCGTGATGTCATCCATGACAAAGCACATCGAGAGAATCGTGCCGAGGATGGCAGCGGCTGCGGCCATCTGCTTTCCGGTAAAGCGGCCAGTCAGCGACTCGGCGGAGATGCCGGCGCTCTCGGCATCGAGGAAGGTTGTCGTCACCGTGGAGAAGACGATGACAAGAAGTCCCGCAACGCCAAGGCCCGCCGCGGTCATAATGCCTGCGATGTCACTGCTCCCCGTGTACAGGGAGGCGCCCATGCCGATGACAAACATCCAGATCGAGACCAGGCTGTAGACCACGGTGCTCACGAGGGTTGCGGCAAAGGGCTTTTCTGCCTCCCTGGTGTAGTCGCCGATGCAGGGGAGCCAGGAGAGCGGCATGGAGACTGCAAGCTCCACGGCGGCGCCAAAGGACATGGCCTCCCCCCCGGCGGTGGATACCGCTGCGTTTCCGGAGAAGATGATCCGGCTGTGAAGGCATAAATAAGTTTGATGCCAAATGTAAATATAGCTGATACTAATGTAATTAAGTCTGCGTCTTGCGCTCGAGCCACTGGACGCCCCCGAAGCGCATGATCATCAGCGCGTGGAAGAGCGGAGACTGCTGACGAAGGCCATGTTTGATGACATCATTCCCCATACGGACCAGGTCCTCTTCGGGAAACAGTTCCAGAACGAACCCTGCATCCTTGCTGGCAAGATGCTTCAGGATGTCCTGCCATGAAGGGTCTGTTCCAAGCTCTGACTCGTAAAACTGCAGCAGTCTTTCTTCTGTTCCAATCCTTTCACTGTTCGCCAAAAGCCAGTCGATTGTCTTTGCCAGCTCGAAAAAACGATCCTGGAACACATCCGTTTCTTCCCCACGGCTTTCCCTTTCCATCTGACCGGCCATTTCTGCATCCGGTGCAGGATAAAAATGCACGAGCTTTTCACCTTCCGGCCAGGGACTTTCAATCAGTCTCATCCCATGAATGGGGCAGTATCTTACACCATTGATCTGGTGTACAAGGTGCCAGCAGGAATGGTGGTATTCCTCTGTGTCGCTCCTGACACAGTCAGGGCAGAAGCAAAGCTTCTGATGACGGCCCCGTAGAGCACCAGCCATCTGAGAGCGCATACCGCGTCCACGTTTTGCGCTGCCCTGCATAAGGCGCTGATAAGCGGTGTCCGGAAACCGTGAGGAAAGACGCAGGTACTGGTATGCTGTGAACTCACGAATGATTCTGTCCGATGTCAGCCCGCATTCTCTGGGGAGCCATGCGTCGATAAGCTTTACACGGGCGGGAAGGGTGACGGCAGCATCCAGCACCGTTTTTCCGCCGAACAGTTGGTCAAAGGTATACTTCTCGCTTCTGTTCCCGCTGATGGCATGGTACCTGGCAAGCAGGCTGTACCAGCATTCCCCCTTCATCGGGATAGGAAACACAAGCAGATGCTCCTGGTCTTCACGAATCATTGTCGGATCCCTTTGCAGAATCTTTCCCAATGCCGGACTTATCCAGGAGTTCCGCAGCATAGAGCAAAAGCTTTGCCGGATCCTTCTCATCCGGAAAAGCGGCAGCCACGCTGCGCGCAGCTTTCCTGGCGTCCTGCATGCTGACGCCAAAGACGGTAACGAGGTTTGAAATGAGGCTTTGCAGCGGATCATCCTTCGGCATCTGCTCCTGCGGATTCATTTCTTCCGGAATGGCAGGTGCTCTCCAGAGATGCTCGTACAGGGTCAGGTCGACATCCCTGCCTTCCCGCATGTCCTTCCGCTGCTGTTTCGTCAGACCAAGTCTGAGATCTGCTGTTCTGTGGACAGTTTCAGCGTCAAAGGTCTCCGTTTTGCTGATGATGGCATAGTCCTGTACCAGTTTGTACAGGATCGCAAGCAGGAACTGATTCCCGACAGTCTCCTCATAGAACGCGTCAGACAGGGCGGCTGTAAGCTCCACCTTCTTCCGGGTATACTGATAATGCCAGAGTGCCCGTATGTACCGGTTCCATTCTTTGCTTCCCTGCTTCAGCAGGTCCATGTGGACCTCTCCCTCTCCGGTGACGCGCTTGGCCTGCTGGAACTCAGACTGCAGGATGGTGGTAAACTTCGGTGCACCGACCATGACAATGGGGACTTCGGCAGTGTTCACGAGGGAGACCAGGAAGTTCAGAAGCTCTGTGGAGACCTGGTCTCTGACACTGCAGAGGTTCTGGACGTCGTCAATGACGAGGATGCCCAGACTGCAGGAATCAATCGCTGACCGGAGATCCCCAAGAAGTACTTCTTTACTGATCCGATTGAAGGAGTGCTGTTCTGAGAAGTGAGAGCCGAGAATCCGGTCCATCTCCTGAAGTATGCGCTGACATAGTCCCTTTGTGGAGCCATCCTGCGGACAGTCAACCTTCAGCCAGACAAGCTGATGAAGATCGAAAGGGACGCCTCTGTAGTTCGTATGGACAATGACCTGCGGGTAGAGAGTCAGGACGTTCATGACGGAACAGGTCTTTCCGACGCCGGAAATGCCGAACACTGGAAAGCCGTATGCAGGCTGCTTGTAGGACCGAAAAACTCGTCTGAGCCGGTCATCGAATGGAATCCCGTTTTCGGTAATGGCCTGCTGTATGACCGAAAGCGGCATCGGATTCCTCCCGTAGTAGCCCCAACGGAGGCACCGGTCGACATTCATGGCGATTTCGGTGTCACAGGTGCAGGGCACATGGAGCTGTTTAATATACGGCAGCTTGTTAAGCCGCTCCATCCGGTTCAGGTTCCGGTCGCTCTCCTGATAGGGCATGATCACCATAAGCTGTGCGGCATACTCCAGTGGATCCCCGATGGAGGGGATCGCCTCGATCAGTGGATTTCCCATAAACAGCACTTCTGTCGGGCTTTGATATACTGCGTTTTCAAAGATCTCATTCTTCAAAGCGAACCCCCTTTCCGTTCCTTTTCTTCAGATCAGGCCTGCTTTTTCCAACGCCTCGTCAATCGACTGGTCGATTGGAGAATCTTCGCCATAATACCGCTGATCTTTGTCTGCGGTGGCCCCCTCCTTTTGCGCATTCAGTTCCGTCTGCATGCGCTTGGCTCTGGCAGCGCCGGACAGTTCCTCACGCTCTGCCTTCCGGTTCTGTTCGATGTTCTTAATGGATTCCCTGATGATCGATGGAGCTGCCTTCCGGCTGCTGATCTGCCGGCGGATCTTTTCCATCGCCTGTTCGAACTCCGCGTTCTTCTGATTCATTGTAGCGGTATACTCGGCCTTCTGCTTCCTGTCCTCATCGCGGTAGCGGTCCATCTCTTCCTCCGTAATACCGCTGAAAGAAGCACTGCGCTCCAGGAGAGAACAGGTGATGAGCTTCCGATCATCTTCGGTGGTGACATAGATGTGATCCACACAGGTCGGATCATAGATGACTGTGACGGCGTACCGTCCTTTGGTTCTGGCAGTGGCAAACCATTCCTCGTCAACAGCTTCCTGACAGGTATAGTACAGCCCATTGAACTCGATGCCGCGCTCGGTGATTTTTGCCTTTCCCTGCGGCAGGAGCACCCGGTACATATCCTCCTGCGAAACGAGACGCATGGCGCCGGAGCGATATCGTATGCCATAGTTCCACAGGTCAAGAGGATCTGCGTTGACATGATCCCGGATCATCTCCGGTGTGCGCTGATAGGTATCTTCATCCAGCCACGATGAGTTGTACTTCAGGATACACAGGATCAGTGCCTTCATAAAGGTTCCATAGTCGCAGGCTGCCTTCAGACGATAATCATCTGCACCCCGGGTGCCGGCGTCCTTCTCCACATATCCGGGGAGGATGTCCTTCAGTGCCCCCTGTGCAAGACAGAACGCATGCTCAATGATTCCCTTCAGATCACCGCGATAGGGTGGGCAGTTTTCTACCATGATGCCAAGCTCTGAGATGAGTGACTCAACACCTTTTCCTCCCACTTCGCCGTTATCCGCAATGAGAACCGACGGGAGATGATGGCAGGGCCACTGTTCCTCGGTGATCTCCACACCAAACCGTCTGCAGAATGCCACCTTGTCTTCCGCGGAGTTCTTGATGGCCAGCAGCGCCTGGTTCCAGGAGGCGTTGTCCAGAGTGACATGCATTCCGGTGATTATACGAGAGTAGGCGTCTTTGATCAGGAAGATCACAGGCCTTCCGATGATCTGCCCTGGAAAGTTCTCCCGGACAAGATAGAAGTCCGCAATGGTGGCATCAATCTGTACCTTTTCAGAGGGCCCGCTGACCGTGCACTCCGTTTTTCCGGTGATAGCCCGTGAACTGAGTGCAAACTTATGCTCTCCATCTTTCTTCCGCTTCGAAGAAACAGAATCTCTGTTTCTGTGATACCAGTACAGGAACTGATTGATAGACGGAATCTCATCCGGAGGCAGTGAGACAACATTTCCCTGAGAATCCTTTGTCGTATATTTCAGTCCGATCATGCGGTGATAAGGAACTGTAACGAAACAAGTACTTCAAGTTTTGTGAGGACGAATGATGTAATTCCAATAGCCAAGGGGCTCGCATCGTTCAAGACAAATGGAATCCATTTCCTCGTCGCTAACCTTACGCTTCAATTCGTAATGGTTTTCATCAACCTTGCAGATTACCTTGAGACCTTTGTTTGTCGTCGTTGAGGAAATAAGGCTCACTATCGTTTCAATATCGATCAACGGCTTACCCTGCCAATTCTTTGAGATATAGCAGAAAAGACGATGCTCAACCTTGTTCCATTTGGATGTACCAGATGGATAATGCGATATGTGTAGTTCAAGGCCGGTATAATCCGCGATCTGTTGCAGTTCGTACTTCCACAGCCGCACGCGCACGCCATTGCTTCCACCGCTGTCTGCAGTAATGTACAGTTTTTTTGCATCGGGGAAAGTATTCTTTCCTACAGCTTCCCACCAGCGGAGTATGCTTTCTGATGCGAATTCGGCAGTATCGTGGTCTGTTCCAAGGTTAACAAAACCAGTGTTATCGTTCACAACGTAGATGCCATATGGTGCGACCTTTCCCAGTCCTTCAATGGCAAAGTCATGATCCAAAACCTTCCTGGGATCCCTGGATTTTCGGTATTCCTGACCGTTATTCTTGAAATTGCCAACCAGCTCTTTCTTCTTGGTGTCGACTGAAATAACCGGTTGATTCTCATTCAAAAAAGATGCTGACTTGTTGTTGATAAATTCAAACTGTGCGTTCCGATCGGGGTGCTGCTCACCCAGCTGGAGGCTCTTCTGATTCTGCTGCTTGCTATACCCCAGCTGATCCAATACATCGCTTACGATGTTCTGACTGATCTTTACATTGTGATCTGTATTGACTTGCTCTGCGATTTTGCGAAGACTCATCGTAGTCCAGCGCAGTACCTTTGTTGGCACCCCATATGTACTGTTATCGATGATTTCCTCGATCCACTTCGGCAAATCCGGATTCTTTGAGACAGCACTCTTTCTTCCGCCTCCTGGTTTTCTGAGGCGCGGAGCACCATTTGGCTTGACACTGTCCGTCTTCTTAGTGGCATCGGATACTTTGGCAGCTGCCTTCACTTCGGATGCACCGGCTGCGATAGTTGTGCGTGACTTGCCTGTCATATCCTTGACAGTTTCAATTCCACCATAACCGATTGCATTTGCGATGATACCTACAAAGATGCGTTTTTGCTTCTCATTGAGGTAAGGCATCATTTCGGTACTTATCTTTGTGACGAATTCTTTGGTCTCGGGACTGACTGGCATAGTACACCTCCTGACCAAAGTATATGATATATGTCACGAAATAACAAGGGTATTTGTTATTGATTCTCGGTCGAAACAACCAGTTTATTTCATGGCTATTCCTAAGTGCTCGAGAGCGTAGCGTTTCTGCTTTTGCTGTAATGATAATCAATCGCATCTGTGAAGTTCTCGAAGTCCTTCTGGTTCAGGATCTTCCCGTTGCTTCCTGGTTTCTTGGGACGGCCAAGACGCTTTTTGACGCTGTTTTCGGTCCTGTGACCGCCACAGTTGCGGTATCCGGGGAGAAGAGCGTTCTTATCCTTGCCGCCCCTCCAGTACTTTCCGAGATACCGATACAGATCGGACTTGGGAACACCTGTTTTTGCCTCGACCTGCTTCAGAAGATCCGTCCGTTCGGCTCTCTGATAAATCTCCGGTTCTCTGGCTACGACATCCCTGATCAGCTCCCAGACCCTGTCACGGCTCTTCTTCATAGCTTCAGAGAGGGAATCCTCCCTGACACTTTTTTCGGTGTCGATGACTGCCTCCAAAGAGCCGCTATTCAGGGAGGAGAGCAGCTCTTCTCCGCGGATGCGGTCCGGGGTATTGCATTTCAGGTCGTTGATATCAATCCACCAGCAGCTGTCCTGAAGATTTGGAGATACATAGAGCACGCGGCAGACGCGTCCGCTCTGTCTGTTCCGCAGCAGCTGCCCCACAACGGGAGTAAAGCTCTCAGATGCTTCTGTATTCATCGTTGTATCCGTCATCTCATGTATTCTCCTGTATGCCTGTACGGGGATCGTCAAGGCAGATCGTTCTGTCAAGATCCAGTGTGATTTGTCCTGCCTGCACCAGGTGTTTGAACATCTGAATCACCGTGCCGTTCTCCAGATGGAGAGCAGTCTCCATTTCGCGGATGAGGACGGGAAATGGAATGCCGGGATCGTTGTAGCACTGAAGAAACGCCTGCTCAAGAAGCGCTCTCTGACGGTCAGAAGGTACAAGCTCTTCAAAGGAACGGCCGCCAGTGATCCACAGGATGTTTCGGGCCCGGGTTCTGTTGATCTCCTTCTCTGTCATAATCGACCAGCTGACCTGCTTTTTCTCCCAGTACAGCTGCTCGATCTTAAGCTTTTCGGCGACTCTCGCACTGAAGAGCTCTGAGGATGGCTTGACCGCCACCGCGTGCCACACGCCATCTTTAGAGTAGTAGAAATCGCTTGTCATCACATTCGGCCAGCCGTTTGCCTCCGGATGTCTGATGCCGGCTTCTGCAGCGATCAGGAGAGTCTCCCGCAATTCAAGGGGGTACTGTTCCCGGATATCCGTCACCGCAGGGTCGTAATCTAGGATCAGAAACAGATCACGTTCAAGGCTGGACATCATGTGGTGGATTCTTCCTGTCGTCTGTCCTCTTGCTCTGCATACCTGACCTTTGGATGGAAAGTCGTGCGTCGTGATCCAAGGCTTGTAGTCGGAGCCTTCGCCACTGCCGCGCCCTTCTTTAATCCTTCGGCGTTCTGTTTCCAACGACCATACCGTGCCTCGTCTGCTCATGGGATCTTCCTCCTCTGGTGAATGGATGAAAAACTGCCCACTAACAGTATATATCTTAATTACATATGTTTCAATAGTATCTGTATTAATTATGCATTTACTATATATGAATCAGTAGTATCCATCATAATTAAAAAAGCGCCCCAAACGGGACGCTAATGTAAGTCATAATTAATTTTTATCTAAGATAATTACACCTTCACACGTTTTTGCTAAACCATTCGTTGTATTGGTCAACGCCCTATTTGCAGCTTGCAAACGTGTTTCATGTGTGTTGTTTGAATATCTTTCACCGCCGTACTCGATGAAATATAATGTTCCCGAAAGGCCTTTTGAATAATAATAGACAGTATCTGTATAAGCTTCATCATTCGTTATTGGTGTAAAATAGTATGTGTATCCGTAATAATCCTTCACAGCAATTGAGGAATCTCCTTGTGAAGTTGTTGTTCTCTTATAGAGCTGAACATATCGATTATTTATATAGGCGTTAGTTAAGAAACGGGTTGATAAGCGATCGCCTAGCATGAGACCACTAATCCCTCACTTTGAGCTCGAGCTGGGTACACTTCTATCCGTGCTGTGTTGCATCATGTAACAAAGTATCACCTAGATTGCCTAAAAGCATACACCTACTTGCCGAGCATGTGACTATAAATAACAAGATAGGCATTATGCAGAGAAGAAAAGAGCTCCAAATGGGGATTCTATATCTTCATCAGACATTATCGCGTCGAGAGTTCACCATGGAGGTTGTGGTATGGAACCCATCAACCCGGTTCTTTACTAACGCCTTTATATATCCATATTGTCCTGTATCAGACCCATTTGACGTATTATTCATTGAGCCCGAAATGTCATAAACAATGACTACATCCGCCTTAGTTGACTCCGAACTGCTGCTGCTCTTTCCCCTAACACTAAGAGTCAAATCATATGTTCCATCACCATTATCAGTTAATGTTTTAGAATGATTAGGAGTTCCAATATCACTTTTCTCAACAGCTGCCATAACAGTGATCGCTGACTTAGCCTGGGGAGCCTCAAACAACCCGACTACTGAAAATGAATCTTGAGCATACTCTATAGCACCATCATCAACTCTCTCAGCAGGGAGCATTTCTGTTGGCTCATCTTTAGGAAAATGAATGACGTTCACATCTCCAGAGATTTCATCAGTTCCCTCGGCAGTGATAGTCACTTTTACAGTTTTTTTCGGTTCAACCTTGTTTCCGTTCTTATCAACGATCGTGATATCAAAGAATCTGGAGAAAGTAACTGAATGTTCACTGTCTTTTCCATAAACAAGATCATTAGTCTTCTCTATGTATTCATCCTTATCAGATCCAGTTACCTCCTTAGCATTAAGCTCAGCTCCAGCCGGAATACCAGCATCGCTGTCATATTCCACCGTAATCTTGTAGCTAGTTCCATCTGCAGTCAGAACCTTAGTAGTAAGTTCCTGATTCCACGTCACAGCGAATGTAGAGAAGTGATCTACACTGAAATCAGCTGTAGCTTTATCACTCTTAACTTCTACAGACCCTCCAGTCTTCTCAGCCGTATCCGCTACGGTCGTAGCTGCGTCATTCTTGATGTGTTGAATTTCAATAGATTCCTTCAGAGATTCAGAATCTGTCTCTTCCGGCAACTCTGTCATCTCGATCTTGACATCGACTTTCGCACCCTTGGCAGGCTCCACTTCATTGCCTTGTTTATCAAGGATCGTGATATCAAGGGCAGCCATGCCCAGCGTCTTCTCGTCGAAATCCTTATCTTCCTTCTGCTTCTCCTCAACGACCGCTTCCTTTGCAGTAAGATATTCCTCAGAGCCCTCTTCCAGTTCAGATACTCTTATCTTTGCATCCTTGGGGATCTTCGCATCTTTATGATAGGAAACTGTCACCTTGTACTTGCCATCAGTTGTAGTTGCAGTGAGTGTAGAGCCTGTGCTCTCCTTTGCTCCGACAATTGCATACACCGAGAATCCATTGGTGTCGAACTTGACCTCATGGACCTTCTTCTCGGTATCCGATGTATCGGCCTTCGTCTCAGGAGTCAGGACCTTGACTTCTTCGTTTTTCTCATCGAAGTGAATGGCCTTCATCTTCGCATCAGCGCTTACCTTGACAGCCTTCTTGTACTGCACGCTGACACTGACATCCCCATTCGGCTGAATCTCGTCTCCATCTTCGTTCTGGATCGTGATGTCAAACATCCGGACGGAGGAGTCATCAATGGTGGTCTCGATGTCATCCGAAGATTTCTTCTCAGCATCCTTCTGCACTGCTTCCGCTGCCTGATCCAGCTTCTTCTTGAATTCCTCGCAATCCTGATCCAGTTCCTTTACCTTGAGCTCAGAACCCTCCGGGATCTGGTTGTCCTTGTTGACACTCACCTCAATGGTATAGTCCTCACCCTCGTAGGTAAGTTTTCCCTCCAGGAAGTTCGTCTTCTGCTTTGCGGTGGAGATTGCATAGCCAAAGGTCTGACCATCTACGACCCCAGTGTAGGAGACTTTCGTCTTTCCCTCTGCTGCGCTGAGGCCATCGTCAGAGAGCTTGACATTCTCCTCTGTCATGGCGACAGCCTTTGCCCTCTTGACCATCTTCCTGGCAGCTTCTTTGAGATCTGCCTCCTTATTAAAGGTCAGGGTGAGCGCGCCATCCGCCTCAGGCTTGAGCGCATTGCCGTCCTTGTCGGTGATGGTGACCGCGGCAAGGCCGCTGTCTGTCAGCTCGATGGTATCGGGATCGATGATGCTGGTGTCCGTCCAGATGTTATCGAGGAGGGTCTTCTGTACAGACTCTCCGGTTACCGGTGTGACCTTGAGGAGCGAGCCCTCCGGGATCTTCGCCTCCTCCGTGAGGCGAAGGCTCGCCTCAATGGTGCCGTCCTCAGACTTGCCGGTCAGTCTGGTGGCATAGACCACCTTCTTGTCGGCGGAGGATACTGCATAGCCCAGGGAGTTCTTTGCACTAACATCAGCAAAGAATGCAGTTGTGATTCCATTCTCTGCAGAGAGCGCCTTGCTTCCCAGGGTGATGGTGCCGTCAGAGGAGACCGCAAGGGCGTTGTACTTCTTGACCTTGCCCTCTGCTGCGCTGGAGAGGTCCGCCTCATGATGGAAGGTCAGCTTCACCGAGACCTTCGTCTCGGGGCTGATCTCCTTGTCATCCTTGTCGCGGATCACAAACTTCACGAACTGTACATCGTCTGCCGTGGCGGTGTCCTTGTCGACGCCCTCATAGTTGCCCCAGAGCTTGTCCAGAACGCTGCTCTCACTGACAGAGGCACTCTCCACGGTGAGGGTGGATCCTTCCGGAACCTTTGCATCCTTTCCAAAGGTCAGGGATGCTTCCACTACGCCGTCAGAGGTCTTGCCGGAGAGGCCCTCGAGGTAGTTCACCTTCTTGTCTGCCGTGGTTACTGCAAAGCCGAAGGTATTGCCAGAGAGTTTTCCAGAAAAGGTTGCATAGGTGTGGCCGTCACCCGTTGAGAGGCTGGTCCCTGTCACGGAGACATTCCCGTCAGAGCCGACCACCAGGGTGCCGTACTTTTTGATCCTGTTCTCACCGGGATCAGAGAGATCTGCCTCGCTCCCGAACGAGATCTCGATGCTGCAGTCGCTGTCAGGGGTGATGTCGTTGCCGTCCACATCCTTGACGGCGAAGGAGACGTACTCGGAGAGATCCGTGGTGATGGTAGACTGCTCGATGCTGTCCGTACTTCCGCTCCAGAGAGCGTCCTGGACCTTGCCGGTGTCAGCACTTCCGACGTAGATGGCAAGAGTGGCATTTTCCGGGATACCGGCTCCTTCCGCAAAGCGGACAACCGCCTCGAGATTTCCGGAGGTTCCCTTGAGCTCGGAAACCGTTCCGACTTCTTCCTCTTTTCCTGTGGTCTCCTCAACGGACTCTTCAGAGTCTGCCGTCGATGCTTCTTCCGTCGTCTCTTCGGTCGTCAGCGCAGCGTCCGTTCCCTCGGTCGCCGTCTCATCAGTTGCGGTTCCGGATGTCTCCTCTGTAGGAGCTGTCTCATTCGCAGCGGCGGTGTTTGCAGTCTCAGCATTCTCGGTCTTGGTCTCCTCGGATCCGGATCCTGCTGCTGCGCTCTCGTTCAAGCTCTGCTCTGTGGAGGCACCAGTGCTGGCTGCTTCCGCCGGAGTCTCTGTGACAGTCTCTGAGGATGCGGCTGCGGGAGCTTTCTCTACTGCTGCCGCTGCCTGGACGACAGGCTCTTCCTTCGGAGCTTCCTCCTGTACCGGTTCCGGTGCAGGGGTCTCTGCCGGTGCCTCAACAGGCTGCGGCTCGGAGGGCGCTGCCTCCTCCAGGACGATGCCGGCGTCGGCGGATGCCTCGTCTTCGGTCAGGGTAGCTGCCGGGATGATCAGCGAGTACACTGTGCAGAAAACCACGACGCTTCCCATTGCCACAAGGGACTTAAACCAGCGGCTTCGGAAGATCCGCTGTGCCTGTATGGACCTTGCCTTCTTCCTGGTCTTTTTGCTGAACTGATTTTCCATGTCTTGCTTTCTCATTTCCATACCCCCGTGAAGTGCATTCCGGTGTGTCGGTTTCAATGGCTTCACTGTGCAACGGTTTTGTCTTTTTTTGCGCACCCTGCTGCCGATGCTCCGTCAGGCTTTTATTTCTTACTGGCTTCCCAACTGTTTCGTACTGTTCTGTCTCTGTCTCAGTCGATCTTCCCGAAGTTTGCGAACGGCCACACCGTCCACTCGAGTCTTCCGATCAGCTGCTCCTCGGAGACACAGCCGACTGCGGTGTTTCTCGAATCCACCGAGACGTCTCGGTTGTCTCCCATCACGAAGTACTTGCCGTCCGGCACCTGATAGGGAAGGGTGATGTTGGTATCGCCCAGGGCCTTGGCGCCCTCCGGGAGGTAGTCCTCCTCGAGGTAGACGTTGTTGACGTAGACGTTGCCGTCGTCATCGATGTCCACCCAGTCGCCCGGTCCTGCGATCACCCGCTTGACCAAGACTTTGTTGTTGTAGTAGAACGCGACGATCGAACCTTCCTTAAAGCTGCTGGTCTTGAGCGTCACGACGATGTTGCCGTCCTGCAGTGTCGGATACATCGACTCGCCGTAGATGCGAAGGACCGGCATCCAGAGGGTTGCGATCAGGACGGCGATGGCCGCCACCACCAGCAGGGTGAACACCGTGCTTCGCAGTACCGAATTGTACCGGTTCTTGTATTTCACCCGGTTGAGCTCGGCCTCCACCTGCTCGGAACTGGGGAATGCGCTGTATTCCACGTTGGTCATCTTCTGTCCTCCTCCCCGGGTTCCGCATCCGGTCTGCCACATCTTCGTTCTGTTCTCTGCTCTCGAGTCCTATGTAATCTTTCCTGCATCCTATGCCCTGCTGCCGCCTGTCACGGTCTTTCCTGTGCTTTGTCTGCCCTCAGGTCCTCGTATTCGATTTCCATCTGCTCCGGAGACTGTTCCGCCGCGTCCGGATCCGGGATCGGCTCTTCCAGCTCTTCCTCCGGCACCTCGGTATCCCAGAAGTCGCCGTCTTCGTCTTCCTCTTCCTGGCTCTCTTCCGGCTTCTCTTCCGGTGCCTCTTCGGTCTTCTCTTCGCCTTCCTCCGGCGCTTCTTCCGATTTCACAGAATCGTCATCCTTTTCCGGAAGTTCGGTGATATGCTTCCCGGTGACGCTGAGAACGTAGTCATCCGCCGCCTGCTGAGCGGCCTCGAAGACTTTGTTGAGCTGCAGGGCGGCCTCGGCGATACTTCCCGCCTGCTCCATCTCGATCTTCCGATCGGCGAGGGCTTTTTCCAGCTCGCTCACCTTTGCCTGGGTGGCTTCCAGCTCCTTGGTCTGCTCCAGGAGAAGTTCCAGGAGTTCGGTCCGGGAGAGCTTTTTCAGATTGAGTTCTCTGCCGTTTACGATACGTGTTTCCTGTGCATCTCTGCTTTTTGCCATTCGTCTGTATCCTATCAGTTGTTCTTCGATCAGTCCTCTCCCGGCTTCATTTCTGCCGGAATTGTCTGATTGTTGTCTACACAGATATACAAATACTGCTATCTGATTCTGATGCAACAACTTTATCAACAGAACCACTCTCATTTAACTCCCCTGTAGGGGAGTTTCAATTCTGATAGAACATTATGATAACTTTTGTGATTTTTTGTGAACGTCGGCGTGATTTTGGGAGCGCCGTGCGGCAAAAAGGCCGGGCTGGAACACGACTTGCGTGTCCTGGCCCGGCCTTTCTCCTGATTCTGACAGCCTTTCTGCTGTCGTTTTTGTATACATTGACAGGGATCTGATCCTTGCCAGGGAGCGGTTCCCGAAAATTCTACCCCGCCCGGATTCCCGGCGGGTTCCGACCCTCAGTCCCTCTTGTACAGATCTCTCGTGTAGACCTTCTCCCGCACATCGTCCAGGCAGCTGTTGTAGCGGTTGGCGATGATCGCATGGCTCATGGCCTTGAACTTTGCAAGGTCGTTCACCACGAGGGAGCCGAAGAAGGTGGTCCCGTCCTCCAGGGTGGGCTCATAGATGATGACGGTGGCGCCCTTGGCCTTGATCCGCTTCATGACACCCTGCACCGAGGACTGGCGGAAGTTGTCGGAGTTGGACTTCATGGTCAGGCGGTAGACGCCCACCACGACCTTGTGCTCCTTTTTCTTGTTGTAGCTCTCGGAGTTGCCGTATGCCCCCGCGATGTCCAGCACCCTGTCGGCGATGAAGTCCTTTCTCGTGCGGTTGGAGTCCACGATGGCCTGGATCAGGTTCTCGGGGACGTCCTCATAGTTGGCGAGGAGCTGCTTCGTGTCCTTGGGCAGGCAGTAGCCGCCGTAGCCGAAGGACGGATTGTTGTAGAAGTCGCCGATCCGGGGATCCAGGCAGACGCCGCCGATGATGTCCTTCGTGACAAGGCCCTTGGTCTCCGCATAGGTGTCCAGCTCGTTGAAGTAGGACACCCGCAGGGCCAGGTAGGTGTTGGCAAAGAGCTTCACCGCCTCTGCCTCCGTAAAGCCCATGAACAGGGTGGGAATGTTCTCCCTGATGGCGCCCTGCTGCAGAAGGGCCGCAAAGGTGCGGGCCTTCTCCAGAAGGACCGGGTTCTTCACATCCGTGCCCACGATGATCCGCGAGGGGTACAGGTTGTCATACAGGGCCTTCGACTCCCGCAGAAACTCGGGGCTGAACAGAATGTTCTCCGTGTGGTACTTCTTCCGCACCGACTCGGTGTAGCCCACGGGGATCGTGGACTTGATCACCATGGTGGCGTTTGGATTGACGCTCAGCACCAGCTCGATCACCTGCTCCACGGCGCTGGTGTCAAAGAAGTTGCGCTTGCTGTCGTAGTTGGTGGGAGCCGCGATGATGACATAGTCCGCATCCCGATAGGCCGCCGCACCGTCCAGGGTGACGGTAAGGTCCAGGTCCTTCTCCGACAGGTACTTCGTGATGTAGGCGTCCTGGATCGGGGAGACCCGCCGGTTGATGTCGTCCACCTTCTCCTTCAGGATGTCCACCGCCGTCACGTGGCTGTGCTGGGAGAGGAGGGTCGCAAGGGAGAGGCCCACGTACCCGGTGCCCGCCACCGCGATCCGAAACTTCTTTCCGGCGGGGAGCGGAAGACGGCCGCGGGTCTTGTCCTCTCCCGCTTCCTCTGCCGCTTCGCTCCTTTCCTCCCCCTTCTCAAAGATCTCATCGGGATCAAACGAGAGGGCATTGGCAAGGGCCGTCAGCTGGGCGAGGGAGGGCACATAATTCCCATCCTCGATGTGGGAGATCATGGTCCGGTTGATTCCTGTCGCCTCCGACAGAGCGGCCTGGGTGAGCCCCACCTTCTTTCTTCTCTCCAGCACGATCTTTGCCAGCTTCTGCGTGTTCAGACAAATCATGTTTCCTCCCCTGGGGCGTATGGCCCGGCTTTTGGTGAAAGCCCGGCGGATTTCACCGGGCCCTTGCGACGGTATTCTTCTTCTTAGCAGCGGGGCGGCAAGGCGAACGCAGTCTCGTAATGTTACATTTTATAACATTTCTCTTCCTTTCCTTTGCTGCTTTCCCGCTGACGCCGCCCATCATAACACGGCACTCTCCGGGGCGCAACCGGACTTTGGGCCGATTTTCGGGATTTTGGGCACAAAACAAGCGGGCAGGCCGGAATGTTGTTTTTCATAACATTCCAGTCTGTCCGCTCCGGATGATTCCCGATCCTGTTTTTCTTTTGGTTTTTCTTTTGGGCTCAGTCCTCGTCGATGAAGTCCCTGAGCTTCTTGCCCCGAGAGGGGTGGCGGAGCTTTCTCAGGGCCTTCGCCTCGATCTGGCGGATCCGCTCCCTGGTCACCCCGAAGACCTTGCCCACCTCCTCCAGGGTGTGGGCCTCCCCGTCATCAAGGCCAAAGCGCATCCGCAGCACCTGCTGCTCCCGCTCGGTGAGGGTCCCCAGGACCTCCCCGATCCTTTGCTGGAGCATCCGGTAGTCCGCGGCCTCCGCCGGGGAGAGGGAACTGGTATCGGCGACAAAGTCGCCCACGCTCGAGTCGTCCTCCTCGCCCACCGGGGTGTCGAGGCTCGTGGCCTCCATGGTCTCATTCATGATCTCGTGGAGCCGCCCGAGGGGCATGTCCATCGCCTTGGCGAGCTCCTCGTCGGAGGGATCCCGCCCCAGGTCTGTGGTCAGCTGTCGGCGCACCCTCTTGATCGTGTTGACGGTCTCCACCATGTGGACCGGGACGCGGATGGTCCTTGCCTGGTCCGCGATGGCCCTCGTGATGGCCTGCCGGATCCACCAGGTCGCATAGGTGGAAAACTTGAAGCCCTTGCGGAAGTCAAACTTGTCCACCGCCTTGATGAGGCCGGTGTTTCCCTCCTGGATGAGATCCAGGAAGGACATGCCCTGGTTCACGTACTTCTTTGCGATGGAGACCACAAGGCGAAGGTTTGCCTCGGTCAGGCGGTTTCTCGCATCCTGGCCGTCAGCCCGGACGTTTTCCAGCTGGCGCCTCGTCTTGCCCACAAGAACCGCATCCTTCTTTGCGTACTCCTTGTCGCGAGTGTCCTCCCCGGACTCGGGTTCTTGCAGGCAAAAGACCTCCCGCACCATCTCCTTGGTGGAGACCAGGGTGTCCGCATCCGCCCCCGCAAAGTACTTGTCCAGGATCTTTGCCGCCGCCTGGCCGTCCTCCATGCGCCGTGCCAGGCTGATCTCCTGCTCGGGCTTAAGGAGCGGGATCTGGCCGATCTCCTTCAGGTACATGCGGACCGGGTCCTCGGTGGAGACGGCGGACTCCTGTACCCTGGGCTCCTCCTTTTCCTCCTCCTTCTCGATCTCCTCCAGGTCCTCCTCGGAGGCATCGTCCAGATCCTTTGACTTGCGGTCGATGTCGGAGGTGATGTGGGCGAGTTCCTGATCCGTGAGCTCCTTCTCCTCCTCGCCGGCTTCCTGCGCCTGGCCCTGGCCGTCCTGGGCGATCACGATGTCCTGGGAGCCCAAAAACTGGCTGATCCTGTCCCAGTCATCGTCGTCCAGGGACAGGCCCTTGAAGTTCTCCTCCAGCTCGCTCTGGGTGATCGTGTGGTCCTGATCCGCCGCCTTCTTTAACAGGGCGTTTAAGCGGCGCCGGAACTCCGGCTCCTGCTCCTTCTTTTTCTCCTCCTCCTGCCGCTTTTTCTCCCGCTCCCGCTCGAGTGCCTCATCCATGTCCCCGGTGTCTGCTCTGTCCTTCTTCATACGTTCCCTCCTGTTTCGTTCCCCCCGCTTGGCAGATCTCCTGCATCAGGATATATTCCGGCAAAGGGGGCAGATTCCTTTTTCCGGCATCCGCTTCCCCCGGGCAGGGCGATGTTCCGGTGGATTCCGGTCCCCTTCTGTCCTTCCCCGCAGCGGGATCCGCGCAAAAAGCGGCACCCCCGGGCTGGCTCTTCGCCTCCACCCGGGTGTGCCGCTCCCCCGCGCGCCGCGAGGCTCTCTTACGTTTCCTGTCCGTCCTTTTTCTGATTCGGGTCGCTGTCCTCTGCCTTCGGAGTTTTTTTGGTCTGTTCCGGCTCCTCAGCGGCCCAGTTGATGGCATGGGGGCGAAGCCTTGGCTCGTCGGCTGCATCCGCGCTGGCGCCCGGTGCCTCCCCTGCCCCAAAGGTGGGGATGGCGGGCCCGTTCTGGGCCTTTGCGGCGTCATCCGGCATGCTGCCTTCCTCCGGGGTCTTCTTCTCGTCCTTACCGCTTTCCTGATCCTGCGCCTGCTGCGCCAGGATCTTTCCCGCAAAGGTGTCCTTCGGCGGGAGGGCGGAGTCCTCCCGCCTGGGCTCCTTGGACTCTTCTGTTTCGGGTTTCTCCTTCGGGGGCGCTTTCTTTTCCTCCGTCACCGGATTTCCGAAGGTAAAGTCCATGATCGGCTTCTCCTTTGCGGGTTCCGGGCTGACGGTTCCGGCAGGCTCCGGTCTTTGGGGCGTCCGCTCCTTTTCCCTGGTCTTTCTGCTTCGTGCGGCAGACTTCCCCGGGGCAGCGCCCGTTCTCCCTGCGGTCCCCGCAGGTCTCTTGCGGGATAACAGGGTGCCCGGACGGTTCCCGGCCCTTGCCTCATTCAGGAGTCTGGTGTACAGGGAGACGTCCACCACCCCCGCCAGGATGAGAAGCAGGATCAGGACGATCACCGCGACCCGTCCGCTCTCGCCGGCACTCGGCAGCTCTGCCTGGAGCTCTGCCACCTGGTCCGTCATCTGGGCGATCTCGTCCAGGGACAGGCGCAGGCCATTGCTGCTGTCCTCAAAGTAGTAGGTGATGGTCCCGTCGTCCGCGGTCTCCTTGGTGATCGCGTAGGGGACATGCTCCGTGGTGTCCTCTTCGGTGGATGCGGCATTCGCCGCGTCCTCCTCCACCGTGATGAAGTCCTGCCGAATGTAGCCCGTCTGTCCGTCTGTCAGGGTGATCTGGTACCAGGTGTTGCCGTCGGCATCCTGCTTGGAGTCCCCGACTGCATAGGTCTCCCCCAGGGTGGCCGCGCCGACAATCCCGGCGCTGGTGCTGGCATCCTGCCGGATGTTGACATCCGATGCGGTGACGGTTCCGGTGGAAGCGGCAAGTCCCGGCAGTGCCGCGCCCTGCCAGAGAAGGAACGCGGTCAAAAGACCCGCCCCCGCCCGTTTCATCCATTTCTTCATGCTGACCTCCTTCTGCCCCTGCAGCAATGGGCAGCGCGAGCTTTTTCGCGCTGGCCGGTTCTCCCGCTTCCGGCAGGCCCTTCGCTGCTCATCTTTTTCACTGTACTGGTCAGCTTGTATTCTATCACGACAGGCCCCCTGGCAGGAAGTTGGTTCGGGTCGGTCCTCCAGGGAGGGAGGCTCTGGCATTTTGGTTCGGGTGCGGGATATAGGATGGACAGACAAAAGTACAAATGTCGATATGACTATAATGGTCAACGTTTATTCTTTTTATTTTCCCTATTCTTGCTGATAGTATTGCGAAGTGTTCTTGCGCATTTCTGTCTGTTCCGCCCAGGCCGTGTTCCCCTATGTTTTGCAGTTTTTGCGGTATTTACCGCGTTTTCAGCCATTCTGTCTCCCACGTGCCATGCGGAATCGGGCTGCGGCCGGTGGATGGCTCCGGGTGAGCGCAGAAGTCGGTTGACTGATTCAGTCATTTTCAATTCTTTCGTTTAGCTTCTTTTAACGCTTGTGCCTTTCGATTCTAGCTTTCGGTTTTTGGTTCTTTCCTATTTTCAGACCATTTTGGTCGAAATCAGATTTTCTCTCAGATCCACAGGAGATTTTGTCACGCTGCTCTGCCTTCGCCACTCTTCTCATTTCTCCCGGCTGTGTTCCTTTTGCGGCGGCAAAAATCCCCTTCCGGGGCAGCTTTGCACTGCCCCGAAAGGGGATCTTCCATACCTTGGAACTTGCGGGATCGGGCTTACGGTTCTTCTGATCCTGTCCCGCCCTGTCCGTTTGTCGTCGTTTCCTGCTTCGTCAGAACTTGAATGTCTCCCGGATGCCGAGCCACTTCTGGTCCTTGTCGGAGAGGTTGAGCGGGGTGCCATCCTCCAGGGTGTAGCCCGCTGCGGAGGAATTTCCCTGATAGGTGCCAACCACGTGGGGCCACCGGATGCCGATCTCAGGATCGTTCCAGGCCATGCCGCCCTCGTCATTCGGATGCCAGAAGTCGTTCACCTTGTAGCAGAACTCCGCCTCGTCGGAGAGGACGAGGAACCCGTGGGCAAAGCCCTCGGGGATCAGGAACTGCTTCTTGTTCTCGTCGGAGAGCTCCACGCCGTACCACTTGCCGTAGGTCGCGGAGTGGCTGCGCAGGTCCACCGCCACGTCAAAGACGGTGCCGCGCACCGCGCGCACCAGCTTGCACTGGGGGTAGTGCTTCTGGAAGTGCAGGCCCCGCAGCACGCCCTTGGTGGACATGGACTGGTTGTCCTGGACGAAGTCCACGTCGATGCCGTTCTCCTTCATGTCGTTCTTGTTCCAGGTCTCCATGAAGTATCCTCTTGCATCCCCATGCACGGCCGGGCTGATGACGCAAAGCCCTTCGATGCCGCCCACGTTCTTCTCTACCTTGATCTGTCCCATAGCTGCCTTTCCTCTTTCCTATTCCAATACAGTCCTTCTCAGTACCGGACCTTGCCCTCTGCCACCGCCTTTAAATGTGCGCCGTAGGGGCTCTTTCCATACCGCAGTGCCGATGCCATCAGGGTATCCCGATCGATCCAGTGGTTGATGTAGGCGATCTCCTCCGGGGCCGAGATCGTGATGCCCTGGAGCTGCTCGATGGTCTTGACGAACTCCGCTGCCTCCACCAGGCTGTCCATGGTGCCGGTGTCGAGCCAGGCGTAGCCGCGGCCGAGGAGCTGTACCGAGAGCTGACCCTGCTTGAGATACATGTCGTTCAGCGTGGTGATCTCCAGCTCTCCGCGGGCGCTGGGTTTGACCTGGCCCGCCATCTTCGAGACCCCAGCGGGGTAGAAGTAGAGACCCGTCACCGCGTAGTTGCTCTTTGGCTGCGCGGGCTTCTCCTCGATGGAGATGGCCTTTCCGCTCTCGTCGAACTCCACGATGCCGAAGCGCTCCGGGTCGTTCACGTAGTAGCCAAAGACCGTCGCCCGGCCGCTCGCCGCATCCGCGGCAGCCCGGCGCAGCACCGTGCCAAAGCCGTTGCCGTAAAAGATGTTGTCGCCAAGGACCATGGCGCAGGGCTCATCCCCGATGAACTCCTCCCCGAGGAGGAAGGCCTGTGCAAGGCCGTCCGGGGAGGGCTGCACCTTGTAGGAGAGACGGATCCCGAACTGGGAGCCGTCCCCCAGGAGAGAATGGAACCTTGGCGTGTCCGTGGGCGTGGAGATGATCAGGATGTCCTGGATCCCCGCCAGCATCAGCGTGGACAGGGGATAGTAGATCATCGGCTTGTCATACACGGGAAGGAGCTGCTTGCTCGTCACCATGGTGAGGGGATAGAGGCGCGTTCCGGCGCCCCCTGCCAGTACGATGCCCTTCATGCGAGCTCTCCTCTCTCCCGGAGCGTCTCCAGGAATCTTGCCAGCGCGTCCTTCCAGTCGGGCAGCGGCGTGAAGCCGTTCTCGACGAGCTTCTTCTTGTCGAGCCGGGAGTTAAACGGCCTTGCCGCCTTGGAGAGGCCGTACTCGGCGGTGGTGACGGGAACCACCTTCGTGGTGTAGCCCGCCTGCCGGTAGATCTCCTTCGTGAAGTCATACCAGGAGATGTAGCCGCCCTCATTGGTGGCGTGGTAGTAGCCGTACTTGTCGGTCTGGATCATGTCCACCAGGAGTCTGGCGAGGTCCAGGGTGTAGGTGGGGGTGCCGATCTGGTCGCTGACGACCCGGACCGTGTCGTGGGTCCTGCCCACGTTCAGCATCGTGCGGATAAAGTTCTTGCCGTTGACGCCGAAGACCCAGGCGATGCGGACGATGAAGTACTTGGTCAGGGTGGAGGACACCGCCAGCTCTCCGCCGAGCTTTGTCTCGCCGTAGACGTTCAGGGGCTTGTAGTCCTTGCAGTCCGGCTCCCAGGGGGTGGTTCCCTGGCCGTCAAAGACGTAGTCGGTGCTGATGTAGACCATTTTGGCATCCACCGCCTTGGCCGCGTCGGCCAGGTTCTGGGTGCCGTCCACGTTGATGGCCTTCACCTTGGGCTTCTTGTCCTCGTCCTCGGCGAGATCCACCGCCGTCCAGGCGGCGCAGTGGACGATGACATCCGGGTGGAGCTCCTCCACCTTCTTCATGACCGCCTCGCGGTCCGTGATGTCCAGGGACACGTAGGGCATGGTGGTGACGGGGGTGCCATCCTGCACTCCGCTGTAGGTCTCCTTCAGATCCGTGCCGATGCCCTCAATTCCCCGGGCATGCAGTTCATTCATGACGTCGTGGCCCAGCTGGCCGGCGACACCGGTGACAAATACCAACATGCTTGCCTCCTTCCTTCAGTCCAGAACCTTGCGGCTGCCGTACATCTTCTGATAGTAGTTCTGATACTCTCCGGAGATGATGTTCTCCCACCAGTCCTTGTGGTCCAGATACCACTGGATCGTCTTCTTGATGCCGTCCGCAAACATGGTCTCGGGAAGCCATCCCAGCTCCTCGTGGATCTTGGTGGGATCGATGGCATATCTCTGATCGTGGCCCTTGCGGTCGGTCACGTGCTCGATCAGGCTGTAGGGCTTGCCCAGGTAGTCGCAGATGAGCTTCACGATCTGGATGTTCTGCATCTCGTTGTGGCCGCCGATGTTGTAGGTCTCGCCCTCTTTCCCCTTGCGGATGATGAGATCGATGGCCTTACAGTGGTCCTCCACGTACAGCCAGTCGCGGACGTTCTTGCCCTCGCCGTAGACCGGAAGGGGCTTATCCGCCAGGGCATTGGCGATCATCAGCGGGATCAGCTTCTCCGGGAACTGATAAGGGCCGTAGTTGTTGGAGCACCGGGAGATGGTCACCGGCAGGCCGTAGGTTCTGTGGTAGGCCATGACCAGAAGGTCTGCAGAGGCCTTGGAGGTGCTGTAGGGGCTGCTGGTGTGGATCGGGGTATCCTCATGGAAGAAGAGGTCCGGCCGGTCGATCGGGAGATCTCCGTACACCTCATCGGTGGAGACCTGGTGATAGCGCTGGATGCCGTACTTGCGGCAGGCGTCCATCAGGACCGAGGTGCCGATGATGTTGGTCTCCAAAAAGATCGTCGGGTTCTCGATGGAGCGGTCCACGTGGGACTCGGCGGCAAAGTTGACGATGATGTCCGGCTTTTCCTCCTCAAAGAGCTTGTAGACGCCCTCCCGGTCCCGGATATCGAGCTTCACAAAGCGGAAGTTCTCCTTGTCCATGACGGGCTGGAGCGTGGAGAGACTCCCTGCATAGGTCAGGGCATCCAGGCAGACGATCCGGTCCTCCGGGTGCTTGTCCAGCTCATAAAAGATGAAGTTGCTGCCGATGAAGCCGGCACCGCCGGTCACAATGATGGTCATGTGTTCCTCCTTTTGTTGTTGCGGGTGGTTCCCCTATTCTGTACGTTTCTTCACTTTTGTCTCATTCGGCTGCGTGCCGAAATACAGCGTCTGTTTTTCGCAACGCTTTTTGGTCCATTTGTCATGATACAGGGTGACGCTACGTCACCTGCAAGGGCAAATTTTCACTTTTGTCGTGATTTTTTGCGCGGGGTCTGCTCGACAATATCAACATTTTCTTTCGAAACAGCTTGACAGGCAACCCGGCATCGGGTAACGTTAGGCAACCTGACAATGGGGGATGCATTCAGAGAAAGGAAACACCTTAACTTCCAGCGGGGTGATGACTTTACAAAGCGGCCCAGAGGCAATTCCAACGTTTTGCCTCTGGGCCGTACTTTTTCATTTTTGGAGCTTCAACCCTGGATGAATGCAAGGACCTCTTCGTAAGTTTTCGTACTTTTCTTCATCGCCGTGGAGATCGCTTTCAGTGCTTTCTGCTCTTTCTTCCTCTGGAGCTCCTTCAGCCTTTTCTGCTCATCATCGTATTTCGCCTTTACTTTATCAACCGCGTCTTGCTGCTTTCTGATTGCTTCATCGATCTGGGCAAATGAACTCTGTTCTTCCATTGCGTAAACCTCCTCTTCTATTCCTCACTGCTCTCTGCAGCGGTCTGATCGTATTTCTCAAACTGATCGGCAAGCTTCTCTGCTTCCCGCTTCACAGTTCCGCTATTCATGCCAAACGCGGAAAGGATCATTTTCTGATTTTTCGTAACTGCGTAATCCATGTGATATCGGCCATCTGTGAGTTTCGTCATCTGAATCATTTCCAGCTCGGCAAGCGCACCAGGCACTGTCATGAAATTCGGGTCATCCCCATTCTTATCCTTTTGGTCTTTCAGAAGACTGTAGATTTCACTGCGGACCGTCAGTGCGAGGAATTCAATAAAAATCTTGGATGATGCGGATCCTGTCGATGCCACCCGTATCGTCGCATCCCCAAGAAAGCTCTTGTCACTTCCAAAGAGTTTTTCCGATGCATCACGGCTTTTGTAAATCCTGTAAGCAGTCACTGCATCCATTTCCTCTGACGTGATGATTGCGAAGTATCCACACGTTTTCAGCTCTGCTTCAATGACATCTGTTTTCTCCACTGCAGTCACAAAGACCTCCGGGTCTTTTGGATCCATTATGATGTCGAAGTAATTCTCATAATCCTTCGGAATCGTCACTTTCTTTCCTGTGAGCTTTTTCAGCTTTTCCCCGATTTCGGAAATTTTGTCCTCCAGAGTCTTGCGCTCTACGTGCTCCTTGAACGTGGAGTGATACAGATGGAAATACCTCTCACGGTCCGCAAGATCAGCCTTTTCCGTCATGCCATAGACTCCACTGTTGTTGATCTTGCAATCCCGCTTTTCTTCAAACAGCCCGCGGTGCTCCAGAATCATTTTGCTGATCAGATCCTTTTGACCCTTGCACATGATTATGAAGCTCAAACCGTTTTTATCCAGATACCGCAGATTGTCTTCTGAGAAATATCCCCGATCTATGATGAACGTCGCTTTGCTATACCCATAGCCTTTTGCCTTACCAACGATGTACGCAAGCTGAGAAACATCCGGTATACTGCCGGGATACCATTCATAGAACAATGGCATCCTGTTATCCAGATCGTATCCAATCGCATAATTGAAGATCTTTCCTTTTACGCCATCCTTGGAATGCCCCGGTTCCGCCGTTTCGATATCTCCGGACTGACAGTGCTTGTTCGTCGAATCATAGGATATATTCACCTTCTGATTGTGATCTCTGTCTGCATTCCAGTCATTTAAGAATCCCTGGATCTGTTCATCCGTGATGGAACCGAGCAGATTCGAAATCGACGAATCACTGTACCGATGCATGCTGTCCGTAAACAGCGGATGGTTGAATGTGTAGATGGGATAATACAGTGCCTTGTTATCCTCTGTGACGATGGAGTATGCCATCAGATCCATGATCTTTCCGGCATCTTTTGCTTCGAAATGCTGGAGCAGTTTTTTCTTCATTTTGAGTTTTTCCATCACCTTCTGGATGATCAGAAACGCCCCAAAGTTGATTGTTACCGACCTCGTCGGATCCACCTCTTCCGGCGGATATGCCAGATCCGGGAAATAGATCATGAAGTTCTCGTTGGGGTACATCTTGTCCAACTGATCCTTTACCCGTTTTCCGATAATCTTGTGCTTCGACAGTGTATACTTTTTGTCTTTATCGTATTTTCGTTCCTCGGCGTATCGAACGTACTCAGTCCCGTTTTTAGAAAGATACGTAATGCCCTTAACGTCCGGAATGCCCACCGGCGTCGTGAGATACATGAATCGTCCTCCCTTCCGAAATACGAGTTATACTTTCTCACTCGTATTGTCTCACTTTTTCGTCCTAAAAGCAAGCATAGAAAAAGCCGCAAACCGTTATTTTTCAACGTTTTGCGGCTCTCGCTATTTGACTCTCACTGGATTCGAGTGAGAAGATTATTGGAAGTTCAGGAAACAGCAATGTACGAGTGGGAACGCTATGAAGACGAGGCCGCAGCCAGGGCCAGAGAAAACGCAGAGGTAATTCTGCTCTTTCAGCGCGCCCTGGAGGAGTCCGGCCTTTCCCCCAAGACGATCCGCGTGCACCTCCGGAATATCTCCCTCTATCTCAACGAGTACCTGCAGCGGGACCGGCCCCGGTCCTTTGCAGACGGCGCCAGTGCCGCCGCCCTGGATGACTTCTTTTGCTATTATGATACCCAAAAATGCCTTTGGACGACGTCGGCGAGCCTGAAGACCACGGCGGCCAGCATCCGGAAGTTCTACCGGTGCATGCTGGATGCAGGAAGGATCGGGCGGGGGGCCTTCCAGGAGGTATCCGACACGATTCGGCTGAACATGCCGGACTGGCAAAAACGCCTCGGGATCTTCTAGCCCACGGACCCGCATCTTCTTTGTTCAGACGCCCCCGCCCCTCCGCGCTGCGGCGTACGTTCCCCCCGCAGGTACTCTCCTGCCCCGGTTCCGGGATACACCGAATGTTTTGCAGTTGTCCCGGATTTTGGATTCGATGCCGGCTCTCTGCTTCCTGCGTTCTCATTTGTCAAGGACTTGCTTCGACGATTGGAAGACATGTCATAATCGCAGGTGGGAAGGGTACCCGCTGCGCTGGGCAGGAAGGCTGCAGCATTCTGACAAAGCCCCTCTCTGACCAAGGGGCCATTCGTCTCATCTTCCATGACTGCATCCTGTATGAGAACCCAAAACTGGGGTGCGCCGCCTGGTCGGTACCTGGACGCCTGCCTTGCGGATACCGCGGCAGCGGCTTTGCTGCCGAGATTCTCTGACAGGCGCAGGAAACAGTCGGGTGCAGGAGACGTGAGACAGGCTGGAACGGAAAAGCTTGTGGCGGTAAGCGATCCCCCGCGATCTTGGGAACCCGTCCCCTGTTTTTCTTGTCCGGAGCTGTTGCCCGAAAATAATCTGACAATAATGTCCACTGTATGGTAAAATGGTGTAAAGAAAAGAACAAGGGAGGGGAGCTTGTGGGCGATAAGGATAGAACGGAAAAGCAGCTGGAAGACTATGCAGACGTATTTGCGGACATCGTGAACGGCCTGCTCTTTGAGGGGGATCAGGTGATCCGTCCGGAGCAGCTGGTGGATGCGCTGCCAAGATCTGTGTACAAGGCGGACGATAGACTGCATGATCAGGAACGGGACACTGCGAAGTTCTGGCAGAACGGGCAGATCCGGATTTCGATCATTGGGCTTGAGAACCAGACGAAACCCGATCCGGACATGCCCCTTCGCGTGATAAGCTATGATGGGGCATCATACCGCTCAGAACTGCTGAAGGATGAAAAAGGCAAAAAGCCGGAGCGGTATCCGGTGGTAACCCTGGTGCTCTACTTTGGATATCTGCACCACTGGGATAAGCCGGTCACCTTCTCGGCCATTGAATGACCGAGCATGGCAAGTGATAGCAACAGCAGTGGTACGCTGTCTGTCTCAATCGTTATCTACTGCTATGCAAGTTGTTCAGTGGAAAGGTGAGCAGCTAGTGGAAATGATCCTTCGGGATATCGTCTGCGGGTTGGATATGTGATCGTCGCAGCGTGTGCTTCTCCAGCACGTAAGGGGCGGACAGGATTAAAAGGCTATCCGAGGTAAAAAGCCGGTGTTCTGCCGTTTAAAGCATATCCAACAAAGCTACATCAGAAGCGAGGAGACGTGGGAGCCGAAGGGTTCCCGCAATACAAGGCCGTAACTGGCATTGTTAAAAAAGAGGTGTATATGGTAATTGCACTTGACAAACATAAAAAGCCGCTTGGCTTCATTACAGAGCGGCGTGCACGCAAATTTTTTGAGAGACATGATGCCGTCATGTACCGTCAGTTCCCGATGATTGTCATTCTCAAAAAGGTAGATGCTTCAACGATTCCGAATCTGCCGCAGTACCGCATTAAGGTTGATCCGGGCTCTCAGGTAGATGGCATCGCCATTGTGAATGATGAAACACATGAGTTCGTGTACGGTATGCAGATCAAGCATCGCGGGTACCAGGTCAAGCAGAATCTCGCCACTAGATGTACCAATCGAAGGAACCGCCGCAATCGCGAAACGCTGTATCGGCGGCGCAAATTTGATGCTGGCACCTTCAAGCAGGATAACAACCATAAAATTGCGCCATCCATTCTTTCCGTCATTGGGAATACGGAGCACTGGATCAATCTGCTGTGCAAGTGGATCAACATTACGAGCGCTTCCATCGAAGCGGTACGATTCGATACGCAGCTGATGGACAACCCGAATATTAGCGGTGAAGAATATCAGCACGGTACACTGCATGGAACGGAGGTCCGCGAGTATCTGCTGGATAAGTTCCAACATACCTGCCAATACTGTGGCGGCGAGTCAGGCGATCCTATCCTTGAATGGGAGCATATGGTACCAAAGAGCCGTGGAGGCTCCGATAAGGTATCCAATGCGACACTGTCCTGCCATACATGCAATCAGGCAAAGGGAAACAAAACACCAGCAGAATGGTTGGAGAAGATTCAATCCAAATCGCACAAAACGAAGCTGGACAAAGCACGTCTTGAAGGATTGGATAACGTAATCAAGCAGCAGCGAACTGGCGGATCCAATCGCTATTGTGTATGGGTAAACATCACCCGTAAGAAACTGGAAACGTTTCTGTTTGAAAAATTCAAATCGGTTGAATGCTCCAGCGGAGGCCGCACGAAATATAACGGCCCTTTCACTTTTTTTGTGGGATGAGCCCTTCCTGACCGTCTCCGAGGTCCTCTGCCCCGGTCCTCCACAGGTGCCTTCTGCTCTCCGTGCATCTGTACTCCCGGGCGGACCGTGGGAGCATCGCCGAGGGGCCCACGGTCTCGGAACAGCTTTATCCATCAGATCCTCTTGTACGGATTTCTGGATGCATCCATGATCTTTAGGAAAAAGTACTCATCATCTGGAAGGCCATAGGCTTTCCTGCGAATGACCTTGATGTGTGCGTTGATCCCCTCTATCTTCCCGGAGCTGATCGGATAGAGCCCGTATCCCACAATGCCGTCAAAGTGGTTCTCAATGAGCCTGGCAAACCAGAGAAAGTGCTCATTTTTCGTGCCCCTGCACCAGTCGATGATATCTGTAAACTTCTCGATCATCGTCGCCTGATTGGCTGAGGCATATGCTTCCTGCATGGCCTGCTTGATCAGATCACAGGTGAACAGCAGCTTGTTCGAGTTGATGATGTCGTCGTATCGCCGCTCGAAATCGTCATGGGTATGCCTGTAATCGGTCGTACCGAAGATCGCAGATCCCTTGCGGCACACCTTGCCCTCACGGGCTTCCTGATCGTGTTTCTGCAGGGACTCCCTGCTGGCACAGAGTATCTTCCTTGACCCCTTCAGGATAGCAGCTTCCTCGACCAGGCCTTCCTTCTTCAGGCGGATCTGTTCCTCCTTCCGAACCTCGGCAATGACCTTCTCGTTGAAGTTCTTGACGATGTGGAAATGATCATAAACGATCTGGATCCAACCGCATTTTGCCTTGAAAGCCTCCTGGAAGTCGCTGTTCATATCCATGGCAACGGCCTCTACATGATGCATCCAGTCGTCACCCACCAGCTCCATGAATTCTTCTACAACGGCCTTTGTTTTGCCTGCTCGGATGAACAGCACCGCACCGGTTATCAGGTCTATGATGTGCGTCGCATATTTGTGTCCGTTATGCAGCTTGAACTCGTCAATGGCAAGATACCTTGCATAGGCGGCAGGCTTTTTGAGCTTGCCATTCTCATCCGCGTAAAGACCCTTCAGACGCTTAAGGTCGATCTTCTTGATCGTATTGATGTTGACGCCAGTAATGATTGCCGTGTCCGTAAGGGTAAATTCATCCATAGAAAGATAGCGGATGATCAGCTGCTCAAGCTCCTTTGTAATCATCGAATCATCTGCCTTGAACGCGACATCCGGTGTGATGGTCTTGCCACAGAGATTGCATCTCCACTGGTACTTGTCGCACTCAATGATGGTTTGGCATGCCTGAAAGGGAATGTGTTTGATCTTCGTGTGGTAGGTCTGATTCTTGTACATCCTGCGCCCGCAGCAAGAGCATACAGGATGGTCCAGCTGGTCCAATTTACCGCGCAGAATATAAGCCCTTTTGAAGGTATTCTCACTCAGTTTGCTCTTCCGCATGGAGTGGAAGGGCCTGACGTCTCGAATAGGAACCTCTTCAACGCTCTCCTGATGGAACCCCGTCAGGTGGCTTGGGAACATCAGATAGTCATTTTGAGTCCGGGCAGCAAAAGACATTTGCCCATTCGCCTCGGTGTATGTATAATTCTGATTGGCGTTAGTAAGAAAACGGGTTGATAAGCTCCAAAGCATTTTAGCAGAAGTATAAAATATGCCGTTTTGTACATTCTGCTGTACAACGGCCTTCTCTAACTTGAACTACAATAGTCTTGCCAGGAGGGCAAGACTATGAGCTGCATTGAGCGCATACTGACCGAAGCCAGAGATCTTTCCAGGGACGACCTGATTCTTCTTGTTAACAAGCTCATGGAGGGCTTCTCCCATGAGAGTGCAACCTCTTCTCCGAAGAAGATGATTGCTCCCCGTTTGGATTGTCCGATCTGCCATTCCAATGCTCATGTTGTTAGGAATGGACACAAACATGGAAAACAGGCATACATCTGCAGGCAATGTGGAACGTCATTTGTTACAACGAGCAACACTTTGCTCTCAGGCTCACACTTTGGTACTGAGATCTGGACCAAGGTTCTGGAAGAGACGCTCAGGGGGACCTCTCTGGATAAGACGGTCAAGTCACTTGCCAGCCATGGATGCAAGATCAGCCATAGCAGTCTGTTCTTCATGCGGCATAAGATCATGCTTGCTCTCGAGGACATGCAGGTGGAGCAGCCAGCCACGGTGGAAGATGTCGTGGAAGCGGATGAAACCTACGTTCCGGAGTCCAAAAAAGGTACGAAATTTGGCCCTGATGCCAGTCGAAAGCCCCGCAAGCGTGGCACTCCCGCATCCAAACGCGGCCTTTCAGACGAGCAGATCTGTATCTGCACCGCAGTACAGCGCAAGACTGGCGATCTGATCGTGAAATCCGAGAACCGGGCAAGGCCTTCCAGTGCAAATGTTGTTGATATCTATACTGGTCATGTCCAGAAGGGCACACTTTTCCTGACGGACGGCATGAATGTGTATCCGAGGCTGGGCAAGATCCTGGGAATCACGGTCATGAATGTGAAGAAGGAGTCGGCAGGTTTCTTCAATCTGAACACTGTGAACAACCTTCACTCTTTTATCAAGCGCCGATATACCGAATATCGCGGTGTCGCCACCAAGTATTTGAACCGTTACAACCTCGTATTCAGGGCAGCGTACAGGCAGAGGACAACGATTGGGGAACTTGCGGAAACTCTCTTTGCATCCAGGAATCCCAAGAAGGTACACCATTATGGAGATGTTAAGGAGCTCAATCTGCTTGCAATTTGATGACTACAAGATGCACTTATTGCTTATCAACCCGTTTTCTTACTAACGCCATCCGGAATCCGTGCTGCTTTATACAAACCTGAGTGATCGCAAGCTCTCAGCTATGCTCGCTGAGAAGGGCTATTCAGTTGGGAGAAATGTCGTCAACCGAATGCTGAAGGCACTCGGTTGGAGCAAACAACAGAACAAGAAGCTGAAGCAGGTCGGTAAGGAACATCCAGACAGAAATGTGCAGTTTGAATTCATCAATGCAACGGGTAAAGAGGTTTTAGCTGCAGGGAATCCCATGATTTCCATCGATTGCAAAAAGAAGGAAAACATAGGAGACTATGCCAACAAAGGCAAGGAGTACAGACATAGCAAAGATCCTCGAGCGGTGCTTGACCACGATTTTCTGGATAAGGAACTTGGTCAGGTTGCACCATATAGTGTTTACGTCGTCAACAATAATACCGGGTTTGTAAATCTTGGAACCACACATGACACCTCCCAGTTCGCAGTCGCCAGTATACGTGCCTGGTGGTACACCGTTGGCAAGAACACGTTTCCTGACGCGACCATGATTTATATCACGTGTGATGGAGGCGGAAGCAATTCCAGCCGTGTGCGAATGTTCAAGACGGAACTGGCAAAGCTGGTTGAGGAAATCGGGATTCCGATTCAGATCTCTCATTTCCCGCCGGGAACATCAAAGTGGAACAAGGTGGAGCATCGCCTTTTCTCTGAGATATCAAAAAGTTGGGCAGGTAAACCGCTAATCAGTGTTGAAACTGTAGTTCAGTTGATCGGATCAACAACTACAACAACTGGTCTGAAGGTAACCTGTCAGCCTGATTACAATGACTATAAAACAGGTCTGAAGGCTTCTGAGGAAGAGTACGATAAAGTTGATATTGAATGGATCAATATCGGGACATCTAACAAATGGAACTACATCATTCATGGGCTGAAAAAGGACTCGTGAATTGATCAATTTAAAGGATGACACACCCTTAGTAAGGATTCCGGCTTCGAGAGCAAACTGCCCAAAAATGTGTGGCGCAGATAGTACAACAGCGTAGCTTCTGAGATGTACCCATCTCTCTGTGTCCTCACATACCGAAAGTCCTGTATCTTCCTGACGTCCTGGATCCGATACGTCATCAGCTGAACAAGCCCCATGGCGATCTCTGCAAACAGAACGAAGCGCTCTATCGCGTCGACGGTATTCAGGATCTTCTTGGCCCTTTCACTTTTTTTGTGGGATGAGCCCTTCCTGACCGTCTCCGAGGTCCTCTGCCCCGGTCCTCCACAGGTGCCTTCTGCTCTCCGTGCATCTGTACTCCCGGGCGGACCGTGGGAGCATCGCCGAGGGGCCCACGGTCTCGGAACAGCTTTATCCATCAGATCCTCTTGTACGGATTTCTGGATGCATCCATGATCTTTAGGAAAAAGTACTCATCTATAATTCCCATTACGATTTCTCACTACGGTCAAGTCCTCAAGGTCAAATAAGCTAAGAAACTCGGGAAATTTAGGCTGCTTTTCACTTGATGGTAAGCTGCCGCAGTGGTAGCATGTAGTAAGAAACATATTCTCACTACAGAGGTTGCCATATGTTCATCCGTTACTACACAAAAAATGGTGTTGAATACGCCTGCCTCCAGTCCAGTTCCCGCATAAAGGATGAGATCAGCTCAAAGTACGGCGGAAATCTCGGCCGGGTAATCGATAAAGAGAAGGGGATCTTCAAAAATCGAAAGCGCGGATATTACCGCTACACGATTGAAGATGGATACTCCGAGGCCAGCGCGAAGGATGTTGCTATAGCTGAAGAACGTCAAAATGGTCCTGAGCCAGAAGAGCGGTCCTATGGTAATGAGAGGATGCCGATCGATTTTGGCGATGCCTTCTTCCTTGACTGGTACATGAAGGAGTTGAATCTGACCAACATCGTGAGAGATCTGATCCCTCATGACGCAGACACAGTCATGTCACTGCTGTTCTACAAGGTTTTGACAGACCAAAAGGCCAGTATGCACGCGTTAACCTGGTGGCGTGGAAACTACGCTTCCATGCTCTTCCCTTTGGCAAATCTGAAAAGCCAGCACATCAGTCTTGTCCTGGAGGACCTCGGCAGTGAGCAGATCCAGCACCAGTTCTTTGACCATTACATCAGCCTTCTCTATGGTAAGAATGGAGCAACAGGCATATTGATCGACAGTACCGGTATCCCGAATGCTACCAAGATGCAGGTCACGCAGCTCAGCAACCATAACGGTGACATTAACGTTGAGGTACGCCTCATCTATGTGATCGACCGCAAAAACGGTATGCCCATCTACTTTCGCTATGTTCAGGGAAACATCATCGACGTCTCAACCCTGATCACAACGTTCAATGAGATGAAGCAGTACGGCATTGATATCAGCTATGCAATCATGGATGCCGGATATTTCAGCGAGGAGAACGTTAGAGAACTGTTTGAAAATGGAGTTCCCTTCATCACAAGGCTTGCCCCCAATCGGGTACTCTTCAAAGAGGTTGTCGGCAATAACAACGAGAGCATCTCAGATCTTCAAAGTGCAAGATATGCTGTCAACTACGGCGGGCGCCTGGTATATCTAAAAAGGGTTGCAAGACGTCTCTATGATCATGACATTTACGTCTTTATAGGCATAGACGCTGTCTCGCACAATGCGCAGAGTGCCAAAACCATGCTCCGATACCTGAGCGATGGTATTGACCCTGACGAGATTGACAGACAGATGATGCGGCTGGGGCTTTTCGTCATCGTCTCCTCAGAGGCGCTCAGCACGGAAGAGGTGTTGCCGCTGTATTACACAAGACAGCAGGTAGAGCAGGTTTTCGATGTCACGAAGAACTATGCCGACATTCTTCCTATCCGTGTTGACAACGAGATGACGTTTCGTGGGCATTTGCTTCTTTGCTTCATCGCAACAGCTATTCTGCAGAGGCTGCAGAGTGCTTTGCTGGCTAAACGGAAAAAGGGCGATAAGGTCAATATCTTTGAGGCTTTTATGCAACTTCGCAATCAGAAGTGTAAGGTATTCGATAAGGCACTGGTGCCATACGAACCATGCCGCGAGGATAACGAGATCTACCGTATGTTCAACCTAAACCCTCCAAAACTCATCGAGAGGGAAGACGAGCGTAGTGAGAATTAGGCTTGGGAGCTATAGCTCATCATCTGGAAGGCCATAGGCTTTCCTGCGAATGACCTTGATGTGTGCGTTGATCCCCTCTATCTTCCCGGAGCTGATCGGATAGAGCCCGTATCCCACAATGCCGTCAAAGTGGTTCTCAATGAGCCTGGCAAACCAGAGAAAGTGCTCATTTTTCGTGCCCCTGCACCAGTCGATGATATCTGTAAACTTCTCGATCATCGTCGCCTGATTGGCTGAGGCATATGCTTCCTGCATGGCCTGCTTGATCAGATCACAGGTGAACAGCAGCTTGTTCGAGTTGATGATGTCGTCGTATCGCCGCTCGAAATCGTCATGGGTATGCCTGTAATCGGTCGTACCGAAGATCGCAGATCCCTTGCGGCACACCTTGCCCTCACGGGCTTCCTGATCGTGTTTCTGCAGGGACTCCCTGCTGGCACAGAGTATCTTCCTTGACCCCTTCAGGATAGCAGCTTCCTCGACCAGGCCTTCCTTCTTCAGGCGGATCTGTTCCTCCTTCCGAACCTCGGCAATGACCTTCTCGTTGAAGTTCTTGACGATGTGGAAATGATCATAAACGATCTGGATCCAACCGCATTTTGCCTTGAAAGCCTCCTGGAAGTCGCTGTTCATATCCATGGCAACGGCCTCTACATGATGCATCCAGTCGTCACCCACCAGCTCCATGAATTCTTCTACAACGGCCTTTGTTTTGCCTGCTCGGATGAACAGCACCGCACCGGTTATCAGGTCTATGATGTGCGTCGCATATTTGTGTCCGTTATGCAGCTTGAACTCGTCAATGGCAAGATACCTTGCATAGGCGGCAGGCTTTTTGAGCTTGCCATTCTCATCCGCGTAAAGACCCTTCAGACGCTTAAGGTCGATCTTCTTGATCGTATTGATGTTGACGCCAGTAATGATTGCCGTGTCCGTAAGGGTAAATTCATCCATAGAAAGATAGCGGATGATCAGCTGCTCAAGCTCCTTTGTAATCATCGAATCATCTGCCTTGAACGCGACATCCGGTGTGATGGTCTTGCCACAGAGATTGCATCTCCACTGGTACTTGTCGCACTCAATGATGGTTTGGCATGCCTGAAAGGGAATGTGTTTGATCTTCGTGTGGTAGGTCTGATTCTTGTACATCCTGCGCCCGCAGCAAGAGCATACAGGATGGTCCAGCTGGTCCAATTTACCGCGCAGAATATAAGCCCTTTTGAAGGTATTCTCACTCAGTTTGCTCTTCCGCATGGAGTGGAAGGGCCTGACGTCTCGAATAGGAACCTCTTCAACGCTCTCCTGATGGAACCCCGTCAGGTGGCTTGGGAACATCAGATAGTCATTTTGAGTCCGGGCAGCAAAAGACATTTGCCCATTCGCCTCGGTGTATGTATAATTCTGATTCATAAGAGGTTTCCTTTTTATCCCGTATTGCATATCTTGGGCGACGTGCAATCGAGATGATATCAGGAAATCTCTTTTTGTAAATAGATGATATTCTCTATAGGCTGCCTTCTTTTAGTGCATCACACAAGAAAAATGAAAGACCCATCTTCTTTCTTCTTGAAGTGGTTGAGCTTCGCAATGCTCCTGGTCCAGAAGTGATACCCGAAGCCTCCAAAGCGTTGTTTGAATTCGCGGAAGAATTCTTCAATCGAAAATCTGTATGCGTACAGTGTAATGATGAGATTGGGCGCATACTTTTCGGTGCATACAAGGATTCCCCGCTTGGGGCCTCCATCATCTTCGTACTCTACGAGGACAAAGCGGAGCTCCTGGTAAAGCTTTGTTCCCCAGAGAAGATCCAGATACATATGGCGCACGGTCCGTTTTCTCCCGTAAAGGTACATGACCTCGGTCTCGAAATGACTTTTCTTCGAATCAAACAGGTCGTTCAGTTTGACGGGTGTTCCCTTCTTACGGGGGCGGCCGCGGGTTTTCCGGAGTGTCGGGATTGGCTGGCGGTAAGCGATGACATTCCTCTTTGCTTTGGTGATGATGGCAATCCGATTGCCTCCATCTGACGAGTTCAGCTCATTCATCGCGCTGATGGCAGGTACAGTCAGGAAGTAACGGTCCAGGATCAGAAAGCTTCTTCCCAGTGTCCTGGCGGCATCATAAGCGTTGCGGATGATCTGAACCACATGGCTTTCTGCACTGATGCCGCTGTTCTCCCAGCCTGCAGCATCTCGAAGTCCGTCCTGAATGCTCATGTGGAGTGGCAGGCACAGGTGATGCTGTTTGATGCCGATGAGGACACCAATGGCGCCAAACATGTAGCCGAAGATGTACTCTCCCTTGGAGGAATCTTCCGACTCCTGATGAAGCTTCTTTACTCCCGGCATGTATCTTGCTTCCTTGGACTGCTTGACTCCATCACCTATGAGAATCGTACGGCCGTCTGCCAGGAGAAAGTTTGCCGAGTCACGGACAAAACGATACCACGCCAGCCTCACCATCTGCGTCTGATGGGCTGATGAATGGAAAAAGTGGATGAGCGTGTCGTAGCATCCATGGTTTAGTGACAAAGCTCGGATGGTTGAAGTTACTCCGAGGTGATCCTCCCTCAGGATAAACATGAGGATGACGAGGACGAACCAGCGGAAAGCCCTCTCCTTGAAGAAGCAGGAGCGGAACGACTGCAGTGACTTTTCCAGATATTCGGCCATGAGTTGTCAGCCGCGTGGCACAAACCCAGGAGAGCAATGCTTTCCTAGTGTCAATGGTACTTTCTGAAAAAGGACTCCAGATCAGCCTTGAACTTCTCAACTTCTGCACGGTATGCGTCTGCCTGACTTCGAGCCTTTGCCAGTTCCGCCTGTGTTTCAAGAAGCTGACGTCGGCATTCCTCATATTGATAGCGGAGATCATCAGAGTTTTGTGAACCTGATCCAGAGGCCTTTGGTGCTGATGAAGCAGTGGTAACTGCAACAGTTGTAGTGCTGTCTGGCTGGACCTTGCGCTTTCTGCCTCTTCCGGAGGTAGGGACGATTTCCCTTGTATCCGGGTCGAGCTTGCCAATCAGTTTACGCTTCGAGCGAGGCTGTTTGATGTCCTTTCGCCAATAGCTTACATTGTCATAAACATACGTTGTTCCATTTTTGACTTTTTTGTAAAGGCGTTAGTTAAGAACCGGGTTGATGGGTTCCATACCACAACCTCCATGGTGAACTCTCGACGCGATAATGTCTGATGAAGATATAGAATCCCCATTTGAAGCTCTTTTCTTCTCTGCATAATGTCAATTATGTTATTACTAATCACGTTCTTGGCAAGTGGGTGTATGTTTTTAGGCAATCTAGGTGATGTTTTGTTACATGATGCAACACAGCACGGATAGGAGTGTACCCAGCTCGAGCTCAAAGTGAGGGATTAGTGGTCTCATGCTAGGCGATCGCTTATCAACCCGTTTCTTAACTAACGCCTTTGTAAATATAGCCCACGCGGCACCGTCGAGTAGACAGTCTCGACACTCCTTTCTCAAATATTGTGAAAGGCTTGCCTACTGCCCCTCACAGAACCGTACATGCGGTTTTCCCGCATACAGCTCTTCAAACCAACATCGGTTTCCATCCCCAGATATCCTTCGTCAGGTGCGGTTCCTTGACGTAGTAGTTCCACACCCGGAGAAATTTGTCATACTTGAATTTCCCCTTCTGGTCCCTTCGATTCAGCATCCTGTAGGTTGCATATTTCACGTACTTCCAGAAGTTCTGAATTGAGTGAAAGTTCCCGTTGACTCCGTAATAGCTGTAGTGTCCCGCCAACGATTTGTCGATGAGCTTCATTGTTTCTGCCACCGGCTTCGTCAGCCTGGTCGCAAGCCACGCCTTGACTGTCTGTTTCTTCTGGCTTAGCTTCTTCTTACTGGTTTTAACTCCGATCCGATACTTGCCGCCTCGGGTCTTCGTGTTGTAGAACGTGAATCCCAGAAAAGTGAAGTCTTCCCTTGTCCCCTTGTACCGCCCGAACGGAAGTATTCTCGTCTTGTCCGGAGCTAGCTCCAGACCATAGCGGCTCAACCGGTTTCTCAATCCCTGCATGACCATGCGGGCTTCATTCTCGTACTGAAACAGGAAAAGGAAGTCATCTGCATATCTGACATAATACACTTCTCCCTTGAGCTTGGGCTTCAGACCAATCTCATACCACAAATCAAGTACGTAATGCAGATACACGTTTGCGAGTATTGGTGAGATCAGGCCTCCCTGCGGAGTGCCCCGGTCGCAGTCCTGCAGCTCTGTCCCTTCCATGACTCCCGCTTTCAGAAACCTTCCGACGTACCGCAGAAAGTTCTTGTCAGCGATGTCATGCTCGAGAAACTTCATCAGCCACTTCTGGTCGAGATTGTCGAAGAAACCTTTGATATCGGCATCGAGGATGTAGTTCACTTTGCCCTTCATTACCGTCTGGTTGATGAACCTCACGACGTCATGAGCACTGCGCTTCGGCCTGAATCCATACGAGCAGTCCGCAAATCTTGGTTCGTAGACTTCGTTCAGGATGTCTGCCATCACGCATTGGACCAGCTTGTCCTCGTAGGCAGGTATTCCGAGCGGCCTCAGCTTGCCGTTTGCTTTGGGTATATACGTTCTTCTTACCGGCTGGGGGATGTACTTGAATACTTTCATTTCCGCAACAAGATTCTTGATGTTCTCGTCAAGATTCTCCTCGTACATCTCCTTGGTAACGCCGTCTACCCCAACCGCCTTGCCCGTCTTCTGCCTCCGATGTGCCTCCTTCAAACTCTCTTCGTTAACGCGGTTGATAAGGGTTGTCAGCCTCGGATATGTCTCCGACTGATACCTTATCCCCTTCAGTTCCTGTGCCATGTGTTGGTGGGCCTCCTGTGCCCCGCATGCTTCGCCTCCGGCGATTGTTGATCCGTCAGCCCCTTGGCTCCGCCGCCTTTCAGCGGTTTCAGCGCTACTATGAGCTGATCCGACTTCTGCGCATTCATAGGCCTCGCTCCATTTACAAGACTTCGCTTGGCTTTACTGCAATCAGCAGAAATGCACAGACCTCCCAGGTACGCTTGATCTACTTGTGTGCGCTCACCACGCTCTTGGACCCCGGCGGAATCTCCACGGCCTTGCTTAGCGGCCGTTTTTTGCTGTCTGCGGTGCATGGAAACACATCGACTTCCGCTCTATATTACTTACGGGGCTGTATCGCTTCACGCTTTCGCATTGCGGTTCTCGCACTCCACTGCCTACGCTTAAACCTCACCTCACGGCTTTGGCTCCAAGGCTGTGTACCGGCTGCCTGCTGTGGCTTTACCGGGGCAGGACTCTCACCTGCCTGTATATCAAGCGCCGAACTGGCGCACTCCATAGTGGTATTATATCATGCTCACTATCCATAGTGCCATTATAAAATAGTGACCATCAGTCATTCTGTTACCACTATAATTGTACCATCCGTGTGTCTATTTCCTTAACTTCCAGCGGGGTGATGACTTTACAAAGCGGCCCAGAGGCAATTCCAACGTTTTGCCTCTGGGCCGTACTTTTTCATTTTTGGAGCTTCAACCCTGGATGAATGCAAGGACCTCTTCGTAAGTTTTCGTACTTTTCTTCATCGCCGTGGAGATCGCTTTCAGTGCTTTCTGCTCTTTCTTCCTCTGGAGCTCCTTCAGCCTTTTCTGCTCATCATCGTATTTCGCCTTTACTTTATCAACCGCGTCTTGCTGCTTTCTGATTGCTTCATCGATCTGGGCAAATGAACTCTGTTCTTCCATTGCGTAAACCTCCTCTTCTATTCCTCACTGCTCTCTGCAGCGGTCTGATCGTATTTCTCAAACTGATCGGCAAGCTTCTCTGCTTCCCGCTTCACAGTTCCGCTATTCATGCCAAACGCGGAAAGGATCATTTTCTGATTTTTCGTAACTGCGTAATCCATGTGATATCGGCCATCTGTGAGTTTCGTCATCTGAATCATTTCCAGCTCGGCAAGCGCACCAGGCACTGTCATGAAATTCGGGTCATCCCCATTCTTATCCTTTTGGTCTTTCAGAAGACTGTAGATTTCACTGCGGACCGTCAGTGCGAGGAATTCAATAAAAATCTTGGATGATGCGGATCCTGTCGATGCCACCCGTATCGTCGCATCCCCAAGAAAGCTCTTGTCACTTCCAAAGAGTTTTTCCGATGCATCACGGCTTTTGTAAATCCTGTAAGCAGTCACTGCATCCATTTCCTCTGACGTGATGATTGCGAAGTATCCACACGTTTTCAGCTCTGCTTCAATGACATCTGTTTTCTCCACTGCAGTCACAAAGACCTCCGGGTCTTTTGGATCCATTATGATGTCGAAGTAATTCTCATAATCCTTCGGAATCGTCACTTTCTTTCCTGTGAGCTTTTTCAGCTTTTCCCCGATTTCGGAAATTTTGTCCTCCAGAGTCTTGCGCTCTACGTGCTCCTTGAACGTGGAGTGATACAGATGGAAATACCTCTCACGGTCCGCAAGATCAGCCTTTTCCGTCATGCCATAGACTCCACTGTTGTTGATCTTGCAATCCCGCTTTTCTTCAAACAGCCCGCGGTGCTCCAGAATCATTTTGCTGATCAGATCCTTTTGACCCTTGCACATGATTATGAAGCTCAAACCGTTTTTATCCAGATACCGCAGATTGTCTTCTGAGAAATATCCCCGATCTATGATGAACGTCGCTTTGCTATACCCATAGCCTTTTGCCTTACCAACGATGTACGCAAGCTGAGAAACATCCGGTATACTGCCGGGATACCATTCATAGAACAATGGCATCCTGTTATCCAGATCGTATCCAATCGCATAATTGAAGATCTTTCCTTTTACGCCATCCTTGGAATGCCCCGGTTCCGCCGTTTCGATATCTCCGGACTGACAGTGCTTGTTCGTCGAATCATAGGATATATTCACCTTCTGATTGTGATCTCTGTCTGCATTCCAGTCATTTAAGAATCCCTGGATCTGTTCATCCGTGATGGAACCGAGCAGATTCGAAATCGACGAATCACTGTACCGATGCATGCTGTCCGTAAACAGCGGATGGTTGAATGTGTAGATGGGATAATACAGTGCCTTGTTATCCTCTGTGACGATGGAGTATGCCATCAGATCCATGATCTTTCCGGCATCTTTTGCTTCGAAATGCTGGAGCAGTTTTTTCTTCATTTTGAGTTTTTCCATCACCTTCTGGATGATCAGAAACGCCCCAAAGTTGATTGTTACCGACCTCGTCGGATCCACCTCTTCCGGCGGATATGCCAGATCCGGGAAATAGATCATGAAGTTCTCGTTGGGGTACATCTTGTCCAACTGATCCTTTACCCGTTTTCCGATAATCTTGTGCTTCGACAGTGTATACTTTTTGTCTTTATCGTATTTTCGTTCCTCGGCGTATCGAACGTACTCAGTCCCGTTTTTAGAAAGATACGTAATGCCCTTAACGTCCGGAATGCCCACCGGCGTCGTGAGATACATGAATCGTCCTCCCTTCCGAAATACGAGTTATACTTTCTCACTCGTATTGTCTCACTTTTTCGTCCTAAAAGCAAGCATAGAAAAAGCCGCAAACCGTTATTTTTCAACGTTTTGCGGCTCTCGCTATTTGACTCTCACTGGATTCGAGTGAGAAGATTATTGGAAGTTCAGGTATTTGAACCAAATCGCGCGAGCGCGATGCTCCATCAAAGTTATCCCTAAAGCTCACAGCTTTCTCTGTTGGGGATACCATGACAAACTTCAGCATAGACAAAAGAGGAAGAAATGATCTTGTCATCTCTTCCTCTTTTCTGTATTCTACAAAAAAAATAACCCACAGATGACCTTGATTGGCGTCGAGCGTTCATCCATGGGGCTCTCATAAGCAAGGTGAGTTTATCAAGTCCCTTGCAAATCTGCAAGCCCCATCTTTGTCGGCCGGCCAATCATGAGTTTCATCCCCATACCATCATTGCCGGAACGATTTCATGAGATACCTTGATTCCCCGAAATTCAAAACCGAACTGTCCAGGCTGGAAGTATTTCTGTCCCTGATCGACTACCGCGAGTCTACCATTCAGGGCTATCTGCAGACCGTCTTCGAGTGCTGTGAATGGCTTGAGAGAACCTATCATGTTTCCCTCGATGATGCTGATCTTGAACAGCTTCAGAGTTTTCTCGTTTATCTCCATAAGCCCATAAGCAAAGGCGGGAGAGAGCTCAAGCCCAGATCTGTCAACGTCTACAACGTCAGCATCCGGCGTTATCGTGCTTCCGTTGCGCATGCTCCCATCCCTCTGGAAAACCTTCCGCTGATGAAGGTGGATCATACCCTCCCGAAGGTACCGACGCGTCAGGAAGTGCAGAAGCTGATTATGGGGACGAAAGATCCGAGAAACCGCCTGATTCTCGCCCTCGGCTTTGGCTGTGCGCTCCGTCTGAATGAAGTCCTGTCTCTGCGCTTCGGTGATATCTCCATCAAAAGAATGCAGATCACAATTCGTGCGGAAGTCAGCAAGAACCGAAATGAAGGGAAGGTCGAACTTCCAAAAGATCTCGCGCGGATGCTCTACTTCTACTTCAAAAGATTCCGTCGGGATGCCGGAGAGGGGGACTACCTTTTTCCCGGCAGAGATGCCGCACATCATCTGTCTGACGGAGCAGTGCAGCGCTTCTTTCAGAAGCGCCTGAAAGAACTCGGATGGGAAAACCGCGGATATCATTTCCATTCCCTCCGACACGCCCATGCGCTTTTCTACTAGGCGTTAGTAAAGAACCGGGTTGATGGGTTCCATACCACAACCTCCATGGTGAACTCTCGACGCGATAATGTCCGATGAAGATATAGAATCCCCATTTGGAGCTCTTTTCTTCTCCGCATAATGCCTATCTTGTTATTTATAGTCACATACTCGGCAAGTGAGTGTATGTGTTTAGGCAATCTAGGTGATGCTTTGTTACATGATGCAACACAGCACGGATAGGAGTGTACCCAGCTCGAGCTCAAAGTGAGGTATTAGTGGTCTCATGCTAGGCGATCGCTTATCAACCCGTTTCTTAACTAACGCCTTCTACTATCAGGGCGGCGCTGATCTCTTTCAGGTACAGGTCAGACTTCGGCACCGCTCCATTGCTTCCACGATGATCTACGTACAGCTGGATGGTCAGCTTCAGGAGAGAAAAAACGTTGCAAACCCCTTCGACGGAAACGGCTTCGCGCTCTGAAAAAACAAAAAAGATGGTACCCTCGAGCCGGCCAGGCAGAACCTTCCGCCTTCCTGACAGTCAGACTGCGATCAGAGTCCGCAGATGCATTACCGGCTTCAGACAGGAAAAAGAGCCTTCAAGATATCGAATCCGCCAGATCTTCCGGAGATTTCTCCCAGACTATCTGGCAAAGCACGGAAAGGAAATGCCGCCCGAAAAGGTGAAGATTCTCCGTCTCATGGCACAATGCGGCACGGGAGATCTGGGTTATATTGTCTCCATCTGCCCTGACTGCGGAGAAATTTCGTTTACACCGAGATCCTGCGGCAACTCGAACTGCCCCTGCTGTGGCTTTTTTCGCCGTGAAAAGTGGATCGCTGAGCGCAGGTCCGAAGTCATTCACGGGATGTCCTACCATCATCTTGTGTTCACGGTTCCCCACGATCTGAATGAGTTGATCTACAACAATCAGAAGGCTCTGCTGGATCTTCTGTTTCATTCCGCGCAGGATGCCCTTCTGGAGCTCTGCCTTGAAAGGCACAACATTAAGCCCGGAATCATCATGGTGCTCCACACTTTTGGGAGCAGTATGACGCTCCACTACCACCTGCACGTGCTGATCTCCGCAGGCGGACTGACACCGGATGACGCCTCCTTTAAGAAGATCAGGGGCTTCTTCCTCCCTGTCCAGAAGATATCCGGACGATACCGGAAGCACTTCATGAGAGGACTCAAGCGGCTCTACAGAAAGGGAAAACTATCCTTCAATGGCTCTGCCGCACCTTATGAGAGTGAGGAGTCATTCCAGAATTTATGCGACGAGTGCTACAAGTGCCTTTGGAATGTCAACCTCAAGAGGTATGGCTCTTATTCTGAAGAAGACAGAGAACGGGATCCGTCACTTCCGGATGTGGAGGATGTCATAGGTTATTTTGGGCGGTACGCCGACAGAACGGCAATCACATCCTCCCGGATCAGGGACGTCTCGGACAGCGGTATCACGTTTGAGTACAAGGACTATCATACCGATGGCTCGTATGACAAGAAGGACATGGTACTCACGCCGGAAGAATTCATCCGACGGTTTTCACTTCACATCCTTCCGAAGGGAGTACGCAAGATCCGGATGGCAGGGTATCTTGCCGGGAATGTCCGTAAAAAGAAGCTTGCAAGGATCCACGAAATTCTGGGTGATGAATATGTACCGAGTCTGATTCGCGGAATGAAAAGCTGTGAGGTCATGAAGGCCCTTTTTGATAAGGATCCGGCCCGCTGCTCCAACTGTGGGGCACAGATGCATGCCTTTCTCTTCAGCATGGATAAGACAGCGATCTATCTCAGAGCAATGGGGAAGGTTGAAGGAAGCAGCTATATCGAAATACCCCGGTATTGCCGGGGACCGGATGGAATGTTGGATGTCTCCCATCCGCGCTTTTAATAAAGATTCTTTTCAGGTCATCTGCCCGGATGGCCTATTTCTCATGTCACAACGTCTGTAAATCCCACCCGGTCAACGGTTCAGAAGAAGAAAGATGGGTTTCTGAGCCAGGGTATTCAAGCCAAGTCGGATGCTAAAAATTGGCCCTTTCACTTTTTTTGTGGGATGAGCCCTTCCTGACCGTCTCCGAGGTCCTCTGCCCCGGTCCTCCACAGGTGCCTTCTGCTCTCCGTGCATCTGTACTCCCGGGCGGACCGTGGGAGCATCGCCGAGGGGCCCACGGTCTCGGAACAGCGTTCTCCATCAGATCCGCTTGTACGGATTTCTGGATGCATCCATGATCTTTAGGAAAAAGTACTCATCATCTGGAAGGCCATAGGCTTTCCTGCGGATGACCTTGATGTGTGCGTTGATCCCCTCTATCTTCCCGGAGCTGATCGGACAGAGCCCGTATCCCACAATGCCGTCAAAGTGGTTCTCAATGAGCCTGGCAAACCAGAGAAAGTGCTCATTTTTCGTGCCCCTGCACCAGTCGATGATATCTGTAAACTTCTCGATCATCGTCGCCTGATTGGCTGAGGCATATGCTTCCTGCATGGCCTGCTTGATCAGATCACAGGTGAACAGCAGCTTGTTCGAGTTGATGATGTCGTCGTATCGCCGCTCGAAATCGTCATGGGTATGCCTGTAATCGGTCGTACCGAAGATCGCAGATCCCTTGCGGCACACCTTGCCCTCACGGGCTTCCTGATCGTGTTTCTGCAGGGACTCCCTGCTGGCACAGAGTATCTTCCTTGACCCCTTCAGGATAGCAGCTTCCTCGACCAGGCCTTCCTTCTTCAGGCGGATCTGTTCCTCCTTCCGAACCTCGGCAATGACCTTCTCGTTGAAGTTCTTGACGATGTGGAAATGATCATAAACGATCTGGATCCAACCGCATTTTGCCTTGAAAGCCTCCTGGAAGTCGCTGTTCATATCCATGGCAACGGCCTCTACATGATGCATCCAGTCGTCACCCACCAGCTCCATGAATTCTTCTACAACGGCCTTTGTTTTGCCTGCTCGGATGAACAGCACCGCACCGGTTATCAGGTCTATGATGTGCGTCGCATATTTGTGTCCGTTATGCAGCTTGAACTCGTCAATGGCAAGATACCTTGCATAGGCGGCAGGCTTTTTGAGCTTGCCATTCTCATCCGCGTAAAGACTCTTCAGACGCTTAAGATCGATCTTCTTGATCGTATTGATGTTGACGCCAGTAATGATTGCCGTGTCCGTAAGGGTAAATTCATCCATAGAAAGATAGCGAATGATCAGCTGCTCAAGCTCCTTTGTAATCATCGAATCATCTGCCTTGAACGCGACATCCGGTGTGATGGTCTTGCCACAGAGATTGCATCTCCACTGGTACTTGTCGCACTCAATGATGGTTTGGCATGCCTGAAAGGGAATGTGTTTGATCTTCGTGTGGTAGGTCTGATTCTTGTACATTCTGCGCCCGCAGCAAGAGCATACAGGATGGTCCAGCTGGTCCAATTTACCGCGCAGAATATAAGCCCTTTTGAAGGTATTCTCACTCAGTTTGCTCTTCCGCATGGAGTGGAAGGGCCTGACGTCTCGAATAGGAACCTCTTCAACGCTCTCCTGATGGAACCCCGTCAGGTGGCTTGGGAACATCAGATAGTCATTTTGAGTCCGGGCAGCAAAAGACATTTGCCCATTCGCCTCGGTGTATGTATAATTCTGATTCATAAGAGGTTTCCTTTTTATCCCGTATTGCATATCTTGGTCGACGTGCAATCGAGATGATATCAGGAAATCTCTTTTTGTAAATAGAAGATATTCTCTATAGGCTGCCTTCTTTTAGTGCATCACACAAGAAAAATGAAAGACCCTAAAAATTCCTAACTATTCCCATAGTCTACGCTGAGAGCGATTCGGTTCAAAACAAAGGATAGTTGCCGGCCCCCTACGGGAACCGGCAACTATCCTTCACAATTTGTCGTCAAAATGGAGTTGTTTTATCCACCTACAAAGGGAGAACTTTTAACTCTCCAGTATGGAAACAATGGAAGAGATATACAGTTCCATGCATAAAAATAGGCCTTTCACCCGGAAATAGCTGGGGGAAAGGCGAACAAACAAACCATGAAAACCTTAACTTATTGAACTTTTACACCCTAGGCATGCTTCTGGCATTACCAGGAAGGTCGGATATTGCCTGATCGATCATGGCCAGAGATACACCACAGGGTGCAAGATCCTGACGCTGCATCTTGGTCAGTTTGTATCTGCGCTGATAAGTTCCGGTTGTCAGATCTCGATCAGCTGTAATCTCCTCGTACTGCTCTACAAGCGCTGGAACGGTACTTCGCTTGCGATCTTTAACCCGAAGCTTTTCCGTCTTGGAAAAGATAAGCGCATGCAGGATGGAGGCTACAAACCAGATGAGACTCCTGGTGTGCAGGGATGGCTCAGAGTAAACGCCCATCTTGTCCATTCCGAGAGAGCTCTTCAGCGCGCGAAATGTTTTCTCAACGCAGTCGCGCCTGGACATCGCCAGCATTGCCTCTTTGGCAGACATCGGTTCACTAGACACAAGGACCATGTATCCGCATTTGCTGCTGGCACGATCAATGGCTTTCCGATTTCGGGCGAAGGAATCGATCACATAAGACGGAACCTCCTTGTCCTCGCCTGCTCCGCGGCCACGCTTCTTCACGATGAGGGTTCCCTCCTCGTGGCAGTGGATGTCGAAATAGGTGCGGTCATTGTCGAGTTCCTGTTTTGTCATTCGGGTGTGCCGCTTCTCGGCGTTCTGCAGCCGATGCTCTGCAGCGGCGACATACTTCATGAGTTCGTCGCGGTGTTTTCGCTCGAGCTCCCCGTCCCAGGCAATGTGGAAGCAGGTATTCTGTTTGTCATCCTCGAACAGCTTTTGCGCAAATGAGAGGCCGAATCTTCCGGTTTCCTCATCATAGTTCTCCGTAATCTTCACTTCGCTGACATGGGCATCAAGGACTTCATCCACGATTTCCATGTTCTTTCGAAGCATCAGGATGAACCCAAGACCTGCATTCCGCATCTCGGTGATATTCTCTTCCGAGACATATCCACGGTCCGCGATCATAATGATGTGGAATTTTACCTCTGTGTCCAGGCCATCCTGCAGATTCCTCAGCTCGGTGATCACGTCGGATGCTTCGGCCATGTCGTTCAGAGAGCCCGGGAAATTCTTGAACGTAACGGGCATGCCATCCCGCTGACGGATTGTGTACTCAGTATTGACCTGATCCTTATCCGGATCATCCTTGGCGTGGCCCTTCTGCACGATGAAGATGCCCTCTGCCTGTGAGTTTACGTTGGTAGAGTCATAGTGTCATGCAGCAAATTAAACTCCCCACCTACCGCACTATAGCGGCAGATTGATTTCTGAAGTTCATAAAAATGATGATCCTAGCGTGCTGTCTTATGCGGCATGCTTTTTTCGTATACTGTTGACTATTCTAACAATCCGATTATGATAGTCTCCCGAAAGAAGGATAAGAAAAAGGAGAAGATCCACGCCCAGACAGCCGGTCTTCTCCTTAAGCACTATGTACGCAATGCGAACCGCCGGGCTCTCACCTTGCCAGTGAACACACCACCGTCCCACATATACGTAAAGCTAACATTATGATAAGGAGAATTTCGTTACTTTGCAATACCCAGAGGATCTCAGAGCCAGATGATCTTCTGTTCACATACCCCGGAGATGAACTCCCAGACCTTTCGCTTGTCAACTGCCCGGCCTGCCGCGCCAGAGGCATGTATCAGCCCCACGGCAGCTACAAGCGCTACGTTGTGGATGTGTATCGGGGAAAGATATACGAACTCCAGGTCGCTGTCCCCAGAGTCAGATGTACCTGTGGGCATACCCATGCTCTCCTGAAAGACACACTCATTCCCTACTCCCAGTACACCCTGCGGTTCATCCTCACGGTCCTGAAGGCCTATTTCCGCCACAGCCGCACCGTAGCACAGATCTGTCGGGACTTCTGCATCGCCGCGCCGACCCTGTACCGGTGGAAGCGTGTCTTTCTGGCACACCGAGAGCTCTGGCTGGGGCTCCTGCGCAGCCGGGACAGTGATCCCTCATACTTTCTGAGATCCATCGATCATCAGCCGCATCTCTCTTCCTTCCTGCACGCATTCTTTCTCAGGGCAGCTACCTCATTCCTGCAGCTGCACAGGAATCCGGCATACTCCTGACAGGCCACACCCTCTATCGCCGCTGATGGCTCTTATTCCATAAGGTGTGAATAGTTCCGGCCTCCTGCCTGATTTAGGATACAGCCATCAGGAGGTAAGAGTACTATGAATAATATTTATGCTAATGATGAACTCGCAAAAGCTACTGCTGTTGCCCAGTTCCGTTTCGCACTGATCGCTCCTGTAATCCAGGGGCTTTATTCTGATGCCAGTGCCACGGAGTATTACAAACGGATCACGGAAAAACCGCTGAAGCTTCCAGACGGAACTGCTGTGACATACAGCTACAAGACCGTTGAAAAGTGGGCATCGATGTACAAACGTGGTGGTTATGATGCACTGATGCCCCAGGCCCGTTCTGACAAAGGTTCTGCCAGAGCGCTCTCTGATGCGGCCATCGAGGAGATCTACAAGGTCAAGGAGAAGTTTCCGAGGCTGAACGCCACACAGATCTATCACCACCTTGTTGGCAACGGTCTTCTCTCCTCAAAAGTCAATGTCTGCTCTGTCCAGCGCTTCATCAGACGTAACGATCTCAAGTCGGCCAGAAATCCCAACGTACGGGACCGCAAACAGTTCGAGGAGGACGCTTTCGGGCGTATGTGGCAGGCTGATACCTGTTACCTGCCGCACATCACCGAGGACGGGCAGGTCCGCCGCGTCTATGCCATCATGATCATCGATGACCATTCGAGGCTCCTCGTCGGCGGCGAACTGTTCTACAGTGACAATGCCGCCAACTTCCAGAAAGTATTCAAAGACGCCATCGCAGCCTACGGCATCCCTTCAAAGCTCTACGTCGATAACGGCTGTTCCTATGCCAATGAACAGCTTTCCCTCATCTGCGGCAGCCTCGGCGTTGTACTGCTCCACACAAGAGTACGCGACGGCGCCTCCAAAGCGAAGATCGAGCGCAGCTGGTTAACACTCAAGGAGACCTGGCTGTACAAGCTGGATATGGAGTCCATCCACTCCCTGGCGCAGTTCAACGGCATGCTCAGGGAATATATGCGTTCTTATAACACTTCCTTCCATTCCGGGATCGGCTGTACGCCCATGGACCGGTACCTGAAGACAAAGGACCAGATCAAGGCTCCTGCCTCACAGGAATGGCTGGATGAATGTTTTCTCAACCGGATCAACCGACGCGTGAAGAAAGATGCCACTGTCTCCATCGATAAAGTCAGTTACGACGTGCCCATGCAGTTCATCGGGCAGAGCGTTGAGATCCGCTTCCAGCCCAGCGACATGAGCACAGCCTTCATCCTTTACGATAAAAAGCGCTTCCCGATCCGTCAGACCAACCGTGTAGAGAACTGCCACACGAAGCGTGATAACATCACGATCGACTACGCGAAGATCGGAGATGCATCATGAGCAGTTTTACAGCGTACTACGGGCTTACCTGCAATCCGTTCGACAAGCAGTCACTGAAGGAAAGGGATCATTTCGAGTCCTCGGATTTCAAAGAAATGACTAGCCGCCTGAATTATCTCAAGGACGTGCGTGGGATCGGCGTTTTTACCGCGCGTCCCGGGATGGGCAAGACCTTTGTCCTGCGCTGCTTCGCCGCCGGACTCAACCCAAACCTGTACCACATGGCTTACATCTGCCTGTCCACCGTAGGCGTCACAGATTTCTATAAAGAGTTCTGCGGCATCCTTGGCGTCAGCCAGAAAGGCAGCAAACCGGCGTTGTTCAAGGCGATCCAAGAGCAGATCTATTACCTGTACAAAGAGAAGAGGCAGCCGCTGATCCTTGCGATAGATGAAGCGCAGGAGCTCTCCACCTCGATCCTGAACGATCTGAAGATGATCATGAACTTCAGATACGATTCCCTGAACTGCTTCACACTCATCCTTGTGGGAGAATCCCAGCTGAACATAAAGCTCTCTCTTCCCATCCACGAAGCGATCCGTCAGCGGATCACTGTTCACTATGACTTTAAGGGGCTCACTGCAGATGAGATCCCGGCATATGTGCGGCATAAGATCCATGTCGCCGGAGGAGCCGATTCCATTATTGACGATGCTGCTATGGCGTCAGTCCATTCCCTGTCGCAGGGTAATCCCCGGGTCATCGATACGCTGATGACGGATGCCCTGACTATCGGCGCCCAGATGGATAAAAAGGTCATCGACGCTGAAGTTATCATGGCCGCCGCAAATAACCGGCAGCTCGGATGAAGAAGCAGAAGAACAGATCAAAGACCGTGAGGAGGGGATCTCTCTGCGGCCTTTTTCCGTATCTCGCCTTAATAACAGGCACCGGCGCGGAACTGGTAAGAGACCTGGCAGGATCATGCCGCATTTCTGCTCAGAGTGTGCCGCAGGTTACGGTCTGGCACAATCCCAACGGAGAGAACACCGAAATTAAACTGCCGTTTGCGCCGCTGGCAACGTGCCGCATGACAGTCATAGCAGACAAACACCCTGCCGTCATCGAGGACGTGGCATGCCCATTTCTTCTTAAAAAGTAAAAAAGAATGTCCCGCCGGAGAAATATCGACGATTCGATAAGACAAAGCCCGGGCATCCATACGTTTTCTTCCCGGCAGACGTCCACACGGGAATGCGCACCTTGGCAGCATCAGGTAACTTATCCCATCACGCAGGAGAAAGTGCTGCGATATTCCCGGTGGCGGATACGAACGGCCCGGGCCGGAAACAATGTGTTTCGCTGCCGCAAGACGATCTGAAGGAACGGCAAAATCCCCACGAATCATTCGCAGCGAAATGATTCGTGAGGATTTTTCTGTGTCAAAGTCTTCAATCAACTGTTATTTCTGCCCTGGGCAGAACGCGAAGCTGCCCCTCTTCCGCTCTCCTCTTACCGGAGGTTCTCCCAGTCGATCCGGTCATCCCGGTAGAAGTACGTTTCATCCCGGGGACCAATCTCCCGGATCACATGGCAGGGGTTGCCTGCGGCAATGCAGTTCTCCGGAATATCCTTCGTGACAACGCTCCCCGCACCGATCACCGAGTTCTTTCCGATCGTGACACCAGGCACAATGGAGACATTGCCGCCGATCCAGACGTTCTCCTCGATGTGCACATCCCGCGTGTACTGATAACCCTTCGCCCCGAGCTCCGGGTTAATCGGGTGGTTCGCAGTTGCAATCATCACATTCGGCCCGATCATGACGTGGTCCCCGATGTAGATGTGCCCGTCATAATGAATACAGGCGCTCCTCCCCGCTGCTTGCAGCGGGGAGGAGCGCCGTCCCCCTTTCTCAAATAAAAGCTCCGGCATGATGCAATATCCGCAACCTACTGACAGATACACTTTTGCCTGAATTCAGTACAACCGCTGTGCCGTTGTTGTGTGTTCCAACTGCAACATAGGTATGCCTTTTATACATTACCTGTGTTCCCGGCTGAATCGGTTATCGTTGCTTTCGAACGGCGATACGTCCTTTGCTTACCTTTTTGCCACGAAAGATCCGAAAGTTCTTTTTCCCATTTCGAGGCTCTGAACGGTTTGTTCTGCCACAGGACAGATCTGATCCGGACTTTTTGACACCATCCCCGATATCAATATACTTCGCGTCATAAAACTTCGATAAAACGCGATTATTGCGGCGTCTCTTTTTCAGAAGCTGTTCCGTCGCTCTGTGCACCGGCTGAAACGCTCCCATACAATAGGCATCATTTGCATGCGTCTTGGCAAGGGAGTGATCCCGACGTGACAGCTTTGTATATGCTCCATACGTGGTATGCACAGTCAGACTGGAATCCAAGTCTTTGACAGCCTGCACAATTTTCCACCGCACGGTGTTCATAAATGCCGCACCGGTCAGAGGCTTCATCTTTGGCTTCCAGCCATATAGTTTGCCACTTTTTTTGTGGTTTGCCGCCGTATGGCATTTCGTGCAGACCGTAATCAGGTTGCTCATCCGGTCTGTATGATCGGAGGGTGTTTTCCAGTAACCGATATGGTGCACACGCAGAATCCGTCCATCTTCGATCCCCTTGCCGCAGCATTGGCATTTGTAGCCGTCACGATAAAATACCGCTTCACGAAGTGTTGCATTACCGTAACGGACTCCATGCTGATAGTCTGATCCTTCCGGAATTGGCAGGCCCTTTTCCTTTGCCTCAAGTATCTGTGTATCGAATGTCCCTACTTCAAGGTATACATCACGAATCGGCAGTACCTTTTGGAACGTGGATACAAGACGCACATGGATATCCGCTTTATGCTGAAGTGAGGGTGCAAGCCATCCGGGCTTCTTGGAGTGTGTGCGATTGTCGAACCTCGGTTCACGATACCGGAGACGGTTTCGTCTTGTGCGGCGGTACCGTCTCTGTGCATCGTGATGCTGCTTCTCATCTGCAAGTGTATCGACCTGCAGATGGACAAACTCATGCCTTGCGCTCTTGACAGAGACACCAATATGCTGATAGCCGGTATCCTCGCAGAGTTCGACCTTCTGCGTATGCGGCGTTTTCTGATCCGGCAGAGCGTAGGTCAGCCGGATCGTAAATCCCGGCTTGTGGCCTGCAATGATTGCCCTGCCGCCTTTGAGCATCTGTCTCACCTTTTTGATGTTGTAGGTCGGCATCAGCGGTGAGCCGTCTGCAGCCAGTACATAAGTCAGCATAACTGATGCCTCCTTTCTGAAAATCATACAATCGTTACGGTGCCTTACGGCTTCCCGTGCTGTGTCTCCTCAGGGAAGGCATACACGGGGTTCTGCCTACAGGAGGCTCCTTCCCGGAGGAAGAAGCCCCGTTCGGCGGGTCCACATCGCCAATGTTGTCAGCAGTTTGTTGTGTATCACACTCCTCCTAACCTCAGAAATGTTTAGTGACACACCGCAGAGCAGTGGACTTGTGAGAGCATCCACTGGTGCCTGTGTTCACGAGCAGACAAGCCGGAACTGATCTGCCGAATTTGCCGACAACGTAGCCCATCCGCAATCCGAAGGTTTTTGGACAGGCGTGAGGCTACTCACTCAGGACTGCGATGGTGCTGCAGTCCTCACGTTAGGCCGATGGGGCTGTGTTGCCACACAACCCCCACGGCTTGCCGTGGGGTTAGTGAGAGCTGTCCTCCCCCTTCTCTCCTCTCAGAGTGTGATGGGGTCCCCGTGGGTAATCCCGTTCTCGTTGATGGCATCCACGCGCGCCGCGGCACCTCTTCCCTTGACCAGGGCCGCCACCCGCTTTGTCACGCTGCTTCCCCGGCCATTTCCCGCAAAGACGAGATAGCTGTGGGTGAGATGCTGTGCATCCGCGCCAAAGAGGATGTTGTAGCCGATGGCCCCTTCTGCCTGTGCCGTGACATCCATGTCGATGCCGTCATCCAGCCGGGTGGCAGTAAAGGACGCCTTTTGCGGCGCCGTGCCGTTTCCGTGTCCGAAGATGCGAAGGCCGCTGACGCAGGGTGCAAGCTGATAGGCGACCTCATCGACGACAAGGCGCACGTACCGGACCTTGATGCCGTTCTCACGAACCACCAGGTCATGGGTGAGATCAGTGGAAGCCTGGGACTTGTCCTCGATGACCGTAAACGTCTCGCCATCCAGAGAACCGAGCAGCTCCCACCTTGTCACATGCGGTGCAGGATCAATGAATCTTGCCTGGGTGGTGCCGCGGATCTTCCCCGGCACCGGGATGGAGATGCCGTCATCCGCAAAGTTCACCTGGACCGCGCGCACATCCATGGGCTCTCCGAGATCCACCTGGATCCACTCGCCCTTTTGGTTGGTCGCCGCTCTCCACCAGGTCTGGACGTTCTCATCGACCGCGTTCTCCGGGTTCGTGTTCCCGTTCTTGGAGAGCGTCTCCCCCTTCTCCACGGAGGAGGCCGTGACCTTCTTTCCAAAGCTTAAGAGCATCCACTCCGGGTCCTGCCAGAGAACAGACTTCTCACCATCCTCCGGCATTCTTGCCGGCCAGTCGCCATAGCGCTGATCGCAGACGAGCTCTCCGTCCTCGAAGGCAGCCGGCCAGATGCCAACCCTTCGCTCAAAGCTGTGGTTGACGCTGATGCGCATCGTCGCAGTGTGCCAGAAGTTCCCGCTCCGATCCTCCATCGTGGAGCCGTGTCCTGCTCCCGGGAGGAATCCGCCCGGCTTGTAGGAATAGGGATTATTCCCCGCCAGCACAAACGGTCCCAGCGGGCGATCGCTGACATAGACGCCGTCCGCGTAGACGTTGTACTCGGCACCGGTGCAGGCGTACTGAAGGTAGTACTTTCCGTCGTGCTTTGTCATCCAGGCGCCCTCGATGTAGGGCTGGTTCGTAAACATGCCGCGGATCATCGGAAGGAGAGCCTTCGGGATCTGGTCCGCCTTCTGGCCCTGGGCCTTCAGGAAGCCCTCCACCATCGCGTCGACCTCCTGCTCGGATCTTGGCATCCTCGCGCCATCCTCACCGACGCGCTCATATCCCTTTGTCAGGGGATCGCCGGAGAGGCAGGCGACCTTCTCCCCCTTGGGGACAAAGGTCTCCGGGTCGAGCTCCACGCCCCAGATGGGATCGACGTTGGTGCAGCCCCAATAGAAGTAGACCCTGCCGTCGTCATCAAAGAACAGGTTCGGATCCCAGTAGGAGAAGGTCCCCGGGATCTTCTCGTAGGGTCCGTTCAGGATGTCCTTCGTGCGGTACCGGTCGCAGATGTGATCCCGGGCGGAGGCGCAGAAGTAGACATAGTCGCCCCGCACCCGCACATCCGGCGCGTAGTCATAGAGCGGCATGTCGTCCGGGAGCCTGTGGTTCTCCCAGTTGACGAGGTCGTCCGAGACCCAGACGCCCAGCGTCATGGAGGCAAAGATGTAGTACCGGCCCTTAAACAGGATCATCGAGGGATCCGCCGCCTCGCGCTCGGTCTGGATCTTTCCCTTCAACCTCGGGTCCTGGTTGAACTGATAACGGTAGTTGATGTTGACCGGGTTGCAATAGTATTTCATTTTCTTCCTTCTCCTTCCAGATGGATGATGCAAATACCCGAAATATTCTAGCAGACCAGGGCGGTGCGACCTATGTCAAAAATCTGCGTTTTCTGTCAAAGATCAGCCTTTCTGTCCGCGCCGGCCTCTTCCGGGTTTCCCGATTTGTCTTCTCATCCATACACATGCGGCACAAGGTGCAGAAGGGTCGGCTCCTCAAAGCTCATGATCTGCACCTCGTCGCCGTTGCAGCGGATGCCCGGCTGCCAGGAGCCGCCCGCAAACTCCCCCTCCTCGGCGAGGAGATACTCCGAATGGGGGCGCGTTTCGTCTGCGGAGGAGAGCACCAGGGCGCAGCCGACGGCCAGGCAGTAGAAGTCCCCCTCTTCCTTCTGCACAAGCAGGCAGGCGCCGTTCTTTCTGCGAAGGATCGGCGTCCCGAAGGCCGCTGTAAACCGGTAGGGCCCGAACACAAAGCTGTTCTCCTTGGGCACCTCGGAGATCGCACCGACCAGATCCCTGGTGCCGTACTTCTCCGTGACAAGCGGCAGGAGCCCCTGCAGCAGGTGGTTGATCTTCCGGTATTCCTCCGGATCCTGCGGGGTCTTCAGCGCCTCGTCGGTCGTGTCCATGCCAAAGAGCGCCCCCTGCACTGCCGTGAACGGTTTCCCGATGTCCTCAATGCCAAAGGGCGAGTAGCAGATCGCATGATGGCGCCCGATGGTGTAGATCTCCCGAAGGCCCGCATAGGCGTGCAGCGCGCACTCTGCAATGCAGAGGGGATTTCCGTTCTTTGCGTATTCCCGGCAGACACCCGCAAAGTCCGGGATGTAGATGTCTGGTGCCAGGATGTCGATGTCCGGCGCGCCAAAGCGCCAGACCGCCGCCGTCTTGGCAATGGGGCCTCCCGTCGGGTACATGCCCGGCTTCTGTCCCCGGTCCAGCCAGCAGTTTGCTGTCATAGGAAGGGGATAGACTTCCTTTCCCGCCCTTGCAACCTGCTCCACGTAGGAGGCGGTGTAGTACGCCGTGAACACCTCCTCTGCCATCTCCCCAAAGACCGCGGTCCAGTCCGCACCGTCTGCGGCATCCGCCGCAAAGGCCTTGGCAAGTTCCGGGGAGAGGAGCGACGGATGGTCCACAAGGAAGGTCCGAAATGCTGCAGGGACCGGCTCTGCAAACCTGCGGTCCGCCTCGTCGGAGTGCTCTCTTGCTCTCTCCAGGAGTCCTGTCTCGTTCTCGACCTGTACGAGGATCACAGTGTGAGCTTCTCCGTCCACTTCCTTCAGGTGCGCCATCAGGGCCGCAAACGCCGCGGCGTCCGCCCGCAGCGTCTCTTCGCAGAACGCGGACAGCGTGGAGTACTCCATGCCATAGGCGTTGCGGACCGCCTTCTCGCCCTTTTGGAGCTCTGCCCGCAGGAAGCGCCCGGTGTCCCGCTTCACCCAGGCGGGCGCATAGAAGCACTGCGCATTCTTCCAGGCGCCAAACCAGAGGAACTGGATTTTCATGCCGTGTGCCCTTGCCTGCCGGATCAGCGCATCCGGAACGGAGAAGTCAAACTTCCCCTCCTTTGGCTCAGTCATCTCCCAGGTGACGGGCAGAATCAGGCTGTTGAGTTCCAGCGCCTTGGCCTGCTCCCAGAGCTTTTCCATGTATGCCGAGCTCGAGGAAGCGGAGTTGTGCACCTCTCCCGCGATCATGACAAACGGCCTGCCATCGACAATCAGCTTTTTGCTGTCCCCTGCTGCTTCCAGATGCGGCATGTTCTTCGATATCATTGCAATCTCCTCCTTTGATCAGACGGGCCCCAGGATCTGTAGGAGCCCGGCTCACTCCGTTTTTTGGTCCGGTCTGCAGCGCGCACACGTCCCAAGCTTCTTTCGGGGAATCGCCTCCGCCCTCCACAGACCAGCCAAGTACTATTTAATCCGATCAGGACTGGAAGGGCAAGTCAACTACTCACGACTAAAGTCGCGAGCTTGTAGAAAAGGCTTCCTATTCCGAAGAACAGGCTGCCCCTTCAACAACTTACCCGGATACAGCCGGCTCGCACAAGTCCCGCAGGAGCCTGTGTGGAGGTCAGCCAATTAGGGGGCGGTTATCCTAGCGGAGTTGCCATGCTAGGGTGACATGTCAACAGTTACTATGTTAAGGCTGTTTTGGCCGTAACAATCAATGCTTTGGCAAGGGTATTTTTAGGCGTTAGTAAAGAACCGGGTTGATGGGTTCCATACCACAACCTCCATGGTGAACTCTCGACGCGATAATGTCCGATGAAGATATAGAATCCCCATTTGGAGCTCTTTTCTTCTCCGCATAATGCCTATCTTGTTATTTATAGTCACATACTCGGCAAGTGAGTGTATGTGTTTAGGCAATCTAGGTGATGCTTTGTTACATGATGCAACACAGCACGGATAGGAGTGTACCCAGCTCGAGCTCAAAGTGAGGTATTAGTGGTCTCATGCTAGGCGATCGCTTATCAACCCGTTTCTTAACTAACGCCTATTTTTAAACGTCATCTCTCAAGTTTTTTGGACTAATTTCGTAGATGGCTCTGCAGATTTTGGCTTATGATGCGACCCCGGTTTGGGGCCAGGCTTCTTTCTCAGACTGCCATCTTTGTTGTACTTGCTCCTGGTGCTGCCCGTTTGAACTCCTGGCTTTTTCCGGGGTGTTCCATCCTTGTTCACATCGGATCGCTTCGTTCCAGGTTTCACTCCAGGCTTCATGTGAATTACATTCCCATCAGCATCGTAGTTCTTGTGATGAGATCCCTTCTTCGGCCCCGGCTTACGATGCCGAAGAACAGGAGCCTTGCCGGCGAGCCGGTCGTTTTCGATCTTAACGGACTCATTCAGAAGTGCCAGTGCATCGGCGCCCAGACTGCTGAAGAGATCTGACACGATGTTCTTCTCTGCATGCGTGTAGGTGTAGAAATCATTGATCTTCTGCATCTCGAGAAGATCGACTTCACGGATCATCTGTGTCGTACTGCGGTCCAAAGTAAGAGAAGCACTTTCGATTTCATACCGCAATACCGCAGCAACAAATCCAACAAGAAACTTTGAATATACGCCGTTTGTGTAGTAAATACGCGCAGTGCCATATCCAAGCTGGGTCTTCACAAACATGAACTGCTTCTCAGACGCATTGCGCGCCACGTACTTAGGAATTGACACATAATAAATTAATCAGTTGGCACGTAATAAATCGACTGCTATAATAGCCTTATATCTCGGATGGGAGGCAGTCGATTCATGGCTTCACCAATATATGATAGCGACCACGTTGATCATATTTTATCCAATATTTCCGTCATTTTGCCCTATGTCAATGAGCGCCAGAGACGGCTGATTATAGGAGCTCTTTCTGATGCACTGGGTTATGGCGGCAAGTCTGCGATCAGTGAAAAATGCGGTGTGGCACGTAATACCGTGCGCAAGTCCGACGAAGAGTTCAAGCTCATCATCGCTGATGCTGCCGGCGAGACTTCTACTTCCACAGAGACAGAAACCAAAAGTGACGAAGCAGAAGACTCTGGCACTACGGATACCGATAAGGATTCTGAAATGTTGCTGGAAGCAACTCCAGAGCAGATTGTCGGGCTTTATGATGGCTCCGTCAGCCTTTCTTCACTTGAAAGCAGACAGCGCCGCGCGGGTGGTGGCAGAAAAAGTGAAGCTGCGAAAAATCCGGAACTGATTCCTGCATTGATGGAGATCCTTGACGACTACACCTATGGTAATCCGGAATCCGTGCTGCTTTATACAAACCTGAGTGATCGCAAGCTCTCAGCTATGCTCGCTGAGAAGGGCTATTCAGTTGGGAGAAATGTCGTCAACCGAATGCTGAAGGCACTCGGTTGGAGCAAACAACAGAACAAGAAGCTGAAGCAGGTCGGTAAGGAACATCCAGACAGAAATGTGCAGTTTGAATTCATCAATGCAACGGGTAAAGAGGTTTTAGCTGCAGGGAATCCCATGATTTCCATCGATTGCAAAAAGAAGGAAAACATAGGAGACTATGCCAACAAAGGCAAGGAGTACAGACATAGCAAAGATCCTCGAGCGGTGCTTGACCACGATTTTCTGGATAAGGAACTTGGTCAGGTTGCACCATATGGTGTTTACGTCGTCAACAATAATACTGGGTTTGTAAATCTTGGAACCACACATGACACCTCCCAGTTCGCAGTCGCCAGTATACGTGCCTGGTGGTACACCGTTGGCAAGAACACGTTTCCTGACGCGACCATGATTTATGTCACGTGTGATGGAGGCGGAAGCAATTCCAGCCGTGTGCGAATGTTCAAGACGGAACTGGCAAAGCTGGTTGAGGAAATCGGGATACCGATTCAGATCTCTCATTTCCCGCCGGGAACATCAAAATGGAACAAGGTGGAGCATCGCCTTTTCTCTGAGATATCAAAAAGTTGGGCAGGTAAACCGCTAATCAGTGTTGAAACTGTAGTTCAGTTGATCGGATCAACAACTACAACAACTGGTCTGAAGGTAACCTGTCAGCCTGATTACAATGACTATAAAACAGGACTGAAGGCTTCTGAGGAAGAGTACGATAAAGTTGATATTGAATGGATCAATATCGGGACATCTAACAAATGGAACTACATCATTCATGGGCTGAAAAAGGACTCGTGAATTGATCAATTTAAAGGATGACACACCCTTATGATGGATCTCAGTCGGAGTCATCTTCTCAGAGCTGACGATTGCGTACAGGCCCTTACTGTCAAGTGCGGCTTGCAGTCCCTTCCGGTTTATGACTGCTTTCTGTTCCTTTTCGCCGTGAATTGACTCCTCGGCAATGTCGATCATGGCCTCGTACTTCTTGGGAATCTTGGGGTTGAACTCTCCCTGCCGAATGCCGGCGTTCAGCTTATCCAGCATTTTGTAGAGAGAGTCGAGCAGGGTGCTGATCCGTTCTCCACCGTTCTGATAATCGTAAAACAGAGTGATGGTATCCAGGTGCTTGTAGTTGGAAAACAGCTGTCCTTCCTGCTGCGCACTGAAAAGATGCGTCCCTTCCACAAGATACTCCGCATTCAAACGGATTTTCGCGCCATACTCATTCGTGATATTGACGACACCATCCGGGCAGCCTTTGACCATGATGATATAGGGGAGACAGAGGCTGTTCAGGTATCGAAGCGAGGGACCATCGCAGTATCCTCTGTCGAGTATGACTCCCCTCAGTTTAATCCCACATTCTGAGAGAAAATCGACAACCTTTTTCAGTGCTTTGGCATCTACAATGCCGCCCTGGTACAGATCAAAAGTAACAGGCAGACCGCTCTCCGTAACCGCATATGTGAAGCTAACGATGTTTACATTCTTACCGGACTTCGAGTTGCCCTTCTCTGCCAGTTCCACTCCCTGCGCTTTGCAGTCATCGTTAGAGCCATCGATGCAGAGCCAGACTTCTTCAACACCCTCATTTTTGCACTGGATGGCCCAGTCCTTGCGGAACTGAAGAGCCTGTGCCTTTGACATTTGATGCTCAAAGAGGCTGGAATACCACGAATCACTCCGGGCGGTTTCAGAATACAGCATTTCGTCTTTCATGCTGTTTTCAAACGAAAAGGTAGAATCGGAGTGGTGACGGATCGAGAAAATCGCATAATCCATGATCCCGTTTGCCACAGCAGGTCCGTATGTAGCATCCAAGAGATCCTTGATTCCGGTCTTCTGATTCAGCGCCTGGCACAAACTGAATAGTCCAATTCTCTTAGTTGTGGGCATGACGGTTTCACCGGTTACATTTTTCCACAGGTCTGGAAAGATTTCCCTGTACTGTGTTGTCGGGTGCATCATGTTCGGATCATCCATGCACTGGTATCCGATGAGAGTCCTCTTGGGTTCTGCGTACCCCTTCTCCCGATTATAAGGAGCCGCTATGACATATTTGATGCGCGCTGGCTTGCCGTCTTTTTGCCTTTCAATAGTTACATGATCTTTTGGAATGGCTACTTTGTAGGTCCAAAATACTGCCATAATTATCTATTTATCCTCGATTTAGGTAAGATTATTGTGGACTTACCTATATTGTAGCCAAATAGATAATTTAAGTCAAGCAAAACTGCCGATTTTTCCTTATTTTACCGGCACTTTTGCGGATAGCGAGTTAGTCCACAACGCCAGATGGCGGCTGAAATTAGTACCAAAATCTTGGAAGTTAACGTTTAAAGCCAGTGGCTCTATTTTCTAAAATAGTTTCCGCAGTGCTTCTCCGATATCCACGTCCATACACACCGCCTAATCCGCAATCTCCTCCGGGCAGTACGCCTCGTCCTTGTTGATGCAGGCATAGAAAGCATTTGGATTCTCTTTTGTATACTGCCAGAAGTTGAATTTTATGATTCCGGGGCTCTCCTGCACCTAGACGGAGGATACCAGAAAAGATGCCCTCACTCAATGCAAGCTACTTCCTCAATATCTGCCGGATGCCGAAGCCCTCCTTCTTCCGGTCCGAGTTCAGGCAGGTGATCTCTGTCGGCGTGATTTTCAGAAGCCACATCGGTTCGGTGAGCTTCTTCAGCGTCTCCAGCGGAATCTTCCGAAATGCAGCGGCTGCCTTATATTCGTCAGAAAAGAGATCCACGATTTCAGCGGTTCCTTCGATCTGTAGGGATTTCAGCCCGCCGAAGGATGCGTTTGTTTCAAAAACCGCTGCGGCAACTTTCTTGTTCTCCTTCAGAGCCTTGAACTTCAGCCCGCCCTCCGTGAAGATCCAGAGAGCGCCATCATGCCAGGTATATTCGAGCGGCGTGCAGCGGATATAAGTATCGCCCCCGGTCGCGAGGGCAAGAACCTTGTGAGCGGAGAGAAAGGAGTCGAGCCAGGAGTATATGTCGTCGGCTTCCATCTTACTCAAACTTCCCACTTGAAAAATGTTGTAACAGCCGATGGTTTCTTGCTCAACAGGTGATTTTTTGAAACTTGACAGCATTATGCAACTTTATCGCTTGTTAGAAACAAATTTAGGAAGTCGCGGAACAGGTTCTGTATAAACTCAGGCTGTGTCGAAAACCAGTTTGTCAGGTCGCTACGCATCTTTTCGGAGATCTGAATGGAGACATCACCTGTTCTGACCCCCTCGATCAGCATTGCAGCAAGACGGTCAATCGACTGCTTCAGGGAAATATCCTGAATGTCATCACAGCAGACGAAGAACAGCTCACAGATGGTCTTGGGATCATTCTTCTTGCGACGGATATACTCGAGAATGAGAAATCGTGTGAGCACGAGTGCAGTTGTGCTGTCGGTTACGTCGTAGCTGAGTCCTTGAAACTCCTTGCCAAGCTTGAGAAAGGACTTGCATGCCCTGAAGCATACCTCGATGCCCCACCTGTAGCCATAGATTCTGACTACCTCACTGTCGGGCAGAGTCACCGCAGTGGTCAGAAGGATGATGTACTCATCCTTCTTGTTGCGATTGCGGACAAAGACCAGCTTGACAGGAAGCTGCTGATACTTCGTTTTGACAACAATGGACCCGAACAGGTTCCCCTGCGGGCAATGACGGATGGCAGTCTTCGCAAGGCCTTTCAGGTTATACAGCCTGCCTTTGTACCAATACTGCTGCTTGGTATCTTTGAGCATGCCGATCACCTCAAGGCCGAGGTTCTTGATGTTGCAGATGAACGGTTCTGTCGTGAACCAGGTATCCATGAGCACGTATTCGGCTTTGATATCAGCGTCAATGGCGAAGCGAAGCAACTGAAGTGCAATCACGGGCTTTTGCGTAATTGCATCCACCCGTCTCTTGTACGCGTTGGTGTTATGACGCAGGTGCTTGTCGTATACGTCGCAGATGCGGCTCTTAGCCTTGGCCGAAGCAAGCATGATGTACTGGACCGGAAGGAAGCTGTATCCATCGGTCCACCCAAGAAGAAGGAGATTAAATCCCCTCTCGGTTCTGTGGATCACGTGATTGTAGACATTGGAGAGCAGCTCCACCTTTTTGGAACGGTTACGGGCGATGACAGAGTCATCGAGCACGAAGCATCGTGCCCTGTTCTCGCGGGTAAGAGTAGTGAAATAGGCGGCAATCCTGGCGGAGAGGAGCAGGATGAACTTTCTCCAGTTGTAGCGTCCTTCATTCAGGAAGCGGTAGTAGGTGTTATCGTCATAGGCAGTATCCTTCTTCTTGGAGTTGAGGAAGTGATACAGGTTGCACTTCTGGAACACGAGGATTACAAGAAACTGAAAGAGCTCATATGCAGAGGCACCCTTCGCCTTGGTGATATTGGAGGCCTTCAGGAGAGCGCTTACGCCAAGCTCTTTCATGGCGTTTCCAAACGCACATTCGTCCTCGAAATTAGCAGTTGCAATTGGCTTGTTTTGATGTATACTCATTGTGAGCACCTGTACTTTCTTTTGATTGTGGATGATCTTATTATAGAAGGCACAGAGTGCTTTTTCAATTGTCAAGAAGCCGAAAAACTCATAGTAAAAAGCTCGGTTTTGGGCGTATTTTCAACGTTTTTCGAGGGTCGGACCAAGTGGGAAGTTTGAGATCTTATTTTCGGTTTCGTCTTTACGGGTCCAGAAGGTCTGGGCCTGTTCATATGGAAAATCTGTCATTTTACTTTTCCCCCTAAAGAATCTCTAAGTGTCAGCTAGCTGTGAGCCCTGCAAGTCTTTATTCAGTATACTCCCGAAACTCAATTTTGTAACAGTTCCTTTCATTTGACATCAAACATACAGTCTCCACGTGCCCCGAGACAATGGAAAATATAATCATGCTGTCCGACTGTCTGTAGAAACATGTCAAAATTTAGCCTCTGTTTGAGGAAACATATCTAAATACGCTCACCTTCTGTGGACACTTATCTATAAAAACCAAGTTGTAGAAACAGGATTTGCTAAATTCGATATATCATATTAACATGATAGCATATAGATTTATCCAGCCAACAAAGAAAAGCCGAACCGGTTCGTCTTTTTTCTTGTGATTGTGATAAAATAATGATATTATACTGATAACAAAGGAGGAATAACTATGATCAACATCCGTCCCGTATCTGATCTCAGAAACAAATTCCCTGAGCTTGAAGAAACTGTCATGGAATCAAATGAACCAGTCTTTCTCACGAAAAACGGTTATGGTACCATGGTCCTGTTAAGCATCGAACAGTACTCCGCGCTCACCGACGATACAGAACGTAAGCTTGACGAAGCCGATGCAGCAGCAACGAAATCGGACAGGCGATACTCCGAAGCGGAAGTCTTCGGCAGAGTAAGGAACCGCATCCGTGAAAAAGTATAAGCTGTCGTTTCTTCCCCTTTTTGAAGAAGATCTGAATGAGATTGTGGATTATATCATAACAGATCTCCAGAACCCAAGCGCCGCAGATCGTCTGGTTGATGACATCGAATCTGCAATTCGGAATCGTCTTGAAGCACCACTGTCATATGCGCCGTTTCACTCATCCAAGAAACGACTACATCCATATTACAGAATCAACGTGAGAAACTTCTCAGTTTTTTATGTCGTCATCGATGACACCATGGAAGTGCGACGTGTTCTATATTCCAAACGTGATCTAGATAATCTGCTGAGCGACTGATTTCAACAATGGCCAACCAGACCGACTTTCACATTTTTCCAGACAGAAAAAGCGGCACCGGCCTCTCTTTTCAGAAAGACGGATGCCGCAGAAATGGCTTAAACACGGGCTTTTCCGGGTCATATCTAGTTCTGCCGAATTAGCAGAGCCATGGTCTCCACGTGCCTCATCATCATTAAGTTGCACCTTTTCAGGGGCCTCGTCGGTAGCTTTTTGCTATAATTTTTCGGGCTTCGGTCCGCCTGAATATTCCGGACGTTTGGGCCCAGTCTTCCGCGAGTCAGAGCCACTTTTCCGTTCATCGTTGAATCGGCGTTTCCAGATTGACAGAGCCACCTATCCGATGCTCAGAGCATAGCACTTTCCGCAGGTCTGCCAGGCTTCCGCACTTGGGAGCATACCCAATTCCGCAGACAGAGCAGATGTTTCACATGCGAGAGCATCTATTCCGACGGTCAGCGCATTGTTTCCTTCCGCCATTCAGATCATCATCGGTTCCGATTTTCAGAGCAGTTCTGCTTTCCGCAGTGAGGGCATGAATTCCGAAGATCGGAGCCATTTCTATTTCACATCTCAGAGCAATTCTTCCGCATTCGGAGCATGCTTTCCGCTGCATGTTTCCAGTAGCATTCCGGCTTTTGAGCATGGCTTCCATAAGGAGAGCCATCGGATTTCGACATTTCAGATGCAGAAGCACGCAATTATCAAGCTTTCTCTATAGATAACTATTCTACAGAATCAAATCAGTATATACTGATTGTATCAGCGCAAAAAAAAGAAGAAAGGTCCAAGCTCAGCCAGCTGCCCTTTCTTCAACGCATCACAACTGTTACCAGCAGTTGTGAATCATCCTTTTGAGGACAGCCCTATGATAGCCGAATACCAGAACAAATTCAATTCTGCGATAGTGGAGACACTCCTTGACATGGACGCCAGGTCACAGTCTTCGCTTGAGCATCTCATAAACGTTGTCGGGCAGAACCAACCTCAACTTACTGCAATAATATAGGCTCTCCCCTCTGGTAAACCGCAGAATAGGGTGAGCAAGCAGCAGTTGCCAAACTAAATCAGATTCCTCGGAAATGCCGTAAATAGGGCATTCCTGAGGCATTGGTAAAAGCTGAATATGCGGCATTCTGACCAGATGAAAATGTCAGGTTGACATCCTCAATACGAGCCCATAATATAGGCTCTAAGGAGGAACCTCTATGGCCAGGATTAAGAAGGTACCAGGTAACCTGTTTCCGCTGCCCACAGGTGCGTACATTGTCGGCAAAGGGTATGTTTACGTGAACACCAGCTCGAAGTACATCAGTGCTTCAGAGCGAAAATCCGACGGTAAAGGTTACACCACTCACACCGGCGAGTGTATTGGCGTCCTGGAAAAACCAGAGGACAAAAAATGCCGCATGTTCTATGCAAACGATAAGTATCGTTCCAATCATCAGCTTGAAGAACTTCCTGATCCTCCGGATATCGCCGACAGTATTGCTGTTGGGCTGCTTGCTGTTGTCCGCGAATTCAGTGAAAGTTCCGGACTCGCCGAGGATCTCACAACAGCTTTCGGCTCAACAGATGCCGCTCTTGTGCTCGATCTCGCTTCCTATATGGTCTCAAGGGAATCCGCCGTCATGCAGCATTTCCCCGCATGGGCACGTGAACATGCCCACTTTTCGGGGGACATACGCAGTGACAGCTATATCGGTACGTTCCTGAAAGAGCATCTGACAATTCCGAAGATCAAAATGTTCCGCAGACTATGGCTTTCCAGGAACATCGGCACCGGATATGTCTACCTCTGCTATGACTCTACGAATGTCAACTCGCAGGCCGAGGGTGTTGCCATCGTACAGCGGGGACATGCCAAGGATGACCCTACACTGGGTCAGGTAAACACCGATTATGTCATCCGGCAGGAAGATGGACTGCCACTGACATATCTCCATTCTCCGGGATCGGTAACCGACATCGTACAGGCCGGGGAGATGATCCGGTTCATTGATGATACAAAGAAGCTCACCCAGATTGATGTGACGCTGTGTCTCATCTGCGACCGGGGCTACATTTCCGTCGCCAATCTGAAGAAGATGGATCAGGCAGGCATCAGCTATCTGATGATGCTTAGGTCGGATCTGCGCCTTTTTCAGGATCTTGCCGATTCGTACATTGACACAATCCGTTCCTATAAGAACGTCATTGTAACGGCTGACGATGATGAGCGGTACGGTATCACGGTGCCGCGCCAGATGTACGAGGATGGTCCTCTGTGCTATGCCCACTTATACTGGAGTGCCAGTTACTATAGCAAAAAGCGCAAGGCAGCGATGGCAGCGATTGAATGCAAACGTGCTGAACTGGAGCAATTCATCCAGTCTCAGGGCACCGGAACAGATCCGAAGGAACTCGAGAACAGGTTTCCTGCTTACTTCAGGCTGAAGACAGCTCCCGGTAAGCCCAGGGTTGTTATACAGAAAAAGCGCGGCCGCGGTGAAGGAACCAAGGAGGTTGAGAAACCAACCGTCCTAATCACCGGATATGAAGATGACGAAGCCGCAATCAACCGTGAGATCATGAAGGCTGGCATCATCGTGATGCTGTCGCGTGATGAGATGACTGCACAGGAAGCTGAGATACGGTACCACAAACGCGACTGCGTAGAGAAAGCGTTCGAGGCTCTGAAGAGTCATCTCGGGATGGACAAGATCAGCGTCACAACTGAAGAGGCGATTCATGGCAAGGGGCTGGTCTGGTTCACTGCGTCCATCATGCACGCGCTGTTGTTCAACCTCACAGATAAGCTTCGTGCAACAGCCAGAAAGAGCTACACAACAGAGTCCATGGTAGACCAACTGGAGGCAATCAAGGCTGACCGGGAACTGCCAGGCCATACATACAAACGACGGTACAAGCTCACCCGAAAGCAAAACAGCATTTTGGGATGCTTTGGGCTGAGCGAAACAGACATCGATGAGCAATGCAAGCAACTTTCACAGTAACTGTGCTCAGCATTGGAAGTAAGCCGAGAGGCCTACGAGCCTATATTTTTTCAAGAAGTTAGGGTTCTGATCTTCAATACAAATCTTTCAGAATGTTTTTTCTGCCTTCATGAAATCCATCAAATTTACATGCTGGATACCATTTCTCTTCTGAAGCAGATAGTCCGTCGTAATAACGTATTTTGGGTAATTATCCCGGATCATCTCCAGCGGTTTATATTCTCTCTCTTCCGTTTCCCTGCTCATTGCAATCGTGTATGCAACCTGCACGTAGGAATAATTCATCGCCGCATCACGCATGATAAAATCACACTCAAGCTTACCGATCCTGCCAACGCTGACCTTGCTCCCCATACTTCTCGCATAGAAATAGACAATATTTTCCAGTACGGGTCCGAAATTAATCCGGTTATCTGTATTCAGTGCGAAGTAAAAACTCAGATCGCTTAGGTAATACTTTTTCTCACCGGCTATGGATTTGCGGGACTTCAAATCGAAACGATTACACTCATACAGAACCTTCGCATCCACCAACGCCTGAATATATCTCGCCAGCGTCTGTCTGGTTATCTTCTGTCCATTTTTCTCAAGATCCCTCTGCAGATTGGAAACGCTTGTCGTTGCGCCGAAATTGTTAATCAGATACTGGCGAACGGTCTCAAAGCTTTCCCGGTTTCTGATCTTAACCCGATGCCGTATATCTTTTTCAAAAATCTCCTGTACCACGCTCTCAGTATAACGACGCTTATCTTCCAGATTGTCAATCAACACAGCTCTCGGAAAACCGCCTTCCAGAATGTAATTCTGAAGTTCTATCATCGGATTGTCACTAATCTGCACGTGATAAAACGCTTTCATTTGCTCATATTCTTCAAATGTCAGCGTGAACATTTCAAATTCTATATATCTGCCTGTCAGCTTTGTAGCAAGTTCTCCGCTAAGCAGGTAAGAATTGGATCCCGTAATAAAAATGGAGCAGTTACCATCCTCCCGAAAACCATTTATAACCTCTTCAAATCCCTTCACATTCTGAATCTCATCTACAAAGATGTAATTCCGCTCCTCTTCATGAATCCCAGCAGCAATGAGATTTTCCAGTTGATCTGCTGTTTTAATTTTTCTGTAGGCGTTAGTTAAGAAACGGGTTGATAAGCGATCGCCTAGCATGAGACCACTAATCCCTCACTTTGAGCTCGAGCTGGGTACACTCCTATCCGTGCTGTGTTGCATCATGTAACAAAGCATCACCTAGATTGCCTAAAAGCATACACCCACTTGCCGAGCATGTGACTATAAATAACAAGATAGGCATTATGCAGAGAAGAAAAGAGCTCCAAATGGGGATTCTATATCTTCATCAGACATTATCGCGTCGAGAGTTCACCATGGAGGTTGTGGTATGGAACCCGTCAACCCGGTTCTTTACTAACGCCTTTCTGTATTTGCGCTGGTCCAAATCCAGATAGAGGATTCTATCCGCCGGTACTCCCTGCTCTTTCAGCTCGTCAGCGATCATTTTCATCAACGTTGATTTACCACATCTGCGCACACCTGTAATGACCTTGATAATATCGTTGCTCCGGTAGAACCCTCTGATTTTTTTCAGATACTTCTCACGAGTATACAGGTCCATTTTGTATTCCTTTCCTTATTGCATTTATATAGATCTCATACTCATCATACCATAGGCGGCGGAAAAGTGTGAGTTAACGCGTCATATTTTTCATTTTTATCAAATTCTGATGCGTTAAACCTCAATTTTCGAAGGAAACCCACTCTGGATCAAAGACTCTTCAGCACTTCCCCGATATCCCCGTCAATACACACCGATCTCCTGGCAATCTCCTCCGGGCAGTAGGCTTCCCCCTTGTTGATGCAGGCGTAGACGGCCTTCGGGTTCTCCTTCGTGTACTGCCAGAAGGGGTACTTGATGATGATCGGCGTGTTGCCTCCAACGCCTACTTCCAGGAACAATGTTTTCAGCCCCCGATGTCTTCTGAGGAAGTCGTGATATCTGCCCTGGGCCGCATACCAGCCGTCGTCCTGCACAAAGGTGTCATCACAGCGGAGGTTGGTCGTCATCCAGTTTCCGTCATCCGGGCACACCGGAACGAGGTCGGACGGCACACGCATCTGGATCTTCGTGTTTTCCGGAACGATCAGTTCCCCCTTTTCCCCGATCTGATACCCCTCGGAGAGGATCATCCTGCGGATGATCCCGTAGTTATCGTAGGTCTTGTTCTTTGCTGCCCCGCTGGGTGAACTGCTCTGGAACAGGCCGTAATCGCCCTGCGTGTAGAAGAGCCGCATCTTGTCAAAGCCGCTCTTTTGAAAGCAGTGGTCCACATTGGTGGTCAGGACAAAGTAGTCCTTGTCCTTCACCAGCTCCAGCAGATCCTCATAGACCCGCGAGGGGATCGGCATGTACCGGTTGACCCAGATATTCCGGCACCAGTAGCCCCAGAACTCCTCCATCGAGTCATAGGGATAAAAGCCCAGCGAATACATGTCATGATAGCCATACTTCTCCTCAAAATCCCCAAAGTACCGCGCAAACCGCGCTCCGGAGTAGGTGAAGCCGGCTGAGGTGGAAAGGCCCGCCCCGGCGCCGATCAGCACCGCATCCGCTTCTTCCAGCTCCTTCTTCAGCGCCGCAATCCGCTGCGCGTCGTCTTGATAATCATCCCTTGTCAGTGTCCCGATCGGGGCAAACCCATACTGCATGCCGACTCCTCTCTTCTTGGCGCAGGGCCCTGCTGCCCGTGCTCTGCTTCTTGCCTTCCTCCGCCCGGATCGCCGCAAGCTCCCTCTCGTAGACGGATGCCAGGGTGTACTGGGAGAGGATGTCCTCAAAGGCCTCCTGAATCTCCTCCAGGTCCGCGTCCAGGCTAAGGTGGATGTTTCGCCCGATGGGACACTGGGAGCTGGGATTTTCGTGGAAGTGAAACATGCCGTCCGGCCCCTTCACCTCCACCGCTCGGTAGATGTCCCGGAAGGTGATCTGGTCCATGGGCCGCGTCAAGACGATGCCGGAGGAGCCCCGGTGGCTCTCGATGAGGCCCGCACGCGTCAGGTCCGACATGATCGTGCGCACGATGACCGGATTGCAGCCGATGCTCTTTGCCAAAAAGTCGCTGGTCACCTTCTCCTTCCCGGCAAAATACTGGGACGCGGTGATCATATGCACCGCGATGGTAAATCTGGTGGATACCTGCATGTTCTGTACCTCCATTTGCACCGGGGTGTCGGGCTCTTTGCCCGCCCGGTGCTCTCCTCACCCCAGCATGCTACACCCCTGGGGACTATGTGTCAACAATTTTATTACATCTTTTTCTTTCATACATCTTTTCCGCTCAGCCCCCGGAGAGCGGCAGGTGGCTCCTGCGGTAGGCGCCGGGGGGCATGCCGGTGTCCTTCTTGAACAGGTTGGTGAAGTTGTTGATGTCCCGAAAGCCGCAGGAGAAGGCGATCTCCCGGATGGTGCTCTGCGAGACCGGGAGGAGGTCTTTGGCGCGATTGAGCCGGACCTTGATCAGATACTCATTCGGGGAGAACCCGGTCAAGCGCTTGAACTCCCGGGAGGGATGCCCCTTGCTGATGCCGAAAAAGTGCGAGAGAAAGTCGAGGGAGATGTCCTCCCGGTAGTTGCTCTCGAGATACCGGACCATGTACTGGATGTTCTGGGGGACGCCCTCCGGCGCGCCCTCGTTTCCCGCCCAGGACAGTTCCAAGAGGTGGGTCAGCAGCATCGTGATCTGCGCGTTGGCGCGAAAGTCCCGAAACGGCGCCCCGATGTGGTAGGTGCGGAGCAGATTTTCGAAGAGCTCTTGGGTCATCCCCTCCGGGGGATCCGCAAACACGGAGGAGCCGCTGGAGGCATACCTTGCGTAGTAGAGCGACAGAAGGCGCCCGGCAAGGCTCACCGAGCCGAACACCCAGCCGCCCGGACCGCTCCCATAGGCATGGGGGTTTCTCCCGTCGATGAAAAAACCCTCCCCCGGGGAGAGGTGGTCCGGTCCCCGTCAAGTGGATACTGAAAAATAATAATGCAACCGTCAGTTGGATCTATCACCAGGTAGATCTGACTGGCGATTTTTTACGCTGCCTCATAGTATTTCTTGTGGTATGAGATTGGTGTGAGAAGATGCAGCCTGCGCTGCGTACGCTCCGTGTTGTAGTAATAGATGTAATTTCTGATCATGGACTCCAGCGAACTGCGATCTGTAAATCTTCTGCCGTAGTAACTTTCGCGCTTGAGCATTCCCCAGAATCCTTCCATCGGCCCGTTGTCAATGCAGTGGCCTACCCTGGACATACTCTGCGTCATCTTATGCTCAACAAGTCTCTGATGAAACTCTCTGCTTGTATATTGAAATCCTCTGTCACTATGAAACAGTGGGTGAGCATCAGGCTCTGCTGCGACGGCCTCATCAAACGTCTTCATCACCAGGGGCTTGTCATTATGATCGCTGATCTCATAGGCCACGATCCTGCGGTCATACAGGTCCAAAATCGCGCTCAGATAGAGCTTGTGGACCTCTATACCAGTGTAGTACTTAAACTCGGATACGTCCGTCAGCCACTTCTGATTGGGACGCTCTGCCGTAAAGTCACGATGCAGGACATTCTCAGCGACATACATGGGATCTCCCGAACTTCTGGTGCATCCCTTCGGTCTCCACTTGATCGTCGACTGTATGTGTTTCTTCCTGCAGATCCGATGTGCCCTCTTGTCATTGATGTGGATGTGATCTTCCGTTTCCAGATCGTCCCGAAGACGGCGATATCCTTTCTCCGGATGTTCCTCATGGTGCTTCTTCATAAGCGCTGCAATGCGTTCATTCTCGGCCTCACGGGCTGATTTGGAATGTTTCCTCCATTTGTAATACGCAGAAGGGGCCACATGAACATATCTGCAGAGCCTGCGTACCGGATAATGCTTTGTTTTCGCAAGCTCGCTGATCGCACAGTATTTGATTAGGTTGTGAACTAAAGAGAGCGATCTTTCATCTTCAGTTCCCTTAGTTTTTTTAGGAGATCATTCTCCATCCGCAGGTCTCTATTCTGACGCTCCAGCTGGGCGATCCTGTCCCGGAGTTCTTCCTCCGGAGTCCTGCTCGGCTCAGTCCCGGCACGGTGGCCGCGCCTATCCTCAAGCCCGCTTTTGCCCATGGCGTCGTATTTTATGACCCAGTTTCGAACCTGCTGGTAGGAGCATTCATACCGGATAGCAGCTTCACCGTAATTTCTGTCGTGATCAAGACAGTACTGAACGATCTCTATTCTCTCCTCAAGAGTTGTCTGTCTCGCTTTCTTCATGTAGCTTCCGCCTCCACTTCCACGAGAACTGATTGTCCCTTGAGTATTATACGTCTTGATCCAATCGCGCAGCCGAGTCCAATCCCTTAAACCATATTTACTGGCGATCTCTGCCATAGAGCCTTTTCCATCAAGGTAGTCCTCAACCGCTATGAGCTTGGTCTCCTTGGAGTAATACTTATTGTGCTTTTGATCCAGGAGCCCGGTGGGACCTTCTGATTTGTAGATGGCGATCCAGGCTGAAAGTGAATCAGTACCACCAGCTTTGCTGGTGGTCTGTGTTCGCCCCTCCGGGGCTTACCGGTGCGTTTCCGCCTAAAGGCGGTCTAGCAAACCGTTCTTACATTACTGGTGGCCGCCTAAAGGCGGCTCCCTTTTTGACTACTTTTCGGGATCTCCTTCCAGTCGATCCCTTTCGTACTGTTCTGCAATATACTTCTTGATTGTCTCTTCATTGACATTTCCCACCGTTTCGCAATAGTAGCCTCTTGCCCAGAAATGTCTGTCGTATCTTTGGCGATATTCTGGATGCTTGTCGAAGATCATGAGAGAACTTTTTCCTTTGATGCGGCCAACTACCTTTGCCACACTCATTTTCGGTGGGATCGACACATACATATGTACATGATCAGGCAAGGTGGCCGCTTTGATAATCGTGACTCCTTCCATCTTGCAGACCTTCCCTATAATTTCGCCTATTTCCTTCCGCAGCTCCCCGAACATTACTTTTCGTCTATACACGATCAAACGGGTTTCTGTACATATGAACGGAATCCCGGATAATAACTATTAGTTCATATATCTATTTAGTTGCTTTATAGGGCATATCAGGTGCAAATCCCATTTCTTTGAGAAGCGCCAGATCCTTTGTCCTTGTGTTGTGTAGGACCCATTCGGAATCCTGCCGGACGAGCCGCATGTGACCTGACTTGAGGAGAATGTCAATCGTCGAGATATTCGGCTTCTCCAGTACCTTCGTTGCATCCTGCAGATTTGAATGAATGATACCGGCAACCAGCATGATGAAGTTGAAGCCCTGAAAGTTGTAGTAGTCCTGTAACTTCAGATCGTTATAATCGGCGTCGTTCTTGATGTAGTTGTTGTACGTCTCAATCGACCAGCGATCCTTGTACTCTGTGAATACCTGGGGTGCAGGATCCTGGCAACTGGTCTGGAGCACATAGACACCCCACCAGTCAGAATACTTGTCGTAGTTTTCCTGTGTGTATCCGGCCTCCCCTTCATCAATGGACTGCCGGTAGCTTTTCCGCTTGCTGTTGTTTTCATCGTAGTCCTTGTAGAAGATCATCCGGGTGTTGTCATCGATCTGCTCCTCATAGTAGAGGATCCGGGCGGAATCCTTCGTGTTGCCCTTGTAAACGAACTCACCTGAGGTGTATTGCAGTTTCACTTTGATCCGTTTGAAGTTCTTATCGCTTGTCGGGACCGGGATGATGTAGCTGTTTCCGTTGGAGGACATAAGATCCAGCAGCACAGAGGAGAAGAAACCCCTGTCCACCACGAACCTTGTGTTGGTGAAGGAACGGCTGCGAAGGAAACTCTCACAGCTCTTTTTATCAACGCTGGAACCGCGATAAGCCCGGTACATCAGGGGCACATGCCGCTTGGTGTCATAGGCAATCAGAATGTTGACCTGAGAAGACTTAAGCAGTTTGGTCTTGTACCCTGCCTCCGCAAGATCGTTCTCCTCTGAGCAGGACCGAATCACATGTCCGTCGATTGCTATGTTCCTGGAGCAGTCATCGATCAGTGACTGTTCAAACGCTCTGACAGGATTGCCCTTCGCACCAAGGTCGTGAAGCAGATTTCCAAGAGCGGTGGGCCCCATCTTGAAGTCATAGTCTTTATAGAGAAGCGACAGGTAGCTCTCCTGGTAGATCTCATTGATCTGATCAACATGCAGAAATCCGTTGGCGCACAGGATCAGACCATAGGCGTAGATCTGTGTAGCTTTCTCCAGAGGGAAGCACTTCTTCAGCCTGGTGTACACATCACCAGAGAGGAAGATCAGCAGAGCGTACTGTCCATATGCAAGATCGGTGATCTCCTCAATATCTGTTGTACTATTTCCTTCAGACCGGGCCTGTTCTCTGAGATATCGTTTGTTTGGAGAAAATCCCTGATCAGGGATGATCTTTCCAATCAAATATCCAGAAGAACTGCTCCATTTACCGTTTGGAAGCTTAATAGCGGAGTATTTGTAAACCCGGTATACCCCGTTGTCATTGCGTATACGAGTACACTTTTCTGGTCGATATTTTTTGACATTATCCGGTATTGTGCAGGTGTTGCTCATCAGAGTCTCCACATATGTACATTATTTAAAACACATATGTACATTATAGTAGAGGGTCGGGCATTTTACAATAGTTTTCTTTAGTTACAGTGATGAAAAACGCGATAAAAACACGCTCTTCAGCCTCTGCACATATGTGCGACCACCCTCTCTGGGATAATCTCACAGACAAAACCTGGATTTATCTTTCAACTCATATGTACAGATATGCGATTGATCGTGTCTATACTTCGGAATGAACACTATATGATATGTGCAGTTATATCGACTGTGTGCTAAACTCAAATCGTCCATGGGCGCCTCCGCTGTCTTGAAGTGGTTTGCTAGACCTACTTCATTGTACAGCGGAGGCTGTTTTTTGTTACTCCGCTTGCCGCCACGGGCTTCTGTCACTCCCCCAGCTCCGCTGGGGGATTAAGATCTGTTTCATTTATCATCTACTCCTACCTTTTTGGCTTCTGCCGATATGCTTGACCTGCCTGAGATCACCTCCTCTACAGCTTTTACCTTTATAACCGGATCTATCTTTCCCTTTCTGGACATGAAATGTCCCCCTCCGTAGGACACTTATATTTCAGTGTCCTACAGAGGGGGATCATATCAAGGTGCATGGTCCTGGTGCCCAGCCTCTCGAAGAAGTACGGGTTAAAGCGCTGCATCACGGTGCTGATGGTCCTTGGCCTTGCGGGGAGCCTGCTGCGGCTTCTGATTCCCTCCAACGTCTGGCTCTGCCTCGTCTCTGCCTGCATGAACATGGCGGGCTTTTGCACCTTCTACGGCTTTGCCGGCGCCATGGTCATCGAGTGCATGGGCTACGGCGAGTGGAAGACCGGCGTGCGCGTCGAGGGCGCGATGGGAAGCTTCCAGAGCGTCATGAACAAGGTGGGGAACGGCCTTGGCACCGCAATCCCCGGCGTGATCCTCGCAGCCAGAGGGTACGACGGGACGCTTGCCGCGCAGCCATCTTCCGCCCTCTCCACGATCCTTGCCTTCACGACCTGGATCCCCGCGATCTTCTACCTGATCTTCCTTGTCTGCTGCCACTTCTACGACCTCGAGAAAAACTCCCCGGCATCCGGGCCAAGCTCAGGGAGCGGCATGCCGCCGCTGCCTCCCAAGCATAAGGAGTTCCACTCTGCAGCCAAGTGCCGCCCGGTCTTCCGACCGGACGGCACTTTGTTTGCGGCTTCGTTCGCCTTTTCTCTCTTCGTTCCGTGCAGAACAAAAAAGGCACCACTCTCTCCCCCCGCAGGGGGAAAGAGCGGTGCAAAGCGCACAACGTGCGCTTTTTTTAGATCAGGAAGTACTTGAGCAGGAACAGCACAGCCAGCACATACATGAGCGGGGTGATCTTCTTTGCCTTGCCGGCAAGAAGGTGCAGGATCACGTAGGAGAGGACGCCGAAGGAGATGCCGTCGCTGATGCTGTAGGCAAAGGGCATCGTGGCGATGCAGATGTAGGCGGGAATGGTCTCCAGCGGATCACCCTCCCAGGAGATCTTGCCGACCTGCTGCAGCATCAGGAAGCCGACGATGATCAGGGCCGGTGCCGTCGCATAGGACGGGATGGCGAGGAAGATCGGGGACAGGAACAGGGAGAGCAGGAACATCAGTCCGGAGACGATGGCGGTGAGACCCGTGCGGCCGCCCTCTGCGATACCGGAGGAGGACTCAACGAAGGTCGTGATGGTGGAAGTGCCGAACAGTGCGCCGACGACAGTGCCGACGGAGTCCGCAAGGAGTGCGCCCTTGATTCCCGGGAGCTTGCCGTCCTTGTCGAGCATGCCAGCCTTGGAGGCGCAGCCCGTCAGGGTTCCGAGGGTATCAAAGACATCGACGAACAGGAATGCAAACATGACCACGAAGAAATCGGGCTTTCCAAGGAACGAGAAGTCGATGTGGAGTGCGGTCGGTGCCACCGAGGCCGGGGCAGAGAAGATGCCCGAGGGGAAGAGGCTGTAGAAGCCGTTGTCCGGATCCGGGATGTAGACGCCCAGCGCCTGCAGGATCATGCCGACCACCCACATGATGAGCATGCCGATCAGGATGCCGCCTCTGGTGCCGCGGACGGTCAGATAGGCCATCAGGATGATACCGATGACAGCCAGCAGCACGCAGATGCCCTCAGAGTGGAAGGTGCCGTTGGCAATGCTCTGCGGGAAGGAGTAGAGCGTGACCAGGGTGGAGCCATCCACCACGATGTGGGCGTTCTGCAGACCGATGAAGCAGATGAACAGGCCGATACCGACGGAGACGGCCAGCTTCAGGGTCGCGGGAATCGCGTTGAAGATCGCCTCACGGACACTGGTCAGGGACAGGACGATGAAGATCACGCCCTCGACGAAGACGGCGGTCAGTGCCTGCTCCCAGGAGTAGCCCATGGTGCCGCAGACCGTGTAGGCGAAGTAGGCGTTGAGGCCCAGGCCCGCCGACAGCACGAAGGGCAGGTTGGCGAACATCGCCATACAGAAGGAGGCGATTGCCGAGGCAAGGGCCGTCGCCGTGAAGACGGCGCCCTGGTCCATGCCGGAGGCCGACAAGATGGACGGGTTCAGGGCGAGGATGTACGCCATCGTCATGAACGTCGTCAGGCCCGCAATCACCTCCGTGCGGACCGTGGTCCCGTGTTCCTTGAGCTTAAACAATTTTTCCATGTTCCCCTCCTCATTGGGAATGAGACTGCCTGAAACGGTCAGGCACCGAAACGCTGCTTTATGCTTCCATGGCATAGAGCGCGGCGCCGAGGGCGCCGCAGATCTGTGCCTTGTCGCTGACAATCAGGGGCTCGCCGAGCTTCTCCCCCAGGGCCTTGACGACGCCGGCGTTTTTGGCAACGCCGCCGGTCATCATGAAGGGGCCCCGGCCGTGGACCCTGGCCGCAAGGAGCGCGGTCTTGGAGGCGACGGACTTGTCGAGGCCGTGGACGATGTCGTCGGTGCTCTTGTTCTGGGCGATCAGGGAGACCACCTCGGACTCGGCAAACACCGTGCAGGTCGAGGAGATCGTGATGTCCTCTCCGTAGGTAAGGCCCCGGCCGGACATCTCGTCCAGGTTCATCTCCAGGGTCCTTGCCATCATGTCCAGGAACCGCCCGGTGCCCGCCGCGCACTTGTCGTTCATGACAAAGTTCTCGACGTTTCCCTTCTCATCCAGGGCGATGACCTTGGAGTCCTGGCCGCCGATATCGATGACACAGCGCACCGTTGGGTCCAGGAACCTCGCTCCCTTGGCGTGGCAGGTGATCTCCGTGATGGAGCGGCTCCCGGTCTCGATGGCGGCGCGGCCGTAGCCGGTCGCCACGGTGGCGGCAAGGTCCTCCCTCGTAAGGCCCGCCTTCTCGAGGGCCTCCTGCAGCGCCTTGTCGGCGCTGCCGCCGGCCCCGGCCCCGGTGGGCCGGATGACATAGGTCACGATGTTCTTATCGGCATCGAGGATCACCACATCCGTGGAGGCAGATCCGGAATCGATCCCCGCATAGTACTTTCCCGCAGGACGTTCCTGCATCGGCTGTTCCTCCTTCGGTTTCCGAAACCTGTCCGCAAAGATCTCCGGGGTGTCCCGGTACCTTGTCAGGATCTCCTCCGCAAAGGCATCGAACCGGGTGGCCAGCTGGCCGCTCGCGCTCATCGTGTAGTCGGTCTCGAACTTCAGGATCGGGACCGCCGCGTGGTCCTTCACGTCCGCGTACTCAAAGCTGTAGAAGTCGCAGAAGCGGACCGTGTGGTAGAGGATGCCCTTCAGGTTGGGATCCGCAAAGAGGCGCTTCCGTCCCTGGGCATCCTGCATCCGCATGCAGGGGATCTGCCGCAAGAGCTCTCCCGCGTACCAGGCAAAGAGGGCCTTCTCGTCCTGAAGGACCTCCTCCCCGGGGAGGGCCTCCCCGAAGGTGCGCCCCGCGGCGCAGGTCGCATTCTGCACGGGCAGCGGCATCGAGCGCACCGCCAGCATGTGGAGCTCCCGCCCGGCCTTGCCGCCCAGGAGGGTAAGATAGGGTCTTTGGGGTTTGACCTGCTGCGTGTGGCTCACCTGCACGGCAGCCGCAAACTTTTTCACGTCAAACCGGTTCCCGCTGTAGGCCTCGTAGGCCTCTTTCAGGGCAAGGAGCTGCCCGGCATAGAGGTCCACGGCGCAGTCCCCGTCGTCCCGGGGCAGGTCCAGGAAGTAGAGGAACTTGAGCTTTGGAAGCTCTCCCGCCTCCTTCTTTGCCTCGATGACGTCCGCGACGCTCCGGATCGTGTCGCAGCAGTTGGTGAGGACGAGCTCCTCCACTTCGCCCGCAAGGACCCGGTCCAGAAGGGACTTGCCAAAGCCGCAGATGTTGCTGCCAAGAAGGGCCACCGAGTCCCCGAAGGACTCGGGCATGGAGGAGAGGTAGGAGGGCTCTGCCCCCATGGCGGTGAGGAGCTCCAACGGTGCGTACCGGCACATGTAGTGGACGCAGTGGGGTGTTTCGCTCATGCCGTCGCCTCCTTCCGATCCAGCATCTCCAAAAAGGCGCCGATTCTCGTTGCGATCTGGCCCTCTCCCTCCTTGGACTTATCGCACCCGTCGCCGTCGATGACGAGCGTCGGAAAGCCCGCCGCCTCAAACTGCTGCCGCCCGAGCTCCGCGATGCCCAGGGTGTGCTTGCAACCCCAGTGGTTGAACCAGATGACGCCGTCCGCCTTCGCATCCGCGGCGTTGTCGATCCCCTTTTGGATCCGCCGCCTGCTGGGGCCGTTCATCGCGTTGGTGACAAGGCGCTTTGCCATCGCCCGGTAGGGATTGGACGGGTCAAAGTCGGAAAAGCAGACCTGGGAGAGCTCATCCCCCACGATCTGGGCGGACTCGGTGAACAGAAACCGGTCCTTCACGGCCTGGGAGTAGAAGGGGATCGTGTGCATCCAGTAGATGTGCTTTCCCCTCTTCGCCGGTGCGTTCTGTGCATCCTGCAGGGCCATCTCCACGTAGTGCTGCTCCTCCTCTGTCCCCAGGAGGAGATTTGCCGTCAGGGCCGAGTAGAACGGGGTCACGAGGTCCGTGGGGACGTACCGATCGGCCTTTGTCTGCTGGACCTTTCGGAAGGTCTCCAGAGAGGTCTTCGATCTTGCCACCCGCTCGCAGAGGGCGGACTCGGAGATCGTCTTTCCGGTCGTCTTCTCGAGGAAGGCCTTGAGCTCCCGCATCTGCCGCTCCACGTAGGTGACAGACGCCTCGCTGACGTCCATCGGGACCTCCAGGTAGAAGGCGGGAACCTGATAGAATTCCGCCATCTTCCGAAAGGTCAGAAGGTTTGCGTCACAGGTCACGTTGGTGTAGACGATGCACTTCGGCGCCCGAAGAAGCCCCGCCTCGGCTGCGCCGAGGAAAGTCCGGTGGTAGCTGCAGAGAGTGTCGGAGATGCCCTCCTCTTCTGCCCGCTCGAGACAGGCTCCCTCGCAGAAGGAGGCGGAGAGGTAGCAGGAGAAAGCCTCGGCGCTGTAGGGCACCAGCTCCACCTCCTGCATCATCTCACAGGGAACAAAAATGGAGACCATGGCGCTCCCCTCCGGATGCCGGAGGGGCGCAAGCATGGTCCCCATCATCAGCTGCTGCAGATACCGGTCGGCGGGCGCAAGCTCCTTGTGCGGGGCGATATGGAAGAGGACATTCTCCGCCTCCCAGCCCGCACGGAGCCACCCCCGCGCCTTTTTCGGATCCCCGGCAAGCCGGCTCTCCACGATCTGTCCCAGTTTCTCTGCTGCGCTCATCGATACCCCTCAAACATTTTCTTCCCTTCAGCTTACGTTTTGCGGGATGAAATTGCAACACCGACTCGTGCAACAGATTTCAAATTCTGCCCAAAGTTTCCAAGGGTTACGACCTCCCGGCCAGGATCTGGTACAGCGCTTTGGAAAGGACCAAGGCCGCTTTTTCGTGGGAGGGGCGGCCGGGATGCTGCCTTGCGCCGTACTCACCCTCGAGGGTATTGGGCAGGGAGAGATAGGTGACATGGCTGTCCCCAGTTTCCTCTTGATACGCGGCGATCGCCTCCCGCACGGGCGCTCCCATCCCCTCGCCCAGCATGCCGAGGGCCCAGACGATCTCGGCGTGTTCATTGTGCGCTCGGATGTCTTTTAAGAAGGAGACGACGCGCTCCCGGAATTTCGCAAGGAGCTCTGCCTCCGGGAGGAACCCGCCCTGCCAGGCGTTCCAGTCATTGGAGCCAAGATTCACCACCACGGCATCCGGCCGGAACTTTGCAAAGTCCCAGGGCTCCTTCGTGCCCGCCGCCTCATTTGCCGGCCCCGCAAGGAGGCCGCAGACCTCGTCGTAATAGAGGGGAAGCGCATGCCTTTTATTTCCGTCAAAGGAGCAGAAGGCCCCCCAGCCGCTGGAGGAGAGGACCTGGTAGGTTGCATGCAGGCGGTCCGCCGTCAGCCGCGCGTAGTTCTCATAGCTGTCAAAGACAAAGGACTTCCACTCGTTCTCGGTCACGGCACCGCAGCCGCCCTCCCCGGAGGTGATGGAGTCCCCGATGAACTCGAGTTGATACCGGCGCTTGGGCAGCGGAGCAAAGTTCCCGTCTACGGTCAGGCTCTCCAGGGTCAGGATCGAGGGGTCCTCCTCCGGCATCGCCTGGGTGTCCCGGCGAAGGGAAAATGTCCTGATCACAGACGGATCCAGGTTTCTTGCCAGGGTCAGAGTCGTGGTCCCCTTTGGCAGCATCACCCGCTGGGTCCTTGCCCCGTCGACAAGGACGTCCACCCAGATCTCGTTGTCCGCATAGGCGGAGGTGAGCTCGCAGGTCACCTTCTCCGCCCCCGCGGCAAACTCGATGCCGGAGGCCGTCCAGAAAAAGGAGAAGGGGTGGGAGTTTGATGTCCGCCCGAGAATCCGGAGCGCCCCGGAGGATACCAATTTCGAGAGTGCCTCGCCCTGATATCTCATGCTTCCACCTCCCGGATCCGGATGATCCTGGCATCGAGGTCGTGGATCTTGTGGGCCAGGGGATACCCCGCCTGCATCAGGATGTCACCGGGGAAGATCCGCCCCTCCACCTCGTAGCGGGCGTTCGGGCGAAGGCCCTGAAGATAGAGCCTTGTCGACTTCTCGTTTGGCTGGGTCAGGACCTGCACCGCAAGCACAAAGGCCTCTTTCCCATCCTTGGCCGCGATCTCCACCGCATCGAGCCAGCCGTTCTCCCGATAGGAGGCGATGCGGTAATAGTCCCCGGTCTCCTCCAGCTCTTGCAGCTTCCGGTACGTTGCGACCTGCGCCGGGATCTTCGAAAAGTCCTCCTCGGAGAGCTTTGTGAGGTCGAGCTCGTAGCCGAAGGTCCCCATCATCGCGCACTTTGCCCGGGTGTCGAAATCACTGACCCTGGAGGTGATGCCATAGGGCGATGCCCCCACGTGGGCGCCCATGGTGGAGACCGGGTACACCAGCTCCGTGCCCTCCTGGATCTTTAAGCGCTCCGCCGGGTCCATGTCGTCGGAGCACCAGATCTGGGGGCTATAGTAGAGCATGCCGGCGTCAAACCGGGAGCCGCCGCCTGCGCAGTTTTCAAGGAGAAGGTCCGGGAATTCCGCAAGGAGCCTTTCCTGCATCCGGTACACCGCAAGGACATGTCGGTGGGCGATCTCCCCCTGGCGCTCCGGGGGCAGAGCCGCGCTCCCAAGGTCCGCAAGCGGCCGGTTCATGTCCCACTTGATGTAGTCGATTTTGGACCTTCGGACAAGGTCCAGGATGGCGCCCGTCAGGTAGGCCTCGCAGGCTGGATTCGAGAGGTCCGCAATCCACTGGTCCCGGCAGAGGGTCGGGGTTCTGCCGGAAATTTTCAGGCACCAGTCCGGGTACTTTTCATAGAGCTCCGAGGCCTTCGAGATGCTCTCCGGCTCAAACCAGAGTCCCGCAAGAAGGCCCATCTTGTGGAGTTTTTCCACAAAGGCGGGGAACCCCTCCGGAAACTTCTTTTGGTTTGCAAGCCAGTCCCCGAGGCACCCGGAGTCCGTGTCCCTGTGGGTGCCAAACCAGCCGTCGTCCGTCACCAGCATCTCGATGCCGGCCTTCTTCGCGGCGGCCGCAATGGCAAGGAGCTTTTCCTCGTCAAAGTCGAAGTAGGTCGCCTCCCAGTTGTTGACAAGGACCGGGCGCTTTTCAAAGACGTACTTCGAGCGGATGAGGTGCCGGCGGATCAGGTCGTGGTAGGTCCGGGAGAGCGTTCCGATCCCGGTGCCGGACCAGGAAAGAAGCGCCTCCGGCGCCTGGAAGGTCTCCCCCGGGGCAAGGTGCCAGGTAAAACGCGCCGGGTGGATGCCGAGCACCGCCCGGATGCTGCCGAACTGGGTCCTCTGGACCTTCGCGAGGAAGTTTCCGGAGTAGACAAGGACAAAGCCGCAAACGCTCCCCTGCCGCTCGTTCGTGCCGCGGTCCGCAAGGAAGAAGAACGGGTTCGCGTCGTGCCCGGGGATGCCCCGGATGGAGCCTGCCTCCATGCCGCCAAAGCCCACCGGCCGCCGCTCGATCTCGTGCTCTCTTGCCCAGGCGCCCTGCAGGGTGATCATGTCATAGTCCCCCGCGGGAAGGTCCAGCGAGAAGGAAAGGCACCGGAGAAGCTCCACCGGGGCCTTCCCCTGATTGGTGATGCGCGCGCTCCTTGTGATGACGTCCACGTCGTCAAAGACGCTGTACTGCAGGGTCACCGCAAGGTCCAGCACCGGGTCCACAAGGTCCACCTCTAGGGTGGAAACTTCGCTTTGATCTCCAAAGCTTGCCGGGAGGCCCACAAGCTTTGGCTTTCCCGGGATCACCCGCGCGGACTGATAGAAGAGCTCACACCCCTCCTGTCCGTCCGCGCTCCTGACGACAAGCGCCGGCTCCCGAAAGTCGCCGATCCCCGAGGTGCCGTACTCAAAGGGGGCGGCGTCCAAAAATCCCGCCTTCTCCCTGGGGCAGGCACTGGGGACCGGCGCCGCGTCCGGGTCAAAGAAGAGGGCGGACAGGTCCCCCGCCCCGAGTTTCGCCCCGTAGTAGAGATGGGTCAGGTACTTCCCGTCCAAGAGCCCCAGCACGTAGGTGGTGTGCGGGGTGTCCAGGCGGATCAGCTGGTGTTCCCGGTCAATCGCAATCATAATGAATTAAGGCGTGGAAACCCCGCCGCTTGCAGCGGGGAGGAGCGCCGTCCCCCTTTCTCAAACAAAAGCTCCGGCATGATGCAATATCCGCAACCTACTGACAGATACGCTTTTGCCTGAATTCAGTACAACCGCTGTGCCGTTGTTGTGTGTTCCAACTGCAACATAGGTATGCCTTTTATACATTACCTGTGTTCCCGGCTGAATCGGATAACGCCGTTTCCGAACGGCGATACGTCCTTTGCTTACCTTTTTGCCGTGAAAGATCCGAAAGTTCTTTTTCCCGTTTCGAGGCTCTGAACGGTTTGTTCTGCCACAGGACAGATCTGATCCGGACTTTTTGACACCATCCCGGATGTCAATATACTTCGTGTCGTAGAATTTGGACAACACACGATGATTACGGCGTTTCTTTTTCAGAAGCTGTTCCGTCGCTCTGTGCACCGGCTGAAACGCTCCCATACAATAGGCATCATTTGCATGCGTCTTGGCAAGGGAGTGATCCCGACGTGACAGCTTTGTATATGCTCCATACGTGGTATGCACAGTCAGACTGGAATCCAAGTCTTTGACAGTCTGCACAATTTTCCACCGCACGGTGTTCATAAACGCTGCGCCAGTCAGAGGTTTCATCTTCGGCTTCCAGCCATATAATTTTCCCTTTTTTTGGTGATTCGCTGCCGTATGGCATTTTGTACAGACCGTAATCAGGTTGCTCATCCGGTCTGTATGATCGGAGGGTGTTTTCCAGTAACCAACATGGTGCACACGCAGAATCCGTCCATCTTCGATCCCCTTACCGCAGCATTGGCATTTGTAGCCGTCACGATAAAATACGGGTCTTTCATTTTTCTTGTGTGATGCACCAGAAGGAGATAATCCATAGAGGATACCTTCTAAAAAGTACTACCACTTCAAGTGGTAGTCTGGACTGGCAGAGACAGCTCCGAGACCGTGGGCCCCTCGGCGATGCTCCCACGGTCCGGCAAAGATTACAGTAACCCAAAAGGCTTATTGGGCACCAGAGGAGAAGCCGGATCCAGGGCTCTGAGCGGAGGTCAGGAGGGGCTCATCCCACAAAAAAAGTGAAAGGGCCTAAAATACCGCTTCACGAAGCGTAGCAATGCTGTAACGGACTCCATGCTGATAGTCTGATCCTTCCGGAATTGGCAGGCCCTTTTCCTTTGCCTCGAGAACCTGTGTATCGAATGTCCCCACTTCAAGGTATACATCACGAATCGGCAGTACCTTTTGGAACGTGGATACAAGACGCACATGGATATCCGCTTTATGCTGAAGTGAGGGTGCAAGCCATCCGGGCTTCTTGGAGTGCGTGCGATTGTCGAACCTCGCTTCACGATACCGAAGCCGGCCACGTCTGCTCTTGCGGTACCGTCTCTGTGCATCGTGATGCTGCTTCTCATCTGCAAGTGTATCGACCTGCAGATGGACAAACTCATGCTTTGTGCTCTTTATGGAGACCCCGATATGCTGATAGCCGGTATCCTCGCAGAGTTCGACCTTCTGCGTATGCGGCGTTTTCTGATCCGGCAGAGCGTAGGTCAGCCGGATCGTAAAACCCGGCTTGTGGCCTGCAATGACTGCTCTGCCGCCTTTGAGCATCTGTCTCACCTTTTTGATGTTGTAGGTCGGCATCAGCGGTGAGCCGTCTGCAGCCAGTACATAGGTCAGCATAACTGATGCCTCCTTTCTGAAAATCAAACAATCGTTACGGTGCCTTACGGCTTCCCGTGCTGTGTCTCCTCAGGGAAGGCATACACGGGGTTCTGCCTACAGGAGGCTCCTTCCCGGAGGAAGAACCCCGTTCGGCGGGTCCACATCGCCAATGTTGTCAGCAGTTTGTTGTGTATCACACTCCTCCTACCCTCAGAAATGTTTAGTGACACACCGCAGAGCAGTGGACTTGTGAGAGCATCCACTGGTGCCTGTGTTCACGAGCAGACAAGCCGGAACTGATCTGCCGAATTTGCTGATAACGTAGCCGTCCGCAACCCGAAGGTTTTTGGACAGGCGTGAGGCTACTCACTCAGGACTGCGATGGTGCTGCAGTCCTCATGTTGGGCCGAGAGGGCCATGTGTTGCCACACAACCCCCACGGCTTGCCGTGGGGTTAGTGAGTTGCATGCTCTCCCTTTTGTTGCGGTGTAAATGTATGGATTTTCAGACAAACACGTGGTCCCGGAGGCGAGAAAACGCGTCAGCCACGTCGCTTGTCGGAAGCGCGAGGTTCATGCGGATGTGGTGGGGGCCGTGGAAGGGCCTGCCGTCCTGCCAGCCAACGCCCACGTCCCAGCCGGCGGCAAGGACGTCATCCAGGGCCTTTCCGTGCTTTTCGCAATAGTCCGCACAGTTCAAAAACAGCATGTAGGTGCCCTGGGGCGGCTGCACGGAAACGCCCGGGAGCTCCTCCCGGATGCACTTTACAGCGAGGCGGGCATTCTCCGAGAGGACGCCGCAGAGCTGCTGCACCCACGCCCTGCCCTCCTCGGTGTAGGCTCCCTCCAGGGCGACCATCGAGAGCAGGTTCATGTCGTTGTAGCCGGTCTTTCTCCCCGCCGCGGTGATCCGGTCCCGCAGGGCGGGGTCGTAGATCACGTGATAGCTCCCCACAAGGCCCGCCAGGTTGAAGGTCTTGCTGGGGGCGTAGAAGGCCGCGGTGTGGGCCTTGGCGTAGGGGGAGATGGTCTGGAGCGGCACGTGATGCGCGCCGTCCAGAAGAAGGTCCGACCAGATCTCGTCGGAGAGAACGTCCACCCGGTACTTGGCAAAGAGGTCGTACATTTCCGTCAGCTCTTTTCTCGTAAACACCCTTCCCGTGGGGTTGTGGGGATTGCAGGAGACGAACACGTGGATGTGGTACTTTTGGATCTTTGCCTCCATGTCGGCAAGGTCCATCCGGAAAGTGCCGCTCTCATCCTGCACCATGTCGCTGGTGATGATGCGGTACCCCGCATCCCGGATCGTCCGGGTAAAGCCGATGTAGGTCGGGGAGAGCAAAAGGACGCACTCCCCCGGGGCGGCAAGAGCCCGAAGCCCTGAGCTGATCCCGCCGAGGACCCCGTTCTCGTAGCCGATCGCCTCTTTGGGCACCTCCACGCCGTTTTGCATTTCCTGCCAGCGCTGGATCGCCCCGAAGTAGGCATCTCCCGTCATGAAGTACCCGTAGGCGGGGTGCTTTGCCCGCTCCAGGATCTTCTCCGTGATGCCGGGGAAGGCCGCAAAGTTCATGTCCGCAACCCACATGGGAAGATAGGTCCAGCCATCCTTCGGGGGGCGCGGCGCCCCTTTCATGACGCCCACCGCATCGAGGGCAAGTGCATCAGTCCCGGAGCGCTCCAGGCGCGTTGTAAAGTCAAAGTTCATGTGTTTCCTCCTCCCCGAGGGCGTAGCGCCGAATCGCCAGCGCCGCCCCGTCGTGTTCGTTGTCTGCGGTCAGGTGGTCTGCCGCTTCCCTTGCGTCTTTGGTCGCGTTTCCCATCGCGACAGAAGTTCCCGCGGCGCGCAAAAGCCCCACGTCATTCCCGCTGTCCCCGATGGCAAAGATCTCCTCCCGGCGGATGGACAGTGTCTGCGCAAGCCGAAGGAGCGCGGTCCCCTTGTCCGCCCTGGCGGAGACCGTCTCCACATCCGCGGGGAGCGTGCGCAGGGTCTGCACCGAGGAGCCGAAGTCCTCCCGGATCGCCTCCTCCAGCCGGTCCCCCGCTTCCTTTCCCGGGGTGCGGACCCAGACGTTCTCGATGCGCCCGCCGTGGTCTTTCTGGAACTGTCCCCATTCTGCCACAGGCCGGCGGGAGCGGGCCATGTAGGAAGAGAGCGGGGTGTTGGAAAAATGTTCCATGAGCGCCCGGTGGCTCTTCCCGTCGCTCCAGCCGATGCCGTCCGCAAAGACGCTGTAGAGATCTCCCAGCTCCCGTGCCATCTCGGCGATGCGCTCTGCCACCTGCTGCTCCAAAAAGGCGGAGAAGCAGACCTCCTTGCCGGAAAAGCAGAGGGCCCCGTTGGAGGTGATGACGTACCGGATCCCCGGCAGGTCCATGACCTCCTCCGGGATCCCGGTGAGGGGCCGCCCCGTCACCGGGACGGGGAGTATCCCCCGGGCCGCTGCCTGTTCCACCGCCTGTTTCACCGCCGGGGTCAGCTGCTTTTCTTCGTTCAAGAGGGTCCCATCCAGGTCGAGCCCCATCAGCCGTATCGCCATGTATTCCTCCTACTCCGCGTGCTGCGGGGGATTCTTGAGCTCCAGGAGGAGACAGGTCCCATACGGGAGCTCCTCCTGCTTTCTCGTGCGCCAGCCGCCCCGGGCGTAGAAGGCCTTGGCGGCCTCATTGATATCCATGCACTTGAGCTGCAGCGGATAGCCGAAGCGCCGCCCCGCCTCCTCGATGAGGGCCGTGGCGATGCCCCGCCTTCTGCAGTCCCGGTCCACGTACAGACAGTGGATGAACCTGGTGGGCGCCCAGACCGAGCAGAAGCCCGCGGGGTACCCGCTGTCATCGGCGACCAGGATCACCTCCCCCTTCGTGTCCCGCACAAAGGCGTCCAGGGGCTCCTCCCTGTTCACCCAGGAGAACTCCTGCCTTCGGATGCTCTGGTACAAAATGGACAGCGGCAGCAGATCGCCGTCCTGAAAGTCTCGAATGATCATTCTCTCCATTCCTCGATGCCCGGCAAGGGCCGCAAACAGCGCAGAAACAGCCAGAGGGGTCCGCCGGGCGGCGCCCTCTGGCTGTTGGTGACTCAGACCTTTCCGAAGTGCTTCTTGGCAGCCTTGTCCACCTCTTCGACGTACTGACTGCCCAGGTCGGTGAGCGAGAGCAGCAGGAACTTTCCGGCTGCGGTCGAGAACACCATGCCCAGGTTCTCGAGCGTCTTGAGTTCGGTCAGAAGATCCTCCAGGGGAAGCCCCAGCTGCTTGGCCAGCTCTGTGTCGGTCATGCAGCCCTGGCGGTAGAGCTTCTCCGCAATGGAGAGCGTGTCGGCGGGCAGGTCCTTCTCCTCGCCAAAGAGGTTCAAGTCCGCCTCGCTCTGGTCGGCGTTGCGAAGGAGCCGCCGAATCGTGTCGCAGATGCCGATCAGCTTTCCGATCTCCATGTAGGCGATCTCGCTGGTGGAGGCGCCCCTCGTCACATCGTCGATGTCAAACTGGAGCTTCTCCAGGAGCGTCTGGAGCTTTTCCCGATCTCCGTCGTCCGCCTCCTGGTAGAGCTCGGTCTTCTTCTCATTCACATACTTGCGGATCTGCTCGTAGTCCTTGCGGGCCACGAGGTTTTCCAGTTCCTCGTCCCGAAACATGATTCCCTCCCTATTCTTCGGTGTTCTCGAGTCCCAGGTTCTCCGGCAGGCCCAGCATCAGGTTCATGTTTTGGACCGCGGCGCCGGAGGCACCCTTGCCAAGGTTGTCAAACAGTGCGGTGATGGTGGTCTGCTCCTCGTTGCCGCACACCACGATCTTCAGATAGTTGGTCCCTGCCATCTCATTGGCATAGAGCGTCTTGTCGTGGTCACCGAAGGCCGCCACCTGCACAAAGTGCTCATCTTGATAATATTCCTGGAGCCGCTCGCAGATCTCCTCTGCGGTGGGGGTGCCGGCAAGGAGGCGGTTCTGCAGAAGGATCGTCCCCGCCATGCCCTTGTAGTAGTCATCCACGACCGGCAGAAAGACCGGCGGATCGGTGAGACCTGTCATCTTCTGCATCTCCGGCAGGTGCTTGTGCTTTAAGGTGAGGCCGTAGATGCCGGGGGCAGAGAGTGCCTCCTTCCGGTCCTTCTCCTCGTAGGCCGCAATCATCTTCTTGCCGCCGCCGGAGTACCCGGTCAGGGAAAAGAAGGTCACGGGGTAGTTCTTCGGCAGAATTCCCATCCGGACGAGGGGCCCTGCGGTTGCGATCAGGCCCGTCGCGTGGCACCCAGGGTTTGCGATCCGCTTGCCGTGGATGATCAGCTCCCGCTGCTCTTTCGAGAGCTCCGGAAAACCGTAGACCCAGCCGTCCGCCGTCCTATGGGCGGTGGAAGCGTCGATCACCCGGACCTTCTCGTTCGTGATCATCGAGACCGCCTCCCTTGCGCCCTCGTCGGGAAGGCACAAAAAGACGATGTCCGCGGCGTTTAAGTACTTTGCCCGCTCCGCAGGATCATGGCGCTTGTCCTCATCGATCCGAAGCAGCTCCAGATCGTCTCTGGCGCCGATCCGGTCGTAGATCTGCAGGCCGGTGGTGCCGCTCTGTCCGTCGATATAAACTCTTGTCTTCATTTGGTTCGGCTCCCTTTTTTGACTGGAGCCATTGTACCACAGGGGAGGTGTCTTTGCGGAATCGCTTTGATGTTCCAGAACATGAAAAAACCCTTTCTCATTTCTGAGAAAGGGTTCGTAGCTCGTACCGGAATCGAACCGATGATTTTGCCGTGAGAGGGCAACGTCTTAGCCTCTTGACCAACGAGCCATATTTGTTTCTCCGGAGCACTTTGTTTTCCTCGCGTCTCTCGGACAAGGAGTATAATACTATGCCCCCCATGGATTTGCAAGCCCTTTTTTGAAAAAAATTTGAAGTTTATCGTCTGTCTTTTAAAAATCTAACGTCCTTTTCGCGGCTGTTTTCTCGCTATGTTCGGTCTAACCCGGCGCTATTTTCAAATGTGTCGCGCTATTCTGATGCTTTTCCTTCTCACCCCATCTCCCACAGGATACCAAAAGCCGGCAGCCGGGTGCTGCTGCACCTGACTGCCGGCACATTTATTACGGCATTGCGGTTACTCCGCGTCCTCGTAGTAGTCGATGGCGAAGAGATCCTCCCCCGCCTTCACCGGTCCGTTGGCAAGGAGCCGGTACTTCTTGTTCTCGTCGTCCGCCTCGGTGTCGAGGATCGGGGTTGCGACGCTCGGGGCGTGCTCCTTCAGGAAGGCAAGGTCGATCTTCATGATGGGCTGTCCCTTCTTGATGGTATCGCCGGTGGCAACGAGTGGCGTAAAGCCCTGGCCGCCGAGGGCCACGGTGTCCACGCCGACGTGGATCAGAAGCTCCACACCGGAGTCGGTGGTGATGCCGATCGCGTGCTTCGTGTCAAAGACCAGGGAGACGGTGCCGTCCTCCGGGGCGTAGATCGTATCCTCCTCGGGGATGACTGCTGCGCCGAGGCCCATCATGCCCTGGGCAAAGCCCTCATCCGGCATCTGGTCCAGCGGCATCGCGGTGCCCGTCATAGGGCTTGCGATCTTGACGACCTTCACGAGTTTCTTCGGCTTCTTCGGCGCCTCTTCCCTGGCAGGAGCTTCCTCCTTCGGCGCCTCCTCTGCGGCCGCCTCGTTGGTGTTCACCTCCACATCCGGTGCGTGGTCGAGGTACTCCTCCAGGTTCGACTTGATGACTGCGACGTTCGGCCCGTAGATCACCTGCACGCCGGGTCCCTTGTGGACGACACCCGCGGCGCCGGTGCTCTTCAGCAGGGTATCGTTGACAAGCTCGGTCTTCTTCACCGTGACACGGAGTCTCGTTGCGCAGGCATCCACGTCGGCGAGGTTTGCCTTGCCGCCGAGGGCGTTGGCGATCGTCTCGGAGAGGGTATCCGTTCCGGACTTCTTACTGCCACCGGCAGCGCCCTTGTCCTTGGATGCCAGGTACTCGGCCTTGGAGTGCAGATGCGTGTCCTCGTCATCGTCCTCACGGCCGGGGGTCTTGAAATCGTGTTTTAAGATCAGGTAGTGGAAGATGAAGTAGTACAGGAAAAAGTACACCACGCCGCAGGGCAGAATCAGGAGCCAGCTGGTCTTCGCATTGCCCTGCAGGATGCCGAAGAACACGAGGTCCAAAAGGCCTCCGGAGAAGGTAACGCCGACAGCGATGTTCAGGATGTGGGCGACCATGTAGCAGGAGCCCGCCAGCAGTACCTGCACGAGGAACAGCTCCGGTGCCGCGAACAGGAAGGAGAACTCAATCGGCTCGGTGATGCCCGTCAGCATGGAGGCAAGGGCGGCGGATAGGAGCAGACCTCCCGCCTGCTTTTTCTTTCCGGGCTTTGCGGTCCGATACATGGCCAGTGCCGCGCCCGGCAGGCCGAAGATCATGAAGATGAACTCACCAGAGAAGTACCGGCAGGCATTCGCCGAGAAGTGGGCGATCTCGGAGGAGTGGGCCAGCTCCGCAAAGAAGATGTTCTGGCCGCCATAGTAGGTGACGCCATCGATGACCTCGGTGCCGCCGACAGCGGTCTGCCAGAAGGGCATGTAGAAGACGTGGTGCAGGCCGAACGGGATCAAAGCCCGCTTGATGACACCAAAGAGGAATGTTCCCAGGTACCCGGAGGCCTGGACGACATTTCCCAGGGCGTTGATGCCAAGGGAGATCGGCGGCCACACAAAGTACAGGAGGATTCCGACGAAGGTGAAGACCACCGTGGAGATGATCGGCACGAAGCGGGAGCCACCGAAGAACGAGATCGCGTTGGGGAGCTGGATCTTGTAGAAGCGGTTGTGCAGAGCCGCCACGCCGAGGCCCACGATGATGCCGCCGAAGACGCCCATCTGCATCGTCGGGATGCCAAGGCTCGTTGTAATCGCACTCGAGAGGATCGTGGCGTTCTCGGTCAGGGCGCCGGAGGCGTCGATCTGGCCGGTGATGGTCAGCATGCCGCTGATGGCGGTGTTCATGACGACATAGGCGATGAAGGCCGCCAGCGCCGCGACCTCCTTCTCCTTCTTGGCCATGCCGATGGCAACGCCTACCGCGAACAGGACGGCCAGGTTGTTGAAGATGGCGCTGCCCACGGACGTGAACTACCCGCAGTTAAAACTGCGGGCTTCGGTGGTTTTTCCACCTCATTTGAGTTGCCTTCAACGGTGTCTTATACACAGATGGCTGTGATGCGCCGGAAATCTCGGGCCTAGCCCCATCCGAACCGGATGGTTGGTGCGCCGTTGCTTCTCTATTCACCGCTTTCGCGGGCAGTCACGGCGATTGATGTTTCTATATGGTTATGCGGCTTGCTCTTGATGATAAAGCCGCAGACCTTCCTCTTTGATGTTGATTGCTGCCTGCCAGTCGCGATCGATGATATTGCCACAGACAGGGCAGACATACAATCGATCACTTAGCGTCAGATCATCTTTCTTGGAACCACAACGACAGCATGTTTTGGATGATGCATACCATTGATCGATTTTGACAAGTGTATGCCCGAAACGCTTGCATTTGTATTCCAGCATGCGTGTAAACATGCCCCAGCCTACATCCATAACCGATTTGCCAAGATGAAGGCTTTGCGCCATGGCATGCATGTTCAGGTCTTCAATGCAGATCACGTCATAATGAGATGCGAGGTTATAGGACAGTTTGTCCAGAAAATCCCTCCTTTGTGCCGCTGTTTTTTCGTGCAGCTTTGCGATTTTGCGCTTCTGTCGCTCGTAGCGCTTTGATCCGCGTTTCATACCTGGCAGCACATGCTGAAGTTTTGCAAGTTTCTCTTCCTGCTGACGATAAAACCGTGGAAACTCTGCAGTGTCACCATCGCTGTCCACATACAAGTGCTCCAATGACATGTCCAATCCGATAGCACGGATACCTTGGTTATCAGTATGCGTGTTTGCAGATGGAGCAGCTTTGGGTTCCTTGTATTCGTACTTAAGTGATACGAAAAATCTCCCATTGCGGTCCATGGAAATGGTAGCTGATTTGAGAACGCCGCCTTTTTTGATTTTGCGGTGCAGCTTCAGCTTGATGAGCGTTTTCAGTTTTGGAAGTTTCAGCAATCCGGTGCTTTCATCATAAGTAAGATTGGAGCTGACAACGTTTGTTGTGTAGGACTGCGCTTCGTGCTTGCTATGAAAGCGAGGCATTTTTGCTCTTCCTTCGTAGAAATTGGTCCATGACTGTTCGTATTCCAGCTGGGCATTCGCAAGTGCAAGCGAGTCGGCCTGCTTAAGCCACGGACATTCTTCCTGATCTTTATAATCCGCAGGAGTGTTGTGGAGATGTATCCCCATTTCGTTGTACATGAACAGGTCATCTTCCAGCATACGATTTTTGAGCCACCGTTTGGCACCTAAATTGAAACGAATAAAGCTGCACTGGTCGGCAGTAGGAACAATCTCGTCCTTATAACAGATGTAATAAACGTCTGTATTTGATGATTTTGGTTTGTTCTTCTTTTTGACAGCCATAATCAATACGCCTTGCTCTGACGCTCAATGTATTTGCGAATGGTTTCTTCGGAAACATCGCCTACGGTTTCAACGTAGTACGAATGATTCCAAAGCTGTCCGCTCCGCAAATGGTTTTTTAGCTCTGGATATCTTTCAAATAGCATGCGGCCCGAAATGCCTTTCATGTATTTGACCAGATTTGTGATCGACAGCTTCGGGGGTGCAGACACAAAGCAATGTACATGGTCAGCAGTGCCGACTTCGCATTCGTGGATGGTGAACCCCTTATCCTTGGCGACGGAAAGCAGAATAGCTTTCAGGCTTTCCTCAATTTCTGGGGTTAATACCTTCTGTCGGTACTTGACGCACCATACCACATGGTAATTGATATTGCACACACATGTACGGTAATGAACGAGGTTTGTTTTCATACACATAGTATACCAGATTGGGTGTTGTAAGTGTATAAACTACTCAAACTTCCCACTTGAAAAATGCTGTAACAGCCGATGGTTTCTTGCTCAACAGGTGATTTTTTGAAACTTGACAGCATTATGCAACTTTATCGCTTGTTAGAAACAAATTTAGGAAGTCGCGGAACAGGTTCTGTATAAACTCAGGCTGTGTCGAAAACCAGTTTGTCAGGTCGCTACGCATCTTTTCGGAGATCTGAATGGAGACATCACCTGTTCTGACCCCCTCGATCAGCATTGCAGCAAGACGGTCAATCGACTGCTTCAGGGAAATATCCTGAATGTCATCACAGCAGACGAAGAACAGCTCACAGATGGTCTTGGGATCATTCTTCTTGCGACGGATATACTCGAGAATGAGAAATCGTGTGAGCACGAGTGCAGTTGTGCTGTCGGTTACGTCGTAGCTGAGTCCTTGAAACTCCTTGCCAAGCTTGAGAAAGGACTTGCATGCCCTGAAGCATACCTCGATGCCCCACCTGTAGCCATAGATTCTGACTACCTCACTGTCGGGCAGAGTCACCGCAGTGGTCAGAAGGATGATGTACTCATCCTTCTTGTTGCGATTGCGGACAAAGACCAGCTTGACAGGAAGCTGCTGATACTTCGTTTTGACAACAATGGACCCGAACAGGTTCCCCTGCGGGCAATGACGGATGGCAGTCTTCGCAAGGCCTTTCAGGTTATACAGCCTGCCTTTGTACCAATACTGCTGCTTGGTATCTTTGAGCATGCCGATCACCTCAAGGCCGAGGTTCTTGATGTTGCAGATGAACGGTTCTGTCGTGAACCAGGTATCCATGAGCACGTATTCGGCTTTGATATCAGCGTCAATGGCGAAGCGAAGCAACTGAAGTGCAATCACGGGCTTTTGCGTAATTGCATCCACCCGTCTCTTGTACGCGTTGGTGTTATGACGCAGGTGCTTGTCGTATACGTCGCAGATGCGGCTCTTAGCCTTGGCCGAAGCAAGCATGATGTACTGGACCGGAAGGAAGCTGTATCCATCGGTCCACCCAAGAAGAAGGAGATTAAATCCCCTCTCGGTTCTGTGGATCACGTGATTGTAGACATTGGAGAGCAGCTCCACCTTTTTGGAACGGTTACGGGCGATGACAGAGTCATCGAGCACGAAGCATCGTGCCCTGTTCTCGCGGGTAAGAGTAGTGAAATAGGCGGCAATCCTGGCGGAGAGGATCAGGATGAACTTTCTCCAGTTGTAGCGTCCTTCATTCAGGAAGCGGTAGTAGGTGTTATCGTCATAGGCAGTATCCTTCTTCTTGGAGTTGAGGAAGTGATACAGGTTGCACTTCTGGAACACGAGGATTACAAGAAACTGAAAGAGCTCATATGCAGAGGCACCCTTCGCCTTGGTGATATTGGAGGCCTTCAGGAGAGCGCTTACGCCAAGCTCTTTCATGGCGTTTCCAAACGCACATTCGTCCTCGAAATTAGCAGTTGCAATTGGCTTGTTTTGATGTATACTCATTGTGAGCACCTGTACTTTCTTTTGATTGTGGATGATCTTATTATAGAAGGCACAGAGTGCTTTTTCAATTGTCAAGAAGCCGAAAAACTCATAGTAAAAAGCTCAATTTTGGGCGTATTTTCAACGTTTTTCGAGGGTCGGACCAAGTGGGAAGTTTGAGTAAACTATATCTAAAACTTGTACTAATCAAAGCAATGCGTTGCAGTCGATGAAGTGGACTCGCTTTCATCTCGGCAATTGAATTGCCGAGAATTCCCGCTCGCAATCTTAAATATCGTGTTGACGCCCCAGAGGATCGTCCCTTCGCCGAAGGCGCCGGCCAGGTGGTAGGTCTCCAGCGTGGTCTCGTTGGTGAACACGCTGCCCAGGCCCAGGAGGATGCCCGCGACGGGCAGAATCGCGATCGGCAGCATAAAGCTCCGCCCGATCCTCTGCAGTACCGCAAAGATCTTGTCTTTTATTCGTGTCTCCTCTCTCTCCGTGAACTTCTTTGTCGAAGTTCCATAGACTCAGTATAAAGGTTAGCGTGTTTTTTTGTATATACTGTCTGACTACTTTTTGTTTATCTTTCAGCTGCGCGGCACTTATATATTTCATCTGCGCTTTTCTGACGTCGGCGCGGCAGGTTCAAGAGATTATTTTCTGTGTTTTCTGTTTTATCGGTCTTTCCTCTACAATTTGTTTTTCCTATTCCCTTCCCAAGCGAAATCGTACTATACATTTCTGGTTCAACGTGGTAAAGTACCAAATCAAAGAGATGGGAAGCAGATTCCCGGAAAGGAGCGAACGATATGAAGGCACTCGATCGAATCAAGAAGTTTTTCTGGGTCTTTCATTTTTCTTGTGTGATGCACTAAAAGAAGGCAGCCTATAGAGAATATCATCTATTTACAAAAAGAGATTTCCTGATATCATCTCGATTGCACGTCGACCAAGATATGCAATACGGGATAAAAAGGAAACCTCTTATGAATCAGAATTATACATACACCGAGGCGAATGGGCAAATGTCTTTTGCTGCCCGGACTCAAAATGACTATCTGATGTTCCCAAGCCACCTGACGGGGTTCCATCAGGAGAGCGTTGAAGAGGTTCCTATTCGAGACGTCAGGCCCTTCCACTCCATGCGGAAGAGCAAACTGAGTGAGAATACCTTCAAAAGGGCTTATATTCTGCGCGGTAAATTGGACCAGCTGGACCATCCTGTATGCTCTTGCTGCGGGCGCAGGATGTACAAGAATCAGACCTACCACACGAAGATCAAACACATTCCCTTTCAGGCATGCCAAACCATCATTGAGTGCGACAAGTACCAGTGGAGATGCAATCTCTGTGGCAAGACCATCACACCGGATGTCGCGTTCAAGGCAGATGATTCGATGATTACAAAGGAGCTTGAGCAGCTGATCATCCGCTATCTTTCTATGGATGAATTTACCCTTACGGACACGGCAATCATTACTGGCGTCAACATCAATACGATCAAGAAGATCGACCTTAAGCGTCTGAAGGGTCTTTACGCGGATGAGAATGGCAAGCTCAAAAAGCCTGCCGCCTATGCAAGGTATCTTGCCATTGACGAGTTCAAGCTGCATAACGGACACAAATATGCGACGCACATCATAGACCTGATAACCGGTGCGGTGCTGTTCATCCGAGCAGGCAAAACAAAGGCCGTTGTAGAAGAATTCATGGAGCTGGTGGGTGACGACTGGATGCATCATGTAGAGGCCGTTGCCATGGATATGAACAGCGACTTCCAGGAGGCTTTCAAGGCAAAATGCGGTTGGATCCAGATCGTTTATGATCATTTCCACATCGTCAAGAACTTCAACGAGAAGGTCATTGCCGAGGTTCGGAAGGAGGAACAGATCCGCCTGAAGAAGGAAGGCCTGGTCGAGGAAGCTGCTATCCTGAAGGGGTCAAGGAAGATACTCTGTGCCAGCAGGGAGTCCCTGCAGAAACACGATCAGGAAGCCCGTGAGGGCAAGGTGTGCCGCAAGGGATCTGCGATCTTCGGTACGACCGATTACAGGCATACCCATGACGATTTCGAGCGGCGATACGACGACATCATCAACTCGAACAAGCTGCTGTTCACCTGTGATCTGATCAAGCAGGCCATGCAGGAAGCATATGCCTCAGCCAATCAGGCGACGATGATCGAGAAGTTTACAGATATCATCGACTGGTGCAGGGGCACGAAAAATGAGCACTTTCTCTGGTTTGCCAGGCTCATTGAGAACCACTTTGACGGCATTGTGGGATACGGGCTCTATCCGATCAGCTCCGGGAAGATAGAGGGGATCAACGCACACATCAAGGTCATTCGCAGGAAAGCCTATGGCCTTCCAGATGATGAGTACTTTTTCCTAAAGATCATGGATGCATCCAGAAATCCGTACAAGAGGATCTGATGGATAAAGCTGTTCCGAGACCGTGGGCCCCTCGGCGATGCTCCCACGGTCCGCCCGGGAGTACAGATGCACGGAGAGCAGAAGGCACCTGTGGAGGACCGGGGCAGAGGACCTCGGAGACGGTCAGGAAGGGCTCATCCCACAAAAAAAGTGAAAGGGCCGTTTTTCTGTTACATCTTTGGGGCAGATCTGATGCAGACCCTGATGGAGGAGAACCTCCATGGAAATTCAGCTCCGCTCTACGCCTATCTGCAGAGCAGCCACTCGGTCACCAGCTTCCACTGACCGGGCACCGCACTAAGGAACAAACACCATTGACCTCCTGAATTGTTTGTCAGCACCCCGATCCGCTCTGCCGGCGGTTCGGGGTTTTTGTGTGCGGTTGCACGGCGTGCGTGGTATGATGCAGACAGCGGTTGGACATCATCACAGTAAGGAGAACATCAATATGGAACCCAAGCAGAACGGACTGCGCGGCCCCTGGCCGGGACCCAAGGGCATGATCCCGGAGCCGGAGCAGAATGCGGCAGATGCCGCAGCCATCACAAGAAGATACCTGGACAGCATCCTGATCCGGGAGCGGCTCATCGGAAGCCGGGAGGCGGACATGAGCCTCTCCCTGTTCGGTGAGACCTTCTCCTCTCCCATCATGATGCCCGCCTTCTCCCACTTAAACCACGCGCTGGAGAAGACTGCACCCGATCGGAAGCCCATGTCGGAATACGCCGAGGCGGCAAAGGAGATGAACCTCGTCAACTGGGTCGGCATGGAGCCGGATGACACCTTCCGGGAGATCGCAGCGGTGGGTGCAAAAACCATCCGCATCATCAAGCCCTTTGCGGACCACAGCCGGATTCTCGAGGAGATCCGCGTTGCCAAAGAGTGCGGCGCCTTTGCGGTCGGTGTCGACATCGACCACATCTTTGGGACGAACGGCGCCTACGACGTGGTGGACGGGATTCCGATGGGACCGCTTACGAAGGAGGATCTCGCCGCACTGGTATCGGCCGCTGCACCTCTCCCCTTTATTGCCAAGGGAGTTCTCGGCACGGAGGACGCCCTTGCCTGCCGGGACGCAGGCTGCGCGAGAATCGTCGTCAGCCATCACCACGGCCGCATGCCCTTTGCGGCACCGCCCCTTCTCGTGCTGCCGGACATCCTGAAAGCCCTGGGAAGCGATCGGACCATGAAGGTGATGGTGGACTGCGGCATCGATGACGGCAGCGATGCCTTCAAGGCCCTTGCCATGGGCGCAGATGCCGTCAGCGTCGGCAGAGGAATCCTGCTCCCGCTTTTGAAGAACGGCAAGACAGGTGTGACCACAAAGGTCACCGCCATGAACCAGGAGCTCAAGCAGCTCTGCGGCTACACCGGCATTCCAGATCTTGCACACATGACCAAGGATGTGCTGATCCTCCCCTGAGGGCGGATCCATAATATTAAAAGAGCGATCGGGCCATTCCGATCGCTCCTTTTTTGGTTACGCCTTATTTGATTGTTCCTGGTACATCGCCTCAAGCTCAGCTGCCTTGGTCTCATCCTGTTCCGTTCCGAATCCGTCCCGGTAGCATGCAGCCAAGCGAAGCAGCGCCTCGCGGTCTTTGGAAGCCACCTCGGTGGCCTTCTGATAGAGGGCGAAGGCCTCTGCGGGATCCTGCTTTCCACCTTGGCCATCCCGCCTGCAGTCGCCAAGCAGGGTGCAGGCAGGGCCATACTCCAGATCCACGGATTTTTTCAGGAGCTTGACCGCCGCATAGGGGTTCTTCTTGATGCCGGTTCCGGAAAGAAGGCACCTTGCCAGTTCACACTCGCCTGCCATGTCTCCCATCTCCGCCGCGGACTTTAGATACCGGACGCCGAGAAGGACATCCTGCTTTGCTCCGCTCCCGAGAAGATATGCCATTCCCTGGCAGTACAGCACATGGCCGTTGGACTTGTCCATGACGGCCTGATAGTACTCCGCCGCCTTGGCAAAGTTCTGGGGCGTGCCGAGTCCCCGCTCATAGATCGAGGCCAGCATCATGGGTGCCATCGGGTTGCCGTCTGCGGCAGCCTCCTCCAAAAGACGGAAGCCCTCCTTTGGGTCCGGATCAGTTCCGGCACCGGTGACCAGGTTGTAGCCGAGATTCAGCTTGGCCAGGACATAGCCGTGCTCCATGGCCTGCCGGTACTAGTAGTTTGCCCGGCTGACATTTGCCTCCCGTCCGAGGCCCTCCTCGTACTCGGAGGCGAGCTCATACATGGCCATGGGATTCCCGGCGGTTGCCGCCTGGAAGTCCTGCTTGGTCTTCTGCGCCCAGTCCACCTCAGAATGATCCTGTCCGCTTTTGCCGAATTGAATTTGCTCGTTCACGCTGCGGTCTCCTTTGCTAAATGAAAAATGGTAAAAAAAACTCCCATCACAATCGTGATGGGAGCTCGTACCTTCAAAACCGAATACAAAAATCACTACGTGACGCAGAACGGATCGTTCTGCCAAGCAAATCAAAGCGTTTAGGATAAGCATCCGACCGATTAGTATCAGTCAGCTCAATGCCTTGCGGCACTTACACTCCTGACCTATCTACCTCATACTCTCTAAGGGGTCTTTATGATGTCTCATCTCGAGGGGGGCTTCACGCTTAGATGCCTTCAGCGTTTATCCCTGCCGGACTTGGCTACCCTGCCTCATGCACCTGGCGGTGCAGCAGATACACCAGCGGTCCGTCCATCCCGGTCCTCTCGTACTAAGGACAGCTCCTCTCAAACATCTTACGCCCGCGCCGGATAGGGACCGAACTGTCTCACGACGTTCTGAACCCAGCTCGCGTACCGCTTTAATGGGCGAACAGCCCAACCCTTGGGACCTGCTACAGCCCCAGGATGCGATGAGCCGACATCGAGGTGCCAAACCACTCCGTCGATGTGAACTCTTGGGAGTGATCAGCCTGTTATCCCCAGGGTAGCTTTTATCCGTTGAGCGATGGCAATCCCACTTTCTTACCACCGGATCACTAAGTCCTACTTTCGTACCTGCTCGAAATGTCTCTCTCGCAGTCAGGCTCCCTTCTGCCTTTGCACTCTTTGGATGGTTTCCGTCCATCCTGAGGGAACCTTTGAGCGCCTCTGATACTCTTTCGGAGGCGACCGCCCCAGTCAAACTCCCCGCCAGACATTGTCCCCCGCCCGGATCACGGGCGCAGGTTAGAAATCCAGTACTATAAGGGTGGTATCCCAACAGCGGCTCCGTAAAGACTGACGTCCTTACCTCTTAGCCTCCCACCTATCCTGTACATACAATACCGGATCCCAGTATCAAGCTGGAGTAAAGCTCCATGGGGTCTTTCCGTCCTGGCGCGGGTAACCAGCATCTTCACTGGTACTTCAATTTCACCGGATGCATTGCCGAGACAGCGCTCAAATCATTACGCCTTTCGTGCGGGTCGGAACTTGCCCGACAAGGAATTTCGCTACCTTAGGACCGTTATAGTTACGGCCGCCGTTTACTGGGGCTTGAATTCAAAGCTTTGGATTGCTCCTGACCTCTCCTCTTAACCTTCCAGCACCGGGCAGGCGTCAGCCCATATACCTCACCTTTCGGTTTCGCATAGACCTGTGTTTTTGCTAAACAGTTGCTTGAGCCTCTTCTCTGCGGCCGCCCCGGAGGGCGGCTCCCCTTCTTCCGAAGTTACGGGGACATTTTGCCGAGTTCCTTAGCAATGCTTCTTCCGTCGGCCTTAGGATTCTCTCCTCATCCACCTGTGTCGGTTTACGGTACGGGTGAGATATGAACGATAGCGGCTTTTCTCGACAGCTCCTTCCCACGCTTCGCTACTTAAGTTCGCTCCGCATCACGCCTTCCCGTTGCACAGCGGTTTTGCCAGCTGTACCGGTACCTCGCTTGCTCCCGGATTCCGTTCCGGGTCGTGTTCCGTCTCTGTGTCCCCACAGTTCTGTCATATCTCAGTGCAGGAATATAAACCTGCTGTCCATCGGCTACGCCTTTCGGCCTCGTCTTAGGCCCCGACTTACCCAGGGCAGATCAGCTTTACCCTGGATTCCTTGGATATTCGGCCATAAGGATTCTCACCTTATTCTCGCTACTCATTCCGGCATTCTCTCTTCAGGACCCTCCATCACTCCTTTCGGTATGACTTCAGTGAGTCCTCAATGCTCCCCTACCGATCACACTTGCGTGTGATCCCTGAGCTTCGGTGTCGCGTTTGAGCCCCGGTAATTTTCGGCGCAGGGCCTCTCGGCTAGTGAGCTATTACGCACTCTTTGAATGTATGGCTGCTTCTGAGCCAACATCCTAGCTGTCTTTGAAATCCCACATCCTTTTCCACTTAACGCGTACTTTGGGACCTTAGCTGCAGATCTGGGCTGTTTCCCTTTTGACCACGAAACTTATCTCCCGCAGTCTGACTCCCGTACATCTCCAGGCCGGCATTCGGAGTTTGATGATCTTTGGTAAGCTGCGAAGCCCCCTCGGATGTTCAGTGCTCTACCTCCGGCTGGATTGTACAAGGCTAGCCCTAAAGCTATTTCGGGGAGAACCAGCTATCTCCGGGTTCGATTGGAATTTCTCCCCTACCCACAACTCATGCCCACCCTTTTCAACGGATGTGGCTTCGAACCTCCATCACCTATCACGGTGACTTCATTCTGGTCATGGGTAGGTCACCCGGTTTCGGGCCTACGCTTACCGACTCTGGCACTTATCACACTTGGTTTCCCTTCGGCTTCGGACCTTGAGTCCTTAACCTTGCCGGTAAGCGCAGCTCGCCGGACCGTTCTACAAAAAGTACACGGTTACACATTAAAATAGTGCTTCCGCAGTTTGTAGGCACAGGGTTTCAGGTTCTCTTTCACTCCCCTCCCGGGGTACTTTTCACCTTTCCTTCACAGTACTATACGCTATCGGTCACTGAGTAGTATTTAGCCTTACGGAGTGGTCTCCGCGCGTTCACACAAGATTTCTCGTGTCTCGTGCTACTCTGGATCCTGCCTGCTTCGGTCAGCTTTCGGATACGGGGATCTCACCCTCTCTGTCCGGTCTT
>JAKVNF010000003.1:0-347500 GCA_022483465.1 Lachnospiraceae bacterium | reverse complement strand
TTTTTAACAGACTGTCCAATCGGACTCGATCGAACGTTGTCGTTCTCTCGTAAGTTCCGTTTTACTGTCTGTTCTCATGAATCCCTTGTGGGATTCACAGAACATCTTGGAATGTTCTGAATTAAAACTTTGGTTCATTGCTGAACCTTAAGAATTGATTCAGGGTTGCATTTCTATTTGATTGTCAGATATTTGATTGAGAAGTTGCAAAAACGGATTGCGGGGCAATCCGTTTACTTGGAACCGCTATGCAGTTCGAACGGAGAAAGAGGGATTTGAACCCTCGCGCCGCTATTAACGACCTACTCCCTTTCCAGGGGAGCCCCTTCGGCCACTTGGGTATTTCTCCAAATATGCCCGAATCTAAGATTCGATATTCAATTGCCTGCCACAGAGTGATCAGAGCGGAGAGGATGGGATTCGAACCCATGCGCCCCGAAGGACAAACGGTTTTCAAGACCGCCTCGTTATGACCGCTTCGATACCTCTCCGTGTTTTTGTGCTCCGCTCTCGCGGCGCATTGAATATACTACCAAAGCGAATTCAAAGTGTCAACGCAAAATATTGAACAAATCAGGCAGATTTTCCCCGGTGTCTCTTATGCAGTTTGCGGTTTTGTGCGGTGACGCGCTCCAAAGCTTGTCAGCCTCTCCTCCTCCATCCGCTTCTTGCAGGCGGGGCAGTTCTGCCACGCCTCTTTCGGCACCTCATCCCCGCCGATGTGAAATCAGGGCGGAGGGAAAGAGCGGGCAGATCTCGTCAAAGAGCGCGCTCAGAAATCGGAACGCCTCCTCCTTTCCGGGGCAGAGGATGGTCTTGTAGATGCCGCCGGTGCGGGCGGGGCGGACCCTCTTTCCGCTGCAGGAGAGCTTCGGGAGCCCCGCGAGGATTGCCCTGGTGTGCCCCGGAAGGTCAATCTCCGGGATCACCTCGATGCCGCGGTCTGCCGTATAGGCCACGAGGTCCCGGATCTCCGCCTGCGTATCATAAGGGCCCGCCGCCTCATTGATCTCGGGGAAGGCCTTCGTCTCGATCCGAAAGCCCTGGTCATCGGCAAGATGCCAGTGAAACACGTTGAGCTCACAAAGTGCCATGGCCTCCAGCACCCGCCGGATCTCCTCTGCCGGGAAGAAGTGCCGCGCACAGTCGAGCAGCAGTCCCCGGTGGGAGAAGGCGGGCGCATCCAAAAGGTCCCCGCGGGAAGCGATCCGTGCAGGGCGTGTTCCTTCCAGGTCGTGGTGAGCGCAAGGATCGCCCCCTGCTGGGTGCTTGCTTCAACGATCACCCCGCGGCATTGGACGATGATACGGTACCCCTCCGCGGGAAGTGTCCGATCCTGAAGGATCTGCAAAAAGGGCTCCCCCTCCCCAGAAGGCACCGCCTCGATGCCGGCGGTATGAAGTCTCTCGGCAAAGGCCCTGACGGCCTGATCGGGAAATGCCGAGGTATAGAGAAGCATCCGGGGCAGTGCAAGGCGCGCCCCGGCTTTCTCATTCGGACCAAGGCGTGTTGGGATCATGGTTTTTCTCCTTCCTGCAGGGCAGCGGTCTTCCCCTCTTTCGCGTCAGTAAAGGAGAGACGCTCCAGGGAGAACATGCCGGTTCCGTGAAAGGCCAAAAGAAGGGTGTGCACGCCGGTGCAGGCAAGGCGTGCCGTCTCCACGTGCCAGTCCTCTCCCGGGGTGACCGAAAGGCGCCCGAGATCGGATTTCCCAGTCTGGTATCACATTTCAAAGACCCCAAGGCACAAAAAGGCAGCTGCCCTCCGGATTGCTCCGAAGAACAGCTGCCGATCCGCCATTGCGGATTGTTTTTGTCTTATGCGCAGACCTTCTGTGCGTTGGCCAGCTCCTCCTTGAGCTCATCGACCTTGTCGAGATGCTCCCAGGGAAGATCCACATCGGTTCTTCCGAAGTGGCCGTAGGCTGCGGTCTGCTTGTAGATCGGTCTTCTCAAATCCAGCATCTTGATGATGCCGGCCGGGCGAAGATCGAAGTGCTTGCGGATGATCTCCACGGTCTTCTCATCGTCGATCTTGCCGGTGCCGAAGGTGTTGACGTTGATGGAAGTGGGCTGTGCAACGCCGATGGCGTAGGAGAGCTGAATCTCCATCCGATCTGCGTAGCCGGCTGCCACCAGGTTCTTGGCGACGTAACGTGCCGCATAGGCTGCGGAGCGGTCCACCTTGGTGCAGTCCTTTCCGGAGAATGCACCGCCGCCGTGACGGCCCACACCACCATAGGTGTCGACGATGATCTTGCGGCCGGTCAGACCTGCATCACCGTGAGGTCCGCCGATGACGAAGCGTCCGGTGGGGTTGATGTAGATCTTGGTGTTTGCATCGACCATGGCGGGATCCACCACAGCGTCGATGACATACTTGCGGATGTCCTCGTGGATCTGCTCCTGGCTCACCTTCTCGTCATGCTGGGTGGAGATGACCACCGCCTCAAGACGGATGGGCTTGTTGTTGGCATCATACTCCACGGAGACCTGGCTCTTTCCGTCTGCTCTCAGATAGGGAAGGGTGCCGTTCTTTCTGACCTCGGTCAGCTTTCTGGTGAGCTTGTGTGCCAGGTTGATGGAGTAGGGCATGTACTCAGGGGTCTCATTGGTGGCATAGCCGAACATCATGCCCTGATCGCCGGCGCCGATGGCCTCGATCTGGGCATCGGTCATCTTGTCCTCCTTCGCCTCGAGGGCCTTGTCAACGCCCATGGCGATGTCGGGGGACTGCTGATCCAGTGCGATGAAGACCGCGCAGGTGTCAGCGTCGAAGCCCTTGGAGGAATCGTCGTAGCCGATCTCGCGGATGGTGTCGCGGACGATCTTCTGATAGTCAACGACTGCCTTGGTGGTGATCTCACCGGTCACGAGGACGAAGCCCGTGCAGGTAGCTGTCTCGCAGGCCACACGGCTCATGGGATCCTGTGCCACGCAGGCGTCCAGGATCGCATCGGAGACGGCATCACAGATCTTGTCCGGATGTCCCTCAGTGACAGACTCTGAAGTAAAAATGTACTTTTCCAAAACCTACCTCTTGCTTTCTGCATGCCATTGCATGCTGGTTGCCCATTTGCGAACAAAAAAAGAAATCCGCTCGGCTCTCAAACCGGACGGATTGGCGTTCATCCAAATCCCCTTATTGTTCGATTGCCCATCTCACGGTCTCCCGTGCGTGCTCCCGCTCAGGTTGGCACCGTTCTGCATCGCTGCAAAGGTTGCCGTGGCTTCACAGATCCTATGTATCTCCACCACTCTGAATAAGAGAAACGAACAGATTGCTTCTGTTCGCATATTCAATTGACGGTGACATCGTAACCCCGTGTCCGGATCATGTCAATGAACCGCCGCGCCACAAAAGCGGCGGTTTGTCCAAACCGGGAGGGGCCGTGGAAAGTGCCGAAAACACGGGCATTTCGTGAAATTACTCTGAAATTCCGGCGGGGCAAATTTACATTTGATATTTCGATGGTACAATGGTTTTTACTGATACGATATCAAAGGAGCAGTTCATCTATGTCCGATTTTTCCAGATTTGAGCCGCAGGGCTTCTACGGCGGCGAGGACGGGCGGGAGAAGGAACTGGGGTATGACCCCAAGTACGACGACACCGACCACTACGCCCATGTCAGCACGGTGCTGGCCATCACGGCGATTGCCTCCAACTTCTTTCTCCCCGTCATTCTCCCCATCGCGCTGGGGTCGCTTGCGGTGATATACGCGATCCTCTCCAAGGGGAAGCGCCGCGCCGCATCCCAAGAGGCAAAGCGGGGCATCTCCCTCGCCATCGCCGCCATCGTGCTGAACGTCATCCTGGTGGTCTCCTCTCTGTTCACCACCTACCGCTCGCTCCAGGATCCCACCCGGCGCGAGGAGGTGAGCCAGATGCTGGAGCAGGTCTATGGCGTGAACCTTGAGGAGGTGCTGCAGGACTTTGACGACACCTTCGGCACCGATCTCACCGGCCGCTTTGGCCTGGACGAGACCCCGGATGCGGGTTCCACCGAGGATTCCTCCGAGGAGGACACTGCCCCGGATGCGGGCGAGGGGGATACCGAGTCCGTCCCGATCCCCGGGACCGCGACCTTTGCCCTGCGCTCCTCTGAGGCCGCGGCTCTGCCGCTATTCGAGAAGGAGGTGCGCCTGTGAACCTTCATGAGATCTCTTCTGGCCTCAAGGCCCGGGGCCGCTACGCTCTGGCCGGGCACCTTGGGACCGCTTTCGGCGCGATCCTCGTCTATCTCATCCTTTGCTTCATCCTGCTGCAGATGGTCGCCAACGTCTTTGCTGGGGACGGGGTCCTCTTCTTTGTCCTCTACGAGGTGGTGACGTGGCTCGTCCTGACCTTTGCCGGGCTCTTCTCCTACGGCCTGTGCCGGATCTTCATGAGCTGGCAGTACGGGCAGAAGGCGGAGTTCTCCGACCTCTTTGCGGGCTTTCGGGAGAGCACCAACACGGTGCTGGGGATCCAGGCCTTTCTCTCGGGCCTCGAGCTCATCTTTCTCCTCCCCTCAGGGATTGCAGGGTCGTTCCTTGCGGGAACCCAGGGCCTTGTTCTCACGATTCTCCTTGGGATCGCGGGATCGCTCCTTATCCTCTACCTGCAGCTGACCTACGGCCTCTCCTATTACATCCTGCTCGACTATCCAAGCGGAACGCCTTTGCAGATCCTTCGGGCATCCCGCAGGATGATGAAGGGAAACCGGGGCGTCATGTTTTACCTCTTTCTCTCCTTTGTCCCGCTCTTTCTCCTCGGGGTCCTCTCCCTCTTTGTGGGAGACCTGTTGGTCTTTGCCTACCTCTACTCCACCGAGGCGGCCTTCTACCGGAGCCTTGCGGCGATCCGCTCCGGCGCCCATGCGCCCACCGGGCAGACTGCCGGGAGCGCCACGTAAGCAAAGCTCATTTCAAAACTTCATTCGATAGATGTGAAAAGCCCTTCTTCCGTGCGGAAGAAGGGCTTTTGCGTCGGCAAAGATTGTTGCTTCAGGCCTCCTGCATTGAGCGCAGGATCTTCGGAAGCGATTTAAGAAGATCAGGATGCAGCAGATGGCGGCGGTCCCGTCCGCCACGGCCTCCGCCGCAAAGATGCCCATGACGCCGAAGAACTTCGGCAGGATCAGGGCAAGGGGCACCAGCAGGATCACCTTACGTAACAGCGCAATGAACAAAGAGACCTTCGGCTGGTTCAACGACACAAACATGTTTTGGCTGGCCCGCTGGGCGCCGAAGATCGTCATGCCAAGAAGAAACACCGGCATCACCTGCTTCACACAGGCGATCAGCTCCGCGTCCTCCGTAAAGAGGGAGGCAACCAGGCCCGGGCAGAGGATGAAGAAGAGGGTCAGGACCAGGTTCCAGGTGAACATCACTCCAAACATGACCTTGGCGCCCTGCTTCACGCGGCCGGCGTCCCGCCTGCCGAAGTTGTAGCTGATCACCGGATTGGCGCCCTGGGTGAAGCCCTGGAGCGGGATCGAGATGATCTGCATCGCGGTCTGCATGATCGTCAGCGCGGAGACGTAGATGTCCCCGAAGGAGCGAAGGCCGCTGTTTAGGACAAAGCCCACGAGGCTCTCCGTGGAGCTCATGACAAAGGGGGAGATGCCGAGGGCGCAGATGCTGCCGATGATCCCCCGGTCCGGATGAAGCCTGGCCGGGATGACCCGGAGGGTCGCCCGCTTCGAGAAGAGGTACGAGAGGATGAAGAAGGCGCTCACCGCCTGGGAGACGACCGTCGCCAGGGCCGCGCCCGTCACCCCCATCCCAAGCCCAAACATGAGCAGAGGATCCAGGCCCATGTTCATGGCAGCCCCCACCAGGACGCTGGCCATGGCCCGCAGGGGCTTTCCCTGGACGTTCAAAAAGCTCGAGAGCCCGGTGTTCACCATCACAAAAAAGGTCCCGGCGAGGTAGACCGAGAAGTACGCCTGGGCGTAGCCGATGGTGTCCTTTGAAGCGCCCACCGCAAAGAGGATCGGGCGAAGAAAGAGGTACCCGGGGAGCATCAGAAGGATGGCAAACACAACCAGCAGGAAGAAGCAGTTCCCCAGGATCTTCTCCGCCCGCTCCTTCTCCCCCTTTCCCAGGGCGATGGAGGCGAGGGGCGCGGCGCCCCCGCCCGCCAGCATCGCGAAGGCGGAGATCAGGATGATCGGGGTGTTTACGATGCCGACCCCGGCGAGGGCCAGGGTCCCGGCCCCCGGGATCCTTCCGACAAAGATCCGGTCCACGATCGAGTAGAGGAGGTTGACGAGCTGGGCCGCCACCGAGGGCAGGGCCATCTTCATAATCAGCGGAAACACCGGCGCCATGCCGAACTGTTCCTGCAGGGTTGTGGTCTGCTGTTTTTTCATATTCATTTCCGTTTCAAAGCTGTCAAAAAAAGCCCCTCCCCGGGCCGGGAAGGGGCAGGTCATTCAAAAAAGAGCCGGTCTCACTTTGTGAAGGAGATCAGGTTGCTGACCGCACCCAGGATGAGGCCCAGGCCGATGAAGCGCACGATCAGAGACGCCGTGTAGAAGGTGTTGCACAGGATCAGGATGCCGAAGATCACGGTCAGGACACCGCCCGCCAGCGAGGGCGCATAGCGCTTTCCGAAGACGTCCTTGTTGCGCGCCGCGGTGACCAGGTTCAGGATGCCGTTCACCACCAGCACGATGCCGACGACAAACGGGATGATGGAGGCAAGAAAGCCCGGTCTTGCCACCAGGTAGATGCCAAGGATGATGCCGATGACGCCCGCGGCAACGCCGAAGCCCCCATTCCCGTTCCGGATGGCGTCGATCAGAGCCACCACGCCGGAGATCAGAACGCCCCAGCCGATGATCGTGCAGACCAGGATCATGGTGGCGTTCGGGAAGAGGAGAAGTATCAGGCCAAGCAGAATAAACACCACAGCGGACAGGATCCGATTGGTGCGAAGGTTGTGAAACATCGCGTTCCTCCTTTGTGTTCATGTCATGACATTGACTAGCGGTATTCTAACACAGAGAGCGCAGTCCGCACAAACAAAAAGGACACCGCCCTGCCACCAGGCGGCGCCCCACTACAGGAGGATGTTGCTTTGTTTGGATTTGTTTTGTTGGAATTACTTCTCGGAGTTGAACAGCGGTGTGGAGAGATACCGGTCGCCGGAATCGGGAAGCAGGGCGACCACGGTCTTTCCTGCGAACTCCGGCCGCTTTGCCACCTGGACGGCTGCCCAGAGGGCGGCGCCGGAGGAGATGCCGGTCAGAATGCCCTCGGAGACGGCGAAGAGCTTGCCGGTCTCAAAGGCTGCCTCGTTCGGCACGCGGATGATCTCGTTGTAGATGGTGGTGTCGAGGGTCTTCGGGATGAAGCCTGCGCCGATGCCCTGGATCTTGTGGGGGCCGGGCTTCTCACCGGAGAGGACGGCGGAGGTGTCGGGCTCGACGGCGATGATGTCGACGTTCGGGTTCTTCTCCTTCAGATACTTGCCAACGCCGCTCAGGGTTCCGCCGGTGCCGACGCCTGCGATGAAGGCATCGACCTTGCCGTCGGTGTCCTCCCAGATCTCGGGGCCGGTGGTCAGGTAGTGGGCCTTCGGGTTGGCCGGGTTGTCAAACTGTCCCAGAATCACGGAGCCGGGGATCTGCTGCTGCAGCTCGTTTGCCTTGGCGATGGCGCCCTTCATGCCAAGCTTGCCCTCGGTCAGGACGAGCTCTGCGCCGTAGGCGCGCAGGAGGTTTCTTCTCTCGACGCTCATCGTATCGGGCAGGGTCAGAATGGCCTTGTAGCCCTTGGCTGCGGCGACGGCGGCGATGCCGATGCCGGTGTTGCCGGAGGTGGGCTCAATCAGGGTTGCGCCGGGCTTTAACTTGCCGCTCTGCTCGGCATCCTCGATCATCGCGATCGCGATGCGGTCCTTGACGGATCCGGCCGGATTGAAGTACTCGAGCTTTGCCAGGATTCTGGCACTCTCGACGCCGTTCTTCTTCTCGAAGTTCTTCACCTCGAGCAGCGGTGTGTGTCCGATCAGCTGTGTTGCGCTTGTATAGATCTTTGCCATCTTATGCCTCCTTTGGTCCCGACTCCCGGGATGGATTTGTGTGGGCGTTTCGCTCTGTTCTTAAATATCCTACTAAGTTAATAGGTTTGCTTTGATTTATCTGTATTGTAGGACCGGACCCCCTTTTTGTCAACAGGCATCTCGTCATTTTTTCCAAGAAATGATAAGATGTCTCCATACAGTTCGATTTTACCGGAGGTGCCGTTTATGGAAGAATCCAAGCAGAAAAAACTCGTGGTCGCGCTGGGACACAGCGCCCTCGGGTATGATACCAATCAGCAGCTCGAAGCCGTCCGCAAGACCGCCCGTTTCCTGGCGGATCTGATCGAGAGCGGCAACCAGCTCACCATCACGCACTCCAACGGGCCGCAGGTCTCCATGATCCACAAGGCGATGACGGAGCTGCACCGCATTCACATCGACTACTCCGCGGTTCCCATGTGCGTCTGCTCCGCGATGAGTCAGGGCTATGCCGGCTACGACATCCAGAACAACCTCAAGGCAGAGCTCCTCTCCCGCGGCATTTCCACCCCGGTCTCCACGATCCTGACCCAGGTCAGCGTGGATCCCTATGACGAGGCCTTCTACGCCCCGGTCAAGAAGATCGGCCGGTACATGTCCAAGGAGGACGCCGAGGCCGAGAAGAAGAAGGGCAACTACGTGACCGAGGAGCCCGGCAAGGGCTACCTTCGTGTGGTCGCCACCCCGAAGCCCCTGGAGATCCTCGAGATCGACGCGATCCGTCTCCTTGCGGACAACGGCCAGGCGGTCATCTGCTGCGGCGGCGGCGGAATCCCGGTCATCGTCCAAGATCACGCGCTGCAGGGCGCCTCAGCGGTCATCGAGAAGGATGACATCGCCGGGAAGCTGGCGGCAGACCTGAAGGCCGATCGCCTCCTCATCCTGACCTCGGTTCCGAACGTATACCTGAACTTCGGCAAGCCGGACCAGAAGCCGATCTCCACGATGAACGTGGAGACCGCCTCCGCCTACATCCGGGACGGCCAGTTCGGAGAGACCGACATGCTGCCCAAGATCCAGGCAGCCATCACCTACCTCGCCGCGAACCCCGCGGGCGAGGCGATCATCACCACAGCCGACGAGGCGGTGGCCGCCCTTGCCGGCAAGGCGGGCACGGTCATCACCGCATAAAAATTTCACAGGACAGCAAAAGAGGCAGGAGACGAGCCCGTCTCCTGCCTCTTTACTTTCTCTTTTGTTTCTTTGGTCAGTCCCCGCTGTCGACGGTCGCGGCGCAGAGCAGGGCCCCCGCGAGGATCGCGAAGTCCCCGAGGTTGAACACCACCTGCCGAAAGCGCTTAGGCCCCACCTCAAAGTTGACAAAGTCCGTCACGGCACCGTCCCGGATCCGATCGGTCAGGTTGCTGAGGGCGCCCCCGAGGACCAGGGAGAGCCCGGCCTTGCGAAGCGGATGTCTCGAGTTCACCAGGGCCTCGGCGAGGGCTCCCGCCACCGCGCCGGTCATGCCGGCCGCGAGGAACTTCACCGCCTGCGGGTGGTCCGAGAGGGCGTTCATCGCCATCCCGGGATTCTCGCAGAGGCGCAGGGTGCACACCGGCTTCTCACTGGAACCCGCCGGGATCACGCGGCCGTGCCGGTCGAGGTGGATCTCCCGCCCCTTCCAGTTTTCCCGCGCCCGCTTCTTTACCAGCTGGTCCCCTGCCAGGGTCCCCGCCACAACGCCAAGGGACAGCACTGCCCCTGCTGCCTTCCGATTCATCTTCTCCCCTCCAAGAACTGTCACAAACTCACACGCCGTTGGATGCCGGTGTCTGCTGCTGCGAGAGGATCTCCTCCGGCGACTTCTCCCGGATCTGCGCCACCGTGGCGCCGACGTCCGGGCGGATCTCGATCCGGGGACCGCCCTTGCCATTGACATAGTCCGCGGTGATTGTCACCTTCCCGATGTTCTTGTCCTTCGGGATCTCGTACATGATGTCCATCATGAAGCCCTCAATGATGGAGCGCAGGCCTCTGGCCCCGGTCTCCTTCTTGAGTGCCTTCTTCGCGATGGCGTGCAGGGCGTCCTCGTCGAACTCGAGGTCCACGCCGTCCAGCGCGAGGAGCTTCTGGTACTGCTTGATGATGGCGTTCTTGGGCTTGACCAGGATCTGGGTCATCTGGTCCTCATTGAGCTCGGAGAGCGTGCACACCACCGGGAGTCTGCCGATGAACTCGGGGATCATGCCGAAGGCGCGCAGGTCGTCATTGGTCACCTTGGAGAGGATGTCCTTGTCGTTGTCGTGGGCATCCTTGAGCTCCGCGGAGAAGCCCATGGAGCTCTGCTTGGTCAGCCGCTCCTTGATGATGCCCTCCAGGGCCGGGAACGCGCCGCCGCAGATGAACAGGATGTTGGTGGTGTCCACGGTGGTGAGCGGCACCATGCCGTTCTTGGAGTTGGCGCCCACCGGCACCTCCACCTCGGAACCCTCGAGGAGCTTCAAGAGGCCCTGCTGCACCGCCTCGCCGGAGACATCCCGGGAGTTCATGTTCTGCTTCTTCGCGAGCTTGTCGATCTCATCGATGAAGACGATGCCCTTCTCCGCCTTGTCCACGTCGTTGTCGGCCGCGGCGAGGAGCTTGGAGATGCAGCTCTCCACATCGTCGCCGATGTAGCCGGCCTCGGTCAGGTTCGTCGCGTCGGTGATGGCAAGCGGCACATCCAAAAGGCGTGCCAGGGTCTTGACGAGGTAGGTCTTGCCGGAGCCCGTGGGTCCGATGAGGAGGATGTTGGACTTCTCGATCTCGATGTCGTCCATCGTGCCGGTCTTCACCCGCTTGTAGTGGTTGTAGGCCGCCACAGAGATGGTCTTCTTGGCCTGCTCCTGGCCCACCACGTACTTGTCCAGCTCCGCCTTCAGAAGATGGGGCGCGGGGATGTTATCATAGGTAAAGACGGGCTTGGGGCCGGTCTTCTTTTTCTTCTTGACCTTCGGCTGGGTGCCCCCGCCGTAGCCGCCGAAGAGATCGCCCAGGTTGATGAAGCTGACATTGGGGCGGCTCTTCTTTTTCTTCTCGTCGTCCTCGCTGTCCTTGTCTTCCCTGTCGTCCTTCTCGTCCGTGTCCTCGTGCTCCTCGGCCTTTGGCTCTTCCTTCTTTGCCTGGTTCAGGCCGCCGTTCACCCCGGGGAGGTTCCGGATCCAGTCATCCATGCCGGGCATGGAGGGGACATTGCCCTTGCGGATCTGCTCCATCAGAGAGTCGTAGTCGATGCTGCTGGCGGTGTTGATCATCTTCTGCATGCAGTCAGGGCAAAGATGCAGACCCCCGGGGATGTCCACCAGGGTTCCCGTATCCTTCTCGCTCCTGTGGCAGATGCTGCAGAAGCGCTCCTCCTGGATGTCGTTGTTGTCATTTCCATTGTCTTGATTGCGGTTATTGCTATCGCCCATGGCGTACCCAGCCTTTCTTCCAATTTCGTTCTCTCAGTATAAAACCTGCCGCGTAGGCACACAACTGAACATTTGATGAAAAAATCAGGAAAAACCTCTGTCCAGTTCCGTTTTCACAGGGAGATATCCTCCTTCGGGGATGTGACGCTCTCCCGCTCCACCACCTTCGGCGCAAACAGGACATTCCCGTCAAAGGCGGGATTGTCGATCATCCGAAGGAGATTCTCCGCGGCTTTCTCCCCCAGGACCTCCTTGGGATGTTGGAGGGTTGTCAGGGGGACCCGGCAGACGCCGGCGAGGTTCGCATCGTCCATGCCGACCAGGGAGAGGTCCTCCGGAACGAGGATCCCCGCCCGCTCCGCGATGTCGACAAGCTGCACGGCCACCTCATCATTGTAGCAGACCGCGCCGGTGACGTTCTGCCAGCGGGAGAGGACGTAGGCGCCGATCGGGGCGAGGTCCTTCGTCTCCTGGGTGTCGATCCAGACGATCTCCGGCCCGCCGGTGGGAAGGCCCGCCTCCGCCATGGCCTTCAAAAAGCCCTGGTACCGGAGCTTCCCCTGCCGGTCGTCGGACTTGAAGATCCCGCCGATCTTCTTGTGGCCGTGATCTAAGAGAATCTTTGCCGCCTGCTCCCCCATCGCCGCATCGTCCATCCGCACGCAGGGAAACGGAAGCTCCGGGTAGGAGGCGTGGAAGAAGAGGATCGGGATGTGGCGCTTCGAGAACTCCTCATAGAGCGGGAGGTTTGGGTTTGGCAGGGCGCTCTGGGAGGGCTCCACGAGGAGCCCGTCCACCTCATCGCCCGAGAGGATCTGCTGCAGGATCCGGCGCTCCCGCTCGGTCCTGTTGTCGGTAAACGAGACCTGCACCGCATAGCCCGCGGCGGAGAGGGTGTGCTCGATGCCCCGCAGGATCGGCGGGAAGATGTAGCTCTCGTAGAAGGTGCTGATCACCGCGATGCGCATGCTGCGGCGGGTGCGCCTTGGCTTTGCGATGCAGCCGATGTAGGTGCCGCTTCCCTGGATCCTCGTCAGGACCTTCTCCTCCACAAGAAGACCCGTCGCGTGGCGGATCGTCTGGCGGCTCACGCCGAAGCGCTCCGCCAGCTCCTTCTCGGTGGGCATGCGGTCCCCCTCCTTCAGAGCGCCGGACGCGATCTGCCCCTGCACCCAATCATAGACCTGCCGGTATCCGCCCGCTGCTCGTTCCATCGCCGTCCGCTCTCCGATCAAAAATGCCGGCAGAACCTGTTGGGTTCCGCCGGCAGTGCTTCTTTTCTGCCTTGTGTTATATCTTAGCGCGTCATATAAAACTTCTCAAGGTCGGCTTCGGTCGTGTCGTCGCCGATCGTGATAAGCTCAGAGCCCGTCAGCTTTGCAAACAGGGCGATGTCGGCCCTCGTCAGTGCCGTGGAGACCACGCTGTGGTGGGCGCCGCCCGCATAGCACCAGGCCGCCGTGCCTATCTGGAAATTGGGCTTGTGGCGATACATGATCTGGGCCACCGGGAGCTTGGGCATCGGCTGCGGCACCGGGACGAGCTCGATGTCGGCGCAGATGATGCGGAAGTGGTCCCCGAGGTCGATCAGCGTGCACTGGATGCCGTCGCCGGTCACGGAGTCAAAGACGAGGCGTGCCGGGTCTTCCTTGCCGCCGATGCCAAGGGGATGGACCTGGATCTTGGGCTTTGTCGCCGCAAAGGAGGCGGGAACCTCCAGCATGTGGCTGGCAAGCTCCAGTTCCTTCCCGGGGGTCAGGTCATAGGTGTAGTCCTCGATAAAGCCGGTGGCACCCTTCCTGCCCTCTGCCATCTTCATGAGAACCGCGGAGAAGGCCGCGATCTTGTAGTCGCCCTCGGGTCCGAAGCCGACGCCCTTTGCCATGATGTCCTGCGCGGCGATGCCGGGGAGCTGCTGTAAGCCGTGGAGGTCCTGGAAGGTGTCCGTGAAGGCCTGGCAGCCGTTCTCCTGAAGGAACTTGCGGAAGGCGATCTCGTATCTTGCCTGCTCCCGGACCGCTGCCTCGTTGTCGGTGTCCATCGTGTACTTGGCGAGGTACTCTGTCATCTGGGCGTCGATCTCCGCGTCCGTGACCTTTGCGGAGAGGTCTGCGATCTCGCCGATTCCCCAGTACTTGATCTCCCAGCCGTACTGGATCTCGCAGGAGAGGCGGTTGCCGTCGGTGACGGCCACGTCGCGCATGTTGTTGCCAAAGGTCGCAACCCGGAGGTTCTTGGAGAGATGGATGGCCTTTGCCACCTGGGCAAAGCGGCGGATCCTCGCGATCACGTCGTCATGCTGATAGTAGCCCGCCACCACCTCGTGGGGGATGTGGAGCCTTGCCAGGATGTAGCCGAACTCCCGATCGCCGTGGGCCGCCTGGTTCAGGTTCATGAAGTCCATGTCGATCTCGCTGTAGGGGAGCTTTTCGTTGGCCTGGGTGTGCAGGTGGAGCATGGGCTTGTTCAGAAGCTGCAGGCCCTTGATCCACATCTTGGCCGGGCTGAAGGTGTGCATCCAGGTGATGATGCCGACGCAGTCGTCATCGCAGACGACCTTCTTCATGTCCTCGACGCAGATCTTCGAGGTCTCCACCGTGGGCAGAAGCTCGATCTGGATCGTATCAGAGAGCTTCTCGTTCAGAAAATCCACCATCTTTCTGCAGTCCGCCGCCACCTGCTTCAGGCATTCCTCGCCGTACAGGTCCTGGCTGCCCGGAATAAAATAGAGTTTTTCCATGTCTGCCTCCTTGCCACATATTGGTATATGTACCTATTTGTCCCTGCTGCCGCACCAACTGCGGCGCATGTTTTCCTTATTTCCCTCGCATCATAGCATTCTGCCGGCAGTACCGTCAACGCAGCCGGGGGATTTTCGGAGGGTTTGACAAAGAAGCAGGCCAGATTTGTGCAGATTGATCAGGAATATTTTGAAATCAATATCGCATTGATACATGTACCTTTTGAGTCAAAAAAGCAGGCAGCCTCCGATCTGGGAGAACTGCCTGCTGCTTGGATGGTGGAATGGGTCAGATCAGGATGCCCTGCAGGTGATCGCACTCGTGCTGGATGATCTGGGCGGGAAAGCCCGAGAAGGTCTGGGTGTGCTGGGCAAAGTTTCCATCCCGATATGTCACGGTGATCGTCTGATACCGCAGGGTCTTGCGCACCCCGGAGAGGGAGAGGCACCCCTCCTCCGCCGGATAGGGGTCCTTCCGGCTTGTGATCACGGGATTGTAGAGGAGAACATTTACCGGGCCAAGTGACACCGCGATGATGGCGAGATTTTTTCCGATCATGTTGGCCGCAAGGCCGACGCAGGTGTCCTGCTTGGCACGCAGGGTGTCCAGAAGGTCCTCCCCCACCTTTCTCTCCTCTTCGGTCAGTGCGCCGTCCTGGCCGCAGGGCTTTGCCTTCTGCCGCAAAAACAGGGTATCCCGGTTGATGGGCTGTTCCATGGTATCTGTGCTCCTTTTCTCTTTGGAAATCCGATTTCCCGAATGGCACTACCATACCCTGCCGGGACGTGTCCCGCAAGGGGGGACTCCTGTTTTTCAGTCTGCCTTTGGGAGTCCCTTCCAGAAGTCATCCGCCTTCTTGGTCCAGCCATCCAGGGACGTGCCGCCGCCACGTCCTCCAAAGGAATCGGGAAGTAGGGGGACACCTCATCTTTGCTCGTGCGATAGTTTAAGAGGACGACGGGATGGCCGAGCGACGTGAACTGCGCCGCCACATTTCCCATGACGTTGGTGATGCCCAGAACGCCCCGGTCATACTGATCCTTGGTCAGCAGCGCGTTCATCGCGTTGTACAGGACACAGACGCCGGTGAAGAACACCGTGGTCACCAGGTTATAGGTGACAAGCACCCAGACATACTTTGCGGTGTCCGGCCAGGTGAGATGCAGCAAAAACAGGAGCACGCCGGAGATGGCATAAGGGACGCTGAGCCAAAGCAGGTAGCAGCGCGCCTTGCCGAAGCGGCTCTTCGTCCTATCGACAATCCGCCCCATCACCAGATCACTGGCGCCGTCAAACATCTTCGAGACCAGCATCAGGGTGCCGATCACGGCAGCGCTGAGGCCGATGACATCGGTGTAGTAGAACATCAAAAACGTGGACACCATCGCCAGGACGATGGCATTTCCCATGCCGCCGAATCCGTAGCTGATCTTCTTTCTCCAACCAAGGGGTCTTGCCCCATTCTTTGCCGTCATGATTTCTCCTCTTCTAAAAATGCTTCTTTCCTATTTCCCTTGCTCTGTTCCCCGGCCCCGCTTCTCACACCCGGTCCGGGTAGTTGATCTGGAGCTTTGCAAAGAAGTCCTCCAGCGTCAGCCTCGGATTGACGTCCGTGTAGACGCGGATCGGGCGGTGCGGCGTGTCAAAGCAGTAGGCGCAGTCCTCATACCGGATTTCCGGTGCGGGCTGCATCCGGAAGATGTCCTGCTTTTCATGCTCGATCAGCAAAAGTCCCACGGTCGGGCTGCCCCCGAGGCCCCAGCTCTCGCCGTGCGCCACTCCGGGGAATCCGCGCAGCTGTCGTTGTAGGCCACCATCTGCTCAAACAGGTACTTTCCGATCTTTCCGTAGGGCCGCACCTCTTTCTGGAGCATCGCCAGCGTCACCGACATCTGCTTGTAGGCGCTCTTCGTGACCTGCCAGAGGGCATCCGGGACTTCATCACCACGTTTGCGGCGATAGGATCCATCATCAGGTTGAACTCGGGGCCGCCCGCCGGATAGTCCCCGCCGCCGATCCAGATCGCGGTCATCCGGTACCCGGGCATGGATCTTCCGATGTACAACTACGAGAGCAGAAAGCACGCCTTCGTCGAGGAGTGGCAGGGAATGGGATTTTCGGAGGACGACGTAAAGAGCCGGGTCATCCGCTGCTCCGACTCCATCGAGGGCTCCTATCGCTTTGTGCAGGAGTACGTGAACTACCCGCAGTTAAAACTGCGGGCTTCGGTGGTTTTTCCACCTCATTTGGGTTGCCTTCAACGGTGTCTTATACACAGATGGCTGTGATGCGCCGGAAATCTGGGGCCTAACCCCATCCGAACCGGATGGTTGGTGCGCCGTTGCTTCTCTATTCACCGCTTTCGCGGGCAGTCACGGCGATTGATGTTTCTATATGGTTATGCGGCTTGCTCTTGATGATAAAGCCGCAGACCTTCCTCTTTGATGTTGATTGCTGCCTGCCAGTCGCGATCGATGATATTGCCGCAGACAGGACAGATATACAAACGATCACTTAGCGTCAGATCATCTTTCCTGGAACCGCAATGACAGCATGTTTTGGATGATGGATACCATTGATCGATTTTGACAAGTGTATGCCCGAAACGCTTGCATTTGTATTCCAGCATGCGTGTAAACATGCCCCAGCCTACATCCATAACAGATTTGCCAAGATGAAGGCTTTGCGCCATGGCATGCATATTCAGGTCTTCAATGCAGATCACGTCATAATGATATGCGAGGTTATAGGACAGTTTGTCCAGAAAATCCCGCCTTTGTGCCGCTATTTTTTCATGCAGCTTTGCGATTTTGTGCTTCTGACGCTCGTAGCGCTTTGATCCGCGTTTCATACCTGACAGCACATGCTGAAGTTTTGCAAGTTTCTCTTCCTGCTGACGATAAAACCGTGGAAACTCTGCAGTGTCACCATCGCTGTCCACATACAAGTGCTCCAATGACATGTCCAATCCGATGGCACGGATACCTTGGTTATCAGTATGCGTGTTTGCAGATGGAGCAGCTTTGGGTTCCTTGTATTCGTACTTAAGTGATACGAAAAATCTCCCGTTGCGGTCCATGGAGATGGTAGCTGATTTGAGAACGCCGCCTTCTTTGATTTTGCGGTGCAGCTTCAGCTTGATGAGCGTTTTCAGCTTTGGAAGTTTCAACAAGGCGTTAGTAAGAAAACGGGTTGATAAGCTCCAAAGCATTTTAGCAGAAGTATAAAATATGCCGTTTTGTACATTCTGCTGTACAACGGCCTTCTCTAACTTGAACTACAATAGTCTTGCCAGGAGGGCAAGACTATGAGCTGCATTGAGCGCATACTGACCGAAGCCAGAGATCTTTCCAGGGACGACCTGATTCTTCTTGTTAACAAGCTCATGGAGGGCTTCTCCCATGAGAGTGCAACCTCTTCTCCGAAGAAGATGATTGCTCCCCGTTTGGATTGTCCGATCTGCCATTCCAATGCTCATGTTGTTAGGAATGGACACAAACATGGAAAACAGGCATACATCTGCAGGCAATGTGGAACGTCATTTGTTACAACGAGCAACACTTTGCTCTCAGGCTCACACTTTGGTACTGAGATCTGGACCAAGGTTCTGGAAGAGACGCTCAGGGGGACCTCTCTGGATAAGACGGTCAAGTCACTTGCCAGCCATGGATGCAAGATCAGCCATAGCAGTCTGTTCTTCATGCGGCATAAGATCATGCTTGCTCTCGAGGACATGCAGGTGGAGCAGCCAGCCACGGTGGAAGATGTCGTGGAAGCGGATGAAACCTACGTTCCGGAGTCCAAAAAAGGTACGAAATTTGGCCCTGATGCCAGTCGAAAGCCCCGCAAGCGTGGCACTCCCGCATCCAAACGCGGCCTTTCAGACGAGCAGATCTGTATCTGCACCGCAGTACAGCGCAAGACTGGCGATCTGATCGTGAAATCCGAGAACCGGGCAAGGCCTTCCAGTGCAAATGTTGTTGATATCTATACTGGTCATGTCCAGAAGGGCACACTTTTCCTGACGGACGGCATGAATGTGTATCCGAGGCTGGGCAAGATCCTGGGAATCACGGTCATGAATGTGAAGAAGGAGTCGGCAGGTTTCTTCAATCTGAACACTGTGAACAACCTTCACTCTTTTATCAAGCGCCGATATACCGAATATCGCGGTGTCGCCACCAAGTATTTGAACCGTTACAACCTCGTATTCAGGGCAGCGTACAGGCAGAGGACAACGATTGGGGAACTTGCGGAAACTCTCTTTGCATCCAGGAATCCCAAGAAGGTACACCATTATGGAGATGTTAAGGAGCTCAATCTGCTTGCAATTTGATGACTACAAGATGCACTTATTGCTTATCAACCCGTTTTCTTACTAACGCCTTTCAACAATCCGGTACTTTCATCATAGGTAAGATTGGAGTGTCCTCCATTGCTGACAACGTTTGTTGTGTAGGATTGCGCTTCGTGCTTGCTATGGAAGCGAGGCATTTCGGCTCTTCCTTCGTAGAAATTGGCCCACGACTGTTCGTATTCGAGCTGAGCATTTGCGAGTGCAAGCGAGTCAGCCTGCTTCAGCCACGGGCACTCTTCCTGGTCTTTATAATCCGCAGGAGTGTTATGGAGATGTATCCCCATTTCGTTGTACATGAACAGGTCATCTTCCAGCATGCGGTTTTTGAGCCACCGTTTGGCGCCAAAATTGAAACGAATAAAGCTGCGCTGATCTGCGGTAGGAACAATCTCGTCTTTATAGCAGATGTAGTAAACGTCTGTATTTGATGATTTTGGTTTGTTCTTCTTTTTGACAGCCATAATCAATACGCCTTGCTCTGACGCTCAATGTATTTGCGAATGGTTTCTTCGGAAACATCGCCTACGGTTTCAACGTAGTACGAATGATTCCAAAGCTGCCCTCTCCACAAATGGTTTCTTAGCTCCGGATGCCTTTCAAATAGCATGCGGCCCGAAATGCCCTTCATGTATTTGACCAGATTTGTGATCGACAGCTTCGGAGGTGCAGACACGAAGCAATGTACATGATCAGCAGTGCCGACTTCGCATTCGTGGATGGTGAACCCCTTATCCTTGGCGACGAAAAGCAGAATGGCTTTCAGGTCCTTCTCAATTTCTGGGGTTAATACCTTCTGTCGGTACTTGACGCACCATACCACATGGTAATTGATATTGCACACGCATGTGCGGTAATGCACGAGGTTTGTTTTCATACCTATAGTTTAGCAGATATATAGCGGTATGTGTATAATCTATTTATAAAATCTTGTTGTAAGCTAAGCAATGCGTTGCAGCCGAGGAAGCGGGCTCGCTTTCATCTCGGCAATTGAATTGCCGAGAATTCCCGCCCGCAATCTTAAAGCACCATGATCTGCCACAGGCCTTTATCGCGGAGAGCTATCACCTCTCCATTGGCGCGGTCCGCGCCCTGAATGAGGCCGGTGTGCGCATCCCGAAGGACGTGAGCCTCGTCGGAATTGACAAAATTCCCGATTACCTGACCAGCGGGATTTCTCTCACCTGCGTGCGCATTCCCCACACCGAGCGCGCCCGGTGGGCCGCCAAAGCTCTTCTGAACGAGATCCAGAATCCGGAGGCGGACAAAATTCAGATCTATGTCGACTGTCAGCTGATCCCCGGCGATTCGGTTGCTGACCGAACCGGCGGGAAGAACTGAACCTTCATAAGACGAAAAGCGCCACCCGGAAGCTGCCGTTTACGCTTCCAGGTGGCGCTTTATTTATTCGGTATGTCAGTTTTTCTTTTTTCTTCCGGCCCGGCTCACATCTTCCACACCGCGGGGCTGCTGGCGGACACCGCGAGGGCGCCGCTGCTCAAGGCGTTCACCACGTCCTCCTTCTCGTGGATCAGTCCCCCGCAGATGAAGGGGACGTCCAAAAGAGCGCCGATGCGCTTGAGCACCCGGGCATCCAGAACGCCCGGCAGGATCTCCACCAGGTCCGGATGGGGCCCGTACTTCTTCTGCTGGGTGAGGGTCCCGAGGGCCATGCCGTCCAGCATGAAGACCCGCTGGATCGTGCCGAGGCCCATGTGCTGGGCGCAGAGGATGAGGTTGGGCTTGGTGGTGATGATGCCCTGGGCCGTGGTCTTCTCCTTGAGATACCGCACGGCCTCCTCCCGCGGGGAGAGGCCAGCAACAAGGTCTAAGTGCACCACCGGCATCTTGCCGGCATTTTTCACCCGCTCCGTCATCTCCGGCAGGCTGATGAGGTCAAACCCAAGGAGAAAGACGATGCCTACATCGCTTTCAAGGCTCAGGGACAAAGTTTTCTCATCCCGGACCGCCGCGATGACCGGGCTGTTCTCCACCGCCTCCAGGAACGGTCGGTTCATGCCCGGGTCTCCTCCAACTGCGCTGCGGTCTTCTCCAAAAGCTGACGGATCGGCAGGTGCTGGGGACACTGCCGCTCACACTGTCCGCACCGGATGCAGTCCGAGGCCTTTGCCTCCTCTGTATCCCAGGCATAGCTCTGCTTTGCCTTGGCCAGGTCCCCGAAGACGAGGTACATGTTCATTGCAGAGAAGATGTCCGGGATTGCAATCTTCTTCGGACATCCGCCGGTGCAGTAGTGGCAGGCCGTGCAGGGGATGTTCTCGATCCCGGCAAGGGCCTTCTGCGCCTCCTGGATGGTCTCCTCCTCCTGTTCCGTCATGGGCGTAAACGGCATCATGTAGGAGAGATTGTCCTTCATCTGGGAGAGATTGCTCATGCCGGAGAGCACGGTCATGATGCCCTCCTTCGAAGCAACCCACCGGATCGCAAAAGAGGCAAAGGAGGCGTCAGGGTTCGCGTTTTGCAGGATCTCGGCAACCGGCTTTGGCGGATTGGCAAGCGTCCCGCCCTTGACGGGCTCCATGACAACGACCTGCTTTCCGTGCTTTCTGCAGACCTCCCAGTTCTTCCTCGCCTCCACGGTCGGTGACTCCCAGTCCGCGTAGTTAATCTGAAGCTGCACGAAGGAGACGTCCGGGTGCTCGGTCAGGAGCCTGTCCAAAAGCTCCGGCTTTCCGTGGAACGAGAAGGCGTAATGGAGGATGAGGCCCTTCTCCAGGAGCTCATGCATGTAGTCCCAGATGTGGAACTTCTCGTACCGGTCGATGTTGTCCTCGCTGATCGCGTGCAGCAGGTAGTAGTCAAAGTAGCCGGCACCGGTCCGCTCGAGGCTCACATGGATCTGGTTCTTTGCGTCCTCCTCGTTTTTGGCCGCACCGGCGTTTAACTTGTCCGTGAGGGTAAAGGTATTGCGGGGATGGCGCTCCACAAGAGCTTTCCGGATGGCGTCCTCCGAGCCCTCATACACATAGGCCGTGTCGAAGTAGGTGATGCCCGCTTCGAGAGCGGCATCCACCATGCGGGAGGTCTCCTCCACATCGATGTTTCCGTCCTTGTCCCTCGGCAGGCGCATCAGGCCAAATCCCAACTTACTCGGTGTCCCGGTAAATACGTTTCTCATTTCTATAAACCGCCTTTCCGCGAAAGGCACCGATGTTGCATGAAAAATATTCAGAAAAATGCCTTCCGCAACTATTATGTTATCTGATATTATCTGGTTAGAAGCCGATACACTACAGAGCACGAGGAGGGGATTGGCGGGGTCGGAATAGCGGCCACCCCGTATTTCTATATGTGCCGATTGTCCGTAAAGGCATTAATGTCTGGCGTCTAACCTTAGTGGTGGAACCCGTAAACTTATCTCTTTCGTAAATCGTCTCGATTTCGCCGGACGATCAGTCAAGGTCGGCTTCTCCTACATTTTCGAAAGGAGGTACCGATATGCCATTTAAAATCCTGCGTAAAAACTGTGCCGGTGCAGATGTCCATAAAACCTGGATCTACGTCTGCATTGGTATTACAGACGATAAAGGGCGTACTGAATATCACCAACAGCGGTTCAGTTCCTTTACAAAAGGACTTAACCAAATGTGCGATTTCCTTGAGAAATTCAAGTGCGATGATATTGCAATGGAATCAGCCGGCGACTATTGGGTTCCTGTCTTCAACGTACTTGAATCAAGAAATATCCATGTTTGTCTTGCACATCCTAAATACACCAAACCTCAGAAGGGGAACAAAACGGATGTAAAGGATGCTAAATGGATCTGTGATCTGTATATGTGTGACATGATCCGACCAAGTTTTGTGCCACCGAAAGATATTCGTGATCTTCGGAAACTATGCAGGTACCGCACCAAACTGACTAACACGATAACGGGTGAAAAAAACCGTGCCCTGAACTGTCTCACTGTATCTAATCTGAAACTTGATGATGTGTTTTCCGAAGTATTTGGGAAATCTTCAAGTTCGATCATCCGATATATGCTGGATCATCCAAATGAAAAGTTTGATGTTACCCCTTTTGTTGATCCCAGATGCAAGACTCCGATCGAGGAGATCCAGGCCGCTGTAGACGGTGCGATAAGCCCCGCTCAGGCAGTTAAGCTACAAGCCTGTATGGATCACATCGATGAACTTGAGGCTCACAAAAAACATATCGAAAATGCAGTAATTGATCTTTCCGAGCCGTATGGAGATGCTCTCGAACTTATACGAACTATCCCCGGATTTGATAAAAATCCTTTCACCGCTATTTATATACTTGCAGAAACCGGTGGAGACATGTCTGTGTTTGAAACTTCCAAACATCTGTCTTCCTGGGCTGGATTGTGTCCTAAAAATGATGGCAGTGGCGGAAAAATCAAATCCCGCAGGATATCGAAAGCCGGGAATTATCTCAAACCGCTGCTCGTTCAGGTAGCAAATGCACTGGTAAATTCAAAAGATCATCCTGAATTCGTCAGCCGCTACCGCAGAATCAAAGCCCGTCATGGACACAAAAAGGCCATCATTGCAATCTGCCGCATGCTTGTAACCGCTATCTGGCATGTGTTATTTAAGATCGAGCCTTACACTCCTGATGGTTATAAAAAGACTCTTCTTGAGGACCGTCCTTCAAACAAACGAAAGGAGCTTACACAAAGCGAAGCTCTCAAGCTTTTGAAATCTCACGGTTACATCATTAGAGAAGATCCTGTCCCGACCGCCTGAGGTAAATGGATTCCAATCAGCATGTTTGTTGCCGCTCAAGATACGAGGTGGCTACGAGCAAGGTGACTGGCCATTGAGCACACGTGGCCGAGTCGGGTTTCTTTGCGCTTTTTTAGGCATCTGCCCAGCAACGTTATTTTTCAAACTTGTTCCTCCTGTTATCCTCTCCTCATTGCGTCGAGGCAGCGGTTGCGCCGAGCTCATTCAGCTCTATCGGGCTGATCGAGTGGGCAAGCACCAGCATCATGATAAAGGTCGTGATCCCGAAAAAGGCTGCGAGAAACCCGATCCGGATCCGGTTCCTGTCCCGCTTCTCCTTGCAGACCTTCCGGTCCGCAAGGATGCCGAGCACGATCGTCAAAACAGCCAGGATCGGCCCCAGAAGCGAGAGCTCGGAGAGCGCCATGGAACAGATCCCCAGGATCAGAACGAGCATGGACAGCTGACTTGGTTTCATATGATATCCTCCCCGGGGCGCCCTTGTCGACCCCGTTTGCATTGTATTTCATGATTTTGATTCTAACAGAGGCCACACCCGGATGGAAGGGGTGTCTATTTCAGGGCCACCTCGCCGCAGAGAGAGACCGAGAAGTAGTCCCGGATCTCCTCCTTGTTCCGGGTCTTTCCAAGGACCCACATGAGCTTCGTGAGGGCAGCCTCGGAGGTCATGTCCCGGGCTTCCAGGACACCTGCCGCGAGGGCCCTTCTTCCGGTCTCATAGACCGAGAGGTTGCTCCCCTCGTAGCGCACCTGGGTGCCCACAAGGACCGTCATGCCGCCTTTGATCAGCGTCTCGATCTCACTGATGAAGTCGTGCTGCAGAAAGGGCATGCCGCCGATGCCGAAGGCCTCGATGTAGAGGCCCTCGTACCCGGCGCTCTGCAGGCCCCGCAGGATCTCCCGGTGGATGCCCGGGAACATCTTCAGCAAAAAGACCTTGTCCGAGTAGCGGTTCTCCAGATGGAAGATGTCAGTCCTTCTGGGGATCATCTCCTCCCGGATCTTCATCCCCAGGGAGGAGATGGCCGCAACCTCCGCCACCCCGATGGAGTCAAAGGCGTCAAAGGAGAGGGAGCGGACCTTACTGCAGCGGCAGCCGAGCATCACCTTCCTATTGAAGGCGACATAGACGCCGGGAACGCCCCTTGCCGCGAAGTGGATCGCGCAGCGGCAGTTCTCCATCGCGTCCGCCACGGGGTTTTGCATCGAGAGCTGGGAGCCCGTCAGCACCACCGGGATCGGGATGTTCAGGAGCATGTAGGAGAGCATCGAGGAGGTATAGGCCAGCGTGTCGGTGCCGTGGATCACGACGATCCCGTCGTAGTCCTTCCAGAGCGCGCCGATCTTCTCCGCGAGGAATGCCCAGTCCTCCGGAAAGATGTTGGCGGAGTCCCTTGCCATGACGTCCATCATGGCGAGGTCCACCCCCTGGGCGACCATCCGCAGCTCCTTCTGGATGTCCGCCGTGCGAAGGCCCGGCGCCAGGCCGTCCCGCTTCATCACCGAGGAGAGGGTGCCGCCGGTGTTCATGATGAGAATTCTCTTGTCTTTCATTGCCTTTTCCTGTCCCGGAAAAAACAGCACCGGCGATGGCCGGTGCTGCTTGTCTGGGGATGGATGTGATTTCCCTGTTCCTTACTTGATGATGGACTCGAGCCACTCCTTCGGAGGCTCAAAGCCGAGGATCTTCACTGTGGTGGCTGCCACGTTGGCAAGACCGAAGTCGCCGTCCTTGATCTCGGTGCCCTCGGGTCCGTTGAAGACTGCGAACGGAACGCGTGCGAGGGAGTGAGAGGTCTTCGGCTTCGGGGTGCCGTCCGGATTCTTGCCCTTGTCGTACATCTCATCGGAGTTGCCGTGGTCAGCCATGACCAGCAGGCAGTAGTCGTACTTGAGGCAGGCATCCATGATTCTGCGCAGGTTCAGATCAACGGACTCGACGCCGATGATGGTCGCCTCATAGTTGCCGGTGTGGCCGACCATGTCGCCGTTGGGATAATTGCAGCGCAGGAACTGGTACTTGCCGCTCTCGATGGCAACGAGCATCTTCTCGGTGACCTCGGTGGCCTTCATCCAGGGCTTCTGGTCAAACGGGATGATGTCGGAGGGAACCTCCTCCCAGTCCTCGAGCTCCTCGGAGAACTTCTCGGAGCGGTTGCCGTTCCAGAAGTAGGTCATGTGGCCGAACTTCTGGGTCTCGGAACATGCGTAGCTCTTCACGCCCTTCTTGACCAGGAACTCGGACATGGTGTGCTCGATGTGCGGGGGCTCCACCAGGAAGTTGTCCGGGAGCTTTAAGTCGCCGTCGTACTGCAGCATGCCGCAGTAGTAGACCTTGGGCTTCTTGGGCATCGGGAACTTGTCAAAGCCCTTGTTCATGTAGTCGAAGGCCTTGGAGAGCTCGACCGCGCGGTCGCCGCGGAAGTTGAAGAGGATGACAGAATCTCCGTCATCGATGGGTCCCACGGGGTTGCCGTCCTTGTCGGCAATGACAAAGCCCGGAAGGTACTGGTCGGTGTAGCCGCCCTCCTTGCGGTAGGTCTCGATGGCCTCAGTGGCGGAGGAGAACTTTCTGCCGTCGCCCATCACATGGATGTGCCAGCCGCGCTCCACCATGGACCAGTCTGCCTCATAGCGGTCCATCGTGATGGTCATTCTGCCGCCGCCGGAGGCGATGCAGCCGTGGAAGGTGTCGTCGTTGAGCTCCTTGAAGACATCCTCCAGCTCATCGACATACTTGAGGGCAGAGGTCTCGGGGACATCACGGCCATCCAGCAGTGCGTGAACGCGGACTTCCTTCACGCCCTCCTTCTTCGCCTCGCGGATCATGGCGATCAGGTGGGAGATGTTGCTGTGGACGTTGCCGTCGGAGAGGAGTCCGATGAAGTTGAGCTTGCCTCCGTTCTCCTTCAGGTAGGAGATGGCGCCCTTCCAGGCAGCGGACTCATAGATCTTGCCGGACTCGATGGACTCGTTGACGAGCTTTGCGCCCTGGGAGTAGATCTGGCCGCAGCCGAGGGCGTTGTGGCCGACCTCGGAGTTGCCCATGTCGTTATCCGAGGGAAGGCCGACCGCCGTGCCCGATGCCTTGATCGTGGTATGGGGCCACTTAGTCATCAGCTCGTCGATCTGGGGCTTGTAGGCGTGCATGACTGCATTGCCATTGTCCTTGTCTGTCCAGCCGACGCCGTCCATTACTACCAGTACAACCGGTTTACTCATGTTCAATCCTCCTAAATTCTTGCAAAACACAGGATTCCTGTCTTTTGTTGACTTGTGGAACGCGCATCAGGCGAGGGTTCGCTTCTCCAGCGTGTGCCCCGCCTCATCCAGCGTGTAGACGAAAGGGACCGCGGGCGGGATCTCCAGCCCCGGCGCCTTCTCCTCCGGGATGTGGTCGAAGTGCTGTAAAAGGGCCCGGATGCTCGAGGAGTGGCCCGCGATCATGATCGTCTCCCCGGAGAGCACCTTCGGCGCGATCTCCGCCGTGTAGTAGCCCCAGACCCGCTTCTCCACGTCCTTTAGGGACTCGGTCACGGGGAGGAGGCTTTGGTCCACCTTGCGGTACATCACGTCGTTGGCGGGGTTGCGGTCATCGTCGGCATCCACTGCCGGCGGCTCCACGTCGTAGTTTCTGCGCCAGTCCGCCACCCGGTCATCGCCGTAGCTTCTTGCAGTGTCGATCTTGGAGAGCTCCTGCAGGGCGCCGTAGTGGCGCTCGTTGAGCTGCCATGCCTTGATCACCGGGATGTACTCCTGGTGCATCTGCTGCAGGATGAGGCTCGCGGTGCGGATGCCCCGGCGCAGATACGAGGTGTAGGCCCGATCCAGGAGGATGCCCTCCTTCTTGAGAAGGCGCCCGGCCTTTTCGGCACTCTCCCGCCCGCGCTCGGAGAGGAGTACGTCACTCCAACCCGTGAAGAGGTTTAAGGAGAGCCACTCGGACTCCCCCGCTGAAACGAGAATCAACTGATGCTGCATGGTACCTCCATGGCGCAGGCGCCTGCCTGCCGCCGAAGGTCATTTTATAATGAGAAGCGGGGAAAGTCCACAGGAAACAGGGTGCCTGCCTTCGCCCGTCAGGAAGAGGCGGGAAGGCTTCCCTCCGCCATAAGACTGTCCAGGAAGTCCTGCACCGTTTCCTTCTCCCCGGAGGAGAGGGTGTATTCATACAGGATTTGATTTGCGGAGAGTACGATGGCAGCGCGATCCGGCAGCAGCATCACATCCGCCCTGCACGCTCCCGGACCCTGCAGCTCGCAGAAAGAGGGCTCCGTCTCTGCCGTGTCATCGGCGATCCTCTGCCCGGCACTGTTGGGGAACAGGGTCACCCCCATGGTAAGCATCTGTCCCTTCCAGGGAAGTGCCTCCGAGGTGATCGCAATCGATGAAAAATCCGGATCCGCAGTCAGCGCATACGCCCTGCCTGCGCCCTCCTCCCGGAGCCCCTCCGGTTCCAGAAGATCCACGCCGAGGATCTCCTCCAGCGCCCCCAGGGAGGGAGCTGTCATCCCATACAGGGCCTCCCGGTGCTGCCCCTCCGGGGTCATAGCAGTCTGGTCCAGGGAGATTTTCTGCCCGTCGGAGAGGGTGAGGCACCCCCCGCGCGCCGCCTTCTTCGAAACCGCCTCGCAGACCGCTTGTCCCTCCTCCATCGTCTCCAGTGCCTCCTTCTTGTATTCGATATGGAGCAGGACTCCGCCCTCTTCCCCCTGTTTTTGGCTGACCCGGATGCACGCGCCGTCATACACGTTCTGGTACGATCCCGATGCGCAGCCGCAGGCAGCCGCCGCCAGGAGACAGCAGAGAATGCTGCTGATCTGATATCCCCTCATTTTTCTTTCCCCCTTCTCTCTGTTCCAGAGCTGCCAATCTCCCCCGCTTTGCGCATAGCAAAGAGCCGGTTTTCTTTCCAGTTTCTGACACGCTCTCTCGAATTTTTCGATTTTCCCACCGCCCCGCGAGACCATTTGCCCTCCCCGCAAGTATATCATTCAGAGGGATCCCTGAGAAACCGGCGGCAGCAGACCGCCGCCTTCTTGCCGATGCCGCCGACTGCGGCACCAATCGGAGAAAGGAGCTAATTATGAAACCAGACCCGGAAGAACTCGCCCGGGACTGTCAGGACGACCTGTACCGGATGGCCTTTGCCATCTGCAAAAACCCGCAGGATGCGGAGGACGTGGTGCAGACCGCGTTTGTCCGGTATCTCCAATCGCGAAGGGACTTTGCAGGGAAGGACCACGCCCGTGCCTGGCTGTTTCGCACCGTCATCAACCTCTCAAAAAACCTGGTCACCGCCTTCTGGCACCGAAACAAGGTCTCCCTGGACGAGGCCCTTGCCGGCGCTGCCTTCGAGGAGCCGGAGGATCGGACGGTACTCAAAGCCGTCCTCTCCCTGCCTCTTCACTACCGGATTGTCCTGCACCTTTATTACTACGAGGGATACCAGGTGGCGGAGATCGCAAAACTTCTGCACATCTCAAAGAGCGCGGTGAAAAACCGCCTGCTGCGGGGAAGAAAGGCCCTGCGCCCGCTCCTTGCAGAGAGCAAAGAGGCGCCGGAGCCAGAAAAAAGGAGGTGTCTATCATGAAGGAAATGGAGCGCTACCAGCGGGCCGTATCGGCCCTGCACCCGGATCCTGCTTTTCGGATCTCGCTGGAAAACAGCAGAAAAGTACCTGTCAGAATGCGAAGGACCCTTCGCCTTCGCGCGGGGCTCGCGGCCCTCTGCTGGATTCTTGCCCTAGTGCTTTGCGGCGCGGGCGCCTACGCTGCCGACATCGGCGGCATCCAGCGAAAGATCCAGATCCTGCAGGAGGGCGAGCTGACAGACGCGGTGCTGACCGTGAGCGCAGCGGACGGCACCTATGCGGTGACCGACCCCGCCGGGAAGGTTTTCGAGCGCGGCGGGGGTGTTGCCATCGAAGAAGATGGCAAGAAGCGCCCGCTCACTTCCTCGGAGCTGCAGGCGGATCTGTCTGACCGGGTGACCACCGAGGTGACAGACGGGCACTACTATCTTCTCTGGCGGTCGCAGACCTTTGATCTCACCAAGGCCTTTGCGGGCCGCGACGTCGTCTATCTCACACTTCAAGATGGGACGGACACCCTGTATGTCACCGCCCTTTCGGACGGCGCTGTTGCCAGCAGTCCCAACCGCTACCTCCTTCCCGGGACTGACTTTGACAACAACGGGTAACCTGTGAAAACCTGCAAAAAGGCTTCCTGCGGGGATATTCCCACAGGAAGCCTTTTGATGTACGAATGCTTGATTCTATTATCTCTTTCCTACTCGTCGTCATCGCCGAGCTCGTCGATGATCTCCTTGGCCACTTCCTTCTTGGAGAGGGAATTGTCCATCGCCTCGCGCTCCAGGTAGTAGTGGGCCTGCTTCTCGGTCATCTTCTTCTTTTCAATCAAAAGACACTTGGCCCTGGTCACCAGGGAGAGCTCCTCCATGCGCCGCCGCAGCTTTCGGTTCTCGTCCGAGAGGTCCCGGAGCTTTTTCTTGGCCGCCAGGATCACGCCGCCCGCCTCGATGAGCTGCTGCCCCTTCAGGGGCCTGGTCAGCACAAAGATGCCGCTGTCTCTCGTCTTGTACGAAACCTGCTCATAGGCGTCCGCCTTGACGAGGAGGATCACGCTCAGGGACTCGTTTCCGGCGGCGATGTCCACCGCGGACTCCACGCCAAACTCATCCGGCAGGGGCGTGTTGATCACCACGACATCAATGCCGTCCTCCGCGAGCTTCTGCCTCGCCTGCGTGATGGTCGAGGCCTCCCGCACCGGGCCGAAGATCCGGGACAGGATGCCCTTGAGGGCACCTGAGGACTGGGCATCTCCCGAGACGACCAGTGCACTGCACTCCATCTTTGCCATGCTCTTATCCCATCACCCGTTCGCGCGGTCCACGTAGGCCTGCAGGCACTGTGCAGGTACGTGCTGCGCGACAAACTCACTGTGGCGCGCGTAGCGCACCGCCTCTCCGATGTCGGTCGGAAGCTTCTCCAGTTTTCTCGTCATCTCCGGATCCGCGTGATAGAGGTTGATATTCATCGGCAGGTCCGGACTGTAATTCTTGCGCACGCCCTCGAGTCCGGCGTAGATCAGGAGCATGAAGGCGAGGTACGGATTGGCCATCGGGTCCGGGGAGCGCAGCTCGATGCGCACCTTCCCGGAGGGATCCGCCGGGATCCGGATCAGCTGGGAGCGGTTCTGCTCCGACCAGCTGATGAACAGCGGGGCCTCCTGGTGGCCGAAGCGCTCATAGGAGCTCTTCACCGGGTTTAAGAACAGGGTGATGTCCTTGATGTAGCGCATGATGCCGGCCATGAAGGCGCCGTTCTTGTCCGTGCCGTCCTTCGACACCACCGAGATGTTCAGGTGCATCCCGGAGCCGGGCGCATCCCGCAGGGGCTTGGGGGAGAAGTCCGCCCAGTAGCCGTTGGTGTTGGCGAGGTTCCGCACTGCCCACTTCAAGGTGGTGGTGTTGTCCGCCGTCGTCAGCGCGTCGCCGTAGCGGAAGTCGATCTCGTTCTGGCCGGGGCCGGACTCGTGGTGGGAGGCCTCCGGGGTGATGCCCATGTCCAGGAGGGCAAAGCAGATGTCCCGGCGGATGTTCTCGCCCTTGTCGTCCGGGTCCGCCGCCATGTAGCCCGCATCGTCGATGGGCTCATAGGTGGGCCGGCCGTTCTCATCCTGCCGGAAGACGTAGAACTCCATCTCCGGGCCAAAGCGGACGGAGATCCCCTCCTTCTTTGCCTCGCGCACCGCCTGGCGAAGAAGATACCGGGTATCCCGCTCAAAGGGCGTGCCGTCCGGCGTGCAGACGTTGCAGAACATCCGCGCCACCCTGCCGTCCAGCGGGCGCCAGGGGACGATGGAGAGGGTGTCCGGGTCGGGCTTTAAGAACAGGTCGCTCTTGACCATGCTGCCAAAGCCCGCCACCGCGCCGGCGTCAAAGGAGATGCCGTAGCGGAAGGCCCGGTCCAGCTCTTCGGGCATGATCGAGACGCACTTCTGGTTTCCGAACGCATCGAAGTAGACAAGCTTTAAAAACTTGACGTTCTCCTCTTGCGCGTAATTCTTTACCTCTTCAAAGTCTTCCATCTTTACCTACTCTCACTCTCCGGAACGGCCCTGCTCTTCCGCGTACTTCTTGGCGGCTTCCACCAGTCCTCTGAACAGAGGATGGGCGTTGTTGGGCCGGGACTTGAACTCCGGGTGTGCCTGGGTGCCGATGTAGAAGGGGTGATCCTTCACCTCCACCATCTCGACGATCCGACCGTCCGGAGAGGTGCCGGAGAGCTCCATGCCGTGCTCCCGCATGGTGTCGCGGAAGTCGTTGTTGAACTCCCATCTGTGGCGGTGCCGCTCGGAGATGTTCTCCTTGCCGTAGAGTTTGTACGCCAGGGTGTCCTTCCTGAGGGTGCAGGGATAGGCACCGAGCCGCATCGTGCCGCCCAGGTTCTCGACATCCCGCTGCTCTGCCATCAGGTCGATGACCGGGTGGATCGTATCCGGCGCAAACTCGGTGGAGTTGGCGTCATGATAGCCAAGAACCGATCTTGCGAAGGCGACGACCGCCATCTGCATGCCGAGGCAGATGCCGAGGAACGGGATCTTGTTGACCCGGGCGTAGTCCGCCGCCTGAATCATGCCCTCGGTGCCGCGGTTTCCAAAGCCGCCGGGGATGATCATGCCGTCAATGCCGGTAAGAAGCGCGTCGCACCCCTTCGCCTCGATCTCCTCGGAGTCGACCCAGCGGATCTTCACCCGGACCCGGTTGGCGATGCCGCCGTGGTTTAAGGCCTCGACGACAGAGAGATAGGCGTCGTGGAGCTGGGTGTACTTGCCCACCAGGGCGATCTCGACGGTCTGCTTGGAGGCGTCGAGGTTCTCCACCATCTTCTCCCAGTCGGTGAGATCCGGCTCCGGGCAGGGGATGTCCAGGCACTCACAGACCGCCTGGGCCAGGTGCTCCTTCTCCATCATCAGCGGGACCTTGTAGATCGAGTCCGCGTTCAGGTTCTGGAGGACGTGGTTGGACGGCACGTTGCAGAAGAGCGCGATCTTATCCTTTAAGTACTGGGGCACCTCCAGCTCGGAGCGGCAGACGATGATGTCTGCCCGAATGCCCATCTGCTGCAGCTCCTTGACCGATGCCTGGGTGGGCTTGGTCTTGAGCTCGCGGGAGCCGTAGAGGTAGGGGATCAGCGTCACGTGGATCATGCAGGCGTTCTTCGGGCCCACCTCGATCATGAACTGGCGGATGGCCTCGTAGAAGGCCTGGGACTCGATGTCGCCGACGGTGCCGCCCACCTCGATGATCGCGACGGAGTTCTCGTCGGGATCCGTCGGGCGGTAGAACCGGGACTTGATCTCGTTGGTCACGTGGGGGATCACCTGCACGGTGCCGCCGTTGTAGTCGCCGTGGCGCTCCTTGCTGATGACGGTCCAGTAGACCTTGCCCGAGGTGACGTTGGAGTTATGGTTTAAGCTCTCATCGATGAAGCGCTCATAGTGGCCCAGGTCCAGGTCCGTCTCGGTGCCGTCATCGGTGACGAACACCTCGCCGTGCTGGATCGGGTTCATGGTGCCGGGATCCACGTTCAGGTAGGGATCGAACTTCTGCATCGTGACCTTGTAGCCACGGGCCTTCAGCAGCCTTCCCAGGGATGCGGCAGTGATGCCCTTGCCAAGTCCCGATACCACGCCTCCTGTTACAAATACATATTTGACCATACTCTCTCCTTACCTGCCCCGCGGCGGAGGCCATAAAAAAGGTGACAAAGGCGCATGCGCAGTTGAACTGTCGGAGCACCTTTGCCATCCCTTCGCAATCGCTATTCTTTTGAACAGTTCAGACTGTTGTGGTTTTGGTTTCAAACATATCGATCATCTTACCGCACGGGGGAGGTCCTGTAAAGGACGCGCCCGGGCGCATCGACAAACTTCGTCACTTTGTCCAGTTGCATCAATCCTTCGGATCGGTGCGGCGCCTCCTGTGGGAGCGGCCCTTGTCCTCGTACATCGCAAGGTCCGCCTCCCGCAGCACCGCATCCATGTCGTCGATGGCACCGGTCCGAACCACATACCCAAGGGCCATGCCGCAGCCCTCGGCGGTCAGATCATAGCGGATGCCCCGGACCAGCTCCCTTGCCCCCGCTTCGTCCATGCCCTCCCGGATGAGAAGGAACTCGTCCCCGCCCATCCGAAAGACGTGGTCCCGGTCCGCGGCTTTGATCAGGGCGTCTGCACAGGTGCGGATCAGCGCATCTCCCGCCTCGTGCCCTTTGGTGTCGTTTCGGTCCTTGAGGCCGTTGATGTCCCCGGAGACAAAGACGACGCTCCCGGTGTCGGTGCGCTCTTTCAGATACCGCTCGAGGCCCCGCCGGTTGCAGACCCCGGTCATCGGATCCCGAAGGCTCTGCTCGTTGGCATCCCGCAGGCTGTTTCGGTTCCGGAGCATCACCGCAATAAAGTCCGTCAGGGTGCTCAGCATGTAGCCCGCGGGCCGGCAGTCCGGGGAGTTGAGGACCAGCGTAAAGCCAAGGGGCTCGCCGCTGATCGCAAGCCGCCCGGAGATGAAGTTTTCGATGCCCGGAATCGGCAGGAAGAACGAGGGGTTCTTTGCCGCAAAGTCCGCGTAGTCCTCCACCACCGCGACCTTGTTCGTCCGGAAGATCTCGTAGAGGGGTGCAAGGTCCGAGAGCAGGACGCTCGAGAGCTCCCCCTTCCAGGGGAGGAGCCCCGCCCTGGTCCACTCGTAGGTGCAGGCCGCGGTGCCGTCCCGCCGCTCCTCAAAGATGAAGAAGCGCTCGGACTTCAGGCACTCCGCGATGCGGGCGATGCACTTGCGGATCCCAAGGTCCGGGTCCCGCGCCTCGAGGCCGATGGTGATCGCCTCGTTGGCCCAGGTCTCGCTATCCAAAAGGAGGTTTCCGTAGCTCTCATCCTCTTTCGCCGGCGTTGCGAGAAAGAGGCAGAGCTGCCTGCCAAGGTAGGTGACGGGGAAGCTCCTGAAGAGGTAGTCCCGATCCGCGTTCTCCCAGGTGCACTCGCTGGCGTAGTACCGCTCCCCCGGTTCCCTGCGAAGGGTGCAGTCGCTGCAGGGCTCCTGCCGCCCCCGAAGGACCCCGTAGCAGGTCTTTCCCTCCGGGGTAAAGCTCTCCCGAAGGTCCAGGTCGCGAAGGAGCGCCCGGTTGAGGTAGACGAGCTCCTTGGTCTCCGGGTCCACCAGGGCGGCCCGGTCCGGGATCCCGTTCAAAAGCTCCCAGCGCATGCCGACGAGCTGCCAGACCTCGTCCAGGGCGGTGCGCTCCTTCGAGCGAAGGGGCTCTGCCCGCAGGGACAGGAGCCGAATGAGCGAGAAGAAGCTCTCCGTCTCCCGCCCCACGCCGATGGTGCGGGCGATGACGAGGCGGCAGGGCGTGCCGCCGATTCCCCGGAGTGCCTCGATCTTATCCTGCACCCCGATCGCCGCCTTCACGATCCCCTCGGCGCTCTTCTCCCCGGCAAGAAGGAGAAACGCCCGGGTGGCAAGGCGCCCCGCCACGGCGTCCCGGGGAAGGTTCCTCGACAGGAGGGCGCTGCCAATCCGGCCTGCGGCCTCCCCCGCAAAGTTCTCCCCGTAGGTCTTGCAGAGAGATTCAAAGTTCTGAAGAAGAAGGAGCACCGCACAGTACCCCCGTCCGGTCCTTCGGAAGGCATCGTCCAGGGTCATGCCGGCCTGCAGAATTCCTACCGTGTCGAGGAGTTTCGCACCTCCCGCGGCCTCCCCGTCCTCCTCAGGGCGCTCCAGGGCAAGACCCAAAAGACCTCCCACCTGCTTTCCCCGGTAGAAGGGGACCTCGAGAAACCGGCTCGTGTGGACCCGGCCTCTTGCAAGGAAGGTCCGCGGGGAGAGGATGGCCTGCGCCGCACCCTGGAGAACTTTCTCCTCCTCCTTTTTTGGCACCTCCCCGTCGAGGTAGAGGCCAAGCTCCGCGGCGGTGCGCCCGATGGCCTGCGCCGAATCCGCAAGCCCTGTCAGCCGGCAGAAGGCCTCGTTCATCCCCAGGTACTGCTGCTGCGGGTTCTTCCAGCACACCGGAATCCCCGCATCCTCCGCGAGGGCGCGAAAGAGAGCGGCCTCCTGCTGCAGGGTCTCATCTCCCCCGGAGGGGAGACTTCCTGCCCCGAAGGAGGCGGCAAAGACGGGCACGACGCTGACAAGGTCCTTCTCCCGCTCCATCACCGCGAGCCTGCTGCAGAAGAGGACGCACCTTCTCCCCTGGAAGTGCACGGGGATCGCCGTGTAGAGGCACCAGCGGTAGACCCCGTCCTGCCCCGCAGGCGAAAGAGGTTCTCCCGGACCTTCGTCTCCGCGAGGGTCGTTTGGTAGTAGGAAAGAAACCGGTCCCGGTCCGCGGGATCGACGTGGTTTTGGGCAAAGCGACGCACCGCAGAGGCGGCCCCCGGCATCGTCTTGAAAGAGGCCGTCTCCTGATAGGGGGCAAAGAAGATGCGAAGCGTATCTGCGCCCGGGTCCGTGATGCAGATGCTCTCGTAGAGCGGGATCAGGTGGCGGAAGATCCGGTCCAGCTGCTTTGCCTCCCCGATCTCCTGGTCGTAGCGCATGTTGATGAGGGTGCAGCTCCCGGCCCAGAAGCCCTCCACGCCGGCGATCTTCTCCGCGTGAAAGCGAAGGTACTCGCCCCGAAGCACCGCGATCATGTCGTCCTTCCCGTCCCGGAAGACCCGTCCGGCGCCAGCGAGAAACCGCCCGTTCTGGCGGGAGGCGGCGGGGTCCTGCAGGATCCGGTTTACCTCGGCAAGGTCCAGTTCCCCCTTCGGGGCAAGCTCCGGCCAGAAGGCGGCGTTGGCTGCAAGAAGGCGCAGGGTCTTTCCCTTTACAAAGAACAGCGCCTTCGGGGTCTGAGAGACCAGGTTGACAAGGCCCGCCGCGTCAAAGATCGAGCGCTCCAGCTCGTTCTCCGGGACAAGGCTCCGCTCCGCCGCCCGGGCAACCAGCGAGGCATAGGGCTCCGGGCGGCCGTAGTAGTAGCCCTGAATCCGCTCGCACCCGATGCCGGCAAGAAAGTCCACCTGCTCCTTTGTCTCCACGCCCTCCGCCAGGGTGTGCATCCCAAGGTCCTTTGCCATGCTCACAAGGTTCGTCAAAATCGCCCGGCTCTTGTCGTCGAAGTTCTGGAAAAAGCCCATGTCGAGCTTGATGAGGTCAAAGGGGCAGCGGTGCAGGGAGTTCAACGAGGAGTACTCGGCGCCAAAGTCGTCGAGCCAGATCTCAAAGCCCGCCTCATGAAAGCCCCGGATCACACGGCCCATCTCCTCCCGGTTCTCCGCCACCATGGTCTCGGTGATCTCGGCGCAGATGCACCCCGCCGGGATCCGGTACTTCGCGCAGACCTCCTCGAGCTTTGCCAAAGGCTGGATCAGGTCGAAGTCGAGGCGCGAGAGGTTGAGGGAGATCGGGAAGAGCGCCTCCCCGCTTTTTTGCCGCTCCGACTGAAACTGGGCCACCTTCTCGATCATGTAGGCGTCGAGCTGGCCGATGCGGCGCGCCCGCTCCAGGGTGGGCACAAAGACAAGGGGCGAGAGGATCCCCTTCTCCGGGTCCTCCCAGCGGGAGAGCGCCTCCAGAGCGCAGACCTTGCCGGTCGCCGTGCGGACGATCGGCTGGTAGTAGACCTTCAGGTACCCCTGCCGCAGGGCCTCCTCGAAGTGGCCCAGCACGTACTGGCGAAGCTCCAGCTGCTCCTGCATCTCCTCGCGAAAGACCGCAAAGTTCTGCAAGCGGTCGCTCTTTACGCTGTCGCAGGCGATCCTTGCCATATCGAAAGAATGGCGAAGGGTCTCCGTGGAGACCGGCTTGTCAAAGATGACAAGGCCCGCCTTCATGGCGTAGCCGCCCTCCCCCAGCATCCGGTTCACGCTCCGGCAGAGGGCATCGGTCCTCGCGCGCAGGTCCTCCCGGGGGAGAATGGCGTAGAAGGTGTCCGCGTTGGGGTGGCCGAAGTACCCGCCGGGGAAGATCTCCCGCAGGGCCTTTGCGGCGCCCGCAAGGACCCGGTCCCCCTCCTCCATGCCGTTCTCCCGGTTGAAGCCCCGGAAGTTTGCGATGTTGAAGCAGGCGGGGCACATGCTGGCAAAGGTGCCCTTTTCCGCATTGCCCCGGGCCATGGCGAGGGCCCCCTGGAAGAACTCCCTGGCGCCGGGAAAGCCGGTGATGTGGTCCGAGCTGTCCACCGACCGCTCCATCTGGGTGGTCACGGTCTGCATGCAGTAGCAGGGGATGCCCTCTGCCTCCATGAGGGTGACGATGGCATCCGCCTCCCGAAAGTGGAGGTCCCTCGTCCGGAAGCTGTAGTGGACCGTGAAGTAGTCGGTGCGCTGGCCGCAGGCCCTTGCCAGGGAAAGGCCCTGTCTTGTCGTCATGCCGGAGAAGACGCCGCCCGTCATCCCGAGAAACTCCTCCTCGGTGGCACAGTTGTAGAGGGCGCACATCCCGCGGTTGGCAAAGAGAATCCGCTCTCCCTCTCTGGTGATGAGGCAAATGCCCAGTGTCAGGGCATCATAGTATCGGTGCAGTTCACTGCATGTGTCCATCGCACGATCTCCCCCGGAGCGCTTGTCTCACAGCGCCCCTGTTTTTTATCTTTCCAGAAAACTGATATAGCATTTGCTGTCGTTTCTGTCAACGAGGTATTTCTACTGTGCCCTATCTGGGAAACGCCTCGCATCTGCAGCCACGGCAAAGCCCCTGCTGGTGCCGCCCCGCATTGACACCGTCCTGCATGTTTTCCTGTCCGCGTCCCTTCCCGGAGGAATCCGGCCCTTAGCCCGGAAACCGCTTGTCCCTGCAGGGACAGAAATAGTACGTCTTCTCCGGTTCCGGCACGCCAAAAAGCAGCCCACGGCCGGTGGACTGCTTTCGGAAAAGGAAGGGCCTTATGTTTTCAGGCAGAGGGATTGCCTGGGAACACCAGAGGAATTACTCGACGTCCTGAAGGGCTGCAAAGTCCTCCTCGCCGGTGCGGATCTTGACGACCCTGGTGACGTTGTAGACGAAGATCTTGCCGTCTCCGATGTGGCCGGTGTAGAGGGCCTTCTTCGCCGCCTCGATCACGGAATCCACCGGGATCTTGGAGACGATGACCTCGACCTTCACCTTCGGAAGAAGCGTGCTGTCGACCACGGCGCCACGGTAGCGCTCGTTGGAGCCCTTCTGGATGCCGCAGCCCATGACCTGCGTCATGGTCATGCCGGTGACGCCCAGCTTGTTCAGCGCGGTCTTGAGCTCGTCAAACTTGGACAGGCGGCAGATGATGGAGACCTTGTGCATGCCGGTGTCGTAGACGCCGGTCGGTGCGGTCTGAACCTTGACGGCGGCGCTCTTCTGCGCCTCGGAGGCCTTGTCGTAGTTCTCCTCGCCGAGGTCGGTGTTCTCGTTCACGTCCATCTCCAGGTAGGTGGGATCAGAGATCGCAAATCCGCTGTAGGCGCTGGCAAGGCCGTGCTCGTACTTGTCCAGGCCCTCGATCTCGACCTCTGCGGGAACGCGAAGGCCGATGGTCTTGTCGATGATCTTGAAGACGATGAACATGACAACCAGGACGTAGACATCGATGGCGAGGATGCCGATAAGCTGCACGCCCAGCTGGCCTGCGCCGCCGCCGTAGAAGAGGCCCTTGCCGACGCCGTCTGTGCCGGTGGAGAAGAGGCCCACCGCGATGGTGCCCCAGACGCCGTTCACGAAGTGGACGGAGACGGCACCGACGGGATCGTCGATCTTGGCGACCCGGTCAAAGAACTCGACGGAGAAGACAACCAGGAAACCGGAGACGACGCCGATGATGGCAGCGCCCACCGGGGAGACGCAGTCGCAGCCAGCGGTGATGGCCACCAGGCCCGCCAGAGAGGCGTTGAAGGTCATGGAGACGTCAGGCTTGCCGTACCGGCACCAGGTGAAAATCATGGTGACCACGGTGGCGATGGCAGCGGCGAGGTTCGTGTTCATGAAGACCAGGGATGCGGAGGCCGCATCGTCTGCGGTGCTCATGGCGACGGTGGAACCGCCGTTGAATCCGAACCAGCAGAACCAGAGAATGAAGACACCGAGGGCGACGGCGGTCATGTTGTGGCCGAGGATGGCGCGGGGGTTGCCGTTCTTGTCATACTTGCCGATGCGGGGTCCAAGGAGCGCTGCGCCAAGGCAGGCGATGAGGCCGCCCACGTTGTGGACCTGCGCGGAACCTGCGAAGTCATGGAAGCCCAGGGTGGAGAGCCAGCCGCCGCCCCAGCTCCAGTGGCCGCAGATCGGATAGACGATCAGGGAGATCACGGCGCTGTAGACGCAGTAGGCCTTGAAGTTCGTGCGCTCTGCCATGGATCCGGAGACGATGGTCGCGGCGGTGGCGCAGAACACGGTCTGGAAGATCACGTAGCACCAGAGGGGCATCGTCTGGGGGACGACGCTGTTCTTGGCGGTGTAGGCGCCGCGGATGAAGAAGTCCGGGCTGCCGATGAAGCCGCCCAGTCCCCCGTGGAACATGATCGAGAAGCCGATGAACCAGAAGCACGGGGTTCCGATGCAGAAGTCCATCATGTTCTTCATCAGGATGTTGCCGGTGTTCTTGGCCCTTGTGAGGCCCGCCTCGCAGAGGGCAAAGCCCGCCTGCATGAAGTAGACGAGTGCGGTACAGACCAGCACCCATATGACTGTGGTTACACTGATTTCCATAATTTCTCCTCCTCTTTGCCGGATTCACAGGAACGAAAAAAGGAGCTGTGCGGACCATGTTCCGCACAGCTCCCTTGCTGTCCTGTTCGTCTTGCCGGTGGGGTTCTTGCCCCGCCGGCGCCTATGGGAATATTGTATACAAGTATCCTTTTTCTGGCAACCCGGAGAACTGTCAAAATTCCGCCGGGCTTTCGCGCCATTTTCGGGATTTTGCCAAATCGCTCAGGACTCCCTAAGGTTCGAGTAGCCCATCAGGAAGAGATCCACGTCTCTTGCGCAGCGTCTTCCCTCGGTGATCGCCCAGACGACCAGGGACTGGCCCCGGTGCATGTCGCCCGCGGTGAAGACCTTGTTGACGGAAGTCGCAAAGGCGTCCTCCGCCGCGGTCTCCACGGTGCCCCGCTGGGTGAGCTTGGTGCCGAAGGCCTCGGCCGTGTACTTCTCGCAGCCGGTAAAGCCGGCGGCGATGAGAAGGAGCTCGCACTTCAAGGTCTGCTCCGTGCCGGGGATCTCGACGATCTTGCGGTTCTCAAACTTCACCTTCACGGTGACGATCTCGCGAAGCTCCCCCTTCTTGTTGGTGTGGATCTCCTTGACCGTGGTCTCGTAGACTCTGGGGTCCTTCCCGAAGACCGCGATGGCCTCCTCATGGCCGTAGTCGGTCTTCTTGACCTTGGGCCACTCCGGCCAGGGGTTGGAGACCGTGCGGGTGAGGGGCGGCTCCGGCATCATCTCGAGAGCCGTGATGCTCTTGCAGCCGTGGCGGATGCAGGTGCCGATGCAGTCGTTGCCGGTGTCACCGCCGCCGACCACCACGACGTTCTTGTCCTTCGCGCTGATGTAGCCGGTGGCCTTGCGGAAGTCCGCGGCGCTGACGGAGCCCGTGGCAAGGAGGGCCTTGGTCGTCGACTTCAAGAAGTCCACCGCGTAGTAGACGCCGGGGGTCTTCTCGGGATCCGCGCCGGCAAGGGCCCGGGGCTGCTTTGCGCCGCAGGCAAGGACCACCGCGTCGTACTTCTTTAAGAGCTCCTCCGCGGTCACGGTGACGCCCACGTTGACGCCGGTCTCAAAGACGACGCCCTCTTCCTCCATGAGCTTTCTTCTGCGCGCAATCACCGACTTGTCGAGCTTCATGTTCGGGATGCCGTACATGAGAAGGCCGCCGATCCGGTCCTCCCGCTCGAGCACGGTGACAAGGTGCCCACGGTGATTGAGCTCATCCGCGCAGGCAAGACCTGCGGGGCCGGAGCCCACCACCGCGACCCGCTTGCCGGAGCGGATTCTGGGGATCCTCGGCTGAATCGTGCCCTTTGCCCAGGCGGTCTCGATGATGTAGAGCTCGTTGTCGTGGATCGTCACCGGCTCGCCGTACTCGCCGTTGATGCAGGCCTTCTCGCAGAGCGCGGGACAAACCCTTCCCGTGAACTCCGGGAAGTTGGAGGTCTTCTGGAGCCTTGTGAACGCGTAGCGCACATGCCCCTGCCAGACCTCGTCATTCCACTCGGGGATCAGGTTGTGGAGCGGGCACCCGGTCACCATGCCGGAGAGCTTCATCGCGGACTGGCACAGCGGCACGCCGCAGTTCATGCAGCGGCCCGCCTGCTTACTTCTGTCCTCCTCATCCAGGTAGGTGTGGAACTCGGAAAAGTTCTGGATGCGCTCCTTCGGCGGAATGTCCCCGTTTGCTTTTCTCTGGTAATCCAGGAATCCGGTAGTCTTTCCCATTACGCCGTCACCTCCTCGAATGCTTCCAGCACGGCATTGTCGTGGGAAATGCCCTGCTCCTCATACTTGCTGATCGCGATCAGCATCTTTTGATAGTCATTGGGCAGGATCTTCTTGAAGGAGGGGATGTAGTCCGCGAAGTTGGCCAGGATCTTCTTTGCCAGCTCCGAGCCCGTCTCCTTCTCATAGTCCTGCAGGATGTACTTGAGCTCCTGGATGTCGTACTTCTCCGAGAGCTCCTGCATCGAGACCATGTCCTTGTTCATTCTGCGGTAGAGGGTGTGGTCCTCATCCAGCACGTAGGCGATGCCGCCGGACATGCCGGCCGCAAAGTTCTTGCCGGTGGGCCCTAAGATCACCGCGCGGCCGCCCGTCATGTACTCGAGGCCGTGGTCGCCGCAGCCCTCTGCCACCGCGATGGCACCGGAGTTGCGCACGCAGAAGCGCTCGCCGGCGATGCCGCAGACATAGGCACGGCCGGAGGTCGCGCCGTAGAGGGCGACATTGCCGATGATGATGTTCTTCGAGGCGACGAACTTCGAGCCCTTCTCCGGGGCCACGATGAGCTTGCCGCCGGAGAGGCCCTTGCCGAAGCCGTCGTTGGCGTCGCCGTAGAGGCGAAGGGTCAGGCCCTTGGGCGCGAAGGCGCCAAAGCTCTGCCCGCCGCCGCCGTGGGCGATGACCTCAAAGGTGTCCTCCGGGAGCTTCTCGCCGAAGTGCCGCGTGATGTCGGAGCCGAGGATCGTGCCAAAGGCCCGGTCCGTGGAGCTCACTTTGAGCTCCACCGTCTTCTTCTTGACATCCTCCGGCTTCTTGTCAAACTGGGGCGCGAAGGCGGGCAGCAGCACCGACATGTCGAGGGTCTTCTCGAGGTGGAAGTCGTAGACCTTCTCCTTCTCAAAGTGGGACTCGGCCGCATGGGCAAACCGGGGATCCAGGACTCTCGAGAGGTCGACCTTGCTCGCGCGCTTGGTGATCGGGTTCTTCTTGACCTCGAGGCAGTCGGTCCGTCCGATCATCTCATCCAGCGTGCTAAAGCCCATCTTTGCCATGATCTCGCGCAGCTCCTGGGCGATGAAGGTCATGAAGTTGATGACATACTCCGGCTTTCCGGCAAAGCGGTCCCGCAGCAACCGGTTCTGGGTCGCGATGCCCACCGGGCAGGTGTCCTTGGAGCAGACGCGCATCATCATGCAGCCCATGCAGATGAGGGGCGCGGTGGCAAAGCCGTACTCCTCGGCGCCAAGGAGCGCCGCGATGGCAACGTCCCGGCCGGACATGAGCTTTCCGTCGGTCTCCAGGATGACGCGGCCCCGAAGGCCGTTTGCGATCAGGTTCTGATGGGCCTCAGCGATGCCGAGCTCCCAGGGAAGGCCCGCGTTGTGGATGCTGGAGGTGGGCGCCGCGCCGGTGCCGCCGTCATAACCCGAGATCAGGATGACCTGGGCACCTGCCTTGGCAACGCCGCAGGCAATCGTGCCAACGCCCGACTCGGAGACGAGCTTCACGGAGATCCTGGCACCCCGGTTTGCGTTCTTTAAGTCGTAGATCAGCTGTGCCAGATCCTCGATCGAGTAGATGTCGTGGTGCGGCGGCGGGGAGATCAGGGCCACGCCGGGGGTGCTGTAGCGGATCTTTGCAACCCAAGGGTAGACCTTCTTTCCCGGAAGGTGACCGCCCTCGCCGGGCTTGGCACCCTGGGCCATCTTGATCTGGATCTCGACGGCGCTGTTTAAGTAGGCGCTGGTGACACCAAAGCGCCCGGAGGCCACCTGCTTGATCGCGGAGTTGCGGTCCGTGCCGTAGCGGGCGGGATCCTCGCCGCCCTCACCGGTGTTGGACTTGCCGCCGATCCTGTTCATCGCCAGGGCCAGGGTCTCGTGGGCCTCCTGGGAGATCGAGCCAAAGGACATGGCGCCGGTCTTGAAGCGGTGCAGGATGTTCTCGACGGGCTCCACCTCTTCGAGCGGAATCGGCGCGTTCTTCGGCGCAAAGTCCATCAGGCTCCGCAGGGTGTGGGGCCTTGCCGGGTCGTCGACGAGCTTCGTGTACTCCTTGAACTTCTCGTAGGAGCCGGTGCGCACCGCCTGCTGGAGCGTGATGATGGTCTCCGGGCTGTAGAGGTGATCCTCCTTGTCCTTGCCGGAGCGCAGGTTGTGGAAGCCAACGGAGTCCAGGGTGGTGTCAACGCCAAGGCCCAGCGGGTCAAAGGCGTGGTCGTGGCGGAAGGTGATTCCCTCCTCGATCTCGGGGATGCCGATGCCGCCGACACGGGAGACGGTGCCGGTGAAGTACCGGTCGATGATCTCCTGGGAGAGGCCCACCGCCTCGAAGATGCGGGCGGACTGATAGGACTGGATCGTCGAAATACCCATCTTGGCGGCGATCTTCACAACGCCCTGGAGCAGGGCCTTGTTGTAGTCCTCAATGGCGGTGTGATAGTCCTTGTCCAGGTTCCCCATGTCGATGAGCTCGGCGATGCACTCGTGGGCAAGGTAGGGATTCACGGCCCGGGCACCAAAGCCAAGGAGGGTTGCCACCTGGTGGACGTCTCTGGGCTCGCCGGACTCGAGGATCAGGGATACCTTCGTGCGCTTTTTCGTGCGCACCAGGTGCTGCTCCACGGAGGAGACGGCAAGGAGGGACGGAATCGGCACGTGGTTCTCATCCACGCCGCGGTCGGAGAGGATGATGATGTTGATGCCCTCGGTCTCTGCCCGGTCCACGGAGATGTTCAGCTGCTCCAGGGCCTTGGCAAGGCTCGTGTTCTTGTAGTAGAGGAGCGAGAGGGTTCTTGCGTGGAAGCCCGGCTGGTTCAGGGACTTGATCTTCATGATGTCCACGCCGGTCAGGATCGGGTTGTTCACCTCGAGGACCGTGCAGTTGTTGCCCTTCTCGTTTAAGAGGTCACCATCGGAGCCGATGTAGACCGTGGTGTCGGTGACGATCTTCTCCCGCAGGCTGTCGATGGGCGGATTCGTGACCTGCGCAAACAGCTGCTTGAAGTAGTTGAAGAGGAGCTGGTGCTGCTTCGAGAGGACGGCCAGCGGCACGTCGTGGCCCATGGAGGCCGTGGGCTCCACGCCGTTTAAGGCCATGGGCAGGATCTCATCGTTCACGTCCTCATTCGTGTAGCCGAAGACCTTGTAGAGCTTGTCCCGGTCCTCCTGGCTGTGGGTCGGGATCTTCTTGTTGGGGATCGCCAGGTTCTCCAGGTGCAGCAGGTGGGAGTCGAGCCACTCGCCGTAGGGCTGGCGGTGGCTGTAGTAGTTCTTGCACTCCGCGTCGGAGATGATCCGCTTCTGCACGGTGTCGACGAGCAGGATCTTGCCGGGCTCGAGGCGTCCCTTGGTCAGGACGTGCTCCGGGGCAATGTCCAGAACGCCCACCTCGGAGGCGAGGATCAGGCGGTTGTCATCGGTGATGTAGTAGCGGGACGGGCGAAGGCCGTTCCGGTCCAGGGTCGCGCCGACGAGATCGCCGTCGGAGAACAAGATGGCCGCCGGGCCGTCCCAGGGCTCCATCATGGTCGCATAGTAATGGTAGAAGTCCTTCCGGTCCTCGCTCATGAAGCCGTTGTGCTTCCAGGGCTCGGGGATCGTCACCATCATGGCCAGCGGCAGATCCATGCCGTTCATGTACAAAAACTCCAGGGTGTTGTCGAGCATCGCGGAGTCGGAGCCCGCGGTGTTGACCACCGGGAAGATCTTGTCGATGTCGGATTCCATGATCGGCGAGAACATGGTCTCCTCACGGGCGAGCATACGGTCGATGTTGCCGCGGATCGTGTTGATCTCGCCGTTGTGGGCGATCATCCGGTAGGGATGGGCGCGGTTCCAGGAGGGCGTCGTGTTCGTCGAAAAGCGCGAGTGGACGATGGCGATGGCGGTCTGGAAATCCGGATCCTGCAGGTCATCGTAGAACTTGCGAAGCTGCATCACGAGGAACATGCCCTTGTAGACGATGGTCCTTGAAGAGAGGGAGCAGATGTAGGTGTCCTCGGAGGACTGCTCAAACTCCCGGCGGACCACATACAGACGCCGGTCAAAATCGATGCCCTTGGGACAGTCCTTGGGGCGCTCGATGAAGCACTGGCTGATGTAGGGCATGCAGTCCCTCGCGGGGGCGCCCAAGATCTCCGGGTGCACCGGGACGGCGCGCCAGCCGAGGAAGTTGAGGCCCTCCTTCTGGGTGATGACCTCCAGCATGCGCATCGCGAAGGTGCGCTTTAAGGTGTCCTGGGGCAGGAAGAACATGCCGACACCGTAGTCGCGCTCACCGCCCAGGGTGATGCCCGCCTCTTTTGCTGCCTTCGAAAAGAACGTGTGGGAGACCTGGGTGAGGATGCCGACACCGTCGCCCACCTTCCCGGTCGCGTCCTTTCCGGCGCGGTGCTCGAGCTTTTCCACGATCGAGAGGGCATCGTCCAGCACCCGGTAGTCCTTGTGGCCGTCGATGTTCACGATGGTGCCGATGCCGCAGGCGTCGTGCTCCTTCTGCAGGCTCTCATAGAACTCCTTGGTATAGAATTTTTCTTTCGTTTTCTCCATTTTTCAATTCCTTTGCGTGGCAATCCGAAAGTTTCTGAAAATATGCGCAGATACGCAAAAATCCGGCCTGATGCTGGCAGGCATGGCAGGACCCATGAAACCTGCCAGCCTCATTGCCGGATTTTGCGGTATACAATTGCAGTCTCACACCGAAGGTGCAAGGCGAACTGTCAGGATGACATTGCGGTAGAACGACGGGGATTGCACCCCCGAACCCGCTCAGCGAAGGGAGAACAGCATCTGGCCGTAGGTCGGATAAGGAAGGTAGCTGTCCGGGATGATGGCCTCTGCCTTGTCGACGCTGGCGCGAAGCTCTGCCATGTCGGCAAGAATCGTCTTGTAGTAGTAGGTTGCGCACGCGAGCTCGTCCTCGATGGTCTCGGCGTGCCTGGTGTCCTCGTCGAGCTTCTCGACAGAGGTGCAGATCTTCGCCTCGGTGGCATCCAGGGTGCCGATGATCTTCTCCTCGTAGGAGCAGTCCAGGCTCGGCATGAGCTGCTTCTTCTTGAGGGTCTCGTTGGTGATGTCCTTCATGTAGGACACGATGCCGCAGGTGAAGTCCTTGCGCACCATCTCCTGCATCGTCAGGGACTCGATGTGGATCGTCTTCACGTAGTTCTCGAGGAAGATCTCGTAGCGGGAATCCAGCTCCTCCTTCGTGAAGATGCCGTGCTTGGTGAAGAGCTCGACGTTCTTGTCCGCGATGAGTCTGGGCATTGCCTCAGGCAGGGACTTTAAGTTGTAGAGGCCGCGCTTTGCTGCCTCCTCGACCCAGGCGTCGGTGTAGCCGTTGCCGTTGAAGAGGATTCTCTTGTGGGCGTCCAGGAGCTCCTTCACGAGCTTCTGAACTGCGGCTGCCATGTCATCGGGCGCGACATCCTTGAGCTTGTCGTAGATCTTGGAGAGAGACTCTGCGACGGCGGTGTTCAGGACGATGTTGGGGTCTGCAACGCTCAGCGAGGAGCCGGGCATACGGAACTCAAACTTGTTGCCAGTGAAGGCAAACGGCGAGGTCCGGTTGCGGTCCGTGGTGTCCTTGGTGATGTTCGGAAGAACCGGAGCGCCCAGATCCATCTTGATCTTGCCGGTGCCGACGAAGTCCTTGCCCTCATCGATGGCCTTTAAGACACCTGCGAGCTCATCGCCCACGAAGATGGAGATGATGGCCGGCGGCGCCTCGTTTGCGCCAAGGCGGTGATCATTGCCAGCCGTGGCGACCGAGACACGCATCAGATCCTGATAATCATCCACAGCGGAGATGACTGCCATCAGGAAGACCAGGAACTGGGTGTTCTCGGCAGGGGTCTTGCCGGGATCCAGGAGGTTCACACCGGTATCGGTGACGATGGACCAGTTGTTGTGCTTGCCGGAGCCGTTGACACCGTCGAACGGCTTCTCATGCAGCAGGCACGCATAGCCGTGCTTGTCGGCAACCTTCTTCATGACCTCCATGGTCAGCTGGTTGTGGTCGACGGCGACGTTTGCGGTCTCGAAGACCGGAGCCAGCTCGTGCTGGGAAGGAGCGACCTCGTTGTGCTTGGTCTTGGCCGGGACGCCGAGCTTCCACAGCTCCTGATCCAGGTCATGCATGTACTCAGAGACCTTCGGCTTGAGGACACCGAAGTAGTGATCCTCCATCTCCTGTCCCTTGGGAGCAGGGGCGCCGATCAGGGTTCTGCCGCACATCAGCAGGTCCTTGCGCTTTAAGTACATATCCTTGTCGATCAGGAAGTACTCCTGCTCGGAACCCACGGTGGTGTCCACATGGGTGACCTCGGTGTTGCCCAGAACGTGCAGCACCTTCACGGCCTCCCTGGAGAGGGCTGCCATGGAGCGAAGGAGCGGGGTCTTCTTGTCGAGGGCCTCGCCGCCGTAGCTGCAGAAAGCCGTCGGGATGTAGAGGGTGCCGTCCTTGATGAAGGCCGGTGAAGAGGGATCCCACGCAGTGTATCCTCTTGCCTCAAAAGTGGCACGCAGGCCGCCGGACGGGAAGGAGGAGGCGTCGGGCTCGCCCTTGATCAGCTCCTTGCCGGAGAACTCCATGATGACGGTTCCATTTGCCTGAGGGCTGATGAAGGAGTCGTGCTTCTCCGCAGTCAGACCGGTCATCGGCTGGAACCAGTGCGTGTAGTGGGTGGCACCCTTCTCGATTGCCCACTCCTTCATCGCAGCTGCCACGGTGTTGGCCACGTCAAGCTGCAGAGAGGAGCCGCTGGCGATCGCCTTGTGGACGGCCCTGTAGACATCCTTGGGGAGCCGCTCTTTCATCACCTTGTCGTTGAAGACAAGGCTGCCGTAAATCTCCGGGATCTTTACCGTATCCATTGATCGATATCCTCCTGTTCTCTGAAAAACCAAAAAGCGCCTTGAGAGACTTCTTCCGTCTCTCAAAGCGCCTTTGCTTTATAGAACTGTATTATATCCGCAGAAAGGGGTTTGTCAATCAAAATTGCATACAATGATACAGAGGCCGTCCGATGCAAAACCGGCAATCTGACGAAGGCTCACGCCGTCGCCGAGTCGGTCTTGCCAAGGAGTCTGAAGAATAACAGGTGCGCATCCATGCTCTGGGTGACCTCGCGCCGGCGCATCTCCTGCCCCGAGTCGCTCCGGAAGGTCTCCTCAATGTACGCGGTCTCCAAAACCTGCAGCGCATCGTAGAACTTCTTCGTGTCCTCGTCGTAGGCGTATTGCTTCTGGCACAGGAACCGATCCCGCACCCCCTCAAACTCCGTCTCCGCCAGCTGGTTGCAGCGGTAGAGGAAATACCGCACGACCCCCGGCTGCACGTGGCGCAGGGTCTGGATGAGATCCCTTCGCTCCTCCTGCAGGATCGGGCTCGTGTCCTCATCGGAGAGGCCCATCCCGTCGAGGTAGCCAAGGACCGTGTTCCAGAGCTCCTTGTCCTGGGTGTTGTCGTGGTCAAAATCCATGAGCGCCTGGATCGCCTTGCCGCGGCTCTCGTCGTCGATCTGGTAGCGGAAAAACTCCTTGGTGAGCCGCTCCACCATGCTGGCATTGCGGTCCCACCGGTCCTCGCTCCCCTCTTTGGCCTGGTGGCTGGCAAACTCCTTCTCCTCGCGCTTTTGGGCCCTGGACCCCTCGTCAGGGAGCGTTCCCCGGCACTCCAGGTACCTCGCGCCGATGTCCTCGAGGATCATGTCGTTGCTCCCGAGGCTGTTGGAGACAAAGAGCGTGCTGGCCGCCTGCAGGGAGATGGCGAGCTTGGAGACGGACTGTGCGAAGGCATCCTCCCGGGGGCTTTCCTCCCCCCGGCCTGCGCTCTGGGTCAGCGCATCCGCCGCATATTTCACAATCTCGCTCATCTCCGGGAACCACTCCGCCGCCTCCGCCTTTGCCTCCTGAATCAGAGGCCCAGCGGGTTTTTCCGAGTGCTTTCCCCGTTTGGTCATTTCCTCATAAAACAGTACTACCAGATCCAATCCGATGTTCTTCAGCGGGACATGTCCTTCGATCGAGTCTCTCCGGATGCCCTGCAGCATATCCTTCTCCATCGTGCCGCGCCCTCCTTCCTTTTATATTTTTTTACTTTCATTATGATGCTAGCACGCTTGAAAAGCGTTGTAAAGTCCTCTTGCCTTCGGAAATTTGTCTGACTTTATTTTCGTACAGTTCCGACACCGCACACAGTATCGTCAGCCGTCTCACCACTCCCCCGGGATAAGAATCTGTTTTTTTCCGTTTCCTCATGTAATGCTTTTCACAGATGTTTCATATTTCATCTCGTGAGAGCACAAAAACAGCCTGTCCCCTTGCGGAGCAGGCTGCCGTGTTTCAAATCGATTCGGCTTACGCGCGGATCTCCTTGCGCATGAAGCTGATGTAGGCCGCTGCGAAGAAGGCGATCATCTCCGCAAACATCACCACGATGTGGGGAATGATCTGCAGCAGACTCTGCCCCAGCGTCAGGTAGGAGGCGATCGCGCTGTCCGAGGACTGCAGGATCGACACCAGGTTCGTGGAGCGCACGTTCGGGTTCATCAGGATCGTCGTCACCTCCGAGAAGAGGTAGTAGGGCGAGATCCGGTTGAGACCCACCTGCAGGTTGTAGTTGGCCAGGGTGTTCATCTGGCCCTGCACGGACTGGCCGGTGGGATAGACCATGCCGGCGATGCCGCTGGCCAGAAGGCTCATGAACATCGTCAGGAACAGCCAGATAGCGATCGAGGAGAGCGCCGAGGTGGCTGCGTGGCGGCAGGTCACCGAGAAGAGCTCGGCAAGCGCCATCCAGGTGCAGATGTAGATCGAGGCCATCAGCAGGTAGAACAGAATCCGCGCGACCTCCTCCCCCGAGGGGACAAGGCCGGTGCCGATCATGCCGATGCCGGTGACGAGGCCCCCGATGGAGAACACGGTCAGGAAGATGAACGTGGCCCCCGCCAGGAACTTCGAGATGATGATCGTGTCGCGCCAGATGGGCTGTGCCGCCAGGCGGTTCAGCGTGCCCTGGGCGATCTCCTCGTTGATGGCATCAAAGCCGAGCATAATGCCGAAGACCGGTCCCAGAAAGCCCAGGAACGTGGAGATCGAGTAGATGTTGCTGCCCGAGGTCGTGAACAGGAGCAGGAACATGAACTTCGAGACCGTGGTCGTGCCGTCCGAGGTCTGCGAGGCACTCTGGGCCAGGGTCTGCTCCGCCCCGTAGAGGGCGATGAAGCACACGAGGGCCAACATGAAGTACAGGATCTGGCACCTGGTGGAGTTGATGTGGTCGGAGAGCTCCTTGCGGTAGAGCACGTGCATGCCATGCCGGTTGCGCTTCGCCGCTTCACTTCTTTCTTCTGCTACGAACTGCTGCCAGCTTTGCTTTAAGCCCGACGGGGCGGTCTGCTTCTTCGCCGCCTGCGTTTTGCCCGCTTCTGCCATTGGATTTCCCTCCTTCCTCTTCTTCCTCTGCCTTTTCAAAGTACTTGCGGTAGATCTCATCCAGATCGCCGCCGGTCTGGTGCATCTCACGGACGGCGATGCCCTGCTCTACCATGAGCTTCTGCAGCTCGAGCAGGATGTCGCGCTTTGCCTCGACGTGGATGGAGCCGTCGACCTTGCGGCCGACGATCGTGACGTCCGGGATCTCCCGGATCTTCTGCTGGAACTCCGGGGACCACTCCTTCTCGCCGTTCTTCTCGGCGGTGAAGTCAAACATGTACAGGCCCTCGTTCTGCAGCTGCCGGCCCAGATCCTGCACCTTGCCGCAGGCAATCATCTTGCCGTGGACGAAGATGCCGACCCGGTCGGAAATCCTCTGGACCTGATACAGGTCGTGGGAGGAGATGAGGAGCGTGATGTGCTCCTCCAGTGCCAGGTTCCGGATGAGAACGGTCATCGCCCGGACGCCCTCCGGGTCGATGCCGGCGGTGGGCTCATCCATGATGATGACCTTGGGATCCTTCATCAGGACGTCTGCGATGCCGAGGCGCTGCCGCATGCCTCGGGAGTAGGTGCCGGCGTTCCGGTCTGCCGCGTAGGTCATGCCCACGCGCTCGAGCTCCCTGGCCGCCCGCTTTCCGGCATCCGCCTCAGAGAGGCCGTTCATCATGCCGGAGAAGATCAGGTTGTCCCGGCCCGTCATGGCCGGATAGAAGCCCACGTTGTCGGGCAGATACCCGACCAGGTTTTTGACCTCCAGGGAATGCCGCGTGCAGTTGAGCCCGTTGATGAAGGCATGTCCCGAGGTCGGCTCGGTGAGCCCCAGGAGCATCAGCGTGGTGGTCGTCTTGCCGGCGCCGTTGGGGCCGAGCAGGCCGAAGACCTCGCCGGGGTGCACCTGGAGGTTCAGGTGATCGACCGCATGCACCTCGCCGTAATCCTTGCACAGGTTCACGGTCTGGATGATGGGGTCTTTTGTCTCGTCAGCCATAGATCAGCGCCTCCCGAACTTTCTGAAGACAAAGAACAGGCAAACCACGATGCCGGCGATGATGACCAGTCCCACAATGCCCCAGATGGTCTGGGTCTGCACGGTCACACGGAACTGAGAGGTCTGCGAGGTCTCATCGCTCTTTGCGGTCACGGACAGGACGTAGTCACCGCTGATGGCGGCATCCGAAGGGGTCACATACATCGTGACGTTCTGGGTTGCGCCGGCAGCCAGGGTGTCAATGGTGTCCTGGGAGAACGAGACCGTCCAGTCGGTGGGTGCGGAGGAAGTCAGGTTGATGTTGTTCAGATCGATGTTGCCGGAGTTGGTGAGGGTCAGCGTCACGGCCGTCTGCTTGTTGGTCTTGGCGTCAAAGGAGAGGGTCTGGTCCTCGGTGGCAAGATCCAGGGTGTAGGTACCGGTGATGGTCACCTTCAGATCCAGCTCCACGGAGTCGGAACCGTTCTTGGCATAGACGGGGATGTTGTACTCACCAGCCTCCACGCCGGTTGCCGGGGTGACGCCGATGGTCAGGGTTGCGGAACCCTGGGCATCCACATCCACCGAGGAGACCTGCTTGGAATCACTGGAGGTGAAGGTCACCTGCCAGCCGGTCGGTGCATCTGCGGAAAGGGCATAGGAGCCGGACTCCAGAGAGTTGTTGGTCAGGGTTGAGGAGAAGGTGAAGGACGTTCCGGACGTGCCCTCCTGCTCCTCCGAGTCAGCGGTAAATGTGGAAGCGCTGACGGCGATCTCCGAGACATTCAGGGTAATCGGAAGGGAAGCGGTGCCGTTGTCGCCCTCGGCGGTCAGCGTGAAGTTGTAGGTGCCGTCGGAGGTGTCATCGGGGATCGTTACCGTATAGGTAACGACATCGGAGCTGACGCCGTTTGCCACATAGGCCTTGGTCACGGTGTGGCTTCCGCCCTGGAAGTAGCCGTCAAACCCGTCCGGCAGTCCTGATGCGGAGAGGGAGACCTCCTCGCCGGCCCCGCTGTTGGTAAAGCTCAGGTTGAAGGAGACCGTGTCACCCGCCTGGACAGAGAGGCCGTTGTAGTCGGTGCTCATGGTGAGCCCACTGGCGATCACCGATGCGGTCTCCGTGGTGGAATCACTGGTTGCCGCGAAGACGGTAAGCGGCGTGACCGCGATGAGACCTGCTGCCAAGACGGCAGCGCCGGTCCTCCGAAGCGAATACCCAAAGTGCCTGTTCATTTGTTGGAATCCTCCTGTGCTCATATGATTTGAAAATGACAAAAACACCTTTTTGCTGTGTCCTGTGAATCATATGAAAAATTTGTGTTTCTTATGTCATGAATTTGTGACGCTTTTGTGTCCTGCGTCTTTTTGGGAAAATTCCGAACTTTTCAAATACGTCGCCGCATTACTCTGCAAAAGGCCGCACGGGGGGCGCACTCCTTTCTTTCTTAAGTTCGGCATCCCCTGCAGGGGTCCTGCGGAAGGTCTTCCCCTTTTTCTCTTTGGTGCTTGACAAACTTCCCGGCCGGGCTCATAATGTCACACATAAATCAACAAGGAACGAACGCGGCAGAGACGTCGCAATGCAGAGATCTGTATTGCCGTCCTGTCGCTTTTTTGTTGTCCCTGTTGAGAAATAGAGAATCGTGAGAATAGAGGAGATTCGCAAATGTGTTCCATTCTTGGTTACTGCGGCAAAGATGCATCCGCTGATCTGTTCAACGAGATGCTGAAGAAGACCATTTCCCGTGGCCCGGACGCTTCCCGCGTGGTCGACACCGGGAACGGGCTTCTGGGATTCAACCGGCTCTCCATCATGGGCCTAACCCCGGAGGGCATGCAGCCCTTCTCCCTGCGGGGAAGCTACTGCGTCTGCAACGGCGAGCTCTACGGCTTCCGCCCGATCAAAAAGATCCTGGAGGAGCGGGGCTACACCTTCGTCTCCGACTCCGACTGTGAGATCCTGCTTCCTCTCTATGAGGAGCTCGGCACCTCGATGTTCCGCATGCTCGATGCGGAGTATGCCCTGATCATCTACGATGCCAGAACCAACGAGTACATCGCGGCAAGAGACCCGATCGGCATCCGTCCCCTGTACTACGGCTACGATGAGAAGGGCGTCATCCTCTTCGCCTCCGAGCCCAAGAGCCTGATCGGCATCTGCGACAAGATCATGCCCTTCCCACCGGGATGCTACTACCAGGGCGGCGCCTTCCACACCTACCGGGATCTGACCGACGTGAAGTACTTCTATCACGACGATGTGGAGACCATCTGCCAGAACATCCACGACAAGCTGATGCGCGGCATTGAGAAGCGGCTGGATGCGGATGCCCCGGTCGGCTACCTGCTCTCCGGCGGCCTCGATTCCTCTCTGGTCTGCGGCGCCGCGGCAAAGCTCATGGACAAGCCCCTGGAGACCTTCTCCATCGGCATGGATATCGACGCCATCGACTTAAAGTATGCCCGTGAGGTTGCCCAGTACATCGGCTCCAACCACCACGAGGTCATCATCACAAGAGACGATGTCATAAGCGCCCTGGATCCCGTCATTGCGGCCCTCGGCACCTACGACATCACCACGGTCCGCGCCTCCATCGGCATGTACCTGGTCTGCAAGTGGATCCATGAGAACACCGACATCCGCGTCATCCTGACCGGTGAGATCTCCGATGAGCTCTTTGGCTACAAGTACACCGACTTCGCGCCGAGCCCGGAGGAATTCCAGAAGGAGGCCGAGAAGCGCATCCGCGAGATCAACGTCTACGACGTGCTCCGTGCCGACCGCTGCATCTCCGTCAACTCCCTGGAGGCCCGGGTTCCCTTCGGCGATCTGGACTTCGTGGACTACGTGATGCATGTGGACCCGGCCAAGAAGATGAACACCTACGGCATCGGCAAGTACCTGCTGCGCCATGCCTTTGAGAAGGACAAGCTGATCCCGGAGAACATCCTGATGCGTGAGAAGGCCGCCTTCTCCGATGCGGTGGGCCACTCCCTCCGGAACGACATCATCGACTACGCAAACAGCCTCTACACCGACGAGGAGTTCGAGGAAAAGCGCAAGAAGTACACGCATGTGACCCCCTTCACCAAGGAGTCCCTGCTGTACATGGAGATCTTCCAGAAGTACTACCCGGGCCAGGATCAGCTGATCCCCGCCTACTGGATGCCCAACAAGAACTGGGAGGGCTGCGACGTCGACGATCCGTCCGCCCGTGTGCTCTCCAACTACGGCGCTTCCGGCGTCTGAGCTGCATTCTGCCTGCTGCGGGCGGGACTTGCCACCTGCCGGCAGCTTTCCTCCTAAAAGGGTGAGCAAAGTAAGGAGACGTCCGGATTCCCCTTCCGGCCCCGGGGATATGTGGGCTGAGGAAACAGCCGCTTTGGGTGTTTCCTGATCCCGCCTATTCCTGCCTGGCAGGGTGGACGGCTATATTCTCTATTCTTTACTTTATTCACCGGCAAAGGGCCCGTCACGGAAGTGGCAGGCTCTTTGTCGTGCTCCAAACCGGATCAACCTGACATGCGTTGGTACTTGCAGGCCTTTCCTTTTCCGGGTTTGCGCGATGGCAGCTGTTCCCTCTCCACCGGTAAAGGAAAGGACCCGCAGCAGCTGCGGGTCCTTCGTCGTGGTATTGGTTTTTCTTCCTCTTCAGACCGCGCCCTCGGGGCAGGAGCCGCCGCGCTCGTCCTTGTCGTGCTCCATCTCGTAGCCACGGTGGAAAGCCGCGTTGACCTCCACCAGCTCCATCCTGCCCTCGATATAGTCGTCGTACATCTTGAGTATCCCGGGGGCACAGCCGTCGCAGAGACCGTCGGTGATGCCGAGGGCATCGTAGACGATTTTCTCCCGCTCTTCCCGTGTCGTGTTCGCAATCAGGTATTTCTCACCCATCGCTGCTCCTTTCCAAAAATCATCCTAATTCCAGTCCCAGTCCGGATCCCGCATGACCTCTTTCTGGGGATCCGACAGAAATTCCGCAAGGTCCTTCTGAAATGCCGGGTCGATCTGAAAGGCCCGGCCCTCGTCCCCGCAGAGGGGATCGATCCAGCGCTTCTTGACCTGAAGGCTCCGCCAGCCGCTGCGTTCTCCCTCCTTCGGGAAATCCTCCCGGACCTCGAGCCTTTGCATCCTGCAAAAGGCCGCCCAGTCGGGGGCAAGCGCCGATTCGGAGAGCTTTTGAGAAACCCACGGCTCTGTGGTCCAAAGATCCGCCTCCGAAAGGATCCCCCGCTCCAGGGCCTTTTTTAACAGCTCTGCGAGGATCTCCATGCCGTAGCGGTCCTCCGGGCAGGCGTAAACCGACCCGCAAAGAAGAGCCCTTTTTGCAAAGGCGATCCCGCTCTCTGCATCGGAAAAGCCAAGCTCCTCCTCTCCCGCCTCGTTCTGCCGAATTGTGACGCGGTCCAGATAGGTCTTTGCCTCCTCTTTTTTGGCAAAGCCGTAGTTGACCATGTTGCCGAGGGTGTACTCGAGGCGGTCGGCGCAAAGGCCTGGCGCCTTGCAGTTGGCAAGGGGATAGGCACTGTCGGAGGCGACGTCCTGCACCGAGAGCCCGAGCTCTTCCAGGACCTTTTGGATCACCGGGTCCTCCCGGATGATGCCCTCCGTTTCCCGCTCCGTCGCCTCCTGCTTTTTGTAGTCTCCCCTGGCAAAGTCCACCACGTGAGAGAAGGCAGGGGCCGCGATGTCGTGGAAGAGGCCCGCAAGGGCCATGGCAGGATCCTTTGTCATCCGCCAGAGGATGCAGGAGACCCCCAGGCTGTGCTCATAGCGGCTGTAGGCGCCGATCCTGGCAAAGCGGGGAAATTTCGTGTAATTCATCCCGCAGTTCATGTCGACGTCCCGAATTCTTTTCATTGCCGGGGCCTCGCAGGCCTGCTGCAGCGCCGGGGGAAGGTCCGCTTCCCGCCACCAAAGTACCATCGCTCTTCTCCCTTGTTTCTTTTGCATCATTGCAAAAACGTCCGCCTGCCCGGAGGGGTCAGACGGACGTCGTTGTAGTTGGTCAGGCAGTCAGCGCACGTTTCTTCCGTGGCACTTCTTGTACTTCTTGCCGCTGCCGCAGGGGCAGGGATCGTTGGGGTAGATCTTCTTCGGCGCGATGTAGGTGCCGGACTTCTTCTGCTCGAGGTAGAGGCGCTTTCTCTCCTTCTCGTCGTAGATCGCATCCCACTCCGGCAGCTCATAGAGCCAGTTGGCGTCGGCCGCGACCATGTTCTTGTAGAGCTTCTCGGTGTCGAAGGCGAGGGACACTTCCGTGTCCTCCGCAAGATCGTTCTCGATCGGGTTCGGGGTCTTGAGGCTCTCCTGGATGCCATCCAGGAAGGCGGTCATGTACTCGACAGTGATGCCGAACCGATCCGCCAGCTCTTTGACGGTGCCCTTGACTTCCTCATTGGGGTTCTTCAGGAGCTCGGCGTAGATATCCTTCTCCTTGGCAAAATAGCTGTTCCACAAGTTGGTCAGCTGCTTCTGGTCTGCGTTCTGGTTGTAGGCCTTTTTATGCCAGTCTTCCAGTAATCCCATGGTTTCGTTTCCTCCAGATTTCTCGTGTGCATCCACCGGTCTCCCGGCCCGGATGCTTTTCGTATTCTACTACATCTTCCGGATTCTTTCCATTGCCTCCACGGAATTTTCCTCACTGCCGAAAGCAGTCAGGCGGAAGAAGTGCTCGCCGGAGGGACCAAAGCCCGATCCGGGCGTGCCCACCACGTTGGCCTTGGACAGGAGCAGGTCAAAGAACTCCCAGGAGGTCAGGTTGTTCGGGGTGCGGATCCAGATGTAGGGGGAGTTCACGCCGCCGTAGGTGGCATAGCCCATGTCCGCAAGGCTCTTTCTAATGAAGGCCGCGTTGTGCATGTAGCGGCCGACCATCTCGCGGATCTCCTCCTTGCCCTCCTTGGTGTAGCAGGCCTCACCGGCACGCTGCACGATGTAGGGGGCGCCGTTGTACTTGGTGCCGTGGCGCCGTGCCCAGAGGTTCCAGAGGGCAACACCGTTGTGGTCCTTGAGATCCTTCGGGATGACCGTTGCCCCGAGGCGAAGGCCCGTAAAGCCCGCGTTCTTCGAGAAGGAGCGGAACTCGATGGCGCAGGTTCTTGCGCCGGCGCACTCATAGATCGAGTGGGGGACGTTCTCGTCGTGGATGTAGGCCTCATAGGCGGCGTCAAAGAGGATGACGGCGCCCTTCTCGTTGGCGTAGTCGACCCAGCCCTGGAGCTGGTCCTTGTTCATGGCCTCGCCGGTGGGGTTGTTCGGGGAGCAGAGGTAGATAAAGTCAGGCGTCTTTTCGGGATAGTCCGGGACAAAGCCGTTGGCCTCGGTGCAGGGCATGTAGATGACGCGGGACCATCTGGTGGTCCTCTCGTCGTACTCGCCGGTCCTTCCCGCCATCACGTTGGAGTCCACGTACACCGGGTACACCGGGTCGCAGACCGCCAGGCGGTTGTCCCGCTGGAAGATCTCCTGGATGTTGCCGGAGTCGGACTTGGCGCCGTCGGAGATGAAGATCTCATCGTCGCGGATGTCGCAGCCGCGGTCCCGGTAGTCGTTCTCGGCTATGGCCTTGCGCAGGAACTCATAGCCGAGGTCCGGGGCATAGCCGCGGAAGGTCTTCGCGTCCGCCTGCTCGTCCACCGCCTTGTGGAGCGCCTTGATCACCGCGGGCGGCAGGGGCTGCGTCACATCGCCGATGCCCATGCGGATGATCTTCGCCTCCGGGTGCTCTGCCACGTAGGCCGCGGTCTTCTTGGCCACGGTGGAGAAGAGATAGCTCCCGGGGAGCTTCAAGTAGTCTTCATTCGCTTCAAACATGTGTCTACCTCCTTTGTTGGATGGATGTTTCACCCCTGTTCCGGGGCCGAAAGACAGGCATCAGGGAGGGAAATCTCCCCGGAAAAGACCTCTGTGGCGGGGCCCTGCATCCGGATCCTGCCGGTGTCCGGGTCCCAGAAGATTCCGATCTCGCCGCCCCTCACCTCCACGGTGATGGCGCGGTCCGTCTTGTCATTCAGGACGCAGGCGGTGCCGGTGGCACAGCACCCGGTGCCGCAGGCCAGCGTCTCGCCGGTTCCCCGCTCCCAGACCCGCATCTTCACCCGGTCCCTCGAGAGGACCTGCACGAACTCCGTGTTGGTCCGCTTCGGGAAGCGGGGGTGGTGCTCAAACTTTGGGCCGATAGCGGGAAGGTCCAGAGCGTCCACGTCGTCCACAAAGATGACGCAGTGGGGATTTCCCATGGAGACGCAGGTCATGCGGTACTCTTTGCCATCCACCTCGATGGGCTCGTTCACCACCGGGGAGGCGGTTGCCTTCACCGGGATGTCCTTGGCCTGCAAGATCGGCGCGCCCATGTCGACGGCAAGCTCCTTCGCCGAGCCGTCCGGATTGGTCTTTGTGATCTCCAGGTGCTTGACGGCGCCAAAGCTCTCCACCGTGAAGGTCTTTGACCGGACCATGCCCCGGTCATAGGCGTACTTGCCCACGCACCGGATGCCGTTGCCGCACATCTCGCCCCGGGTGCCGTCCGCGTTGAACATCTCCATCTCGAGGTCCGCCTGCTTCCCGGCGTTGATAAAAATCACACCGTCCCCGCCGACGCCGAAGTGCCGGTCGGAGAGATAGCGCACCACCGCGGGCTTGTCCGCCTCCTTCACGTGCTCGGTGAAGCCGTTCACGTAGACGTAGTCGTTGCCCGCCCCCTCCATCTTGGTAAAGTGCAGGATCATGGCTCTCCTTTCTGCTTCCTATTGAAGCGTCTCGAGCTCTGCCATCCAGAGATTCCTTGATGCGTCGGAGGGCATCCGAAGGTCCCCCCTCGGGGAGACCGCCGCCGATCCGACCTTCGGGGAATCCGGCAGGCAGGAGCGCTTGAACTGCTGGGCAAAGAACCTCCGGTAGAAGTTCTTCAGCCACTTCAGGATGGTTGCCCGGTCGTAGTCGCCGTCAAAGGTCTGGAGCGCGATCCGGAAGATCTTTGCCGGCGGGAAGCCGCAGCGCAGCATGTAGTAGAGGAAGAAGTCGTGGAGCTCGTAGGGGCCAACGAGGTCCTCGGTGCGCTGGGCAATTCTCCCGTCCTTCTCGGGCGGTAAGAGCTCCGGGGACACCGGGGTGTCCAGGACGTCCCGGAGCGTTGCGGCAAGGTTTGGCTTTTCCGTCGTGTCGGCAAACCAGCACACCAGGTGGGACACCAGGGTCTTCGGGACGCCGGCGTTCACCCCGTACATCGACATGTGGTCCCCGTTGTAGGTGGCCCAGCCCAGGGCCAGCTCCGAGAGATCCCCGGTGCCGATGACGATGCCGTTTGTCTTGTTGGCAAGGTCCATCAAAACCTGGGTCCGCTCTCTTGCCTGGCCGTTCTCGTAGGTGACATCGTGGACCTCCATGTCCTGACCGATGTCCGAGAAGTGCTGGGTGACCGCTGCCTTGATGTTGACCTCTTTTAGCGCAGCGCCCAGCTCCTCTGCCAGGTGGATTGCGTTCTGGTAGGTCCGGTCCGTGGTGCCAAAGCAGGGCATCGTGACCGCAAGGATCTTTTTCCGCTCGATGCCCGCAAGGTCAAAGGCCCTGGCGGTGACAAGGAGCGCCAGTGTGGAGTCGAGGCCCCCGGAGACGCCGATCACCGCCGACTGGCAGCCGATGTGGGTGAGGCGCTTGGCAAGGCCCCGGGACTGGATCTGGATGATGTCCCGGCAGCGCTCGTCCCGGTCTGCCTTCCCCGCCGGCACGAAGGGATGCCGGGGGAAGGTTCTGGTGATCGGGGTGATCTCCCGCTCCATGTGGACCGAAACGTGCACCATCCTGGGCGCCGTCTCCTGGCCGGCAAAGGTCGACATCCGCCTTCTCTCGTAGAGGAGGCGGGCGATGTCAAAGTCCGCACAGCAGAGCTTGTCCTCGTTCCAGCCGTTGTCGAAGATCTTGCGCTCTCCCAGGATGCTCCCGTTCTCCGCAAGGAGAACTCTCCCGCCGAAGACGATGTCCTGGGTGGACTCCCCGTCCCCGGAGCTCACGTAGACGTAGCCCGTGATCGTGCGGCCGGAGAGGTTGGTGACGAGATTTGTGCGGTAGGCGTCCTTCCCCACCGTCTCGTTGGAGGCAGAGAGGTTGGCAAGGATCGTCCCGCCGGCAAGGGCCAGGGCGACGTCCGGGGCGTTGGGGACCCAGGCGTCCTCGCAGATCTCGGTTCCGATGGAAAGCCCGGGGATCGCGTCCACGTCCAAGAGGATCCGGGACCCGAAGGGCACTTCCTGCCCCAGGAGGGTCACGTTCTCCACTTCCTCCGGGCCTGCGGTGAACTGCCGCGTCTCATAGAACTCCCCGTAGGTGGGGAGAAACCGCTTGGGGATCAGGGCAAGGAGCTTTCCGCCCTGCACCGCCGCCGCGGTGTTGTAGAGGCAGGCGCCCCGCCGATAGGGAAAGCCCACAAGGATCAGGGTGTCAGACCCCCTGGTGGCCTCCAGCATTCTCGCAAGGCCCGCCTCGGCGCCGGCAAGCAGCGCGTCCTGTAAAAACAGGTCCTGGCAGGTATAGCCGGTGATCGCAAGCTCCGGGAAGACGACGAGCTTTGCACCCGCCTCCTCTGCCTTCTTCAGGCAGGACAGTATCCTTTCTGTGTTGTAGTCCGGGTCCGCGACCCGGATCGCAGGGACCGCGCCGGCGGTCCGGAAAAATCCGTCTCTCATGAGGCTGTGCCCTTCTTTCTTGCGGTGATCACCACCCGCTCGGTCTTATCCCCCGCGGGGGCATCGGTGTCGTCATCCACGGCTTCCAAAAGTTCAAAACCCGTCTTCTCGAGCAGCGCTTTCATCTCCGCCAGGGTCCAGCCCCGCTGCCAGTGCTGCTCCGCGTAGCGGCGAAAGAGCTCTGAGTCCCCCTCCCGGATGTAGAAGGTGACGTCGCAGACATTGATGTGCGTAAGCTTCCCGCCGTCCTCATCCTCCGCCTCCTCCAGGAAGTGGTTCTCCCAGACAAAGCTCTCGTTGACCCGGTTCTCGGCGATGGTCTTCTCTCCCATCGTGTCCCGGTACTTGTGCAGGGTGTTGAAGTCAAAGACAAAAAGCCCGCCGGGAAGGAGGGTCTCCTCCACCTGCCTGAGCATCGCCGCCATGTCCTCCTCCGTCACCAGGTAGTTGACGCTGTCGCAGCAGGAGATCACCTGCCCGGCGCAGCCGTAGAGGTCGAGTTCCCGCATGTCCTGGTTGAGGTAGAGGATCCCCCGGGGCTTAGCCGCCTCCGCATTGCCGGCAACGGCGAGCATCTCCTCGGAGAGGTCGACGCCGATGCAGTCGTAGCCAAAATCCGCCATGCGCCGCGTCATCTGCCCGGTGCCGCAGCCAAGGTCCACCAGGATCTTCCGTTCCGCGGCATCGTCTTTTACTCCGTAATGCGCAAGGTTTTTCCGGATGCGGTCCGCCCAGCGGTCATAGGGGACTTCGTCCATGAAGCGGTCATAGACAGAGGAAAAGCCGCTCTCGTAGGCCTCTTCCGCTTGGAGATATCCGTCTTCCTGCATGACTGCTTCCTCAGTGCACGGCGCCGACGCCGGCGGCAACGCCAAAGCTCAGCACCGCCATGATGACGCCCGCCAGGGCGACACCGCCCATGACGGCCAGGGTGCTCTTCTTAAAGTCCATGTCCAGGAAGGAGGCAGCCAGGGTTCCGGTCCATGCGCCGGTCCCGGGGAGCGGGATGCCGACGAACAGGAGCAGTGCCCAGTACAGGCCCTTTCCGGCGCCGGCCTTGAGCTTCTCGCCGCCCTTGTGGCCCTTCTCCAGACACCAGGTGAAAAACTTGCCGATCACCTTCTTGTCCTTTCCCCAGACCAGGACCTTCCTGGCAAAGAAAAAGATGAAGGGCACCGGCAGCATGTTTCCGATGGCGATCAGGATGAACGCGATGACCAGGTTGAACGAGGGATCCGCCGCGTGAAAGGCGGTGGCGATCGGGACCGCGCCGCGCAGCTCGACGATCGGCACCATGGCAATGACAAAGCAGTACAGGTAGTTCTTCAACATTTGCTCGGACTTCTCCTTGTGGCTTGTATTTTTGGGATTTGCAGGCTCAGAGCGCGTGGTGCTCCGTAAGGATCTCCCGGAGGGCAGAAACCACCTTCTGCATCTGCTCCCTGGTGCCCACAGTAATACGAAGATACTCGTTGATGCGCGGTTTGTCAAAATACCGGACGAGGATCCCCTTGGCGCGAAGCTCGGCAAAGAGCTCCTTGGCGTGAACCTTGGGATGAGACGCAAAGACGAAGTTCGTCATCGAGTCCGGATAGGTAAAGCCGAGGGCGGAAAGGTCCTTCTTAAACGCCTCTCTTGTTTCGATGATCCTGTCGGTGAGGCTGTGGAAGTAGGCGTCGTCTTTTACCGCGGCCTCCGCCATCACGATGGCGGGGAGGTTCATCGTGTAGCTGTTGAAGGAGAACTTCACGTCGTTTAGGTAGGAGATCATCTTCTTGCTGCCGATCGCAAAGCCGATGCGAAGGCCGGCCAGCGCCCGGGACTTGGAGAAGGTTTGGATGATGAGGAGGTTCTCGTACTTCGGAAGGAGGGTCCTTGCCGACTCGGAGCCGAAGTCCACGTAGGCCTCATCCACGATGACCGGGATGTCGGGGTTTGCCTTCACAATCCGCTCGATGTCAGCAAGGGGGAGCGCTACGCCGGTGGGGGCGTTGGGGTTCGGGAAGATGAGGCCGCCGATATTCTCGTTCTTTCCCGCGTAGGAGGCAGAGTCCGGGATGTAGTTTTCCGGGTCGATCGAGAAGTCGTCCCGGAGGGGCACCATGGTGTAGGGGATGCGGTAGAGCTCCGCCCAGACGTCGTAGAAGGAGTAGGTGATGTCGGGGAAGAGGATTCTCTTCCCGCTCGTAAAGAAGGTGAGAAAGCTCATGGACAGCACGTCGTCGGAGCCGACGCCCACGTAGATCTGCGCGGGGTCCACGCCGTAGATGTCCGCCAGGGCATTCACCAGGCGCGTCGCGTTCATATCGGGATAGAGGCGGAGGCGGTCGGTCGTATCCTCCAGCTCTTTTAAGGCCTCTTGGATCTTCGGCGTCGGAGGATAGGGGCACTCATTGGTGTTGAGCTTGATGATGCCGGGGTCCTTCGGCTGCTCTCCCGCCGTATAGGGGGTGACGGTTCTGACGTTTTCTTCCCAGGACATAGTTCCTCCCTGGCCGCATGGCGGCCGCAATTCCCATCTTTGTCTCCAAAACAAACGGGCCGAATGAGACGCTCTCTTCCGGCCCGCACTCTTTTCGTATTCTACCGCGGCTACAGAACTTTGGACAGAAAATCCTGCAGTCTCAGGTTCTTGGGATGGGTGAAGAAGTCCTCAGGACTTCCCTCCTCCTTGATGACGCCCTCGTCGATGAAGAGAACGCGGCTTGCGATCTCCCTGGCAAAGGCCATCTCGTGGGTGACGACCACCATCGTCATGCCCTCATCGGCCAGCTGCTTCATGACCTCCAGCACCTCGCCCACCATCTCGGGATCGAGGGCGGACGTGGGCTCGTCGAACAGCATGACCTCCGGATTCATCTCCAGTGCCCGGACGATGGCGATGCGCTGCTGCATGCCGCCGGAGAGGGAGTGGGGATAGGCATCCGCCTTGTCCTGCAGGTTCACCCGCTTTAACAGCTGCAGCGCCTTCTCCTTGGCCTCCTCCTTGGAGAGGATGCCGAGCTTCACCGGCGCCAGGGTGATGTTGTCCATGATGGTCAGGTTTTGAAACAGGTTGAAGCGCTGGAACACCATGCCCATGCGCCGCCGCACCTTGTTGATGTCGGTGGCGGGATCGTTCACCTTCACGTCATCGAGCCAGATCTCGCCGTCGGTGGGCGTCTCCAGGAGGTTGATGCAGCGCAGGAACGTCGACTTGCCGCAGCCGGAGGGACCCACCAGCACGATCTTCTGGCCCTTCTGGATGTCGTAGTCGATGCCCCGCAGCACGTGGTTGTCGCCGAAGTCCTTCTTGAGGCCCCGGATGCGGATCATCGCAGTCTTATCGGTTGTCACTTTCTCTCAGCTTCCTTTCCAGTATGCCAAACAGGAACGACAGGATCTTCACGACCACAAAGTACATCACGGCCGCGCCAAGAAGCGGCATCATGTACTGGTAGGTCGCGCTGGACACCTGGTCCGCCGCGTGTGTCAGCTCGGTCAGGCCCACCGCACCGGCGATGGAGGTCTCCTTGAGCAGGGTGATGAATTCGTTCAGCAGGGACGGGAAGCAGTTCTTGAAGGCCTGGGGCAGGACCACGTACAGCATGGTCATGTTCCGGGTAAGGCCAAGGCTGCGCCCGGCCTCCATCTGGCCCTCATCCACGGACTGGATGCCGCCCCGGAGAATCTCGGCGACGTAGGCGCCGGAGTTGATGCCGAAGGCCATGCAGGCCACCAGGATCTTGTTCTTCGAGGTCGCCATGATGACGTTCCACATGATGAGCAGCTGAATCATCGTGGGCGTGCCGCGGATCACGTCGATGTAGACGTAGGCGATATAGGAGCCGATCGTCCGCTTTCCCGACTTGCTGCGCTGCAGGTTAAAGAGGCACGCCAGGGTGCCAAGGACCACGCCCAGGAGCGCCGCAAACGCAGTGACCTCCAGGGTGTTGCCCAGGCCTTTCACGTAGAGGAGCCATCTGTCATTTCGGATAAAGGCCTTATAAAACTGTGTGCTGATGCTGTCCATCGTACCTCCCGCCGCCTGTTGTGACGACTGCCGTTTCTTCCTGTATCTTACACCACAAAGTCGGACAGAGAAATCCTTGACTTCTCTGTCCGGCCGTTCGTTTGAATTCTGTGCGCTGGCTTATTCTGCAGAGTAGTTGGAGATGTACTGCTCTACCAGGCTGTCATAGGTGCCGTCTGCCTTCATATCAGACAGGGCGCCGTTGATCGCATCGAGCATGACCTCGTCATCCTTGGGCATTGCGATGCCGTACTGCTCCACATCGAAGTTGAGCTGGGAGCCGTCCAGGGCCTTGATCTGTCCGCTGTAGCTCTCGGCAAAGGCCTCTGCCGGGACCTGATCCAGGATAACGGCGTCGTTCTTGCCGTTGACCAGGTCTGCAACCGCCTGGTTGAAGCTCTTGACAGAGACGGTGGCTGCATCGTTGATGCCGCGGGCAATGGTCTCACCAGTGGTGCCGCCCTGCACGCCGATGGCGCTGCAGTTCTTCAGATCATCCTCGGTGGCAATGGTGCTGTCTGCCTTGACCAGAACGGACTGGGTGGCATCGTAGTAGGGATCCGAGAAGTTGACGGACTCCTTGCGCTCATCGGTGATCGTCATGCCGGTGGCAGCCACATCGATCTTGCTGCCCAGTGCCGGGATGATGCCGTCGAAATCCATGTCCTCGATCTCCACGGAGACGCCGATGCGCTTACCGATCTCGTTCATCATGGCCACATCAAAGCCGGTGACGTTGCCCTCGTTGGCGGTGATGTCATCGAAGGTGTCGGTGCCGTCGCCCACGTACTCGAAGGGCGGGAAGGTCGCGTTCAGGCCGACCGTCATGACGCCGTCGGACAGGTACTTGGACTGGGACAGATCCACGGAAGCGCTCTCGGAAGCCGCCTCGGTGGTTGCTGCTGCCTCGGTGGTCGCTGCTGCTGCTTCTGTCGTGGCAGCCGCTGCCTCAGTGGTCGCTGCTGCCTCGGTGGAGGCGCTGGTAGAACTGCTGCTTCCGCAGGCGGCAAGGCCTGCGCCCAGAAGGCCTGCCATCACAACCGTTAAGACTCTCTTCTTCATAAGTATGATCCTCCTTCGCCGAGGGCCCCGGCGGGGCTCCGGTTCTCTTTCCCATTACTATATTTCTTCGCCCCCGCAAGATCAAGAAAAATAGTGACGAATTGTGATAGTTTATGCATCCAGTTCCTGTGCAGGATTGCATACAATCCCGGATTTGCCGCATTTTTCAGGGGTTCAGAGAGAGTCCTCGCCAAAACTTTATGCATCAAAGCCTGCATAAATGCATTTTTGTCAGGAAAGATCCGGCTTCTCCTCGGGATTTTGGTACTGCCCCTTCCCCTCGGTCTTTCCGCCAAAGGAGATGGCGTTCTTCGGACAGCGGTTGACGCAGCCAAGGCAGAGGCTGCAGCGCTCCCTGGTCCAGACGGGCTTTCCGTCCTGTAAGCGGATCACGCTGTCGGGACACTGCCTCTCGCAGAGGCCGCACCCGATGCAGTCTGGGGAGACTGAAAACTTCTTGGTCTTTCGCACGTGGTCGTAGACAAGCTGCGCGATGGGCCAGCAAAGAGCCCAGGCGCCCCGGTCGTAGTTGTAGTCCCCGACGGTGCGCTCTGCCACCTTCCCCGCAATCTCCTCCAGGTCCTTGTCGTACTGTTTCAGGACCTTCTCATTCTTTGCCGCATCCGCCACCGAAAATATCGGCAGATAGGTGTCCACGGTCCTTGCCGCAAAGACCGCCAAGATCGTGAGTCCGAAGTTCTCCTTGAGGTCCGTCATGATCATCGAGGATGCGCCGCCCGTCACGGTGCCGTAGGTGAGGACGCAGTAGACGTACCGGTCCGTTCCCTGGCCCGAGAGCTGGACCGTCTTCAAAAACCGGTGCACCACGTCCGGGATCCCCCAGAAGTAGACCGGGGTGATGATGCCGATGTCCTCCCCGGGGCCCGCCTGATAGGAGCAGTTTCCCGTGCGCATCGCCTCCGCGATGGGGATCAGCCGGTCGCCGTTTCGGTCCGCGATGACCTTGGCGGCGTGCTTGGTGTTGCCGGTTGCGGAAAAATAAAAGATCATATCAGCCTCCCTGCCTGTCTGTTGATGTACGAATTATAGCGTACTGGCATGGCGGGCGGCGACTGATTTTTTCATTTTGATCTTGACAAATTAAATTGCGCGCAATATATTTAGATCGTCGAAGGGAGACAGGAAGTTTCCCGATCAAACAGCACAGAATCCGGACAGTGGTCCGGTCAAGGAGGCAGCTATGGCAGGCTTTTATGATTACAGTGTGACAAATCCCAAGGGAGAAGAAGTTCCCATGTCCAATTTCCGCGGCAAGGTCGTCCTGGTGGTGAATACCGCCACCGGCTGCGGCTTCACGCCCCAGTACAAGGATCTGGAGGAGATGTACCACGAGTTCCACGACAAGGGACTGGAGATCCTCGACATCCCCTGCAACCAGTTTGCGGGACAGACCCCCGGCACCGATGATGAGATCCACGAGTTCTGCACCCTCAAGTACCACACCGAGTTCCCGCAGATGAAGAAGTCCGACGTGAACGGTGAGAACGAGCTTCCGCTCTACACCTTCTTAAAGAGCCAGAAGACCTTCGAGGGCTTCGGATCCGGCCCCAAGGCCCTGCTCATGGACACGATGCTCAAGAAGATCGACCCCGACTACAAGAACAACGCCAACATCAAGTGGAACTTCACCAAGTTCCTGGTGGACCGGCAGGGGAACGTGGTGGCGCGCTATGAGCCCACCACCAGCATGCACGACGTGAAGAGCGAGGTGGAGGCCCTGCTCTGAGCTCTGCACTTTTGAATCTGTTACCATTTATGATTTGAATCGTCAAAGCGGGCCGCTGACTCATCCAGTCAGCGGCCTGCTTTTTACTGCCTTGTTTTCTTCTGTTCAGTCCTTGAGGTCCCGCAGAAGCCGCATGGTCTCCACGTCCTCCGGGGTCACCCGGATGTTGGAGACGTACTCCTTCCCGGAAACGTCGGTGACCTTCACCTCGATCACCGCCCCCGGCTCCAGGACGCTCCCCGCGACCTGCCGGAAGAAGGGCTCCGCCTTCGGGTGCTGCTGCTGAAAGATCTTCAGCCGCTCCATCAGTTTCATCATCTGCATCGGATTTCTGGTCATATCTGTCATACCTCTTTTCTTTTATGAATGTCCTGGATCCCCGCATCTCTCTCCCACGGAGGGGATTTTCCTCCCATCCGCCCCCGGGGTCCAGACACAGATTCCTTTGAACTGTCCTGGAACCATCCTCAGGGCAGCGGCACCTCCTGCTGGAGCGCGAAGCTGTAGAGGATCTTCCCGGCGACCGGGACCCCCAGCATGCCCTCCAGGGCCCTGGCGTAGAGATCGAGCTGGGTCGCGTAGAGGTCGGCAAGCTCCTTCCCCGTGCGGACCCGGTCCGTCTTGTAGTCGACGACCACCGCCTGGGGCTTTCCGTCCGGGCCCTTTTCCAGGAAGAAGGCGTCGATGATGCCCTGGATCAGGATCGTCTCGCTGTGGGGAAACGCGGGATTCACCTCATCCGCGGGGAGCCCATAGACAAAGGGCTGCTCCCTGCGAAGGTGGCCGGTTGCGGCCGCCTTTGCCATCCGCCCCGCGATGCCGGAGGAGAGGAAGGGGAGGAAGGTCTTTGGCAGAAGGACTGGCCGGTATTCCTCTGGGATCTCCCCGGAGGCAATCATCTCCTCCACAAAGCCCAAAAACTCCTCTCCTGTCACCTTCCCCGGCTCCTTCCACCTGCGGTAGGGGATGAGCTCGCAGGCGCGGTGGATCGCCGTGCCCCGGGCTGCCCCGACAAGGGGCGGGGTGGTCCCGCTCTCCTTCTCCTTGCCAAGAGAAATAAACTTTGGCACCGGGATATCCGCGCTGTCGTGCTCCGGGAAGAGCTCCTTGGCGCCCTCCCCCTCCCAGCCGACGGTGAGGCCCTTCTCCTCCATCGCAGCGTGCTTTAAATCGGAGACCGAGGTCTTGGTGTAGAGATCCCTGAGGTCCTCGTGGGGATAGCGGAAGGCAAAGTTGGCGGCAAGGGCCCTGGCAAGGTCCGGGTCCGGAAGATCCTCCTCGGAAACGCCCTGCACCGACTGCAGAAGCGCGCGTCTTGCCCCGGCATTCAACTGGTCCTCCTGCTCCATCAGGGTGAGGTCTGCGGCATCCGTCACCGACACCCGGATCGGGGATACGGGGAGCTCCTCCAGGGCGGAGGGGATCTCCCCATTTGCCTCCACCGCCTGCCCAAAGAGGGCAAGGAGCAAAAGCTGCAGATACCCGCCAGTCCCCGCGATCACCTGGGCCGGCAGGGGCGATGCCTTGCCCGGCACCGGCACGAAGGCGGCGGTGCCCGCGCGAAGGCTCTGCAGGAGCTTGTCCATGTCCTTGACCTGGGCGGTCAGGATGAGCTTTTCCTTGGCCCTTGTCATCGCGACGTACAGAACCCGCAGCTCCTCGCCGAGGCTGTCCCTGCGGATCTTGGCCGCCACCGCATTCTTTCGAAGGGTCGGGGCGGCGCTTCTCGTGTCGAGGTCCACGTAGTCGGCGCCAAGCCCGAGGTCGCTGTCCAGGATGAGGCGCCCCTTCGTGTCCCTCGAGAAGGCGTAGCGGGAGGCAAGACCCGCCACAAAGCAGACCGGGAACTCCAGGCCCTTGGACTTGTGGATCGTCATGATCCGCACGACGTCCGCGTTCTCGTCCAAAATCCCCGCTTCGCCCTGGTCCACCGAGTAGCGCTGCATCTGATCCAGGTAGCGGACAAAGGCAAAGACGCCGCGGTAGGCGGTCTGCTCAAAGCCCTGGGCAAGGGCGATGAGCTCCTCCACGTTGGCGCGCCGCTGGGCGCCGGCGGGGAGGGCCGCCACATAGGTGTCAAATCCGGTCTCATGGATCAAAACGGTCAACAGCTCATGGATCGGCAGGATCTTGGCCTGCTCCCGCCAGGAGGAAAGGCGGGAGGAAAAGTCAGAGAGCCTCGCCCGAAGGCCCGCATCCTCCGGGGCCGTGCCCCGCAGGAAGGCCTTGCCGCTGTCGAGTAGAAGCGGCGCCTGCTTTTCTTTCTCGGCTGTCTCCTCTTTCGCTGCCGTCTCCTCCTGCTCGCGCTTTGCGATGGCGTCGCCCTCCGCCCGGATCCGCGCGATCTCCTCCTCGGAAAAGCCCCCGAAGTATCCCCGCAGGGCCCCGTAGAGCGGGATGTCCTGCCGGGGATTCTGGATAATCCGAAGGAGCTGGAGCACCTGCCGCACCTCCTCGGCGGCAAAGTACCCGGTGCGGTTCTCCGCGTACAGCGGGATGTTCTCCCGCTCAAAGATCTGCCGGAAGGCAGGCAGGGCCGTCGCCGAGCGGAGGAGGATCACGATGTCCCGGTAGCGGCAGGGGCGAAGGGCCCCGGTCTCCTTGTCCGTCACAGGGAGCGTGGCGATCAGGTCCCGGATCCGCTCTGCGATGGCAAGGGCCTCCTTCTTTGCCCCGGAGAGGGCCGCGATCTCATCTTCGCCATCATCCCCGTCCCCCGGCGCAGCCGGCAGGGCGCTCTCCTCCTCCTTCTCCCCGGTCCGAATCAAAAGGAGCTCCGCGGTGTAGGGGTCGGGGGACACAGGGGATGCCGGGTACTTCGCGCCGGGCTTTAGGGCCGCGTCCTCGTCGTAGGCAACGCCGCCGATCTCCCGCCGCATGATCTTTCGAAAGACAAGGTTTACCGCATCCAGGACCTCGGTCCTTGAGCGGAAGTTCTGGTCGAGGTCGATGCGCTCGGTCTTTGGATCCCCCGGAAGGTACGTGTCGAGCTTTGCCCCGAAGATCTCGGGCCGGGCGTTCCGGAAGCGGTAGATGCTCTGCTTCACATCGCCCACCATGAATCTCGCGTACCGCCCCTGCCTCTCCCCGGATACCGCGGAGAGCAAGAGCTCCTGCACCTCGTTGGAGTCCTGGTACTCGTCGATCAGGATCTCATCGAAGTAGCTCCGGTAGGCGGCCGCCTCCGGCCGCTCGGTGTAGGTGCCGTCCTCGCTCCGCACAAGGAGAATCTCCAGAGCGTACTGCTCGAGGTCCGCAAAGCTGATGACGTTCTTCTCCCGCTTCCTGTCCTGGAGCGCCTGGTGAAAGCGCAGGGTCAGGTCAATGAGGGCGTTCATGACAGGCGCCATCTCCTTCATCCGGTAGAGGGTGTCGGAGAGGGGCTCCGGAAAGCAGGCCGCCGCGGCGGCCCGCACGCTCTCCTTGGCCAGATCCCGCAGGGACTTTGCCTGCTCCTGGAGCGCCGGGTCCACCTCGTCCTTCTTGGTGATGCGCCCAAGCCGCCCAAAGTCCATGCCGGCGGCCGCGTAGAGGGCCTCGTACTTCTCCTTTCCCGTCAGGTTCTTTGCCCGCAAAAGGGCAGCTGCGAGGGCATCCCGCTCCGGCGCAACCGTCTTCTCATAGGCTCCTGGCCCGCCGGGCGCCCGGCAGATCGCAAGGCACCCGTCATAGAGGGAGAGGGCTTCCGTGAGCCGCTCCTCCCCGTCGGATAGAAGGGACTGCATCCAGTCCCGGGAGAAGAGATCCGCCTCGTCGTTGACCACGTAGTCGTTCTTCCGATCCTGGAGCCAGGCATCCCCGAAGGGGTGAGAGAGCGAGGTGTGAAGGAGCGAGAGGAGGAGCTCCGGGATCTCCGCATCGCCTAAACCTTGGCAGTAGGTGCGGTGCACCAGGGCAAGGTCCGGATCCTTTGCCTCATAGAGCGCATCCAAGAACGTACTGCAGACATCCGACTCCAGCAGGGCGTTCTCCGTCTCGTCCATCTGCCGAAAGCCCGGGTCCAGGTCAATCGTCGCAAAGCTGTTCCGCAGAAGATAGGAGCAGAAGCTGTCAATCGTCGTGATCTGGGCATGGTGCAGGAGGGTCTCCTGCTTCTGCAGGTGCCGGTTCTCCGGGTCCTTTGCCAGGCGCTCCGTCACCGCCTTCGCGATGCGCTCGCGCATCTCGCCGGCGGCGGCCCGGGTGAAGGTCACGACCAAAAGTCGGTCAATGTCGCAGGGGTGGTCCCCCTCGGTGATCATCCGGATGATGCGCTCCACCAGCACCGCGGTCTTGCCGCTCCCCGCCGCGGCGGAGACGAGCACGTTGTGGCCGCGGGCGTTCAGTACCTTATTCTGGTTCTCGGTAAATGTAAATCCCATATCAGTCTTCCCTGTACCGGTAGCCCGGTATTCTCAGATCAAAGCCGCAGACATCCGCATAGGGGCAGTAGGTGCAGGCGGTTTTCCCGCCCCCCAGATCCACTGGGTTGGCGTCGATCTTCCCGTCGAGGATCTCCTGCGCCATCTCGCAGATCAGCCGGTTCACCTCGCTCATCAGCTCCTCAAAGCTCTCCTTGGTGAAGGTCTTCGTGCCGGCAGTCAGGGCGCCGCTCTTGACATGCCCCATGGGGACCACTCGGGAGGTGGCCTCCCCGGTGTGGTCGAGGAGGGTGAGCACGTGCTCGTCCGCATTCAGCATACCCCTGGGGCGAAGGGCCTTCACCAGCTCGTCGTCGGCACGGCTCCTCGCAAGGTCGAGGGAGGCCGCATCCTCCGCCGCCGGGAAGACCGCCTTGGTCCCTGTCAGGATCGGGTCCTGGAAGCGGTAGTAGAGAAGGGCGCCCGGCAGCACCTCCTCGCCTGGGTCGCTCCGGCGCAGGTAGTCCAGCACCGCCTCCATGTACAGAACAAGCTGCAGCTGCAGGCCCTTTTTGATCTTCTCGAGATCCAGGGTAAGGTCCCCGGACTTGTAGTCAACGATCTTCACATAGCAGGTGCCGCCCTCCCGGGCAAGATCCACCCGGTCAATGCGGCCGTGCAGGATCAGCTCCCCGCCTCCCTCCAGGGCAAAGCGGAAGGTCCCGTCCCCGCCAAAGGGGACCTCAAACCAGGTGGGCACAAAGTTGCCGCACTGCACCTGGAACTGGAGCGTGTGCACCGTGCGGTGCAGGATCCGCCGCATTCTGGCCAGGGCCGCCTCGCTCCGCACGCTGTCATAGAAGAGCCGGTTCCCGTAGCGCCCGGCGCTGGCAAGCAGCGCCTCATCGGCCGCCTCGTCTCCCTCCTCCCGCGAGAAGGCATCCCAGGCAAGGTCCCGGCTCTTTAACAGGTCGGAGAATGCCGCGATGGAGTCGTGGAGGACGTTTCCCGTGTCGTTGGACTCGAGCCGGTACTCCTTCCGCTCGGTGAGGTGCAGGCCGTACTTCAAAAACTGCCGCAGGGAACACTTGGCCGCGGTCTCGAGCCTTGTGACAGACCCGGAGACCGTGCGAAGGTAGAGTAGAAGCGCCGTCTGCTTCGAGAGGGGCTTTGGCCGGTAGGTCTGGAAAGAGGCCCTCGTCAGGGCCTTCGTCCCTGCCTCGTCCAGGTGCCAGAGGGTCCCGTAGACGGTGAGGAGCGCATTCTTTTTCTCCGCATCCTCCCGGTAGGCCCCCTCCGAAAAGGCGCGCAGGGCACCGGCAAGGCGCCGGATCCCGTCTTTACTCGTGAGGAGCTGCCGCGCCGGCGGATCCTCCTCCGGAAGCGTTGTCTTCAGCTCGGGATAGAGGTTCTGCACCACCGGCACCAGATAGGAGGGCCGAAGGGCCGAGCCGTCCTGGGCGGTCCTCGCGTAGGAGAAAAACAGTGCCTTCGTGGGCTTTGTCACGTTCAGGTATAGGTAGAGGCGCTGGATGTACATCTGCTCCCTGGGGGTCGGGGCGAGCTCCACCCCCGCCTCCCGCAGAAACTCCCGGTCGAGGTCGGAGATCAGGCCGCCCTTGTCCGTCCCCCGGGGGATGCTGCCGTCGTTGGCGCCCACGAGGTACAGCACCTTGACCTCGCAGAGGCGGGATCGCTCGATGTCGCCCACAAGGACCCGGTCCGCCTTCTGGGGCAGGACCCCCAGGCGGATCTCCGTAAAGCCGGTCTCCACGAGTAAGAGGTAGTCCTTGGCGCTGATCGCCTCGTCCCCGAGGAGCGCGTAGATCTGGTCAAGGAGGGCGATCACCGACCGGTAGATCTGGTCGTACTCGAGCTCCCGCACCGCATCGCCCGCCTCGGCAAACTTGGCGGCAAAGGCGGCCGTCTTCTCCCCCGCCCGGATCCCGGTCAAATACTGGTACAGGGCAAGGGTCCGCTCCGCCGCGGTTCCGCCGTTTGGCGCAAGGAGGGGCGCGATCTCATCGAGGAAGCGCTGCCGGAGCGGCTCCAGCGCGGCATCCTCAAAGGGGATCTCCCACTTTTTCTTGCCGCGGATGCCGTGCTCGATGCAGTAGTTCTCCAGGGCATCGGTCTCCTCGAGCGAGAGGTCCGAGAGCCCGGCGCGCAGGTACCGAAACACCGTCTCGTAGGTAAGGCCCGTGGCGGCAAGGTCCAGGGCGCTCCGGATCGCCTCGGTCAGGGGATTTAAGAGCACCGCCCGGTTCTGGTCGAGGTAGATCGGAACCTGCTGCCGCTTTGCCTCCTCGGCAACAAGGTCCGCGTAGGCAGCAAGGTCTCCCGCCACGATTCCAAAGTCCCGGTATGCAAGGCCCTGCTCCCGGATGAGGCGCCCGATGGAGAGAAACACCTGCCGCACCTCCTCCCCGCGGGAGGAGGCCTCAAAGAGGAAGATCCGCTCCGGGGCCTTCGGATAGGGCCGCACCGGGTGGCGGAAGAGGTTCTTCTCCAAATGCGAGAGCTCCGGGATTCCCTCCGAGCGGTGGCTCTCTCCCAAAAGGGAGACGTCTTGTCCCCTTGGCACGCCGAACTTCTCCCCCAGGCGGATGATGTCCCGCATGGTCTTGCGGGAGAGGTAAAAGAGGTCCTGCTCCTCAAGCTTCGTGTCCGATGTAAGCTCCGGGAAGGCCGGGCCCCCGTCCTCCCCCGCCGTGATCGAGAAGACCGTCTTCTTCGCGCACTGCATGATGGCGCCGAGGACCCGGTACTGGACCGGGGTAAAGCCGGTGAAGCCGTCAAAGACGACGACGCTGTTGCGGACAAGCTGGGACTTCGGGATCGCCCTGGCAAGGAGGTCGTAGGTCTCCTCCCCCGTCACAAAGCGGTCCTTCCCGTAGTCGAGAAAAGCGCGGTAGAGGAGGGCCAGGTCAGCAAGGCGCCCTGCCAGGGCACCCTGGCCCCGCCCCTTTGCAAAGCCCGAGAGCTTTTCCACGTCCTCCGGGGCGAGATCGTACTGCATGAACTCGCTGATCTGGCTCTTTACCTCCGAGATCATGCCGAGGCCGTCGATCTTTCCCCCGATGGAGGCGAGGTCCTTTTTGCAGGAGCCCGCAAGCTTCCGGAGGATCAGGGACTTGCCCACGTCATCCAGGGCGGCCCTTGCATCCTCCCCGGTCTCCTCAAAAATTCGGTGGGAGAGGCGGCCGAAGGAGAGGACGTCCACGTTCATGATGCCGCGGCTCTTTGCCCGCCCCGCCAGATCCTTCTGGGTCTGCATCGTGAACTGCTCCGGGACGACGTAGAGGTAGTTGGAGAGCGCCTGCTCCCCGTCCCCCTCCAGGGAGGCAAAGGCGGCGAGCTCTTTTGCCGCACTCGAAAGCACCCACTCCTGCAGCGTGCGGCTCTTTCCGGACCCCGAGGGCCCGTAGCAAAACCGATATTCCATGTGGTTTCCCCCTTTTGATTACGAGAGCGCCGGCAGCGGCAGATCCGCCACCGATCGGTAGATGAGATCCGGGACCTCCGGGCTCTTCTTCGCATCCTCCATGGTGCCCTCCCCGGAGAGCACAAACACGGAGACAAAGCCCGCTTTCACCCCGGCCGCGACGTCCGTGTAGAGCCGGTCCCCCACCATCGCGATCTCTTTTCTTTCCGGGGTCCTGCCGGTGTCGCGCGCGATCCGCGCAAGCAGGTAATCGGTGATGGTCGTCTCCGGCTTTCCGATCACCTTGTCCGGGCGCCTTCCCGTTGCGGTCTCCACCAGGGCGATGAAGGACCCGGCATCCGGGATGCTCCCGGTCTTTGTGGGACAGACAAGGTCCGGGTGGGTTGCCAGGTACGGGATTCCCGCCCGCACCGCGTCACAGAAGCGGCAGAGCTTCTCATAGGTGAGCTCCGTGTCAAAGGCAAGGACGGCGACCTCCGGGTTCTTCTCATCGAGTGGGATCCCCGCCGCGGCAAACTCCGCGGCAAGAAGGTGATTCCCCAGAAGGCAGACCCGCTTTCCCGAAAAGTGCTGCTGCAGGTACCAGATGGCTGCCTGTCCGGAGGTCACGATCTGGCAGGGCCCTGCCGGGTACCCCATCTTCCGGAGCTTCTCGACATAGGCGGTCTCGTTCTTTGAGGAGTTGTTGGTGAGAAAGTACACCGATCGGCCGCTCTTTCTTACCCGGTCCAGAAAGTCCCTGGCCCCGGGGAGCCAGGTCGTATCGAGGTAGATCGTCCCGTCCATGTCCAGGGCAAAGGTCCGAACGCTCTTCAGAATCCCCCGCTCGTCGGCATTGATCTTCGGGAGTTTGTTGTTGTCCATCCGTGCCTCCTTTCGCTGTGCACTGGGATATTTTACCGCCAGAGAGGGGGCGGTACCAGAGGAAAGGAAAGACGCAACAGGATGACAAAGGCCCCCGCTCTCCCTGCGGAGAGTGGGGGTCGGCATTTCTCAATGTCTTTCTTTTGTTACGGCTCAGCCCTTTTTCTGGGTCTTTCATTTTTCTTGTGTGATGCACTAAAAGAAGGCAGCCTATAGAGAATATCTTCTATTTACAAAAAGAGATTTCCTGATATCATCTCGATTGCACGTCGACCAAGATATGCAATACGGGATAAAAAGGAAACCTCTTATGAATCAGAATTATACATACACCGAGGCGAATGGGCAAATGTCTTTTGCTTCCCGGACTCAAAATGACTATCTGATGTTCCCAAGCCACCTGACGGGGTTCCATCAGGAGAGCGTTGAAGAGGTTCCTATTCGAGACGTCAGGCCCTTCCACTCCATGCGGAAGAGCAAACTGAGTGAGAATACCTTCAAAAGGGCTTATATTCTGCGCGGTAAATTGGACCAGCTGGACCATCCTGTATGCTCTTGCTGCGGGCGCAGGATGTACAAGAATCAGACCTACCACACGAAGATCAAACACATTCCCTTTCAGGCATGCCAAACCATCATTGAGTGCGACAAGTACCAGTGGAGATGCAATCTCTGTGGCAAGACCATCACACCGGATGTCGCGTTCAAGGCAGATGATTCGATGATTACAAAGGAGCTTGAGCAGCTGATCATTCGCTATCTTTCTATGGATGAATTTACCCTTACGGACACGGCAATCATTACTGGCGTCAACATCAATACGATCAAGAAGATCGATCTTAAGCGTCTGAAGAGTCTTTACGCGGATGAGAATGGCAAGCTCAAAAAGCCTGCCGCCTATGCAAGGTATCTTGCCATTGACGAGTTCAAGCTGCATAACGGACACAAATATGCGACGCACATCATAGACCTGATAACCGGTGCGGTGCTGTTCATCCGAGCAGGCAAAACAAAGGCCGTTGTAGAAGAATTCATGGAGCTGGTGGGTGACGACTGGATGCATCATGTAGAGGCCGTTGCCATGGATATGAACAGCGACTTCCAGGAGGCTTTCAAGGCAAAATGCGGTTGGATCCAGATCGTTTATGATCATTTCCACATCGTCAAGAACTTCAACGAGAAGGTCATTGCCGAGGTTCGGAAGGAGGAACAGATCCGCCTGAAGAAGGAAGGCCTGGTCGAGGAAGCTACTGTTCTGAAGGGGTCAAGGAAGATACTCTGTGCCAGCAGGGAGTCCCTGCAGAAACACGATCAGGAAGCCCGTGAGGGCAAGGTGTGCCGCAAGGGATCTGCGATCTTCGGTACGACCGATTACAGGCATACCCATGACGATTTCGAGCGGCGATACGACGACATCATCAACTCGAACAAGCTGCTGTTCACCTGTGATCTGATCAAGCAGGCCATGCAGGAAGCATATGCCTCAGCCAATCAGGCGACGATGATCGAGAAGTTTACAGATATCATCGACTGGTGCAGGGGCACGAAAAATGAGCACTTTCTCTGGTTTGCCAGGCTCATTGAGAACCACTTTGACGGCATTGTGGGATACGGGCTCTGTCCGATCAGCTCCGGGAAGATAGAGGGGATCAACGCACACATCAAGGTCATCCGCAGGAAAGCCTATGGCCTTCCAGATGATGAGTACTTTTTCCTAAAGATCATGGATGCATCCAGAAATCCGTACAAGCGGATCTGATGGAGAACGCTGTTCCGAGACCGTGGGCCCCTCGGCGATGCTCCCACGGTCCGCCCGGGAGTACAGATACACGGAGAGCAGAGGGCACCTGTGGAGGACCGGGGGCAGAGGACCTCGGAGACGGTCAGGAAGGGCTCATCCCACAAAAAAAGTGAAAGGGCCCTTTTTCTTCTCGGCCTCATCGGCGAGGTTCTCGCCCTGGTGGATCTGCAGGTCCACACCGGTATCGTTTGGCTCATCGTCCTCAAAGACGTAGTCCTTTCCGGGCAGCACGGCGTTCAGGATGATGCCCACCAGGGAGCCGGTGGCAAGTCCGGAAAAGCCGATCGTAATGCTGCCCACCGGGATGTTGATGGCGCCGGCGGTGGAGTAGTTGATGCCAATGGAGAGCACCATGATCAGGGCGGCGATCAGGACGTTTCTAGACTTGGAGAAGTCCACGTGGGTCTCCACCAGGTTCCGAATACCAACGGCGGAGATCATGCCGTAAAGGACCAGGGAGATGCCGCCGATGGTGGCAGAGGGCATCACCTCGATGATCGCGGCGAACTTGGGGCAGAAGGAGAGGATGATGGCGATGACGGCGGCGAGGCGGATGACGGCAGGGTCATAGACCTTGGTCAGGGTCAGAACGCCGGTGTTCTCGCCGTAGGTGGTGTTGGCCGGTGCGCCGAAGAGGGAGGCCAGGGTGGTGGCCAGGCCGTCGCCGGTCAGGGTGCGGTGGAGTCCGGGATCCTTGATGAAGTTCTTGCCGACGGTGGAGGAGATGGCGGAGATGTCTCCGATGTGCTCCATCATGGTGGCGAAGGCGATCGGGACGATCGTGATGACGGAAGTGATGAGAAGGCCGTGGTCAACGTTGCCATCCGTGAAGATGGAGAACACGGTCCGGTTGTAGGACATCGGCAGGCCGATCCAGGCGGCTTCCTTCACCTGGGTGAAGTCGATGAGGCCGCAGAGCGCCGCCACCGCGTAGGAGGCGATGACGCCCAGGAGGATCGGGATGATCTTGACCATGCCCTTGCCGAAGATGTTGCAGAGGATGACCACCACGATGGCGATCAGGGCAATGCCCCAGTTGGTCTCACAGTTCGTGATGGCGGACTGGGAAAGGTTCAGGCCGATGCAGATGATGATAGGGCCCGTCACGATGGGCGGGAAGAACTTCATGACCCGGTTCGCGCCGAAGGCCTTGAAGAGGCCGGCAAGGATCAGGTACACCAGGCCTGCGCAGGCAACGCCGAAGCAGGCGTAGCGCAGCAGGTCCGGCTCCCCGTTGGGGGCGATGGCCGCATACCCTGCCAGGAACGCGAAGGAGGAGCCGAGGAAGGCCGGCACCTTGCGCTTCGAGATCAGGTGAAAGAGCAGGGTCCCAAGGCCCGCCCAGAGGAGCGTGGTGGACACCGAAAGTCCGGTCAGAAGCGGCACCAGCACCGTTGCGCCGAACATGGCGAACACGTGCTGAAAGCCCAGGATCAGTACCCGGCCCTTCCCCAGCTCGCTGGCATCATAAATGGGATGATCTCCGATCACCGCTTGTTTCATGAATTTTCTCCTCTCTCAAAGAAAAATAGCTGCGGGTCCTGCGCGGGAGCCATTCCCGCGCCCTGTCCCAAAATCCCAACAAAAAGCCAAGAAGCATCATTGCTTCCTGGCTCTTGTCTCAATGTTATGAAGAAGATCAGGACTTTTGCGAGTCGTCGAAGAAGGTCTCCTTCTCCTCTGTGCCGTCAGTCTCCGGCGCGTCGTCTTCTGTCTTCTCGTCCTCCTTGGGCTCCTCGGCAAAGGCGGTGTCGTGGGAAGGGGCTTCCTCCTCACCGGCGACCTGCTTCTCCTCCGGAGAGGTCTCCCCGGCGGCAGCTTCCTCCTCGGCGGGTTTCTCCTCCTTGGGGGCGGCCTCCTCGGCCTTCTCCTCGGTCTCCTCTTCCTTCGGTGCCTTGGACAGATCCTCGTAGCACTGCTTCTCGTCGCGGATGATGTCCTTCACCTTGCCGGCGGAGTCGAGCACCACGTCGCGCACCTTGGCAGCGGTGTCCGCTGCGGTGGTGACGATCTTCTCCCCGTTGGGGCCGATGGCCTCCTTGACCTTGGACACGGTGTCCTCGGTGGTCTGGCGGATCGTGGTGTAGGCGCGGGTGGCAGCGTCCTTCACCTTGTCCGCGGTCTCGTCGCGGGCCTCCTCGGCATCGGTGATGTCCTCACCGTTTGACGTCTTTCCGCTCTTGCGGCTGTCCTTGTCCAGATAGTAATACACACCGGCTGCAACAGCGCCGGCAACGGCAAATCCTGCTAACAATTTTCCAAATCCCATCGTCGTACCTCCCATGGCCGCAACATCTTTTGCAGCGGCGCGGGCCCCTGGCCCTTCGCCATTTTTTATCATGGTACGACAAGACTATCCAAAAGGAAAGAGTCGTTTCCCGAATTTTTGTCCATGATGTCCCGCCGCAGCGGCCGTTTTTCGACATCTCCCGGTCCGAAGCGGGGATTGTCACGCTTTGCCCGCTATGCTATCATAGGTCCTGACCGGTATGGTCAACGTTTTGTTTTTCAGAAGCATCTGCGAGGTGTGTACCGTATGAACGAAAAGTTTTTTGACCTGAAAAAGGAGAAACAGGACCGGATGATCAACGCAGGCCTGCAGCTCTTTGCGGTGAACGGCTACCGCAACACGAGCACAGATGAGATCGTGGCCGGTGCCCAGATCAGCAAGGGACTGCTCTTCCACTACTTTAACAGCAAGGCGGGGTACTACAGCTTCCTGTACGACTACATCACCCGCTACGCCCTGCTGGAGCTGAACACCCGGATCAAGCCCGGAAAGCACGACTTCTTCGAGCTCGAGCGGGACTTCCTGCGGGCGGAGACCGCGCTGATGGACCAGTATCCCAGCTACCTCCTGTTTCTCGACAGCGTGCGGCTCGAGCAGGACAAGGAGGCTCTCTCCTCTTTGAACCAGCCGGAGCAGACTGTGTTCGCCTTCTACGCCGCCAGAGAGGCCGAGTCCGACTACTCCGCGTACCTTCGGATGGACTCCCGGGATACCTTCTGCTCGGTCCTTGGCTACGTCAAGGCCGGCATCATGCGTGAGGTGATCCGGGACAAGGCCCGGGGCTCCGCCGAGTACCAGCGCCGCATGGGCGCCGTGCTGGACTCCTTCCAGCGGCTCGCCGCAAGTCTTTGAGTGATTCAGTCAGACATCAGGCAGTCCTCGAGAGAGGGCTGCTTTTTTTGACCGCTTTGTCCACCTCGGCTCGTTCCTCCCCCAGGATCTCCTGAAGCGCCGTCAAAAACTTCTGGTTCTGCTCCGAGGTCCCGACGCTCACCCGGTTGTGGTCATCCGGCGCGCCGATGAGGATCCCCCGGCACTCCAGGGCAGCCCGGACGGCAGAGGCATCCAGCCCGGGGGCGCGGAAGTAGAGATAGTTTGCCTCGGAGGGGACCACCTCACAGCCAATGGCCACAGCCCCTGATAGAGGTTCTCCCGCTCTGCCCGGTTTGCCGCCGCCATCCGGGACACGAAGGCCTGGTCTTGGAGTGCTGCGGAGGCCGCGGTCTGGGCGAGCCGCCCCACGTTCCAAGCCTGGCAGGCCAGCATGAGCTGGTCAATGAGTTCCGGGGCGGCGATGGCGTAGCCAATCCGAAGACTCGTGAGGCCATAGATCTTCGAGAAGGTGCGCAGCACGACAAGCGGCCGGTCATATCCGTTCCGGACAAGGGAGATCATGCCCTCGTACCCGGGATCGGTCACGTACTCCGCGTAGGCCTCGTCGATGGCTGGGATGACGGTGGCGGCAGGGAGCGGATGAATGCCGCAAGCTCTTTGCCTGACCGGATCGTGCCGTTGGGGTTGTTGGGGTTGACCACAATGACCAGCTTGGTCCTCTCGTTGACCGCTTCTCGCATGGCGGCAAGGTCAAAGCGATAGTCCCCGGTCAGCGGTACCGGCACCCGGACCCCGCCGTTGTCACGTGCCATGTCCGGGAAGGCCTCATAGGAGGGCGCCCCGCAGACCACCTCCTCGCCCTCGTTCAGGAAGATCTCCCCGATCATGTCGATAACGGCGCTGGATCCCGACCCGACGAGGACGTTGTCCTCGCCAAGGCCGTAGAGGTCCCCGATCGCCTGCCGAAGTTCAACCGAATTGAGATCCTGATACTGGCTTGCTTCCGACGCGGCGGCAAGAAGCAGCTCCCTTGCCCGCGCCGACATGCCATAGGGATTCTCGTTGTAGTTCATGCGGATCACCTCCTCCGGGGTGGCGGTCTTTTGCCTCGCGCCCCGGAGGCTCGCCGGCTTGTTCTCGAAACAGTGCTTTCGCAGGGACTCGATTTCCATCATCGCTTCCTCCTTCCTGCCGCGCGGGATTGTTCTCTTCTATCACAGAGACAGGGCAGGGGAGCCGGTATCGGCTCCCTTGCCCTGTTTCTTACTTGTCCTCCTGTATACACCGCTATTTTCTGAAAGCTAGCGGTTTTCGGATAAAGATCACTGCATCTACTTACAGCCAGTGGAATTCTGATGCGCACTTGGATACGCAGTCGCAAAAAAGAGGGGAGACCGGCTCTCGCAGATCTTCCCTCTTTACTTTTGAATCGAATTTCCGATTACTGCTTTGTCGGGAGCTTGAAGGAGCTCTTCAGGGTGACGATGCGGTTGAACACCGGTGCGCCCTCCTTCGAATCCTTGAAGTCAGCGCAGAAGTAGCCATTGCGCACGAACTGGAACCGGTCAAAGGCCTTGGCCTTGGCCAGGACGGGCTCGCACAGCGCGGTCACATCGGTCTCGCTGTGGGGGTTGAGGTTCAGGGAGCCGTCCTCGTTGTAGACGCCCTTCTCCTCGTCGATGATGTTCTCGTAGAGGCGGGCCTTCAGCGGCACCGCGTCCGCGGCGTTGACCCAGTGGATCGTGCCCTTGACCTTGCGGCCGGTAAAGCCGGAGCCGGACTTGGTCTCGGGGTCATAGGTGCAGTGAATCACCGTGACCTTGCCGGTCTCGTCCTTCTCGAAGGACGTGCATTTCACGAAGTAGGCGTACATCAGGCGGACCTCATTGCCGGGGAACAGCCGGTAGTACTTCTTCGGCGGATTCTCCATGAAGTCGTCGCGCTCCACGTAGAGCTCCCGGGAGAAGGTGATCTTGCGGGAGCCGAGGGCCTCGTTCTCGAGGTTGTTGGGCGCCTCGAGCTCCTCGGTCTTTCCCTCCGGATAGTTGTCGATGACAAGCTTCACCGGATCCAGGACGGCCATCATTCTCGGCGCCGTGGGCTTTAAGTCCTCGCGGATGCAGTACTCCAGGGCTGCGTACTCGTTGACCGACTGGCTCTTGGACACGCCGGCCATGTTGACAAAGGCCTTGATGGACGAGGGCGTGAAGCCTCTCCGGCGAAGGCCGGAGATCGAGACCAGTCTCGGATCGTCCCAGCCGTCCACGATGTGCTGCTCGACGAGCTTCTTGATGTATCGCTTGCCGGTGACCACGTTGTTGAGATAGAGCTTTGCGAACTCGATCTGGCGCGGCGGCACCGCAAACTCCGCCTCGCGCACAACCCAGTCGTAGAGCGGCCGATGATCCTCAAACTCCAGCGTGCAGAGGCTGTGGGTGATGCCCTCAATGCCGTCCTCGATGGGGTGGGCAAAGTCGTACATCGGGTAGATGCACCACTTGTCGCCGGTGTGCTCGTGGGACAGGTGTGCCACACGGTAGAGGATCGGATCCCGCATGTTGATGTTGGAGGAAGTCATGTCGATCCGCGCCCGCAGGGTCTTCTCGCCGTCCTGGAACTCGCCGTTTTTCATCCGCTCGAACAGGTCCAGGTTCTCCTCGATGCTGCGCTTTCTGCCGGGATCCTCCTTGCCGGGCTCCGTCAGGGTGCCGCGGTACTCGCGGATCTCATCCGCGGTCAGATCGGAGACATAGGCATCGCCCTTCTTGATAATCTTCACGGCGATCTCGTACATCTGCTCGAAGTAGTCGGAGGCGTAGTAGATCTTGCCGCCAAAGTCCGCGCCCAGCCACTTCACGTTCTCGATGATGGCATCCACGAACTCAGACTTCTCCTTGGAGGGGTTCGTGTCGTCAAAGCGCAGGTTGAACTGGCCGCCGTACTCCTTTGCGATCCCGTAGTTTAAGAGGATGCTCTTGGCGTGGCCGATGTGCAGGTACCCGTTGGGTTCCGGGGGGAACCTGGTGTGCACGTGATCGTACACACCCTCCTGAAGGTCCTTGTCGATGGCCTCCTCGATAAAGTTCTTGGTCTCTCCGTTCAGGCACTCCTCCACTGTGGGGATTCTTACACTGCTCATGCTCTCTCGTCCTGTCTCTTTCTTTCGATTTTGTGAATGGTGGAAAACGCGGAGCACCGATCCGGGTGCTCCGCGCCTGGCTGCTGCGTGATGATAAAGATCAGCTCTCGGAGGCCGTGTAGTTCGGCGCCTCCTTGGTGATCTGAATGTCGTGCGGATGGTTCTCGCGCAGAGATGCGGAGGTGATCTTGATGAACCGTCCGTTCTCCTGGAGCTCCTTGATGTTGTGGGAACCGGTCAGGCCCATGCCGGAGCGGATGCCGCCCAGCAGCTGGAACACGGTGTCCTCGACGCTTCCCTTGTAGGCGACACGTCCCTCGACACCCTCGGGAACCAGCTTCTTTGCGTTCTCCTGGAAATACCGATCCTTGGAGCCGTTCTCCATCGCGGCGATGGAACCCATGCCGCGGTAGACCTTGTACTTTCTTCCCTGGAAGAGCTCGACCTCTCCCGGGCTCTCCTCGCAGCCTGCAAACATGGAACCCATCATGCAGACGTTGCCGCCTGCTGCCAGGGCCTTGGTCATATCTCCGGAGTACTTGATACCGCCGTCGGCGATGATCGGGATGCCGTACTTCTTGGCGACCTCAAAGGAATCCATGATGGCCGAGATCTGCGGCACGCCGCAGCCCGTGACCACACGGGTGGTGCAGATGGAGCCAGGTCCGATACCGACTTTGACGGCGTCTGCACCGGCCTCAATCAGGGCCTTCGTGCCCTCGCCGGTGGCGACGTTGCCCGCAATGACGTCCAGATCCGGGAAGTGCTCCTTGATCATGGACAGGCAGTTGATGACGTTCTGGCTGTGGCCGTGGGAGGAATCCAGCACGACCACATCGACCTTGGCGTCCACGAGCTCCTTCACACGGTCCAGGCAGTTGGCGGTGATGCCGACAGCTGCGCCGCATAGGAGTCTGCCCTGGGAGTCCTTGGCTGCCAGGGGATACTTGATGGTCTTCTCGATGTCCTTGATCGTGATCAGGCCGACCAGGTTGAAGTCGTCATCGACAATCGGGAGCTTCTCCTTCTTGGACTTGGCGAGGATTTTCTTGGCCTCCTCCAGGGTGGTGCCCGCCTTGGCGGTCACCAGGTTCTCGGAGGTCATGACTTCGGAGATCTTGCGGGTGTAGTCGGTCTCAAACTTGAGATCCCGGTTGGTGATGATGCCGACGAGCTTCTTGCCCACGGTGATCGGGACGCCGGAGATCCGGAACTTGCGCATCAGATCCTCTGCATCCGCCAGGGTGTGATCCGGGGAGAGGAAGAAGGGATCGGTGATGACGCCGTTCTCCGAGCGCTTGACCCGGTCGACCTGCTCTGCCTGCTCCTGGATGGACATGTTCTTGTGGATGATACCGATTCCGCCCTGCCGCGCCATGGCGATGGCCATGCGCTCCTCGGTCACGGTATCCATGCCTGCACTCATCATGGGGATGTTGAGCCGGATCTTCTTTGTCAGGTTCGTCGATACATCCACCTGATTCGGCACAACGTTCGAATAGGCAGGTACCAGCAGGACATCGTCAAATGTAATGCTGTCTCCGATAATGGTTGCCATTCCTTATCTCCTTCCAAAACCTAAGCTGCGTGTATCATACCAGGCCACCGGGGCGCACTGGGGTGCCCCGATGGCTTTGTTGTCGTCTCAGACCGGACGGGACTTCCCTCCCGTCAGTCGCGGAATACTTTTCTCGGCGCAAACTGCCGGACGCTGTCCAGGAGTTTCTGCGCTTCTTCGCCCTGCAGGGTCAGGGCAATCCGAGTGCTGCCCTCTAAGTATAGGTAGTAGCGGCCCGCGGGGTGATCCTGACCCTTCTCGTGATCGCTGTAGTCCAGGTCGTGCTCGATGGTGCGGTTTTTGTAGTCATCCAGATGATAGGAGTTCGCCGGGGCGAGGATCTCCATCTTGTCCAGATCGTAAGTGCCGAGGTGCTTTCTCTTCTCCTTGTTGGCGATCCGCGCAACCCGCAGCTCCCGGTCCACCAGGGAGTACTCGTAGTCGATCTGGATCCGCCCGGAGACATACCAGGCAGCCAGGGCGAATCCCAGCAGAAAGGCGAGGAACACCAGGCTTGACGCACTCAGAAACAGGGAAATGACCGCCAGGATAATAAAAAGAACCCGCAGGAACTTCATCGCTCCGCTGGGCCGGTTGCTTACCACTACTTCAATGACACCTTCATCCATCAAGGTAAATTCCCTCCTAAAAAGCTTGACGATAGTTTATTACACGGGCGCGGATTTGGCAAGGCGCCCGCCCGCTGTTCAGGTTGTTCAGGTATCGGCGGTGCCAACGAGCGCCCCGAAGACGACAAACCGTGTTGCCCCGTTTCCATAGCAGGTGGAGAGCGTCACGAGCTTCGGGCGCTTCGAGAAGTCCACACCGGATGCATCCACGCCGTAGATCGACATCTCCCGCACCCTGTCGATAAAGGCGTCGTACCCCGCATCGCTCTCGTAGTCGGTGGCGGTGTCATAGAGGGGATCGTCGTCCTGCACCTGGGCATAGCCGAAGATCCGGTACTTGCGGACTGCCCCGTCCGAGTAGATGTAGAAGTAGGGATCCTGATCGCACAGGCCCTCCTCCTGGTAAAAGCGCCGCAGGCACCCGAACATCGAGCCGGAGCGCATGTTGTGACCCAGGATGAAGCTGTTGGCGTCGGAGAGATCCTCACTGGTATAGCAGTCGAGAAAGATCGCACCGTCCACACTTTTGTTTCCCGAAAAGTCCGTGGTCAGGTACTCGGTGTTGTCCTTGCTGTGGACCACCGGGTAGGCGCAGTCGAGGACCGGGATGTAGAGGGAAAAGACGTAGTCTGAATTGATCTCCTTCAGCGCCGCATGGTCAATCGAAAGCTCCGGGTAGGTGATCGCCTCCGCAGAATCGGACGCCTCCGCCGCTTCTTCTGTGTCCGCAGAGGTCTCATCCTCCGCCGCATCCTCCCCTGCGGGGAAAGTCACAGTGTCTGCGAGCAAGGTCTCATAGTCCGCATCCGCCTGCTTTCGCTCCCAGATCCCCCGCACCAGCCCCACCGCATTGACCGCAATGACGATGGCCGCGGCGATCGGGATGAGCACGGTCCAGGAGAACCGCTTCTTTTTGTCTGTGGAATAATCCTTCATAAATTTCCTGTAAATGTCCTGTCTACTCCATGCCCTCATGGACCGCAAAGAGGGCCAGCGCAAGGTCCATCGCGCTCTCCTCTTTCCCGGCGGCGGTGGTCATCAGACAGACGAGGAAGGGATGGTCCCCGTCCAGCACAAGGCCCGCTGCGTTGTAGACCTGCAGGCTCCCGTCCGAGATCCAGCCGGCCTTGCTGTAGACCGTGCAGGCGCCGTCAAAGATGTCGTTCACGGCGGAGCAGGCGCCATCGGCGAAGGTCCCCCGGGCGAACTCGCTCACGTCCCCCTCTTCCAGGAGGAAGGGGGTCATGTGGTACCAGAGCTGTAAGAGCTCCAGGGAGGTCAGGTTGGTGTAGCGCTTTGCGGCGATCCCCTCCCGCACCCCGGCGTCCTTACAGAACGTCTTGTAGCTGTCGTTTCCGAACACGTTCCAGAGGCGCAGGTAGGCGTCGTTGTCGGAGTAGTGCCCCGCGAGATACATGTCGTTGGTCGGCCGGTACCCGCTCTCCAAAAGGCTGACGATAAAGGGAGCCTTGGTGCAGCTCGCGCTGTAGAAGCGGGTGATCGTGTTCTTGCTCATGAGCCGCCCGGTGTCCAGGTTCAGGACGCAGTAGGAATACTTGATCCCCTGGGCTGTCAGCGCGGCCTCGGCCTTCTCCAGGGATGCCCTTGCATCGGCGGGCAGGTCCCCGGAGGATACGCCAAGGAACTGTTCCTCCCGGATCTGACTTGCGGCCGCCATGACCTGGTCACAGGCCGCGTAGGAGATCCCGTTGGGGAGCGCGTTCTTCGGCTCCGCCGCCTGTCCCCGCAGGGGGCCGGCAAAAAAGAGCGCCGCGGCCGCGAGCGCCCCCATGAGCCATATTGCTGCGTGTCTTCTCATTTTCCCTCGCCAAACAGATAGGTCAGAAACGCGGCGGCAAGATTCTGGTGCTCGGTGTTGATCACAACACCCGCGATCGCCGTGGTCTTGCCGTAAAATCCGTTGTCCTGGATGTAGGGCGCGTTGTTCACCACAACGCCCACCGGGATCGGATCCTCCATGATGTCCGGGTCCGGCATCGTGTAGTTCTCCAGGTACTCGGCCTCCTCCGCCTGCTGCGCCGCTTTCTCGGTATCCTCCGGGGTCTGCAGGGAGCCCTCGGTATCCGACTCCGTCGCGGCCTCGGTGGTGACATCCGACTCCTCTCCCAGAGTCTCCATCTCCTTGCCGTCCACGTACCAGAGTAGCCCCTCGTCCTCCCAGGTTTTCAGCTGGTCCTCGGAAACAACCTCCCGAAGGTCCAGAAAGGAGCTGTTTAGGGCGTAGTAGCTGAAGTTGGAGGGATTGGCAACCATCACGTCGATCTGCTGGGCTGCCATCTGGGCCGCCAGCTTCATGATCGTCGCGTAGTCGTACTGGCTGGACATCCGGTCCTGGGAGAGGGACAGGGAGTTGTCGATCGTCCAGTCGTACTTACTTGTGTCGATGCCCGCATAGTCCGCAAAGGTCTGCCCGGCGGCGTTGACCGCGGTCATGGTGTCCACCGTGGCGTCCGCGTTGATCAGTACCGCGTCAAAGGCGGTGTCCTTTGCCGTGACCTGGGTCACGATAAAGCCGATCACCAGCGCCGCCCCGATGGCGATCAGGAAGGTCGGCAGCCGGTAGTAATCCCAGAAGTAGGCCAGGTGGGCCTTCACCCCTTTTCCCTTGAGCTTGGCCCGCTCCCTGCGGACCTCATCGCGCATTGCCATTGCATTCCCCTTTCCCGTACCGAAACATTTTTTCCCATTATAGTCGATCGCCGGGAAAATGGCGCCCCCGGGGCGGGGAGCCCGCGTCGATTTCATGAAATTTTCATAGAAAAACCGCCCCGCCCCCGAGGGGGTGGAGCGGCAGCGCTCTGAAATTTAAATCTGGGTGACCACAAAGATGTCGTAGATGGCCTGGATGGCCTTCTCGAAGTCCCTGTTCTCCACGCCGATGATGATGTTGAGCTCGGAGGAACCCTGGTCGATCATGCGCACGTTCACGTGGGCGTGGGCGAGGGCGGCAAAGATGCGGCCCGCGGTGCCGCGCTGGCTCTTCATGCCGCGGCCCACCACAGCGATCAGCGACAGGTCCGCCTCGATCTCGATGGAGTCGGGCTCTGCCAGGCGGTGGATCGCGGAGACGACCCGCTGCTCCTTGTCCATGAACTCGCTCTCGTGGACCACCACGGTCATGGTGTCGATGCCGGAGGGCATGTGCTCGATGGAGATGCCGTTCTCCTCAAAGGCCTGCAGGACCTTGCGGCAGAAGCCCACCTCGGAGTTCATCATGTCCTTGGAGATCAGCACCGCGCAGAAATCCTTCTTGCCGGCGATGCCGGTGATGGTGTACCCGGTCTTCTGGCAGGTGCTCTCCACGATCCAGGTGCCCTCATCCTCGGGCTTGTTGGTGTTGCGGATGTTGATCGGGATGCCCTCCTTGCGCACCGGGAAGATCGCATCCTCGTGCAGGACCGAGGCGCCCATGTAGGAGAGCTCCCGCAGTTCCTTGTAGGTGATGACCTTGACCGGCACCGGGTTGGGCACCACTCTGGGATCCGCCGCAAGACATCCGGACACATCGGTCCAGTTCTCGTAGACGTCGGCGTGCACCGCCCCCGCCACGATGGAGCCGGTGATGTCGGAGCCGCCGCGGGAGAAGGTCTTGACCCTGCCGTCCGCGCCCTGGCCGTAGAAACCGGGGATCACGGCCTTCGGGTGCTCGGCGAGCATGATGGACATGCAGTACTTCGTCTTCTCCTCATCCAGGGTACCCTCCTCGTTGAAGAAGATCACGTCAAAGGGATCCACGAAGTCAAAGCCGAGGTAGGCGGCCATCAGATGGCCGTTTAAGTTCTCGCCGCGGGAGGCGGTGTAGTCCGCTCTGGGGTCGGTCTTCAAGCTCTTCTCGATCTTGTCGAACTCCTCGTCCAGGGAGACGGACAGGTGCAGGCCGTCAATGATCTCCTTGTAGCGGCTCTTGATCTCGGCGAAGGGATCGGAGAAGTCCTTTCCCTCCTCGGCCAGATGGTAGCAGCGGTACAGAAGGTCCGTGACCTTCGTGTCACCCGAAAAGCGCTTGCCCGGTGCGGAGGGGATCACGAAACACCGCGCCTCGTCGGCGCGGATGATGTCACCGACCTTCTGAAACTGTGCTGCGTCGGCCAGGGAGGACCCGCCGAACTTGACTACCTTCACCATGATTTCTCTATTCCTCCTGCATCTTCACCGGCCGGAGCGGCATCCCTTCTTAAAATATAAGGCGTTAGTTAAGAAACGGGTTGATAAGCGATCGCCTAGCATGAGACCACTAATCCCTCACTTTGAGCTCGAGCTGGGTACACTCCTATCCGTGCTGTGTTGCATCATGTAACAAAGCATCACCTAGATTGCCTAAAAGCATACACCCACTTGCCGAGCATGTGACTATAAATAACAAGATAGGCATTATGCAGAGAAGAAAAGAGCTCCAAATGGGGATTCTATATCTTCATCAGACATTATCGCGTCGAGAGTTCACCATGGAGGTTGTGGTATGGAACCCGTCAACCCGGTTCTTTACTAACGCCAAATATAAAACAGCCGCGGGCCATAAAATACGGAAAGCGGGGCTTCCGCTTTCCGCACCCATTTCTATCTCGCTTGTCGATCTGCTCAGCCCAGGAGGCGGATCGCCTTCTGATAGCCCGGGATTTCTTCCTTCTTCGCGTCAAACTCCGCATCCGAGAGAACCGGCGTCACAAAGGCGAACTCGTCGGCCGCATCGGCGAGGAACACCGGCGTCACACTGCCGAAGATCGATGCCGCGGCATCCTTTGCCTCGCGCCCTGCGCGGACGAAGAACTGCTCCTTCTTCGCGCCGGGATCGGCGAGCTTTGCGTCCTGGTTGGTGAGACCGATATTGATCGTCCTGCCGAGGTTCTTTGCGCACTCCACCACATCGGAGACCACCGCGGAGGCCGTCGGGAGCTTGCCGGCGCCCGAGCCGTAGAACATCAGATCGCCGACCATGTTTCCGCGGACCAGGATGCCGTTGAAGACATCGCTCACCGCGTACAGCGGATGGTCCTTGGCGACCAGGTACGGCGCGGTCCGCACATAGACCTCATCGGTCTCCATGCTGTGCTCGCAGACGCCCAGGAGCTTGACCGCTCTGCCGATGGCCCTTGCATAGGAGAGATCCTTGCGGTCGAGCTTGGAGATGCCCTCGCAGGGCACCTGGCTGAACTTGACGTTTCCGCCGGTCACCAGGGAGGCGAGGATCGCGATCTTGCGGCAGGGGTCATACCCCTCGATGTCCGCCTCGGGATTGCGCTCTGCAAAGCCGTTGTCCTGGGCCTGCTTCAAGGCCGTGGCAAAATCCAGGTTGTCCCGCTCCATCTTCGTCAGGATGTAGTTGGTGGTGCCGTTTAAGATGCCCTGGATGTCGGTGATGAACTCCTGGGAGAAGGAGGTGCGCAGAGGGCGCAGGATCGGGATGCCGCCGCCCACGGAGGCCTCAAAGAGGTAGCTTGCGTTATGCTGCTTGGCGGTCACGAAGAGTTCGCCGCCGAGGGCGTCCACCAGCTCCTTGTTGGAGGTGGCGACGCTCTTTCCCGCCTCCAGGCAGGCCTTGGAGAAGGCAAAAGCCGGATTCTTTCCTCCCATGGTCTCGCAGACGATCTTCACTTCCGGGTCGTTGACGATCACATTGATGTCGTGGACCACCCGGTCCGCGTAGGGGGAGTCCGGGAAATCCCGAAGATCCAGGATGTACTTCACGTGGATGCCCTCGGGGACGTCCCGGAGGATCTGCTTTTGGTTTTTGTCGATCACCTCGGCGACGCCGCTTCCCACTGTGCCGAATCCCAATATTGCTGTCTCAATCATCACATTCCCTGCCTTCCTGTCACTCTGATTTTATGGACGCCCTCCGTGGCCTCGAGCCGGGAGAGGATCTCCTGATAGTGGTCCGTGTCCTCCAGGATCTGGATACTGATGGACACCGTGGCGACGCCGTTCATCGGGATCGACTGGTGGATCGTCAGGATGTTGGCGTGGACCTGGGCGATCACCTTCAGGATGTCCGAGAGGACCCCGGTCCGATCGTCCACCTCCAGCGTCAGGGTCAGGGTGGTCCCTGCTGCCCCGGCGTGGAACTCCTCGATGTCGTCCTTGAACTTGTAGAACGAACTCCTGGAGATCCCCACCGCCTCGGTCGCCTCGGCGACGGTCTTGGCCCGGCTGCTGGCGAGAAGCCGGTTCGCCTCGACGACGCGAAGCAGCACCGGCGGCACCGCCTCTTTTCGGATTACATAGTACTCTGCTGCCATAGATTCCCTTCCCGTCTCTCCCCGACGGACATTTGTGCGCTCACAGCGGATATGCTAACATACCCATTTTCCTTTGGCAAGGAAAAGGCCGGGCAAAAACAGACCAAAAATGGGCATCTGTCCTCCCTTCCTTTGGTCATTCTGTTGTCTCCTTTACTTCACAGCTTTAATATGTTAAAATTTCACAGTATCGTTGAGAACCCCGGGGCGCCGCCCTTTTGGGGTTTCTTCGCACTTTGCACAGGCATCAGCGGGAGGTTAGCTTTACTATGAATAAGAAAATCCAGACAGAGGCCGTCGACCATCTCTTTGATGGAATTCTGGCCCTGCAGAATCGGGAGGAGTGCTATGCGTTTTTTGAGGATCTCTGCACGGTCAACGAGATTCTCTCCCTCTCCCAGCGCTTTGAGGTGGCCACCATGCTGCGCAGCGGCGAGACCTATCTGCACATCGCGGAGAACACCGGCGCCTCCACGGCGACGATCTCGCGGGTCAACCGCTCGCTGAACTACGGGAACGACGGGTACGACATGGTGCTCGGGCGCATTGAATCCGGGGATGCCGGGGAGAAGAAAAGCAGATGAACAGCGCGCGTTCCATCAAAAGGGATCCCGGGGAGAAGCGGTTCCCCTATCATCAGGTCTTTCTCGGCGGAGCACTGCTGTATTTTCTCGCGGTGCTCCCCTTTTTGATTTATCACGGCGGCATCTTTTTCTACTACGGCGACTACAACGTCCAGCAGGTTCCCTTTTACATCCTGGCCCACCGGGCGGTGCGCTCCGGGAACTTCTTCTGGAGCTTCAAGGTGGACCTGGGCTCGCCGATGGCGGGCTCCTTTGCGTTCTATCTCTTCGGCAGCCCCTTCTTCTGGCTCTCCTGCCTGTTTCCGGAGAAGTGGGTCCCCTACATCATGCCGGGGCTGATGATGCTCAAGTACGGAACCTGCGTGACCGGCACCTACGCCTACCTGCGCCATCATGTGCGCACCGAGCGGGGAGCTCTCCTGGGGGCCTTTCTCTACGCCTTCTCCGGGATCTTCACGGTCAACATCGTGTTCCAGCACTTCCACGATGCCATGTGTTTCTTCCCGCTCTATCTCCTCTCCCTGGAGCGGTTTGTGCGGGCGGAGCGCAGGAAAACCCGCCCGGACTTTGTGCGGGACCGGCTCTTCTTTGTGGGGATGACGGCCCTCGTCGGTTGCATCAACTACTTCTTTTTCTATGAGCAGGTCATCTTCCTCGTCCTCTGGTACTTCTTCTGCCTGGTGCCGGAGTCGGGACGGACGGCAAAGCAGATCGGGAAGGAGGTGCTGCACCTTCTTATATTTGGTGTGCTGGGGCTCCTCCTTGTCTCCTTCTACCTGATCCAGGTGGTGGACGTCCTCTCCGGGAGCTCTCGGATCGCGGACATGCTCTCGGGCTGGGATCTGATCCGGTACGCAGAGCCCACCACGTACCTGGCGATTCTAAAGAGCCTCTTCTTCGTGCCGGACATCATCGGCAGAGGAACCCTCTTTACCAGCGATGCGGTGAAGAACAGCTCCCTCTCCGCCTACCTGCCGATGTTTGCGTTGAGCGGCGTCATCGCCTATTTCATGGACCACAAAAAGACGAAGCAGACGAGGCTCCTCTCGGTTCTCGGCATCTTTGCCATGGTGCCGGTTTTGAACGCGGTCTTTGCGATGTTCAACTCCGAGTACTACGCCAGATGGTTCTTCCTGCCGGTGCTGATGATGGTCATGATGACCGTGCGGGAGCTCGAGGATGCCAGGCTCCCCTCCCTGAAGAAGGGCTTTTTCGTCTGCCTTGCTGCGGACATCGCGATCTGCCTGGCAGCGCTCCTTCCCACCTTTGACGAGAACGGACAGATCCAGTGGTTCCAGATGGTCAAGTACCCGAACCTGTTTATCGCAGAGGCCGTTGCGACGATCGGAACGCTCGCCCTCCTGGGATTTCTCCTCTTCGCCCCCTCGGGCTTTGAGAGAGTTCGGGTGGACGCAGCCGGGGATGACGGAGAAGGGGAGGCGGCAGCGCCCCGCACCGTCCTTGTCCCCAGGGTTTTCCGTCCCGGCAGGAACGGTCTTATCACCCACAGGATGTTCTTTGCGGTGCTCCTCTCCTGCCTTGTCTGCACGATGTCAGTCCTCTGGAGCGGCAACTCCCTGATTGCGAGAAGCGGCGGCGTCAAGTGGAAGCAGCAGCTTCTCGACAACGTCCCCAACCTGCCGGACACCGACGAGGTGGCGGACCAGTTCTACCGGATCGAGGTGGACGGCACGTCCACCAACTACGAGATGGTCTGGGGCTATCCCACGATCCACTGCTTCCAGAGCACCGTGGAGTCCTCCATCGTGGACTTCTACGAGGGAATCGGGAGATCCCGCACCGTGGACTCCAAGATGAACTTCACCCATCCCGGGGCAAGGGCCCTGCTCTCTGCGAGGTACTACCTGGAGAACATCCTGATCCACCAGGATGAGACCTACGCGGACCAGGGCGGGATCCTGGGGTACGTGCAGAAGTATGAGACCGACAACGGATACATGGTCTACGAGAACAGCTGCTACATCCCGATGGGCTTTACCTTTGACAGCTACGTGACAGAGAGCGACTATTCAAGCGTCGTAAACGACCGGCGCCTCTCCGACCGGCTCCTGGTGAAGGACCTCATCCTCTCCGATGAGGTGGCGGCAAAGTACGGGGATCTTCTCACCCGGGATACGGACTTTACCTCCGCGGACACCTCGGATGAGGCCTTCTACCAGAACTGCGCGGACCGGAAGGCCACGGCCTGCTCCACCTTCTCCTATGACAACGACGGGTTCTCGGCGACGGCAAACCTCGACAAGGAGAACCTTCTCGTCTTCTCCGTCCCCTACGATGCAGGCTGGACCGCCACCGTGGACGGCAGTCCCGTGGAGATCGTGAAGGCGGACTTCGGCCTCATGGCGATCGACGTGCCGGCGGGCTCCCACGAGATCCGCTTCAACTTCGTGCCGGTGGGCTTCCACGCCTTCACCGTCGTCTCGGTCCTTGCGGCCGGCACGGTGGCAGCCCTGCTCCTCACCGCCCCCTCGGTGAGAAGACGCAAGAAGCGCGCCCGCTGAGAACCGATCATCCAGTCTGGAAATGATCGAAACAGCAAACGAGCCAAAACGCTGCGATTTCCCACAGCGTTTTGGCTCGTTTTTTGCTGTCATCTTTTCCTGTCAGCATGCCCTTGCGGGCGGTTTCCGGCGATCTCTTGCTCTTGAATTCCCGATGGCAATATATAACTACCGATCGACAAGTGATGAAGTCCGAAGGCCAAAAAGCACTGTAAAATAAGGGAAAATCGGCACCCTTTCTATTGCAAAAAATCGCGTTTGTGGTGCAATGTAGTTAGCATTTAAGAATATATAACTATATTGGCTTTCAAACATGAAAATAAGTTACTATAAAAGTAACGATATTGAGTACGCAAAGATTCCAGGCAAGTCCGTGCGGAATGGAAAATCTGTCTGCAAGGAAGGAGAAGTCTATCTCGGCAGAGTTGTCGATAAGAAAAGCCAGGTCTATTACAACCGCAAGCGTGGAATCTTCACATATGATCCTGATACACAGACATATGCCCCAGCGGACGAAACATTTTCTTCAGAGTTCAAGGAGGATGGCCGTAAAAAGCCGAAAGCCCTGCTCGATTTCGGAGATTCGTTTTTCGTTGATGAGCTTCTCAAGAAGATGAAGTACAGCGATGTTCTTAACACCATCGACTGCCGGAACAAGGATACACTGTACGCCATGATCCAGTATTACACCCTTTGGAATGAGGCAAACGGCCATGCCAAAGGGTGATATGAAGGGAATTATGCAAATGTTCTGTATCCCAACGCAAACCTCACCTCGCAGAAAATCTCCGACTTTCTTGCCTCACTAGGCAAAGAGGAAAACCTCAGCACATACTTCGATGCCCATCTCAAGTGGGTCAAAGAGAATGCATATGACAATCCCGCTGTACTGATTGACAGTACAGGGCTTCCAAACAGTATTCATTTTCCGCTGACCGCAGTAAGCAATCACAACGGCAGGATCAGTCGGGAAGTTCGAATGACAACCATCTTGCAGAGAGACAGCGGATACCCGCTGATGTTCCGCGTCAATCCAGGAAATATCGTGGACTGCTCTACCTTAACCCGATCATCAATGAAGCCAATGAACGTGGCATGAAAGTAGATATGGCGATTCCTGATGCCGGCTACTGCACTGCACCGAATCTTGATGAGCTATACGGTGCGAATATCGATTGGCTCACAAGACTCCCGGATAACACATCCATCTACAGGGACCTTGTGAGGAATCAGGCAGACGCGCTGAAACGATCGGAAAATCCGGTACAGTACCTTGACCGGTATGTGTATATCAAGCAGGTTCCGGTAAAAGTCGATGCAAAACTCGATCATCAAGCCCATGCATATCTTGGCTATGACGTGGAGCGTGCTGCTGACGAGACACGGAAGGTGACCGCATCTGCGATGAAAAATAAGCAAAATCTGTCACAGGTCGGAAAGCGTCTGGACAAAGCAGGATACTTTGTACTCCTGACTTCCCTGTGCTATACAACGGAGGATATCCTCCCGGCATACTATACAAGGCAGCTGGTGGAGCAGTACTTTGACATTGGCAAGGGAATCTCAAAGCTGACGCCGCTGCGGATACACAGTGAGGAGGCACTCCGCGGGCATTTGCTGCTCCCGATGATCGCATCAACGATCAACGTATATTCAGAAACTCACAAAGAAAGCAGCAACAGAGAGGACAGAGCTGTTCATGTCTCTTCGGAATCAGAAATGCATTGTGTACAAGTCGAAAATCATGACCGGGGAACCACAGCGGATTGCGAATGAGCTCTATAGCAAAGCCGGAATTAAGTGTCCTATCAGCATGGATCGATCTGAAGGAAAGTTGGTATTACAATATCATCTTGCAAAAGCGTGCGATAGTGGTGCTTAAATAGTGTAGTACGAACTGACACCCGGGCATTCAAGCTTACAGGTTGCAAATTTCTTTTCCAGAATTTTTCTTTACTTTTGAAATTCGATGTGCTAAGGTCACTTTGTTGCGAAAGTCGAATTTCGCAGCGAAGCGATATTTTTTCATTTTTTTGGAGGTAGTTCAATAATGAACAAGGGTACTGTTAAGTGGTTCAACAACCAGAAGGGCTACGGCTTCATTTCTGATTCCGAGGGAAACGATGTTTTCGTACACTATTCCGGAATCAACTCTGACGGCTTCAAGTCTCTCGACGAGGGCCAGGAAGTGGAGTACGATGTCATCCAGGGTCAGAAGGGACCTCAGGCTGTCAACGTGACCAAGATCAACTGAAGTTGAGCCAACACATTAATTGATCATCCACAAAGTACCTTTTTATCAGATATAGATGTAAAACTAATTTGACTAAAGTGTTTTTGTAAATGAGCAATTGAAATCTCCCTGGGGGTCTCCTCCGGGGAGATTTTTTGTCCGCCGTGACAGGGGCCCGGGCAGCGGGTATACTGTTTGAAACGGTTCTCGCAGCCCCCGGGCTGCAGGAAGGAGACTTGGTTTGTGCGGAATCTGCGGAATCTTGTGCGGCAGCAGCACCTCTTATGACGGACGGGCGGTGATCGCCGCCATGAATGAACACATGAAGGACCGGGGTCCCGACGCAAGGGGCGTCTGGAGCGATCCCGCGCGGGCGGTGGTGTTTGGCCATGTGCGGCTGGCGATCCGGGACCTCTCCGCCAACGGCGCCCAGCCCATGCGCTCCCACAGCGGAAAGTCCTTGATGGTCTACAACGGGGAGGTCTACAACGCGGCGGAGCTCAAGGCCGACCTTGCGGGCACCGACTGCGGCCCCTTCCGGGGCACCTCGGACACCGAGATTCTCCTCGAGCACGCGGAGGCCTTCGGCCTTGCCAAAACCCTCGCCCGGGCGGTGGGCATGTTTGCCATCGCCTTCTACGACCTCTCCTCGGGGACCCTCTCCCTCGCAAGAGACCGGGTCGGGGAAAAGCCCCTCTACTACGGCTTTTCCGGGGACACCTTCGCCTTTGCCTCCGACGTGGGCGCCTTCCGGGAGATCCCGGGCTTTCCCGCAAACATCCGGAGGGAGATCCTGCCCTTCTACTTCAGCCACGGCTACATCCCGGCCCCCTATTCCATCTATGAGGACGTCTGGAAGCTGGAACCCGGCACCATCCTGACCGTGAAGGCACCCTACGCCCACTTTGATCCCAGGGCGGACGGGGACATCGCCTGGTACTACCAGCAGGAGCAGGCGGGGGCGCAGCATGCTTCCTCCGGCCACGCCTTCCAGCTCTTCTACTCCATGAAGGAGACCGCAAAAAAGGGCCAGTCCCAGCCCTTTGCGGGGAGCAGAAAGGAGGCCGCGCAAGAGCTCGAGCGCCTTCTCAAGAAGGCCATTCAGGGCCAGATGATCTCCGATGTGCCCCTCGGGGCCTTCCTCTCCGCGGGCATCGACTCCAGCACCATCGTCTCCCTGATGCAGGCCGTCTCCCCGGGCACCGTGCAGACCTACACGATCGGCATGGAGGACCCGAAGTACAACGAGGCCGAGATCGCGGGGCAGATCGCAGGGATCCTCGGCACCCGCCACACCCGCATGGACATCACGGAGCAGGACGCCAAGAACGTGATCCCGCTCCTTCCCGGCATGTTCGGAGAGCCCTTTGCGGACAGCTCCCAGATCCCAACGTACCTTGTGAGCAAGCTGACAAGGCAGCATGTCACCGTCGCCCTCTCCGGCGACGCCGGTGACGAGCTCTTTGCGGGCTACACCTCCTATCGCTCCATCGAGCGGATCTGGGGCAAGATTGGGCGGCTTCCGGTGGGTCTTCGCCAGGCGGCCGCCGCGGTGCTCAAGGGCTCCGCCAGGGGCGATACCGCAAAGGTGAAGAACGCCCTCCTTCGGGCCGCCTCCCCCCACGACCTGCACATGATCGAGCAGGACCCCTGGAACCTGGGCGGGCGCCTCGTCCGGGACAGCGGCATCACCCGCCCCGCGGCGTACCCCGAGGGCTTTCTCTACACCGGCAACACCCTGCAGGGGGATCCGCACCTCTCCCCGCTTCGGGAGACGATGCTGACGGATCTTCTCCTCTACCACCCGGACGACATCCTCGCCAAGGTGGACCGGACCGCCATGGCGGTCTCCCTGGAGACGAGAGTCCCCTTCCTGGACCGGGACGTCATCGCCTTTGCCTGGTCTTTGCCGGACGACTACCTCCGGGACGACACCAGGGGGAAGCTCGTCCTGCGGGACATCCTCTATCAGCACGTACCGAAAGAGCTGATGGACCGGCCCAAGAAGGGCTTTTCCATCCCCATCGACCAGTGGCTCTTGGAGGAGCCGCTCCGCTCCTGGGCGGAGGACCTCCTCTCCCCGGAGAAGATCCGGCGGCAGGGCATCCTCGACGAGGCCGAGGTTTCCGCCCTCTGGCAGGACCGCAAGGCGGGCGGTGAGTGGAAGCCCCAGGTCTGGTACGTGCTGATGTTCCAGCAGTGGCTCCAGGAGACCGGCCTTGGCTGAGTCCTTTCTGACCTCGAATAATGAAGTAGAAGGCCGAACGATGCTGTCCGGCCTTTTTCATGGCCTTGGCAAAATGCACGTAAAGTTTCTTTCGATTCTAAGGAACTGTAACGAAACAAATACCTCAAGTTTTGTGAGGACGAATGATGTAATTCCAATAGCCAAGGGGCTCGCATCGTTCAAGACAAATGGAATTCATTTCCTCGTCGCTAACCTTACGTTTCAATTCGTAATGGTTTTCATCAACCTTGCAGATTACCTTGAGACCTTTGTTTGTCGTTGTTGAGGAAATAAGGCTCACTATCGTTTCAATATCGATCAACGGCTTGCTCTGCCAATTCTTTGAGATATAGCAGAAAAGACGATGCTCAACCTTGTTCCATTTGGATGTACCAGATGGATAATGCGATATGTGTAGTTCAAGGCCGGTATAATCCGCGATCTGTTGCAGTTCGTACTTCCACAACCGCACGCGCACGCCATTGCTTCCACCGCTGTCTGCGGTAATGTACAGTTTTTTTGCATCGGGGAAAGTATTCTTTCCTACAGCTTCCCACCAGCGGAGTATGCTTTCTGATGCGAATTCGGCCGTATCATGGTCTGTTCCAAGGTTAACAAAACCAGTGTTATCGTTCACAACGTAGATGCCATATGGTGCGACCTTTCCCAGTCCTTCAATGGTAAAGTCATGATCCAAAACCTTCCTGGGATCCTTGGATTTTCGGTATTCCTGGCCATTATTCTTGAAATTGCCAACCAGCTCTTTCTTCTTGGTGTCGACTGAAATAACCGGTTGATTCTCATTCAAAAAAGATTCTGACTTGTTGTTGATAAATTCAAACTGTGCGTTCCGATCGGGGTGCTGCTCACCCAGCTGGAGGCTCTTCTGATTCTGCTGCTTGCTATACCCCAGCTGATCCAATACATCGCTTACGATGTTCTGACTGATCTTTACATTGTGATCTGTATTGACTTGCTCTGCGATTTTGCGAAGGCTCATCGTAGTCCAGCGCAGTACCTTTGTTGGCACCCCATATGTACTGTTATCGATGATTTCCTCGATCCACTTCGGCAAATCCGGATTCTTTGAGACAGCACTCTTTCTTCCGCCTCCTGGTTTTCTGAGGCGCGGAGCGCCATTTGGCTTAACACTGTCCGTCTTCTTAGTGGCATCGGATACTGTGGCAGCTGCTTTCATTTCGGATGCACCGGCTGCGATAGTTGTGCGTGACTTGCCTGTCATATCTTTGACAGTTTCAATTCCACCATAACCGATTGCATTTGCGATGATGCCTACAAAGATGCGTTTTTGCTTCTCATTGAGGTAAGGCATCATTTCGGTACTTATCTTTGTGACGAATTCTTTGGTCTCGGGGCTGACTGGCATAGTACACCTCCTGACCACAGTATATGATATATGTCATGAAATAACAAGCCTGCTTTTGTGCGTCCTCTCGTTCATCTCGCTGGTCGGCACCTATGCACCCTTCTCCGTGGGCTCTGTGCTCCCCCTGATCAATGCGACCTTTGTCTACCTGGTCATCTTCGTCACCAACCTGGTCTTCGTGGGGCTGCTCTTTCGGGAGCTCCAGCACTTCCACGGCGTGGCAAAGCGGCGGACCCGAGTGATCTTTGACTTCTTCATGGGCATCAACATGGTCTTCGCGAGCCTGACCTTCTTCTCGACCCAGCAAAACAGCTCTTTCTTCTTCGAGTACATCCTGGTCACGGTCACCATCCTGCTCATCCCCAACACCCGGGTCCCGACGTTTGTCCACAACGTCGGCCTCAACATCATCAGCGTCATCGTGGTTCTCATCTGCTCCCGGCATCAAATCGCCTGGCAGGACGAGCTGGATATCGGGGTGCTGTTTTTCATCTGCGGCTTTGTCAACTGGCTGCGGTGGCTGAGCTTCCTTCGGACGGAGTCGGCAAAGTTTGCCGAGGAGAAGAGAAAGGACGAGCTGTACCAGGAGAGCCGCACCGACGATCTGACCGGGATCCTAAACCGGACCGCCCTCCGGGATGATTACCCCGGTTTTCTCGGGAAGACCCTCGCCGTCGCCCTGATGGACATCGACTCCTTCAAGCAGTGCAACGACACCTACGGCCATGCCTATGGTGACAAGCTCCTCCACGAGGTGGGCGTCCGGCTCCTGCAGGTCTTTGACTCGAGCCGTGACCGGTGCTACCGCTACGGCGGGGATGAGTTTCTCGTCATCTCCATGGACGAGGACGGCGCCTCCTTTGCCGAAAAGCTCTCAGGCTTTACGGATTTTCTGGGAAAGACGCAGGAGGATGCGAAGGTCACCTGCGACATCGGCTACTGTCTCGGGACCGCCCACACGGAGCGGGAACTGCGCTCTTTGATCCGGCTCGCGGACCGGCACCTGTACCAGGCAAAGGCGGCGGGCCCCGGACAGCTGATCGGAAGCGCCGCCCCCGTCTATGCGGATGACCTCCTCTCCCAGTCGGCGGACAAAAACTTAAACCGCCTCCAGGACCTGGACGAGGCCGCCGAGCAGTTCTCGAAGAACAACCGGCAGGACAAGGCGTGGGACATGGCCTACCTCGACGTGGACCGGTTCGGCGAGATCCACGAGAAGCTGGGCTCCCGGGAGGGGCGGACCCTGCTCGAGAACATCATCAAGACGATCTTCCGGTATTTCCCGAACGACGTTTTGGTCAACCGCGAGGAGGACCACTTCGTGCTCCTCTCCACCCTCTCCAAGGAGGACTTTGAGAAGACCCTGCGCAGCATGCAGGCCGAGGTCTTCCACCTGGAGGAGCGGCACATGGTCGTCCTGCGCGCAGGACTCCTTCGCCACGAGGCAACCGACCCGCCGATGGACTTTGCGACCGGCATGTACCGGGCCAAGTACGCGGCGGACACGATCCGCGATGCCGCGGTGCGGCGGGAGCCCCTCTGCTGGTACGACGTCGACATGGAGCAGAAGCGGGCCAAGGAGATCTTCGTCCACAACGCCTTTCCCGAGGCGCTTCGGACCGGTGCCCTCGTCCCCTACTACCAACCCATCGTGGGGTCTTTGAGCGGCACCACCTGCGGGTACGAGGCCCTCTGCCGCTGGATCGACCCCGAGAAGGGCATGATCTCCCCCGGGGATTTCATCCCGTACCTGGAGAAGACCGGCGAGATCTACCACCTGGACCTTGCCATCCTGGAGCGGGTCTGCCGGGATCTTCGGGATCATCGGGACCAGATCCCCGACAACATCTTTGTGAACGTCAACCTCTCCCAGCGGGACTTTCAGCTGGCAGACCTGCCGGAGGAGATCCTGCAGATCACCGAGCGCTACGGCGTCTCCTGCCGCCAGCTCCAACTGGAGATCACCGAGTCCGCCTTTGCGGATACGGGCCTTGTCAAGGCGGCCATCGGCCGGCTCCAGGTCTACGGCTTCCGGCTTTGGATGGATGACTTCGGCGTGGGCGAGTCCTCCCTCTCCGCCTTTATGAGCCGAAAGGTGGACGGCGTCAAGCTCGACCAGTCCTTCTTTGCGGATGTGGCCAATCCCAGGTCGCAGATCATCATCCGGGGCCTCATCGACATGAGCCACGAGACGAACTGCATGATGATCGCGGAGGGCATCGAGAACCTGGCGCAGCTCCAGTGCGCCCGCCAGTGGGGCATCAACTTCATCCAGGGCTTCTACTACAGCAGGCCCCTGCCGCTGGAGAAGCTCCTGGAAAGCCCCTTTGTCGCAAACCTCACGAATGCCCTCACCGACCGGTTCTACCAGGCCGCCGCGGAGGTGCATCTCTGCTCCGTCTCGGCGCCGCCCTTCTACCTCGCGGGAACGCATGAGGTTCTGGTCTGCCGGGCCGTGCTCGAGGCAGGCGATGACATCCACATCCTGCGGGCAGACGACCAGATGCTCCAGGTCCTCGATCGCCTCCACTGCATGGAGCAGCGCGACTCGGACCTCACCATCCGGCGAAGCAGCGATTTTGCCGCCACCCTGACGAGGGCTGTCGAGAGCCTTGCAGGCACCCAGGCCGTTGCCGACTTCCCGGTTCCTCTGGACGGCCAGCAGGAGCACGGGCAGCTTGCCGTCATCGCCGCGGACCCGGAGCACCGCCGGGACGTCTACATCCTGAACCTCACCAACTTCACCCTATCGTTCACGTAAGATCGAAAACTTCATTTTGAACATGAAAAAAGAGATCGCTGCGCGATCTCTTTTTGATTCTGTAAAGTTTCGGTGCCGCAGTCAACGGCAGGCCGCTTCCAGCTCCTCCAGGGAGAGGTCCCCGCCAAAGAGGTCCAGGGCGCTCCCCACGGTGACGTCCAGGGCGCCGCCGGAGGCCTTTTTCAGAAGGGCGAGGTCCTCCAGAGCATGGACGCCGCCCGCGTAGGTGACGGGAAAGCCGGAATTTTTGGCAAAGGCGCCGAGGATCCGGACAAGGTCCTCCTCCACGCCGCCCCGCTTTCCCTCGACGTCCGCGGCGTGAATCAAAAACTCATCCGCATCCTGGGAGAGCACTTCCAGCGTCTCTTCGTTGACCACAAGGGAGGTCTTCTTCTGCCAGCGGTCCGTGACCACCACGTAGTCGCCGGAAGGGTCTTTTCGGCAGGAGAGGTCCAGCACCAGGTGCTCGCGGCCCGTGACGGCAAGGAGCTCGTGCAGGCGCTCTTTGTCAAGCCGCCCCTCCCGGAACACATAGCTTGTCACAATGACGTGGGAGGCGCCGGCGTCGAGCCAGGCTTTTGCGTTCTCCGGCCAGATGCCGCCCCCGACCTGCATGCCGCCCGGGTAGGCGGCCAGGGCTTGCCTTGCCTCGGCGGCGTCCGCCTCATAGGCGGGGGTCCCCGCGGGGTTTAGCAGGATGATGTGTCCGCCGGGGAGGTCTCTTTTGCGGTAAATCTCCGCAAAGAATTCCGCGCCCCTGGCAGAGACAAAGTTCTGGGAAGGGGCATCCTTGTCATCCCGCAGGGACGACCCCACGATCTGCTTCACCTTCCCGTCGTGGATGTCGATACAGGGCCGCAGTCTCATGCCAGCACGTCCTGCATGTCGTAGAAGCCCGCGGACTTGCCCGCGAGGAACTTCGCCGCGGTCAGAGCGCCCTTGGCAAAGATTGCCCGGGAGTAGGCCGTGTGGGAGAAGGTGATGACCTCATCCTCGCCCGCAAAGATCACGTCGTGGTCCCCGACGATGGTGCCGGCCCGCACGCTGGAGATGCCGATCTCCTTCTTCGGGCGCTTCTCGCGCCGCTGGGACCGGTCAAAGACGTAGTCGTAATCCCCGCCAGCCGCCTCGTTGACCGCATCGGCAAGGGCAATGGCGGTGCCGCTGGGGGCATCCAGCTTCTGGTTGTGGTGCTTCTCCACGATCTCGCAGTCAAAGCCGGCGGCCAAAAGCTTCGTCGCAGCCTCCCGCAGGATCTGCTCGATGAGGTTGATGCCCACCGACATGTTTGCGCTCTTGAGCACTGCCACCTGGTCCGAGACCGCGTGCAGGTGCTCCATCTCCTCCTCCGAAAGGCCCGTGGTGCAGACGATGACCGGGGTCTTCGTCTCCTTGCACCAGTCGAGAAGTTCCGGCACCGCGGCCGCGGTGGAGAAGTCGATGACGACATCCACATCCTCCCTCACGTCGTCCAGGCTGTGGTACACCGGGAAGTCCGCATACTTCTCTCCCCCGGCATCCACCCCGGCGGTGATCACAACGTCCGGATCCTGCGTCGCCATCTCCGCAATTCGATGTCCCATTCTTCCGCAGCAGCCGTGCAGCAGCACTTTTACCATGGCTATCCTCCTTTTTACCAAAGGAGCGGGGAGCCCCCGCTCCCCGCTCCCGTCTCTGGTCTTCGTTGATCTTCAATTTCTCTAGATTAGATTATCTGTGGCAGCCAAAGCGCTGCATCGCCTCGGCAAGCTTCTCGGCGTGGGCGGGCTCCATCTCGGTCAGCGGCATGCGAAGCGGTCCTGCGGCAAAGCCGAGCAGTTCCACGGCCTTCTTGACCGGGATCGGGTTGACTTCGGAGAAGAGACATTCAAACAGCTCCTCGGTCTTGCGCTGCAGCTGCATGGCACCTGCCACATCGCCCGCGAAAAACTTCGCGGTCAGATCGTGCATGGCCTTCGGCGCGACGTTGGCGACCACGGAGATGACGCCAAGACCGCCCACCGACATGATCGGCACGGTCTGGTCGTCGTTGCCGGAGTAGAGCTCGATGTTGCCATCGGTCAGGGTCTCGAGCTTCACGATCTGGCTGAGATTCCCGCTGGCCTCCTTGATGCCGACGACGTTCGGGACGTCCTTCACGATCGTCGCGACGGTCTCGGGCAGGAGGTTGCAGCCTGTCCGCGAGGGCACGTTGTACATGATGATCGGGGTGTTCGGCACCTCGTTCGCGACCATCGTGTAGTGGGCGGCAAGGCCCTTCTGGGTTGCCTTGTTGTAGTAGGGGGTCAGCACCAGCAGGGCGTCCGCGCCGAAGCCTGCGATTGCCTTGGAGAGCTGCTGGGCGGTCTTCGTGCAGTTGGAACCGCTCCCCGCAATGACGGGAACCCGGTGGTTCACGTGCTCAATGCAGAACTTGCACACCTGCAGGTGCTCCTGCTCGGTCATGGTGGCTGCCTCGCCGGTGGAACCGCACACAACGATGGCGTCGGTCCCGTTCTCGATCTGGTAGTCAATGAAGTCCGCGAAGGCATCGTAGTTGACGGTCTTCTCGGGGTCGTCGTGGAACGGCGTGATGATGGCTACTGCGGAACCCTTAAATACTGACATTGTTATCCTCCTTTTGCCCGAACCTTCTGAAATTGACCGGCGAGATCTCTGAGATCTCGTCTGCATAGGAGAGCATCTCATCGTCCATCGTGATGCCGGTCAGAATGACCTGCGTCTCGCCGCGATGGCCCAGGATCTCTCCCAATTCCCTAGTCGTGATGATGTGGTTGTCCACCAGGCCCAGAACCTCGTCCATGACCAGGAGGTCACACTCGGCGGTGTCCAGAACCTTCCTGGCGAAGGCCAGGCCGTTGCGGATGTTTGCGGTCTCCTCCCGGCGGGTGTCCTCGTCACAGGACAGGAAGGCGTCATTCCCCCGCTCAAAGCGGAAGATCCGGATCTCCGGCTCCAGGCGCTGGTAAAACGCCAGCTCCTTCTCGTCCGCCTTCTGCTTCAAAAACTGGATGATCACCACGCTCTCGCCCCGGGCAGCCCGGCGCAGCGCGCAGCCGAATGCCGCGGAGGTCTTGCCGCGGCCGTTCCCGGTAAAGATCCGGATTCTGCCCTCTGCCATGTCTTCCTCCATCGAAGTGTCTGTCATCCCCCCAGATCTGTTTTTCCTAAATCTACCATGTCATGCGCCTTCTTGTAAACGGGCGGCATCAGCTCTTTGCGGCCTCGAGGAGCTTCTTCTTGAGCTCGTCCTCGATCTGGGACAGCTCGCCCTCGGCGGCCGCCCGCTTTTCCTTCCCCTCCTTCTGGATGGTGAGGATCTCATCCATCGCAGAGATCAGGCTCTCGTTGGTGTGCTTTAAGGTCTCGATGTCAACGATGCCGCGCTCGGATTCCTTTGCGGCGGTGACCGTCGCGGTCTTTAACGCGTCGGCGTTCTTCTTTAAGAGCTCGTTGGTCATCTCACTGACCTCCTGCTCTGCCTTCGCCGCCTGGTTCGAGTGCTCGAGGCCCATGGCGATCACCATCTGGTTCTTCCACAGCGGGATCGTGTTGACGATGGTGCTCTGGATCTTCTCCGCCATCGTGATGTCCGCGGTCTGCACCATGCGGATCTGGGGCGCCTGCTGCATCGCGATGGTCCGGGTCAGCTCGAGGTCGTAGAGCTTCTTTTCAAACCGGTCGCACTGGGCGGCGTAGTCCTTTGCCTTCTGGGCATCCTCCGGAAGCCCCGAGACCTGGGCCTTCTGCTGGAGCTGCACCAGGGTAGTGCTTCGCTCCTCGGCGAGCTTCTCCTTGCCGGCCACGATGTACATGGTCAGCTCCTTGAAGTAGGAGAGGTTGAGCTCGTACATCCGGTCCATCAGGTCCGCGTCCTTCATCAGCCGCACCTGGTGCTGCTCGAGCTGGCTGGTCACGGTGTCGACGTTGGTCTCCACCTTCGCATATCTGGCCTTGAGCGCCTCCGCCTTGTTCTGCTGGCGGTGGAAGAACCCGCGCAGGCCCTTCTCCTCCTCGTCCACGTCGAAGTTCTTGAGCTGCGTGACGAGGTTCGTCAGCATGTCCCCGACCTCGCCCATATCCTTGGTGCGGACATCGTCCAGGGTCTTCTGGGAGAAGTCGGCCATCTTCTTCTGGGTGCCGGCGCCGTAGTTCAGGATGCCGTTGGTGTTGGAGAGGTCGATGGACTTCTCAAAGGCCCGGACCTGCGCAAGCTCCTCGGCGGTGAGGGTCTCGGAGAGATCCTCCTGCTTGGGCATCTCCGGGGCCTTGGCCTCCTTCGGTGCCGGTGCCTCCTGCTCCTTGGTCTCCTCCCCGAAGGAGAGGGTCGGCGCTGCAGGGGCCTCCTGCATGGAACCGGTAAACTCGTTCTCTGACATGGTACCCTCCTTTTTCTTCCTTTGCTTGTTACCCGAAGTGAAGGGGACTCTCCTCCCCCTCATCTACGCCCTCGTCCAGGTCCCCATCTGCCCCGGCCGGGACGGCGGTCTTTTTCGGTGCTTGCTCGGTCTTTGCTTGCTTTGCGGTGTTGACCCCATCGGTCAGCCCGTCCTGGGCCATCACGGTCTTCATGACGCTGATGTCGGAGGCGATGTCCCAGGCCTCATCCTGGAACAGGTCGTCGAAGATCTTCCCGTAGGCGGCAAGGATCGCGTCCATCGCGTCCTCGATCTCGTGCCGGGTCTTCGCGATGTTCTCGGTCTGCGGCTGCCGGTACAGGTTCACGTAGGCGTCCAGGAGCTTCTGCGTGGTGGGCAGGTAGTAGCTCAGGAGCTTTCGGATGTTCGGGGCCTTCTCGGGGTGCTTGCGCACCTCCTCGAAGATCTTGCGCACGATCGCCTCGAGCTGATAGAGCTTGTCCGACATGCGGTCGGTGTCCGGGATCTGGTCGTTGGCGGCCCGGATCTCCCGGATGTAGGTCTCCCCCTCGGAGAGGATCTTTGCGACCTCAGAGGATTGTCCTGTGGTCTTACCCGCTGCTTCCTGGCTCTGCCGGATGCCGTTCTTGAGGTCCTCCGTGCGCTGCGCCTCCTCCCGGCGTCTTCTTGCCTCCTCCGCCTTTTTGTAGAGCAGGTAGGCGTCGCTGGTCAGCATGACCGTCGTCCTGCCGGTATCAAACATCGCGTAGGGCAGGTACCCCGCCCGCTTCATCTCGTCGATGTCGCTTCGGACCTGGTCCTCGCTCTCCCCGGAGAGGGCGGCGAGGTCCTTCACCGCAAAGAACTCCTTCCCGGGCCCCAAGAGCTCCCCGTAGCGGTAGTAGCGCCGGACGAGGTCGTTCTTGCGGTCGCCGTCCTTTCGCGCCTTCCTCGCAGAGAAGAAGAGGCCCACCGTGATCGCGGTGAGAACCAGAAACGTGATCTTCACGCCGACCCCCGGCACTGCCGCGAGGCCGACGAGGTTGAAAAAGGTCAATGCCCCCGTGAACACCTCGCCCACAAGGCCCAGGATCTTCTTCGAGGTCCCCTCGCTCCGGGAGGGATTGCGCACGAGAAAGTAGTTTTTCTTCGGCGGGGCCGCGGCCTCGCGGCCGGTGTCAGTGCCGAAGGCACGGCGCAGGGAGTCGTTGACGGAATCCCCCAGACGGGAGAAGTCCGCCCGGTCCACCGCATCGGAGACGGCGTCCAGGATCTCACTCCCCGCGTCAAACCATTCCCCCATTCCCATTGGCACTTCTTCCTTTCCCTCTGATCACATGCGGTCCGGTGCGGAGAAGCCCAGCACCTGGATGCAGGTGTTCAGGATGTCCATGGTCAGCTTCAGCAGGGCGATCCAGCCGTTCTTCTTCTGGACATCCTCCTCGGAGAGGATTCTCGTCCCGTGGTAGAAGCTGTTGAAGTCGTTGGAGAGCTGGTAGATGTAGCTGCAGATCCGGTGGGGCGCCAGGTTCTCGAAGGCGTCCTCCATCATCGCGCCAAAGCCCGAAAGATCCCGCATCAGCGCGGCCTCCTGGGCGCTCTGGGGCAGCTGGATGGAGAGTGTTGCCGGGTCGCTTCCGCCCTCTGCCAGGTACCTTGTCAGGATCGAGTGGATCCGGACGATTGTGTAGAGGATGTAGGGGCCGGTGTTCCCCTCAAAGGACGTAAACTTGTCGATGTCGAAGATGTAGTCCTTCGACGCCTGGTTCTGGAGATCGCCGTACTTGAGGGCGGCAAGGGCCACGGTCTTTGCGGTCTTTTCGGCCTCCGCCTCCGGGATCTCCTCGTTGGCGCGGATCTTCTCGAGCATGGCCGCGTCGATGTCGTCGATCAGGGTCTCGAGGCGCATGACGCCGCCCTGTCTCGTCTTGAAGGGCTTTCCGTCCTTGCCGTTGACCGTGCCGAAGCCGATGTGGGAGAGCTTGGTGCTGTCCGGGATGAGGCCACACTTTCTCGCCGCGCGGAAGACCTGGGTGAAGTGCAGCTCCTGCCGCTTGTCGGTGATGTAGATGATCTCATCCGGATGGTACTTGTCCACCCGGTCCTCGATGGTGGCAAGGTCCGTCGTCGTATACAGGGCTGCGCCGTCCGACTTTAAGATCATGCAGGGCGGGATCTCCTTGGGATCCTTCGGATCCGCCACATCCACGACAAGAGCGCCCTCGCTCTCATAGGCGTAGCCGTCCCGCTTCATCTTCTCTGCCATCGGGGCGATCAGGTCGTTGACCGTGGACTCGCCGTTCCAGAGGTCGAAGGAGACATCGAGCCGCTCGTAGTTTCGCTTCATGTCGGCGACCGACACCTTCATGATCTGCTCCCAGAGGGCGCGGTAGCCCCGCTTTCCCTCCTGCAGAAGGTGGGTGTTGGCCAGGGCCTCCTCGTAGTAGGCGGGATCCTCCTTGCTCTTTCCGGAGGCAAAGGGGTAGATCTCCTCGAGATCCGAGACCGTAAAGGGCGCCTCCTCCGGGTAGTCACCGGTGTAGCTGTCATCAAAGTAGGGAAGGTCCGGCTTCCGGTGCTTTAACTCCGTGATGACAAGGCCCATCTGCAGGCCCCAGTCCCCCAGGTGGATGTCGCCGATCGCGGTGTCCCCGTGGAAGCGGACGATCCGCTTCACGGACTCGCCGATGACCGCGCTGCGAAGATGTCCCACGTGCAGGGGCTTTGCCACGTTCGGTCCGCCGTAGTCCAGGACCACGGTGCGCGGGGTCTTGCTGGTCTCAAAGCCAAACTTGTCCGCCGTCCGCTCCTCCTCGAGGTAGTGGGCGAGGAAGGTGTTGTTGAGGTTCAGGTTTAGGAATCCTGGCTTCACCACCGTGACATCGGTGAAGATCTCCGAATTCTTCAGCTGCTCCGCCACCTCCCCGGCGATCGCCAGCGGTGCCTTGTGGTACTGCTTTGCGCCCGCCATGGCGCCGTTGCAGCTGTACTGGGCGAGGTCGGGCCGCGTCGAGACCGACACCCTGCCGAGGGCGGCATCATAGCCCGCCGCGGCAAAGGCCCTTCCCATCTCCTGATCCATGTATTCCGGTATTGATTGCATTTACAAATTCTCCCAACGGCCGGCATCCGGCCAATTTTGTGTTCTTATGAGGTTCTCTGGTTCTCTGCTTCCCGGGCCTGTCTGCGCCTTCTGGCCTCCTCCTTCGAGAAGCGGCAGCCGCAGTAGTCCTGCCGGTAGAGGTCAAACTCCCGCGAGAGCTCGATGGAGCGCTGGTAGCCGTTTTTCTTCTTGAAGTCGCTCGGCAAAAAGGCAACGCCAAAGCGCGCCCCCATCTCCTCCCCGATCTGGTTGAGGGTCTCCGCGCTCTTTAAGGGCGAGATCGTCAGGGTCGTCGAGAAGTAGTCATAGCCCCCCTTCGCAGCCCGCCTTGCGGTCTCCCCGAGGCGAAGCGAAAAGCAGCGGACACACCGCTCCCCGCCCTCCGGGCAGGTCTCGTACCCCTTTGCCATCTCCTCGAACCTCTCCGCCTCGTGGTCGCAGTCCATGACCTGAATCAGTGCGGCACCCGCATCCGAGTGCATGCCGGCAAAGTTTCCGGTCTGCACCTGTTCATTATACGTCCGAATGAGCCGGATTTCTTCCTCTTTTCGCTTCTGATACTCGGCGTTGTCGGTGATGTTCGGGTTGTAGTAGAGAACCGTGACGGCAAAGTGCTGCCGCAGGTACTCGAGGCAGGCGCTGGAGCAGGGGGCGCAGCAGGCCTGCAGGAGGAGTGTCGGGCGGGGCAGCCCCGCCTTTTCCCTTTTGTCGACGAGCTGCTCCAGCTCCCTCTGATAATTACGCCTGTTCTGCATTTTTGAGCTTTGCGATGTCGATGACCGACGGGTTCTGCTCCTGGGCCTGATGCTCCAGGGCGGTGACGAGCGCCTTTGCGGTGTCCAGGGAGGTCAGGGTCGTGACGCCGGTCTCGATGGCGGTCCTGCGGATCAGGAAGCCGTCCCGGGACTTGTCGTGGCCCTGGGTCGGGGTGTCGATGACAAGGTCAATCCGGTGACCGAGGAGCAGATCCATGACGGTCGGGGACTCCTGACCGATGCGGCCAACGCGACGCGCGGGGATGCCCGCCTTCTGCAGGGCGTCCGCGGTGCCCATCGTGGAGTAGATGATGTACCCCAGGGCAGCAAAGCGCTTTGCGATCCCGATCATCTCCTCCTTGTCGGAGTCCTTGACCGTGATGATCATCTGCCGGTACTTGGGCAGGTTCACGCCGGAACCCGCGAAGGCCTTGTACAGGGCCTCGTTAAAGTCCTTCGAGATGCCGAGGCACTCGCCGGTGGACTTCATCTCCGGGCCCACCGAGATCTCCGCGCCGCGGATCTTCTCGGTGGAGAACACCGGCATCTTGATGGCGACATACCCCGCCTCCGGGGCAAGGCCCGGGCGGTAGCCCATGTCGGTCAGCTTCTCGCCGAGCATGCAGCGGGCCGCGAGGTCCACGATCGGGATGCCCGTCACCTTGCTGATGTAGGGCACGGTTCTCGAGGAGCGGGGATTGGCCTCGATGATGTAGACCTCCTCGTTGCGCGCGATGAACTGCACGTTGATGAGGCCCACGATGTGAAGCTCCCTGGCGAGCTTTGCCGTGTACTCGGCGATCGTCTTGCGCACATGGGCGGAGAGGGTCTGGGCCGGGTAGACGGAGATCGAGTCGCCGGAGTGGACACCGGAGCGCTCGATGTGCTCCATGATGCCGGGGATCAGGATGTTCTCGCCGTCGCAGACCGCGTCGACCTCGGTCTCGGTTCCCATCAGGTACTTGTCGATGAGGATCGGGTGCTCCTGCTCATAGCGGTTGATGACCGCCATGAACTGCTCGATCTCTTCGTCGGAGATGGCGATCTGCATGCCCTGGCCGCCCAGCACGTAGGAAGGACGCACCAGCACGGGATACCCCAGGCGGTTTGCCACCTTCTTTGCCTCCTCGGCGGTGTAGACCGTGGCACCGGCAGCGCGCTGGATGCCGCACTTCTGCAGCACCTCGTCGAAGAGCTCCCGGTCCTCGGCAGCATCCACATCCTTGGCATCGGTGCCCAGGATCGGAACGCCCATCCTGATCAGATCCGCCGTCAGCTTGATGGCGGTCTGGCCGCCGAACTGCACCACGGCGTAGTCCGGGTGCTCGACGTCCACGACGTTCTTCACATCCTCCGGGGTCAGGGGCTCGAAGTAGAGCTTGTCGGCGATGTCGAAGTCCGTGGAGACGGTCTCCGGGTTGTTGTTGATGATGATCGTCTCGTAGCCGGCCCGCTCAAAGGCCCAGGTCGCATGGACGCTGCAGTAGTCGAACTCGATGCCCTGGCCGATGCGGATGGGGCCGGAGCCGAGGACCAGGATCTTCTTTCTCTTGGTGACCTTCTCCCTGGCCTCGTCCTCGTCGTTCTTGTCGTAGACGCTGTAGAAGTAGGGGGTCTTCGCCTCAAACTCCGCGGCGCAGGTATCGACCATCTTGTAGCGGGCGGTGATGCCGTCCGCATAGCGCATGGCCGTGACCTTCTCCTCGGGGATGCCGCTGTAGCGGGCGATGACGTTGTCCGGGAACTCCATGTGCTTTGCCTGCTGCATGAGCTCAGGGGTGAGCTTGGACTCGTCGCCCTTGATCTTCTTTAAGCGCTCCTCCATGCGGACCAGGTTGTGAATCTTCTCGATGAACCACTCGTCGATCATCGTGATCTCGTGGATCGTCTGGCGGGAGATGCCCTTGCGCAGGGCCTCCGCGATGACCCAGATTCTCTGGTCGTCGACGACGGTCAGGCGCTTGAAGAGGTCGTCCCTTGAGAGGGCGGAGAAGTCATAGGAAGTCAGGCTGTCCACGTGCTGCTCGAGGGAGCGGATGGCCTTCATCATGGCGCCCTCAAAGTTCGTGCAGATGCTCATGACCTCACCGGTTGCCTTCATCTGGGTGGTGAGGGTGCGCTTTGCGGTGATGAACTTATCGAACGGCAGCCGCGGGAACTTGACCACGCAGTAGTCAAGCGCCGGCTCGAAGGAGGCGTAGGTCTTCTTCGTGATGGCGTTCTGGATCTCGTCCAGCGTCAGGCCCAGGGCGATCTTCGCCGCCACCTTGGCGATGGGATAACCGGTCGCCTTGGAGGCCAGGGCCGAGGATCTCGACACACGGGGGTTCACCTCGATGACGCAGTACTCAAAGGAGGTGGGGTGCAGGGCAAACTGCACGTTGCAGCCGCCGGTGATCTGCAGCTCGTCGATGATCTTCAGGGCTGCGGTACGGAGCATCTGGTACTCCTTGTCGGAGAGCGTCTGGGAGGGCGCGACGACGATGGAGTCGCCGGTGTGGACACCGACGGGGTCGATGTTCTCCATGTTGCAGACCGTGATGCAGTTGCCGGCGGAGTCCCGCATCACCTCGTACTCAATCTCCTTCCAGCCGGAGATGCAGCGCTCCACAAGGACCTGGCCGACTCTCGAGAGGCGAAGGCCGTTCTCCAGGATCTTCCGGAGTTCCAGCACGTTGTGGGCAATGCCGCCGCCGGAGCCGCCCAGCGTATAGGCAGGGCGCAGCACCACGGGGTAGCCGATCTTCTCGGCAAAGGCAACGCCGTCCTCGATGTTCTCGACGACCTGGCTGGTGGCGATGGGCTCGCCGATCTTCTCCATGGTCTCCTTGAACATCTCCCGGTCCTCAGCCTTCTTGATGGTCAATGCCGTGGTGCCAAGGAGCTGGACGTGGTGGCTCTCGAGAAAGCCTGACTCGGCCAGCTCCATGCCAAGGTTCAGTCCTGCCTGGCCGCCGAGGGTCGGCAGGATGGAATCGGGCTTTTCCTTCTCGATGATCTTCTCCAGGGTCTTGGCGGTCAGGGGCTCGATATAGACCTCATCCGCGATGTCCCGATCGGTCATGATGGTCGCGGGGTTGGAGTTGACAAGGCAGACCTCCACGCCCTCTTCCTTCAGGGAGCGGCAGGCCTGGGTGCCCGCGTAGTCGAACTCCGCGGCTTGGCCGATGACGATGGGGCCGGAGCCAATGACCAGTACTTTGTGCACGTTCGGATTCTTAGGCATTCTTCTTGTCCTCCCTGATGTTCGAAATGAAGCGGTCAAACAAAAATCCGGTGTCCTGCGGGCCCGGGCAGGCTTCCGGGTGGAACTGGACCGTGAAGATGTTCCTGCCCACGTAGTTGAGGCCCTCGTTGGTCCCGTCGTTGACGTTCACAAAGGAGGGGACCGCCACCTTCGGATCCAGGCTCTTCTCATCCACCGCATAGCCGTGGTTCTGGGAGGTGATGTAGACCCGTCCGGTCGACAGATCCTTCACCGGGTGGTTGCCGCCCCGGTGGCCGTACTTGAGCTTGTAGGTGTCCGCGCCGGTGGCAAGGGCCATCAGCTGGTGGCCAAGGCAGATCGCAAAGATCGGCACGCCGCTGTCATAAAGCTTCCTGACCTCGGCGATGATCTCCGTGCACTCCTTCGGATCGCCCGGGCCGTTGGAGAGCATGATCCCGTCCGGATGGGCGGCGAGGATCTCCCTGGCGGGCGTGGTGGCGGGGTACACCGTGACGTCGCACCCACGGGATGTCAGGGACTGAATGATGTTGTGCTTTGCGCCCACATCCAACAGGGCGATGTGTAATCCTTTGCCGTTCAGCTCTTTCACCAGGCTCGGCTTCTTCTCCTTCTTGGAGGTATTGCCTGCCTTGTACTCCTCCCAGTCGTCCTCGGAGAAGACGGCCTTTCCGGAGAGCGGGCCGTTCTCGGCAAGATCCTTTACGCCCTTGACGGTATAGGGCTCCTGGGCCGTCACCTTCTCCACCACCTTGCCGCAGGTGTAGGCAGAGAGCTTGTGGAGGATCTTCGGCAGATCGTAGTTCTCATCGGTCGTGATGCAGCCGTTCATCGTGCCCTTCTCCCGAAGGATTCTCGTCAGGCGCCTCGTGTCGATCCCCTCGATGCCCGGCACGCCGTAGCTCTCCAGGAACCGGGACAGGGTGTCATCGGAGCGGAAGTTGGAGGGGACGCGGCAGGCTTCCCGCACGATCAGAGCGTCCGGCCAGGGGCGTCTGGACTCCAGATCCTCCCGACACACGCCGTAATTGCCGATCAGCGGATAGGTCATGCACACCGCCTGTCCCGCATAGCTGGGGTCGGTCAGGACCTCGGGATACCCCGCCATTGAGGTGTTGAACACGATCTCGCTGATCACGTCCTTCACCGCACCGAAATGGGTTCCCTCGAACACGGTTCCGTCCTCGAGTATCAGAAATGACTTCATCTTTCCTCCATGGCCGTTCTTCGGCCCCGTGCGCCGGGCACCGCCAAGGCGGTCCCGGCGAATTGTTCTCGCTGCAGATTTCGGGAAACGGACAGCATGAGAGAGCGCACCGGTTCTGGTACGCCGGCCCGCTCTCTGCACACTGACTCAGGCAAAATACTTGACACCGGATTCGAAGATCCGAAGGTCCTGCGCTCCGCTGATGTTGATGGCGATGTGATCGCCGATTCGCTCGGCGTGGCACATCTTGCCCAGGACTCTGCCGTCCGGGCTGGTGATGCCCTCGATGGCGTCGAAGGAGCCGTTGATGTTCCACTCGCCGTCCATGGTCACGTTTCCGTCGGGATCGCAGTACTGGGTCGCGACCTGGCCGTTTGCAAACAGGCGGTCCAGCCACTCCTTCGGTGCCACGAACCGGCCCTCGCCGTGGGAAGCGGGATTCACATAGACGCCGCCAAGCTTCGCCTCCTGAAGCCAGGGGCTCTTGTTGGAGACCACCTTGATGTAGGCCTCCTTGGAGATGTGGCGGCCGATCGTGTTGAAGGTCAGGGTCGGGCTGTCGGCCTCCTGGCCGGTCAGCTTGCCGCCGGGCACAAGGCCCAGCTTGATCAGGGCCTGGAAGCCGTTGCAGATGCCAAGGCACAGGCCGTCGCGGTTCTCCAGAAGATCTGTCACCGCCTCCTGGATCTTGGCATTGCGGAAGCTTGCCGCAAAGAACTTGGCCGAGCCGTCGGGCTCATCACCTGCGGAGAAGCCGCCCGGGAACATGATGATCTGGGATCCATCGATCGCCCGCTGGAACTCCTCCACGGACTCGCGGATGCCCTCCGGGGTGATGTTGCGGAAGACCCGGATGACGGTCCGTGCGCCGGCCTTCTCAAAGGCCCGCGCGGAGTCGTACTCGCAGTTGGTGCCGGGGAACACGGGGATGAACACCGTGGGCTGGCCCAGCTTGTGGGTGCAAACCGCGACGCCGCCGTGGGCCGCCACATCGTAGAGCGGAGAGGCAACCTCTTCCTTGGCCGCCGGGGCAACCGACGGGAAGACGGACTCGAGAGGTGCCTTCCAGGCCGCCAGCGCCTTGTCCTGGGAGACGCTCTCACCGTGAAAGGTGAAGGCGCTGTCCTTGGTGACCGTGGCCACCACCTCGGCGTCCACGTCCATGCGAAGGACCTCGGTCACATCCTCGGGTTTCACCTCGACGAGGAGATCGCCCAGGCCGTTGTCAAAGAGGGCGGAAAGATTCTTTGCCTCCGAGAAGTCGATGCCGAAGCGGTTGCCGAAGGCCATCTTGGCAGCCGCCGGGGCGACGCCGTAGGAATCCAGGGCGTAGGCCGCGCGGGCGATGCCGCTGCGGATCAGGCCTGTCACCTTCTGGTACAGGTCGATGACGTCATCGTAGACCGGGATGTCGTAGTCATCCTTGCGGATGTGGAAGCGGATCAGCTTGTCGCCCGCCTCCTTGCACTCGTTGGAGAGAATGTCCGACTGGTCTGCCACGTCGACGGCGAAGGAGACGAGAGTCGGGGGCACGTTGATCTCCGTTCCCTGGTCCTCAAAGGAGCCGGACATGGAGTCCTTGCCGCCGATGGCAGCCTTTCCAAAGCCGACCTGGGCGTCATAGGCGCCGAGCAGAGCCGAGAAGGGCTGGCTCCAGCGGGCGGGCTCCTCGTTCATGCGCTTGAAGTACTCCTGGAAGGTGAAGTGGATCTTGTCAAAGTCGCCGCCGGTCGCGATGAGCTTTGCCACCGACTCGGTCACCGCATAGACCGCGCCGTGGTACGGGCTCCAGCTGGACAGGTAGGGATCAAAGCCAAAGGCCATCATGCTGACCGTTCCGGTGGTGCCGCCGGCGACCGGGAGCTTTGCCGTCATCGCCTGGGTCTTGGTCAGCTGGTAGGTTCCGCCGTAGGGCATCTCCACGGTTCCTGCGCCGATGGAGGAGTCAAAGCGCTCCACGAGGCCCTTCTGGGAGCAGACATTGAGATCGGAGAGGGTGTCCGTGAAGGCGGCGGCAAAGCCCTTGCCGTCCTTCAGATCCTCGGCGGTCTTCTGCGCCGCGACCTTGTCGAAGTAGTTGTCCTCCTTCTTCGGTGCCTCCACCTCGACCTTCGTCTCCTGGTGCGCGCCGTTGGTGTTGAGGAACGCGCGGGAGATGTCGACGATGGACTTGCCGCGCCAGTTGAGCACAAGGCGGGGCTCCTTGGTCACGACGGCGACCGGTGTTGCCTCGAGGTTCTCCTCTGCGGCATAGCGAAGGAAGGTCTCCTCATCCTTGGGATCGACCACGACGGCCATCCGCTCCTGTGACTCGGAGATGGCAAGCTCCGTGCCGTCGAGGCCCTCGTACTTCTTGGGCACGAGGTCGAGGTTCACGGAGAGGCCGTCGGCGAGCTCGCCGATGGCGACGGAGACGCCGCCTGCGCCGAAGTCATTGCACTTCTTGATGAGCTTTGAGACCTCAGGCCGGCGGAAGAGGCGCTGGAGCTTGCGCTCTGTGGGCGCGTTGCCCTTCTGAACCTCGGCACCGCAGGTGGAGAGGGACTTCTCGGTGTGGGCCTTGGAGGCGCCGGTGGCGCCGCCCATGCCGTCACGTCCGGTCCGGCCGCCGAGGAGAATGATGATGTCGCCGGGGGCGGAGTTCTCCCGCACCACGTTCTTGCGGGCTGCAGCGCCCATCACGGCACCGATCTCCATGCGCTTTGCGACATACCCCGGGTGATAGAACTCGGTGACCTCACCGGTCGCCAGGCCGATCTGGTTGCCGTAGCTGGAGTAGCCCTGGGCCGCGCCGGTCACGAGCTTCTTCTGGGGGAGCTTCCCCTCGAGGGTCTCGGAGACGGGGCGGGTGGGATCCGCTGCGCCAGTGACACGCATGGCCTGGTACACATAGCCGCGGCCGGAGAGCGGATCGCGGATGGCACCGCCGAGGCAGGTGGCAGCGCCGCCGAAGGGCTCAATCTCGGTGGGGTGGTTGTGGGTCTCGTTCTTGAAAAAGAGAAGCCACTCCTCCCGCACCGGTCCCTGTCCGTAGTCCGCCTCGATGGGGACGACGACGGAGCAGGCGTTGTTCTCGTCGGACTCCTCCTGGTCGGTGAGCTTGCCCTCGGCCTTGAGCTTCTTTGCGCCGATGAGGGCAAGGTCCATCAGACACGGGTACTTGTCCGGGCGGTTTGAGAAGAGCTCGGCCCGGGTGTCCTGATAGCTCTGGTATGCGGTCTCCATGGGGACCTTGTAGTAGCCGTCGTCGAAGGTGACGTCCGTGATCTCCGTCGCGAAGGTCGTGTGGCGGCAGTGATCGGACCAGTAGGTGTCGAGCACGCGGATCTCGGTCATGGTGGGATCGCGGTGCTCCTCATTTTTGAAGTAATCCTGGATGAACTGGAAGTCCCGGAAGGTCATGGCAAGGCCCAGGGAGTCATAGAGCTCTTTGAGCTCCGCCTCGCCCATCGCCGTAAAGCCGGTGAAGACTGCCACATCCGGTGCCTCCGGGTAGTCGGTCAGGAGGGTGTCCGGCAGATCCATCGAGGTCTCCCGGGAGTCCACGGGGTTGATGACATCCTTGCGGATTCTCGCGAACTCGTCATCGGAGATGTCACCCTCGAGGATGTAGACCTCGGCGGTGCGGATGATGACATGGGAGTCGGGGTTTAAGAGCTGGATGCACTGGACCGCGGAGTCTGCCCGCTGGTCGAACTGTCCGGGAAGTGCCTCCACGGCAAAGACCCGGCTCCCCGCGGGGATGTCGATCGTATCCCGGTAGAGCACATCGACCGGGGGCTCGGAGAAGACGCATCGGCAGGCAGTCTCAAAGACGTCGTCCCGGATTCCCTCGATGTCGTAGCGGATGAGAAGCCGAAGGCTCCGAATGCCCGGCACGCCGAGGAAGGTGCGGATCTCCTCGAGGCGCTGGCTCGCCTTCACCGCATAGGGGGGCTTTTTCTCAACATAGACTCTTCTGACCTTGGTTGGCATGTTGTCTCCTTCTCGTGTTGCAGAAATGATGGTTGGCTGGTCCGGTTTTCACCGGTTTATTCGGTCCAAAGCCGGGGGCTGGATGCCCAGACTCCCAAGCAGATCGGCAAGATCACGCGCGGCCGCTTCCCGCGACAGGCGGCCGGTGCAGGAGAGGATGCGCATCCCCTCCAGGGCAAGGACAAGGGTTCTGGCTGAGGCAGCCGGGTCCTTACAGGAGAGCTCCCCGCGGCGGCTCCCCACCCGGAGCAGGTACTCCAGGGTGCGCTGCATCGAGGCGGTGCGCTCCCGCAGAAAATCATCCTCTCCGCCGGCAAAGACGTACTCGTACTCGGCGGCGCAGAGGGCCTTCCCGGAAAAGAGGTCCTCCACCTTCTGCCCAAGGCACCGGCTGAGGATCTCGGCAGAGGAGGTCCGCTCCCGGACCGCCTCCGACACGAGGTCGCTCTCCTGTTCCTCCTGCTCCCGCAAAAGGGTCAGCAGGATCTCCTCGGTGCTGTGAAAGTAGAGATAGAGGCCGCCCCGGGAGATGCCGCAGGCCTCCACGATGTCCGCCATCGTCACTGACCGGTAGCCCCGGGCGGCAAAGACCCCCCGCGCCTTCTCCAGGATATAGCGCCGCTTTTCCTCAGATTTTTGTCCCATGTCCTTCCCGTATCACGCTCCGGGCGGCAGCGTTTCTTCCCCACCGCCCGGGATGCTGAAGCGATTATAGCATACCGGGTAAAATTTGGGAGAACCCGCCGCGAGATTTGCAGACGGCCGACAGATCCCCTGGAATTCCCCTTTCTCGTTGCCAAGCGGCCGGTTTCCTGCTAGGATGAGGGTTCTGACAGAAAGGGGAACGAAGATTTGGCAGCAGATAATCCGCAAAAATATAACCACAAGAGGACGCGGGCACTCCAGGTGCTCTCCGTGATCCCGGCCTGCCTCTGGGGGAGCCTGATCTTCGGGTTCTCCTCCCAGAACGCGCAGGAGTCCTCCGGCCTCTCCCAGAAGGTGACCGCCGCCCTCATCGAGGGGGCAAACGATGCCTTCTCGGCGGGCTGGTCCAAAGCTCAGATCCTCTACTACGAGTCCTTCTGGGAGTTCTGGGTGCGCAAGGCCGCCCACTTCACCGAGTACCTGATCTTCGGCCTGCTCCTCGTCCTGCCGCTGTACCTCTGCGGCCTTGTTGGGAAGAGGCTCGTCCTGACAGCCCTTCTCATTGCCGCCTGCTATGCCACCAGCGACGAGCTGCACCAGTTTCTCTCCCCGGGGCGCTCCCCGGGGGTGCGGGACGTCTGCATCGACACCTGCGGCGCCCTCATCGGAATACTCCTCGCCCGCGCCATCTACCGGCGGGGCAGGAGCTCCCTTTTTCGGGGCCTTGTCTCCTTTCGGGCAAATGTCCTGAAGGCGCGGCGGGACAAGGCCGCCTGAGCACATGACAAAAGGAGCGGGCAGAGACCATCCTCGGTCGCTGTCCGCTCTTTTGCTGCGTTCTCCTTACAGCCCGGCAGCCCCCAATGCCGCCGCAGCCATGTTCTTCTCAAAGCCGATGCACTGGATCGCATTGCTGCCGGCTACCGTGTAGCCGTCGATGATGTGATCCGCCACCATCCTGTCACCGATGGCCCGGATGTCCGCCACGGACGTCGCCCCGCGCACCTGCGTGGCCGGGACGAATCCGTCATAAGACCGGCTCATCAGCGTATACAGCGTCTCGCGGTAGAGTTCCTCAAACTTCTTTTCTTCCATAATCCTATTCCGCCTTTCTGCCCATGTTTCCGGGCACCCCATTACCCCTCATGATTCCCCTATTATACGGCAGAAAGCAGAGGAAGGAAATCTCTTTCTTTGTTCAGTGCCTGCCTCTTATCCCTGCGCCCTGGCCTCCTCTTCCAGGCCCTTCCGGTACTCGGTGATGCTCTTTCCGGTCCAGACCGCAAAGGCCCGCAGAAAGGAGTTGCGCTCCGCATAGCCAGGAAGGTACGCCATGTCATTGGTGGACATGTCGGTGTTTCGGATGTCGTGGATTGCCAGGATCTCCCGGGTGGAGTTGCGCTGCTTTTGGAAGGTCGTGTTCTCCTCGGCGCGTTTTGGCTGAAGGGTCCTCCGGGAGAGGCCGAGCTTTTCCGACACGTCCTCGATGGTGCCGGCCCCGCCGGGGAGGAGCTCCGGCTCAAAGTAGCTCCGCATGGCGCCGTGGAAGGAGACAAACGGCACGTGAAGATCTGGCAGGGAGAAGGTGATGGCATTCTCCGCCCCCGCTTCCGGCGCAGTCCCCGCAAAGTCCGCAAAGGCAGAATCCTTCGGAAGCGCTGTCATCTCAACGTGAAGCGGCCGGATCATCATTTCGCGCCACTTGGACGGCAGGCGGCGCAGCATATGCTTCCGCCGTTGTGCCAAAATCCCGCCGGAATCCGCCGAGTAGTCTGTCTTTTATTTTCCCGTTGCCCGACCCCCGTCTCTGTGCTATACTCCTTGTTGCTGACAAACAGCAGCCAAATAGAGGTGTCGTCGAAGGGCTAAGACTGCGGTCTCCAAAACCGCCAATGGGAGTTCGAATCTCTCCACCTCTGCGCACGAATAGCCGGGAACGGATCTTCCGCTCCCGGCTCTTTTTTGTCTTTTCGCTTCTTTTGGTCTCAATGCGTCCCCGGATGCGGATCCCTCGCGCCCGGCACCTCCTATCAAACGTGCTGACGGGAAGATGCAGCTCCCTGGCTGCCGCCGCGGCCTCCCCGCCGGCGCGGTGCAGCAGACAAAGTCGTGGTAGAGGGGGCTGTAGTGCTCTGCCCCGAAGATCCGGACCGGCCGCCCCAGGGCAAGGGCCGTGCCGATGCCGTTGGGGCCAGCGGTCTTTTCGGAAAAGTCCGTCCCGTCCTGCGTCAGCATGCCGGCAACCGAGGAGGTTCCGATCCGCGCAGGCTGAAAGCCCCGACGATCCGAGAGGGTCAGGTGAAAGTCAAAGCCGCGCAAACTGCACGGCTTTCCCGTGCGGTTTTTATTGTTGCAGTTCCTTTTTCAAGGCACGCAAAAAGAGGATGGAACGAAATTGTTCCATCCTCTTTGTTGTTTGATATGTCCCTGGCAGCTCCTCTCACCGCTGGATGAGATCAGCTGCCTCCTGCATGCTCCTCACGCCGACAAGCTCCATGCCCTCCGGGCGCTTGAGGCCCCGGAGGTTGCTCGCCGGCAGGATGCAGGTGGTAAAGCCGAGCTTTGCGGCCTCTGCGACCCGGATGTCCGCCATTGAGACCATGCGGACCTCCCCGGAGAGACCCACCTCGCCAAAGGCGACGGTCCGGTCCCCGATGGGGCGGTTGCGAAAGCTCGAGAGGATCGCCAGGCAGATCCCCAGATCCAGCGCGGGCTCCGTCTGCCGGATGCCGCCCGCCAGGTTGACGTAGGCGTCATAGGAGGAGAGCGGGATGTTCAGCCGCTTCTCCAGAACCGCCAGAAGGAGGGAGACCCGGTTGTAGTCGGTTCCCGTCGCCTGGCGCTTGGGATAGCCGAAGTTGGTGGGGCAGACAAGCCCCTGGACCTCGATCAGCATCGCCCGCGTACCGTCCACGGTGCAGGACACCACGGACCCCGAGGCGTCCTCAGGCCTTCCGGACAGCATGAACTCCGAGGGGTTTTCCACCTCCCGGAGGCCTTCGCTTCGCATCTCAAAGACGCCGATCTCATTGGTGGAGCCGAAGCGGTTCTTCACCCCGCGGATGATCCGGTAGGAGGCGTAGCGGTCGCCCTCAAAGTAGAGCACCGTGTCCACCATGTGCTCCAGCACCCGGGGGCCGGCGACGGTTCCCTCCTTCGTCACGTGTCCGATCACAAAGAAGGTGATGCCCTGCTCCTTGGCAAGGCGCATCAAGACACCTGTCGTCTCCCGCACCTGGGTGACGGAGCCCGGGGCGGAATCCACCGAGCTGTTGTACATCGTCTGGATCGAGTCGATGACGCAGATCTCGGGCTTCTCCTCCAGGAGAATCTCCGAGATCGTGTCCAGGTCGGTCTCACACATGAATTTCAGGTTATCCGGCACGGCGCCGATGCGGCGCGCCCGGAGCTTGATCTGCTGCAGGGACTCCTCGCCCGAGACGTAGAGCACCGTGTGCCCCGCTGCCGCGAGGTTCTTCGTCACCTGCAGAAGGAGCGTCGACTTGCCGATGCCGGGGTCGCCGCCTACCAGGACCATGGCGCCCCGGACGATGCCGCCCCCGAGCACCCGGTCCAGCTCGCCGTAGCCGCTGGACCAGCGAAGGGACGGGGCATCCTCCACCTCATTGAGGGACACCGGCTTCGTGCGCCGGTCGGAGAGGCCGATCCCGGCCCGGGCGGTGCCGCCCCGGGCGATCGCCTTGGCGGTGCCGCCGCTCTCCCGCACCGGTGCCTCCACCATGGTGTTCCAGGCGTGGCAGGCGGGGCACTGCCCCACCCAGCGGGAGGACTCATAGCCGCACTCGCTGCAGTAAAACGCCGTGGTCCGCTTCTTATTCGGCATGGCTCTCCTCTTTCGAAGCGGCCTCGGCCTTCTTCTCCGACTCTGCCTTCGAGAAGGTCACCTTGTCCCGGGAGTAACCCACCTTGACGGTATCGCCCGCCTGGAACTCGCCCTCCAGGACCCGGTCGGCGAAGGGATCCTCCACCTCGGTCTGCATGGCGCGCTTCAACGGCCGGGCGCCCATCTTCTGGTTGTAGTACTTGTCCACCAGGTGGTCCCGCATGCTGGGCGTCACGCTGACGCGGATGCCCAGGGACCCCTCGGCCCGCTTCGAGAACTCATTGCACTGCAGGGCGCAGATCTTCTTCATGTCCTCCTTGGAGAGGGTGTGGAAGACCTCGATCCCGTCGATCCGGTTGATGAACTCCGGGCGGAAGGTGCGGCCGAGCTCCTCCATGACCCCGCTCTTCATCTTCTCATAGCTCTCCTTCGCGGTGAGCGCCGGCGCAAAGCCCAGCGTCTTGGGCTCTGCGATCTGCCGGGCCCCCAGGTTGGAGGTCATGATCAGAATGGTGTTGCGGAAGTTCACGGTGGAACCCTTGCCGTCGGTCAGCCGCCCCTCGTCCATGATCTGCAAAAGCAGGTTGTAGACCTCGGGGTTTGCCTTCTCGATCTCATCGAAGAGGACCACCGAGTAGGGATGGCGCCGGACCTCCTCGGTCAGCTGGCCGCCCTCCTCGTAGCCCACATACCCCGGTGCGGAGCCGGTGAGACGGGTCACTGCGATGCGCTCGGAGTACTCCGACATGTCGATGCGGATGAGGCTCTTCTCATCCCCAAACACCGCCTCCGCCAGGGCCTTCGAGAGCTCAGTCTTGCCGACACCGGTGGGTCCCAAAAACAGGAAGGTGCCGATGGGGCGCTTCGGGTCCTGCAGGCCGACACGGCCCCTGCGGATGGCCTTTGCCACCGCCGTCACCGCATCCTCCTGGCCGATGACCCGCTTGTGAAGCGTGCTCTCCAGCTTTAAGAGCCTGGTGCTCTCCTTCTCCGTGAGCCGGGAAACCGGCACCTGGGACCAGAGGGAGACCACCCGGGCGACGTCGCCCTCGGTGACCCGAAGGCTCTTCTCGTCCTTCTTCTCCTTCTGGGAGGCCGCCTTCTTGGCCCCCGCCTCCACCGTCTGGTAGCGGCTGCGAAGGGAGCGCGCATCGTCAATGCGGCCCTCCTTCACGGCCTTTGCCAGCTCGTTGTCGATCTCGGAGAGCTCACCGGTCACCTGAGGGTTCTCCCCCTTCTGGGCGGCCAGGAGTCTTGCCGAGGCGCAGGCCTCGTCGATGGCGTCGATCGCCTTGTCCGGCAGGCACCGATCGTTGATGTAGCGGTCGGTCAGGTTGACCGCCGCCTGCAGGGCATCCTCGGTGATCTGCACGTGGTGGAAGGCCTCATACCGGGGTGCGATGCCCTTTAAGATGGCAAGGGTCTCCTCCCTAGTGGGCTCGCCCACCTCGATGGGCTGGAACCGGCGCTCCAGCGCGGAGTCCTTGCCCACGATCCTGCGGAATTCCTTCTCGGTGGTGGCACCGATCAGCTGCAGCTCTCCCCTTGCCAGGGAGGGCTTTAAGATGTTGGAGGCGTCCAGCGCCCCCTCGGAGCTGCCCGCGCCGATCAGCGTGTGCATCTCGTCGGCAAAGAGGATCACATCCCCCGCCGCAATGACCTCGCTGATGACGCCCTTGATGCGCTCCTCAAACTCGCCGCGGTACTTGGTCCCGGCGACCATGCCCGCAAGATCCAGCATCAGGACCCGCTTGCCGCGAAGGCCTGCGGGCACCGCATCCTCTGCGATCTTCTCCGCAAGGCCCTCCACGATGGCGGTCTTGCCGACGCCCGGATCTCCGATGAGGCACGGGTTGTTCTTCGTTCTTCTCGAGAGAATCTCGAGGAGCCGTGTGGTCTCCTTCTCGCGCCCGATCACCGGGTCGAGCTTCCCCTCTCTCGCGTCCTCGGTCAGGTCTCTCGTGAACTGAGCCAGGAGCCCGCCCTTTGCGTTTGCCCCGGCGCCCTGCTGGGGTGCCAGGTCATTGCGGTGCTGGTTCGGGTCCACGTTCATCGCAAGGAGCACGTTGTAGTAGACCTTGGGGATGTGCACCCCCGCGGTCTCGAGGACCTTGAGGGCGACGTTGTTGCGCTCCAGGATCAGGCCGAGCAGCAGGTGCTCCGTTCCGATCTCACTGCTTCCATACTTTGCTGCCTGTTCCCGGGCCAGCTGCAGGACTGCGGTGAGTCTCGGGGTATACCCGCTCCGGTCCGCCAGCGCCGTGTCCGACGCCGGTGCCCGCAGGGTGCTGATCATGCTCAGGATCTTCTGTGCGGAGGCGCCGTCGTCCCGCAGTACCTGCGACGCGGTTCCTTCCGTCTCCTCGATCAGCGAAACCAGCAGATGTTCCGTCCCGATGTACGGAGAGCCGCTCTTGGCTGCGATCTTCTCCGCGTTCTTCAGCACGTTCTCCGCTGCCTTCGTGTAATTTGGTCTTTCCATTCTTCCTCCAATCGTCTCCGGGGGAAACGCCGCTGTCCGCAGCGCTCACGCTTTTGGGTTGCTGTCAGTCCCGTATCCCTCGTACGCGTTGTAAATTTCGTCCACCAGATCATGCACGGTTTGCCGCGGCACGCCCCGGCTGTAGCTCTCTGCCAGGATCGGCACGATCTCCTTGCGGATGACCTCCAGGGCGCGGTCCCGGTTGTCATCCACCGAGATGACCGCGCCGCGCCGGCGGTCCACCTTCACAAAGCCCTGTTCCCTAAGCAGCGAGTAGGCCTTGTTGACCGTGTGCATGTTGATGCCAATCTCATCCGCCAGCTCCCGCACCGAGGGCAGGGTCTGCCCCTCCTCATACTGGGATGTCGCAATGCCATAGATGATCTGGTTACAGAGCTGCTGGTAGATCGCCTCATCACTGTTAAAATCGATCTCGATATACATATCCGCTCCTTTCCATCCGCCTTGCAAAAGGCGCGTTCTGCGCCGGATTTACCTTCGCAACATTTGTTATAGACATAATATAACAGAGCAAGTTGGCTGTCAATGGAACGGAGCCCATCCGGAGCGCAAAAAACGGCGGCCCCGGGATTGCCGGTGCCGCCTGTTTCTGCCTTGTTGCGACCTGGTTTGTCTTACTTGTTGTCATCCAGGCTGATGAAATCGTAGTCGAAATCGTCATCCCCGGCAAAGTCCCTGGCCTGCTTCTGTCTTGCAGCCTGCTGCTGCGGCTGAGGATTGGATGCGGGATTCTGTGCGGGACGGCGCACCGGCTGCTGCTCGCGGTACGGTGCCTGCTGGCCCTGCTGCTGCACGGGGCGGCGCACCGGCTGCTGACCGGGCTGCACCGGACGGCGAACGGCCTGGCCCTGGGTGCCATTCGTCACAGGACGGCGCACACCCTCACGGGGTGCCTGCTGCACGGGACGACCGTCTGCGGTTCCGCGGACCGGCGCTCTTCCCGTCTCGCCCTGGACCGGGCGCTGCTGAGGTGCGGGACGCCGCACGCCCTCGCGCTGCGGGTCTCTCGCCTGTCCGGAGGGATAGGCGCTGTTTCTGGGATCCCGGGTTCTCGGGGCGGTTCTGCGCAGGCTGTCCAGGTTGTCAGCCTCAGGATTGGCGTTTCTCTCCTGGCGGCGCTCACTGGTCAGATCCCGCTCGCGTCTTCCGTTGGTCAGGGCATCCCGAAGGCGCACAAACATGGCGATGGCGGCTGCCACAGCAGCCACCAGAAGGACGGCCAGGACAATGATCAGCACGCGGTAGCGGTTGCCGGCGCTGGCGACCTGAGACTGGAGATCCGTCACCTGGGTCTGCAGCGTCTCGATGTCATCGATCTTCATGCGCTTGCCGGCGGCGTTGTCGTACAGGTAGTAGTAGTAATCGCCGTTCTCATCCGGTGCGTTCTGGATCGAGTAGTCTCCGGTGTCCGTGGAGGAGGTGTCGGTGGTGGCGGCAGCCTCGGTGGAGTCAGCCGCGGCGCTGTCGGTGGTGCCGGTGGTGGCGGTGTCATCCGACACGGTCACGAAGTCGTTGCGGATGTAGCCGACCGAGCCGTCGGCAAGGGTGATCTGGTACCAGGTGTTGCCGTCGGCATCCTGCTTCTCCTCGCCGATGTCGTAGGCCTCGCCGCTGGCGGCGGTTCCGACGATGTCGGCGGTGGTGGAAGCATCCGCGCGCACGTTGACATCCGATGCGGTGACCGTGGCGGTGGCTGCAAAGACGGCCATGCCCGGCATTGCCAGGCACGCACTCAGGGCTGCGGCCGCCGTCATGATCTTAAATTTCTTTTCCAATCTGTTCATTCTGATCTGTACCTCGAATCGTTTGCAGTGGACACGATCGTCCTTTTACATTCTACACCAATGACCGGTTTCGTCAATCGGCCCTTGTGTCAGATCTCGTCCAGGGCCTTGCCGATGTCGTGGCGGTAGTACATCTTGTCGAAGTGGACAAGCTGCACCGCCTCGTAGGCCTTTGCCCGGGCGCTCTTTAAGTCCTTCGCCTTGGCGACGACGTCCAGGACCCGGCCGCCGTTCGTACAGACGTTCCCGTTCTCGTCGAACTTCGTCCCCGCGTGGAAGCAGAAGATGTCGTCCCGGCCCTCGAAGTTCTCGAGGCCCTCGATGACCTTCCCCTTCTCGTAGTGCTCCGGGTAGCCGCCGGAGGCAAGGACCACGCAGACTGCGGCGTTGTCCTCAAACTCCAGGTGGATCTGGTCGAGCGTTCCCGCCATGCAGGCCTGCATGACCTCCACAAGGTCGGTCTTCATGCGCGGCAGCACGACCTGGGTCTCGGGATCGCCAAAGCGGGTGTTGTACTCCACGACCTTCGGGCCGTCCTTCGTGAGCATCAGGCCAAAGTAGAGGACGCCGGTGAAGGGCCGCCCCTCCGCCGCCATCGCGTCGATGGTCTTCTGGTAGATCGTCTCCCGGCAGATCTGGTCGATCTCCTTGGTGTAGAACGGGCTCGGGGAGAAGGTTCCCATGCCGCCGGTGTTGAGGCCGGTGTCGCCGTCCCCGATCCGCTTGTGGTCCTGGGAGGAGCTCATCAGCTGGTAGGACTTGCCGTCACAGAAGGCAAGGGCGGAGACCTCGCGGCCCGTCATGAACTCCTCGATGACAAGCTCCGCGCCGGCTGCGCCGAACTTCCGATCCAGCATGATCTCCTTCACGCCGTCTAAGGCTTCCTGGAGGTTCTGGCAGATGAGAACGCCCTTTCCGAGGGCAAGGCCCGAGGCCTTGAGGACGATCGGGAAGGAAGCCTCTTTCTTTAAGTACTCCTCCGCCTTGTCTGCGTCCGTGAAAATCTCATAGGCCGCCGTGGGGATGCCGTACTTCTTCATCAGCTGCTTCGAGAAGGCCTTGGACCCCTCGATGATGGCTGCGTTCTTTCTCGTGCCGAAGATCTTCAGCCCGGCCGCCTCAAAGGCATCCACGATGCCGGCGCACAGGGGATCGTCCTGGCTGCAGACCGCAAGATCGATGGCCTTTTCCTTTGCAAAGGCGATCAGCTTGTCGAACTCCATGACGCCGATCGGGACGCAGGTCGCGATCTTCGCGATGCCGGCATTGCCGGGAGCGCAGTAGAGCTCGTCCACGTGCTTTGATTTTTTCAGTGATGCTGCAATGGCGGCCTCACGCCCGCCGCCGCCGATCAGAAGAACCTTCATCTTTTTCCTCCTAATTTCTGGAACCTCGTGCTGTCCTCACGCCTCTGGGAGAATTCTCGTCTTTCTGCCCTCGACCACGACGCGCCCCTGGGCGATCAGGGAGATCGCCTCCGGCAGGAGGATCCACTCCGCCTGCTCCATCACGCGCTTCTGCAGCACCTCGGGGGTGTCGCCTTCCTTCACTTCTACGGCCTTCTGCAGAAGGATCGGCCCGGAGTCGAGCCCCGTGTCCACGAAGTGGACCGTGGCGCCCGTCACCTTCACGCCCCGCTCGAGCACCTTCTCGTGCACGTGGAGGCCGTAGTACCCCTTCCCGCAAAAGGACGGGATCAGGGACGGGTGGATGTTGATGATCCGGTTCGGGAAGGCCAGGATGACCTCCTCCGGGATCGCAACAAGAAAGCCCGCCAGGACCACGAGGTCCGGGCTGCAGGCCTTGAGTCCTGCAAGGAGGGCCTTGTTGAAGTCATCCCGCGAAGCAAAGGACTTGGGGCTTACGCAGACGGCCTCGACTCCTGCCTTCTTTGCCCGCTCCAGGGCATAGGCCCCCGGGTTGTTGCAGATGACCCGGACGACCTGCGCGTTCTTGACGGTGCCGTCCGCGATCCGGTCCAGGATGTGCTGCAGGTTGGTCCCGCCGCCCGACACGCAGACTGCCACTCTCAGCATAACTCGACGCCCTTTCTGCTCTCGGCCTTGGTGTTGCCGCCAAAGACCGCGTCCTTGGCCGCATCGGCCGCCACGATCTCGCCGATGACATAGGCCTTGTCGCCGGTGGACGCTGCGGCGCGGATCACCGCGTCCGCATCCTCCGGGGCAACGGCAAGGCAGAGGCCGATGCCCATGTTGAAGGTGTTGTACATGATCTTCTCGTCGATGCTGCCGGTCTTCTGCAGGAGCGGGAAGATGGGCAGCATCGGATAGCTGTCCTTCTTGATTCTTGCCACCGTGCCGTCCGGGAGCATTCTCGGGATGTTCTCATAGAAGCCGCCGCCCGTCACGTGGCTGCAGCCCTTGACGCGGATGCCGGCCTTGCGGATCGCCTTGAGGCAGTGGACATAGATTCTCGTGGGGGTGAGGAGGGTCTCGCCCAGGGTCGCCCCGAGCTCGTCATAGTACTTGTCCAGCACCGCCCGGTTGTCAATGCCGAAGACCTTCCGGACCAGGGAGAAGCCGTTGGAGTGGACACCGGTGGAGGCCACGCCCACCAGCACATCGCCGGGGCGGATGTCCTGCCCGGTGATCATGTCCTTGCGGTCCACAACGCCCACGGAAAAGCCCGCGAGGTCATACTCCTCCTCCGGCATCAGGCCGGGGTGCTCTGCGGTCTCGCCGCCGATCAGGGCGGAGTCCGCCTGGACGCACCCCTCCGCGACGCCCTTGACGATCGCCGCGATCTTCTCCGGGAAGTTGCGCCCGCAGGCGATGTAGTCCAGGAAGAACAGCGGGTCGCCGCCCGCGCAGGCCACGTCGTTCACGCACATGGCGACGCAGTCGATGCCCACCGTGTCGTGCTTGTCCAGAAGGAAGGCCAGCTTGATCTTCGTGCCGACGCCGTCGGTGCCGGAGAGCAGCACCGGATCCTCCATGTTTTTGATATCTGCCAGGGAGAAGGCGCCGGAGAAGCCGCCAATGCCCCCCAGGACCTCCTTCCGCATGGTCTTTGCCACGTACTGCTTCATCCGCTCCACGGACTCATAGCCGGCCTCAATGTCAACGCCGGAGCTCTTGTAATCCATTCCCATGTGTCGTCTCCTTTTTCTCGGGGTAGTTTTCCGGTTCGATCAATAGTTCTTGTATCCGACTTCCTGCAGGTGGGCATCCTTCTTCTCGACGCCCTCCTTCATCTCCTTCGTATAGTCCTTGAGCTTGGCAAGGAGCTTCTCGTCCGACATCGCCAGCATCTTCACCGCGAGCAGACCTGCGTTCTTGCCGCCGTCAATGGCAACGGTCGCCACCGGAATGCCGCTGGGCATCTGGACGATGCTGTAGAGGGAGTCCCGGCCGCCCAGGGATTTCGTGTGCATCGGGATGCCGATGACCGGGAGCGGGAACAGGGCCGCGCACATGCCGGGCAGATGGGCTGCCATGCCGGCGCCGGCGATGATGACCTTGATGCCCCGCGCCTCGCATCCCTTCGCCCAGTCAAAGAAGACATCGGGCTCCCGGTGCGCCGAGATGATGTGCATCTCATAGTCAATGCCGAACTCCTCCAGGATCTCTGCTGCCTTGGACATGACTCCCATGTCGGAGTCCGAGCCCATCACGATTCCCACTTTCGCTGCTGCCATGCTGCTCTCCTTCCTCAATGCCGGCGGGGCTTTATCCCTGCCTGGTTGATTGCCTGCGGGTACTATGATACTCCCCCGCTCTTACTTATTTGTGACGATTTTTTGGCTTTCCGGAATTTTCCGCCTCTCTCAGACGATTCCCGCAAGGGGCTCGTTCAGCGCATCGGTCCCGGGAAGGACAAACTTCCCATCCCGGATGATGGGAACCTGCATCCCATCCTCTCTCACCCCCGCAAAGAGGCCGAGCTCCCGGTAGGGGATCGTGATGTCCGTGTGGCAGCCAAAGTAGGCCTCCTCCGGATGGTCCTTGCGCTTGATCGAGATCTCGTTGTCCCGGGCCGCGATCCGCTTCCCGTCGGGGTTTTTCGTGACGAGGTCCTCCTCGTGGGAGTAACAGGTGTCGCCGACGGCGAAGTGGGGTCCTGTCTTCTCGGCAATCAGGATCCCGTATCGGCCGCTGATGCCGTACTTCTCCCCCACCGCGTAGGCGGTGGTGTTGGTGCCGATGGCGCACTCGCCCATCGGGAGGGACTTGTGGTGGAACAGGATGTTCTCCTCGATGTAGGCGCGGCCCTTCTCGTCCCCGTCCTCCTCCCCGGCAAAGTTGCCGCAGGCGTAGGTGTCCGTGCAGCCGTCCCGGAAGGTGATGGCAAGGTCCTTGTAGTAGAGGCCGTTTAGGTAGACGCCGGTCACGTGCAGGAGGCCGTTGGTCCCCGTGAGCACCGGTGTCGTGAACACCTCGCCCACCGGGATGTTGACATCCGCGACGCAGTTCTCAAAGATGTCCTCCTCGTCCCGGTTTTTCGGCTGATAGAGCTGTACGGTGAGGTCCGTCCGGTTGTCCCCGCGGCCCTTCACCACAACTTTCGTGCACTCGTTCAGGGCGTCGATGATCTTTCCCTGGATCGTCTGGTAGAGGTGGTAGTCCAGGGTGTTCAGGCGGATCGTCTCGTCGAAGATCTCCCCGTAGGTTGTCTCATCCTCCGCGATCTCCGGGAGCGGAAAGGAGATGATGGTAAAGCTCCGGTTCTCCCCGATGACCGCCTCGTTGTAGAGGTCGGTGAACTTCTGCCGGTAGCGGGTCACCATGCGGTTCTGCACCTTGTCGAAGGTGCTCCTGGCGCCGCTCTCCTTCGGGGCAAAGGGCGCCTCGCCATAGGGCTCCACCACGGCGGGGCCCGCGTAGTCCTTTGCCCGCTCTGCCACCGCCCGGAAGGCAAGGGCAAGGCTCTCCGTCATCCGGTTCGCCAGGGTGTCGTCGAGAAACAGGGCGAGGTCCTCCCGGTGGTCGTAGTCGGCCTGCCGGTTGGCGGCGCCGCCTGTGACCCCATTTGTTCTCCCCATCTGCAGGAACATCGAGGAGAGCTCCCTATGGGCGATGCAGGTCTTTCCAAGGGCCGCGAAGTTCTCCCTGGCCTTCCGCATCATCCGCTCAAAGCCCGCGGTGTAGACAAGGTCCACGGTCTTTTTCTTCGACAGGTCCTTCCCGGTGGTCACAAAGCCGATCCGGTATCCTTCCGTGAAGGTGTCCGCCATCTTTTGGACCTTCTCCTCGGTAAGACCCGCCAGGTGCTTTGCGGTGCCGGTCTCGTTGGGCCCGATAAAAAGGCCGCTCCGGTAGAGGTAGCCGGAATTCGACAGGTCCGCCTCCGCGATCATGCGGTTTAAGGAGGGGCTTCCATCCACAAGCCGCGCGTTGAGGTCATAGGTCAGCTCGTCCTGGGCGTAGTCCGCAAGGTACCCCGCGAGGATCCCCCGGACAAACCTTGCCCTCGGGGCAGCTGCCGCCTCGGCGCCCTCCTTGTCGCCCCGCTCCAAAAGATCGTCCGCGTCCTTTTTCGCGTTCTCAAAGCAGCGGTAGACCTCCAGGAACACCTCCATGCGGATCAGGGCGTGGTCGTCCTCCCCCTCGAACAGGAAGGGGATCATGCTGCGCATCTCAAAGGCGAGGGCGCAGAGGATGGGCCCCAGCTCGTCACCGAGGTTCTTTTTGGCGTAGTCCGGGCAGCACCAGCTGCTCCCGTAGTGGTCCGGCAGGATGTCCGCGTAGAGGAGCCGGTTCTTATCGGCAAGGACGTCAAGGTCTGCCTTTTCGGCCTCCTTCGAGGTCAGGTACGCCGCCGTATCCACGAAGTTTGCAATCTCCCGGGCCGTGTCCTGAAAGTAGTTCTGGAAGATGCCGGAGACGGCGCCCGTCTCCTGCGGGATCTCCCGGATCCGATTCAGGGCAAGCCCAAAGCGCAGGTTTTCCAATTGATTTTCCATCCAACACACCTCCTCAGACAAGGCCCAGATACATGGTGACAAAGCAGAGAACCAGGGTCACGCCGTTTAAGGCCATGCCCAGGTACGAGAAGAAGTAGATCCGGTCCGGCTCCCTGCGGGAGAGGATCGCGAGGATCAGTCCCACCAACGAAAAAATGAGACACACGATGACAACGGCAGCGTCGTTGGCACTCGCCTCGCCGCCGTTTCGGTATGCCTCATCGTACATCAGGACGCAGGAAAGGAGCGAAATTCCCCCCAGGATGCAGGCGATGCCTGCGGTGGTGGACTGCTTCTTCGAATTAAACAGATAGCTGTGGGGTCGTCTCAAGGCCTTGTCTGCTCCTTTTTATGCCTTCTTTGCGCCGTAGGCGGCGTAGTAGTCTGCGAGGGCCTTCTTCAGGTCGTCGGTGAGAACCGGCGCGCCCTCCTCCCGCTCGGCGGGATTGCCAAGGTACTCGATGACCTCGGACATCGTGACAATGGCATGGGCAGGGAAACCCCACTTTGCCTCGATCTCCTGCAGGGCGGAGACCTTGCCGCCAAGGCCCACCTCCTCGCGGTTTAAGGAGACCATAAGGCCCAGGATCTTCACATCGCCCTGTGCCCGCAGGATCGGCACCGTCTCCTCCATGGAGGCGCCGGAGGTCGTCACATCCTCGATGATGACAACGCGGTCGCCGTCCTTGAGGCTGGCGCCAAGGAGGGATCCGGTCTCGCCGTGGTCCTTTGCCTCCTTCCGGTTTGCGCAGTAGCGGACATCCTTGCCGTAGAGTTTCGAGATCGCCATGACCGTCGCCACCGACAGGGGAATGCCCTTGTAGGCGGGTCCGAAGAGGACGTCAAAGTCGAGGCCATAGGTGTCGTGGATCGCCCGGGCGTAGTACTCGCCGAGCTTGGTCAGCTCGCTCCCCGTCTGGTAGAGGCCGGCGTTCATGAAGAAGGGGCTCTTTCGCCCGGACTTTAACGTGAACTCGCCGAACTTTAAGACTTTTGACTCCATCATAAAGTCAATGAACTGCTTCTTGTACTGTTCCATCGCTCACTCCTTGGGCTCTTCCCCGCGCTCTCTCGAAGCGAGGGCGCTTCTTAAGTCTTCGATCATGTCCTTGGTCGCCGCCCGGGCCGCCTCCGCAAAGCCCTCGCTGCCAAACCTTGCGTACTTCTCCTTCGTATAGGCCGCAATGATGCCGCGGCTCGAGTTCACGATGGCGCCGAGGCCGTCCTTGTCAAAGAACCCGGTCAGGTCCTTTGCCGTGGCGCCCTGGGCTCCGTACCCTGGTGCCAGGATGAAGGTGTGGGGCATCAGGGCCCGGAGGGTCTTTGCCTGCTCCGGATAGGTGGCGCCCACGACAGCGCCCACGTTGGAGTAGTCGCCGTCCATGGACTGCTCGCCCCACTGGGCGACCTTCTCGCCGACGAGCTCATACAGGTGCCGGCCGTCCTCCATCTTCACGTCCTGGAACTCCCCGGAGGAGGGGTTGGAGGTCTTCACCAGCACGAAGATGCCCTTGTCCTCCTCGTTGCAGACGTCGATGAAGGGCTGGATGCCGTCGCTCCCAAGGTAGGGGTTGACCGTCGCAAAGTCCTCGTGGAAGGCCCGGCACCGGTGGCCGTTCACCGTGACACTTCCCAGATGGGCCCTTGCATAGGCCTCGGAGGTGGAGCCGATGTCGCCGCGCTTCACATCGCCGATGACGATCAGGCCCTTCTCCTGGCAGTACCGGACCGTGCGCCAGTAGGCCGCCATGCCCGGGATGCCGAACTGCTCATACATGGCCACCTGGGGCTTCACCGCCGGCACCAGGTCGCAGACCGCGTCCACGATGTCCTTGTTGAACCGGAACACCGCCTCGGCGACCCCGGCCAGCTCGTCGTCCCCGTACACAGTCTCCGGGTGATGACGCATGGCCTCATCCAAGAGGTGCTTGGGCAGAAACTTCAGCTGGGGGTCAAGCCCCACCACAACCGGGGCGTCCTTTTCCTTGATGGCTTCAATCAGTTTTGCAATCATGTATGTTCTCCTTGTCCGTCCTCCACGGCGGCGGTGTACTGCGCCACGATTTTGAGGTACTGGTAGATCATCCGGTACGTTGTGTATTGGAAGTGAAAGCGGTCCGCGTACTGCAGGATGCCGCTTGTCGGGGTGACAAGGTCAATCCAGTAGACGTCCTCGGACAGGTTTTCGCGAAGATAGGTGTTCCAGGCGGTGACTTCTTTGTTGGTGTACCCCTCCCCGTCGCTCTTGATGGGCAGGATGGACACGAAGAAGGTGCGGGCGCCCCGCTCCTTCCAGGCGGCGGCCTTCTGGTTCACCAGCTTGACGGTCTTGGCGCGGCCCTTGGTGCTGAAGGTGTCGTTGATGCCGATGCAGAAGATTACATCTGTGTCCGCCCCGACTTTGGAATCCGCCTTCGGGACCGCGGTTTTCTGCGCCCAGTCGATCCCCTGGCCGGTCCTGGCGACCCAGAAGTCCCCGTTTCCATCCGTCGTGCAGACCTTGGACACCGCATTCCCCCCGGTGCCCGCGACATAGTAGCCAACGGTCCGGGAGTCGCCGATAAACACGGTCTTGCGCGCTGCGGCCTCTGCCCCAAGGGGCAGGGCGAAGGCGGTCAAGACGGCCAGCGCGAGGGCGGCAACCCCCCGCCATCCCGGGACCCTCCCCCGGTCTTGTTTCCCAATCTCCCTCTTTCTCATTCGCCGTTCCCCTTAGCGTCAGCGGGTCTTCAGGAAAGCATATTCCCGCTTTGCACTCTCATCCCCCGGATAGGTCTTTAAGTAGTCCTCCATCAGGACCTTGGCCTTCTGGAAGTCCTCCAGGTACTCATAGGCCACGATCTGGTTGAACTCCAGGCTCTGGGTGATGTCGCTGTCCCCCACGTTGATCCCGTTCTGGAAGGCCGTCAGCGCGTCCTGGTAGTTTCCCATCTGCAGCTGGCACAGCCCCAGCTGGTTGTAGACCTCCGCGTGGGTCTGGTCGCTGTCCAAAAAGCCCTGGTAGACGCTGATCGCGTAGTTGTAATCCCCCAGGGCCTCATAGGTCTTGCCGAGGAGGATCGTCACCTCATAGGTCCGGTTGGTGCTGATGTTCTCCAGGTGGCTCTTGGCGGTGTCGTAGTCGCCGATGCAGTAGGCAAGGCGCCCCGCGTTGTAGTCGTCGATGGAGTTCGCCTGGTCCTCCAGCACCTGGGAGACCATGGTCTTGGCGTTCTCCTCGTCGCCGGCCTCCGCCATCTTGTCATAGATCTGCACCACCCGGTCGTAGTCCGTGGGATCCAGGTCGATGGCCGTCTGGTAATCCTGCTCCATCCCCTCGGTGTCCCCCTGGGCGGCAAGAACCGTGCCCCGCAGCACGTAGGCGTCCGCGTCATTCGGGCGCAGGTTTACGATCGCGTCGTAGACCTCCTTGGCCTTGTCGTACTCCCCCAGCTTGTAGTAGCAGGTCCCCAGGTAGTAGTTGATGTCGTACTCCAGGGTCCTGGGGAAGGCCCCCGCGGCGTCCAGAGCGTTCTCAAAGGCGCTCGCCGCCGACTCGTAGTCCCCCAGTCCCATGCAGGCAAGGCCCAGGCCCCGGTAGGCCTCCTCCAGGCTGCTCCCCGCGTCGATCTGGGCCGAAAAGGTCTCCTTGGCGGTCTCATAGTCCCCCGCCTCCAGGTAGTCCATCCCGCTGTAGGAGGAACCCTGGCTGCTCTCCCCCGAGGAGGAGGCACAGGAGGTCAGGGCAAGGCCCGCAAGAAGAAGGGGAAGGACAAGTCCCATTCGTCTCATCTTCACTGCTCGATTACCTCGTATTTGTTCTCCCGGCCCACCGGCAGCTGCACCAGGACGATGGCCGCTGCCATCAGGGCGCAGCCCGAAAGCTCCCGGGCGGTGGGCACCTGGTGCAGGATCAGGATGCCCGCCAGTAGGCTGATCACCGACTCCAGCGAGAGAAGAAGGGAGCAGATCGAGGGATCCGCGCCCTTCTGCCCCAGGATCTGGAGCGTGTAGGCGATGCCGCTGGAAAAGACACCTGCATAGATCAATGATACCACACCGGCTGGGCTCATTTGGGAAAAAGAAAGGCCCTTTCACTTTTTTTGTGGGATGAGCCCTTCCTGACCGTCTCCGAGGTCCTCTGCCCCCGGTCCTCCACAGGTGCCCTCTGCTCTCCGTGTATCTGTACTCCCGGGCGGACCGTGGGAGCATCGCCGAGGGGCCCACGGTCTCGGAACAGCGTTCTCCATCAGATCCGCTTGTACGGATTTCTGGATGCATCCATGATCTTTAGGAAAAAGTACTCATCATCTGGAAGGCCATAGGCTTTCCTGCGGATGACCTTGATGTGTGCGTTGATCCCCTCTATCTTCCCGGAGCTGATCGGACAGAGCCCGTATCCCACAATGCCGTCAAAGTGGTTCTCAATGAGCCTGGCAAACCAGAGAAAGTGCTCATTTTTCGTGCCCCTGCACCAGTCGATGATATCTGTAAACTTCTCGATCATCGTCGCCTGATTGGCTGAGGCATATGCTTCCTGCATGGCCTGCTTGATCAGATCACAGGTGAACAGCAGCTTGTTCGAGTTGATGATGTCGTCGTATCGCCGCTCGAAATCGTCATGGGTATGCCTGTAATCGGTCGTACCGAAGATCGCAGATCCCTTGCGGCACACCTTGCCCTCACGGGCTTCCTGATCGTGTTTCTGCAGGGACTCCCTGCTGGCACAGAGTATCTTCCTTGACCCCTTCAGGATAGCAGCTTCCTCGACCAGGCCTTCCTTCTTCAGGCGGATCTGTTCCTCCTTCCGAACCTCGGCAATGACCTTCTCGTTGAAGTTCTTGACGATGTGGAAATGATCATAAACGATCTGGATCCAACCGCATTTTGCCTTGAAAGCCTCCTGGAAGTCGCTGTTCATATCCATGGCAACGGCCTCTACATGATGCATCCAGTCGTCACCCACCAGCTCCATGAATTCTTCTACAACGGCCTTTGTTTCCCTAACTTCTTGAAAAAATATAGGCTCGTAGGCCTCTCGGCTTACTTCCAATGCTGAGCACAGTTACTGTGAAAGTTGCTTGCATTGCTCATCGATGTCTGTTTCGCTCAGCCCAAAGCATCCCAAAATGCTGTTTTGCTTTCGGGTGAGCTTGTACCGTCGTTTGTATGTATGGCCTGGCAGTTCCCGGTCAGCCTTGATTGCCTCCAGTTGGTCTACCATGGACTCTGTTGTGTAGCTCTTTCTGTCTGTTGCACGAAGCTTATCTGTGAGGTTGAACAACAGCGCGTGCATGATGGACGCAGTGAACCAGACCAGCCCCTTGCCATGAATCGCCTCTTCAGTTGTGACGCTGATCTTGTCCATCCCGAGATGACTCTTCAGAGCCTCGAACGCTTTCTCTACGCAGTCGCGTTTGTGGTACCGTATCTCAGCTTCCTGTGCAGTCATCTCATCACGCGACAGCATCACGATGATGCCAGCCTTCATGATCTCACGGTTGATTGCGGCTTCGTCATCTTCATATCCGGTGATTAGGACGGTTGGTTTCTCAACCTCCTTGGTTCCTTCACCGCGGCCGCGCTTTTTCTGTATAACAACCCTGGGCTTACCGGGAGCTGTCTTCAGCCTGAAGTAAGCAGGAAACCTGTTCTCGAGTTCCTTCGGATCTGTTCCGGTGCCCTGAGACTGGATGAATTGCTCCAGTTCAGCACGTTTGCATTCAATCGCTGCCATCGCTGCCTTGCGCTTTTTGCTATAGTAACTGGCACTCCAGTATAAGTGGGCATAGCACAGAGGACCATCCTCGTACATCTGGCGCGGCACCGTGATACCGTACCGCTCATCATCGTCAGCCGTTACAATGACGTTCTTATAGGAACGGATTGTGTCAATGTACGAATCGGCAAGATCCTGAAAAAGGCGCAGATCCGACCTAAGCATCATCAGATAGCTGATGCCTGCCTGATCCATCTTCTTCAGATTGGCGACGGAAATGTAGCCCCGGTCGCAGATGAGACACAGCGTCACATCAATCTGGGTGAGCTTCTTTGTATCATCAATGAACCGGATCATCTCCCCGGCCTGTACGATGTCGGTTACCGATCCCGGAGAATGGAGATATGTCAGTGGCAGTCCATCTTCCTGCCGGATGACATAATCGGTGTTTACCTGATCCAGTGTAGGGTCATCCTTGGCATGTCCCCGCTGTACGATGGCAACACCCTCGGCCTGCGAATTGACATTCGTAGAGTCATAGCAGAGGTAGACATACCCAGTGCCAATGTTTCTGGAAAGCCATAGCTTGCGGAATATTTTGATCTTCGGAATTGTCAGATGCTCTTTCAGGAACATACCGATATAGCTGTCACTGCGTATGTCCCCCGAAAAGTGGGCATGTTCACGTGCCCATGCGGGGAAATGCTGCATGACGGCGGATTCCCTTGAGACCATATAGGAAGCGAGATCGAGCACAAGAGCGGCATCTGTTGAGCCGAAAGCTGTTGTGAGATCCTCGGCGAGTCCGGAACTTTCACTGAATTCGCGGACAACAGCAAGCAGCCCAACAGCAATACTGTCGGCGATATCCGGAGGATCAGGAAGTTCTTCAAGCTGATGATTGGAACGATACTTATCGTTTGCATAGAACATGCGGCATTTTTTGTCCTCTGGTTTTTCCAGGACGCCAATACACTCGCCGGTGTGAGTGGTGTAACCTTTACCGTCGGATTTTCGCTCTGAAGCACTGATGTACTTCGAGCTGGTGTTCACGTAAACATACCCTTTGCCGACAATGTACGCACCTGTGGGCAGCGGAAACAGGTTACCTGGTACCTTCTTAATCCTGGCCATAGAGGTTCCTCCTTAGAGCCTATATTATGGGCTCGTATTGAGGATGTCAACCTGACATTTTCATCTGGTCAGAATGCCGCATATTCAGCTTTTACCAATGCCTCAGGAATGCCCTATTTACGGCATTTCCGAGGAATCTGATTTAGTTTGGCAACTGCTGCTTGCTCACCCTATTCTGCGGTTTACCAGAGGGGAGAGCCTATATTATTGCAGTAAGTTGAGGTTGTTTTGCCTGCTTGGATGAACAGCACCGCACCGGTTATCAGGTCTATGATGTGCGTCGCATATTTGTGTCCGTTATGCAGCTTGAACTCGTCAATGGCAAGATACCTTGCATAGGCGGCAGGCTTTTTGAGCTTGCCATTCTCATCCGCGTAAAGACTCTTCAGACGCTTAAGATCGATCTTCTTGATCGTATTGATGTTGACGCCAGTAATGATTGCCGTGTCCGTAAGGGTAAATTCATCCATAGAAAGATAGCGAATGATCAGCTGCTCAAGCTCCTTTGTAATCATCGAATCATCTGCCTTGAACGCGACATCCGGTGTGATGGTCTTGCCACAGAGATTGCATCTCCACTGGTACTTGTCGCACTCAATGATGGTTTGGCATGCCTGAAAGGGAATGTGTTTGATCTTCGTGTGGTAGGTCTGATTCTTGTACATTCTGCGCCCGCAGCAAGAGCATACAGGATGGTCCAGCTGGTCCAATTTACCGCGCAGAATATAAGCCCTTTTGAAGGTATTCTCACTCAGTTTGCTCTTCCGCATGGAGTGGAAGGGCCTGACGTCTCGAATAGGAACCTCTTCAACGCTCTCCTGATGGAACCCCGTCAGGTGGCTTGGGAACATCAGATAGTCATTTTGAGTCCGGGCAGCAAAAGACATTTGCCCATTCGCCTCGGTGTATGTATAATTCTGATTCATAAGAGGTTTCCTTTTTATCCCGTATTGCATATCTTGGTCGACGTGCAATCGAGATGATATCAGGAAATCTCTTTTTGTAAATAGAAGATATTCTCTATAGGCTGCCTTCTTTTAGTGCATCACACAAGAAAAATGAAAGACCCAAAAGAAATGCCCTCGGTCAGGGCGGCCGATGCCATGCCCAGGATCCCACAGGTCAGAAACTGCACGCAGGATAGGAGCACCGGATCAGTGTCCGCCCCGGTGAAGTGGTCAATCACCATGATGTGCAGAGAGAACATCACGGCGCACACCACGAGGAGCCCGTCCCCCGCGGAAAACCCCGCCGCTCCGGAAAAGGACAGAAAGTACAGGCCCAAGAGGCACAGGAGCACCGACACCCAGACTCTTGCGCTGGAGCGCCGGTGGACGATCAGGTCCATCACCGGGACGATGATGATGTACATGGCGGTCAGAAACCCCGCCTTGCCCACGTTCTCCGTCACGATGCCGAGCTGCTGGGTGGTGCTGGCCGCAAAGAGGACCAGGCCGCAGGCCGCCCCGCCGAGGAGGTTTTTGCGAAGGGCAAGCGCAGGGACCTTCCCCGCCTCCTCGCTCTTTTTGCGACGCTGCAGCGATAGGGCCGCCAGAGGGATCAGGGCAAGGAACCCCAAAATCGACCGCGTGCCGTTGAACAGAAGGGGCCCCATCACATCCCCGCCCACCTTCTGGGCGGAGAAGGCCGTGCCCCAGATCAGGGCCGCCAGGATGCAGAAGAGTGCATTCTTTGCGGGCATCATTCGGGCTCCTCCTCGTCAAAGACCGCGGTCACGTAATAGCCCCGCTCGTTCTGGATGACCGCCTTGACGGTCCCCTTCCGGGCGTGCAGGCGCTTGGGGAACGGGATGTTCCCGCTCATCGCAAGGGACGGGTCGATCGTGTAGTAGTAGTTGCTGGGAAGAACGCCCTCGGAGACCGTCACCTCGTCCCCCTCGTGCAGAAGACCCGGCCGCTCCATCTTGAATTCCATCTCTCTCACTGCGCTGCCTCCTGGGAAGCCTGGGACGAGACACCGTCCGTCGCCGAAACACCGGTCTCGTCCGTCCCGGTCGTCTCCGCGCTCTGGTCCACTGCGGGCGTATCGGTGCCAGGCGTCTGCGTGCCAGTGCTCTCACCGGACGCCGCGTCGCCTTGCGCCTGCGGCGTCCAATCATCGCTGTTTCGAACCGCGGCGTTCTGCAGCAGGAACTGGTGCCAGGTCTCGTAGGCGGAGGCCTTCAGGTGGACGCCGTCGTAGGAGATGTCCTCCGGCAGGTTTCCGTCCGCGTCGCAGACCGCGGAGTTCATGTCGATGTAAAAGATGTCCCGGCCGTTGGCCAGCGTCGAGAGGGCCTCGTTCCGGCCCACGATGTTGGTGTTGTTGTAGACGGAATTGCTCTTTGCGTAGCTTCCCGTCACGTGCATGATGCCCTCCACGTAGATGATCGCGTCGGGCTGGAGCTTGCGGATGACCTGGATGAACTCCTTGTAGTGCTCGAAGTAGTCTTTCGTGGGCATGCCCAGCTCGTTGACGCCGACGGAGAAGTACACCTTGCGGTACTGCTTCTCCTGCAGGGCCTCCATCGCGGTCTTGGAGCCGGTGGTGCCATCCACCCCGTAGAAGTCCAGGGCGGTGTCATAGATGCCGTAGATCGTCACCGAGTCCTTGGCGTCGAAGGTCGTGATGCCGTTGCGCATGCTGCTGTAGACGTAGAGGCCCTCCGTGCGGGAGTCGCCGATGAAGATCGCGTCCTTGAAGTAGCTGTCATCCACCTGCTGCAGCGGGTAGTAGGTCCCGTTGGTGGCAAAGATGCTGGAGGGGTCCGTGTCCCGCTCCCAGACCGTGTCCTTGGGGGCGACGTAGTTGGGGTCGCTGTTGCCGTAGTCCACGGCCTGCACCACCTCGTTGGTGGAGGAGGCGGGCAGGTTCCAATCCACCGCGGGCGCCTCCGTGGACGCCGCGGCGCCAGTTTCTTCTGCAGCAGCGGTCTCTGTGGAGGCCTCCGCAGCCGCTTCCTCGGTGGAGCTATTGTCCGCAAGAAGCGCCTGGGCCTCCTGCTCCGCCTTGCTCTCGGAAGCGCCCCATGGATAGACCTTGTCGTGAATGCCCAAAAAGACCTGGGTGAAGAAGGGCTTTTCCCACCCGTTCTGCGCATACCTGTCGTAGTAGCCGTTCCTCCTGCCGACGACGGCCGCCGCCGTGAAGAGGATGCCGGTGAGGATCAGCACCGCAAACAGCGGTGCGCGCCTGAAAAAGTGCATTTCCTGCCCTCCCGCTCAGAAGTTGAAGTACATGAACGTGTTGCCGCTGGAGTTGGCCATGAAGTAGACGCTGACCCAGAAGACGGCGGCAAGAAGCAGCACCACGAGGACATTTCTGCGGTGCTTCACCAGGATCTCATAGACCTTGGGGACGCAGAGGACCCCGCCGGATAGAAAATACGGCCAAAACATGCCCCAATACCGCTGAAAGTCCGAGGGGTCCAGGGTCTTGCCGATCCCAAAGAAGGGGAAGAGCCGGCCAAAGTAGGTGCCAAGCTCCCGAAGGTTCGGGATCGCAAAGACCACCCAGGTCAGGGGGATCAGGACCAGGACGTTGAACCTGCCAAGGACCGGCAGGATCTTCTGAAAGACAAACTTCTCGAGGACGATGATGACGCCAAGCACCATGCCCCAGATGACAAAGTTCAGGGTGCCGCCGTGCCAGAGGCCGGTGACAAGCCAGACGATGAGGAGGTTTGCCACGGTCCTGGCATTCCCCCGCCTGGAGCCGCCCAGCGGGAAGTAGATGTAGTCCCGAAACCAGCTGCCCAGGGTCGCGTGCCATCTGCGGTAGAAGTCGCTGATGCTGCCCGCGGCGTAGGGGTGGATGAAGTTCTCCACAAAGGGAAAGCCCATCATCACAAGCACGCCGGAGGCGATCAGGCTGTATCCCCAGAAGTCGAAGTAGAGCTGCAGGGAGTAGCCGTAGGCACCGAGCCAGGCAAGGGGCGTGGAGATGCTCTCGTAGCCGATCTTGTGGATCTCGTTCCAGAGGATGCCGAGGCGGTCCGCGAGGAGGAGCTTCATGCCAAGGCCCATCACCACGTAGACAAGGCCCTCCTCGAACTGGTCGAGGCTTGTGCGGTGCTCGCCCCGGTCAAAGCCGACGCCGTAGCGCATGATGGGGCCCTGGGTCACCTGGGGGAAGAGCATGAAGTAGGCCGCCGTGCGGATCAGGGTGGGCCTTGTCTGGATCTTTCCCCGGTACAGGTCCGCCTGGTAGGAGATCATCTTGAAGATGTAGAAGGAGAGGCCGATGGGAAGGAGTGAACTGTCCACGGTGAGGGCCAGCACCTTGCACAGGGTCAGGACCCCGGCGTCGATCGCGATCATCGTGGCCGCCACCGCGCCCCGGGAGCGGGTTTTCCCCCGGTCCAGGTACAGGATCTCCCCCGTCAGGTAGTTGACCAAAGTCAGCCCCAGAAGGAGCAGCACAAAAACCGGTTCCCCCACGGCGTAGAACACCAGGCTCTCGAGAAAGAGGGTGGTGTCCCGGTACTTTGCCGGCGTCAGAAGGTACGCCAGCAGACAGACCGGAAGGAACCGAAAGATAAATTCAATACTGGAAAGAATAACGATATTGTTCATGGGTTTTGGGGGGTTACTGGCCGGCTGCCGCATTTGCCGCTGCTGCCGCAGCTGCCTGGGCAGCAGCTGCGGCCGCCATCTGGTCTGCGGCGGTCTGATCGGCTGCCGTCTGATCCGCTGCAGTCTGGTCCGCGGCGGTGGGATCCTGCACAGAGACCGCAGGGGTGTTGGCATCCGCCGCCGCGGTGCCCGCATTCGCATCCGAGGAGGCGGCAGGGGCCGCAGTCTTCGTGGTCGTCGTACTGGCGGCAGCGGCGCTGTTTGTCGTGCTGGCTGCCGTCGTGCTTGCCGCGGTGGTGCTGGATGCCGCGGTGGAGCGGGACGCACTCGTAGAAGCCGCCGTACTGGAGCTCGAACTTCCGCTCGTGCCGGTGCCTACTGCAGAGCTTGTGCCCGTCGATGCCGCGTCGGCGTTTGTCAGATTTGCATTGGTTGCGATGTCGAGGAGCCTCGACTCACAGTTGGAGGCGTACTCGGAGTCCGGATAGTCGGTGGTCACGGTCTCGAGGCAGGTTCTTGCCTTCGTCAGGTAGTCGGCGCAGACACCCTTCTTGTCCTCGTCGGAGGCCGCCGTGTAGACCCGGTAGTAGGAGTCGCCCAGGTACCAGAGCCGCTCCACGTAGGTCATGGACAGGTTGTCGGGATCCTCAAAGCGGTTTGCGATCTCCAGATCCGTCACCACGGTCGCGTAGTCCGGGCTGTCCTTCTCGTACTCGTTGATGCCGTCCCAGGCAAAGCGCTCGAGCATCGGGGACTGGAGCTTCGCGTACAGGCTGTCGTAGAGGGTGCCGAAGGCATCGTCCTGGCCGTCCTTTGCGGTGGAGGGATCCAGGGCGGCAAAGCTGTCCGTGAGATCCGTCGTGTCGGCGCTGTCGGCAAGGTCTGTCACCGCGACCCACTGGTTGGCGGAGGCAAGAAGCGCATCCTGCGCCTTTTGCACCGTGTCGGTGGACTCGTCGCCGCTCTCCGTCGTCTCCTCCGCGCTCTCGGTGCTCTCCGTGTCCGCCAGCTGGCTGGTCAGGGAGTCGATCTGGTCCTGCTGGCTGCCCACCTGCTCGGAGAGGCTCCGGACCTGCTCGGCGGCGGTGGTGCGCACGCTCTGCACGCGGCTTGGCATGACAAGGAACGCGACCGCTGCCGCGCCCGCGATCACGCCGATGACAAGGCCGTAGATCCAGCCGGGGATTCGGAACCCGTCGATGCCGGGCATGCCGCCGCCCACGGGCTGGATGATGGTCTCATTGTCCGCCTTGTACTTGATAACGCCCCCCTGCTGGGCGGCGGCACTGCGGTTCTTGCCGCTGCTCTTTGATCGGACGGTGTTCTCCCTGGCAGAAGCCGTGCGCTTCCTTAAGGTCTCGCCCTCCTGGCTCTGCTGCAAGCGCTCCTCCACCTCTTTGAGGTAGCGGAGGGTGTCCGTGTTGTTGATGTCAAGCCGCAGGCACTTCTGGAGTTCCCGCTCGGCCTTGCGCCAGTCCTGCTGCCGGATCAGGAGCAGGGCAAGGAGCTGTCTTGCCCGCAGGTAGTGGGGGTTGACGCTGATCACCTTGCGCAGCTGGAGCATGGCCACGTCCAGGTTGTCGGAGTAGCAGCACTCCAGGGCATGGTTGTAGCGCTGGATCGACGAGGAGATGTTCTCCATCACCTGCCGGTCGTTCTGGACCTGATTCAGATAGCTCTCCGCCAGGTTGTGCTTCTGGTGGAGCCTGCTGTCGTTTAAGTTCTTGGAGATCACCCACTCGGAGATCGCGGCGACGGTCTCGCCGATCTCAAAGTACACGAGGCCCAGGAGGTTTCTCGCGTCCAGGTTGTCCTTGTTGTAGACCAGCGCCTGCTTGAGGCAGAGGATGGCGCCGGACAGGTCCCGGACCCCGGCCTTTTCCAGGCCCTGGTTGTACAGGTAGTTGGAGGTGTAGATGATCTCCCGGTACTGCCGCACATCGGCCCCGCAGTTGGGGCAGGTGTCGGCGTTCGTGAGTTCACAGCCGCATTTATAACAGTACATAGCCACCTCTGGTCAGTTCTTTTCCTTGGCAGGGGAGCCCTCGGCGCCCGACATGCCCTCTCTGGTGACCCGCAGCATCACGTCCACCATGTCCTGCATGTCCTGGTTGTAGATGGCATCCTCCACGTCTTCGACTTCCAGACTGGGGTGGAACTTGCGCAGTTCCTCGTCAAAATTGATCATGGTGCGATTTCCTCTTTGATCTCGCCGACGAGGTACAAAGACCCGGCGGCAAGGACCAGTGCATTCGGATATTTCTGAAGATAGCGCCGGGCGATCCGGACCGCCTCTTTGGTTCCCTCATCGCCTGAGAGAACTGTAATGGGACAGTTCAGGATCCCGGCAGCCGCCTCCCGAAGGACCTTCGGGTCCTCGGCGCGGGAGGTGGCAAGGGGGACAAAGACCACCCAGTCCGCGACTTTCGACGCGGCGAGCTCTGAAAGCTCTGTGCGGTAGTCCTTGTCTCTCATCGCGGCGTAGAGAAGAAGGGTGTGGCGGTTTTTCGAAAGGGGCGATGCGCTCTCCAAAAAGGCGCGGAAGCCGTCCCCGTTGTGGGCGCCGTCGACGTAAAAGCCGGGCTCCACCTCTTCCATCCTTCCCTCCCAGCGGGTGGCCGAAAGGCCGGCAGAGATCGCCTCGTCCGGGATGGAATGTCCCAGGTCCCGAAGCGCCTGCACGGCAAGGGCCGCGAGCGCCGCATTCTCCCCCTGATAGAGCGCGGGGGAGGCAAGCTTTGCGTGCACCGGGGAAGGGGTCAATTTGGCCGGTACCCCCGGATTCGGTTTATCATATGAAAAATCATATGAAAAATCAATGGAGCCATCGCCTGTGGGCTTCGCCGTGATGCCGTCTGTGTGCAGCACGTAGAGTGGCAAAGAGAGCTCTTTTGCCCTCTTTTCAAACACCTCCCGCGCTTCCTTCGGTGCATCGAGACAGACCGCGGGGACCCCGGGGCGCAATATCCCCGCCTTCTCCCCGGCGATCTTCTCGATGGTATCCCCCAGGATCTGCATGTGGTCCATGCCGATTCTCGTCAGGACGCAGAGGTCCTTTTTCCGCACGCTGTTGGTCGCATCGAGCCGGCCGCCGAGGCCGGTCTCCAGAATCAGTGCGTCCGGGTGCTTCTCGGCCGCCCAGATCTCCATCATGAGAAACAGGTGCTCAAAGAACGTGGGCGGGGTGAGGCCGGTCTCCTTTGGCAAGGCCATGACCCGCTCGTGGATCCGGACAAAGTCCTCCTCGGAGATCATCTCCCCGTTATAGCGCATCCGCTCCCGCATGGTGACCAGGTGCGGCGAGAGGAACACTGCGGTGCTCCATCCCGCCTCCCGCAAACAATGGGAAAGGTAGCAACAGGTGCTGCCTTTCCCATTTGTTCCCGCCACATGGATCACCAGGCTCCCGGAACGATCCGGGGCGCCCAGCGCATCCAGGTAGGCGGTCAGTGTATCGGGGTCATGCTTTTTCGCAAAGCGGGGGATGTGATTGATCCAGTCCTGCGCTTCGTCATATGTCATTTCGAAAGAGCCCTCATCTGGGCGAGCTCTCTGCGGACGCCCTCCATCTGTGCCTCGTAATTCTTCTGCTTCTCCTTCTCCTCGTCGATCTTGGCCTTGGGAGCCTTGGCAAGGAATCGCTCGTTGGAGAGCATCTTCTGGGAGCGGGCAAGCTCGCCGGCAAGGCGGGCCTCCTCCTTCTCCAGGCGGGCGAGCTCTGCGGCGACGTCCACGAGGTCTGCCAGAGGCAGGTAGAGCACGGCGTCCGGAAGAACCACGGAGATGGAGCCCTCCGGGACATCCTTCGCGTCTGCTGCCGTCTGGACCTCAGAGGCGTTGGCGAGCTTTGCGAAAAGGAGTTTTCCGTCCTCGAAGATCCGGCGGACCTCCTCCTTCTCGCTGGTCACGATGACCTTTGCCTTGCGGGACGGTGCCACGTTGTGCTCGGTGCGGGCGGTGCGGATGCCGCGGACGGCCTCCATGATCCGCTCCACCGCCTTCTCCTGCTCGGGGAAGTGGCAGGCGTCCTGATAGACCGGCCATGCGGAGGTCATGATGGTCTCTTCCTTCGACTGGATCGTCGTGAAGATCTCCTCGGTGATGAACGGCATGTAGGGGTGCAGGAGCTTTAAGGCGCCCTTCAGGACGGTCTGCAGCGTCCAGAGTGCGGCCTCCTTGGAGGCAGCGTCCTCGGTCTCATACAGACGGGGCTTGACCATCTCGATGTACCAGTCGCAGAAGGATCCCCAGATGAAGTCATAGACCTTGGAGACGGCGATGCCGAGCTCGTACTTCTCCATGTTGTCGGTGACTTCCCGAACGGTGTCGTTGTAGAGGGAGAGGATCCACTTGTCCTCGGTCTCGAGGTGCTTTGGCATCACGGAGGAGTCCGCCTCGATCCAGTTGCCCTGCTCGTCCACCGGCATGTTCATCATGATGAAGCGGGAGGCGTTCCAGACCTTGTTTGCAAAGTTGCGGTTTGCCTCCACACGCTCCCAGTAGAAGCGCATGTCGTTTCCGGGGGCATTGCCGGTGATCAGCGTCAGGCGCAGGGCATCTGCGCCGTACTTGTCGATGACCTCCAGAGGATCGATGCCGTTTCCAAGGGACTTGGACATCTTTCTGCCCTGATCGTCGCGGACGAGTCCGTGGAACAGGACGGTCTTGAAGGGCCGCTCTCCCATCTGCTCGTAGCCCGAGAAGATCATGCGGATGACCCAGAAGAAGATGATGTCGTATCCGGTCACCAGGACATCCGTCGGATAGAAGTACTTGAGGTCCTCGGTCTCATCCGGCCAGCCCAGGGTCTCAAACGGCCAGAGGGCGGAGGAGAACCAGGTGTCCAGGGTGTCGGGATCCTGGTGCAGGTGCGTGCTGCCGCACTTGGGGCACTTGTCCGGCGCGGTCCGCGCGACAATGGTCTCGCCGCAGTCGTCGCAGTACCAGGCGGGGATACGATGGCCCCACCAGAGCTGTCTCGAGATGCACCAGTCCTTGATGTTGTTCGTCCAGTTGAAGTAGGTCTTCTTCATGGAGTCGGGCACCAGCTGGATGTCCCCGTTCTCCACGGCCTTGATGGCGGGCTTGATCAGCTCGTCCATGCGGACAAACCACTGCTCCTTCACCATGGGCTCCACGGTGGTGCCGCAGCGGTCATGGGTGCCGACGTTGTGCGTCAGGTTCTCAATGCCGACCAGAAGCCCCATGGAATCGAGTTCCTTGACGATTGCCTCTCTCGCCTCATACCGGTCCATACCCTGATATTTGCCGCCGTTCTCGTTGATCGTAGCGTCATCGTTCAGGATGTTGATGACAGGCAGGTTGTGGCGCTTTCCGACCTCAAAGTCGTTGGGGTCGTGGGCAGGGGTGATCTTCACGACACCGGTTCCCTCCTCGGGATCGGCGTGCTCATCGGCGACGATCGGGATCTTCCGGTTCATGATGGGAAGCCATGCGTACTTGCCGATGAGGTCCTGATATCTCTTGTCCTCCGGGTTCACGGCGAGGGCGGTATCGCCCAGCATGGTCTCGGGACGGGTGGTTGCAAACTCCAGGAATCTTGTCTTGGAGATGGAGCCGTCATCCTCGACCAGCGGATACTTGATGTGCCAGAAGTGGGAGGCCTGCTCCTTGTACTCCACCTCTGCGTCGGAGATGGAGGTCTGGCACTTCGGGCACCAGTTCACAATGCGGTTGCCCTTGTAGATGTAGCCCTTCTCATACATGCGCACGAAGGTTTCCGTGACGGCTCTGCTGCAGCCCTCGTCCATCGTGAAGCGCTCGCGGTCCCAGTCGCAGGAGGCGCCGAGCTTCTTGAGCTGGTTGACGATGCGGTGGCCGTACTCCTCGCGCCACTCCCAGCACTTCTTGAGGAAGCCCTCGCGGCCCAGATCCTGCTTGGTGATGCCCTGCTTCTTCAGCTCGTTGATCACCTTGACCTCGGTGGCGATGGAGGCATGGTCGGTGCCCGGCTGCCAGAGCGCCTCATATCCCTGCATCCTCTTGAAGCGGATGATGATGTCCTGCATGGTCTCATCCAGGGCATGGCCCATGTGCAGCTGGCCGGTGATGTTCGGCGGCGGGATGACAATGGTAAAGGGCTGCTTGGAGTGGTCCACCACCGCGTGGAAGTACTTCTTCTCCTCCCACTTCTGGTAGATCCGATCCTCAATGCCCTTGGGATCGTAGGTCTTGGCAAGTTCTTTCTTCATTTTGTATTCCTCTTCGATCTGGTTTGGTGCCTGCGCGTGCGGGCAGGCCCGCAGTTTCAGAACAACATTATATACCACTTTGCAAGGCACAAGGAACGCCAATGCGGGATCCTGCCGGAATTTCCGGCTCTTTTTCCGGCGTTTTCCTACCGTGCAGGCCGCTATGTATGATAGCGGGGGAAACGCTCTCCATCAAGGGCAAAAAAGGGGACAGGATCCCATCTCATGGCATCCCGTCCCGGCTTTTTCAGTCCGCTCTGCTTCCTCTGTCCCTGTCTTTTGCCTTCGGTCCCCTCCCGCCGTTCTCTGCGGTAAGCTCCTCCCGGCAGATCTGGAGCCGCTCCCTCTGGTCCTTGGGAAGCTCCGGATACTCGGGCTTTGTCTTTTCGATGACGTCGATCAGGATCTCGGAGAGGAGGTAGCGCGTGTACCACTTGTCGTCTGCGGGGAGGGCATACCAGGGGCTCTCCTTCGTCGCCGTGCAGTCGATGGTGTCCTCAAAGACCTTCATGAAGGTGTCGAAGAGCTTCCGGTCCGTCAGGTCATCCGCATTGAACTTCCAGTTCTTCTCCTTCCTGTCGATCCGCTCGAGGAAGCGCTTCTTCTGCTCCTGCTTGGAGACGTGCAGGAAGATCTTCACCACCCGGTAGCTGTTCTCGTAGAGGTAGGACTCGTAGTTCTTCACCTGCTTCATCCGCTTTTCGATGAACGCGTCCTCGCTCTGCCGCGTGATCCGCTCCGCCATGTGGTAGCTGTCCTTTAAGTGGTGCACCTTCGCGGTGACCACGTCCTCATAGTAGGAGCGGTTGAAGATCGCAATCTCTCCCCTTGCGGGCAGCGCCTGGTTGATGCGCCAAAGGTAGTCGTGGGAGAGCTCCTCCTCCGAGGGCTTCTTAAAGCAGGCGACGTGCACGCCCTGGGGATTGAGGCCCGTTGCCACCTTCCGGATCAAAGAGTCCTTTCCCGCCGCGTCCAGGGCCTGCAGCACCACAATGATGCCCTCCCGCTTGTCCGCATAGAACACGTTCTGGAGCGCATCGAGCTTTTCCTGATTCTTTTCAAAAGCCCGGACGATCTCCTCTTTCTCGACACCATCCTCTCCCGCTCCGGTTGGGAGCTTGCCAAGATGGCATTCCTTTTCGCCGTCAAACCGATATCTGTCTGCCCTCATCTGTGCAGCCCTCCCTTTCTTTCTCCCGAGTATACCCCATTTTTCCCCCACCTGCCGCCCGCGCCGGCACATTTGTCGGTTCTGCCGAATTTCCCGCCGGTTTTTCGGTTCCCGCAGGCTGGCGTTGTGGAGTATACTGTTAGAGATTTCTCCGCAAAGGGGGCCGTCATGCTGAGTCATAAAAAACTGCGCACCGCACAGCGGTGCTTTTATCTTTCTTTCGTCGTCTATCTGGCTGTGGTGGGGTATCTTCTGTTCTTTTCCAGGATGGACACCCCGATCTGCCTCTGGAACATCGTGGGACGCCTGGATCCGGATGACATTCCGGGGATGAACCTCGTCCCCTTTGGGACCATCTCCTGCTACCTGGCCTGCCTCTTTCCCGGCAACGCCTACGCGCAGATCGCCCTCTGGAACCTCTCCGGCAACATCCTGATCTTCCTGCCGATGGGATTCTACCTGCCGCTCCTTAACAAGAACTGTCAGAAGCCCGGGAACTTTGCCCTGCGGATGTTCAGCATCTCGTTCTCGGTGGAGTTCATCCAGCTCCTGACGGGCCTTGGCTCCTTCGACGTGGACGACATGATCCTGAACATGGCGGGTGCCCTGCTGGGATACTCGCTCTGCGGGGACGTGGCCGCCGCCTTCCAGAACCTCTTCGCCCCGGGACTGGTCTCCTGAGGGAAGGACAGCTTCATGACTGAAATAGAAAAAGTGCTCCAATGGAGCACTTTTTTATTACCGATATTGCAGAAGATTTTCTCACTCCGCCGGCCTGTCCTGCGGCAGGGTGCTGTTCTCCCGAATTCTTCTTTCCACGTAGGTGTGCACGGCGCTTCGGATCTCCTCCATCTTCTTTTGGGTGTCCGGGTTATGGCTCTGGAAGGATAGGAGCTCCTCCAGATATCCCTGCTCCCTCGCGATCCGGAGCGTCTCCGGGTACACCATGCCAAAGACGAAGGCGATGTGCCCCAGAACGAAGTCGATGCCGGTCTTCGAAAAGCGCCGGTCCACGTTGGTGCCGTCAAGGAGACTCTCATAGACCTCCTTCGTGATCTCCGACTCCGTGAAGGCCTCCTCCGGCAGGTCGTAGATCTCCGTCCGGGGGGTCTCGCAGTTGACCCGCAGGATGTCCGCCTTGTCCGCATCCCGGAGGATCGCGCAGAAGGTGAACTCCCGGTCGGACATCGCGGGGAGGCGGAACACGTTGTGGAGGCGCACCGCCTTCTCAATCAGGGGATCCTCACTGGTATCCTTCCGAAACCTTTCGATCAGGCCTTCATAAAACAGGATGTCGGCGGAGAGGGCCGCGTGGTTCACGGACACCCGGTCCTGAAAGGTCCCGTAGCGGCGAAGCTGCTCGAAGCGGCCGATGTCGTGGAGAATCCCGAGGAGCCAGGCAAGGTCTACGTCCTCATTCGGGAGGGATAAGCTCTTTGCGATCCGCTCTGCGTTCTCTGCCACCCGGAAGGTGTGGTCGTACTTGAGGCGCACCTTCACGTCTTGAAGATCGTACTCCTTTGCATAGCTCTCAAAGGCCGCAAGGGCCATCTTCCGATCCACGTTCACTTCCCGTATCTCCTTCTTCCCCGCTTCGTCCCTCCGGCTCCCTGGTCAGGGCATCCAGGTAGCGCTTTTTCATCGTAAAGCCGCGGCCCGACACCTCCGAGACCCGGCTCACCACCACAAAGGCCTCGGGGTCCAGGGCCCGGATGATCTTCTCCACTGCGGGGAGCTCCCGATTGGAGATGACGGAGACAAGGAGCGTCTCCTCCGCCCCGGTAAAGCCCCCCGATCCCGCAAGCATGGTGACGCCCCGGTCCACCTCTGTCAGGATCTCCCTGCGGATTGCATCTGCATGTTGGCTGATGACGCGCACCTCGGTCTTCTGGGTGCCAAGGAGCAGGATTCGATCCATCGTCAGGGAGTAGAGCAGGATCACGAGAAAACCGTACAGGATCTTCTCCGGGGGATTGGAGAGGGCCTGCAGCAAAAGGATTGCGTAGTCCATTCCGGAGAGGATCCCGGAGATGCGCATCCCCGTCCTCTTGTGGAGGACCAGCGGCGGAATGTCGCAGCCGCCGGTGCTTGCGCCCTCCCGGATGACAATCCCCAGGGAGGCGCCAATCCCAAGGCCCGAGAACACGGTGTTCAGGAAGACGTTTTCGGTGAGGACAACGCCCGCAAGGAGGTGTTCAAAGGCCCCCAGGGCCAGGGGATAGACGAGGGTCGAGAGGATGGTGGCCAAAAAGAACTTGCGGCCAAGTTCCAGACCGCCCCAGATCAGCATTCCGGTGTTGAACAACAGCACAAAGGTCGAGAGGGGGAACCCGGTCAGCGCGCGTACGAACAGGGCGATGCCCGTCGTGCCGCCGGTGGGGAGCCCCGAAGGCTCCAGAAACAGCTGCACCGTCAGGGCGTAGAGAACGTTTCCGAAGATCACGGCGGCTGCCGTGCGGATCTTCGGTTCCAGGTCTTTTTCTGCAAAACGGCGCCCCCGGGAATCCGGCAGCGCCGCACGTTTGATGCTCATCTCAATGTCCTCTCCCGGCACCCAGATGCAGGGCAAACCAGCACTGCTTTTCCAGTCGGTTTTTCGACTTGGCATCCAGATACCCCATGTCCTCCATGCAGCAGTAAAACAGGCGCAGGGACTCGGTGATCTCCCGGATCCCCTGGCAGGAGGTGCCGCCCTTTTTGCAGGTGCGCAAGTAGGGAAGAAGGCGGCCTGCGCCCTGCTCCATCTGCTCACCCTGTTCCGCCAGCAGGTAGCTGTTCAGAAAGCGCTCTGCCTGTTTTCTCTTCCGCAGCGCCTCCCCAGCCGGGGTGCCGCTCTTTCGCAGATCCGCATAGAAATCATCCAGCAGGATCTCGTTTCTTCTCCGCTCCCCCTCTTGCGTCCTTGTGACCTGACTCACACGCCTTCCCCTTTCTGCCTCATTGTGTTCTTTCCCCCAACAAGCCGTTCCGGCGCCCGGACAGTATACGAAACTTTGCCGGCAAAGACAAGGGACAGGGGGCTGCCCCCTGTCCCCGATCTCGTCCCCGGACAAAAAGAAAGGACCCGGCTCTGAAAAGCCCGGCCCGTTTCTGCATTTCCTGTTCCGCCGCTGTATCAACCTGCTGTCTCTCCATGGGAACAGGGAACTGCCTGATTGTCAGTGTGCCCCTCTCCCCTTCTTCTAGTCTTCCACAAGGACGTCCCCGGAGAGTTCAGACTCCACCACAGAAGATTGTACGAAGGGCCCGGAATGAAGTCCAACAACTCTTTTCCGGTCCCCCACAGGTTCTTTCCTGTGGGGCAGACATGAAAAGACGCCACATGCAGTGGCCCGCATCCGCCGCCCGTGGTATACTGCTTCCAGTGGAGGAATGGTCTCCACCAGCACAGGGGGCTGATTTTTGCATGAACATCCATAGCATTCGAAATTTTGTCGCGATCGCGCAGGAGCGCAGCATCAGCGGCGCCGCCAGGAAGCTCTTCGTCTCCCAGCAGTCGCTGAGCGAACAGCTCAAAAAGCTCGAGGAGGAGGCGGGAAGCCCCCTGTTCTACCGGGATGTGCCGCTTCGGCTCACCCCCGCAGGGGAGGTGCTGTTTCGGGATGCCGGGGTCCTGCTGCAGAACTACGACACCATGCTGACCGACCTGAAGGCGGTCACGACCGCCTCCCGGGCCCCGCTCACCCTGGGCATCTCCACCTACTCCCATCTGCCGTTTCTCTCGGAGCTTCTCTCCCGCTTCCAACGGGTCTGCCCAGACACGGCCGTGCGCGTCGTTCGCCGGCCCCACGCCCAGATCAGCCGGTGCATCCAGGACATGGACCTCTACCTCAGCTACTTCCCGCTGCCGCGGGAGGTAAAACCGATCATCACCATCGACATGACCCCTTTCTGTGCCTGTTTCCGGGAGCAGCTCGCCCTTGCCCGCTATGGAAAGAACTGGGAGGCAAGGCGCAGACGTCTCGAGGAGACGAGAGACCTCTCCCTGCTCAAAGAACTCCCCTTCATCCTGCTCCTGGACGGGGAGGGGCAGCTTACCATCGACAACCGGGCCTGCTTTGACACCGCGGGCTTTACGCCAAAGGCCGCCTTCTCCTCGGAGAACTGTGAGCTCAACGCTGCCCTCTGCCGGAGCGGATCCGGGGTATTTCTTGCGCCGAGGGACTATCTCCAGCGCACCCTCGGCCAGGGCTCCGACTTTTCCAGAGAGCAGAACAACCCGCTCCTTGTCTTTCCCATTCGCCTCGTCGGCGTTACGCCGCAGCTCTCCCTCTGCTGCGGGCGCAGTCAGAAGCTCACAGAGCCGCAGCAGGTCTTCCTCTCGGTGTTCCGGGAGCTCCTCTCCGGGGAGGAGGCCGCCACCCACAGTGCGTGAGGAAGGCGTGCAGAAAGAGAAACTCCGTTTGCCTCGTGATTTCTGCCGTGGTGCTTAGTTTTCCCTGCCTGTATCGGATCTGAAAAGCGGGCCCCGTTGGAGACCTTGTCCTCGGATCAGGCGTCAGGTGAGGGTTTTCTAACCTGTCCCCCGTGCCGCGTCTTTCTGCGGCATCCGCAGGAGAACTGCCCAAAGGAGCTTTCTCCCAGATCTGGACCTCCTCCTGATCGTCCTCTCGATCTGTCCATCCGCTTTTTGGCTTCTGTACACGGCAGGCGCTGGCAATCTTACCGGCAGAGCCGCTTGCTCCACAGCATCGGCGCTGCCGGCAAAACGAAAATGAGGAATGTTTTTAGCCTTTTTATCCCGAAAATGAGAAATGTTTTTGGCCGATTTATCCCGAAATTGAGAAATGTTTGTGTTCTCATTGCCGGATATCAGAGTATTGATTACGAGATGTGATATCCTTTCCAACACTATGTGGGCTTCGTGAACGGAAAAATCCTTGCTGGCACCACTGTGCCAGGCAGGGATCTGCCGGTTGGTTTCCGTTATTATCTGCACTCCCCACTATTCCCTGCTGTCCTGCTGCATGAGTCTTTCAAGGAGCGCTTCGTCGGCGGGGAGAAAGTGCAGGGAGGAGAGCGCTTCCCTTTCCAGCCATCTGCCATCCTCCGCCTCCAGGAGGGAAAGGCTTCCCTGGACGATCTTAGCCCGGAAGGCGCGCATGAAGAGGTGGAAATCGGGATAGTCCCACTCGATGGTGCCAAGGTCCTCCGTGGGCTCGATGGTGGCCGCAAGCTCCTCCCGGATCTCCCGGATGATCGCCTCCTTTGGGGTCTCCCCGGGCTCAATCTTTCCCCCGGGGAACTCCCACCAGTCCTTCCATTCCCCATAGCCCCGCTGGGCGGCAAAGATCTTTCCCTTCTCTTCGATCAGCGCGCAGACCACGCGGACCGTCTTTTTCTTCTCTTCCATCGCTGCGATGTTCTCCTTTATCTCTTTCCTTGCGTCACTGGGCCGTGAGCTTTCCGCTCTTTCGGATGAAGTCCGCGGGGATCGGCTCCTCCAGGCGCCAGATGATGGACATCGGCCGTGAACCCTCGTGGGAAAAGTAGCACGCTTTTCCCAGGTACACAAAGGGCGCCGCATGGCCGTACGCGTCCTTCTTGTACTCCTTCACAAACAGGATCACCTGGCTGTTCTCCCTGTCGTGGTGGATGTAGCGCTGCCCGGTGGGGGAATCCGCCGAGGTGGTGACCTGGCTCTGCCAGTGGAACAGATGCTCATTGATCGAGTAATCCTCGTACATGGTACTCGGCGAGTAGTCCTTCTCGGTCTTGTTCAGCGTGTTGATCAGCACATCGATGCGGTGCTCTTTCACCCAGAGGACACCCTGACGGACCGCCGCGGTGTTCTCATAGTCGAGTGCCACAAAGATCTGGTCTCTCGTGTAGTGGCAGTGCAGATCCAGCGGGCAGTCAAAGCCAAGATCCACCGGCTGGTCGACAAAGGCGATGCGGCCCTTGTCCAGGGCAAGGACCTCCCGGATCTCCCGGTAGAGGGGGCCCTGGGCCTTTGCCCGTCGGAAGACCTCCAGGATGTCCGGAAAGCCGCAGGCGCCATATGTCTTCCGGTAGACCGTGAACTGAAGCATGTTTGCCATCCGATATTGAAGCGGGGAAAGATCCTCTGCCCGCAGGGTCTCCAGGTTGTCAAAGGTATCCTCCAGGAAGGCGATCCAGCGCCGCGAGTCGATCTGGGCAATCCGGTAGAGGGCCGCCGTAAAGAGCCTGGTCTCCTCCGTATCGGGCAGGGGCTCACCCCGCCCTGCTGCCGCAAGGAGCCCCGCAAAGCTGTGCTTTCGGTCCCGGTAGAGCTGGGTGAGGTCCAGGTGATACGCCTCGAGGAAGTGCTCCAGCGTCAGGGTCTTTCCGGTGTCCTCCTCGAAGGTGCGGATCCCCTCGAGCATCCGGGACCAGCTGTGTCCCACAGCGGCGTTGATGTTCTCCAGGATGATGTCCCGCGCCTTCCGCTCCAGCTGGATGCTGCAGCCCCTCGGCACATCCACAAAGCCGTCCTGAATCTCCCCGATGGTCCCCTTGGTCCCGCTCTCCGTCAGGGCATCAAACTTCTCCGCGAAGTTGTAATGCCGGTTGGCCTGTCCCACAAAGTCGAGCACCGTCAGGCACTCCTTGCCGGGGGCAAGGCGCAGGCCTCTGCCCAGCTGCTGCAGAAAGATGGTGAGCGACTGGGTGGGTCGAAGAAACAGGATCGTGTTCACCTCCCGGATGTCCACACCCTCGATCGGGACGTCGATAGTGATACAGTGTTAACGTACATTCCGGTTTTCGTAACCTCGCACACGAACTCTCTCAGTTCATTTTTCGGTGGGAATGGGTGTCGGTAAAAAGGAAAAAATCCCATTATTCCATTTCCCGACCACCTGCTCATTTCTTCTTCCCTTATACTGAATAACATTGCAAGTGGGTCTATAGTCTGTCCCTACAAGTCTGAATTTGTCGTTTTCAAATACATACATGAGGCAAAGACAAGGACCCGGGAAATCTTTTAGCCCATTGTTATAAAGATTGAAACTGATGTCTGTGGGGTATAAATTGTTTTTCTCAACTGATATGTTTTCATATTTTTCATGAACCCATTCTATAAATTCTCCACGGCCCATTTCGGTTTTACGCCCATGCTCCTTAACATAGGCATTTACCATATCACATGTTCTTTCATAATTATTCATTCTAAAGGCTCCTTGCCGGGTCAAAGTTCTAAAATCTCCGACTGGGTTTTCATCGCGATTTTCCCCTGTGTGGCAAAACGTTTTTTGTTAATACAGTCAGCAATATTTCTTATTTTTTTCTCATCGCCATTTATAAAAAGAGAAAGTCTCTGTGTTGCCCTTGAGCAAGCCACATAAAAATCCCTCTTTTTATCTTCACGGTTAAATGCACTCTCATCGATATCAATTATTACAACGACTCTTGATTCGAGACCCTTGAATTTGCTTGCGGTGGTAAAAAACACCGTGTTGTTATATTTTTCTCTTGAAATTGGTATTCCATCAATATTTGTTATTCCGCTTAATATTGAATACCGTTCGGGTTTTAATGACAATATGACGATTTCTCCAAGATTGTAGCCATTCTGTTCATTTGTGAACTTACGAATTAATTTCGCCAGTATTTGTTTCGGGTCTCCTTTTGCAAAACTAATTGTAGTTTTCTTGCCATGGATCATCTGAGTTTTTTGATTAAGTTCAGTATCAATAACGTTATACGAGGTTAATGCAATTTCAAATGTATTCCTACAATTTCTGGTCAATAACAGCTTGCATTCCGATTTTTCTATACATTCCGGGACTTCATTAGTAGTGAGCAGCTGATTCTTGTCATAAAAGACCAGAAAGTGACCTTCTTTCAACTCCGTGAGTTCCTTGAAATACATTATTTCATCATTAACAAGATCTTGCCCTTCATCAATAACCACGTCTTCAAACGGAAGGCTATCCCAATCAATCTCCTCCAACGCAATCGCTCTGTCATTTGGTTTTGAGAGATCGCTGCTGTTTCCCGGGTTATACACCTGAATAAAGGTATGAATATTCAAGTATGTCACATTCTCATATGGATACCGATGCATCAGGTAAAGATATAGAAAACGATTGAAGCAGAGGTACAGCACTTGCCTTCCCTCTGCGCCAAATCTTCTCGCAGCCTCTTTAGCTACAATCGTTTTCCCTGTTCCCGCGACACCTTGTATTGTTGCAGACCTCTGTTCCGAAATGTAATCCAGCAAACCTGTCTGTTCATTCGTGAGTTTTAAGAATGCGTTGTCCAATTGCCCCTTGTAATATTCCGGGGCACTTACAAGATCAAAATCACTTCCTATACTTTTTATAATCTCATCATATTCATCGTCAGTAATGTTAACCTTCCCATAATTATTATAGAAATCGTACACATTATAAATGGCTGCCGGTCCCTTCTTGAAATCTTCATTGCCGAGAATTGCACCGCTGGCCTCCCTATATTTTAACGGGAAATTTGGGATCACCTCATGAATTACAGGATTTGTAAACCATACGGCTGCCTCAACAGGGAACCTATCAGATAATCCCTTCTTCATAGAATCAAGCAGTTTTCTATAATGGTAAATGCCATCTATCGCTTGCGATAAAGGATCGTTTCTTTTCTTGTCAGATAGTTCCTGTTCTTCCCCCGTTAGTGTATTGATCTGGTGAAATACTCCCCCGGAATAATGAATATCTCCTCCCTTTACCTCCAATACAAGCGCACCAAGCTTTTTGTTCAAAATAAGAAAGTCATTCTCCTTCCAAGTTGACTTCCATTTATTTCCACGTTTGATCCACTGAACTGAATGGAAAATTGTAAAGGAATCACTTAAGGATTCGAGATACTCGTACACTAGCCTTTCGGAAATCGGCATTTCATCAGTCGATTCTTTAATAGGGTATATGCGGGCACCATTTTTCATTATGTTAGTGCCTCCTTAAGCTCATTTACATTCAATTCATGAATTCGGAAAGGATGCCATCCAAATTTTATGAATGCATTCATCGCTGAATCATCTGTATCCTGTGCGCAAACGAGTGTGTTTTTATCCGACCAGCAGAAAAGTATCAGGTCCCCTAATTCCGATTTTTTCAACTCAACGCTCAAATAATCAGGAATGGGGACACCGCTCCTTGCAATCCGTTCTGCATCAGCCAAATCGGTACCTTCAAAGAAAGAAGGTGTTACTATATCAGCCCACTTCTTAAACTGTGTTGTCTGGAATGAATGTCCCCTGTCAATCATTCTGCTAAGAGCAGTAATATTTCCCTCTGAAGCATTAATTCCTTTTTCTTCCTGAAGGACGTCATATCCGAGAAAATAATCCTCAATGAAGTCCCAGCGTTCCGAACTTGTTTTCAAATCCTTGAAGAATTTGAGCAATATTGCGACATCCCGATCATGTTTTTTCTTGGCCTTGGTCACATACTTATTTGAATAATATGTGTTCCCATATACTATGTTTCTTACCTTATTGGGATCATTCAAACGAATGTATATTTCAGGTTCTTGTCCGCCAATCACCTCATAAGTGATGTAATTGAAAATTGATAATAGTTTCAACGCAATGCTCGACTGACTATTAGCATCCAATGACATATAGCTGGAATAAGAAGATGTTTTCTCATTTTGGAAATTCCGTATCAGACGCGATTTAATTATTGTCCTTCGCATATATTCCTTGAAGTTCCCATTGGATAACTGATACTCCCACTTTCCAGTCCTGCTATTCATCCTACGTTTAACGCAGTGGCAATCCGGATCGACCAAGCCAAATAGTGCTGTAGCAATTATTCTTGCTTGCGCCAGACCACCTTTGCTTTCAAAACGCGGTGCAATTGTTTTGGCGAATTCATCAAGCGTAAAGAAGTTTTTTCCATAGGTCTCGTATAACTTATCCCCTATATACTCAAAGTCATCAAGAATCCCATCTCGCACTTCACATAGAAGCAATTCATTTCTGGCTTCTACAATGACTTTCTGTCTCGGTCCGAGGTGTTCTCTAATTCCCGGCATTATTTCAACCTTATCCTTCGATGTCGAATAGTTGTTGAAATACCAGTACTTAAACGCCGGGAAAGAAATATTCGAATGAAAATTCTCCCATATTGTTTTCAGGTCAATAAGATAAATATCACCCATGTCACTTATAATACAGCCATCTGCCTGCTTCTCCTGATAGCGCCCTTTTGTGATGAACTTAAAGCAGCCGCCATATTTTGAATTCAACACCTTGTCTTCATATTCCTTGTCTATTACAACAAACGCTTTTGTAAAAACGCTTTGTGGGCGGGAAATAAGAACTTTGAATGAGTAAGTTTCAGTAAAATCCTTCTCTATCATCAACAAGCATGTTTTCAGTTTATTTATTTTTGCCGATTCATCCTTGCCTGTAAAAATGTATGTAAATGATTCCGGGGAAATCAGGAAGCTTCTGTTTTCTTTCTTATTTTTGAAGGTTTCATACACACCGGCAAGTACTCTTTTTATTTGGTATTGTTTGATCTGTGACATTCCAAACAAAGTATTCATGAAGCTCAGGTCATTATAGTAATAGTCTGTGACAGCATGCCCGGTCATGCCTTTCTTTCTTGCTGCCCTCCCAATCTCCTGCACATAATCACTAAGATTACCAGTGGCAGCATAGTGATAAACATTTTTAATATCATCGACATCTACTCCCATGCCAAATGCCTTCGTGGCAAACATTACAGGAGTAGTCCCATTGCGAAATTTATCAAACGTTTCGTGTTTTGTTGCGTTAAAGACTTCCTGACTGAGTTCCTCCAGATTTCTTCCTGTATAAATTCCTACTTTTGACCCAAAATCACAACCAGAAAAGCTTCTTACTCCTCGTTTTGCATCTCCAGCATATGAAGCATACGGGAAATAAACTATTGTTTTCTCTTTATTTGCAAGCCACCCGTTTACGCGATCCTTCAGATCCCGGGCTTTTCGCATCTCATACTCTTCCTTCGGAAGTTTTGACTCTTCTTTTAATGTAATGTCAAATTCGATATTGTTACGCTTCACATACCCTATATACTTGATAGGGTTTTCCATATAAAGGCTGATAATGGTATCGCTTACAGAATCATCAATGCCGCCATTTATTGCCGTCGCAGTAAATGCACAAATAGGAAAATGAAATAGTTTCGTACTTTGTTTTTTTCCATAATGTCTTTCGTTTCGGAGTCTGTTAATATACCCACCCAAATACCAATAGTCTGGCCTAAATCCTACTCCCCATGTAGTGACAATATGGGCCTCATCAACAATTAACAGACCTATCTCCCTGTCACCAATAATTGTTTCAATTGAGTATGAAAGAAGTGTCTCCGGGCTCAGGTATAAAAGATCAACTTCTCCGTTTTTGATCCTTTCGAGGACAGCTTCTTTCTCCACCTGCGTGATCAGGTCAGAATTAAAAGCCTCCACACGGTTATATCCATTCTTCTGAAGTTTCTCTTTTTGGTCCTGCATAAGGGCCTTTACAGGCTCAATTATAATGGTTAATTTATGGTATTTCTTTGCCAGATAGACTGCTGGCACTTGGAACATTACAGATTTACCCGCCCCAGTAGACGCCGTAATAAAAATATCCCTGAATTTGTTCCCATGCTCGTCGTCGAATGCTTTTTCTGCCTGATTTATTATTTCCCGGATAATCTTTCCCTGTGATATCTTTACAACGTTTTTGTTTATATCAGGGTTCTCATAAAACGGGATCTCCCTAAAGCTCTGAAAGTTAGGAATCCCGATATCATTTTTGGCAATACTAATAAGTTCCGCTTCCTGCTCATTGTCCTGCTCAAGTGTCTCATGATATTCAACGGGTTGAATGTTGTTATATAAACAATATGCAAGAAATGAATGCAATATTCGAGCAGAGGCTTCTCCTTCGATTGCTTTTACCCCAATTTTATGATAACCATCACGCTCCATGCGCTGGAGATCCCGTAGATACGTATCAACATCGTTATTGATGAATAAATCAAAATCTGTTTTGCTTGCTGATTGTCCAATATGAATGTCAGCGGGATAATAATCTAAGACATGAATTGCTTGTTCTGAATCAAATTCAAAATTATAGAAGCTTCCGTAAAACGTCCCGTCAACTTCTACGATGCTGTTATAAACCACCAAATACTTGGATACATCATCAGTCGGCACATCCAAGGTATCCCCATTCAATACCCGTGGAATCTCTAACGCCATTTCCTGAGAGACAGTAAACTCAAGAGGATAGCATTCCGGATAAAGATTATTCTTATATATGGTTACTTGAAGCTCGTCTTCTTTTATGGCATCTTCTACACGGTTTCTTATAAGGGAGTACTCTTCATAAGTAATCCAGACTTCTGATGCTGGCTCCATTAACAACCCCATCTCAAGTTTTTTCCGTGTCTGTTTATCAAATTTGAGTACGTCTTTTTTATCATCAATAGAAGTGTTAACTAAAGGTGTAGCTTCAAGCTGACTTAAGAAATTCTTATCAAAGCCTTTATAAATAACCAGTTTCATATGCCTTCTCCATAAAGTCTCTTCAAAATAAAACGTGGCGCACAGAGCCTCAGCTCCATACTCCACGCAAACGTGTGCTCGATATGAATGGAAGCCCCCGCCCATTACCTCTTCCTCCCCAATATAACAGATTTCTGTTATTCCCTCCACAAAAATAAAATAAGGGCCTCCGCACCAGCAGAAACCCTTTCTCCTTCTTTACAGCTAAACCCTGATCTCCGTCCCATCCTTCATGGTCACCCGTATGTCTGTCTTCGTGAACACCGTCATGTGGTCTACGAATTCCCCCCACTGGCGTTCCGAAAACTCCTGCACCGGGCCGGTTGCTTTCTCCAGCAAACTGATCACCCGGCCCAATTCATCCCGACGTCGCTTCTTTGTTTCAATCTCTCCGGTGACCTTTGCCATCTGCTCCTCTGCTTTCCGATACCGGGTTTCGAGGTCGCCGTATTCCTGTTGGAATTCGTTCTGGTCCATCGTCACCCGGGCGTTCTTCTCCACCAGTTTTTTTGCGGCCTCGTTCACGATTTCCATCTCGTTCTCTAATGAGGTTTTCTGCTTCTCCAGTTCAGTGGTATCACAGAGCAGCTGCTGAGCCATCTTTGCATCTGCAATCTCATTGTCCTTCCCGGCGATGAACTTGTTCAGGGCTTTCACAAACGCTTCCATTATTTCATCTTCCATAAGGTGTGGGGTTTCGCACCGATGGTCCTTGTCCCTGAATTTCTGGTTGCACTGCCAGATGACCCGACGGTACTTGTCATTCGAATGCCAGACTTTTGAACCGAATGGGTGGCCGCATTCCCCACAGATGATTTTGGAGGAGAAGATGCTCACCCCGCTGTAATGGTGGGTCCGCTGGTTCCTCCTCGCACGTTCATCCTGCGCTTTCTGGAAAATATCCGGGTCAATGATCGCCTCGTGGCTTTTCTCGATGTAGTACTGCGGAAGTTCCCCGTTATTCTTCTTGTGCTTCTTCGTCAGAAAATCTTCGGTGAATGTCTTCTGCAGGAGGGCCGAGCCTTTGTATTTCTCATTCGTGAGGATGCTTTTAATCAGTGACCGGTGCCATGTTGTTTTCCCGCCCGGGGAAAGAATGCCCTTCTCCATGAGCCTGTTGCAGATAGCCTGCTCTGACAATCCTTCAAGGTAAAGCCGGTAGATGCTCTTTACAATTTTCGCTTCTTCCGGGATCATCTGCATTCCTTTTCCATAGCCAAGGAACCGCTTGTAATTGACGCTTACCTTCCCGTCTCGCATGCCTTTCCTTTTGCCCCATGCGACGTTCTCAGAAATGCTCCGGGATTCCTCCTGCGCCAGTGAGCTCATGATGGTGATCAGGACCTCGCCCTTGGAATCCATTGTCCAGATGTTCTCTTTCTCGAAATAAATCTCAACCCCGCATTCCTTCAGTTCCCGGATAGTTGTCAGGGAATCGACCGTGTTCCGTGCGAAGCGGCTGACCGACTTTGTGAGGATCAGGTCAACCTTCCCGGCTTTCGCATCCCGGACCATGGAATTGAACCCGGCACGATGCTTGGTGTTTGTACCGCTGATTCCTTCATCGGAATACATCCCGGCAAATTCCCAGTCATCATGGGCTTTGATGTAACTTGTGTAGTAATCCAGCTGCGCCTCGTAGGAAGTTAGCTGTTCGTCATGATCGGTGGAAACCCTTGCGTACCCACAGACTCTTCGCTTTGTTTTCCTGCTGAGGGGCTGGGCCGTAAACCGGTCAACTTTCGCCGGGATTACCGTAACTCTCTTAGTCATAGCTTCCCTCCTTCTTCGGACGCCCGGTGTGCTGTCTCCTTCGATGAAGCTGGTAGGTTCTCTCTTCTCCGTCTTTCAGGAAGATGTGTAAAATATCATCTGACCCAACTTCCATGTGGTCGACTGCAGCTTTGTACTTTTCTTCTGAGAATTCCGGGATCCCGATGGCCTCGGCGGCATGGGCCTCCAGTTCTGATTCCAGCGGTGCCGCCACGTCACACTTCCCGCCATTTCTTTTGCAGGTCCACACCGGCGCCTTTGTTCCTCTACTCCGTTTAATCATCTCCCGGTGCATGTACCTGCCGCATCCCAGACAGATTATGTTTTCACTGAAGCAATTTTTTGTCACTCGCCTATTCACGTATCGCCCAAGCTCAGCATTCTCTTCGCATTTCTTCTTGGTCTTCTCAAAGAGTTCTCGGTCAATAATGGCTTCATGGGCATCCTCGCAATAGTACATGGTCCGCTCTCCCTTGTTCTTCTTTCTCTCATGTTTCAGGGGATCCGTGCAGTAATATTTCCCGAGGAGCAGGTCCCCGGCGTAGAACTCGTTGTGCAGCATCCGGTAGATTGTCGTCGATGTCCATTTCCCGCCGCGTTGGCCCGGGATCGCAAGGCCGTTCAGCTTATCCCTGATCTGGTAGGTGGTAAGTCCATTCTCCGCAAAGTCCCGGAATATCATCTCCACCACTTTCGCCTGCTCAGGGGCAATGCTTACGATGCCCTTTTTGTATTTATACCCGTAAGGGACGCTCCCGCAGGTCATCTCACCTTTTTCCTGTGTTTTCCTCTTCGACCACTGTATGCTTTCCGACATTCCCCGGCTCTCTTCCTGAGCAAATGACGCGTAAATCGTGAGCATCAGTTCCCCGTCGCCACTCAGGGTGTTGATATGTTGCTCTTCAAATCGGACTTCAATTCCAAGCTCCCTCAGGTGCCTGACCGTGTTCAGCATGTCCAAGGTATTCCGGGCAAACCTGCTGATGGATTTTGTAAGGATGATGTCAATCTTCCCGGCATCGCAGTCGGCAATCATCCGCTGGAACTCGGGGCGCCTCGTGGCGTCGGTTCCGGTAATGCCTTCATCCGCATACACACCGGCGTAATCCCACTCCGGGTTCTTCTGGATAAGGCTGCTGTAATAGCTGATCTGGTTTGCAACGGAATGCATTAGCCGCTCAGAATCCTTTGAAACACGGCAATAGGCAGCCACACGTTTCTTCCTTCCGAAGCCCTGCTTTCTGGCTTCGATTTTTACTACTTCTGGCATTTTCTGCCTCCTTTCCATGTTTCATATTTGCTCTGTGCTTTGCTTATAGCAACGATGGATCGGAGAATAAACTGCCGAATCTTGGCCGGTACTTAGCCTGCATCTTTGTATCAATTATGGCGTACTCATCCTCCGTAATAAGGCCGGTTTCCAGCCATTTCCGGAACATGTTCATTGAGGATTCATATTGGGCGGTACGTTTCATTTCATCATGTTTCATCAGCACCGCCCCCGAAACGATCCAGTACATAGCAATTGTGGCAGCAATATTTCCGTTTCCTGTTTCCATATACTTCGAATGTCTTTCCGCAGTATTTGCACTGGTATGTATGAAATGATTTTCGATGCACTTCATTAAGGTGCGTGTTCCACCAATGCCACCGGCATTTATCAGAGCAGAATTTGATCTTCCTGACTCCCGGCTTCTGCACGATCTGCTTCCCGCAGTTCAGGCATCGTGTTCCGTCTCCTGAACCTGACCCGTTCAAATTGTTCCGCTTGCAGAATGATTGCACTGTGCTGACAGGGATCCCCAGTTCTGCCGAGATTGCCTTGTATCCTTTCCCTTTGATCCTAAGTTCCCGAATGATTCGCTTTTCGTAGTCGGTCATCTCAACCACCTCCTACTACAAGCCCGATTTAACAACCACACGAACCGGAGGCATAAAAATAAGGCCCGCAGGCAACTTGTTAAAATCGCCTGTGGGCCGGTTTGTTATTTCACCCTGATCTTCCATCCCGCCTGAATCCGGTTCACGTTCCGGATTAGTGAAGAGTTGAGCTTCTGAATCGCTGTCACAGTCGTTCCGTACTTTCTGGCGATTGCTGAGAGCGTATCACCTCTCTGCACCGTATAGTAAACAGCCTGCGGTCTGCTCTGTGCGTGGAGCAGCGCATTCACCTTTGCCTGAACAGCAGCATAGTCATACCCGGCAGTTGTGATATGGTTCTTACGATCCTCACCATTACCCCATTTCCCTGCAAGAACCTCGTGGGCAAGTTCATCCACTGTCTTTTTGGGATGGACCGGAGTGACCGGCTGGGTTGCAGCTACCCGCTTTGCGTATCCGTTGAATCCACCCGCTTTGATAATGGAGGGATAATCCTGATAGGAAATATCCATGTCCACGTTGCCGTTGATGCCGCTCACCCGTTCGGATGACGAATACTGCCATAAGCCGTAAGCCCCACCATATTCGCATTTCGTAGCATACTGTGCTACCCAGTGAGTAAATGGCGTGAGTTTGGAATCTTCCAGCCGGTCCCGGAACCCTGAATAAGTGGAACTGTAGATTCCTGCATAATAACCTGCCGTCTCCAGCTCTCTGCAGAAAGCAATCGCTGCTTCCGTAGCGCCGGCCTTCTCATTTGCCGTTGTCGCTTCAACATCCATGAACACCGGATATTCGAGCTGCTTTCCCGTTAGCTGCGCGAGAAAACGCCCCGCATCGGCGCGACCCGCTTCTGCTGAAGTGCAGGCAGGACCAACGAAATAGTACGCGCCGACAGCGATGCCGTTTTCCTTGGCACCGCGATAGTTCTCTTCCCATCTGGGATCGGTATAGAGCCCGTCATCCGACCCACCGGCCTTGATGATGGCAAACTGAACACCAGCAGCCTTCACCTTCGCCCAATCGATATGTCCCTGCCAGTGGCTGACATCGATACCTTTGAACTCACTCATAATCTTCTCCTCTTTCTCAAAAAGAAAAGCCCTTCGGGTTGTGATGCCCAGAGAGCCAGATGCGCTCCATTGACGGAAGGAGCAGCCGGGATATGAGGATCACCTCCTCTCACTGATTCGCATTAATCAGCTGCTTGTAGATCTGGTTGACGCCAGTCGCGGCAAGACCGGATACGATACCAACGGCCAGTGCGTTGATCACATCCTTTGCTGGGAAGTCAGGCATCAGATACAGTCCTGCAATGCCAAGCACGGCGCCGACACAACCGCAGATCACCGGTATAAGTTCATCCTTTACGGAGCCTGCTGCCTTGCAGCCAATGCCGACCAGATAGGCAATCACGGTAATTGCCGCAACACTTGCAATTCCAAAATCCATAGCTACTTCACCTCCTTCTTTTTGTCTGCCGTAAGCGGCAGTTCCAGACACTTCTTATACAGGGACTCACCAGTGCCATTACCGCCGAGTGCCTTGTACGGCTTGTACAGGTACTCGAGGTTGCTCCGGTCATCCGGAGAGCACCATCCCCGGGCAATAAAAAAGCTGCAGGCCTGAAAGATCCGGTCATGCAGCAGTGCCATCATTCCTTCTTTGATTTCGTCATTCTCCTGTTTCCTTCGAAGCAGCACCCGCCACAGCCATGTGATGACGGCGATGATCAGGGCGAAGAGCTCCTGAATCCAGTATTTAAAGATAAAATCAACCAATGGAATCACCTCCCTTAATCTTCTACATACACCATGAGATATTTGTACTTGAGCGTTGCCTGATTGTATGCCATCAGGGTTGTCTCATCATTGGCAACACCATCGGCAAATTTGAAATGCCCGATCTGGTCTGCATCCGGATAGCTCGTCGTACCATTGTCTCCGTTATCCACGATGCATTTTCCCGTCGTCGCATAGAACCGGAAACCATTGTAGGTATCCATATCGATCGACAGGGTTCCATCCGAAAGCTGCACCTCGACAACTTTCAGACGGATATCCGGATCACTCTTGCCAATGGAGGCCTTGCTTATATGAACCGCGCTGTTTGCCCTGTAGGTAACAAATCCATTTCCATCATCGATATCCAGCGCAAGTTTCGTCACTGCAGCGACATTCTTGATATGATCGAAGGAAGGTTTTGTGACTTCCGTGACATCTCCGCTGGATCCTCCTGAGCCAGAGGTCGGCAGAGTCAGGACCTGCTTGGTACCCGCTGAGGACCGGATCGTAAGCTGTCCATCGCTCAACTCAAATGTGTAAGTGGTATCCGTAAAGACTGCTCCTTCCGGTACATCCGTTTTCACGGAATGTCCTCCGAGAGCGTCCGTGTTTGCCTTCACCGCAGCTTTGACTTCAGAGTCGTCATAGGCAGAATCCGTAAAAACCGCATTCTCCGGAACATCACAGGATACGGTATGGCCATTCACCTTGGCGGCATTGTCAACAATTCCATCGCCATCCGCATCAAACTTTGAGAATGTTTCTTCCGCTGTGATCAACTGGTTTACTGCTTCGCAGAGCCGCTGGATCACCTTGTGTACTCCACCGTACTGGATTTTCTTAATCGACATTGAAGTATGCCTCCTCCCGCTTCTGTGCACCGGCGTTTCGGGAGGTGTACCGTTCGAGATCAGTGAGAATCTGGTCAGTCGTATTCAGACGATCCACCAGCTTGTAACTGTCAATATACGGGTCAAAGTACGAAAGATTTTCAGGTTCAATGTACGAGGTGTCCCGCATATCACGAATGCTTTTTCTGCACTGACTCGTGGCAGCCATCTCCGCTTCCCGGCTTGTGGCAAACCAATGTGCATCGTGCCATTTGCAGTTCCAGTAGCAATCCGTGTTCGGTATCAGGATGTAGTTGTACTTTTTAGGCAGAGACTTCACCGCATCAAGGTGACGGGAAAACCAGTAGAACAGAACGATATGGTCGTACATGGAGAGGTCCCGGCTCTTGATATCCGTCTCCGTCAGAGCACTGGTAATGGATAGAGTGATTGAAATGTCCGGATGCCTGCTCTTTGCCGCTATCGCAAGTGCATGGTCACTGATCGTGAAGATCCGGATACCAAGGTCGTAATACTTCTCCAACACATCCAGTGTCGCATTTCTCTGCATCAGAACACAGAGCGGAAGCCCGAGCTGCTGCAGGCATTTCAGGCGCAGGACGTATTCGTCATAGGATTTCGGGTACTCCTCCCTTGTCTCGATGTCCTGCCGCGTACTGGTGGCATCCTCCTTCCATGCCGGTAGATAGATACAGCGGATATATGAAAAAAGCTCTCGTCTGCGGGAGAGCTTCGGGATAAAGTCATAGGAAAAGTTGTATGGTACTTCGTACTGCTTCATCAGGCGTCCTCCTTGTCCGTCAGTGTGTAGGTGATCTTCATGGTCTGCGAGGCATTCTTTGTTACCGGGGACGACAGGTTGTTGATCGTGCCAAGGTAGGCACATCGGAGCGCCGTCCGGATCCGGTCATTGTCGTAATAGCCGTCGTAATGATAGGTTGCGAGGATCTTCCCATCTGAGTTGAGAATACACGGCATCGCAACAGCCGCTCCGTTCACAGCCTCTTCTGAGTGCGTACCATCCGGATATAAAAATCCGGTCTTGTAATAGGTACTCCCATCTTTCTGGTATCCGTACTGATACTGAATGCCACCGTTATAGAGCATCGGAGACATGCAATCAAAGGAGCCGCCGTTATCGAAGGTAAAGACTTTGATATCCACCGTATTCGTCAGGTTTACGATGTAGATGCTGTGGCTGTCATAAGATCTGGCATAGAGGTATCCCCTGTTGATAACGATTGAATACTCATTCCGCGAAGCCAGATGCACACCAGCGAGAGTGATCACTTCCTCCTGCTGCTTCTCAAAAGAAAGATCAGATATCTTGTACTTCGTGTTGTAGAGCTTTGCGTCATCCTTCTCATTTCCCTCATCGTAATAATAGTTGTAGTAGGTGTTGCCGTAAGAGGTATAGCTACTAACCCGGTTGTTTTGCGTGATGAGATAGAGGTAGCCATCAGTACCGGGCATCCAGTATTTTGCAGGCCCGATATTACTAAAATTCTTATAGTCAGGAAGGGCCAGTGTCGTTACGGTCTCATACGGAAGGGTAAAAGAGCCATAGGTCAGGTCAGCCACCTTCACCGCATAGGGATCAAACCTTCCGCGCTGGACTGTGACACCATCCGCATTCAGCCAGTAGACAAACTCATCCTTAACGAAGAACGGTCTCCCGTTATGCTCCTTGCTTTCGATGGTATCCATGTCACAGAAAAAGTCGCCGCAGACCTGTCTCTGGAAGGGATTCACACCGGCATAGGCGCTTGTCAGGGCAACCGACTGGATGGTTCCGTTTGCCTGTGCGGTACCAAAGTCCCATACGGAAACATAGCCTGTATCGGTCTTGTGTGTTTCGATGGCATTTAAGGAACCACGCATTGCATCATCGGTATTGGTATCCCGGGAAGCATAGCCGACCAGCTTAGCCTCCGTCGGGAAGTTCGTATTGTTCACATCCTCGGTAAGCTTTCCATCAAAAAGCATGATGCCGCCAAGAGCATTCTTTGCAATAGGAAAGACATTGCTGTTCATCGATCTTCCGATCATCGTCTGGAAAGCGATCAGTTCCTGCACCGCATTGGTGACAAGATTATCCTTCTCATATTTGAGTTCGCACTCTCCTGTCTTCGCGTTAAAGAGCTCAATTTTTGTATGTCCCTTGATCATTCCTCCACCTCTTTCGTAAAGATCTGGATATCCGTAAGCGTTCCTTTCTCATGGATGATCGCCTTCAGCTGGATGGAGCCTGCCAGCTTCTTGGCCCACTGTTCCTTTGTGATCTCCTTCATTGCCGGTGCGAACATCCCATAGGACTCCTTCGTGGTATCCGGTATGATCCAGCCATTGGCGTATTCCCACCATGTGCCGCCATGATCGAAGGAGGCAAGAAAGTTCACGTTATTGCTGTCACAGTTTGACGTGGTGCTGAGAACCTGTTCTACTTCACAATCCTTTGTCACAAGTTCCGCGATCGTCACCCCATCTTTCAGCTTCCATACGCCATCCTTCACTTCAATCTCATCCGAGTTGTAGGTGACTACGTCAAGGTGCTCTGTATCAAACCGGTGCAGGAACTTCACCGCACCAATGGTGCCGGCGATCGGCTGAAGCACGCTCACAAGAGACATCGACGGAACGATGTCGGAATAGCCTGCAGTCTCTGGCGAAAGCAGGCTGAACACTACAGAGGTATCAAAGTCCCGATACACCGGAAACAGGTTCATTCCCGGAACTGTATCATAAACAGTGATCGTTCCATCCCATGCACCGCTTCCTGCCAGCCCCTGTCCCGCCATGTAAGCTCTGGCATCTCCGCGTGAGATATGGCAGTTGCCACCGGCCATCGAGAGCCAAACTGCAAAGTTCCCGGTAAGATTTGCCGTACTGTTCCATGTAAAAAGAAGATGCAGGAGGTGTGTCCCATCCGGGAGGGTTTCCACCGGGACGTAATCTTTGATCTCCTCCCCGTTCAGGTAGTAGGTGACGGTCACCACTGTATCGGTATCCGACAGGAAATCCTCGGCTTCCGTTTCTGTCGTATCGAGCGTCAGCATGATCTCCGCATGAAAGTCGATGTGGGTATCCTTTACCGTAACATAGCGAATGTCGATGATCTTGGCTTTCGTCATATCCGCTATGTCATAGTCTGTTGCGTTCAGATAATCGTAGTAGCGGATGTATTCCTGATTTTCATTTGAGGAGAGGATACCCTGCAGGTTTTTGTCCGTCTTGGATTTTGCCGATGCCAGAGCCGGGTCCTGTCCTACCCCCTGCATCGTAAACGACTGGTTATAATTGAACGTGAACTTCGTCATGCAGAAGAGCTTGTCCTTATCGGCAAGCCCATCGGTAAAGCGGAACACGTCCATGAGGTCGTAGGCAGGGTTTCCGATCAGTTCTGCCTTGAACGGCACATAGTCGATCTTCGAAAGTGCTGTTAGTATTGCCTTCCTCTGTGCATCCTTCTTCTCGTCCACGCCATACTGTAGGAAAGGATCCGAGCCGATGTTGTAGGTGAGGCCATCGTCCACATCAAGGGCAAAGTAGGACGTGGTCTTTGCATCGATATTCACGACGGAGAGGCCGGTGTATCTGGTTGAGAAATCCGAGAACTCACATCCGGTAAACCGGTGCTCTGTATCGATCTCGTCCACCACAGTCTGATCGTAAGCCCGGACATAGATCTTCCCATCCCGACCTGCATATACATTTGCAGCTATCGTTGCAGCAACCCAAGAAACGAAATCCCGCCATGTCTCAATGTCCGTCTCACTGTAAAGGGAAAGTTCATCTGTTCCATTCGCCATTGCTGCGAACTCTTCGCTGGTGGTCCCAAGAGAAAGTCCGCAAGCGGTACAGGCCGTCAGCATCAGGTTGTAAGCAGTCCCATTGATGGATGTGACGGAGCAGTTCTTGTCCAGTTTTGCCATGTGATCGTAGGCCTTGATCACTACACCGGATGCCGTATGCTTCGCGGAGTCAATCGTAAATACGCCAAGTGGCACGTCCTCATAAGTTCCATCAGAAAGCCGCATTCCGAACACCGGCGAAATCTCCTGATCCTTCCAACTGTAGCGAGCAATATTCATGTTCATGAGCGTAACGTCCAGTTCCCCGATATAGACCTGCCCGATCTGGACGGAAGAGTCATCCGAGCACTGGTTTGTGATGGAAAAAGACCCCGAGAGAATGTTGTCATCCGTAAAGGTCACCCTCCCGACTTTTCCCGTCATGCGGAATCTCTGAACCGGCTGCTTCATGGCAGTCTTATATGCATCACTTACGGTGTACATGAAGCGCCTCCTTTCTCAGAATTCCTGCAGGTCAAAGCTCACCGTATAGAGCCCATTCGTGCCCTTCGTCTTTTCCGAGTTCTTCTCCGGGGCAGTCTTGAAGTTCCGTATTCGCATCGTGCGTATCTTATAATCCTGTGTCTTCAGGTCATAGAGCTTCACCGCAATACTGTCCTTGTCCCGGAATGCAGCAAACGTCGCTGCCCAGTGGCTCGAACACTGAAAAGAAGCAGAAACGGATAGCTTGTCATACCTTGTGACAATGACCTGATCCGTTCCTGCTTCCGTCTGGTTAGTACTCTCGACGACGGAATAACTCTCCTCCCAGCTTTCCGGTGTGAAGAGCTTTGTCTCATCAAAGTAGATTGGATAATCGCTTAACATCATCGCCCTCCTGACCGGTAATTGCTCCGCTGGGTAGCCCGGACGACGATCTCATCAATCCGCTCCTGTCCGATGTAGACCGGGATGATAATATCGCCGCCAGATACACCAGCGAGCGCGCCCTGCACGATCTCTGCCAGCTTGTCCGTGCCGACGACAGCTTCCTGACCAGCTTCCCCGCCGCCAAGAAGTCTGCCTCCCGCAGCACCGAAAATCGTCGGGCTGTTCAGGATATAGGCATCATCCATGGCCCTCTTGTACCAGTCTACAGACAGGTGAGGAACCGAAGGTGGATCCACAGAGAGCTTTCCGCTGATGGAGAAATGCGGGAGTTTGATCTTCGGAAGCTCCAGATGGCATCCGGAGAAGAAAGAGGAAATCTTGTCGAGGCCTCCGCTCACGATGCTCTTGGCGTTATCGATCATCGAGGAGAACGCTCCCTTGATTTCACCGAGTTTTCCCTGCGCTGCAGACAGTGCATCGCCGAGCTTGCCACCTGTAAGATCATTGATCGCAGAGAACCCGGTCTCCCAGATCGATTTGTAGGCATCGACCGCCGTTCCGATCACGCCCTTGATGCCGCCGCCGTGCTCGTCCACCGATGCCTGAATGGCATCCCACGTGGTGCCGGTGTTTGTTTTTACGGTGTCCCATGCAGTACTGATGGTGGCCTTTACGGCATCAAAAGCAGTACCGGCTGTTGTCTTGATGCCATCCCATGCACCGGAGAGTGTCGTGGTGATCCCGCTCCATGCTGTCGATGCAGCAGAGCTGATGGTCGACCACGTATTGCCAAGAAAATCGGAGATTCCGGTAAAGACCGTCGTTGCCATAGTACTGATTCCACTCCACAGCCCGGTGAAAAATCCGCTGATGCCGTTCCAGACAGTCTCCGTGGTAGACTGGATACCGTCCCAGAGCCCGGAGAAGAAACTACCGAGCCCTTCACCGATGGACTGTACTCCGGAACACACGGTTTCCCAGACGCCGCCGAACCACTCAGAGATTTCTCCCCAATGCTTCACGATCTCTATGACAGCGACCACTGCTGCTATGACAGCTGCAATGATCCCGATGATCGGAAGGATCGGAACAGAGACTGCTGCGATTGCGGGTCCTACCGTTCCGGAAAGGAACCCGACAAACGTGCCGAGCGTCGAGGTAATCCCGCCGACGGCTGTGACGACCTTGCCGACACCGACCACGACAGGCCCGACAGCCGCAGCAATCAGCGCTGCCTTGACGACTGCTTCCTGCATGCCCGGGGAAAGGCCATCCCACGCATCCTTCAGGGACGTCACCACATCCTTGATCTGGGTCATGGCTTCCGTGATCATCGGAGCCGCAGCATCCACGATTTCTGCACCGAGGTCTTTCAGATTGTTCATGACAATCGTCATCTGGTCGAGAGGATCCAGCGTCTCGTTAAAGGTGCTCTCTACGGAACCTGCATAATCCCCGAGCGTGGTAGAGAGGTCGCTAAGCGAAAGCTTCCCGCTCTGCACCGCGTTGTAGATAGCACCACCGGCGCGGGAGCCGAACAGGTCATAGGCTGCCTGCAGCTTCTCCGTATCCGAGGCATTGCTGCCCATCGTCTTCGAGAATTCCTTCAAAGCATCACTGAGGGACTGGCCGTTCTTTGTAGCCACCTTCTGCGCCTTGGTAAGACCAGTGAGCATGGTCGAGGTATCCAAACCGGACATCTCAACTGCTCCCATAAAGCCAGCCGCCTGCTCAGCGGTAAACCCCATCGACTGGAACTGGCTGGCATTCTTAGCTAGGTCCTGCGACAGGGTATCCATCGACACACCGGTTGCCTGCCCGACTTGGTTCAAGGCATCGAGGAGGTTCCCAGCATCGTCAGACGACTGCCCAAAGGCATTGAGGACAGAAGATACGTTATCGACAGAAGTAGATACATCGGTGCTATTGAGCGTTGCAAACTCCACAAACTTCGTGGAGAGATCCTCCAGTGCGTCCCCAGTCAGTCCGAATCTTGTGTTCACCTCGCCGATTGCATCACCCGCTGTCTGGAAGTCCGTCGGGATGGTCTCCGCGATGGACTTGGCACGTTTCTGCATGTCCTCAAGCGCCGCACCACTTGCACCAGTCTTCTGGGTCACTGTATCGAGGGCTTCATCGACTTCCTTCCAAGCCGCAACCGAAGCTCCTGCAGCGGCAGCGACAGGAACCGTGATGCCCTTGGTGAGTCCTTCTCCGACGTTACTGATCTTGCCGCCGACCTCTTTCATCTTGTCGCCGGCGACCTGAAGTTGCTGGTCGGCAACGGAGCCGAACTTCTTGTACTCGTCCTCGAGTCCTTCCAGCGACTGCTTGGTAGCTTCGATCTCCCGGGTCAGTGCTTCCTGCTGCTTCTGCGTCTCCTCCGTTTGAGGCCCCGCCTTCAGCTGTGCGAGGGCTTCCTTCTCCTCGGCGAGTTTCTTTTTGGTAGCATCGATTGCGTCAGTGAGGTATTTCTGCTTCTGTGCCAGAAGATCCGCATTGCCCGGATCCATCTTCAGGAGCTTATTGACGTCCTTGAGATTCGACTGAGTATCCCGGATCTCCTTGTTCACGCCCTTCAGGGCATTGGAGAGCTTGGTAGTATCGCCATCCAGCTCAATGGTTATGCCTTTAATACGATCTGCCATAGACTACCCTCCCTTCATGACATGAAAAAAGCACCGGCCATTCACCGATGCTCAATCAAAATGAATCAAAATCCTGCTGCGTTGCTACCTGTCTGTACTCGTCATCACAGAGGTCATTTCCGGATTCAATGATCATATCCATCACGAGGCCTTCCTCCACGCTGTCGAGTTCTTCAAGAGAAAAACCCAGCTGCTTGGCCCGCAGCATAAATACGGCTGTGTTTACTTCCCGTTCAGTTGGGCGACTCCTTTTTTTGGCTTCGACGTTGTCCTCCGCGACCCAAGGTAGAGCGTAACGAACTCCTGCATGTGCAGGAAGAGCTCTGCCCCATCGAACTGGTCTGCCCATTCAAGAAAGGCATCCACGTTCAGGGTATTCATGTCCCGCTTCTCTGCCTGTGCATTCATGATGAAGGCCAGCTTGTCACCGACCATCATGTCGGTCTGGTCGTCCTCGCTGTTCTCCATTTTATTTAAGAGGATCATCAGGTCCTGATGGAACACCTGCTTATAACGATATGCTGTGGTTCCCGTTGCGAGGAACGGGAAGCTCTTCTCCCCCTCCCCACAGGTTTTAAGAGTAATCTCCTGATACATTAGCCTGCCTCCTTATCACTTGCCGCTTGTCGTTGTAATCGATGTTGTGGAAGCTGTGGCGCCTGTCGCCTTCGCCGCAGCAGGTGTGTAGACCTTGCTATACCAGTTCTGGTAGGTCGCATCCGTTGTGTCTGCACCGGAACGGGCCTTGACGATGTTCTTTCCAAGTGTTGCATCCTTGATGCTGGTGGCATTGATTGTCAGGCTCTCGGTCTGCACCTCGATGGAGTCCTCCTTCGTGGACGATGCCACGGAAGGTCGCGATGCCGTGCAGTTATACATGACGTGACGGATCTCGTTCACATCGCCGTCAAACTCAAAGAGCAGCGCAAAGTGAATCGGTTGGGCGTCGGCATCTTCGATCAGTACCCCGTTTCCGTCCTTGATCTCGCCGAGCACGTTCTCCCGGAAGTCCTCCGGTACCATCGCAGACTCGAAGTCACCGTTGTAGCCGCTGTTCGCATTAGTGACAAAATACTGCACGCCGTCTGCCCAGAAGATCGTCTGGTCTCCCTGTGCGTCCAGCGAGAGAGATACTGCACCGGGCCACGCCACCGGATCCGCGAAGGTTGCAGTCCCATCCTCAGCAATCGTTACGATAGCGTAGTGCACGTTCTTCAGGTTGTACTTGACCTTGTTCTTTTTACTTGCCATTTCAGGCCTCCTGTTCAAATGAATACAGGACCTCATAGAGCTTCTCGGAGTCTATGAAGGTCTCAGTCTTATCAAAGAAGATCCCGCCCTTTGTGAGCAGGTCCTCCAGCTTCTTCTCCGTATCCGGGTCTTTCCGGTCCGTGTAGAGTTCGATGTCGATCTCCGTGATCGGGAAATACACCGTACCATCGGCAGCGAAGTTATCGCTGTTCGGACACCGGAAGCAGAGAAAGGGAGGATCCGGTCCCTCTCCCTCCGCAAAGTGATCGTAGGCATATGGGATTCCCTGCTTCTCGAGCTCCTCCAGAATATTAATTATCTTGTCCATCGCTTCCTCCCGGCATCAGCCCTTCAGTTCCTTCTCAATCTCGTCACTCAGCTTCCCGGTAATTTCTTCCTCAACCGGGGCGATATGGGGAATTCCCTCGACTCTCCCACCGCCGCGCTTGGCATGGCCTTTCTCGAGAAGATGCGTCAGCCCATAAATCTTGTTATGGACAATCACCTCCGCACCGACCGCCGTCTCTTTCTGCACTGTGGATCTCCATCCCTTGGCATACTTGCCGGTGCGCTTTGGCGATTTCTCCTTCAGCTCTTTCACCGCTTCCTTAGCGGAATCTTTGATCTCCTGCTTCACAATGTCGTTCACATCATCTGCATAATCGGAGAGAGTCTTTTCAACTATGGCCGCAAGGTCATCTGCCTTCACCTTCATCGCTTCACCTTCTCGCACTTGAATTTCAGACTATTGCGTTTGAATCCCATCGGATCAATGGTGGTGACATTGTAAATTGCATCCCCCAGACGAATCCGGATCTTTGTGGAGTCGAGTCCTTCGAGGCACTTCGCGTACCGGACAGTAAAGTCGATCGCATCGGTGCTGTTGGTGGTCCCGGCTTCTTGGCTTTCCGAACCTCCGCTTTGTACCGGCGTCGCCCAGCAGGTGTAGAAGTCAACCCACGTATTGGTGTGGTTGCCGTACTTATCCTTCACGACCTCGTTCTTTTGAATTGTGAGCCGAACATTCATCGCTGCGATATCCATCCTGTGCCTCCGTCAAAACTTCGAATCCCGCTCTCCGAAGAGCAGGTTTCGAAGAGTAATAGTGAGTGCATGATGATCCGCTTCCTCACGATGCTCATTGAGGTAGGCTAACGCATACAGGACCGCCACCACGACAACCGGGCTGTTTGAATCCTCAAGGCTGTCCCTCCGGAGCACGGATGACACAAGGCTCTCAGCTGCATCCAACTCCTGCTGGATAATGTCGTCCTCATCATCTGCGTCGACGCGCAGGTATTTCTTGGCTTCTTCCAGTGTGATCATCATGCCTCCCATAGAAAGAGAGCCCAGAGCTTTGACACCCCGAGCCCCGGAAAATCAAATTGCTACCGATCAGGCAGATGCTCCAGCCTTCAGGATCTGCACAGCCTCCGGGAGTACCAGAAGGCCGTCCACACGCTCCTTCGCCACATAGCCGATCATGCCGTTGCCGGCAAAGAGCTCACGAAGCTCCTGCATGGAACGCGTGCCGCGATCGCCGATGTTGTAGTAGCTGTAGTCACCGAACGCCATCACAGGCTTTCCTGCTGCCAGCTCCGGTGCAAAGGCACTGGTGTAAACTGCATAGCCAAGAAGGCGGTCCGGTTCCCCTGCCTGATAGGACGGCTGCCAGATGTAGGCTCCGTTGTTGTCCTTCAGCTTCCGGAGTGTCGCAAGAGTCTGGTCGTTCATGATGAACGATGCCTTCTTACGATAGGGGCGCTTCAGGGCATACACGAGATCCAGTACATCGTCGGTGCCAAGCTTGGTGCCGGTGAGTGTCTTTGCCACGGTGCCGCCGTTCGTCTCATCAAAGATGCCGGTCGGCTTCCCCTTGCCATCGCCGTTCAGGAAAGCATCCTCCTCGGCATTGGCGATCGCAATGCCGAACTGGTTCGTGATGTAGCCGGCAAGATCAAACATGGAGTCGTAGAGAAGCTCCTCGGTTACCTTTACTGCCACATGGAGCTTATGCGCATCGAGGATCTTCTGGCCGAATTTCGCGTCCGTGAACTGGAGAGCCCCGCCCTCCTCGATCCATGCAGCCGTCGGCTTTGCGCCGGCGATATTGATCTTGTGCTCACCGGAAGTTGTGATCTGGGTCGCAAGGCCCCTCATGATGTTCTCCTCATTAAGGACATCAATGAGTCTCGAATCCCACTCCTCCGGAACAAGATATCCTCCGTCAGCGTCAACGCCTTCCTGCAGGATGTCCGATACCTGATGGAAGTTCGTGCGCATGGCGGTCAGCATGTCCTTGGCATACTGGTCAGAAGCACGGCCCTGCTTCTTCGGCTTCTCCCCGCCGGCAGAAGGCATGCTAGAAAGCGGAGAAGAGGTCGGCTGGTTCAGCTGCGCCTCGATCGCTGCCTGACGGTTCAGGCGGTCGATCTCCTTGGTAAGATCCGTGATCTCCTTCTCCATCCGGTCATAGGTTTCCCCGTCTGCGGCAGAGAGAACACCATTCTCTCCCCTGTGAGCTTCAAGGAAGGACTTTGCCGCCTCCCATGCCTTGGCTCTCTTTGCAATCAAATCCTGTACGTTCATATGTGATTTCCTCCTCACATTATTGTGTGCAGCAGATTCAGGCGATCCATGAGAGCATCCACGCTCCGACCGCCTTCTGCATTGTCCCCGGCAACAGGACCATCCTGTGCCTTGTCTCTTACTTCGTAGTGTCTTCTCACCTTGCTGGTGAAAGCAGCCTCCATCTGACGACCGGAATACAAAAAGCCCGTTCCAATTTTGTCATGGCCCTCATCCATTCCATTTTTGTCAGGGCTCTCTCCGGAAGTGTCCTCCTTGGAACGATCCTCTTCCGGATCAGTACCATCCTCCTGCTCAGGCTCTTCCGGGATCTTCTTATCCTGCCCATCCTCGTGGTAGAGATCCGGACGCTCCATCACACGGTCAGCAAAACCAAGCTCCACCGCCTTGTTCGCATCCATCCATGTTTCATCATCCATGAGCTTCGAGAGCTTATTCTTAGAAAGGCCAGTCTTCTTCACATAGGCATTCAGGATAGAATCCTTCACAGAATCCAGCATTGAGATTGCCTGTGCGAGATCATCCTTATCGCCCATCGCCATTGTGGATGGGTTATGGATCATGAGCATCGACACCGGGCTTACCAGCACCTCATCTCCCGCCATCGCAATGACTGATGCTGCCGATGCGGCGAGGCCATCGATCTTCACTGTGACCTTTCCACCGTAAGACAGGAGCATGTTGTAGATCTGCGCTGCCGCCCAGACGTCTCCTCCCGGAGAATTGATCCAGACCGTGATCGGACCTTTCCCGGAATCAAGATCGGACTTAAAAAGAGCCGGTGTGACGTCATCGTCAAACCAGCTCTCCGAAGCGATCGTTCCATTCAAAAACAGGGTCCGTTCTGCAAGGTCCGGATCACTCCCATCCGGTGCCTTGTTCCGCACCCACCTCCAAAACTCGTTCATCTCATCCTCCTCCCCCATTTCTGGGGTTTTGCTGTATCTTCTTCCTGCTCATTCTGCTCTGACTCCTGCCCGGGATCTTTCTGCTCATGCAGATCACTTCCTCCACCGGAACTCTGGTAGGCCGCGCCAGCATTCTTTAATGGCGTCATGCTGCCATTCACCAAGAACAGGTTCCCACCTTCATCATCCGGTACAAGATCCATGTTCTCAAGCCTGCGCACATCGTTCACGCAAAGGAATCCGTTACTGATTCCGGTTGCATAGCCCTGCATCCGGGAGGCGTAGTTGCCGCGAAGAAGACCGTCGACATTGAACCTCGCGTAGTATATCTTCTTCTCCTCCGGGGTGAGGAGTGACCGTGAAATTGCCGACTCGATCCTTGTGAGCCACGGCTGCAGGCTGTAGGTCACGAATTCGAGCGACTGCTCCTCGATATTGCTGAAGGTTGCATGCTCGAGATCTCCAATCATATGCGGAGGTATTCTGAATATTCGCGCAATTTCGTCAACTTGAAATTTGCGAACGTCTAAGAACTGAGCCTCCTGCGGATTGATCGAGATCGGTGAATACTTCATTCCCTCTTCAAGGACTGCCACCTTGCCCGCATTCTGGCTGCCGCCAAATGCCGCCTGCCAGCTGTCCCTCACCTTCTCCGGTTCCTTCAGGATGCCCGGATGCTCAAGTACTCCGGAAGGAGTGGCTCCATTCTCAAAGAACTTACTGCCGTATTCCTCACAGGCCATCGAAAGTCCGATCGAGTTCTTTGCCATCGCGATCGGGCTGTATCCCACAAGGCCGTCAAAACCAAGTCCCGGGATCTGCATCACCTCATGGGGAGAGAGTTTCACAATCGTCTCCTTCATGGTCGGCGCATCGGACCCCTTGGACCAGAGGTACTGGTAGTAGATGTGTCCGTTCTCATCCCGATCCACGGTCATGCGGTTGGGCATCAGAGGATACAGCGCTGTGATCTCACCCTTGCCATTCCGGATGATTTGGACAAATCCGTTACCCCACAGGAGAATGTGCGTCATGAGTGTCTCCCAGAAGGAGTAAGCAGTCATCTCCTCGTTCGGTTCACTGTGGAGCAGGAAGTACAGAGGATGGTCGGTTGCCTTCACCTTGCTTCCATCCTCCTCTTTGTAGAGGTGAAGCGGAAGGCTTGCCACAGCCTCCGCAAGTACCCGGACGCAGGCATACACAGCAGTGACCTGCATCGAGCTTCGCTCCGTTACCGTCTTACCGGAGGAGGTGTGCCCGTAATATGCCCGGTACACACTACCGGACGTCATATCCTGCGGATCAGCCCTTGATTTGAATAGCTTTGAAAATATGCTCACTCTTTGCCTCCTCGTTTCGTCAGATAAAAATTATTCCCCGGTTGTCGTAGACACTGTCCCCTTCGTTATTTCCGTTTCGTATCGCTCTATCCAGCCCCATTATCATTGCAATGGCACCGTCTATTTTCTCCGTGGATTTCTGCTTATCAGCTTTTATGTTGCCCGCCGGGTCCGTCCTGATATAGATGTTGTCAACCATCCATGACAGGACAGGGTTCCCGCCATGCGCGATTTTCTTTTCCATGGCAAGCCGCATCAGCTCCTTCGTCGGAGGGGACATATCCTTAAACCCCTGTCCGAAAGGCACGACCGTAAAGCCGTCATCTTCCAAGTCCTGCACCATCTGGGTGGCGCCCCACCGGTCAAATGCGATCTCCCGGATGTTGTACTGTTTGCCCAGCTCCACGATATATTTCTCTATAAACCCGTAATGGAGGACATTCCCTTCCGTCGTCTGCAGGTAGCCCTGCTTCTTCCATTTTTCATACGGGACGTGGTCACGTCGTACACGGAGGGCCAAGTTATCTTCCGGGATCCAGAAAAAAGGCAGGACCATGTATTTTTCCGTCTCATCCCTCGGCGGGAATACCAGCACAAATGCCGTGATATCCGTTGTGGATGACAGGTCCAGCCCTCCGTAACAGGCGCGGCCTTTCAGGTATTCCGGTTCCACCGGGAATGAACATGCCTTCCATGTTTCGGATGGCATCCACCGTACGGAACTTGATACCCACTGGTCCAGCCGCAGCTGCCTGAATGCATTCTCTTCGCTTGGATTCTGTTTTGCCGATTCGCATGCTGCTTTCACCTTGTCAATCCCAATCGTTACACCGAGGCTCGGGTTTGCTTTTTTCCACACTTCCGGGTCAGTCCAGTCATCCGTTGGTTCTGCCCCGTATATCACAGGGTAGAACGTCGGGTCGATCTTGCGGCCCTCAAGGATATCCTTCGCCTTCTGGTGCATCTCATAACAAATGCTGTTCCTGTCGTTCCCGGCAGTCGTAATGATGAAATGGAGCGGATTCCGACGGGCATCTGACGTTCCCCTTACCATCATGTCGAAGAACTTTCGGTCCTTCTGGACCCACAATTCATCGAAGACCAGCCCGGATACATTGACGCCCGACTTCCCGGCGACATCAGCGGACACCGCTTTGTACACACTGTTCGTAGGCCGATAATGGATGGTCTTCCTGCTTGGCCGAATGTCGCAGTATTTCCGCAGTGTCCTGTGGAGCCTCACCATGTCGCAGGCTACATCGAATACCAGCGACGCTTGGTCCCGGTCCGCTGCGCAACCGTAAACTTCGGCTCGTTGCTCGCCATCCGCGCACAATAGATAAAGGGCAATCGCTGCCGCCAGCTCGCTTTTCCCGCACTTTTTCGGGATCTCTATATAAGCTGTCGTAAACTGACGAGTCCCATCAGGTTTCAGGACACCGAAAATGTTCCGGATGATCTCCTCCTGCCAAGGCATCAGTTTGAACGGCTGGTTATAGAATTCTCCTTTGGTATGTTTCAGCTGTTCGATAAAGGCAACAACAAGGTCAGCGTCCTCCTTGCTGTATCGGGAGTTCGCCGCCATGAATTTTGTGGGCGTGAATTTTCCTTCCCGTTGCAAGCGTCTCCCTCCTTCCCACGAAAAAAGGAGCCCCGTCGGCTCCTTGTGTTTTCCATATATGTTAACGAGAGAAAGGCCGGCACCCGGCTTCTCTCGAACTTTTCACAATATCAGTGTACATGAAAGTCCATGTTCATGTGTCCGCGAAATTACTCTTTCAGTTGTACTCCTTTAAGAGGAGTGCGTAGGCGATTTGCGCCTGCTCTGTTTCGGGCTCAATGTCCCAGCCCCTGTCATATCTTGCAACCGGCATGTCACCTAAGCGGATCTCGAGCTTGCTGATCCTGCCGCCCTCCATTCCGTAATCCTCACTTGGCTCTCCGTATACCTTTGCGCAGTAGGTAAAAATCTGGTCGTTAATCTTCAGGCTTCCTTTTTTCCACATGGTCTTTATCCTCCGTTTTCTTCGTGCGCCCTTTTCCTTTGGCATGTACATATATCACTCCGCGCCGTGACTATAGCAAGGAAAACCGACGAATATATGTCACAAAGATCCGGGGATACCGTTGTGTATTTCTACGAGAAAGAGAGCCCATGGCAGGCTCCCTTCCCCGGCTGTTCTCAGTTCAGGCTTACCAGAAAGGCGTGGCCCTTTTCGTAGCCCTTGCCGAAGAAGTCCTTCCGGAGGTTGACCTCGACCATCTCGCCGATCGTGCAGCCCGCCTCTTTGAAAAGCCAAAGCGTCTCGACCGCGTCGGTTGCCCGGCAGGAGTAGGTGAAGGCCTTGATGCCATTCTCCTTCATGCAGGCGGTGAGGGCTTCCACATCCCGGTCCCAGATGATGTCGTCGAAGTTTAAGATCTCGTTCTCATTGTCTCTTGATTTCTCGTAAGCCCGGTAGATTGTGTGGGCAATGTCGCCCATCTCGTCGATCCTGTCCTCGGCGGCCTTTACCGTATCCCTTGCGGCATCCCTCTCCTCTGCGGTGGTAGCTTCCTTGTAGGCTTTTCTTGCTTCCTGAATGCGGTTGTAGGTTTCTTCAAAAATGTTCGTCATGGCTTTGTCCTCCTTGCTTTGTGCTTGTCTTGTCTGCCTTTCCCTTTGGCATGTACATATATCCCTCTGAAGGGCATGTATATCCAGTCATTTCTGGAGTGCATTTCTCACAAAGATACCCGGATGGAATTGTGATGTTTACAAGATGATCCGATGCATGACTATCGGAGCGTCTTCACCGAAATAGGGCAGGGCGCGGAGCGTGTTATACTCGATCCATTCCTCAGCATCCTCTTCGGTCATGCCTTCGGTTCTCACAAGCCAGTCAACCATCTTGCCGTAATCGTAAATCGCCCGGTTGTCATCACTGACGCCAATTAGGGCGTCATCATAGGAGAAATCCTCCAACAGCTTTACATTCTCATATCCGTTATCCAGTAAAATATCCTCGGCCTTCATCATTGTCCTTTCCTATGGAGGCCGGGGATCCTGATTCCTATCGGAACATGTACCCCGTATCGTCATCGATCCAGAGGTGCATCCCATCAGCTTCCATGATTGCGTGGTTGGCAGCCGTTTCTGTTATGACACCTTTCAGCACCCCATACCCGTCAAAATCATGGTATTCATATACAGTCTGCCTGCCCGGTTTCCAGTTGCGCCAGTCCTTCCGTGTCAGGCGCCCGTCCGGGCCCTTTTCCACGAAAGTTATCTGGAAGAGGAGCTTTTCCGTTTTTAATCGGAAATTGTAGCTGGCCAGCGTGATGGTCTTGTACATCTCCTCACTACAAGGCGAAAAGAACAACCGGAAAACCTCCAACGCAGTGTCCATCTCCGTATATTGCTGCACCTCATCCGGTCGCCCGTCCTGCCGGGAGAAGCGGAGTTCATAAACGGTTTCAGGTAAACTCATGCCTTCCTCCCTTCGTCAATCCTCCTGCAGGAATCCTCGCCGAATACAACGTTCAGTGAGCTTCCGTTATCCCAGCGGACAAGGATGCTGCCTGTATCATCCACCCCGTACACGGTTCCTTGGGTCCTGATCGGCGGGGCCTGTACGTCATCCATCCGGGTAAGCTCCACCCGGCATCCCACCGGGTAGGCTTTCCTGATCCTTTCGACCGTTTCTCTTGAAGGAAACATCATGCCTCGGCCTCCTTCCTCTTCCCGTCGCGGAAAGCGGATGAGCCGGTCAGGTTCTCCAGAAGGATCCTGCGGGACTTCTTGTAATCAGGACCGATCATCCCGATCCGAAGCAGGAAGCAACGGAATGCGTATTTCCGGTTTTCCGTATCGTGGTCCCGGGCCGTTACCCGCTTTGCCGTCCTTGCCATTCTCGCCAACAGCGTGATGAATTGCATGTAGGCGGCTGTGTGGTCCCCGTCCGATGCGGTGAACCCGGAGAATGTCACCTTCCCTTCTTCCCGCGAAATTCCGATCCCGTCCGACCCGAATGCCGCTTTCATCAGGGTTTGCTTGGAAGCCGCTAGCCGCTGCAGGTTCTCGAATTCTGCGTCCGAGAAGTCGTCTGGGATGCTGATCGAAAGGCCTGTGCCGTCTTCCTGCTCCCCTGTGGCCGCTTCATCGGCCTCGTCCGCAGCTCCTGACTCCTCGTCCGGGGCGTCCGCTGTCCCTTCGTCCTGCTCGGTCTCTCCGGTCGTTTCCTGTGTTTCTGGCTTGTAGCCCTGCTCCTGCAGCCTGTCGATCAGGTTGCGGGCTGCATCGTATGCGCTGTCTTCAAAGGAGAGTGCCCCTTCCTTGCTGACCGTGAATGCCCCGATCTCGTATGCGCAGGTCGGCATGCGCTTGTACACCGCCTTCTCGCCCGTGATCCCGCTGATGGCCTTTACCAGTGCCTTCCTCTCGTCTCCGGTTACGTTGTAATTGAGTTCCATCTCGTACCTCCTTTGGTGCTGTTGCCTTTCGGTACTGTATAGATCACTCTGTGCGGCAAATTTATCAACGATTACCGGAGGCATAAATGTCACAAAGATTCCGGACCGGAACCGTCAGGTATTAGACACAACCGGTTCCTCTGGAATTTCTGCCAGCGCATCGTCCAGTGTCATTTTCTTCCCGTCCCGGAGCAGGTATATCTCCCCGGTCGGGGCTGTAGCTTGGTACCTGCGCACTGCCACATCCACGAACTTCGGTTCCAGCTCGATGCCGTAACAGATACGGCCCAGCTGTTCACACGCGATCAGGGTTGTCGCGGATCCCAAAAAAGAATCCAGCACGACGCCATTGGCGCTGCTGGACTGTGACAATAAATATGCGATTAACGGGACCGGCTTGGAGCTCGGGTGCCCGAACCCGTCCTTCTTGGAATTCGTGATCCCGTCAAAGTCGAATACGGCTTTCTGCTTCTGGTCTCCATACCATTTGTGTTTTCCGTCCTTCCTCCATCCGAAGATGATCGGCTCCATGTTGAACTTCCAGTCGGTCCGCATGAGCGGCGCCCGGGGCTTTCTCCAGATCAGGCCCGCACCCACCTTGAAACCGGCGTCCTCGAAGGCGTCATAGAAGATCCGGGCCTTCATGGTTGCGTAGAAACAATATATCGATGCATCCGCTGCCATACACCCATGCGTGGCCGTGAACGCCTTCATCAGGAAATCATATGCGTCTTTGTCATTCAGGTCGTCGTTCTTTATCTTTCCTGATGCACTGTCCAGCGAGACCATGTACGGCGGGTCCGTACAGACAAGGTTCACTTTCACATCCCCGAGAAGTGTGTTGTACACTTCCGGGTCCGTGCTGTCGCCGCAGATCACGGTGTGTTTCCCGAGATGCCAAATATCACCTTCCTTGGAAAAACACGGCTTTTCGAGTTCCTCATCTACATCGAAATCATCCTGCTGTCCCTCTTCTCCAGCATTCAGGTACTTTCCGAGGTCTTCCGCGTCAAAGCCCAGCAGGTCAAGGTCAAAGGCCTGCCCCTGAAGGTCTGATAATTCGACGGACAGCATATCCGCATCCCAACCGGCATTCAGGGCCAGCTGGTTATCCGCGATGATGTATGCCTTCTTCTGTGCATCCGTCAGGTTCTCGGCGAAAACGCATGGCACTGTTTTGTATCCTTCCTCCCGCGCCGCCTGCACCCTGCCATGCCCTACGAGGATGTTATAGTCAGAATCGATCACGGCGGGAGAGACAAAACCGAACTCCCTGAGCGATGCACGCAGCTGGGCGATCTGTTCTTTGGAATGCGTCCGTGCATTCCTTGCATAAGGTACCAGTTTGTCGATCGGTACCTGTTGGAATTTCGTTGTGTCCATTTACATTCCTTTCCGGGCCCTCAGGAGGAGCTCCATAGTGTCATTCGGGTCCCCTTCGAACTCCTCCGTGCAGTTCTCCTTCACCACGTCATAAATCTCATACCAGAGCAGATTCGCGGTCTTCTGGAACTGCTGGCTCATCTGTACAAACGGCGATGTGACAACACCGCCTGTAGTCGGGTGCTTTCCAAGGAGGCCATAAGTGCTGATCGCCTCCTCGCACTGGATATACCGGGCAAATGCCTGTGAATAGGATTCGATCAGGCGCGGGTTCACCAGATTCTCACAGTGGCGCTCTTTCAGCCACAGCCATGTCTCCTTATAGATCAGATCTGCCCCGAGGGGTTTCCCGTCCTTCTGTCGGGCAGACAGGTAATCTCCCGGTTTCGGCATATCGACTCCCTCAAGCACTGCGCCCTCCGGAAGGTCAACGGCCTCCAATTCTTCGCACTTCAGGTCCGGGATATCATTCTGCATGATCCGGACCCTGCCTTCTTTTGATAATTTTTCTGCGGCGGGCGTGGGCTTGTCACCGGCCCGGATGCGCCTGCCGCCTCTGTATGTTCCGTCTTTAGCCAATTTCATACCTCCAAAATTTCGGCCCCGCATACCCCTCATGGGTTTATCCCCCGTTTGAACCGGGATATTTGAACACGAAGGGGGGCGGCGGTCTCCGGGGCATCAGGCCACAGGGATCGTGGCGGCCCCACCCCACCCGGGAATCCATCAAAACGCCTCGTTTTATATCTCACGATATCGCTGACATGCCTCTGAGATATAGAAAAAGCACTCGCAATTTCTCTTTGTGAGTGCCCTTCCGTATACAGCTCTCTTATCTTTCTTACATCCTCAGAGCTTAGCTTTGAAGCGGCAGCCTCTTCTCCGTGTCTGAGGCAAACAGCCGTTCCATGTCTTATTTCATCCTGCATGTTTTCACTTTGAGTCCCCCAACAAAGATTCTCGAGTCGATTGTCCAGAGAGTTTCCATTCAGATGGCGGCAAACATAATCCTTTGGCCTTTCGCCAACATAAGCGTTAAGTATCAATGTATGAACGTACTTCGAATCTCTTCGTGCTGGGTGCCCGCCAGTTACTACGTGCACTCTGTAGTACCCATCATGAAATCGTTTTGAAAGCCTATGCAACTTACCGGTCCGCATTGAATATATTTCACCGGAGGGATCAGCAAAGTATCCCGGGTAGTTCGGTATTGGCTTCATAGACATTCCTCCCAATCAAAAAGGACAGCCGAAGCTGTCCTCAGTAGTGATATGTCGGATTGTTATCTTCTCTCCGCGTCTTCTGATCGTGACATCTCTTGCAGAGCGCCTGCCAGTTGCTCCGGTCCCAGAAGAGCTTCGGGTCGCCACGGTGCGGAATGATGTGGTCAACGACCGTTGCCGGTGTTGCTTTCCCTTCCTTCAGGCACTCCTCGCAGAGAGGATGAAGTTCCAAGAACTTCTTGCTCTCTCTTCTCCACCTTGCGTTGTAGCCTCTGGCAGCTGCCGACCGGACTTCCTCCGGGTGCAAGGCCTTATGCTTCTCGCAGTACTTCTGCCCTGCCGGCACGAGGTTCGGACAACCGGGATGCCTGCAGGGAACCATTGGTTTGTATGGCATGTCCATCGCCTCCGTCATAAAATCCGGACATAAGAAAACCCCGGAAGTTTCCCTCCGAGGTTTTCCTATCTTTCACAATATAAGCATAGCAGGTTCCCGCACTTTATGTGTCCATGAAATTACTCTCCTTCATTCCTTCCCGAACAGCAGCACCGTCAAATGGCTGAGGGCCTTGTTCTTCTTGTTGTATGCGCTGGACCTCTCGATGTTGAAATGGTCACAGATCTCATAAACGGCACCCTCTGCATTCTCGTCATAAAAGGTTTCAAGGATGTACCTCTCATCCTCCGACAGCTGCTTCCAAGCCGGGACGAACCAGCTCATGTATTCCACGGCTTGGCGGTAGCGCTCCTTCAGGATATCAATCTCCTCTATGCCGTTCAGGATCCGGTCCTCACAGGCCTGCGGGTTATGGGTATGCGGCATGCCGTCCATGTTTGGTGAAGCCAGTCCCGTCATCCGGGAATGCTCCTGCCTGATTCGGGAATCCGTATTCTCAATAATGAATTGCATGCTGCTGTAATCCTCAAGCGCCCGTATTGTTGCGTTTTTCTTATCAAGGTACTTCCACATGATACTCATATGCCTGCCTCCTCCCTGATTTTCCTGATCAGGTATTTGCCATCCACTTCCGTGAGGCAGCCGAACCACTGGGACCGGAAGAACTTCTCGCAATCCTCCAGTTCCCTGTCAGGCCTGCCGTGGCGCCGGTACCTGCGCAGGGCGGCACGATAATCCGAAACCGCCTGCAAAATGATGGCGTTTGCCAAATTCTCAAAAGGGTCACCCTTGACCGCCTTGCTCCTGTTTGCATGTCCAGTCATTCCGCTTCCTCCAATACACGCCTTACTTCCTCTACGGACCGCACAACAGCAGCCGTACCGCCAGCCGCGTTGATCTTGCGGATCGTCGCCTCCTGCAGCTTTGTCGGTTTGCCGATTTCGTTTTTGACTTCAAAACCGTAAAAACGACCATGGAAGCAACAGATGATATCCGGTATGCCGGCGGTCCCGTACATGCCTCCGTGTTCCTTCCAGAAGAAGCACCCGGGGACGCCCTTCAGGTAGGTGCGGATCTCGTTCACGATTTCTGATTCCTTCATGGTTTTCCACCTCCTACTACAAGGCGAAATTAACAACCACGGCTTGTCGGACACACCGTTTCGTCCGGACACCACCTGTCCGAAAATACCCCTTTCCGGACACCAAGCCTGTCCGAAAACGCCGTTCCGGTGTCCGAAAACCGAGCGGAATCCTCCACGGGCAGGTCCGACGAGCCACTCCGGACAGGCCCGGACAGGTGAAAACGGAAAAGCCTGTCCGAAAACGGACACCAAAAACCCAGTAAAATCAAGGCTTCGGACAGGCTGGACACCAAAAAATGCATTATGACGTAAATCTCCGAGAAAAATGAATAAAACAACAATTTTTTTACAGATATAGAAAGAAATAGGGTTTTTGGTGTCCGGTCTGTCCGATGGCTGGAAAACACTGCCCGACTACAAAGAAAACCCGGGCATTCCTGCCCGGATTCCTTGCATGTGGCGATCTCTTATAACAGTTCATCCGTAATGATGATGTTTTTTATTACCCTCCTGTTACCGAGGCTGTCCTTGCCTCTTTCCGCTGAGGGAATCGCTTCCAGCAGTTGCTTGGTGAAGTTATTCTGCGCATATGCCTTCATACCGGCATCTTCACAGTATTTCTTGTACTTGTTGAACAGTTCCGTTGACGGCACCACGCTTCCGCTCTTTTCTTCCACGCAATCTGCGATAAACGAGAGCACTGAATCGCTGTCTTCCTTGTATCGTTGTAATTCCGCTTTGTTTTTCTCTGTTTCATCGAAATGGTATCCGTTGTCCATAAGGGCTCGGAGTCCCTCCAGCGCGAAACGGAATATCCCGTCCGCTTCGCCCCGAAACTTGTCCAGTAGATCCGGGTCCCTGTCCTTCTCGGGTACGGTATGGTTGAACCGGATGATAATGAGCCTCCGGTAGAAGCCCTCGGACTTGTCACCGTAATTCCTCGGTATGTTGTTGCACGAAAACAAGAGCCTTGCCGTGCACTGAAAAGAGAACGGGTCCTTGTTCTTCTTCTCCACGGTCAGGTAGTCCTCGCCGACCAGTGCCTTAAAAATGCCGTTGTCATCTATGTTCTTCGTCGGCAGGTCGGCAAAGATGTTTGCGAGCTTCCCGAAGAGCTCCGCAGGTTTAAACCTCTCATTCAGGGCCTGCCACGACACGTTGCTGACATTGGTCCCGCCAAGCAGGATCTCATTCAATACGTTCAGGAGGACGGATTTCCCGGCGCCTGCTGCCCCTACGATGACAAAGCACTTCTGTGCCTTTGTAATCGGCACAAGGAAATACCCGAGCATCTCCTGCAGGAGCCTTACTTGGGCCTCATCGCCCTCCATAGAGTCATACAGGAACTTCTTGAACAACGGACAGTCTGCTTCCGGGGCATACCGGACGTTCAGCTGGATCGTCGACAAAAGGTCAGGGGAATGGTCGTACAGTTTCCCCTCGAGCACGTTGTATACTCCGTTCTTAACGTTGATCATGAACGGGTTGGAATTGAGCTCCCTTATCTCCTTGCAAACCTGAAGACGCCACTGCTTCTCTGCATCCGTGATCTGTGAAAATCGGCACTCCTGAGCCAGCATCTTTTCCTGCACCATGCGTTGTGCTGTCATCTCCGGGATCGGGACGTAGACGCCTTCTTCATAAAGGTAGTGCTGCTCAGCTGCATAGATCACCTTCTCATTTTTCGTCATGTCATCGGCCAGCACCTTCGGCATGAATTTAAGCCCTCGTTCCGTCGGCAGGTACCAAAGAGGCAGCTCGTCTGAAACCTTGTGCTGCCTGCTCTTCAGCCCGGAACGGTACTCCCTGTTTTTCATCTTGTAGGATGACAAGAGTGCCCGTACGTCTGTTGCGCTGAACTTGAAATGTTTCTTCAGGGTATCGTTGATCACTGCAGATGCTATTGTCACATCTTGGTTATAGAGATACTCCTCAACGTATTTAGACGCTGTCTCCATATCCGCCAGAGGCATATTCGTGATAGGTAGCTCGGCAACCAAGGCTTCCAGTCCTTCAATACTGACTGGAAGGTAGCAGAGTGCCGCCGGGGCCTTGCACTTACACTCCCCGTTTTCCAGCCTCGGGCACTTGAATCCCTTCTCCGCGATAGTCTTGCAGGTAATCGGACGTGTCCCAGATTTCAGGAAATGATTGATCTTCTCAGTGGTCTCCGCTTCCGAATATTTTGGGTAATCATGGCTGAGGGCATGGATCATATCAACGCCACCTTCAAAGCCGGCAAGGTTTGTGATCATGGCATACCAGTCATGCTCGGAAAGGGTCTTCGCATCAGACTTGCAGTGCTTCAGGAAATCACACTCATGCATGACAATGGACAGGCCCTTCTCTGAGCCTGTCATTTTCTCCGTCGGCTTGTCCTCCTCGATTTTCGGGAGAACAGCTGCAAGCTCATCTTGCGTGTACTTACGCTCCGGATGGAAAAGCACACAGGACACCATGACCGGATTCTGCTTGCAATGGTAAAACCCCGGCAGCCTCATAACTCTGGATTCGTTCTGGCATTTGATGTCGCCGTCAAACTGCTTCACCAGTTGCTTCTGAATCGTCCGGAAACGGCTGACCTCGGGTTTGCCTTTCATGAACCAGTATGTATGCAGGGACTTTGAAGTCTTTATGACCATTGATGGTGGTAAGGGAAATGCATCGATGCACTTTCCCATCTCCTCAAAGCTCAGCTCATCCGATTCCACGAACTGGGCATTGATCCGGGTAATGTCCTCATCCTTCTGGCCGCCGTAGTTCACGACGAAAAAAATACCCCGATCCATCTTGTTGTGGTCGTGCAGGGCCTTCTCCATGGTCGTCGTGTATCTGGAGCAGGCGCACTCAAGTGAGAGGCCCTTAAACATCCCGCGCTTCTTGTCGTCGAAGATCCGGAAACATACGGTCTCATCCGCATTGAACAGTGCGTTCAGGACATCCTGAGCGGAAATATTAAGAGGAACCATTTCCATTTCACTTCACCTCCCCGAATGTGCGCACGGTCTTTTTCAGGCGCTTTGCTTCATGGATTTCCTGCTTCATCCCGTCCGATACACCATTGGCCGTAAAAACCCAGACCTCGTCTGACAAGGCCAGCAGGGACAATCCGAACATGAGCCCAAGTTCACGCTCCGCCGGGTCGGCGTCCTTGAGGATCCTCGGGTAAAGCAGGTGACTTGCAATCGGCATATATCCTTTTCCGATGACAAAGCGGCAGTAACGTTTCGCGGATTCAATGTTGGCATCTACGTCTCCTGCGTAGGGCGAAACGACGTAGACCTTCTTCCTGTGCGTCATCTCATATTTCTTCCTGAATTTTGCTTTCTGCTTTTCCTTGTATTCCCTCATCACATTGTTCATTGCTGCTGTGGCGGTCGGGTCCATATAACCCTCGGAATTTCTCATAGCGGGTTCCTCCCTTACGATTTTTTCAGGTGATCATCATGTCCACCTACTACAAGCCCGAAACAACAACCGAATAATAGGTGAGCTAACAGGCCCGGTTTTCTGCTATATTGGATGGGGAGGAGGTGAACCGGAAGAATGCCGAAAATTACTGTAATAAAAGGAATAAATGACTTGGCAAGCCAGTATCCGCTTGTCGCGGCAGAGTGGGACTATGAGAAAAACGGCGATATCCTCCCGTCAGACATACCGGCGCATACGAATAAGAAATATTGGTGGAAATGCAGTGTATGCGGGCATGAGTGGGAAACCAGCCCGAACAGCCGAAACAGGTCAAATTCCGGTATCCTGACCGGATGCCCGGTATGCGGAAGGAAGCGCACTGCTGCCGCGCAGCGCAAGAAAGCTCTGGCAGACAACCTGCTCAAGGCATATCCCGACATTGCAAAAGAATGGGACTATAAAAAGAATCAGAAAAGCCCGGATGAAGTTACCTCGCACAGCGGAGATTACGCATGGTGGATCTGCCCGAAAGGTCACTCATACCATGCAAGGATCTCAAACCGCACTTCCCTGAATCGCGGTTGCCCATATTGCGCCGGGAAGAAAGTACTTCCCGGATTCAATGACCTGAAAAGCCAAAACCCGGATCTCGCGGCAGAGTGGGATTATGATCGAAACGGTGAATTGACGCCTGAGAAAGTCACTGCTGGCAGCCAGAAAATAGTCTGGTGGAAATGCTCCAAAGGCCATGAGTGGCAATCGAATGTTGCAAACCGCGCTGAAAGGGGCTGCCCGTACTGTGCAAATAGAAAAGTCCTGAAGGGATTCAACGACATGCAGACTCTGCGTCCCGATATTGCCATTGACTGGGACTACGAAAAAAACGGCGATATCACCCCGTCCGATGTAATCCCCGGGAGCAATAAACAGTTCTGGTGGAAGTGCCATGTCTGCGGATACGAATGGAGGGCATCAGGTAACAATCGTACCAGTGGCCATGGCTGTCCAAAATGCGGCGCGAAATCTGCCGCCTTGTCTAATAGGAAACGGAATCTAATCGCCGGGAAGACAGATTTAAGAACGGTCGCACCCGAACTAATTGATGAATGGGATTATGAAAAAAACGGTGACTTAAAGCCTGAAGATTTCACTGCTGGAAGCAGGATAAAAATCTGGTGGAAATGCAAAAAATATGGACACAGCTGGCAGGCGCCGATTTATACAAGGGCCAAAGGAAGTGGCTGTCCATATTGTCATTCCCACACATCATACCCTGAGCAGGCAATTTACTACTATCTTTCACAAACATATCCGGATGCCGTCAATACAGATACCCATCTCGGCTTTGAGTTGGACATCTATGTCCCGAGCATTAAGGTTGCAGTCGAATATGACGGTGTCGCTTATCACGGCCACCGGGTGCAAAAAGAAATCCAAAAAAACTCATCATGCCGGGAAGCAGGAATCAGGTTGATTCGCGTTCGTGAAAACGGGCTGCCATCATTTGAAGACTGCGGCATTATATGGGTTAAGCCAACCCCTTCTGACAACGAACTGAATGCTGCTATCACATCCTTATTTGCACACATCGGTGGTACAGCAAATATCGATGTTGCACGGGACCAGTTGGCTATCTTGGACACTTACCATCAATATGAAGTTAACCACTCGCTCAGCACCAAGTTCCCCGACATTGCTGATGAGTGGGACTACGAGAAAAACGGAACCCTCGCTCCTGAAATGTTCTCTTATGGGAGCATGCGCAAAGTTTGGTGGAAATGCTCCAAAGGCCACGAATGGTATGATTCTATAAACAATCGCACAAGTGAACACACTCTTTGTCCTTACTGTTCCGGAAAACGTGCCATCCCCGGCGAGACGGATTTCGCTACGCTGTACCCTGACCTGATGAAGGAATGGGATTTTGGGAAAAACGGTAAAGTCGACCCGCACAAAATCCTGCCGAAAATAAACAGGAAAGTCTGGTGGCGATGCTCCAAAGGCCATGAATGGCAGGCGTCGATCAACAGCAGGACCAACAGGGAATCGGGATGCCCCTATTGCTATGGCAGGTTCGCCATTCCCGGGGAGAACGACCTCGCGACGACAAACCCGGAGATCCTGAAGGAGTGGTCCCACAAAAACACGGACATCGAGCCGACGGAAATAAAAGCTGGCAGCGAGCGCAAAGTGTGGTGGCACTGCGCAAAGTGCGGCCACGATTACAAAGCGGCTCCGTATAACAGGATATACGGTCACACGGGGTGCCCGTATTGTGCGAACCAAGTACCTGAGTTCACGAGGAAACAGCGTGAAGGGCAAGAGGTCACGTCAAAGTCCGGGCAGAAAATGAAAGTCCTGCGCTACCGGAAAGCCATAGATATCGACGTAGAGTTTGAGGATGGCACCATAGTCGAACATCGTAATTATTTCAATTTCCTGAAGGGCGCGATAAAGAACCCGAATTATCCCCCGAAGATAAAACAGTAAAGATCAAGGGCCCTGCCGTTATGGCGAGACCCTTCTCTTTGTTTCCGATATTCAGTTTTTCATGCGACCTGAAGCGTCGTCAGGCCTTGGTTTGCGTCATCTGGCTGCACGGCGTATACATGGATGTTGCAGAAGTTCGTCCGCACCATGTCCCGGAGTGCCGTACCATGGTGGTACCCATGAATGACCTTGATGCTTGCGGGCCCGCGCAGCAGGTTGATGACGTTTCCCAAAAGCCGCCTTGCCTCCCGGCAGGACAACCCATGGAGGTCAATGTAGACCGGGCCGCCCTGCACTCCCCAAATCCTGCGAAGCTCCGTATCCGTGAGGACCATCTCCAGACGCTCCTCTGCTGCCGGTGTCATACAGGCTCCCCTGCCACTGCCGGGTCCGGATCCGGATCACCGCCGTCTTCTTCCTCTTCAGGGGCTTCATCCTCACTGCTGCGATGCGGCTTCATCTTGAACCTGCCGCCTTTTGCTGTGCGTGCATCCATTTCATAATCGTTGTCGGTAACCACGCTGGCAAGTCCAAGGGCCGCAATACAAACTATTGCCAGCTTGAGCCCGCCGCCTTTACCTGAAAAGATTCCTGCAAGTGCTGTAAAAATACTTTCGTTCATTATATGTGCTCCTCATCTGAACTGGTCGAGCCAGTTCTTATACTCTTTCATTGACATTTCGCCGTTCTGAATTGCCTGTTCTTTTTCAAAACGGCCGGTTACAAGTTTTTGCTTTTTTTCTTCATAATAATCTTTGGATTCAGGATGTCGCTTCATATTCATAAGGAGGCGGGACTGCGCCTTCCTGAACATATCATTCAGCTGGTCCTTCTTCCTCTTCTGCTCGCTTTTGATCTGCGGATAAACCTCGTGGCATGTCCTCTGATAGTTTTGCGGGGAAGGATAATTACAGTAGATCGCATTCTTCCTTCTCGCCACAAAATATTTTCCGCACTCCGGGTTCTGGCACTGCTTGATCATGGTGCCACAGTCCTGCATATGGACAAATTCGAATGCCAACAGGGCCCGCATGCTCTGTATTTCATAGACTGTGGAAAACTTCTTACTATCCCGGTCATACTGAATCTTGACCTGCAGGCCATCAATATGGTCGGATGTCTCCAGTTCCGTCAGGACCCGCTCATACTGCTCATCCTGTCCTTCAACCATTTTGTTGGTTTCCTTGGCTGCCGCAGCATAGAAGAACAGCGTCCCGTCAAGAACATCAGCAAGATAATTGAAATAGCAGGCTTTCAGGTAGCCGCCCATGTCATCAAAATGAATAGTCCCCGGAATGAAGATCTGCCGCACATCATTATCATAGAGTTCATTATTCATCTTGGCCTCAAGCGCATCCACCTCTTGTTCATTACGATCAATGACCGTCCTGAACCGGTCGATTTCCCTGCAGAAGATTGCCTTAAGCATACATACCGTAAGCGGCATATCTTCCTCTATACTGCTGATTTTGTGTTCGACATCCGAAATTGCGAGATCAATATTATATGGATCAACATCGTCTGCTATGCGGTTGTAGTGCGTGATAAATAACCGGGGCCATGAGCGGAGGATTTCTTCGCTGTCTCCCTGCAGGAGTTCGCACAAAAGCTCCCCCGCTTTATATGTCCTGTTCACATTCAAGTCGACGATGGTGTTCGTCCCGTTTTCATACCGGATTGTCAGTCCTTTGTAACTCATCTGTCTTCCTTTCCGCTGCGGGGAAGCGCTTGATCAGGTTGTCTCCACGCAGCTCTTCGCTAACGTTGTACGGAAAGTATAGCAGCAAAAGCATTGTATCACAATCGTTCTTGGCCGATTCTGATAGCCACATTATTATAATCGTTTATTGATAAATTCGATTGCTAACACATTGACACAGTTTGGTCAGGACCCGCATTCTCAATCATCCAGTTCCTTCATCGTCCCGAATGTCCTGCCAGCCGATGCCTCTGCCACAAGCGGCAGGTCGAACTCGGGGAACGGCTTAGGCTCCATACAGCTCTTGATATAGTCCACCGCCTCCCGCAGCCTGTCCTCCGGGATTATAAAAGTCAGCTCATCATGGATCTGCAGGATCGGTTTGAGCCACGGCCTTTCCTGCAAACCGGCAAGGATTCTCGCACATCCCATCTTCAGAATATCCGCTGCGGTTCCCTGTATCGGGGTGTTCATGGCGCACCGCTCAGCAAATGACTTCTTGCCCCAGTCATCACTGTTAATATTCGGAAGGTACCTGCGCCGCCCAAGCCACGTCTCTGTATACAGTTTCCGCGATGCCAGCACTTTTACTTCATCCTGCCATACGGACAGGCCCGGATATCCAGCCTTCAGATTTTCGATCATAGCGGCGCACTCCTCATAGGATTTCTCAACGCCTGCCTTAAATTTCAGTGTTCGCTGCAGCCCTCGCGGAAATAAGCCGTAGAACACACCGAAATTTACATTTTTTGCAATCGTCCGGTGTTCCTTGTAGTTAGGTGAATTCTTGTCATGCGCCTGCTCATACGGGACGCCGAACACGATGGATGTCGTCTTCGCATGCAGGTCCTGTCCTTCGAGGTAGACCTTCTTCATAGTATCGTCGCCGACCTGCCCAAGGTAAAAAGCGCCGACGCGAAGTTCAATCTGGCTGTAATCACAGCTGATAATCAGGCAGTGATCCGGAGCTTTGATGAAGTTCCGCACACCAATCGGGTCATTCGTTTTTCTCGGACAGTTGCCTGTGATGCATATCTGCCCGCCGCGTCTTACCATGATATAGCCGCTCGGAACGCTTACGCAGTAAACATTACCTCTGTACGGTTCATGGGTTTTACTGACGTTTGTGGTTAAACTGTAATTCTTATCGATGACATCAAGCTGCCAGTTCAGTTTTGCATTGGGATTTCCATTATCGTAGCTTCTCATATGCGCCCTCATGCCGTTAAGTGCATAGAGGATCTGCATCCAGTCAGAATTTTCCCTGACGGAAGAACTGTAATTTTCACCTCGCGTGAAGCATCCATCCCAATGGGAAAGCTCATGCAGAATGTCCTGAACCGTTTCCTTATCAAAATCCATGACCCACGATCCCCACTTCTTCTCGTCCCCAAGGAGTGAGATGATTCTTCCTGTTATCTCTCCCTTGAAGATTCTTATATGAACTTCGCCGTTCTTCTTTTGCGTATCAGAATACCTGATATCATTTCTTTTCAGGACATCAATCAGCCTTCTGTACTTTCTCGCCTTCATGAAGCTGAATTCTATGCCGCCATCATGATAATATCCGTCGGCCTGTGTAGCTGTCAGAAGAACGACCTCGTCATGACAGAGATGAATATTTCCGAATTCATATTCTCCCGCATGAATCTGCTTATGGTCTTCCGGGTATTCTTCCGCACTTACGACTTCAAATTTTCCTGTTCTCCTGTTCTGAATCAGGCATCTGTGGTCCTGAGTCATGCGTAGATCTATATGCTGATTTTTCAGGTGTACGAGTTCGCCATCATAGCTGTGGCATATACGATCAAGCGGTCTTACGAATGATATTTTTCCGTTCTCTTCCCATTGAGCTACAACATCGTCCTCCCGTAAATCTTTGAAAAGAATGAATCCGCGCTTTGTAAGGATCTCGGTCTTATCATCGAAGCAGTTCTGCATGTTGGGCGCCTTGCAATTCATCCTTCCGGTCTCTGTCGACAGGGCGTAGAAACTCGGGTGGATCCTGCCGGTCGCAGGGTTAATGTGCTTCATGTAGCCGGTAATGTAAGTGCTCATGATCTTGCCCCATTTCCGGTACTGTTCCACCAGCGTGAAGAGCTCAGACAACTCGGGCCTGTTCCGGTCGCACCACTCCCGCAGCATCTGCATCGACTGGTCATCCGCTGCCGCACGATCCGTGCCGGTAGTCTTCATGACCGGGAGCCCAAGGTCATGGTACAGGTAGTTCTTGAAAGCCATGGTGCTGCAGTTGCTGCCGATATTCACATCACCGATTATGAACGCTATTTTCTCGCGGAGCGAAGCCATCTCCTTCTCCGCTTCCTCTTTCCGTTGCTCCATCAGTTCCCGGTCAATCGGCACACCGTTATATTTCATCAGTCCAAGGTACACCGCTGTCGGTGATTCAATATTCCTGACAATCCATTCATGCTTCGGCAGGTACTGCCTGAACCATTGATTAAAAAGATAATACAGCTGGATCGTGTAATCGGAATCAGCGCAGCTGTACTGCACCACCCTCGGATCCTGCGCATCCAGCTCATCAAACGGCCTGCCCCCGGACACTTCCTCGAAAGTATGGACGTCCTCATGCAGGAGATGCTGCGCCAGATTCTTAAGGCCCGAATCCTGCAGCTTCCTGAATTCAAAATTGCTCTTGAGCGTCATCTGGCTGGCGCAGATCGTGTCATATACCGGTGCCTGTATCACGATTCCCTGAGCATATGTAAATGCTGACTCAAAAGCGAGGTTGTGGCAGACCTTCACCTTAGTCCGGTCCTGCGCAAATTCCTTATGAATTTTCCAGAAAGCATCCGGATCCATATTTCTTCCGGTTAAGTGGGCAATCGGAACAGAGATTCCTTCATGCGGCGCCCTGCTATAACTGCAATCGCTTACATGGGCCTTGTGCGGATCCAGCGCAGCTTTTGGATCATCGCGCCATTCGTGGTTTGCTGCAGTTTCATAATCCCATGCATAAGGTCCCGGTCCGGACAGGTAAGATGCCAGTTCTTCCGGGTCCGTCACGCTTTTATAATTCTTTTCCATATCTTTTCTCCTTGCAGAAATGCCGGGAGAAAGCCTGCTGCCTTCTCCCGGCTCGATAACCAGATCCCGACCAATTATTTCAACGGCTGGATCTCTTCTCCAGTTTCCGGATCAATAAACGGAACATTGCTATCTGCAGGCGACACGACATCCGTTAGTGCATCCACGGTCAGCTGAGTACTGTACTCTTTTGCCTGCTGAACCAGAGGTGCCACGGCAGCCTGCTCTTCACTGGTCAGGGGCCGTACATATGTAAATACCGCCTGCGAGAATACAATCCCGGATGCACTGGTTGCCTTCTTCAGGGAGAGCTTTGTCACGATCTGCGAGAGCTTCCTTCCCTTGGTAAGCTGGCGCTTCACGTACTTCGTGAACTCCTTCAGGCTCCCGGTCGGAAGGGAAAGTACCATCGGGAACAGTTCGTTCTCCGGAAGGATGTAAATCTGGCGCCGGTTCTTGCAGAGCTTGCTCTGGCCCTCTCCGCTCCCGAACTGGTTATACGGGCAGGTAGCGCATGCACCTCCCGGGATACCCACGCCGGTGATCCCGTCAAAGCTGCCGCAGTCCGGAGGATTGGAGCCACCGGAGAATTTCTCCCTGTAGTATGCGTATGCGGGGTGGTGGAAAAGGATCACACCGGTGATCTCCTTAACCATTTCGGAATCATCCCCGTCTCCCGGGATCTCGAATGCCGTGGATCCCCCGGACGGAATTTTGATCCTGTCGGGTGTGATGGTGAGACCGTTCAGGTCCTCATCTATCAGACCTTCCATGTTCTGTGTGCTGAGCGCAGCGAACCCGCTCGTCTTCATAACTTCGTTCTTTTCTTCAGACATATCCTGTCCTCCTGTAATAATGAAAGTAGTAGGAAGCACCATGCCTCCTACTACAAGCCCAAAAGAACAACCACGCCGCTCAGCTCTTCCGGATGCCGACTGTAACCTTGTCAAAAGTGTTCACGACATCCCTGAGCCAATCCGGGAGCTCGTCATTGTTTGCAGCCAGCTGCTCCTTGCAGAATGATGCCAGCGTATTGGCATTCACCGTCTCAACAACAATGGACCCGTACCCGTTGTCCTTCAGCGCCTTCATTAGGGCATCCTTCCTGCCGGCCTGCGGGGAAGCAAACAACCGGCTGTTCAGGTAGAACGTGGATCCGTTTCGGGAAAACTTATCGACATCCGCGTCTGCCATTGCATCCGAGAGCGCCGTATCCAGAGAATCAATCTCCCCGTTCAGCTCTTTCACCTGCGCTTCGAGCTCCTTCTTGCGATCCTTTGCTGTCTTCAGTTTGTCTGCGAGTTCAAAAATCTGCTCCTGTTCCATAATAAAAATCCTCCTATACTACAAGCCCAAAAGAACAACTATATCAGCGGAACGGGTTTGATCCCTTCCGGTAATCATCCACCAGCGTCTTGGCAAGGTTGACCTTGTCCCGGAGCGCCCGAAGGGCCTTCCTGTCAATGGTGTTCTTGCAGCAGAGGTAGACATAATGACAGTTCTCCGTCTGGGAGACGCGGTGGATCCGGGCCTTCGCCTGTTCGAAGTTAGCCATCGAATAATCCATGGAGTAGAACACCATGACATGCGCCGCCGTGAGCGTGATACCAAGTCCTGCTGCCGCAATCTGGCCCACGAATACTTTGCAGCCGGGGTCCTTCTGGAAACGGTCGATCTGTTCCTGCCGGTCGTTCACGCCGCCCCTGATCAGGGAATACCGGATGCCTTTCTTTTGCAGCATTGCTTCAATGGCATCCATCTCCGCGACGAAACGCACCATCACGACAACCTTGTTGTCGTCCTCCATTGCAGAATCAATGATGTCGGAGAGCGCATCCAGTTTCGCCGTCGACACCTGCATTACATTGCCATCGTCATCCGTGATGAACCCGCCGGTGAGCTGGGACAGCCGCAGGATTTTCGTGAGGATATTTACCGTCGTAACCTCCGAACCCTTCAGTGACGTGTAGCTCTCCATCTCGATTTCGTCATACAGTTTCCGGGCCTTCGGCTCCAGAGAAACCGTACGTACTTCTTCCGTGACAGCGGGCAGGTCAAGGCACTCCTTCTTAGTAATCCGGAACGCGATGCTGTGCAATCGGCGCAGAAAATCGTCCGTCATGCTCTCACGGAATGCCGGGGTATAACCGCCGTATCCGACCATGTCAAAGTACCTGTTCCGAAAGCTGTAAAAGCTGCTGCCGAATATCCTCGGGTCCAGCACCTTATAGGGGCTAAATACATCAATTTCCTTTCCGGTGATAATCGTGCCGGTAAGTACGAGCCGATAATCCGCATACTCGGAGATGCGCTGTATTCCTTTGCTCTGCCGGGAGTGCGGGTCCTTCAGCCGATGGGCCTCATCACAGCACAGGAGCTGCGGCGCAAATTCTGTCAGCTCCTTCTCCAGCCTCCATGCGCTCTCGTAATTCACGGCAAGGATCTCCAGATCATCAGCCGCCTTTGCCGCTTTTACCTGCTGCCTTTTTTTCTCCATCGTCCCCGACAATACGGTCATGTGGTACGGATATGCTGCAAAGCGCTCCAGCTCCGATTCCCATGTGCCAAGGACGGAAAGCGGCGCGACAATCAGCACCCTGTTCACTTTTCCGAACTGGTACAGTATCCCGGTGATCCCGATGGCTATGAAACTTTTCCCGCAGCCCATCTCCGCAAGGATGGCGCAGCCCGGGGATTTCCTCCGGTTATCCGTGAGGCCGAACAAATCGCAGGCAAAATCGAATGCGGCCTGCTGGTGTGCATACGGTCGTCCTTTGACCGGCATCGGCAGGTAATGATATGAAGGTGGCGTTTTTTCCATACTCTGCTCCTTTGAATCATTGATTCCCGCAGGCACTATGCCAACAGGAAAGGAGGCTGTTGTCCTCCCTACTACAAGGCGAAAACAACAACCTCCCCGGCGATTTCTGATTAATCGTCCTTCTTCCTCTTTCCGCGAGTCTTCGGCATCTCCACCCCAAGGTCGTCACAGAAGATCTTCATAGTCTTCCTCCACTGCTTGGATACCGCCTGCTGCGTGATATTCTTCCCGGTCACGCTGATTTTCTCCTTCCGGATATCCTCGAGGTACATCTGCTGCCCGACATGGTCGTAGTAAAGGTTCCGCTGCTCCTCCGTAAGATGCGTCACCTTCGTCTGCTCAATCTGCTGGATACGGGGATCCTTCTTTTCGGGTTCTGTAAAAAGAATGGTCTCAGGCTCCGTATTCCTTTCCGGGATGTCTTCCATTGGATTCCCACTCTGGCCATCGTCGGCAACGGAATCATCATCTTCCATTGCCTGATTGGCTTGTTTCTTGTTTTCCGTAGTGAGATCCCGATGTTCTGCTTCATACCGATTCTGCAGGTCGACTGCTGCATCATCCTCATCGAGGAGCTTTACCCATTTGCCCATTTCAGCCGGGATACGGGCGACTTCACGGAGAGCCCATTTCGGGTACTTGTCGGTCCCCAGATTTACCCATTCGTTAAAGACATAGTCCCCTGTTTTCGGGTCAACGAACGCTGTCCGGTTCTGGTCGAACTTGGACTTCTTCTCAATCCTGTCATCTGCAGCATTGCCGATATCATGCTTTGCCATTTTGTGTCCTTTCCGCTGGTGCAGGCGGCAGGACACATAAGGAACCGGCAGATCACTCCACCGGTTCCGCAGCAAAAAAGGGTGCGACGAACAGACGGTGGACACATCCGGAATTCACTACGGCCATCGCCGTAGTGAAAATTCCTTCTGTATCCCGCCGCCGTGTGTGCACCCATAGCTTTGAGATAATTTGTTTTTGAGTTACTACCTGTAGTTGTGCATATGTATCGTTTTTGGCGGTGAGCGCTCCATGCAAACTCCTTTCCGTGCCATTGCGAGATTCTTTTCTGTAAATAAATATGTCAGAATTTATCCCTACACAGAAAAAGCCGGGATAAACCACAACCAGTGATCACAAATGGATCACCTGTCATGGTTTACCCCGGCTCAGCGGTGGCTTACTTACGGCCCCTATGTCTCGGTGGTAATACCTTGATTATTCTGTTGTCCTGAACCGCATAGATAAGCCGCGCTTCGGCTTGCTTGGTATCGCAACCATCTGGTCATAATCGAACACCAAATATTTCTTGCACCTGCACTGTGTGCTTGCCCGTCCATGTGCGCCAAATTCCACGAATGTTTTTGCACCACAGAACGGGCAAACGATAACGCCTTTGTAATTATCCGTTTCCTGATTTACCATATAAACCTCCGGAATCTAATGCTTGTTCGCTGTCATGCGAACTTAATGTCCAAAATGATGGGCCCGCCCGAAAGCGGACCCGGGGTTGCTATTGGAGATAATCCCATACTTCCAGCTGATGGGTATCCTTGCGCCATTTCCTGATATATTCATCCATTTTTTCTTTTGGAATCGTCTTTTTAGGTTTCTTTTTCCATTCCTCGTCCTCTTTCTTCATCTGCTCCAAAAATGCTTTACGCTGCGCTATAGCCTGCTGCATTACGTTCTCAGGGCTTTCTTGAATCCTCGGGAAATCATCCGGAATCGTTTCCAGCGTTCTGCCAAACAGGGACTGTTCGGTCTCCGTTCGAATTTCTTTCATACGCTCCTCGATATGCTTTAATTCGGCATGCACTTTTTTACAAACCCCTTGGGATCTTGTGACAGTTCTCGTTTGCGGTCCATTAATTTCACATACTCCGGATTCTTCCTGAGTTTGTCCTCAACCCTGTCCTCTTGGCTCCAGCGTAATTCTGTCGTGGTATCCTCCTCATACATTATTTCGTATTCCCGGTCATAGATGTCAAACCGGACATTATCATATTCACGCCAGACGCCATCAATATCAGAAGTACACTCAAATATTTTACGTAGCGCATAGTTTCCCTTCTGGAAGGCATCCTCGTAATCAATATAATCGCGGAACCGTTTTTCTTTTACTATCTCACGAGAGAGTTCAGCGATTCTGTCCAGTGCTTCCTTCTTCTGCACCCTCAAGGAGTACTGCGTCACCATCTCCATAGACTCAATCTGGCTGACAAGCGTCTTCCGTTCATGCCCTAGGTCAAAAAGCAGCTTTGTGAAGCGCTCAATCAGGTATTTGATCGTAGGAAGCGGGACATCCCTGAAGTCCCTCCTGCGGATATTTTGATAATCCGGGCTGCAATAATTCCGGACGACCTCCACAACAAAAGGGATGTCATCCTCCCCGACCACAAGGGGCGTCTGGTCCGTAATCCGGTCATAGTCCTTACAAATGTCCACACCTGCGTGGTTGCGCAACAGCTTTGTGTCAACACCTAACGCTTCCGCGACCTCCGTGTACTTCGAACGTACGTCGCCTTCTTTGATCAGGTCAGTCCCCTCAGCCGCCTTGTAAGCCGTAATAACAGCATCAAAGTTTTTTATTTCCATTGACTTGCCCTCCACAATATCTTGATGTCAGCATAGTACCATAGCATGTATTTAGTAGATACACCGATTCATACTGTGCCCTCTTGGGGTGTGTTCGCTATTTTGCGAACGACGAGTGTAAAAATATACGGACCCGTAATCGGGTCCGCTACGTTCAGATCAAACCCTGCTCCATGCCCCATTCAATTTGCGAATCAAGTGCCCTGTCCCCGACAAGACACCCCGCCTCTGTATAACCAAGGTCCTGAAGACGGTAAACCGATGACTCATGGGATACGTTAAAAACCTTTTCAATCTCGTCTGCCAATCGATGGATCATGCGGGGATCACGCCCGTACATCATTCGCTCCTGACGGTAAAGTTCCGCTACCATTGAATGCGGCATCAAGATCGCCGCTGAAAAATAATTTGCCTGCCATTCCAGCGTATTACGGTCATCCCAGACTTTTGATTTTGCTCCCAGTTTGTACATATCCTCCCGACAAACAATAAAGGACGGCTTCTGGGGCCCCATATCCATGAACATATCCAAAGTCATCTGGTTCGGATCAATGGTGAAATACTGCGGATGAAGGTAAAGATGCCCGCACTCATGTCCCATAGTGAAACGGTAGCGGTGTTCCTGTCCTCTTTCCAATAGGCCCGTATCTATAATTATCGTACGGGCCTTCTCACTGACATAATCCGCTTGACCTTTTTCCGGATTAAAAACTACAACCCTGTCACTGTCATTGAATACAGTCATTCCCAGATAGATACCGTTGTGTGACAGGTATTGGAAATCTTGGTCCGCTTTCAGGTACTCTTGCGCAAACAGGTCAATATCAATCTCCTGCGGGTGTTTGATCCATTCGGGATTGTAATCAGCCAGCAAGTTCTCAGCAATATCGTCGATCTCATCTTTGCTGAGGACGGGTATCCCGGACTTCTTCCTGCGTATTTGCGGCTTGTACATTGATGGTGCTTTACCCCTTTCGCCTTTTCAATTCATCTACAAATTTCTGCCAATCTTCCTCGCTGGCGTCGAGGTCCCGAGCAGTCCTCAGCGCTGCGCTGACATAAGCGCGGGGTTTAACATAACTCTGGACATCGGGAGGGACGGTATCCCTCTTTTCCCCGACAAGGTCCATCATCTGGGAACGCTCATCCTCGCTCAAATGGAAGATCTCTGATATTCTTTCCAGTTTGTCCTGATCAAAAGGATTTCTCCTGTCTTTCTCAACGTCTGTCAGGAAAGCAGCGGATATACCCAGTAGATCTGCCATTTTACGCAGGGTGAGATTGTGTTCTTTCCTCTTTGAACTTAAAAATTCTCCAAAGTTCTTATATTCCATGATCTCACCTTTTTCCCATTATTACATTTTTACATTTTTTACTTAGTTGCATGTTCGCTGCCATGCGAACAATATAGCAAAAATAAAAAGGCTTGTCAACAAAAAAACATGCCCTCATCATTTTCCGTCAACTTAGCTTCAGCGTCTTAATCGAAGCTGCTTATCGTATCAAAATGTCTCCCTTACTGCCTGCAAATGTTTACCCTCTTGCCATGTGTGTTTCCGTTTATAACGATATGTACTCTCGAGAGGATGCGGCGAGAATCCGAACAAGAATCGTATATCTCCAGAGGATAGAATGTTGCATCTTCAGTAATGAGGATGCAACATACATCTGCAACATGGTTCTTTACTAACGCTTTCGCTTATTCCAATTTAGAATCCAACACGGCCTCCTCTATGGTCTGTACACATCTTCCTGTATCACCCAATACATCCTTGCTCCAAAATCTCAGTACTTTCCAGCCTTTTCCCTTTAGTTCTGCATTCACCTTCAGGTCATGACTCATATTGTTTTGAATTTTTTCAAGCCAAAACCCGGGATGATTGCTGTGTTCCAGCTGTTCTCTCAGACTGGTATATTTCCTGCTCTGGTACCCGTCGTTAAATCCTTTTCCGTGAAAGAACTCACTGTCCACAAAAATACAGATCCTATACTTGGCAAGAACTATATCCGGTTTCCCGGGAAGTGAATTCACGTTTTTTCTGTATCGATATCCCTTATGCCACAGAGCTTTTCGGAGAACAATCTCTGCCTTGGTGTCCTTGCTGTGAATGGCCGCCATGTTTTTGCTTCGTGCCTTGGCAGACTTAATATCTGCCATCGTTAATTGCCCCAGTCATTATAAAAGTTCTGCCTGTCTTCAACCAAGTGTAGAAAATCTCGGACAGAGAACAGCCAGCTCTGCTGTTTCACAGTGAATGTGGATTGTATGGAGTGAGGTACAACCAGCTGAAGATTCCTGCTAATCATCTCATCGGTTTGGTATTCGCTGATCGCGGCTTCAAGTGTAATGAGATGCTTCTTTTCAATTCTGTCGGCTTCCTCGAGAACCTGCCTCCACCTGTCCTTTGCTGTTGTCTTGGCACCAAGCATTGTCAGCTTTTCAGCGGGGTAACTTTCATCCCTGTACATTTCAATACTTGGAAATATGAAATCGGGTTTGGACCTGTTCTCCGTCACTGGAGTATGCGAATATCGGATATTGTTTGCACGGAATATGGCTTCAAGATTATTCTCGAAGGATAAGCCTGCGCGGGATTTTCTCCTGTTATTGACCGACAGAGAAAAGGCTATAAACCCGTCAACGTCAACATTCTCTCCATCCGTAAAGCCCTTCCGGAGGCGTTCCTGAATAATGATTTTCTCCATATTCATGAACAGGGTTTCTTCACGGTCATACCAGAGTACCAGTGTGCCGTCCGGATCTCCCACAGGATCAGCACCCGAAACCGTAGAACGTGAAAATTCAGAGAACTCCTTGGTAGTCGGAAATGAGTACCCGAACCTGTCAATAAGAAGGCCTGTAAAGTCTTCTTCTGTTTGTGGGATCTCAACTCCGATTTTCTGGAGGATCATTCTGGCCGCAAAATCAACCTTTGCCGACGGAGGATTCGTCAGGTCTGTATTGGCAACAAAGCTGTTAGAATTTTCATCTGGCCTGATATTAAACAGCCAGAACAGCTGATTCTCGATGATGCTTTCTTTTTTGGTAAGGCGTTAGTAAGAAAACGGGTTGATAAGCTCCAAAGCATTTTAGCAGAAGTATAAAATATGCCGTTTTGTACATTCTGCTGTACAACGGCCTTCTCTAACTTGAACTACAATAGTCTTGCCAGGAGGGCAAGACTATGAGCTGCATTGAGCGCATACTGACCGAAGCCAGAGATCTTTCCAGGGACGACCTGATTCTTCTTGTTAACAAGCTCATGGAGGGCTTCTCCCATGAGAGTGCAACCTCTTCTCCGAAGAAGATGATTGCTCCCCGTTTGGATTGTCCGATCTGCCATTCCAATGCTCATGTTGTTAGGAATGGACACAAACATGGAAAACAGGCATACATCTGCAGGCAATGTGGAACGTCATTTGTTACAACGAGCAACACTTTGCTCTCAGGCTCACACTTTGGTACTGAGATCTGGACCAAGGTTCTGGAAGAGACGCTCAGGGGGACCTCTCTGGATAAGACGGTCAAGTCACTTGCCAGCCATGGATGCAAGATCAGCCATAGCAGTCTGTTCTTCATGCGGCATAAGATCATGCTTGCTCTCGAGGACATGCAGGTGGAGCAGCCAGCCACGGTGGAAGATGTCGTGGAAGCGGATGAAACCTACGTTCCGGAGTCCAAAAAAGGTACGAAATTTGGCCCTGATGCCAGTCGAAAGCCCCGCAAGCGTGGCACTCCCGCATCCAAACGCGGCCTTTCAGACGAGCAGATCTGTATCTGCACCGCAGTACAGCGCAAGACTGGCGATCTGATCGTGAAATCCGAGAACCGGGCAAGGCCTTCCAGTGCGGATGTTGTTGATATCTATACTGGTCATGTCCAGAAGGGAACACTTTTCCTGACGGACGGCATGAATGTGTATCCAAGACTGGGCAAGATCCTGGGAATCACGGTCATGAATGTGAAGAAGGAGTCGGCAAGTTTCTTCAATCTGAACACTGTGAACAACCTTCACTCCTTTATCAAGCACCGCTATATCGAATATCGCGGCGTGGCTACCAAGTATTTGAACCGTTACAACCTCGTATTCCGGGCAGCGTACAGGCAGAGGACCACGATTGGGGAACTTGCGGACGCTCTCTTTGCATCCAGGAATCCCAAGAAGGTACACCATTATGGAGATGTTAAGGAGCTCAATCTGCTTGCAATTTGATGACTACAAGATGCACTTATTGCTTATCAACCCGTTTTCTTACTAACGCCTTTGGTAATGATATCCAGAACGGTATTATCCCGTCTCAGGCAGATAAACAGCGTATCTCCCTTTTCCGCTCTTGATGTCACATCATTCGTAGGATAATAAAGCCTCCATTCAGTCCGGTTCGGATTACGATAACGGGCATCATACCATGTCAGGCTGCCCTCTGCCTCGATTGCATCATCGTCATCCGAAAGGTATAGAAAAGCCGTAGGAATGGTTTTCTTGGGTGTATTGGTTCCGAACATTTTCTTCAGCAGAGAAACACCATTATACTCATGCTGATCACTCACATCAGAGTCGGCTTCGACAGCAGACAGGTGTTTGGCCGCAACGGCAGAAAAATATTTGTTGAGAAAACCTGCGTCCATATTCCCTCCTATACTGCGGCATGAGCATCCAGTCGACTGTCAGAGAGTTTCACCGCATCAAGTTCATTCATTTTAGCTACAACAAGTTTGGCAACATTCTCCATGAGTGGAACAACCACAGAATTTCCAAACTGTTTGTAAGCCTGAGTATCCGAGACTACAATTTTAAAGCTGTCCGGAAATCCCTGCAGTCTTGCACATTCCCTTGGTGTAAGTCTTCTCGGATTTCGCCCCGGTTGCGCAATAAGGATTTCAGAGCCATCCTTGTAATACCGGGCGCTTAATGTTCTGGATATTCCATCGGGATCTGCGATCCCATACGCAAATTTCCCGTAAATCGGTAATTATTGTTTCGACTCGATTTTAAACTTCTTTGTCAGAAGCCTTTTTATGCTTCTTACCTTTGTCGGATCTTGGCTTCCTGGGCTTGGTATCCTTGCTTCCTTTCGGACGTCCTGGCTTCGCATGTTTAATCTTTGCTTCGCCGCGTGCCTCTCGCTCGAGCGTCTTCTTGTTTTTGGAACCTGGTTTTCTGCCACGGTGTCCCTTCTCTTTGGGCTGTGACTTTGGCACAGTTCTGGTCAGGGAGCCGATCGGATTCGAACGGCTGTTATACTCCGAAGCGAAGTCGGACAGTGAATTCCGGTCGATGCCGAACTTCATGAGCAGTTCTTCCAACTCCTTCGATAGATCCTTAACCGGAAGGTATGATCCACCTTCACGAAGAATGAAGTGTATCCGGTCCATCTTCTGGATCATCTCATTCGTAGCAAGAGAAAGATCTTTGCAGGCGTTAAGGATGCTCGCTCTGACACAGCTTGCAGCAAAGCAAATCAGGAACTTTGCATAGATGCTGCTTGTGAAGTGTATGCGGGTACTATCGAAGCCCTCTTGGGACTTTAGGATCCCGTACTGCACTTCTGATGCATCGCGGAGCCGGTACAGGTCAAATGCTTCCTGGGGACCATGGTTCTTGCCGGAAGCGAGAGAGAAGAAACCCTTGCCAAGCATGGATTTCTTCCATGCCTTGAAGTCATAGGAAACAGCATAGCCGCCTGTATCTGTCTGCTCGACCTTGATGTATTTTTTGCAGGTCTTCGAGACACTTGGCACACGGCCTTCAGCGACAGCCAATTCGGCTTTTCGACCCTCTTTCCGGATCTCTCGGATTAGGCGTATCGACTGAATGGAGCTTGACGTACCATTGAAGTACAGGTTCATGAATGCTGTTTCCGGGTGATTGCGGAACAGCTGCTTTTCCCTGGCAATGCCAAAGATGCCATCATCGTCAACAATCCTGTCTGGTTCCCAGCGGATATCTTCGGAGCATTCCTCCATCATCTGCTGGTGACCGTAGGTGTCGGATGGGACCATCATGATGTAATCTGTCTTGCTGTCAATGCATGCCTGTACAACATCATGAGTGCAGAAGCCACGGTCGATTAGAACGCCTTCAATCTCGATGCTGTATCCGTTGAAAAATGTCAGCACTTTCTGGAATGCTTTGCTGTCTACCTTACTGCCTTCATACACAAAATATGTGATCGGCATGCCGGTCTTCACATCGACAGCATAGATGTAGCTGACAATGGTACCGCCGTTATGAGACTTATCCGCTCCATACTCACACAGGTCGGATTCTCTGACCTCGCAGTCGTTATTGGAACCGTCGATAGAAATCCAAGCCTTGGTGATCCCCTGCTTCCTGCAGTGCTTCAGCCAGGCAACCTTGAAATCACCTTCCTGCTGGTCTGTCATAAGGGAGCGGAACAGATCGGAGTACCAGGCATCACTGTAAGGCTTCCTTGAAAAGAGGACCTGATCCTGCGCAAACTCGCTGTACAGTTGTGTGATATCTGACTTGCTGTGCAGAGAGAACATCACGTAGTCCATGATGGCGTTTGCATGCAGCGGACCGTATACATCCGTCAGGATCGAGTAGATGCCATTCTGTGATGCAGCCCCAAGGGTCAGCATGTACAGACCTACTTTCACCTCGAAAGGGAGAGAATCCTTTGCACCATAATTCTGCAGCCATTGGTCGCTGTATAGTGTGCGGTACGCTTCGTTCGGATACATGGTTGTATCTGAGGCAGCATGCCCAATCACCTTGCGATGACCGTCAATAATGACGAATACTCGGCCATCGTTGTGGTTGATATAAGCTTCTTTTGGTATCGGGACTTCTTTTTTATTCCAGTATATGTGGGACATTTATAATAGCCTCAATATAGATTACCGATAGGTCATCTATATTATAGACAATTATAAATATAAAATCAATAGGCTGATGTCCGAAAAACGCCTTGATTTCAAGGGGTTTTCGACATCATCGTAGAGCGATGAAGGCTAAATCCAATGGTCTATTACCGATCTACGGGTAATTTGCGCCATAACCAAAGCCATTACCTGCTGCGCGATGCTTTGCAGCATAATTCTGCAGGTAAGTCCACAATTTATCTGAAAGGGTATATTTGGGATCAACATCCGTTTCGAGGATGTCCTTCATCACCGGCTTCGGAGATTTCGGTGTGATTTTAAATTCAAAAGAAAAATCCGAGCCATAACGTTCCCTGTCAAATCCGACGATCAGGATTCTTTCTCTGTGCTGCGGAACATAATTCTGTCCATCAAGTACTTCATAGAATACCTGATAATTCAGTTCCTCCAACGACTCCATAATCACTTTGAATGTACGCCCATGGTCATGACTCTTAAGGTTTTTTACATTCTCTAGCATGAACGCTTTGGGACGCTTTGCCTTCAGAATTCTGCAGACATCAAAAAACAGCGTCCCCTGCGTCTTATCCTCAAAACCAGTAGGTCGTCCGAGACTGTTTTTCTTGGAAACACCGGCTATAGAGAACGGCTGGCAGGGAAAACCCGCAACAAGAATATCGTGATCTGGGATCACCCTCGCATCCACTTTCGTGATATCCCCTTCCGGACGCTCCCCAAAATTTGCAAAATAAGTCTGCTGGCTGTATTTGTTCCATTCATTTGAGTAAACGCATTTGCCGCCCGCATTCTGATAAGCGATGCGCATTCCTCCTATACCAGCGAATAAATCAATGAACGTAAAATTGTAGTCTCTGTCTTCCTCAATTTTTGTTTTACCAGCAAGGTCCATGACTGCAGACGAGACCGTATCCTGAATTGATTCATTGCTTTTATTAGATAATTTCATAAGAACATCGTATACTTCTTCGTTCAACCTGATGTGCACCTGTTTTGACATGCTCTTCGCCTTTCTGGGATAATTTCTGTACCAGATATTATCCTATTATAAGGCAATCTGTAATCTCTGACAATAATTCTGGGTGATTTTAGGTACATGGTTTTTCCCCATTTTCGGTTGTGAGCAGATATTCCACTAACAGCAAATATCAAGTAAAAGCGAAATGGATTTCCCGAACAGGGACTGAAACAACGTCTCTTATCCTCCTTCAGACGTGAGCGTAAAAAAGGACGTGAGACAACTCCCACATCCTTGATAAACCGGTCCAACAATTGCCAGCCAGTTTTATACAAAAATCCAGAGAACATCACTGTTCGTCTACCCATACTTGCGGTAAACGCCAATAGTGCCATTCAGAGACAAACTCAGCCAAAGGAATAGTTTCTCTTCAGGAAATGGGCCAAAATTAGTTACTTACTTCTTATTTTCGGAAATGATTTGTTTTAACTCTTCCAGCGATAACACCTGATTCTTTTTACGATGGATCATCCTGTGACAATTAGCGCAGACAACGATGAGATCCTTTTCCGGGTCGATTTCAGTTTCAGCATCACGAGATGCAAGAGGGACCACATGATGAACCTCGATGTAATCTTTTCCCCTTTCTCCATACACTTTTTCAAAGTCAAAACCGCAGGCCATACACTTTGTGCCATGGATCCTGATCGCCGCTTTCCTATTACGGGGATCACGCTCATATCGCGTGGTGTAATACTGAGTAGCGCGACCTTCGGAATGAACTTCGTATACGTCCTCGTTCTCCGATTCGATATCATTCTCCATCTGCTTCTCAACAACATCCCCATCACCGGATAAGATATCGATTATAGATTGATACGCAGGGTCTTTCGTATTTCGTAATTCACGCACTGCCTGCTCAGTTGTCATTCCATGGAAAATACCTTGAAACTCTTTCTTGAGCCCAAGGTAGTGAAGGATTCCCATTGATTGGTATCCTCTGGAATATTCAGGGTCCAGATGCAATACGTCTTTATCAATTTCTCTGTGATGCTTACCATCGAACAGCCATGCTTTTACAACTGCTGCACGTTGACTATCATTATAATCTTCATACTCCCTCGATCTCGGAGATCGATCCAACTTCGGAATGTACACTGTTGCGTCCCCTCCTCATTTTCTTGCAGCCAATAAGAGTAAATCATTAGTACTTTTTAAGTCTGCCATTTCTGTAAATACCATCTCTAGCATACACCAGATACGTAGGCCTGCGCCCATTAAGTTGGAATTCATCGTGTCCTTTGATCTCATCTACCGCATCCGGAAATGTTAATACGCTCTGGTGCCAATGGAAGCTGTCCCTGTCTTTATGCTTGTGGTAAATATCTATGTAACGGTCTCCCCTGAAAACGAGCTGCCATGTATGCCCCGTGCATTTTGATTTGATCACAACCTGATCTGGCAGAATATCCAAAACTTCAAAGTAATCGCGGTCTATAGAAATGTTTTCAGTGAATTTCAAGATGATGTGCCTCCTTCAGAAATGAAATAAGAGAGATTAACAAGAATGGTGATTTCTCCTCGAATGAGGAATGACATGCCCGTGCGAGCATATTGCCGACAGGACGTCGGCATAGAAAAAGATCTGATCCTTTGTCCGGATCACACTTTCATGATAGAGTAGGCTGAATTGACTGTCAACTGCTGAATATATTATTTTCGTTTATCCTGTTCAGTTCGTTAGGAGGGTACGAACCGTTTTTTAGATAAAAGCTAAATCCAATTCCCATCAGCGTTCACAGAAAAAAAGAGGGCTTGTCCGGTGGCACCCAAACCCCGGAAAAGCCTTGTTATGCGGCATTTCTTTTGAAATTTCGTAAATGTGTTTGTATCACTTTTGTAGTCCCGATTTCGTTGTAGAGGTCCACCACGAAGATGAAGTGGATCTTTCCGCCGACGAGTTCCTCCTTTGCGGCATCTCTCACCTTCTGGTCGCTCTCGCTGATAAGGCACAGGGAGGGAATGCCGTGCTCGTTGAACTGCCGGCTCATGAAGGCAGCGTGCTCCTTGGAGACGCAAAAGCCAAGTCCCTTCACGTCGTCCAGATCGGTCACAATCCGGTTCAGCTCCCAGAGGATCCGCTCCACGCGCTTTTGCGCCACGCCGGCGGCAAAGGTGTAGAGCTTTGAGAGCTCCGCCTGGTCGTACCCGCCCCTGGTCCAGCGCACCTGCCGAAGGTCCGTGTCATCCGCCAGGCCGAAGTACTGGAACGGGCAGAGCATCTTTCTGTCGATCGCCTCCGGCAGGCGCAGCTCCGCCGCAATCCTGCCGTCGAAGAAGGGGAGGATACTCTTTCCATCCATGCGCTCCGGGGTGGCGGTCAGGCCGAGAAAGATCTTCGGCTTGAAGTAGTCAAGGAGCTTCTGATAGGAATCCGCCGCCGCGTGGTGGAATTCATCCACGATGATGTAGTCGTAGAAATCCGGCGTCACCAGCTGCGTGAAGTTCTGTGATCGAAAGGTCTGGATCGAGAGAAAGAGCTGCCGGATTCCCTCCGGGCGGTAGGAGCCCACAAACAGGTCTCCAAAGTCCGGATTCTTCAGCACCTCCCGGAAGCACTCGATGCTCTGCTCCAGGATCTCCTCCCGGTGGGCGACAAAGAGAAGGGTCGGGTAGTCCTTCCCCGTCTTCTGCGCGAAGTTCCGATAGTCGAGGGCAGCGATCACGGTCTTGCCGGTGCCGGTGGCAGCGACCACCAGGTTCCGGTAATGATGCCTCAGGTTCCGCTCTGCCTCGAGCCGGTCCAGGATCTCCTGCTGGTAGGCATAGGGCTCCACATCGGCAAGGTAGAGATGGGTGGTCTTCTCCCCGGTCTTTCTCTGGGAGAGGATCGCGCGGCGCAGCTTCTCCCGATCCGCCTCGCTCCCCGTGTAGGGCTGGAACTCACTCTGGTTCCAGTAGGTGAGGAACGAGCTCTCGATCTTGGTCATCGTTTCCTTCTGATCCTGCCGCGTCAGCTTGATGTTCCACTCGAGGCCGCTGGTCAGGGCGGGATTCGAGAGGTTGGAAGACCCCACGTAGGCCGTCGAGAAGCCGTTATCCCGGTGGAACACGTAGGCCTTGGCGTGGAGCCTCGTGCGGTCGGTGTCATAGGAGATGCGGATCTGCGTGTTGGGAAGCTTTGCCAGTTCCTCCACCGCCTTGCAGTCCGTGGCGCCCATGTAGGAGGTGGTGATGACCCGGAGCTGCTTTCCCCGCTCTGTGAACGCCCGCAGGGGCTCATAGAGAAGCCGCAGGCCGCTCCACTTCACAAAGGAGACCAGCATGTCGATTCGGTCTGCGGAGGCCGCCTCGCGCGAGAGCTCCAGATACATCGGCGGCTCGTGGGCTGCCCCGGTGAAGAGGGAGCTCGCGGCGATCGAAGTCCCCGGCCTTACGGGCGGCTTGCGCGTCTTTGCCACCTCTTTCCCGGTGTTGACCCGGTCCTCGACAGACAAAAGCTGCTTAGCCTGCTCCTGCTCCGGGATGGCATGCTCCTGTTCCTCTCCCATGGCCTCGATGACCTGATTGACCAGGCGCAGCTGCTCCTTTCCCGCTTCTTTTCCGTCAGTATCCGCGATCTCGGAGAGCTTCTGCTCCAGGATCCCCGCGACATACTGGGAGAGCGCCTTCGGGGCCAGTGCCTTTTCGAGCTTGCCACAATCACAGTCCTGCCCGGCGTCATTCTGTATGGTGTGCTCCAGCCCCCGGTCAACGATCTCCTCGTAGATGCCGGGAATCAGACGTTTCTCCTCCATCCGAACCTCCCCTGTGATGGTTGATAGTGGAATTATACCAGGATTGGCTGCATGCAGCAGAAAAGGTGACAGCCTGATGGAAAGTCTTATCCTGCAAAATGTCAGAAACAAGCACGCAAACCAAAACCCTGCCCACATGGACAGGGTTCTATGGATGGAGACAAATGATATCATCAACAAGTTGACTAATGTTTGATCAAATCATACAAGGAAGCTTCATTATTTCTCTGTCGATGTATTCTGTGATATTCATTAATACTGCTGATCAGTGATTCCGGATCACTAAAGTAATCTCTAATAAAATCAGGTTTTTTCACGTTGCTGATTTTGAGATTTTGTTTGCAAAAATCGCTTGGCTTGCTAACTCTAGAGCAGAAGTATTCAACGTATTTGTTTTCTTTGATAATTACAAGCATTTCAATTTCCGGTGCCGTTATCACATCGATAACCTCTACCTGGCATTTATATGCTCTGCTCAGTCTAAACTCTTCGCTTCTCGAGTCTATTATCCTGAGAATGATGATTTTCTTTCCATATTCCACTCTCAAATATCTTTTTTCAAAGTCCCTTGCAAAAGTCCTCGGAATGATATTTTCTGTTATTAGTTGCTCTCTCTTAAAAATTAGAAGATTATTATCAAGTAGAATATCCATTATGGCGGTTTCTGCCCCGCCCTCACAAATGCATGCGATGAGGCTGGAGTCCGGAATGATTACTCCCATTTATTCCTCCAAGCTCTCCATGATACTCTTCTGCAACGCTAACAAAGCCTCATACTTAGGTGCTGTACCGCCGAGGTAATTGCTCTGAAAAACCTCGCTTTTCCGGATATCATTTCGTTTTAGCAGGGTATTCATGTTGTCTATGGTTAACCCCTGACAATTTCTTGTGATAAACACAGCATCGTTTCGATCGATTTCATCTAGGAGCTCCGGATAATGCGTTGAAAAAATGATCACAGCACCTTTTGGATTGGTCTTTTGATCCATAAACAACCTGAGCAGGGATACTACCAGCTCCCTGTTGAAATGATTTTCGATTTCATCAACGATCAGGTATCCGCCTTGTTTAAGTACCTTGGCAGCGGCAGTGAAGACCGTCACCCCCTTCACCGTACCAGAAGACAGATAGTTATACAGCTCTGCCGGGTTCGACAGAACAAGCTCCTTTTGTCCATAGAATTTCAGCCTGGTGATCTTCTTTTTCTCAATGCTCTCAACCGTAATGTATTCAATCGAGGGATCAAGAAGGGATATGATCTCTGTTGGAACGATTCCACCATCCGGCAAGTACAAATTAAAATCTGTAAACAGAGCAAGATCTACAAACGAAGTCGTATCCTGTCTCTGTTTGTTCTCCGCAATCATGATGCTGACATCATCAGGCAGATACTCGTCAGCATGATTCCGGTTTCGCACTGGATCTATGCCGCTGAAATCAAGCAGATTTGTCTTGTTTGTCTTACTGGTAGCATTTTTTCTCCACAACTTCTCGGACAAGATCCGTATCCCGCTGCCGCCATCTGGTCTCCTTGTACGAATCATCTCGCTCATCAAATGGTAGATCTTTCCATCTGCAAAGAAATCAATGTCAAATACCGTCTGGACATTCTCAGCCAAAATCTTCGGAACGAAATTCGAGGAAAGCGGGGCAGCGCTGAGCAGCATGCTCGTGAAAGATATGGTCTCCAGAGCCGTTGTTTTTCCAGAAGCATTGATTCCCGCCAAAGCCTCTACCGTGTTGATATAAATGTTTCCAAATAGGTTATGGACAGACTGCAGATGGCAGTTCTGGACTCTCTGCACTGCGTAAAAAGATATATCAAATGGTTTTTTGTATAGTGGCAGCCCCTCTGCCTGAATCCTCAGTATTCTCATCGGCGTTCCCTCCGATAAAAACGTAAATTTCGTTTTTATTGTCCTTGTTAAGGACTATAGCACTTTCTGTTCTCCATTACAACGAATTCTTCGTTTTTATAGTCACATGTAGCATCTCCCTGCTCTGCGTACTGCAGGTAGGTGGTTCAAAGTTTCGATGAAAACGCACGGTACCAAAATCACCATACGCATGGCAGGTTCACGCGATTCCAGATTGGCTATAATCTGCGCTTTCTGACCGCAGGTCGTTCCACACCGTATTCTCTCTTCATGACAGCCCAGAACGCGTCCTCGAGTTTGTCCCGTTCTGCCAGCATCTCCTCCCAGGAAGCGGGATCTGCAGGGGCTTTCGGATCCATCATCTTCTGTTCCAGTGCCGCAAGCAGTGCGTACTCCTTTGCTGCCAGCGGATACTCATCCAGTACCGTCTGATCCAGCAGGGCGGACGCCCACTCCTCTTCCATTGTCGGCATCATCTCCGTTGCGACGTCCTCTCGCCTTATCCTCTGCCTCCTTATGGATTGCCCTCTTGTCCTCTTCACAGAAATCTTGCTGTAATGCTCTCTCTGCATGTCTTTACCTCCTCAAGTGTCCCTGCCGCAACGATCCTTCCGCCCTCTTTGCCGCCTCCCGGTCCCATGTCCAGGAGATAGTCCGCACTGTGGATGACATCCAGGTCGTGCTCAATCACGATGACGGTGGCACCCTGGTCGAGGAGGGTCTGGAACACGGCAAGGAGCGTCCTCACGTCCCGGGGATGCAGGCCGATTGTCGGCTCATCGAAGACAAACACAGAGCCCTCCTGGGGACGGCCCATCTCGGAGGCGAGCTTGAGCCGCTGCGCCTCTCCGCCGGAGAGTCCCGGCGTCTCCTCTCCCAGCGTCAGGTAGCCAAGGCCCAGGTCATGCAGCACCTGGAGACGCTTTCGCACCACAGGCAGACTCTGGCAGGCCTCCAGCGCCTCATCCACGGTGGCCGCCATTAGCTGGGGCAGCGTATAGGACTGCCCGTTGGGATTGGTCCAGTGGATCTCACCCGCCTGCTTTCCATACCGGGTGCCCCCGCAGTCAGGGCAGGGAATCTCCACGTCCGGCAGGAACTGCACGTCCAGACTGATGGTCCCCGTTCCGTCGCAGGTGGGGCAGCGAAGGCTCCCCGTGTTGTAGGAGAAGGCACCGGCCTTCACCCCGGCCCGCTTTGCCTCCTCGGTTTTGGCAAAGACCTTCCGCAGCTCGTCGTGGACATTGGCATAGGTTGCCACCGTGGAGCGCACGTTGATGCCGATCGGGGTGGAGTCAATGAGCTGGGCCCTTGTGATCCCGGGCGCATCGACCGATACCACGTGGGCGGGAAGCGCCGTCCCATTGATGCTGCCCTGCAGGGCGGGGATCAGGCTCTCCAGAACAAGGGTGGTCTTTCCGGACCCCGACACGCCGGTCACGACGCAGAGCCGCCCCTTGGGAAAAACCGCGGTGAGGGGCTGCACGGTGTGAATCGCCTGGGTCTGCAGCCGGATCTCCCCCTTTTCAAAGAGCGCTTCCCTGCTGCACCTTGTCCGGACCGACTCCCCGGTATTTCCCGCCAGAAAGGGACCGATGACGGAGCGCGGGTTCTTTTCGATCTCCTCCACAATTCCCTCCGCGATGACCTGCCCGCCCTCCTTGCCGGCGGCAGGACCCATCTCCACCATCCAGTCCGCTTTCTTTAAGATGTTGGTGTCGTGATCCACCAAGACCACCGTATTGCCGTCGGCGATGAGGTCGTCCATCACCCCGGAGAGGCCCTCCAGGTTGGCGGGATGGAGGCCGATGGAGGGCTCATCCAGGACATAGAGGACGCCGGTGGTGCGGTTCCGCACCGCCCTGGCAAGCTGCATTCTCTGCCGTTCCCCATTGGACAGCGTGGAGGCGGCCCGGTCCAGGGACAGGTAGCCAAGACCAAGATCGAGGAGCCTTGCAGCGGTGTCCTGAAAGGCGGTGCAGATGCTCTCTGCCATCGGGCGCATGTACTCCGGGAGGGAGGCTGGAACCCCTCTCACCCAGGAGACGAGTTCCGTCAGTGTCATCTTGCAGGCATCAGCCAGGGAGATGCCCCGAAGGCGCGGTGCCCTCGCCTCCTCCGAGAGCCTTGTCCCGTGGCAGTCCGGGCAGATGTCGGTCTTCAAAAACCGCTCCACCCGCTTCATGCCCTTCTCGTCCTTCACATGGGACAGGGCGTTTTCCACCGTGTAGGTGGCATTGAAATAGGTAAAGTCCATGTCCCCCGCCGCACCGGTCGTGTGGTTCTGGTAGACGATGTTCGTCTTGACCGCCGGGCCGTGAAAGACGATGTCCCGTTCCTTCGGGGTCAGGTCCTTGAAGGGAACATCGGTCCGCACGCCGAGCTTTCGCACGATGTCCTTCATCAGGGACCACATGAGGGTCTGCCAGGGGAGGACTGCCCCCTCGTCGATGGAGAGGCTCTCATCCGGCACCAGGGTCGACTCATCCACGGTGCGCACCACGCCGGTTCCCTGGCAGGTCTTGCAGGCACCCCGGGAGTTGAACGCAAGGTCCTCCGCACCGGGGCCAAAGAAGTGGGCGCCGCAGACCGGACAGACAAGTTCCTTCATCGCCGCCACATTCATCGTGGGCGGGACGTAGTGGCCGTTGGGGCAGCGGTGGCTTGCAAGACGGGAGAACATCAGCCGCAGGCTGTTGAGGAGTTCGGTGGATGTGCCGAAGGTGCTGCGCACCCCGGGCACGCCGGGGCGCTGGTGCAGGGCAAGCGCCGCCGGCACATATCGGACCTCGTCCACCTGCGCCTTCTCCGCCTGGGTCATCCGCCGCCTTGTATAGGTGGAGAGAGCTTCCAGGTAGCGCCGGGACCCTTCCGCGTAGAGGACTCCCAGGGCCAGGGAGGACTTGCCGGATCCGGAGACCCCGGCGATCGCCGTGATCTGATGCAGGGGGATGTCAACGTTGATGTTCTTTAAGTTGTGGACCCGTGCGCCCCGGACCTCGATCGCCCTGGGCTGCATGTGGATGGCTCTGTCTTTTTCGGTTCGATGTTCCATTCCGCTCTCCTTTTGCAACTGTCTTTGTCTTCCTGCAGTGTAGCACACCCGGCAAGGGGCACGAAAAAAAAGGAGTTCCCTTCTCATTTGGAAGGGAACTCCCTGCTGTCAGCAAGCGGCATGGCCAGAATCTTCTCACGCCTCGTCCGTTTTGTCCTCTATGCTGGTGTCAAAATTCCGGATTCTCTCCTGCATGAGTCGATCCAGTTTCTCCCGGTTGGCCATGATCTTCGGCCCGCAGATTGCGCCGAAGCTCTGGATTTCCGTCGTGTGCTCCCGGAGTCCCCGGAAGGTTCCCCTGGCACGCTCTTGCTGCGCCTTCGGGTACACAATCTTCACCGCGCCGTTTTCAATCGCAAGATCACCCTCGATCCCACAGACCGGACACTCCACCTTCGTGGTACCGGGCAGGATGGTCACCAGCCTCTGGTGACATACTGGGCAGACCCCCTCCGGTTTTCCCTCCGGCTGGAAAAACCGCACGGTCTCATCCAGATATCCCTCGACGGTGCGCTTTCCCATCTCGTGCATGTCTGCGATCAGCCTGTCATCCAGGTACGGATTGCCGGTAGTCCCCATTGCGTTGGCGTTGTAGTTGCCCATGACCCTCATCATGGGTGGAAATCCGAAAAGAGCAAGGGAAGCTGTCCCCATGCTGGTCCAGTTCTCCGTGGTTGCTCCGCCGACAGAGATGTAGGATACGGTTCTCTTCTTGAGCCGCTCCATCGGATAATCCTCTGCCTTTCCCGGAAGCTCTCCGCTTCTTCTCTTGTCGAGCACTCAGGTGATGGCGGAGTAATCGTGGCGGCAGGAGAACCGGTCCACAAAATCTTTGAACTGCCCGACCGGCTGCAGCACATAGACTGGCGCTCCCAGCACAATACAGTCTGCCTCCCGGACCTTCTCCTCCAGCATCTGAAAATCATCTCGGTAGACACAGTCGTTGTCCTTTCCCCGCTCCAGCATGGTGGAGCAGGCTCCGCATCCGCGGCAGCGGCCGATGTTCAGCTCAACGGTGTTGATAAAAGAAATGGCGGCATCAGGGGCAGCTGCTCTTGCCCCGTACAGCGCCTCCTTCACCAGGATGTCGGTGTTTGCATTTTTCTTTCCAAAGGAAATTCCTAAGGACTGGCCCCAAAATAAATGAAACAGATCTTAATCCCCCAGCGGAGCTGGGGGAGTGACAGAAGCCCGTGGCGGCAAGCGGAGTAACAAAAAACAGCCTCCGCTGTACAATGAAGTAGGTCTAGCAAACCACTTCAAGACAGCGGAGGCGCCCATGGACGATTTGAGTTTAGCACACAGTCGATATAACTGCACATATCATATAGTGTTCATTCCGAAGTATAGACGAAAAGTAATGTTCGGGGAGCTGCGGAAGGAAATAGGCGAAATTATAGGGAAGGTCTGCAAGATGGAAGGAGTCACGATTATCAAAGCGGCCACCTTGCCTGATCATGTACATATGTATGTGTCGATCCCACCGAAAATGAGTGTGGCAAAGGTAGTTGGCCGCATCAAAGGAAAAAGTTCTCTCATGATCTTCGACAAGCATCCAGAATATCGCCAAAGATACGACAGACATTTCTGGGCAAGAGGCTACTATTGCGAAACGGTGGGAAATGTCAATGAAGAGACAATCAAGAAGTATATTGCAGAACAGTACGAAAGGGATCGACTGGAAGGAGATCCCGAAAAGTAGTCAAAAAGGGAGCCGCCTTTAGGCGGCCACCAGTAATGTAAGAACGGTTTGCTAGACCGCCTTTAGGCGGAAACGCACCGGTAAGCCCCGGAGGGGCGAACACAGACCACCAGCAAAGCTGGTGGTTCTGATTGGAGTTGTTTCTTGTGTAAGACTTAATGCAAACTACTGTTCTTTTAACCTACGAGTTGATTGATTTTTGCTCATCGGCGATGATATAGAAAGTCCAAAAGAGCTCTTTCCCTTGAGGCGGAGACTCTTAAGTATGAGCACCTTATTAAATACCATTATAAATACCATTTCGATATGGGCAGATATCATGGTATGTATTATAATGACTGTAATGGTGTTGCAGGTGCAGTCAGGAGTTCCTATGTCAATCGTTCGTTACACGAATAAGAAGACCGGCTGGGTAAGCATTTATGAGAGCAAGTCTTACTACGATCCCGTTACCAAGCAGTCCCGGCCCAAGCGAACTTATATCGGATATGAAGATCCGGTCACTAAAGAATTCGTACCAAGCTCACATAAACCCGGCCGTAAAGTGAAATCCGTAACTCGTGAATCGGAGCTGCTTCAAACGGAAAGGCGTTAGTAAAGAACCGGGTTGATGGGTTCCATACCACAACCTCCATGGTGAACTCTCGACGCGATAATGTCCGATGAAGATATAGAATCCCCATTTGGAGCTCTTTTCTTCTCCGCATAATGCCTATCTTGTTATTTATAGTCACATACTCGGCAAGTGAGTGTATGTGTTTAGGCAATCTAGGTGATGCTTTGTTACATGATGCAACACAGCACGGATAGGAGTGTACCCAGCTCGAGCTCAAAGTGAGGTATTAGTGGTCTCATGCTAGGCGATCGCTTATCAACCCGTTTCTTAACTAACGCCAACGGAAATTTACAATAGACCGGTAATTACCGAACAAGCGGTAAAGCGTTTTTTCGATGAAAGCCTTGTGTTTACTGGGTTGTGATCGATATAAACACACTGTTTATTGCGTTACCGGTCGGCAATGTTCTAAATAGTGAATTTTATCTTGAACAACTGCCGTGGTTACAGGCTTTCTCATGTGGTGCAACACGTCGTATTGCCGGTTTAAGCAAAATTTCCGTCAAAAGCAGAATACCGACAGCTGTGAGGAGACGATCAATAATCAGCGGGCTGAGATAGGCGAACTCACTGCAAAAATCCGGGAACTGAATCAGGAAGTGGACTCGCTCAAGAAGCAGCTCGAGAGAATGAAAACAGCGGTATCCCGCAGCGCTGAGATCCTGAACAAGGCCCAGTCAACTTCCTCATAAAACCTACAGTCCAACAGCATCTTTCCACCTGGCAACACCAGACTGCCATGCGAAAAAAGCTGTTCACCCCTAAATCGCAAGTTTTTATACTAGCAGCTTGATCTCAGTTGCCTGGTTGATTGCCTCGTCCTCTGTGAGGCCAACCTTGGAGACCAGTTCCTTCTGAATCCTGCTCATCGCATAGGACGGATACCAACTGCCATCAGACTGCAGTTCCACCTTATACTTGTTTAGCTCCATCATCTCGAAGGCGATGGTTGCACTGGTCTTATCGTGAAGCACTTCCCTCAAATCCCATGTCAGCGTGGCAAAGAGAATGCTTGCGATAAAGGCCGTGAACATCTTCCCCCGATATGTCTCGATGGAGTGGGTGTATGTGACCGACAGATCAAAGTGCCGCTTGATGGATTCGAAGACGTGCTCCACAACATCACGTCGCCGGATAATCCGGATTGCCTCGGATGCCGTCATTTCAGTATCACTGACGAGAACAAAGAATCCGGCACGATCGACCATCGTCTGGATCATTTCAGTGTCCTCCAGGATGGTGAAGTTCTTCCCTGTTTCTGGATCGGCCTTTTTAACGACAATGATCCCTTTTGGAGCGTAGTCCTGCGCCATCTTTTCCGTGTAGCGTTTTCTCTTGGATGCCTCATTGAAGTAATAGGAAATAGTGCTCCTTATGGACTGTTCCTCATCAAATTCCCGGGAGTGATCAAAGAAGAGGTAGGCAAAGCAAGCCTTTCCAGCCACTGTTACCGGGTACCGCTTTCCAAATACGTTGGGCTCCGTCGTCAGGTATTTCTGCTTTCCGCGGATCTCCGCTCCATGATCTTTGATGAGCGCATCTACCCAGTTGACATTGTCTGGACAGAGGACACCATATTCCAGATCCTTTACTTTCCGGAGGGCTTTGATGATGTCCTCTGAAAAGTATCCTCGATCGAACATTGCGAACAGCTTTTGATATCCTGCATCCACGATCTTTTTCAATGAGAAGGACGTCTGCACCTTATCCAGGAGAGAACCGTCGTAGTGCTCATACCACATAGGAATGCCGGTCTCTTCATCCACAAACATAGCCGTGTTAATGATCTTCAGGCCAAAATCGGTCTTGGATTTTCCGAACTCTGCAAGATCTTCATTCTCGGACTGGGTGTTTTGATTGGTGGAGTCAAAGGCAATGACCCGATTGCTGTCCTTTCGGGGAAATCGTTTCTCGTATTCTTCCCGGAAAATCCGGAAGAACACATTGATATTTCCCTCATCTGACCCGATCAGACGGTATAGGCCGCTGACTTCACTGTCGTCGATGACACGATCCAGACCGCAGTAGTGATCAAAACACCAACCGGGAAACAGCTGGGCAGTTGAACTTTCCGCAACAATGGAGTAGACGGCCAATGCAATGATTTTCCGCTCATATTCAGGGTAGACCCGTGTCAGAGCGGTATAGCATCCGGATTGCTCTGCGGCCGCCTTTAGAACCAGGTACGGTCCAAAGGAGAGCTTCGAATCCGTTTTGCCGGCAGCTTTACGGGCCTTTGTGCCGAAGGTGTCCTTCAGTCGGTTCACCTCAGCATCGATGGGACCGAAGAACTGCTCATAGTTCTTGTTTGGATGCATATGAGAGCGATCGCCATCGACAATTTTTCCGATTGAGATCCGTTTGTCGACAGGACGCCGCTTCTCAGAGTCCCAATGATACTCTGTGGCGAGCAAGACATAACCCGTGGTGAGGATATGGATAGTTCCCTTGTCGCTTGATTTCGGAGTTTTAACGAGTACATCTGTATTGCTGTACATGGCCGCCCTCTAAATTGCTAGTAAAATATCTATCAGTTATTATACTAGCATTTTACAGAGGTTACAATGTCGTTTTATGCCCTATTTCCAACGTCTATTGACATTTTAATGGAGTCATCCCGGGACGCCTAGCGGGAGTTTCGACATTTCAGCATGAAAACGCGGAGTTTTGACCGTGTTTCCATGCTTTTTTGTTGGCCTAAATGTATCGCCCTATTACTTCTATGTGTAGACTATTGATTTATGTCCTATTTCATTGACTTATCGAACACATATTGATATAATAATCAAGCATTTAAGGGATATATAGGTAGGGCGATACATGGCGTCAATCAGAAAGAAAACCAAAAAGGGACATGATTACTACTACATCGTCACCAGTAGACGGGCTCCAGGGAGCAAGTACCCCAAAGAGGTCGTCCTGGAATACATCGGCCCTGTTGACAAACTCTTCGATCGTGTGCTGAACGAGTATTACCTCCGGACAGGTGACCCAAAGGGAAACGCATCTGGAAAACAGGCGGAACATGAAACTGGCGGGGTGAGGTTCAAGTGCTATTCGCATGGCGGACCGATGGCGATGTTCCGCATGGCTCAGTACATTGGAGTCGAGAAGATCCTGGACGAGGCGTTTTCATCCAAGACAATCCAAGGGATGTCCCGCAGCAGAGTGCTCCTGCTTGCTGCTATTCACAGAGCAATCGATCCTGCCAGCAAGAAAGCGTTTTCCGCCTGGGCGCAGACAACAAGTCTCCCGTATCATCTCGGCTTCGCACCGGAAGCCCTGTCTTCCCAGGCATTCTGGGAAGCGATGGACGGGATCTCCGAGGAGGAAGTCCACAAAGCACAGCAGCTGCTCACCAAAAGACTGCTCGAGATGTACCCCGATGAGTTGAACGACCTGCACCTCGACTACACGAATTACTTCACCTACATCGACACCCGGAACGGCCGCTGCGTGGTGTGCCAGCGGGGGCACAACAAGCAGAAGCGGACTGATCTGCGGCAGTTCAGTCTTGCGATGATCACCAGTCATCTGCTGCAGGTTCCTGTCCTCTGGGAGATGTATGAGGGAAGCAGGAATGACAAGGCAGAGTTCGGTGCATTCATGGAGAAGGTACAGAAGGATCTCCCGGATACAATCGGGAAATCTCTGGACGAAGTCACGGTTTCTTTCGATGGCGGCAGCAATTCGGAGGAGAACTTCAAGTCCCTCCGGGTACACTTCATCTGCGCCCACTCACTCGACTCCCATAAAGAGCTGTATGACATCGACGTGGATCAGTACCAGGAAGTGAAGCTTGCAAACGGCCACACAAGACGTGCATACCGCATCGACGGGCTCACATTTTCCGGAATCACCGGAACGGGCATTCTGACGTACAGCGAGGATCTGTACATCGGCCAGGAAGCGCAGATGGGCCGGGACATCGAGAAGTTCAAGGCAAAGTTTGAGGAGTTCAGGTCTCGCTGCCAGAATCCCAGATCCCGCATCTACTCTTCCATGAGGAAGCGCAAAACCGAGGTAGAAAAGCAGATCAGCGAGGTCACGAAGGAAAACGAGGAGCTGCTGAAGGAGCAGAAAGATCAGGCGAAGAAGGGACGAAAGAAGAAGCCAAAGGAGGTCCCGGTATGGGACGAAGCCAGTGAGTTTCTGAAGCTTACCCGCAGCTGTTTCACGGGGCTGCGCACGCTGGAGCAGTTCATCACCATCATCCCTTCCGGAAACATGGAGAGCGGATACGATGTGAGCTTCCAGCTCGATGAAGCGAAACTGGCAGTCTATAAGAGAAAGTACTACGGCAAGAAGCTGACCTGCACCGACAGAACGGACTGGTCGACGGAGGAGGTCCTCTCTTCGTATGCTTCACAGGAGTGCATTGAGGATCTCTTCAAGACGAGCAAGAAAGTGGACCACTTTGCCGTACGCCCGCAGTATCACTGGACAGACGACAAGATCCGGGTACACGTCTTTCTCTGCTTCCTCGCGATCACGATCGCAGAGGTACTTCGAAGACGGATGGCAGATGAAGGTCTTACCTATACAAAGGCGGCAATGCTGGACGAGTTGTGCAAAATCCACGACGGATGGATTCTGATGCCGGGTCAGAAGAAGGCAGTCAGGGCACTCGAGGAACTAACGCCAAGTCTGCAGAGCATGTGGAATATCGTCGAGAAGATACCTTCGCCAGATAATGTAAAAAGGGATAAAAAAAGAAAACTAAGAAAGAATTAACTACAGAATAGTAATTGGGCGATACAAAAGTGAACCCTTGCGAAGCCGCTAAACATCTGGCTTCGCAAGGGTTTTGCTTTGTCCTAAATCGAAACTCCCGCTAGTAAAAAACTTTGCGATTTTGGGGTTCACACTACTGGAACTGAAAAATATTGCAGACACACTGCTTGGACTGCCCGAGAAAGCGGTACGTCTTTATCTCGGGCGCAGAGCGCTGGAAAAAGGGCGTGGTGCTATTTCTGCCCTCAGCCGTTACTGCCATGTCAGCAGGAACAGGATCGGCCGTGGAATGCAGGAAGTCCTTGAGGGTCAGATTTTCAATAAAGGCGACCATAACAGGAAGCATGGCGGCGGTCGGTGGCCTATCGAGAAGAAACACCGCATGGAAATGGCGAAGAAAGGGTTCACTGGTATAGACCTTGACGCAGCAGCCGACATCATTGGGATTATCGATGATATCGTAGACGACTGCTCATACGGGGATCCGATGTCAAACGCCAAATGGATCAATGTCACCGTTCAGAAAGTACGTGATGAAGTACTTGCGAGGACGGGGTGCTGCTATGGCCATGCAACAATAAAGCGGGTCATCAAAAAGCTTGGCTATTCCTTTCAAAAGAACCAGAAGTACGATCAGGTTGGCAAAGCACATCCTGAAAGAGATGCTCAGTTCTGCAGGATTGCGGAGGAAAGAGCGTCATTTGAGGCCAGCGGAGATCCGATTATCTCGATTGACACCAAGGCAAAGATGCAGTTGGGCAACTATTATCATTCCGGACGTGAGTTGAGGAAAAAACACGATCCCAGAAAGGTATGGGATCACGATTTTGCCTGCACGTTTGGAGATATCTATCCGGAAGGAAGCAGCCTGATTCCACCTGAACTGATGAAGAATCTGGCAATCGTATCGCCGTATGGCGTTTACGATGTCAGGAGGAATGTCGGCTTTGTGCTCTTCGGAGTAAGCAGGGATACGTCGGAATTCGTTGCAGAAGCCATCATCCGATGGTGGGAGGTACAGGGGAAAGCGGCATATCCGAATTCAAAGCGTCTGCTGATCCTTGCTGACGGAGGCGGAAGCAACAAAGCCAGAGGATACCTGTGGAAAGAGGCGGTTCATCAGATCGGAGATGCAACAGGGCTGAAGATCAGTGTCTGTCACTATCCGCCGGGAACATCAAAGTACAACCCGATCGAAAGAAGGCTGTGGTCACAGGTAACAAGAACCTGTGCCGCCAAGCCGCTTCAGACACTGGAGCATGCAATGGAATACACACGGCACGCAAGCACCCGGACCGGGCTTTTGGTACAGGCGGAGTCATCATCACACATCTACCTTTCCGCATCCGAGAAGAAGCAGATGTTGGAGAAAGGTCTGATCCCATACGGAATAATCGATACCATTGAACTACGCGAAGATATCAACATAGAGTATTACAACGAAGGGGAAAAGGACTCAGCACTCAGAAAATGGAACTACACAATACGCCCGCACAAACCAGAACAAGCATGGAAAAACTTTCGAAAGCCTGTTCTAGCTGTGTGATGAATTTGCTCCATTTATTTTGGGCCCGTTCCTTATAAACCTGTCACGGGATCAGTCCGTCGTGACGGCAACGCCCTTTCTGCGGTAACCCAGGGCGTGGATCACAAAGCAGACCGTGATGCCAAGGAACAGGGGATCAAAGGGAAGACCCACCGCATTGCCGGCAAGCACTGCCACCGGGCCCAATACCGTGGAGGCAAGGGCCGCACGCCGGTCGATCTTTCCGGGAAGGAACAGGGCGCACACGAGAGGCAGGAACACCACGCTTCCGCGCAGTCCCATGGACAGGAAGCCGAAGTCGTTGATCGTGGCACCCGGCACAGCCATGCCAAGAAGGGCCGCCAGGGCAAGGACGCCGATGATCGTCAGACGGTTTGCGTTGAGGGCAACCCTGGGATTCTGGAACTTCGGGCTGATGGAGGTGTAGATATCCCGCACGGCGATCGTCGCAACGCCGAGGGAGAGTCCCGCACCGCCGCCGATGATGGTCACAAGGAGCGTTCCCAGGATGATGCCGCCGAAGAACTGGGGCATGTGGTTGACGACGAACATCGGGAAGACCTGAATCGTGGAGGCAATGGTGCCCATCCCTGCCGGGATGGACTTGCCGGCTGCTGCCAGGGCAGTTGCCTCCGCGGCAGTCACATATCTGGTCCGCATGAACAGGCCGATGCCGATGCCGGCGATGCCAAGGGGGGGAATCAGGCAGGCAGAGAGCATGGCGCCCTTCTTGGCCTCCCGATTGGTCTTGCCGGTCAGAATGGCCTGGGCATAGGTCTGGGTCGAGAGCACACCGAGAAGAAGGGAGAGGCCGGAGCCGATGTCCTTCAGCGGTCCTCTTGCAGTCAGGCTGTAAAAGCGGGAGGCGAGGTCAGCCGGCGTATTGATGTTGGAGAGGGAGACTGCGGACTGGACATTGCCAAGGTCTGTGCCGACCAGAACGCTCTGGAGGGAGGTACCAAGACCGGACAGACCGCCAGTCATGTGCAGCACGGTGACGAGGCCCGCGATCGAGGCGATGTAGAGAAGGATCAGCTTCAGAACGCCGCCCATGCCGGCGCCGATGGCACCGCCAAAGAGCACATAGACCGTCATCAGGACGGCCATGATGGCCACCGCGGCCGCAGTGCCGATGCTGGGGAACAGAACGCTCACGAGGCCTGCGCCGGCGACCACCTGTGCGAGGACGCTGATGAAGATGCCGATGGAGCAGAGGCCCGAGCCGATCGTCTCCACCTGCTTTCCGTACTCCCGGCGGATGATCTCAAACTCAGTGGTGCAGCCGCTCTTGCGGATGGGATCTGCGAAGAAAAGGGCAAGAAGCAGGCATCCGATGCCGGAACCCAAAGTAAACCACCAGGCGGAGAGACCGTAGGTGAAGGCCAGCTGTGCCGTGCCGATGGTCGCCTGCGAGGAGACCAGGGCACCCATGATGCCGCCGCACACCAGGAGGCTTCCGCCCCCGCCGCCTCCGGTTGCAAAGTCAGCGCCTCCGGAGACCTTTTTCCCGGAGTAGAGACTGACGCCGATGATGAGGGCGAGGGTGATCGCAATGCCTGCGATCTGTAGAATGGAAACCGACATGTTTGCCTCCCCGGGTGCCGTGCTGCATCCGTGCCATAAAAAACAGACCGTCACTTCGGGCGGCCGCTGTGCAGATGCGGATTCTACTGCCTGGGGAATGCTCAGGGGATGCGAAAGGGTGGATCTGCAGATGTGAAACCGGAAATCAGCAGAATTTTGCAACGGAATTCGGTCTTTGTCCACACTTTTGCTGTGATTCCCGGAGAATTTCCACGTTTTATACGGTTTCGCAGGTTTTTATCGGTCTCTTTTGGGCAAGATTGTGCTATTCTGGAGTTGTTGGAAATTCTCACCGAAACGGATTTCAACCCAACAAATAGGAGGAAGCAGACCATGTGTACCTGCGCAATGTACCAGACCAAAGATCACTACTTCGGCCGCAACCTGGACCTGGAGTTTTCCTATCAGGAGTCAGTGACCGTGACTCCACGGAACTTCCCGATTCCCTTCCGGACCAAGGACACCCTGACCAGCCACTATGCCATGATCGGCATGGCTTTTGTCTGCGGCGGTTTCCCGCTCTACTATGACGCCACCAATGAGTACGGCCTCTCCATGGCAGGACTCAACTTTCCGGGCAACGGGTACTTCCCGGAGCCCGTCGAGGACGGGAAGGACAACATCTCCCCCTTTGAGTTCATCGCCTGGATTCTCGCCCAGTGCAGGGACCTCAAGCAGGCGCGGGTGCTGCTGGACCGGATTCGCCTCGTCAACATCCCCTTCAGCAAGGAGCTTCCGATCACCCCGCTTCACTGGATGATCGGCGACCAGACGGGATCGATCGTCGTGGAATCTGTCCGGGACGGCATCCACATCTATGAGAACCCGGTGGGCGTCATGACCAACAACCCGACCTTTGACAAGCAGCTCTTCCGCCTCAACGACTATCGGGGCGTGTCCGCAGGCCCCTCGGAGAACACCTTTGCAAAGGGCATTGACCTGGATCCCTACAGCCGCGGCATGGGCGGCATCGGCCTGCCGGGCGATCTCTCCTCCGGCTCCCGCTTTGTGAAGGTCGCCTTCACGAAGCTCAACTCCTGCTCCCCCGACGATGAGGACTCCTCGGTGAGCCAGTTCTTCCACATCCTGGGCTCCGTGGAGCAGCAGCGGGGCTGCTGCGACCTCGGCGGCGGCAAGTATGAGATCACGATCTACTCCTCCTGCTGCAACATGGACCGCGGCATCTACTACTACCGCACCTATGACAACAGCCAGATCTCGGCGGTCGACATGTACCACGAGAACCTGGACGGCAGGGAGCTTGCCTCCTATCCCCTGGTCACCAAACAGCAGATCAAACAGATCAACTGAGAAAATCCGCGTTCCAAACGATAACAACCGCAGCGCACAGCGCTGCGGTTGTTATCATTTTCTCGTCTTCAATCCGGGTACAACAAAGGACAGAGGCGCTATGCGCGCCCTCTGTCCTTTTTCTGACACACACTCCCCGTGGTGCACTATATTGTTTCCCTCTCTTTTGCGATCTCCTGGCAGAGGGAGAGCCATTCACAGCCGGGACAGGTCTTCTTCAGCGCGTGGCGGCTTAAGGGATCGGTCTTTTGGGAGAATGCCTCCCAGGTGAGCTCCTGCCCCGCCGAAAACCCAGTCTCCCGCAGCACGTTCCCATCAAAGAGGGGCGGCTTCTTCGAGGTGCAGTGATCACCCTCCCGGTGGGGACAGGCCGAGCAGAGCTCGTCGCAGCTTGTCGTCAGGACAATCTTCGTCTTCGGGTTATCCCGGAGTTTCTGCACCGTCTCCGCCATGTGGACGGAAAAGGCATCGCTGTAGCCATGTCCCCGGAAGTTCAGGATGCACAGGCCGTGGTGCGGGCGAAGAAACAGCGTCTCTTCGCTCATGCAGCCTCCTCACCGACGCGGACGCCCGCGTGCTGCAGGGCCTCACTGACCTTCGGCGCCACAATGGCGACGATGATCATCTTGACGATGTCGCCCGGGATGAACGGAAGTACGCACCAGCCCATCGCATCCGCCAGGGCAGCACCCGAGATCGCAACGAACCAGGCGGTGCCGATCAGGTACAGGGCAACCGTCCCGAGGACCATGCCGATCATCAGGAAGGCGTACTTTGCCTTTCCGGCGGTGCGGCGCACCAGCTTATCCGTGAAAAGACCTGTGAGAAAGGCAAGCGGCAGGTAGCCGATGATGTATCCGCCCGTCTGTCCGGCAATGCAGCCGATTCCTGCGGACCAGCCGGCAAAGACCGGAACGCCCACCGCGCCCAGCAGGATGTAGATGGCGGTGGCAATGGTGCCCCACTTCGCACCCAGCAGTGCTGCCGAGAGCATCACGGCGAAGGTAGCAAGGGAGATCGGCACCGGGCCGATCGGCAGAGACAGCGGCGACAGGACACAGATCACTGCCGCGCACAGAGCGCACATCACAAGATTCCGGGTTGAAGTTTTCACGGGTTTCCTCCCCATTGATACGGTTTTTTCTTCCCCGGTTTTTCCGGTGGAAACAGAGATACCTTAGCACGGGTGGTTTATGTTGTCAACTTTACGTCGGTGACAATGTTTACATTCTGCACCGTTTCGGCTTCCGCCGCGAACATTTGATTCTGATCATTCCAAGTTTTACTGCGTTTATGACAGATATCATTCGCTTGATATCTGTATTTCTGTACATCTTTCCGAATTTTTCTTATAATATATTTGCCACACATCCAGCCGCCCGCGGGGCGGACCACTCTACAGAAAGGAATTAGCGGTATGAAAACACAGCGACTTCTTCTGATGCCGGCGCTTTCCTGTCTGCTTGCAGGCCTTGTGGGCCTTTCGGCACAGGCAGCAGCCTCTCCCCTCTTTGGCAGGGATGATCTGCGGGTGACTTCTGCCGCACGGTATGAAGCATCCGCCGATGCCGGGGACGGCTGGCGCCTCACCGACCTTCTGGTGTACGACGCCTCCCTCCCCTTCCTCTCCAGCAATGATACCCTGCTCTTCTCCCGGGAGCCCGGCTGGCTCCTCACCCAGACGGCGTATGCCGCGTCCGGGGAGACGGACTTCGAGAACAGCTCGTCCCGGGCCTACGTGACAAACGAGACGGGGCAGGTGGTGCAGGTCACCATCCAGTGTGCCGAGGAGGGCACGCACGAAAAGACCGAGCATTATACCTTTGACGAGGCGGGAAATATCTCCTCCCTTGTGCGGAACGGGCAGACCATCTCCCTTCCCCGGGACAGCGAGGGAAGGATCACGGGGAGTGCGCTGATTGCGGCAGCGTACGACGAGGACGGGCGGATCACCGGCTGGCAGCAAACCGACACCGGCACCATCGGGTACGCAGTCTACGATGCCCGCGGTGCCCTCTCCCAGGTCACCCTCGTAACCGGTGCCTCGCTCCGGGCCGAGTACTACTTCTACGACAGCCAGGGGTACCTGCGCGAGTGCTTTGAGTATTACAACCTGGGACAGCCCGCCTGCCACCTGACCCTCTACGACTACGGGGAGGGGAATGCAGCGCTGGAGGCGTTCACGCCAATCATCCCCACCACCGGGGAGGAAGCCTCCTGACACAGACGCCCTTGCACCTTGTCCGTTCTTTTTTCACTGACGAAGGCAAGAGCCCGGATCGGCATCATCGCAGTTGCCTGTCGATCCGGGCTCTTTTCAGGTCTCTGGCATCTGTTCCATTGCCTCCAGATCGACCAGCAGACAGTCCTTTGCCTTTTCCCTTACGGTGTCGGTAAATCCCGATCTGGAAAACAGCGCATACCTGACATTTCTTTCCCCGGAAATCAGGCTCCCGCGATGCCGGAGTTCTTCATATACATCAAGCGTAATCGGGTCTGTCTTCCATTTACATTCTCCGACGAGAAGATCCGAATCGCTCATGCAGACCACATCAATATCCGTCTGTTCCTTCCTGGACCGATCAGTTCCCCACCATCTGCCGAATTCACGGTACAGTTCCGGAATTGCTCCCCTTCTCACAAGCTCCTGAACGTAGGAAAGGCATACGTCCTCAAAGATATGTCCGAAATACTCCGAGAGGAATGGCGCAATCAGGGAATCATAAGCCCGCTCTCCCATCCCAAGCCCGATCAGGGAGAGTGATCCGGGGATAAAACGAAAGTAAAAGCGATAGAGATTATCACAGAGCTGATACCGCACTTTGCTTCGCGATGCCTCTCCTACGGGATGAACCTTGGTAACAATGTTCAATGCGCACAGATTGGCAAGATATCCGCTCAGCAGATTCCGTTCCTTGCCAACACGATCTGCGATCTCGTTCTGTCGCCCTGCTCCATTGGCGATTGCGGAAAGAATGTCGTAATAGACAGCCGGCTCCCGCAGTTCCTGTTTCAGCAGGTTCTGCGGTTCCTCCAGCAAATGCCCGTCGAAGGACATAAATTCCCCGATTACCGCATCTTTCAGACAGCTGTATTTTTGGAAAAGCTGCAGGTACTGCGGAATACCTCCGCAAATGCCATAGGCAAGCATTTTTTCTTCTGCGCCCCATTTGTCAAAAAACAGCAGGCTCTCGAAATACGGGAGCGGTTCCAGCTTGTACTGACCGGTACGTCTTCCATAAAGGGGACTCTCATATCCAAGCACCTGACGCTCCATAAAATGCATGGAAGAACCGCAAAGTATCAGAAAGAGCTGCGTCTGTCTCCACCTTGTGTCAACATATTTCTGAATGAGAGAGGAGATCTCAGGCAGCCGTTCCGCCAGGTATGGATATTCATCGATGGCAAAGACAAACCTCTCGTCTTTTGCCACTTCAGCAAGATAGTCAAATAGCTTTTCCCATGAGGCAAATGTCATCCCGGTAAGTGACGCGGCGCCGGTCCCTGAAAGAACCACTTCAGAGCATTCCTCCAGTTGTCTGCCCGCATCCTCTTGCGTGCACATAAAATATGCCGAGCGCTTCCCCCTTATAAATTCCCGAATGAGCGCGGTCTTGCCGATCCGCCTTCTTCCGTAGATAACGGGAAACTCAAAGGTCCCACTCTCATATCTCCTGTTCAGACTGACAAGTTCCTGCCTTCTTCCTACAAACATGATTCGTCCTCCGACACTATTTTGTCGGTTTTATATTAGTCAGTTTTATATATGACAGTTTTAAAGTTGACATTATTCTACCTCAACGGTGCTTTTTCCACAACCCGGGTTTCCCAGAGCGGGGTTATGGCAGGCAATCAAAATGGAGGCCGCACCGCAGCCTTTGAAAAACGGTGTGCCTCCAGTTCCTGCTTTGTTCTGTTTTTCGTACCGTCTGCTTTCCTCTCAGCGCTTTGCACCCTCCGGTGCTCTCTGGGGGATCTTTTTCTCCCAGCCGCTCTTTCGGAAATAGATCGCCATGATCAGCGTGCAGACGAGCCAGCCCGCGGGATAGCCGAAGGAGATCAGCTGGATCAGGTTCACGGTGTGGGAGACCGCGAACAGATAGATCTGCCGGAACACGACGAAGGAGAAGATCATGATCACCATGGGCGCCGCCGCATCGCCGATGCCCCGCAGGGCACAGGCGTGGACCTGGTTGGAGGCGCAGAGGCCGTCAAAGAGGCAGTTGACCCGGATGAAGAGCGTCCCGTATCGGATGACCTCCGGGTCCCGGTTGAACATGCCGGTCACCATCGGCGCCAGGGCAAACTCCGCGATGCAGATCGCGTAGGTGAGCACCATGGAGAGCAGGATGGAGCGCCAGATGGACTGCCTGATCCGGTCCGCCCGGCCGGCGCCCGCGTTCTGTCCGACAAAGGTCGTGACCGCCAGCGCAATGCTCTGCAGCGGGAGCATGACAAAGGCATCGACCCGGCTGTAGATGCCCCAGCCCGCGGCGGAGGCATTTCCGAAGCTGTTGATGTAGCCCTGGACGAAGACGTTGGAGAAGGAGATCACCGCCATCTGCAGTCCTGCAGGGAGGCCGATCCGAATGATGTTCCCCAAGGTGCCGGGGTCAATCCGGAGCTCCTCCAGCCGGACGCTGTAGTCCTCCCTGCTCTTTGCCAGCACAAAGAGGCCGAGAAAGGCCGAGACAAACTGGGAGAGGATGGTGGCGACCGCTGCGCCCGCGACCCCCATCTGAAAGCCCACGACAAACAGAAGGTCCAGGACCACGTTCAAAAGACTCGTCAGGATCAGGAAGTAGAGCGGCCGCCGTGAGTCCCCGACCGCCCGCAGGATGGCGGAGGCCATGTTGTAAAACATGAGGCCGAGAATGCCCAGGAAGTAGATCCGCAGGTAGGAGGTGGCAAGGGGCTCGATGGTGTCCGGGCACTGCATGATCCGAAGAAGGAGCGGTGTCGCCGCATACCCTGCTGCCATCATGAACAGGCCGAGGAACAGGGTCGCCATCAGGGAGGTATGCACCGCCTTCCGAAGGCCCGCCCGGTCTTTGGCGCCAAACTTCTGAGAGATGACCACACTCGCGCCGGTGGACATGCCGACAAACAGACCCACCAGCGTGTTGACTGCAGAACTCGTCATGGTGACCGCCGCCAGCGCATCGGCGCTGACAAAGTTTCCCACCACCACGCTGTCCACGGTGTTGTACAGCTGCTGAAACACATTTCCGAGAAGCAGCGGCAGGGAGAACAGGACGAGTTCCTTCACGATCGGTCCCTCTGTCATATCTCTGGTTCTCGTCTTGGTGTCTGCCCGCATCTTTCTCCCTCCCTGTTTTGAATTTCTTATTCCGTCAGAAGAAAAGCAGCCTCTGAACCAGATGAAATGGTTTCAGAAGCCGTTTCCTTCCTGCCTGCACTGCGCCAGGCTGTCTGCATCGGATGATCCGGCCGCCCGCAACGAATCACGCCGCCTGCCGCAATACAGTGCGCATCATTTATCCTACTTATCATAATAAAATTGTCCCCTCCCTTTCACAACCTCTTTCCCCCGCATTTTTGCCGTTCCTTCGGATTTTGACGTCAAAAGAGCCCGGGGCTGTCTTTTGACAGCTCCGGGTTCTCCTTTTACGAAGATCGTTTATGCTTTTGCCTTGGCGCGGTTTTCCTTTTCGATGCAGTAGCTGTTGTACCGGGTGATTCTCGCCCGGTAGCCGAGCTGGATGACGATGGTGGTCGTCGGCTCCTCGATGACGGCCGGCCCGTGCACCGTGTCTCCGCAGCTCAGGCTTGTGCCGTGGAAGACCGGCGTGATCTTGATGTCATCGAACTCCATAAAGAAGGCCCTTCTGGTGCCGGTGTTCTTGGCAGGCTCGTAGGCAAGATCGACGGGCTTGGTGTCCTTTGCCGGCAGGAAGTCCTCCCGCTCGTGCTTTCCGATCGCCTTGACACGCCAGGTGATGCACTCGAGGTAGGTGTTGTCCTTGATCGAGAAGGTCCGCTCGTGCTCCTCGTGGAAGGCCTCCTCCATGCCGGGGATGCTCTCCGGGGTGACCTCCAGATCCTCGTTCAGATACCTGGCGATGTCGATGGCAAGCTCATACACCTGGAACGGATAGTGGGCCTCCATGTAGACCTCAATCTTCTGCCGATCCTTCGAGATCTTGTTTCTCTGGAAGAACTGCATTGCCTTCTCCTTCAGCCCGTCCAGCAGATGGTTGACCGCGTCGAAGTTGAAATCGTTGGTTCTCGTGTAAAGGCTTCCGTTGTACTCCGAGACGATGTCGGAGAGGATGCCGCCGACGGCGCTGCGGCCCCCGCAGTCCGGGGGATCAGGAGCTTGTCCATCTCCAGGCCCTCGGCAAGGGCGATGGCGTGCAGACCGCAGGCACCGTCACCTGCCACCATCGCGTAGGAGCGGGGGGCAATCCCCTGCCAGATCGTGATGTCCTTGATGGCGGCAATCACGTTGACATTGACCGTTGCCCAGATGGTGTAGGCTGCCTCCATGACGGTGATGCCCAGAGGGTCCGCGATGTGCTCCTTGATGGCGGCCTTTGCCAGCTCCGGATAGAGCTTCCTGCATCACCGCCCACTGCCTTCCTACCGCGGGAAAACCCTGCTGCAGTTTGATGGCATCTCCAGCTGCATGTCGATTTGACGTACGTCTTCCGCTTTCCCGTTTTCCGCGCCTTCTCTTAAGCACCGGTGCGGACAAGAAGCACGGCGGTTTCCATCGACTCTGTGTAGGGGAACATGTCCACCGGCACTGCCTTCTTCATCGTGTAGCCGCCGTCGGTTAAGTAGGAGAGATTGTCCGCCAGCGTCTCCGGGTTGCAGGAGACGTAGACGATCTTCTTCGGCGCCAGGATCAGGATCGCCTGCAGAAAGTCAAAGGAGGCACCTGCCCGGGGCGGATCCATGAACAGGACATCCACCGGCTCCTTCTTCTCCGCCATCTCGGTCATAAACCGCCCTGCGTCGTCCGCATAGACGGTCACGTTGTCCGCGTGGTTGAGCTTTGCGTTCTCCTCCGCATCGGCTGCCGCATCCTCGTTCAGCTCGACGCCGATCACTTCCTTCGCTTTGTCCGAGGCGCAGATGCCGATCGTGCCGATGCCGCAGTAGGCATCGAGCACCCGCTCCTTTCCGGAAAGGCCCGCCATGTCGATGGCGATGTTGTAGAGCTTCTCGGTCTGGATCGAGTTCACCTGGTAGAAGGAGCGGGAGGAGAGGCGGAAGGTCTTGCCAAGAAGCACATCCTCGATGTAGCCCTTCCCGTACAGCACCTTCTCCCTTGTGCCCAGCACCATCGTGGTGTCCCGGTCGTTGATGTTCTGGACGATGGTCGTGATCTCCGGCTCCTTCTGCAGGAGCGCCTCCACGAAGTTCTTCCTCGAGGGGAAGACCGCGCTGGCCGTCACAATCGTCACCATGATCTGGCCCGTCGCCCGGGCGCAGCGCACCTGGATCGCCTTGACACTGCCGTATCCCGTCCGCTCGTCGTAGACCTTCATCTTGAAGGAGGGAAGGAGCGAGAACACGGACTGAACAATGCCGTCCGCCCGCCGATCCTGGATCAGGCAGGTCCTCACCGGGACGATCTCATGGGAGCGCTCCCGGTAGACGCCGCAGATCGGCTTCTTGTGGGAGTCGATGCCGCAGATGCTGGTGACCTTGTTGCGGTAGCGCCCCGGGTTCTTCATCCGGATGAAGGGCTCCACCGGGCCGTAGTCCCCGATCAGCTCCTGCACGAGGGCCTGCTTCTCCCGGATCTGGTCGTCGTAGGGCACGTCGATCATCGTGCAGCCGCCGCACTTTCCGGAATAGGGACATCTGGACTTTTTGACGGGCGCCTTCGGCGCCTCCTGTCTGGATTTTCCCGCAGGCGCGGCCGCTCTTGCCGCTCCCTGCTTTTTCGGCTTTCCGCCGCTGCGATACGCAAAGGAAGCCGCAGATTCCTCTGCGGCTCTCCGGTTCGTTCTTCCTGTTGTTCTCTCAGGCTTTGCCGAGGGAGATCCCTCCGAAGCCCTTCTCTTCTTCTCCATCTCTCGTCCTCTGTTCTCTCCTGCCGCCTGCCACCTCTTTCGGGCAGTAGTCGCGCTTGGGCAGCGCGCAGAGCAGTTCCACGTCCTCCAGGCCGTCGCAGATCTCGATGGCGGTCTCGATGTCGTCCTCATGCACCCGCACGATGCACCGCGCGAAGCAGTTCCCGTGCAGGAAGCGGTGCAGGAGCTCGTTCTGCTCCTGCTTCACACAGTCGGAAATTTTGCTTAAACCGGCAATACGACGTGTTGCACCACATGAGAAAGCCTGTAACCACGGCAGTTGTTCAAGATAAAATTCACTATTTAGAACATTGCCGACCGGTAACGCAATAAACAGTGTGTTTATATCGATCACAACCCAGTAAACACAAGGCTTTCATCGAAAAAACGCTTTACCGCTTGTTCGGTAATTACCGGTCTATTGTAAATTTCCGACAGTAGGAAATCCCGCACTTGATCAGTCCCGACTGCAGGGTCTGCAGAGCTCTCGCGGAGTAGACCCGGCACAGGTCAGTCTCCCGGTCGTAGAACCGGCAGCGCGGTAACGACTGGGTCTCGTATTCAGCATTCTCGTCGTAGGAAACAGTGACCATGTGAACTCCCGTGCACAGCGGGAGGGGCAGACCTTCCGGTCCGCCTCCCGCGGATCTTTCATGTTTAGAAAAATTGTAAGAAATGCCCGGGACCGTGTCAATAGCGGCGCGCAGGTTTTCCACAATCCATCCACAGTCTGTCCACAGAGTTGTCCACAGCCGTCAAAGCGCACCAAAAGATATCGGAATCCCCACATCGCACTGTGAAGGTTCCCGAAAGCCGCTCCCGGCAGGTTTGGGTTTTCCCGGCACCCTGCCGCCTCCCGACAGCCAAAAGGATGAGATCTTTTCTGCTGTTTCCGACCTTTGGTGACCGCCTCAGTCAGTGTGATACTGGGACCGCTGCAGCTCCTTGGCAGCCAGGATCTGCTCGAGCAGGCCCCGGGCGGAGAGCCGGTAAGCGCCGCTCCCGTAGATGATCACCTGCTCGATGGCATCGGAGGTCGCGACATAGACCCGGTGCTTCTGGGAGAGGGAGTGGGCGGTCTTCTCGATGTAGAGATCCGCGGTCTCCGCCTCCTTCGTGTAGACGATGTCGATGCCGCCCACCCGGGTGATGCTGCCCCCGTTCCCCGGCACCCGGTAGGCGTCGAAGACGAGGATCACCTCGTACCCGGAACCCCCGGCGTAGTCGATCAGGATGTCGATGAGCCGGTCCCGGGCCGCCTTGATATCGGTCAGCGCCAGATCCCGGAGCTCGTTCCAGGCGTAGATGATGTTGTAGCCATCCACCAGGAGGTACTGGACGAGGGGCTGCGCCTTCCCGCTCTTTCTGGCCTCGTACTTGGGATCCCCGGTGCCCTTCTCCCGGGGCCGCTCCTCCAGCTGATCGAGCCGCTCGTTGTCCGGGTGCCGGAGCCGCTCCGGGATCTTCCCGTAGGTCCGCTCAAAGATGGAAATAAGCTCCTGCTCCGTCGCCGCATGGGCCGCCTCCCGGGAGGCAAAGTCCTGCCCCTTCCGGCTCCGGACCGCGGCGTGATCCGCCTCATCGGGTGCCGCGCCGCCGTCGTCCAGGACCTCCGCCTGTTCCTCCTCGCCCGCCGAGAACGTGTAGTAGTCGTCCGTCAGGTACTTCGCGTCCGGATCCTCCTTCGGCGGCCGCCAGCCGGTGTCCACCTGCATGTGGCGCCGCACCGCGTACCAGGGGATCAGGGTTCCCGCGCCGTGGGAGCAGAACACCGAGGAGGACGGATTGAAGCGGTCCTCCTCCGGGTCGTATCCGATCTCATCCAGCACCTGCCGGCTGTTGTGACAGGGCTCGTACCCCGCTAGGGACATGGCAAGCGTCCCCCGGCCCCCGGTGTAGCCGGAGACCTCGGTGGCATAGCTCCCGAGACAGGAGGCCGGAACCCGGCCCTCCAGGATGGCGGTATCCCCGGAAAACGTGGCCGGGGCGAGCTTTGCGTGCATCCCGGCAAGGTCCGTCATGGCGCGGCCGAGGTTCTCCCTGGGGAGCTCCAGGGTGACGTGCAGCACCGGCTCCAGGAGGATGTTCTCCGCCGACATCAGGCCCTGGCGCACCGCCCGGATGGCGGCCTTTCGAAAGTCCCCGCCCTCGGTGTGCTTTTTGCTCGCCTTTCCGCCGAGGAGCGTGATCTTCACATCGGTGAGGTCCGATCCCGTCAGCACACCCTTGTGGGTCTTTCTCGCAAGGCTCTCCAGGATCTCGTTCTGCCAGTTTCGGTCGAGGAGATTGGGAAGACAGCGGTTCTCGATGACGATGCCGCTCCCCGGCTCCCCCGGGGAGAGCACCACGTGGACCTCGGCGTAGTGGCGCAGGGGCTCGAAGTGCCCCACGCCCTCCACCGGGCGGCGGATCGTCTCCTTGTAGACGATGCGGCCGGGGCCGAAGGAAGCCCGGATCCCGTAGCGGTCCTCCAGAAGGTGCTGCAGGATCTGGGTCTGGATCTGTCCCATGATCTGCACGAAGATCTCGCCGGTCTTCTCATCCCGGGTTGCCCGAAGCATCGGCTCCTCCTCCTCGAGGCCCCGCAGGGCTGAGAGAAGGGTGAACGCATCCACGCCGGGCTGTGCGGTCACCGCCCGGGTCTCGATCGGGGAGAGAAGCTCCTCGCCGGCACTCTGCTCGAAGCCAAGGCCGTCCCCGGCCCGGGCCTTGGAGAGACCGGTCACGCAGACGATCTCCCCGGCAGCGGCCTCGGTGACATTGGTGTACTTCTCGCCGGAGTAGAGGCGGATTCCGGAGATCTTCTCCCTAGTCACCGCCTTCTCCTCATCCTCGCTGTCGGCATTTGCCTCTGCCTCGTCCCGCTCCTCCAGGGCATCCCGCACGCGCAGAACGCCCCCTGTGAGCTTCATCCAGACAAGGCGCGAAGCAGACGGGCCGGTCCCCTCCCGGGTCACCTTGTAGACCCGGGCGCCGAACGCCTCGGGATAGGTCCGGGGCGCCGTGTAGCGAAGGATTCCGGCAAGAAGGTCTGAGACGCCCTCCCCCGGCAGGGCCGCACCAAAGTACGTGGGAAAGAGGAGGCGCTTTTCGACAAGTCTTTGTACATCCTCCCCTGTGACTTGCCCGCCGGCAAGGAGGCGCTCGGTGAGCGCCTCCTCGAGGACTGCGACCTGCTCCTCGTTTTCAGAGGAGAGCTGGCCTTCGGAGAAGTCCACAAGACCCTCCCCCAGATCCTTTTGGATGCCGGCAAAGACCTCGCGCTTTTTCGCCGCATCCGCCTCCTGGTCGCCGGTGGCAAGCTGGTCCATCTTGTTGACAAAGACAAAGGTCGGGACGTGGTAGTGGGCTAGAAGCCGCCAGAGGACGGCGGCCTGGGGGTCCGTGATGCCGTGCTCGTTCACATCCGCAGCAGAGAGCACCAAAACGGCGAGATCCAGCACCCGCAGCGCCCGCTCGGTCTCCGGGGAGAAGTCCGCATGGCCCGGGGTGTCCAGCAGAATGAAGGGGCGCTCCTCCAGGGAAAAGCGGGCGAGCTTCGAGAAGATCGTGATGCCCCGCTGTCGCTCCATGGCGTCCGTGTCGAGGAAGGCGTCCCCGTGGTCCACCCGGCCGATTTTGCGGATTGCCCCGGTCTCAAACAGGATGCGCTCCGAGAGGGTGGTCTTACCGGCGTCCACGTGTGCCAGGATTCCGATTGTGGTTGGTGTTTGCATTGTTTTTTCCTTTTCCGGTGAGTATAATCACAAGCGTTGGAGCGCCCGGGGAAGCCCCCCGCCTGCGCTTCTGTTATCATAGCATATCCACCATCTTTGTTTCTCGATTGTGCTCATAAGGAGGAGACATGGAAGAATTCAGGCCCGTAAAAGAAGGTAAGGTACGCGAGATCTACGACATCGGCGACGCGCTGATTATGGTCGCCACTGACCGCATCTCCGCATTCGATGTGATCCTGAAGAACAAGGTGCAGTCCAAGGGCAAAGTTCTGACGCAGATGAGCCGCTTCTGGTTTGACTACACGAAGGACATCATCCCGAACCACATGCTGTCCACCGACACGGCGGACATGCCGGCCTTCTTCCAGACCCCCGCATTTGCCGGCCGCAGCATGCTCTGCAAAAAGCTGACCATGCTCCCCATCGAGTGCATCGTCCGCGGCTACATCACCGGTTCCGGCTGGGCATCCTACCAGAAGAACGGCACGGTCTGCGGCATCAAGCTCCCGGAAGGCCTTCGCGAGTGCGACAAACTCCCCGAGCCCATCTACACTCCTTCCACCAAGGCGGAGATCGGCGACCACGATGAGAACATCTCCTTCGAGCGCTCCATCGAGGTGCTGGAGAAGAAGTTCCCGGGACACGGCGAGGAGTACGCCACCGCGATCCGCAATGCCACCATCGCCCTCTACAAGAAGTGCGCGGACTACGCGCTCTCCCGCGGCATCATCATCGCCGACACCAAGTTTGAGTTCGGTCTGAATGAAAAGGGCGAGGTCGTCCTCGGAGACGAGATGCTGACCCCCGATTCCTCCCGGTTCTGGCCGCTGGAGGGATACGAGCCCGGCCATGGCCAGCCTTCCTTCGACAAGCAGTTTGTCCGCGACTGGCTGAAGGCACATCCGGACTCCGATTACAACCTGCCTGCCGACGTCATCGACAAGACGATCGCCAAGTACAAGGAAGCCTACCAGCTGCTCACCGGAAAGGCACTGGACGAGTAACGCTTGCCCATTTTCCACCATTTCCAAAAATCAGCCGGGCCCTCTTGGGTCCGGCTTTTTCCATGGTGCAAATCGGTGCCGCAGCCTCCTGCCTGCCAGTCATGCAGAAGCTTTTTTGGATATCCGAAAACCTGTGAATATTCCAGCAAAAATGGGAAGAATCGCTGCCGATTCCCATAGGAGGCCGGCTGCGATCCTTCCCATTTTCGACCATGAATTTCCTTTACTCCTATTTTTTCTCTCCCTGGGGTGTCCTGGCATCCTGTGTCCCCTCCGGGTGCTCTTTTGTTTCCATTGGTAGTTCAACAGCATATCGATCGATGTCGTCTCGCAAATATGGGTTTTGAATGGTATCGTATACGAAGAGATCAATCGTCTTCAGCGTTGGGATTTCTGCGATCTCCTCCCGCAAACGGTCGAGATCTCTCCCTCCCTTGATGACAATATCGATGTCGCTGGTTGGCCGCGCCGTTCCTGCCGCATAAGAGCCAAAAAGGAAAACGCGATCCACACCATGCGCTCTGCAGATTTTCTGCACGCGGTGCAGGATTTCTTCCAGGCTCATGTCCCAGGAACCGAGTTCCTTTTGCAGATTCTCAGATTTCATAGGAGTACATCCTGATCCATCTTGTCAAGGTAAACAGCAGCAGTATCCCGGAATTTTTCGAAAACCGGAAGATACCAATCGACGATTCTCTTTGCTGCTTCCTTCTCCAGACTCCCATCATAGTCATGTGTCAGTTCATTTCGCTCCAGCAGCATCCTGATCCAGATGTCTCCCGAGATCAGTCCAAGCTGTGCAGAGATCCGCAGGGTCTCCCGAGGTGATCCGCTGGCAAAGCTCTCAATTTTATGATACCCAACGACGATGTCCTTCATGACCTTCCAGGAAATGTCAAAGGTCAGGCAAAACTTCTGAACTGTTCCGCTGATCACAAAAGTGTCCGTCAGATCCCGTGTCCTTGCTTCCTCCAGGGAGGCCAGGCTTTTCTCAAAACTCTGAAATCGGTTCCGGTATCTTTTCTGCTCCATCTGCTCTTTTCCCCGCTGCGCTCTCACACAGAAATTTCCTCTTCTTTGTGTTTATTTTACATCCAACGAGGGCCAAAACCAACTTACTTTCCCCCTCTGCTGCCTCTGTCCTCCTGCTGCACGTAAAATGACACTCCGGAAGGTTTTCCCTTCAGAAGTGTCATTTTTGTGCCCTTTTGTGTGTTCTTTTTGCGTGCTTTTCTCCCGTTTTCGGTAGAGAAATAAAGGAGGGCGCATCCGGTTTCCGGATGCGTCCTCCTGGGGTTACTTGCTGATGTCAGTATCAATCTGACTCTTTTGCCTTACCACTGGTTCCAGGGAAAGCTGTAGTAGTACTGGCCCTGGCTGCTGCCCTGGGAGCTGCTGGAGCTCTCAGAGCTGCCCGAGCTGCTGGAGCTCTCGTCGGTGGAGACCGCAGAGCTGTCGCTCAAGGTCACCTTGAGCTCCTTCTCCTCGTACTGGCCGTCGCTGTTGTTGCGCTCAATCGTCAGCGTGACTTCCGTGCCCGCTGCATAGTAGCGCAGCTGGTCCTGCAGATCCTCCATGTCGCTGACAGAGGAGCCGTTGATCTTCGTGATGATATCGCCCTTCTGCAGACCTGCATCGGCAGCGCCGGTGCCGTCCATGACGGAGGCAACATACACGCCCTCGGGCATGTTGTAAGCGGAAGCGACCTGGCTCGTGACGGAGACACCCTGGATGCCCAGGTATCCTTTGTCTTCATCGGAGACCTTGGTCTTCGTGGACTGGTTCATCAGTGTCTCAATGACCGGGATCGCATCGGAGATCGGGATGGCGTAGCACATACCCTCGACCGTGGTGGCACCGATCTTACTGGAGTTGATGCCGATGACATTGCCGTTCAGATCGATCAGAGCGCCGCCGGAGTTGCCGGGGTTGATGGCCGCATCGGTCTGGATGAACTTGTTGGTGGTGCCGTTCTCGGAATCCGCAATCTCACGGTTCAAAGCGGAGACCACACCGGTGGTCACGGACTGGCCGTAGCCGAGGGCGTTGCCGATGGCGATGACGGACTGGCCGACCTTCAGGTTGTCGGAGTTGCCCAGCGTTGCGATCGAGATCGCGTTCTTGGTGTCATCCGACAGATCGGAGAGCTTGACGGCGATGACCGCCAGATCCATGTCGGAATCCGTGCCCTTGATGTTGGCGTCTGCCGTGGACTCATCCACGAACTGCACCTGCAGGGAATCCTCATCTGCCACCACGTGGTTGTTGGTGACGATCAAAAGCTCGTCATCGGTCTCCCCGATGATGATGCCGGAGCCCGTTGCCGTCTGCTCCTGGCTGTAGGTCTGTCCGAAGAAGTCCTGGCTCGTAGAGGTGAAGTTGTTGTAGACCGCCACGATGGAAGGCATATCCTCCTCGACGATCTTGGTCACCGTGTCCTCCTGGGCCTCAGCATTTGAGGTCTGCAGTCCCAGGGAAGTGCTGGCCGATGTGGAGCTGTCCTCCGAAGCGCTCTCGGTGGAGGCGTCGGAAGAAGCTGCCTCGGTGGAGGCATCGGTGCTGCTGCTGTTGTCGTTCTCAGCGATCGAGAGCGTTGCGCCCTCGGTGGAGGCATCCGTAGAGGCCTCCGCGACGGAGGAAGTGCTTGCGCCCGACACCCGGGAGATGCCGTAGGCGCCTGCTCCGGCGCAGACGCCGAAGACCGCTGCCAGGGCGATGGCAAAGGCTACCTTGCCGCCACCGCCGTGCTTCTTGTTGTTGTGATGGCTGCCGCCGTTTCCGGAGGCAGAACCGCTCCCGTTGCTCTGGTAGCCGCTGGAGTAGGAACTCTGATAGCCGTCCCCGCCCTGGTTCGTGCTGCCCTGGCTGTACTGATAGGTGCCGTTTCCGGTGCCCGACGTATTTTGATATTCATCCGTTCTGTTTTCGTCCATGATATTGCCTGCCTTTCGTCCCCTTATACTGTATCGTTCCGGGGCCGTTTGTCCGGATCGGATCCCGCCCCGCTCTTTCATCCTTACAATCCCGAGTATAGACTTGAACTGTGATAAAAATGTGAAGCGCGATTGAGGAATCTGTGTCTTTTTCTTTCCATTCGCGGTATTCTTATCCCAGTCAAAATCCAATGGAAACAGGAGGCAGCACTTGACAGGAGATACCAGCACAAGATGGGGTATGGGCGATTTGGCGCCCGCGGAAAAGGAAACCGGCAGTCAGCCAAAGAGGGCGGTACTGGTCGGGGTGACCTTTGGGCAAAAGCGGTCCGAGACGGAGGCCTCCCTCCGGGAGCTCTCCGCCCTTGCAAAGGCTCTGGGGCTCGTCCCCGCCGCGACCCTCCTGCAGGATACGGACAACATCACCCAGAAGACCCTGATCGGGAGCGGCAAGGTAAAGGAGCTCCTCCTCCTTGTGGAGGAGTGCAAGGCGGACCTTGTGATCTTCAACGACCCCCTGACCCCGATGCAGGTGCGCCACCTCGAGGACGCCCTGGACACCGAGGTGCTCGACCGCACCGGCATCATCCTGCAGATCTTCTCGGAGCGGGCAAGGACCAGGGAGGCAAGGCTCCAGGTCGCCTCCGCAAGGCTCTCGTACCTCCTGCCCCGGCTTGCCGGCATGCGCAAAAACCTCTCCCGCCAGGGCGGCGGCTCCGGGCGCCTCTCCAACAAGGGCGCCGGCGAGGAACAGCTTGAGCTGGACCGCCGGCACATCGAGCGAGAGCTCTCCGAGATCAGAAGGCAGCTCAAGGACATCGACAAGGAGCGGAGCACCCAGCGGGCGATGCGGCTTCGGTCGGGGCTTCCCCGGGTGTCCCTTGTTGGGTACACCAACGCCGGGAAGTCCACGCTGATGAACGTGCTCCTTGCCCGCTCCCAGCAGGCGGGGCGGCAGGAGAAGCAGGTCTTCGAGCAGGACATGCTCTTTGCGACCCTGGACACCCAGGTGCGCCGGATCGAGATCCCGGGGCACACGCCCTTTCTCCTCTCCGACACCGTGGGCTTTCTCTCGGACCTGCCCCACACCCTGGTCCAGGCCTTCCGCTCCACCCTGGAGGAGGCAAAGTACGCTGACCTCCTCCTCGCGGTGGAGGACTGCTCGGATCCCTCCAAGGAGCGGCAGGAGGAGGTGACCCGAACGACCCTCCAGGAGATCGGGGCCGGGGACATCCCGGTGCTCTCGGTCTGCAACAAGGCGGACCTTCTCGAGGAGGCGCCCCTTGGGCGCACCGTCGGGGACCGGGTCTATTTGAGTGCCAAGTCCGGCGAGGGGCTCGAGGCGCTCCTGTGCGAGATCGACACGATCCTTGCCGGGCAGCGCATCCCCAGGCGATATCTTGTCCCCTACAGCCGGGGGAAGCTCCTCGCAGACCTCTCGGCCCGCCACCCCGAGGCGGTGCCGGTATACCGGGAGGAGGGGGCAGAGCTCTTTCTCACCCTGCCAAGGCGCGAGGCGGAGGTCCTCTCCCTGGAGGAGGGCGTCACCACCCTGCCGGACGAGGCAGAGGAACCCGCTGAAAAAGAAAAAGGTTAAAAAAATGTCCCTCCAGGCGGCAGAAAGCGCCTTGGGGGACGTTTCACTCCCAGCTTTTTGGCTGGGAGATTTTTTATTGTGGAAGGAAAAAGCACAGGGTATGCATGGTCTCGTCCACCGTGTAGGAGAGGGAGGTGACATCCGGCAGGTACTGATAGATCCCGCTGTTGTCCACAAGGTCCCCCTTCATCTTTGCAAATACCGCGTCGTCCGCGCAGCGAAGGCGCACCGCGTCCGCCCCGGAGGAAAGGGCCTTCGAGACGAGGTTTAAGAGCTGGTCCGTGTTTAAGGAGGTGAAGTATGCCCCCTCCCGGACGTAGTAGTTGTCCTTTGTCGCCGTGCAGTCCGGCAGGGCAAAGGACACCCCGTCCTCATGGGTCAGGGCAAGGTCCGCCCCCGTGACGCACAGGTAGTCGTAGTTGATGCGGCCGGTCCCGGACCCATCCTCCTCCAGGGCATCGCCCCAGGTGGGGTCCACGTAGTACCAGTCCCCGTCGGCCCGGACCAGGTCCCAGGCGTGGGAACCGCCGTCCGCCGTGCCGGTCACCAGGGCTGTCTCCATGCCGAGCTTTTGACATAAAAGCTGCAGAGCCTTAGCGTAGCCGTTGCAGACGCTCCGGTGGTCCAAAAAGACCGAGGTGATGTTCTGGCCCTCCTCGACCGCCGCGGTGTCGTACTGCGTGGTCTCAATAAGGCGCGTGTAGGCCGCGAGGAGGGCGTCGTAGTCATCCCCGTCCCGGGGGACATTCGCCAGGAATTCCTCCACGGCGGCGTCGATTTCGGACGCCTCCTTGGCCTGCTCCTCCTCGGTCTTCGTGTACTTTGCCAAGAAGGTGAGGGCTCTTGCCTTGCCAAAGCTCGTGTAGGTCGTGTACGCATAGCCGTTGACGTAGAAGATCTCTGGGTGGTCGGCAAGGACCGACTCGTAGACCCGGGAGAGGGCGTCCTTGTCCAGGGTGGAGAGGGTCGTCTCCTGCCGGGAGGTGATGCCCGAGAGGATCTCATCGTAGAGGGCCCGGTCCGCGTCGGAGAGAAGCCCCCTGCAGTAGAGGGGTGTGCTCTCCTCTTCGGCCCCGGTCTCCTCGGAGGCGGTGGTTCCCTGTGTATGATCCGCTTCTGCTGCCTCCGTCTCCGACGTCCCCGGGATCTCCTCCCAGAGGGGCGCGGGCTCCGGCGCCTTCCCATTCTCCCAGGGAAGGATGGCAAGCGCCAGCAGAAGAAGCAGTGCAACGACAAACAGGCCCCGGGCCAAGCCGGAGCCTGTTCGCTTTTGTCGATTTGCATTTCCCATCAGACGAAGTCCCCGTCCTCTTCCAGGACGGCAATCTCGAGGTAGTCGAAGTCGACCTCCTCCACAAAGGAGTCCCTGTCAAACCGGCACCTCGCGCGGCGCTGAAAGTCGCGGATGTTCTTCTCGAGCCAGATGGGCTCTGCCAGATCCAGTTCCATCACCGCCTGGTTCAGGGCGTGGAGCACCTTGTGGGTCCTGGTGTCGCCAGAACCCTCCTCCACCACGGTCTCTCTCAGGCAGTGGTTGTTCTTACACACTCTTGCGCGCAGTCGAAACATGGTCCTCCCTGCAGGGCGCGGTCTCACCCGTCATAGCCGTTCGGGTTCTGCTTCTGCCATCTCCAGGAGTCCTCGCACATCTCGCGGATGCCGTACTGTGCCTCCCAGCCCAGCTCCTTCTTTGCCTTCTCGGCGGAGCAGTAGCAGGTCGCAATGTCCCCGGGGCGTCTGGGATCGATGACATAGGGGATCTTGATCCCGGTGGCCGCCTCAAAGTTCTTCACAATATCCAGCACGCTGTAGCCGTGGCCGGTGCCCAGGTTGTAGATGGACAGGCCGGAGCCGGGAGCGAGCTTCTTGAGTGCGCAGACATGGCCCTTTGCCAGGTCCACCACGTGGATGTAGTCGCGCACGCCGGTTCCGTCCGGGGTGTCGTAGTCGTTGCCGAAGACGTGGAGCATCTTCAGCTTGCCGACTGCCACCTGGGTGATGTAGGGCATCAGGTTGTTCGGGATGCCGTTGGGGTTCTCACCCATGGTGCCGGACTTGTGGGCGCCGATCGGGTTGAAGTAGCGAAGCAGAATCACGTTCCACTCCGGATCCGCGTGCTGGATGTCCGTCAGGATCTGCTCCAGCATGGACTTGGTCCAGCCGTAGGGGTTGGTGCAGCTGCCCTTCGGGCACTCCTCGGTGATCGGCACAAAGGCGGGATCGCCGTACACGGTGGCGGAGGAACTGAAGATGATGTTCTTGCAGCCGTGCTTGCGCATGACGTCGACCAGCGTCAGGGTGCCGGTGATGTTGTTGTCATAGTACTCCCAGGGCTTCTTCACGGACTCGCCGACGGCCTTGAGCCCGGCGAAGTGGATGACCGCCTCGGGCTTCACCTCGTCAAATACCCGGTTTAAGCCCTCCCGGTCGCGGATGTCGACCTTGTAGAAGGGGACCTTCTTGCCGGTGATGGCCTCGATCCGGCCGATGACCTTCTCGCTCGCGTTGTAGAGGTTGTCCAGAACGACCGGCTCATGGCCTGCGTTCTGCAGCTCCACCACGGTGTGGCTTCCGATAAATCCTGCGCCTCCGGTTACCAGTATCTTCATGCCTTCCTCCTTCGAAACTTGTCGCTTCCTACGCTCCTATTCTGCCAGATGGGGATGGTTTTCTCCATCCACGATTGTCCCAAAAGGATGGAACTTTGTCGCATCGTCAGAGCAAGATGCCGTTCTTCTGGCAGAGGGCCCGGGCGGACTCCACCGAGTCGACGCCGGTCCGATTCTTGATGGGCGCAAACTCCCGCTCCCTGTCCACCTCGAAGGGCAGGCAGGAGTCCATCTCGTGGACCATGTCCAGGATCAGCTGCTCGAACTTGTACCCGTTGGGCTTCTCCGGCTTGACATGGGTGCCGTCGGCCGCAAGGTACGGGATCTTCTTCTCCACGATGTGGAGCATCAGCTTCTCGTTCATGATCTTTTCCAGATCCGCCTCACGGAAGAGGTAGTTCAGGATCACGCCGAAGTTGTAGGCGGGATCGCCCTTTGCGTCCTTGGCACAGAGGAGCTCCGGGGTCATGTCGTAGTACTCGACGATGGAGGGCTTTCCGTCCTCGAGGCACATGGCGCCCACCTTCTCCTCGGGGGTCACCTTGCGCACCACCTTGGCGCCGGAGGCCGCCTGCCGGTCCAGCACCGCGCCCACGAAGACGGGGTCCGCGATGCGCTGGAGCACGTTGTCGACGGCAAAGCAGTTGAGCCACTCCACGCCCTCTTCCCGGAGCTGTTTCACGAGGCCAGCCTTTGCCATCGAGACAAACCAGCCGCCGTTGCCGTTGGGGGAGGAGGCGATGCGGTACTTCTCCTCCATGTAGACCTTGCCGTCGTAGTCGACGGCCGGGGCCATGTCCTGCTGGAAGAAGTGGACCTTTGCCGGGTCATAGCCGAAGAAGTCGTGCTCCTTCAGAAAGCGCACCGTGGCGTCGTGGTTCTTGTCGGAGGTCATGATGTAGAACGGGAAGAAGCAGCCCGCCTCCCGCACCACGTCCATCGCGTTCTCGATCAGGCGCTGCATGATGAAGACCGGGTGGGTGAGGCCGATGTCATACATGCACTTGGGGTTGTCGGAGCCAAGGCGCGTGCCCATGCCGCCCGCAAGGAGCACCGCGGCGACCTTGCCCGCGCGGATGGCGGCAAGGCCCTTCTCCTTGTAGCGCTCCCGGTTTGCCTCGATCTCGGGGAGCTCCATGGCGCCGAGGGGCGTGATCTTCCCGCGCTTTTGGAGTTCATTCCGATCCTTCACGTAGTGGATCATCGAAAAATCCAGGGCATCGATCTGGGCAAGGAGCGCCTGCCGCTCCTCTTCCTTCAGTTCTCCCCAGTACTGCAGGGCATGCTCCTGTCCTGCTGCCGCCAGTTTCTGCTTCGCCTCTTCGTAGGTCATATCCAGCTCCCTCCTTGCTGCATGCCTTCCCCTCAGCGGCGCTTCTGCCGCTGTCTCTGCAGCTCCTTTGCCTCCCGCTCCTTCGCGGCATCGTCAAAGGTCTTCTGCTGCTGCAAGAGCAGTTCCCTGTCGTCAAAGTAGTTGATCTTCATCGACGCCTTCACCGCAGCCAGGGTCTTTGCGGCCTTCTCCTCGGCCTGCTCGGAGCCCTTCTTCAGGACGTCCTCCACGTAGGCGAGATCCTTCTCGTACTCGTGGCGCTTGCTGCGGATCGGCTCCAGGGTGGTCTGCAGGACGTTGTTCAGGAACTTCTTGATCTTGACGTCGCCAAGGCCGCCCCTTCTGTAGTGCTCCTTGAGCTCATCCAGGTTCTGGTACTCGGGCAGGAACTCCTCGAAGTGCTCCTTCGTCGCAAAGGCATCCAGGTAGGTGAACACGGTGTTGCCCTCCACCTTGCCCGGGTCCTCGACATGCAGGTGCCCCGGATCCGTGTACATGCTCATGACCTTCTTCTTGATCTCGTCCGGCTCATCGGAGAGGTAGATGCAGTTGCCCAGGGACTTGGACATCTTCTCCTTGCCGTCGGTGCCGGGAAGCCGCTGGGAGGCGGCGTTCTCCGGGAGCAGGATCTTGGGCTCCACCAGGGTCTCCCCGTAGATCTGGTTGAACTTGCGGACGATCTCACGGGTCTGCTCGATCATCGGCTCCTGGTCCTCCCCCGCGGGAACCGTGTCCGCGAGGAACGCGGTGATGTCCGCCGCCTGGGAGATCGGGTAGGTGAAAAAGCCCACCGGGATGCTCTCGCCAAAGCCCCGCATGCCGAGCTCCGACTTCACCGTGGGATTGCGCTCGAGGCGCGCCACGGTGACGAGGTTCGCATAGTAGAAGGTGAGCTCGGTCAGCTCCGGGATCATGGACTGGATCAGGATGTTGGTCTTGTCGGGGTCGATGCCGCAGGAGAGATAGTCCAGCGCCACGTTGAAGATGTTCTGGCGGACCTTCTCCGGGTTGTCCCAGTTGTCGGTGAGGGCCTGGGCGTCGGCGATCATGATGTGGATCTCGTCGAACTTCCCCTCGTTCTGCAGCTGCACCCTCCTGCGGAGGGAGCCGACATAGTGTCCGATGTGAAGGCGCCCGGTGGGCCGGTCGCCGGTAAGAATAATTCTGCTCATGATTTGGTCCTTTGCTTGTTTTGTCTTACAATGTCTGATTTTACCGCAACTTCCCGTCCCTGTCTATGAGCGCATACCCCTGCCAGTAGTCGTGCATCCTGACCGGGTCCGGGATCTGGTTGTTCCGGTGGCGGAAGGGCCGCACCTTCACGGCGTCGGGGTCCGGGTTCAGCCTTGCTCCCCAGAAGGAAAAGGTGGAGTTGGCGGTGATGATGCCCCGGCAGGCCGCCATCAGGCGGATGTCCTGCATCGCGTTCTCCCCGTGGTTGATGTCCACCACGGTGTTCTCCACTCCTTTCGTGCCGAAGCGGCAGCTTTTCGCAAAGTCCGGGTCGTCCGAGAAGACGTAGAAGTGAAGGGGAAGGGCATCCCCCGCCTGCTCTTCCATGTAGGCGCAGGCACTCTCGTAGTAGGCCTTCGTGCAGATCCCGGTGAGGATCGCCGCGTTCTCCCTGTCGAGGTAGTCCCCCCGCCGGATGTGGAGGGCAACAGGAAACTCCTGCCCGCTCTTCATCCTGGCAAGGAGCACCTCATTTTGTTCCCGCAGGGCGGGGTCTGAGATCTCCGGGAAGCGAAAGAGCGCCCGGAGCTTTGGCAGGATGTCCGCGTAGTACTTGTTGCAGGCAAAGTACCCCTCGAGATACCCGCTCTCCATGGAGAAGATCTCCGGGTGGTACATCCGGCTCTCCGAAAAGACCTTCGAGATGTGGAGCTTTCTCTGGAGGGAGCCAAGGGCCCCTGCGCTCCCCCGGACCTTTCGGATCTCCTTTTCGTCTGCCACCTGCATCGGAAGATCCACAAAGCGGGTGAGCTCGAGCGCACGCGGTGCGAGGACGTGTGCCATCGCCTCCTCGTCCGAAAACCAGGAGACGTCGAGCTTTGCCTCCTTCCCCAAAGTCAGGAGCTTCTGGTACAGCGCATACTGCTGCATCTGGTTTCCGAGCCCCCCGCAGACTCTCACAATGATCATGCCGTTGTCCCCTCCTCCTTTGCCTTCTTTGCCTGTCTCTCCTTCTCCTCCTCCGCGGTGGCCTTTTCCAGAAGGACGGCAAGCTCTTTACTCGAGACGGGGTGGAAGCCCCCGCCCTCCACGCGGTAGACCGCGTCGCAGCTGCGGATCGTGGTCAGCCGGTGGGCGACGATGACGATCGTCTTCCTGCCCTTGAAGTCGTCGATGGCCTCCATGATGCCGTTCTCGGTGTGGGAGTCCAGAGCGCTGGTCGCCTCATCGAAGATCAAAACGTCCGGGTTGTGGTACAGGGCCCGGGCGATGCCAAGGCGCTGCCGCTGGCCGCCGGAGATCCGAACGCCCCGCTCGCCGATGCCGGTGTCGAGGCCATGCGGCAGATCCCGCACAAAGCCGTCGATCCTTGCCTGGGCGAGGGCCCGCCAGACCTTCTCGTCGTCGATCTTCTCCGGCGCGATGCCGTAGGCGACGTTGGCCCGGATCGTGTCGTCGAGCATGTAGATCATCTGGGGGACGTAGCCGATGCGGTCGTACCAGCCAGGGAGGTTGTCCCTGATGTCGGCGCCGTCCACGGTGACCTTCCCCGCCCGGGGGACGAGAAGGCCAAGGAGGACGTCCACCGTGGTGGACTTGCCGGCCCCGGAGGGACCGATGAGGCCCACAGAAGCCCCCTTGGGGATCATAAGGTCCGCATCCGCCAGGATGTCGGTGTCGGTACCGGGATAGCGGTAGGAAAGGTGCTCAAAGCGGATCTGCCTCTGGAAGGGGACCCGGGTCACCTCCTTTGAAGTGTCTGCCTTTGGCCGCTCCTTTTCTGCCTCCGTCTTGGCAAGGACCTGCTCCACGGCGGCAAGGGACGGCTCGTAGTAGGAGATGTCGTTGAAGGCGTTGGCGATCCGGTTTGCGGAGGGCAGGATCCGGATGCCCACCATGCAAAGGACCGCCACCTGGCCGATCATGGAAGAGACCCCGGTGCCCTGCCGGATCAGGACGCCCACGGCAGCGAGGATGCCAACCATCATCACCGTCTCAATCGAGAGGGAGGGGATGTTGGAGAGGGTCGCCTGCCGGATCTGGATCGCATTGAGCACGCCCGAATGGTGCTCGTACTGCTTCGAGAAGTACCGCTCCTTGTGGAGGACCTTCGTGTCCTTGATGCCGGTCAGCGCCTGCAAAAGCCACTTGGTGGTCTGGGCGTTGTTCTGCTGCACCTCCAGGCCATAGTGGTGCAGGACCGGTCCAAAGAGCTTTCGGTTTAGGAGGAGCACCCCGCCGATAAAGAGCGCCATGATGCCGGTCATCCAGGGGTTTGTCACAAAGGAAAGGACAAAGAGAAAGAGCGAGATCACCGACTCCGTCGCAAGGCGAAGGAGCGCGAGCAGCAGGCTGTAGGTCCCGCTGACATCCCCCTGGATGTTGCGCATCACCTTGCCGGTGCTGGCGTTGAGATAGTACTCATAGGGCCTTCCGATGTAGTCTGCAAAGATCCGCCGGGAGGTGTCGTACTGGCCGTCGTAGACGAAGCGGTACTGGGTGTTGTACATCACGTACAGGTAGAGGTTCTTTGCAATGTACACCCCGCACAGGAGAAAGCAGAGCACCATGATGAAGTGCCTTGGGCTCTCCATGCCGAGGGCCGTGTAAATGCGAAAGAGGATCCTGTTCTCCAGGACCTCGTCCGGGTCCATGGCGACTTCCACAAGGGGCAGGATCAGGGAGGTGCCCACGGTCTCGAGGGCCGCGCCCACCAGCATCATGAAGGCGAGCAGCACCAGCTTGTGCTTCTGCCTCCTGGTCATGATCGTTCCGAGCCGCCTGATTACATCCTTCATCATGATGATTCCCAAAGTGCCGCGCAGACGGCGCCCTGCCCCCAGGGGTAGGCGCCGTACTGCTGCACGTACTGTCCAAAGTCAATGCACTCCGCGGAGCACTGCAGGACGGTTCCGTCCCCGCTGGCCGCAGCAAGGAGAGCCTCCTCGCTCTTTGTCGCATCCTCCGCAAGACCCGCGCGCTTTCTCGCCCAGAGGATCATCCCGGAGGCGGAGGTGTCCGCAGGTCCCCTGGTTCCCGGCAGGGTCCAGCCATAGAGGCCGTCCTCCCGCTCATAGACAAAAGCGTCCGCAAAGAGCTTGCGGATCGGGAAGGAGAGCTGCCCCGCGCCGTCCAGGGCAAGGACCTCCGCGGCACCCAAAAGGAGCCATCCGACAGCCCGCCCCCAGCCGACGATCCCCTGGCACAGGCCCGTGGCCGCGTCGTATCCGTGGTAGGGAAGACCCGTGCGGGCATCCTGCCCCAGGGTAAACCAGTTGGTAAGCTGCAGGAGGGCAAGCTCCCCCGCCTTCTCATCCTCCCGGACGGCCCCGTAGCGGGCAAGAAACAGGGACGTCTCCCCCGCGCCGTCCGCAAAGATGTACTGGTTCTGCCGCGCCGCGTTGTAGACGATGGAGCCCTTCCCGTCGCGCCTTGCGCCCTTTAAAAAGGCCGCGCAGGCATCTGCGATAGACAACAGTTTCGGGTTCCCGCTCTTTTCGTAGAGGCGAAGGGCCGCGTAGGCCGCGACCGCATCGTCCGTGTGGGCGATGACGGGATTCCTTTGCAGGGCCTTCTCCAGGTAGGCTGTCGCTGCATCTTCCGCTTCCTCCTCCCCAGCAAGGGCGCACTCGCAAAGGCCAAGCAGAAGAAGCCCCGCCGGCCAAAAGAGCGGGTCCTTCTGCACGTGCTCGCCCCGAAGGATCCGCTTTCCCAGCGCCCTAAGCCCCTCCTTTGCCGTTCGTTTTCCCCCCGCCATCCGGGCAAGTTCCCGGATGGTGGCCTGTTCCACAGCCTTCTTACTCGTCATGGCGGTTTTTCCTCCGCGAGAGCCTCCTCCTGGCGATGCCGAAGAGATACCTGGTCTCCTGGCCTCTTCCAAAGAAGAGCAGGAACACGCCGTTGTAGAGGAGCGTTGCGATGACAACCATCACCAAAAACCGGGGAATGGTCAGCGTCCCCAGCATCCGCATGGCCAGGAACCGGCAGGCCAGGATGCAGGCGGCGGTGACCGCCGTGTACTTCGCGGAGTCCCCGAAGTAGTCAAGGGGAGACCGGTCAAAGCAGTCCCGATAGATGATGATGGGCTTGGTCACGTTGGCGATCAGGCCCGAGACCACGGTGCCCACGTAGATGCCGGCAAGGCCGATCTTCTGCACGAGCCAGATCGAGAGGACGAGGTTCACGCCGCCCTGGATCAGGGCAAGCCACTTGTCCTGCTCAAAGACGCCGGCCGCGGTCTTGTAGTTGGACAGCACGGTCCGCTCCCCCTTGAAGTAGAGATCGATGAGGATCAGGGCCACCGCCGCCTCCGGCAGCACCCAGTCATTCCCGAGCCAGATCTGGATGAGGGGCGTCAGCAGGGCAAAGAAGCCCGTCACCGCAAAGCCGTAGATCCAGGAGGCGAAGAACCGGTAGACCTTAAAGAGCTCGTACTGGCGCTGGCGGGTCTCCGTGGCGATGAGGTTCCCAAAGCCCGAGATCACCGAGTTGAAGATGATGTTCACGAAGTTCGTCACCGCGTTGATGACCATCGTGTAGTTGTCCACCATGCCGGCCACCGACACCTGGATGAACGAGGAGATGATCAGGGAGTCGGTCTGGAGCCGGGCGACGTCGCCCACCTTGTGGAGGACGAGGGCCCTGGTCTTGGACCAGACCTCGGCGTGCTCCTCCTTCGTCAGCGGGGTCACGTTCTTCTCCCGCAGGTAGGGGTAGAGCCGGTCCAGGTACCAGGAGACGAAGATCTTCTGGGCCAGCTGGACAAACATGTCGGTCAGAAGGTAAAAGAGGAAGTTCTTCGTGACGACCACCACCAGGATCTGGAGGCCGGTGGTGATCAGCTTGGTCACGGTGTTGATGTTGGTCTGGATGTAGTTCTTCTGCTCGGCGTTGCAGAGGCTGTACTTGTAGCTGACGAAGTAGGTGCTGACCGTGTTGAACAGAAAGATCAGGTAGTAGAGCGTCAGCTGGGTGTCGGAGACCCCGGGGTTCTTGACGAGCCGCGGCAGAAAGGGCACCAGCACCAGGCCGATGCAGGCGACCACCAGGGCGATCGCCGTGTAGGCCTTGCGGTACATCTGCATGTAGGACTTGATCTTCTCCCGGTCCTCCTCCGCCACCGGCTTGTAGAGCGCAAAGTTCAGCGCGGTGCCGATGCCCAGCTCCGCCATCGAGAGGATGGAGAGCACGTTGGAGTAGGTGGAGTTGATGCCCAGGAGCTGTTCCGAGAGGTTTTGGATGAAAATCGTGCGCAGCACAAAGGACATCAGCATCGTGGCGGCCTGTCCCAGGTAGCCAAAGAGGATGTTCTTTTCCGCGAATCTGACTCTGCCCAAGCGTTTTGCCTTTCTTTACGTCTTATGAACCATTCAGGAGGGTTCGGATCTCCTCCCCGTTCTGCTCGGCCCGCGCCTTGAACAGGGGGATCGCCCCCGCGAGGTCGTAGCGGATCTCGTCCTCGTTGGCAGAGAGCCAGTCATAGGCGTCCACAAGCTGCCGGCTCTGCGAAAGATCCTGCACCGGGAGGACGTAGCGGAAGGACCTGCCGAAGAGGTCCTCGGCGATGCCCCGGGCCTTCACCGAGTAGCCGATGACCAGGGTCGGGACCAGGGAGGAGTAGGCCGCGATCGTCGCGTGGGTCCTTGCCCCGACAAAATAGCGGCAGTTGGCGATAATGCCCTTGAGCTGCTCCGCGGGAAGATCCGGAATCAGGCGCACCCGCTCATTCCCCGAAAAGCGTCCGTACAGATCCGAAAGGGGCACCCGATCGTCGCTCCTTGCCCAGGTGACGTGGGGGATCAGGGCGACATCCATCTTGGTGGTGTCCAGGATGTGCTGCACGAGGTCCGCAAAGGCCGCAAGGACCGCGTCCCCGTCCTTTGCGTAGGCCTGGGCCATGGGGCTGACATTGATGCCCACGGTATCGCCGGAGCGAAAGCCCGCGGGGAGGGCGCTCTCGTCCTTTGGCAGAAGGAAGGCGGGATCCGGCACGAGCCGGAGCTTCTCCTTCGGGATCCCCGCGTTTTTGAGGGCGGTGTAGGTGATGCTCTCCCTGGCAAGGATCCGGTCGTACCGGGCAAGGTCCTCTAAGAGCGCTTTGCTGCCCTCCCCCTGTAAGAGCTCCGGCTCGATGGAACAGCCAAGGAGCATGGTCTTCGTCCCCTGGTGGTGAAACATCGCGTTCGCCTGGATGAGGTCCGGCACCATGGAGGGATAGCAGTAGTTGTCGCCCCCGATGGAGACCGCAAGATCCGGCTTTCCGCGCCCCGTCAGGGCGCGGTACCGATAGCGCAGGAAAGACTCCGCGTCCCCGGTCAGCTTCCGCCTTGCGTAGTAGAGCGCATGGGTGACGAAGTGGTCCCCGATGTGCTGCTCCTCAAAGATCGAGAGCTGGCGCTGCACTGCCTCCGGAAGATACGTCCTATCCTCCCTGGCGCAGTTCGACATCAGCGTGATCTGCCCCCCGGGAAGGGACCGGACCAGGCTGACCACGATGGCCTCGCACCCGTGGTTTCCGCTCCCCGCGTGCATGTACAGAGCAAGTTTGTTCTCAGAATGTTCCATAACAGAATAATAAAATCAGCTTTTTCTCATCGCTTCGACATCAGGAGAAAGTAGCATTCCGGTGCCAGCAAAAACAATCGGATCTTGAAGGGATACCCCGGGGGGAGCTCATCCCGGGCGGCGGGGTCTTTCCACCGCGCCCGGACATAGCGCTGCATCCACCGGATTCGCTCGGCATAGCCCTTTCGCTTTGCCCGGGGGAGCCTGGCAAGCTTCGCCGCCGTCAGCATCGCAGAGACCGCCTGGATGGACGAAAGGCGCGCCGCTGCCCCGGAGTCCTCAAGGGTCTTTGGAAACCGGGACCGGATGACCTCCTCGGCCCGGTCCCAGCAGGTGATCTGGTCAAAATAGGTGGGCACAAAGGGCCGCGCCATCGCCCCGGCGGGATTTTCCTCGTACACGTAGAGGGCCCGGTCCAGGGCGGCGTACCGCGTGTTCTCCTGAAGGACCTCCAGGAGAAAGAGCATGTCCTCCCCGATGGTGAGGTCTCCCGGAAACTGCGCGCTGCCGATGGCCTTTTTTCGAAAGAGCTTGCTCCAGACCCGGGTGTCGCTGTGAAGGATCCCCTTCCTGATGATCTCCTCCCCGGTGAGGACCTGGGTTTTGCCGCTCCCCTGCCCCTGGTGCGCCGCATCGGCAAAGCCGCAGCCCGCCACATCCGCGCCGGTCTCCGCAAGGACCTGCTCCAGGGCTTCCATCATCTCCGGCGCCATCGCATCGTCTGCGTCGAGGAAGGTGATCTCCTCCCCGGATGCCGCAAGGAGTCCCGCGTTTCTTGCCCGGGAGACGCCGCCGTTTTTCATGTCAATCACCCGGATCCGGGAATCCCTGCGGGCAAGGCGCTCTGCGAGAGCCAGGGTTCCGTCCGCGGAGCCGTCATTGACCACGATCAGCTCGAAGTTCTGCCAGGTCTGGGCGAGAACGCTTGCCACCGCCCGCTCCAGGGAACGCTCTGCATTGTAGGCGGGAAGGATCACGGAAACAAGATTTTGAGACATGATTTCACCATACTTTCCGAAATGCGGCGCCTCACCGGGACTGAAACACCCGCTGGATCGCCTCGACCGCCGACTTGTTCGGGCACCGGATCATCATCGCAAGGAGCTTGTTGGCGTTCTCCCTCGGCTTTTCCGGGTTCTCCCGCTGGATCCTGGCAAGGTCCGTCTCCCGGATCTCGGAGACAATGGTCTCCCGGATCAGCCGCTTCTCATCGGCATCCTTTCCCACCCGGCGCAGCTGGTTTTTCAGCTCCAAAAGCATCAGGTAATAAAACTCCCGCTCTGCCCGGCGTGTCCCGTCCGGGACCTGATAGTCCGCCTCGATCTCCTCCAGAATTTTCCAAAGGCGCTTCACGTTGTCATAGAGCCCCGGATTGTAGTGGTGCACCATCGATCCCTCCACGGTCCGGTAGTGATAGCCATAGGAGTCCGGCAGAAGGACGAGCCTCTCACAGGAGAGAAGGCAGGGGAGCATCACCGTGACGTCCTCTCCCATCCGGATGTCCTCCCTGGCGTAGGACATGTTGGAGAGAAAAAGATCCCGGGCAGTCAGCTTCATGCAGCGGGAGAGGATGACCCGCCTCGTCTCATGTCCGATCAGCTCCGGCTTCAAGCCCGCGAGCTTCTCCCCCTCATAGACGCCGGCAAGGGCCTTGCTGGTGACCCGCTCGGGTCTTGTCCCCTTGCCCCGCTCGATCGTAAAGCCGCCGCAGATCACCTCGGCACCGCTGCCGGATGCTTTTTCCGCAAGCCGCCCGATATAGTCCGCATCGAGCCAGTCATCGCTGTCCACAAAGGCAAAATAGGCTCCCTTTGCCGCAGACGCCCCCGCCTTCCAGGCGGAGACGAGGCCTCCGTTCTCCTTGTGGATCACACGGATTCTCTCATCCCGCGCTGCCTCTTTGTCACACAGACCGCCGCTTCCATCTGTGGAGCCGTCGTCCACAAGCAGAATCTCCAGGTCGGGATATGTCTGATTTTCAATGGACGCGAGACAGGGGGCCAGATAGGTTCCCGCATTGTATACCGGAACGATCACACTCACGAGATCTTTCATACGTTTTCAATCCTTCCTTCCATCCTTCCAAAACGTCCGAAGGCCCTCCCACACGGGCACGTTGGCAGCCCGGTAGTCGTAGTCCCTCGCATGGGCATGGGCCGCCGCCGCGTAGGCGGCGTAATCTGCCCGGATCTTTCGGACCGCCGCCGCAATGGAAGCGGGCGTTCCGTCGGTCTTCTCCGCGTCCTGCCCAAAGGAAACGGTCGCACCGATGCCGCCCACATCCGTGGAGATGACGGGAAGGCCATGGGAGAGGGCCTCGAGGATCGTCATCGGGACCCCCTCAAAGGCGGAGTTCATGACGAGGATGTCCGCCTGCTCCATGTACCCTGCCACTTGGGAGGGCGCCACGGCGCCGACAAAAAGGATGCCCTCTCCCGCGTACCGGCGAAGATGCTCTCCCTCCTCGCCATCGCCGACGACGGTCAGGGTGACCCCCTCCTCCGCAAGGAGTGCTGCGGCCTCGCAGATGCCGTCCACCCCCTTGTCCTTGGAGAGGCGCCCCACAAACAGGAGCCGCCCCCGGAAGGGATGGGACATGGGCGAAAAGGCCTCATAGTTTTCCGGCAGGACGATGGAGTTTTTGACCAGCGTCAGGTTTTGGTTGTAGGGAAGGTAGTCCCTCCGGCTTTGCTCATCCAGCACAAAGATGCGCGATGCGCGGCGCAGCACCCAGCGAAGGTAGGAAAGGAACGCCTTTTTGACCAGGCTCTTTTGATAGAACCGAAAGCCCCGCTCCATGTTGGCATAAGAGCCATGGGAGAAGATGACAAACTTCGCCCGGGGGGCGAGGAGCTTTGCCGGCCCCGCGGCCTCCGGGGTCTGAATGTAGAGCAAATCCCGCCCGGTGAGGGCAAGGCGGGCGCCGTATTTTAAAATTCCCTTGGCAAAAGCGGCCCGCAGGGAGTGCTGCGTGTGGGCAAGGTCGGTCTCCGCCGCGCAGACATAGCGCACCCGAAAGGAAACGCCCTCCAGGGAAACGCTTCCCTCCTCTCCCACTGCATTCGGCTTGGTCGTCACCCCGACGAGGAGGACCTTCCCTGCCGCCTCGGGATGGACCACTGCGAGAAAGCGAAGAAAGCCCCGCACGCTCGTCAGCTGTCCGCCGATCGGAAAGTCCTCATAGTTGGAGGTGTCAAAGATCACCAGTCTCCCCATCTGTCTCCTTCGTCAGTCCTCCCCAAAGAGGGCTTTCCAGTAGGCTCTCGTCCGCGAGTCCCAGGTAAAGCGCTTCACGTTTTCATACCCGCGCTGCACGAGGTCCCTGCACTTTTGATCATCCCCCTGCAGGGTGAGAATCGCCTCAGCCACAGCCCTGACATCCTCCGGGTCCACCAGGATCCCGGCATCGCCCACGACCTCCGGGAGGGAGGTTCGGCTGCTGCAGATGACCGGGGTCCCGAGCTGCATCGCCTCGAGCGGCGGAAACCCAAAGCCCTCCGCGAGGGAGAGGAACAAAAATGCCCTCGCCCCGGCGGTCAGCCGGCAGAGGTCCGCGTACTCCGGCAGGTACCCGGGGCAGTGGATGCGGGCTCTCGCCGCAGGGGAAAGATCCGCTCCCTCATCAAACCCCGCAATGTCCGGGATGCCGATGATCCAGAGCTCCAGCGGGGTGATCCCGCGCTCCCTGCAGAGCGCGTCGTAGGCCGCATAGGCCTTCAAAATCCCCGCGGCATTCTTGTGGGGCATCTTCGTCGTCACCGCGGCAAGGTACGGGGGCCTTGTGGGCGTCTTCTCCCGCTCAAAGGGCGGCATGTCGTTGATGCCGTTCCAGATCCTCGTGATCCTCGCCCCGCTCCCCGGCACCAGCGCCTCGATCTCCTGCTTTGAGAAGTCAGAGATCGTGATGATCTTGTCCGCGTGGCGGATCGAGGCCTTCAGCCGGTTCATGATGTAGGCGTTCTCCACCCGGTTCAGGTATCCGGGCACGTGCTCGTCGTACCAGAAGGGGATCAGGTCGTGGATGATGATCGCATCCTTCCCGGAATACACAAAGGGCCGGTATCCCCTCGGAAACAGGATCCGGTCCGCGTGGTACTGCCTGGCATATTTTTTCACCCCGAAGAGCTCCCAGTACGTAAAGGTCGCCCGGTCCAGGGGATTTTTGTCGATGGGCACAAAGGTGGAGCCCTCCCAGCTCATGTCCCTGCGGTTGTAGGAATTGCCGAGGACGATGATCTCGTGGGGGCAGCCGCGCCGTTTGTTCTCCGCCGACAGATATTCGGTGAGGGAGCGGGTCAGGTTGTAGATGCCGATGCTCTTCCCGGCCCCCTTCACCAACTTGAATGCATCAATGACAAGCCGCATGGCAAACCTCCGAGGGGCTTACTTTGCGCCCCGGTGGGCAAACACGACGCCGACAGTCTGCAGCAGGATCTTGAAGTCCAGCGTCAGAGACCAGTTGTCGATGTAGTACAGGTCCAGCTTCACGACCTCGTCGAAGTCGTCGATGTTGGAGCGGCCGGACACCTGCCACATGCCGGTGAGGCCCGGCGTCATCGACAGGCGTCTGCGGTAGTGCTCGTCGTACTGCTCGAACTCCTTCTCAGTCGGCGGGCGGGTGCCCACCAGGCTCATGTCGCCCTTCAGCACGTTCCAGAACTGGGGGAACTCGTCGAGGGAGGTCTTGCGGATGAACTTGCCGACCTTGGTGACCCGGGGGTCGTTCTCCATCTTGAACATCAGGCCCTGGACCTCGTTCTGGCCCATCAGATCCTTGAGGCGCTCCTCCGCGTCGGTGTACATCGACCGGAACTTGTAGATCCGAAACCGCCGCCCGTTCTTGCCGACCCGCACCTGGGAGAAGAACACCGGCCCCTTGGAGTCCAGCTTGATCGCCGGCGCCAGGAAGATCGTGATGATGCCGGTGAGGACAAGGCCCACGATCCCGCCGATGATGTCCCAGAAGCGCTTGATCAGGAGCTTCTTGTAGGACACGATGTTCTTGGAGTAGGTGATGACGGTGCTGCCGCCGAAGGTCTCCACGGCGGTCGTCGCCGCGCCCACGTCCGGCAGGACGATGTTGTAGCGGCAGGTGACGCCCATCTCCTGGAAGCCCTGGATCAGAGGCGCCACGTCGGTCATGGAAAGGCCCGGGGTGTTGAAGTACACCTCGTCAAAGGCGATCTGGGTCAGCTGCTCGGTGATGCCGCGCAGCTCCTCCTCCCCCATACCCTGGTGGACGGAGACGCCGCCCACCACCTGGTAGGAGAGCCCCAGCTCCTGGCGAAGGCGGGAGATCGTCTCGTCCTCCACCTCACTCCGGCACACCACCAGGACCTTGGTCTGCTGCTTCTCCCCGGAGAAGATGTGCCGCGCCATCTTCTTGTACAGCGCGTGGGCCAGATTCATCAGCGCCAGGTTGATCCAGGCAAAGTTCAGGATCACCTGCCGGGACAGGATGTTGGACCACTGCGCGAAGAACACAAAGACCAGGGACACGATGATCATCACCGCATCGAACTTGACGGTCTCAATGAACTCCCGGAAGGCGCCGCGCTTTAGGATGCTGCGGTTCCAGTCCATGAAGAAGTTGTAAATCGTGCAGAACAGGAGCATGACCACCATGACCATGTAGTGGAGGGTCTTGTCCCCGTAGTCCCGGTTGTGGGCAAAGCGCAGCTGGGTTGCTATGAGGTAGGACACGATGATGCACGCCATGTCCAGAAGCCACACCCCATAGGTCTGGAGGATCTTGTTTTTCTGGTTCATCTGCTCTCCCCTGCCGCCATCGGCACATACAGCGCCGCCAGCAGCAATAACACATTTCTTCCCAGATATTCCGACACCAGGTGTGCTTCAAACACCGTGTAGACGGAAAGCACCGAGAGCATCACAAAAGCGGCCGTCTGCCTGTTCCTTCGCAGAAAGCGGAGCCAGCGAAAGAGAAAGTCAAGGATGACAACCGCCGGAATGACACCGTACCAGTATACCAGCCTCACCCAGCCGAGGTCAAAAAATCTGTCAGAATTCCGGTCAGAAAACCAGCGCCATGAGGAGAGGGTCCCCTCGTGAAAAGTGGTATCCCACAGCGACCCCACCCGCCCGGTCATCAGGCTGTCCAGGCGCTGCATCCAGGGGTGGTAGGACGGGTTGAAGATCGCGGCGAGAAGGGAGAAGACAAGGCCCAGGGCAAGGAGCAGCTCCATGCACCGGCAGAGGGCGTCCTTGGCGGCGTCCTTTTTCAAATGGTCCATGGCGGCCTGCAGCAGGATCCCCCCTGCCATCGCCAGGGCGCCCATCTGGCTCCTTGTAAAATAGAGCAAAACCCCGTTTCCCGCAAAAAGGAGCGCATAGGCCCATGGTAGCAGGCGGTCATGGTAGAGGTAGAGAAACAAAAGGACCAGCACCGCCGCCATGCAGTGGAGGGAGTTGGGGTGCCCGAGGCCGAGGCAGAGCCTCGTCTCCACGCCGCTCCCGTAGTCGGCGGTGAGAAACACCGTGCCAAGGACGCCTGTCAGGGAGAGGACGTTGAGCACAAGGCACCCCGCCGCGGTGACCGCCAGCATGCACTTCATGAGCTGTTTTACGTCCATGCGCACCATGGCGGCGGCAAAGACCGTACAGCGAAGGAGCTCGTTTCGGCCCGAGGCAAGGTACGACACGCAGGAGAGCACCAGGAAGAATAAGAGGTACCCCCGCTCCCGGAGCGTGAAGCGCTCCGAGAGGAGCTTGAAAAGAAAGCACAGGAAGGTGAGCCGGTAGAGCTGCCCCTCATAGGGGTTCACCAGGGCGCTCTTGTCGATGATGACAATGACAAGCTCCGTGAGAAACCCCGCATAGAAGAGGGCGGTGAGGAGCCGGTGAAAGCGCCGGTCGATCCGCCCGGCCAGGGCATTGCAGCCCGCATTGATTTTGCTAAGGGTGGTCACGATCCGCCGTTCCTCCTTGTGCGCATGCGGTCAATCCAAAAATAGAGTCTGGGGTTCTTTCGGTAGAGACAGACCCGGAGCCGGTCGCCTTTTGCCCCGGCCTTCGGATCCCTGCAGAGCCGGTCCGCCTCGGGGTCCTTCAAGAGGAGCTCTTCCAGTTCCTTTCGGTAGGGGGCCGCCGCCTCGCTCCCCTGCATGTCCGTGATGTAGTAGAGGAGACGCCGCTCCAGGGAAAAGCGCGCCCGGTCCGCCAGGTCCTGTCGGCCCGCCTGCGCAAAGAGCCGGATCTGCTCCTGCCAGAACGGGATCTCGTCCCGCACCCGCCGCTCGCCGGTCTTGCCACTCATGATGCTGCCCGCGCGGCTGACCGTGTAGTGGTAGAGGGGCCGTGGGACGTAGAGGAGGGCGTCGGTGCGAAGAAGGGTCTTGGCAGTATAGAGGATGTCCTCGGAGTTTTTTCCCTTCACGAAGGAGATCCCCTCGCACACATCCCGCCGAAAGAGCTTGCTCCAGACGGAGTTGGCAAGATAGGGCTCCTCCTCGGGCCCCCGAAGGCTCGAGTCAATCCAGAGCCCTGCTGCCGCCCCGGGCTCCAGGAGCGTACTCTCCCGGAGGATTGACGACACGGGAAGGTCCGGGTCCCGGACCGCCCTATCGCCCTCCTCCACCGGGAGATAGCGAAGGGCCGCCATCCCGGCGCCGGTAAGAAGGCACCCCCGCACGAGGGTCTCAAACATCCTGGGATCCGCCCAGTCGTCCCCGTCGAGATACCCGATGTAGCGGCCCCTTGCCGCGGCAAGGCCCGCGTTTCGGCAGTCGGAGAGGCCGCCGTTTTCCTTGTGGATCACTTTGATCCGCGGATCCTCCTTCGCGAGCGCTTCCAGAATCTTTCCGGTTTCATCCGTGGAGCCGTCGTCCACGGCGAGGATCTCCAGGTTCCGCAGGGTCTGCCCCGTCAGGGAGTGGATCGCGCGCGCGGCGTAGGGGGCGATGTTGTAGCAGGCGGTGATGACCGAGACAAGGGGATACTCCCCCGGCTCTCTCCCGATCAGCTCGTCCGCCTCCTCCCCCCTGGGGGTGAGGAGGATCATCCCCTTCGTGTAGATGTCCCGCCGCTGCAGCTCCGAGCCGTCCGGCTCGTGGATCCAGAGGGCGGGGGCGATCACAAGGCCATCCGGCTTCTCCCCCAGATACGCGCCCCACCAGGAAAAGCTCGAGTTGGCAATCACGTGGTCTCTCGTGAAGGTCATCAGGCAGAGGTCCAGGTACCCATGGGCCTCGTCGTTTCCGGTGACCGGGACAAAGGAAGCGCCGGCACTCTGAAACTGCTTTTCCTCCTCCCGGATCCAGGAAGCGGCCTTCTCCTCGTCGTTGGAAAAGACAAAGAAGGTGGCCTTGCCCCGCTTAGCGAGCACCCGCCGCAGGGCCGCCTCATAGTACGCCTTCGTGCAGATCCCGCCGTAGACATCGGCCTTCTCCAGGTAGTCCCCAAAGCGAAGATGCACGCTGCAGGAATTTCCCGTCTTTCGGATCTGCTCTGCCATCGCCTGCACGGCGGGGGGAGCCTTTCTTGCCGCCTTCGTGAAGGCAAAATTCTTCCGGACCTTCTCCCGGATCGGGGCGAAGTAGGCGGGGCACTGGAAGGTCCCCGCAAGGTACACCTCATCGAGAGAGAGGAGGGAGGCGTCATAGACAAAGTCCCGGTCATGAACCTCCCGGAGCTTTCTCCCAAAGAGGCGCCTTCGGACCTTGTCCTGCAGCTTTGGGCTCTCATCCCGAAGCCGCGAGATATCCTCCCGGGACGCCCGCTCGTACGTGATCCCGAAGGCGTCCGCCAGCTGCAGGGGCCTTGCCTTCTCTCCCATCTCCCGGTAGGCCGTGGCGTCGTCGATCGCGACGCGCTTTCCCTCCGCCGCAAGGCGCCATGCCATGGCGATCTGAAACATCTGATTGCCCAGTCCTCCGGAGAGTTGCAGTACGATCATTTCGACAAAAACCTCATTCTCGCCCCCAGAAAGGAGCGCAGGGTGCTCTGCCCCTCGCCGGCAAGGGCCCTCAGGTACTCCCCTCTCGTGTACCCGAGGTCCTTTGCCTCCTGCCAGGGCTTTTTGTACTTCACCAGAAACCGGGACAGAAAGTAGGCCCGGCAGGCCGGCGCGGCGGAAAGGTTATATTTTTGGTAGAAATACCGGTAGTCCGCGTAGATCCGCTCGTCCTTCTCCGCAAAGCTCTCGGTGTACTGCCCCGGGTGCATGCCGATCGAGATGAGGGGCTGCCTGGTATAGGCAAACCGGGGATTGTTTTTTAATATATCCGCGTACAGGTACATGTCGCTGGCCCAGCCGCTCTTCTCGTCAAAGCGCGCGCCGGTGCTCCTTCGGAAGATCACGGCGCTGGGGGCGCCGATCTCATTCCCGAGAAAGAGGTTTCGCCAGTCCGCCTGCAGGCTCTGGAGAAAGGCGTCGGAGGCGGCCCGCTCCTTTGGGGCGTCCTCCTCCAGGTGGGCGAGGGTCCCCGCCTCCTCCAGCCGCACCTGCCGGGAGCCGGAAAAGGCAAGGTCTGCCTGCGGGTTCTTGTCCAGAAGGTCCACAAAGGCCCCGAGGGCGTGTCCGTCCGTAAAGAAGTCATCGGAAAAGAGGATCTTCACGTAGGTGCCACAGGCAAGGTCAAGCGTCGCATTCCAGTTGAAGATGTGGCCCTTTTTCGGGCGGTTCGCAGCGTAGGTCACCGGGATGTCCGGGTTCTTTGCCGAAAAGGCAGCCACCCGCTTCCTGACCCCGTCCCCCTCGGAGTCGTCGCAGACGATCAGCTCCGCGTCCCGAAAGTCCTGCGCTCCAAGGCTCTCCAGAGCCCTTGCCGCCTCCTCCTCGTGGTTGTAGGTGGGAAGGCACACCGAGACCTTTTTTGCCCCGCTCATTCCGAGCCGTCCCGCTTTACAATCCGCCTTGCCATGCGCCTTGCCGGGAGGGATGCCTGAAAGAGAGCATCCTCTGCCCGCTCCCTCGCGTGCCGCAGGGCGCGCTTTGCCGGCGCCTCCTCCTTCAGGATCAGGTAGTCGTACTCCTTCTCGTGCTCCCTCAGGTATTTCGGATAGGTCTCATCGATGGGCACCCGGACGAACTTTGCGTCCCGGCCGAAGATGTCCTTTCCGTCCAGGATCTGGTCCTCCACCCGGGAGAGCGTGTGGCGGTTGTTGTACTCCTCGTGGGCCGCGGAGACCACCTTCTCCTCAACCCGCTTCTTCACGTCCTTCTCGCCGTGGCCGCCCATGTACCCGAAGTGCCAGCCGCCGTCCGCGACCCGGATGCCGATCTCTTTGCACTCCGGAAAGCGCAGATCCCCGAGCTGCATGCCCCGCTCCTGCAGAAGGCCGTACCGGCACATCCTGGTGCCAAGCCACTGCTTTTTTGACACGCCTGGAAACTCCCCGCCGTAGGAGAGAAGGTTCCCCGAGACCTCCTCCATGTTCAGGTAGCAGTAAAACATGCGCTGGGCAAAGTGGTAGATCTTATCGTCCTGAAAGTTGGGCAGGATCTCCCTGATCTTGTCGGGGTTTGGGATCTCGTCAAGGTCGGAAAAGAGGATGATGTCGTCCGGCTTTGCCCCGACAAGCCCCCGCCCCACGGCGTTTTTCTGGAAGGTGTCCCGGTCATGGGTGTAGCCCTTGGGGGTGTCCGTCACCACCACGTGGATGATCCTGTCGGAGAACTCCCGGAACATCTCCTTGTTCTCCTCATAGTACAGGGGCTTTGGAAGACCCGAGAAGGTCTCCGTCGCCTCGCTGATCACAAACTTGTCCACCACATCCGAGAGGACGTGAAGGCGGAGCTTTAGGATGTCCAGCTCATTGAAAAACTGAAAGCAGTCGTAGATCATGTGCGCTCTCCTTTGCGCCGGAGGAAGTTCGGATAGCCGGCGTTGGTGCCCTCCCACTTGTGGAACGCGAAGGGGGTGATCCCCTCGGTCTCCGGGAGCATGCGCTCGTGGGCGTAGTAGCGGGCGACCTCGATCGGGGCAACGGACATGCCATGCTCTGTCAGAAGGTGCCGGATCTTGCAGCAGAGGAAGCCGTCCTCGTAGTACCAGAGCTTTCCATAGGCGTAGTCCCCAAACCAGGGGATCCCGGCCTTTTTGGGAAAGTCCAGAAGCCGCTTGCTGCGGATTCCGCAGCTGTTGCCCACCCGGCAGATGTTCCCGTCCCGGTCCCGGTAGGTGGTGGTATCGCCCGCGGGCGGAAGCGGCCAGGGGGCCCCGATGTAGTCGTAGTCCAGAAACTCGTCCCGCCAGCACTCCGGGTGCACGACAAAGCCATCCGCATGGACGATGAGCACAAAGTCCGTGCGGATGTGGTCCCCCAGTTCGTAGATCATCTTGTAGTTGAAGTCATCGATCCCCCGCATCCGGGACGTGTGGTCATAGCGGATGGTCTTTGGAAGGCCGAGGGGCTTTCGGTCCGCAATCAGCACCGCGTCGCCGAACTGGATGCCCCGCATGCTGTACTCCATGGCCTTGACCGTGGCAGAGATGTTCACGCTGGTCATGGCCGCCAGGGTCACGTTGGGCAGAAGGACCCGGTGATCGGCATCATAGGCTGCCATATCGTTTTTCTCCTCTCATCATCAGAGGCTGTCCCGCCGGCGGATCAGGTGAAGCCGCCGCGCCAGGGAGAGCACAGCCCGCTGGCGCAGATCCTTTTTGCAAAGGGCCGCCACCTGCCATCGCCCGGCGGCGAGCTCTTCCTCTGTCGGCTTCCTGCCGATTCGCTTCGAAAAGTCCGTCCGCGCCCGGTACGCCTGAAGCTCCCGCCGGCATTCCTCCTCGGTAAAGAGCTTCCCCTCCCGATCCAGGTAGGTGAAGGCGGGATAGAGGTTCTGCTCCCCGCTCCAGAAGCCGTCGGAGGTGTTGTGCCTTGCCCAGTACTTGGGCGCCACGATCTGCTCCGCGTGCCCCGTGAAGGCGGGGAAGCAGGCAAAGCTCGAGTTCGACAGGATCAGGAAGCGGGCATTTTTGAGGATCGTGTAGTCGTGGGCGATGTCCCCGTGGACCGCCCGCACCTCGGGCAGGACCCGCCCCGCCGCGGCGAGGTCATCCGTCACCGCGAGGAACTTCATGTCCGGCCGCAGGGTCTTCATGTAGCGCATCGCATCGAGCCAGTAGCGCCGCTCCAAAAAAAGCTCCGGGGCGCCGGCGTACTCGCCGCCGCGGATGTTCAGGATGCAGACGTTCTCGCCCATGTACTCCCGGTGGTCCAGCGCCGGGTTGACAGAAAGCCACTTCCGGAGCTTTTCCTCGTACCCCGCAAAGTACTCCCCCGCCTGGAGGTTTCCGGATAGGAGAATGTTCTCCCCGGGGTGATCCTTTTGGAGCGCAAAGAGCTTCTCATCCGCCCCGGCAACATAACAGCCCCTCGTGAGGTCGTGCTCCGAGTCCGGGATGTAGATCCGCTCGTCCTTCTCCGCGACCTGCACCGGGAAATCTTTTTCGGAGAGCGCCTCCCCGTAGTCCAGATCAAAGAGCTTTTTCCCGTCGACGGTGATGCTCTTTTCGAGAAGTTCCCGGTCCAGGACCGAGAACGCCATATCGTTCCTCCCGGCAAGGCACCGGGTGCTCAAGTAGACAAAGAGCCGGTTTCCAAAGCCCATGCCCGGCAAGAGCCGGATGCCAAGGACCGGCTGCTTCTTGGATGGTTCCTGCTGCATACCTGCCCCCGTCAGTTTCCGATCCAGGCAGCGTACCACTGCTGGAACACAAAGTAGGACCAGAGGAGCTTGGAGAAGTTTCTCCCGCTCCCGTGGCCGGCATCCCCCTCCGCAAGAAACCGCGCCGTCAGGGAGGATACCGCCTCCGCGTCAAAAAGGCCCTGCCGCCGGATCATGTCCCTGTCCGCATAGGACAGGAGCTCCTCCTGCAGCGGTCCCCGGAGCCACTTGTCCAGCGGCACCGCAAAGCCCTTCTTCGGCCGGTCCATCAGCTCCCGGGGCAGGTACTCCCAGGCGATGTCCCGGAGGATGTACTTCTTCACCCCGTCCCGATACTTGAACTTATGGTCGATCCGGAAGGCGTACTCCACCACCGTCACGTCCAGCAGGGGGCACCGGTTCTCCAGGGAGTACTTCATCGACGCCCGGTCCACCTTGTTCAGGATGTCCCCGGGCAGGTAGGTGTCCAGGTCCAGGAGCATTCTCCGCTCCTGCCAGTTGTCCGTGGGATAGGAAAGCTCTATCGGGTAGCTGACCGGGAGGTCCCCCTCCCGCCAGCCGGCAAGCGCTCTTGCCGCCGCGCCGTAGCTCCCCTCGCCGAACTGGGTCTTGGTCCGGGGATCCCGGTTCTTTGCGATCGTGCGGATCCGGAAGGGATATCGGTCCTCGAGCCGGCCGATGCCGGTGGGAAGCATGCCGATGACGTGGGCCACGGCGCCGAGCTTGTCGAGCTTTTGCGCCTGGGCGATCTTGTCGTAGACGTTGTAGCCGCAGAAGAGCTCATCCCCCGCATCCCCCGAGAGGGCCACGGTCACGTCCTTCTTTGCGATCTGCGACACCAGCATGGTCGGGATCTGGGAGGAGTCCGCGAAGGGCTCGTCGAAGTAGGTGGGGATGCTGGCCACCAGGTCAAACATGTCCTTCTCCGAGATCACCACCTCTGTGTGGTCGGTGCCAAGGTGCTCTGCCACCTGTCTTGCGTACCCCGCCTCGTTGTAGGCGGGATCGGCAAAGCCCACGGAGAAGGTCTTCAGGGGCGTCTCCCCCAGCTGCTCCTGGGCAAGCGCCGCGATCAGAGAGGAGTCATAGCCGCCGGAGAGAAAGCACCCAAGCGGCACATCGGCGATCAGGCGGCGCTTCACCGCCTGCTGCATCAGGCCCTTCAGCGTCGTCTTTGCCTCCTCGTAGTCCGTGACCGGCATCTCCTGCATGCGCCGATAGGTCTCCGCCACGTCCCAGTACTTTGTGGTTTCCATCGCCCCGCCGTGCACCGCAAGAACCGAGCCGGGGCAGAGCTTGTACACCCCCTCCAGCACCGTGTCCGGCGCGTTCAGGTAGCCCTGGCAGAGGTACCGCCCCAGCACATCCCTTCGAAGGCGCCTCGGAAAGCCCGGCGCCTCCAGGATGACCTTCAGGTCCGAGGCAAAGAGGATCCCGCCCTGGTCCTGTTTCCAGTAGTAGAGGGGCTTTTGCCCCAGCCGGTCCCGGACCAGGTACAGGGTCTTCTGATCCCGGTCGTAGAGGGCAAACGCAAACATGCCGTTGAAGCGGGAGATGCACTCGATCCCCCACTTCTCGTAGGCGGCCAGGATCACCTCGGTGTCGCAGGTGCTCTGAAAGGGGTAGTCCGGGAGCTCACTCCGAAGCTCCCGGTAGTTGTAGATCTCCCCGTTGTAGACAATGGTCACCCTGCCGTCCGCCGCGGTCATCGGCTGATGGCCCCTGGGGGAGAGGTCCAGGATCGCGAGGCGTCTCTGGGCAAGGCCGAGGGTCCACCCCTCTCCCGCGTCCCAGATCTTGGCCCCCGCGTCGTTGGGGCCGCGGTAGGTCATCAGGTCATTGAGCCTCTCCAGCTCCTCCCGCTCCATCGGCTGCTTTGAAAGAAAGCCGCAGATTCCGCACATCGATATCGCTCCTTTCGCAGGCAAGGTAGAAGTCCTGCAGCGTCTTCGCGGCGCCTGCCGCGTCATACCCGGCCCCTGCAAGGGCAAGGCGATTTTCCCTCGAGCGGGCACTGCGCCCTGCGTCATCCGGGATCACAAGATTCCCGATGGCGTCAGTCCAGGCGGACTCGTCCTCCAGGGAGAGGCGCTGTACGCCGGGTGTCAGGCGCACCTCGTCCGTGATTTGGTCAGACATGAGGCAGCAAAGCCCCGCCGCCTGGGCCTCCAGCATCGTGCCGGGAAGGCCCTCGTAGAGGGAGGGAAAGACAAAGAGGTCAAAGGCCTGGTAGAAGTCCCTGGTTCTTCCCCGGTCGCAGCGGCCGGGGAAAAAGGCAGTCTTCTCCATGCCGGCCGATGCAAACGCCGCCCGGACATCCTCCAGGAGCGGTCCCTGCCCCGCAAAGAGGGCATAGAGGGGGCGCTCCGGGTGCTCTCTCCGGACCCGCGCGCAGAGTTTGGCAATGTAAGCCTGGTTTTTCATCGCGTCGAACCGGCCGACGTGCCCAAGAAGGATCGCATGCTCGGGGATTCCAAACTCCGCCCGGATCCTCTTTCTTGCCGCAGGGTCAAAGGCAAAGTCGGAAAGCTCAATCGCGTTGGGCACCTGAATCACCCGGCCCGCATCCACAGCCTCTTTTCCGAAGACCGCCAGGGAGGCGGCCCCGGAGCAGGAAAAACAGACGTCGCACCGGGCGGCGAGGTTCCTGCGAAAGAGCTTCGTCGCAAGACCCCGGATCCCCGGGTCCACGCCGGCGCTCCTTGCGTGGGCGATGGTCACCAAAGCCCCGGCTTTCTTCGCGATCGGCAGGTAGACCCCCGCCATGCTGGTCATGTGGCCCTCCACGGCGGCAAAGTCGTGGTGGGCTGCAAAAAAGGCCCGGCAGGCCTTCTTGTATTCCAAAAGGTTCGTCCCGGTGAAGCGGGGCAGGCAGTAGATCCTGCCGCCGAGGGATCGGACCTCGCTGTCGTAGTCCTCCGGGGCGCGGCGCTGGAGCAATGCCTCGCTGGAGTCGTCCCCACCCTCTGCCTTTGTGTGGACCAGAAAGTCGAACTGGACTTTGCTCCGGTCGATATTCCGGTAGAGGTCCATGATGCGGGACTCGGCGCCGCCCATGTTCAGGCGGCCGAGGACGTGCAGGACGCGTACGGTTTTTTCTTCCATCTGTGCTTCACTTCCTGTTTCTTGCGGCCATCAGGGTCCGCTTGGCAAGGGCCATGCTGTATTCCCGAAAGCGCCCGAAGGCCCCCTGCTTTTTTGCCTGGTAGTACAGAAGCTCCCGGTAAGGGAGCATGTTTTGGCGGGCAAACACCTCTTTGTAGTAGGCAAAGCCCTCCTCGGAGAGGGTGTTGGTGTGCACCACAAAGGTGGTGACCCCCTCCTTCTCCGGGTGCCTGAGCACCGCTCCCCGGTCCGCGGAGATCGGGTAGAACGTGATCCCCCGGTAGAGATAGGGCGCACGGCCAAAGCCGTCCGTCATCCTGGAAAAGCCGCTCTGTGTGAGGGCCCGCAGGGTGTTTCGGTCATAGGAGTGGGCGGGCGCCATGAAGAGGTCCGTCACGATGCCGTGGTCCTCCAGAATCCGCTTTCCCTCCCGGATGAGGCGCAGCTGATCCTCATAGGAGAGGCCCGCAAACTCCGACTGGGCATTCAGCGGAAAGAGCCCGCCCTTTTTTGTCGTGTAGACGTGGTGGCAGCCGTGCATCGCGATCGTCCAGCCGTTCTCCTGCATTCTGCGGACCTCATCCCAGAAGTCCGCCCGGGGCGGGTTCTTGGCCAGCTTCGGGTCCCGGCAGTCGGGCACGACGCCGATCAGCGGCAGGACGTAGGCCTCGTCCATCAGCGCCTTGAAGCGCAAAAATTTGTCCCAGTCCATGTCCGGTGTGATGTCGTCGAGTCTGACTGCGATCTTCATGTTCCCCTCCCGCGCGGTGTCTGGATGTCGAAATTCAGTATACTGTTTCGCCCATCCTGCCGCAATATTCCAAAACGGGACTGCCTGGATCGCTCCATGCAGTCCCGCTCTTCGTTTCCGCTTATGCATCCTCCCAGGGCGTCACCGTGATCCGGACGATGCTGTCCTGGACCTTGGTCCCGCCGGCCAAGAGGCGGTAGGAGGTCTCCGCCGTGATCTGCTGTTCCTCCTCCGACACCCCCACGTGGTCCGCCTCCACGACAAGCTCCAGGGCGCCCATCGGGGTCTGGTAGAGGGTGGGATGGGCCACACCCTCGGCGAAGTGCATCCTGGTCTCGCCGCCGCCCCGCCGGATCACCTCGATCTCCGCGTCGTTGAACTTGACCGTGGTCTTCACCGGCGTGTGCTCCCCCTCCCGGTTCTCCGCAAAGAGGAGGAAGTGCCAGCCGTTTCGGCTGTAGTATTTTCCGCGGACATCGGTCTGCACCGGCTCCTTTGCTTCTCCCTCCTGCCGGTGCTCCCCGGTGATCCGAATCCGGACGTCCCCGGTCATCAGAGCCTCCAGTAGTCCCAGGCGGGTGCCGGGTAAGCGCTCTTGTCGTACATGCCCTTCAGATCCACGAAAACCTTCGTGGACCACTTCGGATTGTAGAAGGCCGCGAACTTCTCCGGGGTGAAGTCGGCGAACTGCCGGTGGCAGACGGCAACCAGGACCGCGTCCATGTCCTTCACGTCAAAGAGCTGTGCGAAGCGGATGCCGTAGAGGCGCTCTGCCTCCTCGGCGTCGGCCTCCGGATCCACCACCATCGGGGTGATGCCGTACTCGCCCAGCTCGTTGTAGATGTCGATGACCTTGGAGTTGCGGGTGTCCGGGCAGTTCTCCTTGAAGGTAAAGCCCAGGATCGCCACCTTGGCGTTCTTGACCGGCACGTCGTTCCGGATCAGGAGCTTGACCAGCTGCTCCGCGCAGTACTTGCCCATGTCGTCGTTGATGCGGCGGCCGGCCAGGATGATCTGGCTGTGGTAGCCGAACTGCTCCGCGCGATAGGTCAGGTAGTAGGGGTCAATGCCGATGCAGTGGCCGCCCACAAGGCCCGGCTGGAACTTTAAGAAGTTCCACTTGGTGCCCGCCGCCTGCAGGACCGACTTGGTGTCGATGCCCATCTTGTGGAAGATGATGGACAGCTCATTCATGAAGGCGATGTTGATATCCCGCTGGCTGTTCTCGATGACCTTGGCGGCCTCCGCCACCTGGATGGACTCGGCGCGGTAGACGCCCGCATCCACCACCAGCTCATAGACCTTGGCGATGGTGTCCAGGGTCTCGGCGTCCATGCCGGAGACGATCTTCCTGATCGTGTTCAGGCGGTGGACCTTGTCGCCGGGGTTGATGCGCTCCGGGGAGTAGCCGATCTTCCAGTCCTTGCCGCAGGTAAGGCCCGACTCCTTCTCAATGATCGGGACGCAGGTCTCCTCGGTGACGCCGGGATAGACCGTGGACTCAAAAACCACCACGGTGCCGGGGGTCAGGTTCTGGCCGACAAAGCGGCTTGCGCCCTCCACCGGGGTCAGATCCGGGGTGTGGTCCGGGTTGACCGGGGTCGGCACCGCGACGATGATGAACTTCGCCTCCGATAGGCGCTTCGGGTCCGCCGTGAAGTCCACGGTGGTCTCTTTCACCGCTTCATCTCCCACCTCGCCGGTGGGGTCGATGCCGCTCCTGTACTTTGCAATCTTCGCCGCATTGAAGTCAAATCCGATGACATCCACCTTCCTGGCAAACGCCACCGCGATCGGCATGCCGACATAGCCGAGGCCGACCAGTGCCAGCTTCTCCTGCCTGTTGATCAGTTTTTCATAAAGGTCCATTTCCCTCTGCGCGTTCCTTTCTCACAAGGGCTTGTTGTCTTGCCTAAAACCGCCCACCATTGCCAAAAAACCTTAACATGTTTCCCCGGAATCTGCAAGAAACGGTTTCTGCCGATCCCGCCGCTTCCGGACGCCCGCTTCAGCTGTCCCCGCTCTCTTTGCCTGCAAAGCCTGCGTAGTCGAAATTCATAAACTTCTCCTCCTGGGCTTTGGCATAGGAGGCCACGTTCTCCTTCGTGATCTCGTCCTTTCCATCATGGATCCGCTGCAGGAGCATCGAGGAGACCGCCGGGGAGTAGTGACCCTCGTCCTTGTAGTTGTCCAGGTCGCAGATGATGTCGTCCTCCAGGTTGAAGGAGTAGAGGCGGATGTTCGGCGCTGTCAAGAGCAGCTCCTCCGCGAGCTCCTCCGCCTGGATCTGCTTTTTCAGCGTCCCCTCCCCGGCAAGGTCCGACCACCAGGCGATGGAGTAGGGCGGGAAGAAGATGATAAACTCCGTGTCCGGGTTGGCGAGGGCCTGGTTTAGGACGTTCTCGGTGATGTTGTCGGTGACAAGCTGCCGCTCCTTGTCTGTCAAATTCTCCTGTTTTGCCATCCCCTGATAGGAGAGGAGGGTCGGCAGGACCTTGTCCCTGCTGTAGGTGTCCTCCCCGGTCCAGCTGTAGTCGTCAAAGCTTGTGACGCCCCCCGGCTCCCCCCGAAGGCAGCGGATCAGAGTCGGGATCGTGTACTCGAACATCGCGTCCAGGTTGAAGAGGTACTGCACGTCATTGAAGGGGTTGCTGTCGTAGAGGTACTCCGGGTACTCCCCCATGTCGGTGCGCAGGGCATCCGGGTCCTTGACGAGCTGGGTGTAGTCGAGGCAGCGAAGGACGATGGCAATGTCGTCGTGGGTTGCGAAGGCGGCGTCCAGGTTGTCGGAGATCTCCCTGTAGGTCGCCCCGGGATAGGGGACCTTGATCGAATTCGTGCCAAAGAGGGCGTCGAACTCGGAGGTCTTGAAGTTCTCCGTCATGCTGGTGCCGGTGATGACGGCGTTGTAGGAGAAGTGCCTGGTGATCCCGTCGTTCTGGAACCGCTGCTGGGAGAGCTCATAGGAGAGCCCGGGGAGCGGCGCGTGGTAGTGGAAAAAGGGATCCACCACCGCGGTCAGGATACCGGTCACCGCAAGGAGCGCCGCCATCAGCAGGATGAAGTTTTTGAGCCATTTGCCCGGATTTTTTTTCATCGCGCTCCTTTGCTCAGAAGTTGTTGTACACAAAGGTGGAGACCCCGGTCAGGGACAGCAGGCAGATGTAAAAGATGACCGCCAGAACGAGGAGTGTCCCCACGCCGAAGCGGTAGGTTCTTCGGTTTGTGTTGGGGACGGCGTTACACAGCACAAAGGCAAAGCCCACGTAGAGCACCGTGCTCAGGGCGTTCACCGCGCCGTCGGAGATCCCGATGGGCAGCACGTTCAGGACGCTCCGGATGCCGGGGAGCCGGAAGATCGCAAGCAGGTCCGCCCCGAAGTTGAAGTGCCGGTCGAGAAACAGGTGCCAGAGGACCCGCTGGAACTCGGCAAGGTCCGCGCTCCGAAACAAAAGCCACAGGAAGGACACGATGAGGAAGGTCCCGATCCTGCGGAGCACCGTCGGGATCCGCAGAAGGGTTTTTCCCGCCGCCCGCTCTGCCATCTGGCAGAGGCCGTGGAGCACGCCCCAGAGGACAAAAGTCCAGTTCGGGCCGTGCCAGATGCCGGAGACCAGGAACACGAGCAGGATGTTCAGATAGGTTCTTGCCTTCCCGCGCCGGCTTCCGCCCAGGGGAAAGTACACGTACTCCCGCAGGAAGGTCGTCAGCGAGATGTGCCAGCGGCGCCAGAAGTCAGTGACGGAGACCGCCTGGTAGGGGGAGTCGAAGTTGGGAAGAAGCTCATACCCCAAAAGCTTTGAGACGCCGATCGCCATGTCGGAGTAGCCGGAGAAGTCGAAGTAGATCTGGAAGGTGTAGGACACCATGGTCAGCAGCATCTCCCCGGTGGTGGTCAGGACCAGGTACTGAAAGCCCCAGTCCGCCGCCTGGCCAAAGACATCGGCGAGAAGGACCTTCTTCGCAAGGCCAAAGACAAACATCTGCAGGCCGATGGCGGCATTCTCGGGATCTTGCTGTTTCCGGTTCCGGTCCCGGATCTGCGGCACCAGGTCCCTCGGCAGGGCGATGGGGCCCTGGAGGATTTTGGGAAAGTAGGCCGCGTACAGGGCGCAGTCCCAGAAAGAGATCCCCTCGGTCCAGGGCTGGCCCCGGTATACATCCGCCGCAAAGGCGATCTCCGAGAAGGTGTAGAAGCTGATGCCCACGGGGAGGAGGATCGAGGTCAGCGGGATGTCCGCCTTCCAGATGGCATTTAGGTTTTCCACCAGGAAGTTCGTGTACTTGAAATACCCGAGAAAGCCGATGTTGCAGACAAGGGAGAGGACAAAGAGCCCCCGCCCCGCCTTTTTGTCAGACGCCCCCGCCCGCTTTCTCTGCGCCTGGATGCCCCGGCAGAGCAGGTAGTTGACGGCGATCGAGGCCGCGAGGAAGACCAGGTACCAGATGTTCTGGGTGCCGTAAAAAAAGAGCGAGGCAGCAAGAAGCAGCAGATCCCCGGCCTTTTTCGAGGATCTGCCTGCGAGATGGTGCGCCGCCACAACCAGCGGCAGAAACATCAGGATGAAATACAGGGAATTGAACTGCATGCAAATGGCTCCTTGGGCCGGCTCAGCGAAGGACCGAGAGAAGGTAGTCCTCCCAGGCCCGGTTGACCTGTTCCGGGGCGCAGCGGTCCCGGACCTTGCGGGCGCTTTCGCCCAGCTTCTCGCAAAGGACTGGGTCCCCCATGAGAAGGAGAAGTTTTTTGGTCATCGCGGGGACATCGTCCACCGGGACGAGAAAGCCGTTTTCCCCGTCCCGGATCAGCTCCCTAGGTCCCCCGCAGGGACAGTCCGTGGAGATGCAGGCAAGGCCAAGGGACATTGCCTCCATCAGGGCATTGGGCATCCCCTCGGTCCGGGACGGCAGCACGAAGATCTGTGCCCGCTCGATCCGATCCGGAATGTCGGAGACGGTGCCGTGAAAGACGGTCTGCCCGCCGATGCCAAGGTCCCCGGCAAGGCCCCGAAGGCGCTCCTCGTCCTCTCCCGTCCCGTAAAAATGAAGGGTGAAATCGGGGTACTTCTCCTTGCAGCCCGCAAAGGCACGCAGAAGCAGCTCCTGGTCCTTGTTGGCGTCCATCCTTCCCACGCAGACAATCATCTTCTCCCGCGGCCCCTCATACCGGGGCCGCAAAAAGGCCGGGTTGATCGGGTTTGGCAGGATCACCGACTTTTTCTGAATCCGCTTCGGGAAAAAGTCCCTTGCCTGTTTTGTCTGGAGCACCACGCCCGCCGCCTGCCCAAAGAGGAGGAAGGCGGGGATTCTCGTCTTCGCGCTGTCGTACTCGAGGGCCGGCACCGCCCGGACCGAGACGACAACGGGGATCCCGAGGCCCCGGCTCGTGAAGAGGGCCATGTTGTTGCAGGAGTTTAAAAACGAGAGGATGACATCCGGCTTCTCCCGCACCCAGATGTCACGAAGATAGGCGCACCTTGCCCGGAAGTTGGCCACTCTCCCGCCGGATACCAGGTCCTTTGGGGGCTCGGCGTAGATCCTGCGGATCCCCGGGCGGTCAGAGACTTCCGGCGCCCCCGTCTTCGGGTCCCAGAGCGCATCTGGCAGCGCGTACTCCGGGGGCGTGAAGTAGGTGGTGACCAGCACCACCTCCCAGCCCGCGCGAAAGAGCGCCTCCGCCAGGTTCCCCATGACGCGCTCGGCGCCGCCCTTTTGCAGGGAGCCGATGTAGAGCGCGATCTTATGCTTTTTTTCCGGCGTTTTGTTCGCAGAGTGCAAGAAAGTCCCTCCACTGCTCATAGATCTTCTCGGGGGCGGCCGCCTCCCGGATCGAGAGGGCGCCCTGGCCGCAGCGCTGCCGAAGATCCGCGTCCTCGATCATCCGGCAGATGGCAGCTGCCATCGCGTCCGCATCCCCCACGGGGACGAGGAGCCCGCTCTCGCCGTCCCGGATCAGCTCCCCCGGCGCTCCCGCCGGGCAGTCGGTGGAGACGCAGGGAAGGCCCATGGCCATCGCCTCGAGGAGGGCGTTGGGCATGCCCTCGTAGTCCGAGGAGAGGCAGTAGACCATCGCATCCCGCAGGTCCCGCTCCAGGTGGTCAGAGGCCCCGAGAAGAAGCATGTAGTCTTGTGCGTGAAAGTCCGCGATGATCTTCTCGAGCTCTTCTTTTGTCCCGTCCCCGTCGTCCTTCCCGTAGATCTTAAGGCAGTAGTCCGGGTGGCGCTCGTAGACCTTTTCAAAGGCCCGAAGGAGCATCGCCTGGTTTTTCTTGCGGACAAGCCGGGAGGACATGACGACCTCCTTTTTGCGCTCGCCATCCTCCGCCGGGGTCACTTGAAGATACTTCGGGTTCAGCGGATTTAAGATGATCCGGGAGTTGTGCTCAAAATACTTCGGCGCAAAGAACGCCTTCTGCTGCCTTGTCTGGAACACGCAGCCGGCGGCCCGGGGGAAGAGGAGCGGGATCTGGATCCTGTCATCCCAGCCGCTGTAGAGGGCAGTTGGGTCGTCCCGGATCGCGATGACCACCGGGATCCCGGTGCCCTTTGCCGCCATCAGGGCCCGGTAGTTGGGCCGATGGGTGAAGGCGACGCAGATGTCGGGCTGCTCTTTCTCGAGAAACTCCCGAAGGTACCGGACCCGGAGCCGGAACTTCGTCCACCGGCCCTTCTTCTCATCTTCTTCCCGAAGGCCCACGTGGACGCGGTGAATTCTCGGGTCCAGCTCGTACTCCTCGTCGGCATACCACTCGGTGGTGATGCTGACCTCGTAGCCGTGGGCCGCAAACAGACCCGCCAGGGTCGAGACGACGCGCTCCGCGCCGCCCCGCTCCAGGCTGTTCAGGTGAAAGCAGATGCGCCTCATGTCTCGTCCCCCAGCACCCGGCGGATCTCGCCAAGGTACGCTTCCACCACCCGGCGGCGGTCAAACTCCCGCTCCATCTTCTCCCTGCCGGAGAGGCCCATGGCAGCCCTTGCAGACTGCGGCAGAGACAGGAACTTCTTCAGCGCCCCGATGAGCGCCTCGGAGGACTTGGGCACAAAGCCAAAGCCCGTGACGCCGTCCTCAAAGATCTCGCGGCAGCCGGAGATCGAGCTGGCGATCACCGGGCGCGCGCAGGCGCTGGCCTCCATCAGCACGTTGGACATGCCCTCATGGTAGGTGGGCAGCACCACCGCGCTGCACCTCTCATAAAAGGCGTGCATGTCGTTTTGGTAGTCGAACTGCAGGAGGATCCCCTCCTTCTTCTTCGCGTCCAGGATCCCCTGCCAGTCCTCCTCGCAGTAGCCCACGATCGCGAAGGTGACCTTCTCCCCGTGGAGGGCGTCGGCGGCATCGAGAAACTCCCGGATGCCCTTTTCCTTCATGACCCGCCCCACGTACAGAAACAGGGTGGAATCCCCCTGGGGATAGGGGAGCGGCTTCCAGGTGTCCAGGTTGACGCCGGAGCCGGAGACCAGAAGGTCCCGGCCGCGCACCAGCCCGGAGGCGTGGAAGAGCTCCATGTTCTCGCGGTTCTGGAAGAAGACACAGGAGGCGCCGCGAATGCCAGTGCGGTAGAGCTCCTTGACGAGCTCCAAAAACAGTCCGCTCTTTTCAAAGGCGCTCCCAAGGCCCGTGATCGTGGCAAGATACGGGACGTGCTCCTTCTGGCAGGCAAGGCCGCCGTAGATGTTGGGCTTGATCGTGTAGGTCAGGACAAGGTCGGGCTTCTCCCGCTGCAGGAGCTGCCGGTAGTGGGAAAGAAGCGCCAGGTCCTGGGTGGGGTTCGTGCCCCGGCGGTTGATCGCGGTGTGCTCGATGCGGCAGCCCTCCTTCTCCAGAAGGTCTGTCTTCTGGGTATCCGGGAGGGAGACCACCACCTCGTACCTTTCAAGGAGCGCCGTCACCAGCTCGTTTCGAAAGTCATAGAGCCCCGAGGAGGAGTTGGCAAGAATCAGGATCTTCTTTTTCATCGGCAGATTTCCTTCCCGGGACGGATGCAGACCTCATTGTATTTCATCATGTAGACGTCCTCCTCGTAGTCCCCGATCGTGACGGGATTCTCCCGCCCGGACAGATTCTCCATAAGGTACTTCGGAAAGTTCACCCCGCAGGCATAGGCGTGGGGGTAGCCGCCGCCAAAGCGGGGGTTCACCTCGGAGAGGATCCAGTCCTCCTCCCCCTCCTTGTGGAAGAGGTCGATGTCGATCATGCCGGAGAAACCGAGCTTTTCCACAAACGAGGCGACCTTCGCAAAGAGCGCGGGGTCCTTCACGGAGACCGCCTTGTCGGTCTCTCCCGCCCGCATCCGGATCTTCTTCTTGAGAAACAGGGAGGTGCACCTGTGGGAGAGCAGGTCCACGTAGACATCGCAGCCGTACTCGGTGCCGGTCATCAGTTCCTGGATCATGAGGTCCGGGTCCTGCCTGAGAAGAACGTGCAGAAGCTCCGGATCTCTCACCTTTTGGATCTCGATCGAGGCGGAGCCGTGCCGGGGCTTGACAAAGACCGGGAAGGAAGCCTGCCCCGCGGCAAGATCCCGGTGAAAGTCCTCCTCCGAGAGCCAGCACTTTGCCCTGCCAAAGGGGGAATCCGCCAGGGCCTCGTACATCGCATACTTGTCGAGGCAGAGCTCACACAGCTCGCAGGAGGAGACCACCGGGGTCACCCCCGCCGAAAGAAACCGATCCCGGTTCTTCGCAAGGATCGCAAGCTCCGGGTCGATGAGGGCGATCACCGCCGTGACGTCCTCCTTTTTGCAGATCGCAAGCAGGCTGTCGATGTAGTCCGGCGCCGTGATCCGGGGGACCAGGTACCAGGCGTCCGCGTCATAGAGGGCGGGCGCCTCCCCGGAGAGGTCCGCGGCGATCACCCGGCCCGTCCCCGAGAGCTCCCTTCGAAAGGCCTGGACCACCTTGTTTCTCGTTCCCGCACTGGTAATCAGGATGTTCATGTCTCATCTCCCCGCCCCCCTGCTGCCAGGAGGTCGTCAAAAAAGAGGGGTGCGCCGCCGGTGTGCAGAAAGAGCACGTTCTTCCCGGTGACGGCGTGGTCCCTTACGTACTGCTGCATGCCGTAAAAAGCCTTTCCCGTGTAGGTGGTGTCCAGCGGGATCCCGTACTGCACCATCACCTGCCGGATGAGCGCCTGCTCCCCCGAAGAGGCGGTGCCATAGGCGCCCTGGATGTAGGCATCGTCAAAGGCGACGTTGGCATCGATCACCGCGGGGTCCTCCTCGGGAAGGTACTCCCGCACGGATGCCACGACGACGTCCCGGCCCCGCGGATTTTTCCGGGCGATGCTGATGCCGACGATGGCAATTTCATCTCCATGGAGGAGTTTTCCCGCGACAAGCCCTGCCTGGGTCGTGCCGGTGCCGGAGGCAAAAAAGAGGTAGTCAAAGGAAATGCCCAGTTCCCGCTCCTCTTCCCGGATCTCCTCGTAGCAGTTCACGTAGGCCCGCGTGCCGATGTTGCCGTGGCCGCCGCCCGGGATGAAGTAGGGCTTTTTCCCTTTGCTTCGAAGGTCCGAAAGCGTCTGCTCGATGGTGTCGTGGACCTCGGACACCGGGACCTGAATCCGCCTGGCCCCGCAGATCGCGGTGTAGATGCTGTTGAAGGTGGGGGCGCCCCCGTCCTCCTCTTTCGGGGAGATCAGGATGCAGCAAAGGCCCCGCTCTGCAGCGAGATTTGCCACCACCCGGCAGTGGTTGGAACGGGTGCTCCCGTAGGTCACCACCGTGTCATAGTCCCCGGCGTCGATGTCCTCGAAAAAGAGCAGGCCCTTTCTCGCCTTGTTGCCGCCGAAGGAGTAGGGGATCAGATCGTCCCGCTTGATGTAGAGGTGATTGTCCTCAAAGTTTCCCAGATCCGTCACCGGGGTTGCCGGAAACGCCCTGCGCTTCCCATTGTTTTTTACGGTAGACATCGAAATCCTCGATCGCATTGAGGGCCGTGCCCTCGTGGGAGAAGACCGTGTGCAGCGTCTGCTTTACGATGCGCCAGTCCTCCCGAAACGTGATGTGGTCCACATATTCCAGGTCCAGGGCAAACTTTCTCTCCCAGGTGATTTCGTTGCGCCCGTTCACCTGGGCATTGCCGGTGAGCCCCGGCCGCACGCTGTGGCGCCGCATCTCCTCCTTCGTGTAATAGGGCAGATATTTCACAAGGAGCGGTCTTGGCCCGATGAGGGCCATGTCCCCCTTCAGGATGTTCCAGAGCTCCGGCAGCTCGTCGAGGCTGCTGGCGCGAAGGGCCCGCCCGAAGCGGGTGATCCGCTGCTCGTCCGGCAGGAGATTTCCGTCCCTGTCCTTTGCGTTGGACATCGACCGAAACTTGCAGAGGCGAAACACCTTGCCGTCCCTGCCCGGCCGCTCCTGGGTGAAGATCACGGGGCTCCCAAGCCTGGTCCGCACAAGGATCGCCGTGATAAGAAGCACTGGCGACAACAGGATCAGGGCAATCAGGGAGAGAACCGCGTCCAGCGGGCGCTTGACCCATCTCTCATAGGGACCGTACGGGGTGTGCTCCAAGTGCATGGTGTCCTCCTCAGCTGCAGGCCTTCTTGTGTTCCTTGGCGGCCTGAATCTCCTCCTGCTGCTTCTTCTGGGCCTCCTGGTTCACCTCCGTGTTCTTGCGGTAGGTGGGCACGATGGCCCGCACGTACTCGCGGATGTTCGGATCCTCCCGGTACGCCGCGTCCTTTAACGCCTTGAGCTGGCAGAAGAAGGTGTCCTCGTCCACCTCCAGGGGCTTTCCGATGTGGATCTGGCGGTTTGCGGTCTCCCGCAGGCCCTCCTCGTCCATCAGCATCTCCTCATAGAGCTTCTCGCCGGGGCGAAGGCCGGTGAACTCGATCTTGATGTCCTCTCCCACCTTGTAGCCGGAGAGGCGGATCAGGTTTTTGGCCAGGTCCAGGATCCTGACGGGCTCTCCCATGTCGAGGACGAAGATCTCGCCGCCCTTGGCATAGGCGCCGGCCTGCAGCACCAGGGACACCGCCTCGGGGATCGTCATGAAGTAGCGGATGATGTTGGGGTCGGTCACGGTGACCGGGCCGCCCTCCGCGATCTGCTTCTTGAACAGCGGGATCACCGAGCCGTTGGAGCCCAGGACGTTTCCGAAGCGCACGGCCACGAAGTTCGTGTCGTAGTGCTGGTTGAAGACCTGGATGATCATCTCGCAGATGCGCTTGGAGGCCCCCATGATGTTGGTGGGGTTCACGGCCTTGTCGGTGGAGATCATGACAAAGCGCTCCACGTGGTTGTTGGCCGCCGCCATGGCGGTGTTGAAGGTGCCGGCCACGTTGTTCTTGATGGCCTCGCAGGGGGAGTCCTCCATGAGGGGCACGTGCTTGTGGGCCGCCGCATGGTAGACGATGTCCGGGTGGTAGTGGGCAAAGATCCAGTTGAGCCGCTCCACGTTCCGGATCGAGGCGATGAGGACCACCAGATCCAGCTGCGGGTACTTGGAGCGCAGCTCCTGCTGGATGTCGTAGGCGTTGTTCTCGTAGATGTCGAGGATGATCAGCTGCTTCGGGCCGTGGGCGGCGATCTGCCGGCAGAGCTCCGAGCCGATGGAGCCGCCGCCTCCGGTGACCAGGATCACCTTGCCGCGCACGTAGCCGATGATGGAGTCGATGTCGACCCGCACCGGCTCGCGGCCCAGAAGATCGTCCACCTCCACATCCCGGAGCTTTGACACCGAGACCTCGCCGTTGACCAGCTGGTAGATGCCCGGCAGGACCCGCATCTTGCAGCTCGTGTTCTTGCAGATGTCCAGGATCTTGGACAGCTCCTTGCGGGAGATCGAGGGGATGGCGACGATGATCTCGTCGATGTTGTAGGCATCCGCCGCCTCCAGGATCTGGTCCCGTCCGCCGACCACCTTGATGCCCTGGATGTAGCGGCCCCACTTGGAGGTGTCGTCATCCACAAAGCACCGCAGGTTCATCGTGCTGTAGTGGCTCTGCAGGATCTCCCTGGCGATGATGTTGCCCGCCTCCCCGGCGCCCACCAGCATCACGTTGACCGCGTTGTCCTTGTTGGCGCTGCGGTGCTTGACCGAGCGCAGGAACCGGTAGGAGAACCGGGAGATGAAGACCAGCGTGATCAGCAGGAAGATGTAAAGGAAGTAGTAGCTCATCGGCACCGGCTGGGCGCTGTGGCGGAACAGGTACAGCACCAGGATGTTGACAAGGCCCGAACAGGCGCAGGCAAAGACCAGGTTCTGCATCTCGGTCTCGCCGGCAAAGGCCCAGAGGGAGTCGTAGAGCTTGAACAGGAAAAAGATCGCAATCGTTGCCGCCACGGTGAAGGGCATCGCCTCCAGCACCGGTCGGTAGAAATAGTCCGGGATCTCCCCGATGTGAAATTCATAGCGGATCATCAGCGAGAGAAAGCTCGCCAGGATGACGCTCATCGTGTCGTAGACAAGAAGGGCCGCCCTTCTCCAAAACTTGGCATAGTTGAACGGCTTTCTCGTCTGATTTGTATTGGAAACTCTGTTCTTCTTTTTCACGTTTCTCTTCTTTACCGCATTCACAGCGCGCGCAGCAGGTTTTCCCTGCGTCCGATACAGCCTCTAACAGTATACCCGTGTTTTACTGCCTGTCAAAACGGGGCAGTGTCCCCTAGTTTGTCTTCCTTCGTCTCCTCCCGGACCACGTACTGGGGCGCCGAGCTGACCGAGATGTAGGTCCGCCCGATGTACTCCCCGGCAAGGCCCACCATCAGCATCAGCATGCCGCCGAAAAAGATGACGGCGGTCATCAGGGCGGAGAAGCCCATCGGCACCGCGGGGTTCACGATTTTCTTGATGATCGTGTAGATCCCGTAGACAAAGCCCACCAGCGCAAAGATGGTCCCGAGGAAGGTCGCAAACCGCAGGGGCTTGATCGAAAAGGCGGTGAAGCCGTTGAGCCAAAGGCCAAAGAGCTTGGAGAAGGTGTAGCCGCTTCGCCCGCTCGCCCGGTCCTTGTGGGTCACCGGGACGTTGACGATGGAAGAACTTGTGCGCAGGACGAGGCCCAGGAGGTAGGGATAGGAGTTCTCATACCGCTTGACGTCCTCGGCCACAAACCGGCGCATCGCAAAGTAGGAGGAGACCCGCAGGTCCTTCGGCTTTCCCAGCATCTTGCAGCACATCCAGTCGTTGACCTTGGTCCCAAAGGACCGGTAGGCGCTCTTGTGGGCCTGGTCGTAGTCCGCGTAGACGACGTCGGCGCCCTGCTCGATCGCAGCCAGGAACTTCCCGACCTCAAAAGCCGGGGTCTGGCCGTCGTCGTCCAGGCAGACCAGGATGTCGCCTTTTGCCTTTCGGATCGCCGCCATCAGGGCGGCGTGCTGGCCAAAGTTCTTTGCAAAGCAGACCCCATGGCGGTTGTCCCGCGCCCGGCAGAGCTCTCGGATCTTGTCCCAGCACTCCCCCGGGGCGCCGTCGTTGACCATGATGATCTCCCAGTCGTAGGCGCGGAGCTCTTCCATCGCGGCGTCGATCTCCTCCACCACCGCGGGGAGGGTCTTCTCCGAGTGGTAGCAGGGGATGCAAAAGCTGATTAACTTTTTCCCTGTTTCCGTGCGCTCACTCACTGCATTCATCCGCTGCTCTCTTTCTCGCGACAAGGTAGTACATATCCCCGACGGTGCCATCGGTGCACCGCACCCCCGGGATCACATGATCCTTCACAAAGCCCGCCCGCAGGCACCCCCGCACCGAGGGGAGGTTGTCCGCAAAGATCCGGCAGCAGACCGTGTGAAGGCCAAGCTCCGAAAAGGCAAGCGCCAGGGTCTTTTCCGCCATCTTTCTGCCATATCCCTTCCCCAGGGCGGATTTTTCCCCGAGGAACATCCCAAACTCCGCGGTGCCGTGTTCCCGGTCCAGCTCCGAGAGCACCGTGCAGCCGATGGGCTGCCCGGTCTCTGCCGACAGGACCAGGTACTGGGCGACCTCTCCGGTCTCCACTTTTTTGTGGAAGTAGGCAAGCTGCCCCTCCAGCGTAAAGTCCTCCCGATAGATGTAGTGGCAGCGCACCCAGTCCTGGTTGCGCCATGCCACGATCTGCGCCGAATCCCCGGCCTCCAGCGGCCGCAGGATGATTGCCCCCTCAGACATGTTGAAATTCCCCTGTATTGTTTTATTCCTTACTGCGCCTGCACCTGGTAGACGCAGAGCCCCTCGCCGATCTCATCGCCCCCGGTGATCACGACGGTTTTCCCATTGCTCTGATAAAAGTCCGAAAGCCAGCTCAGATCGCTCCCCTTTTTTGCCACAAAGAAGACGTGATCCCCAAGGAGCGCCTCCCCGGGGTCCGTGATCCCGTAGAGGGAGAGCTTCTGATCTGCCAGCGGGCTCTTTGCGCACCAGCCCCCCGCAAAGTCCCAGTTGAGGGACCGCTCCGTGTCCCCGCCAAAGAGCTTTTCCGTGTAGTCCACCGCGGAGTACACATCCACCAGGTAGAAGTTCTCCGCGTGGTCCGCCGCATAGGCGGTCAGGGCTGCGTAGTCCCCGTTTACCTCGCTCCGCCTCGCATACTCCGCCCCGGCCGACCGGACCTGGCTTGCAAGCGAGAGGACCGCGGCGGCTGCAAGAAGGAGGGCTGGGAGGAGGCTGCGCACGGCGCGTTTCTTCCCGGCTGTCTCTTTTCCTGTCACGGCGTTTCGCCAGACAAGGGACAGCACCAGGATCCCCTCCAGGAGGTAAAGGCAGTGGGTCAGCCGCACCACCGGCCGGTTGTAATAAAGTAGATACAGGTACAGGGCGCTGCGCGCCGCAAAGACGAGCGCCAGAAAAACGAGGTCCCGCAGGGCAGCCCGCTTTCCCGCTCCCCTGTTTTGGATGAGGCAGGCCGCAATCGAGAGGAGCGCGAGAAGATACCAGAGCGCGGCAAGGTACGACCAGGGGGCGTCCCCGTTTCCTGTCAGCACCTGGTGCCGGTAGACCCAGAGGGTCCGAAAGACGGATCGGTCCGCAAGGCTCCCCGCGTAGTCCGCCACCTTCTTTGTCATCGCCGCATCGATCTTTGGATCCAGCGCAAAGTCATAGTTGCGATACAGCGCTGCCTCTTCCCTGGTGATCCCCGCCCCGTCGTAGAAGGCCTCGTTCCCCGCATACTCCGGGGCGCCGCCCGCAAAGTCGTAGAGCGTGGTCCGTGCGTCAAAGAAGTTTCGAAACTCGGTCCAGTCCGGGGAGGAGCAGGCCGCCCTGTCGATCCCGGAGAAGATCCCCATCCCGACAAGGAGAGCCGCCAGCATCCCCGCGCAGGGAAGGACGATCCCCCGAAGGAAGGTCCCCCGCTGCCTTCCCGCCGCAGAGGTCTTCTCCTCCTGCAGCCGAATGCACCGGTACAAAAAGGCGAGGGCCGGGAAGGCAAGGAGAAAGAGCGCCATCTCGGAGCGAAGAAGATACCCCAAGAGGATCAGCACCGCCGGCACGATGCAGCTTTTCGGCTTCAGGTCCTTTGCCGTGAGGATCCAGACCGTGGCCGCGGCAGAAAGAAGGCCCGCCGTCACCGAGTACTGCACAAAGATCAGGTGGTACCAGAGCTCTCCAGCAAAGAAAAGGATCGCAAGAAGCGCCCACAAAGCGCCCGCAGCAGGTCCCCGCCTTTTTGCCGTCCACCTCCCGATGCAGAGGGAGGCCAAAAGCACCGCCCCTGCCTGGGCCGCAAGGAGAAAGATCGGATACCAGGGGATCCCCGGGGCAAGCCGGTAGAGGCCGCCCAGGAGCGCTGTCAACGGGAAGAGGGACTGGATGTTTCGCAGCTCCCCCTCCCCGGTGTAGGCCCCCGAGAGGAGGTGCCCCATCATCCAGTCGTCGTTTAAGTCGTAGTAAAAGTCATACCGCAGGGCCAGGAAGAGAAACAGTGCCCCGGTCCCTGCCAGCGCTGCCGCCTGCCAGATCCTGATCCGTTTTGTCCCCGCTCCTGCCATCTCCCGCTGCTTTTTCCTCTCTCATCTTGTCCGGTAAAAGGCCTTAATCCTGTCGCACACCTCGGTGACGTTGTCCTCGGTGAGCGTATAGTACATCGGAAGCCGCAGCAGGCGCTCGCTCTCCTTTGTCGTGTAGACGTCCTCGCCGTGGAAGCGGCAGAACTTCTCCCCTGCCGGTGCCGTGTGAAGCGGGATGTAGTGGAACACTGCCAGGATCCCGTCGTCCTTTAAGAAGTTGATCAGCTCCTGCCGCTCATCGATGTCCTTCGTCTTGATGTAGAACATGTGGGCGTTGTGGGTGCAGCCCTCAGGGACCACCGGCAGGCTGATCCTGCCCTCATCCGCCAGGGGCTGGAGCTGCTCCCGGTACGCATTCCAGCGCTGGAGCCTCGCGTCATTGATCTCGTCCCACTTCTCCAGCTGGGCCCAGAGATAGGCCGCGTTGAGCTCGGAGGGCAGGTACGAGGAGCCGTAGTCCACCCACGTGTACTTGTCGATCTGTCCCCGGAAGAACTTGGCCCGGTTGGTGCCCTTCTCCCGCAGGATCTCGGCCTCCTCTGCCTTGGCGGGATCCTTCACAAGGACCGCACCGCCCTCTCCCATGGAATAATTCTTGGTCTCATGGAAGCTGTAGCAGCCGAAGTCGCCGATGGCGCCCAGGGCCTTGCCCTTGTACCAGGCGTTGACGCCCTGGGCCGCGTCCTCGATGACGTACAGGTGGTGGCGCTTTGCGATGTCCAAAATCGTGTCCATCTCGCAGGCGACCCCGGCGTAGTGCACGGCGACAATCGCCCTGGTGCGGTCGGTGATGGCATCCTCAATCTTCGTCTCATCGATGTTCATCGTGTCCGGCCGGATGTCCACAAACACCGGCACCGCACCCCGCAGCACAAAGGCATCCGCCGTGGAGCAGAAGGTGTAGGACGGCATGATGACCTCTTCTCCCCGCCCGATGTGGGTCAGGTGCGCTGCCATCTCCAGCGCGTCGGTGCCGGATGTGGTGAGAAGGCAGGTGTGGGTCCCGGTCTTCTCCTCCAGAAAGGCCTTGCACTTTTTCGTGAACGGCCCGTCGCCGCTGATCTTGTGGTTCTCCTCCACCGCAACGCGGATGTTCTCCATCTCGGTGCCCACGAAGGGCGGTACATTAAACGGAATTCGATACATACTTCCTCCTTTGCCGCTCACGGCTCCTCCCCCGCGGGGCACAGCACGGTGTACACCCCGTCCTCAAAGAGCGTCTCATAGGAGCGGTCCGAAAGATACTCCTCCAAAAGTTCTGTCTTCTCCGCAGCGGAGGCGGAGGGCTCCCCGCCGTAGTGGAGGATCACAAGAGGTTCCTCCTCACAGGCGGCAAGGTCCTGCGCAAACGTCTGCGTGGGATTGCTGTCCAGATCCGGCCAGGCAGATGAAAGGGCCGGCGGGAGCTGGAGCAGGTAGTGCAGTCCCGGCGCGCTGCCAAGGACGATGGTCTTTCTCCCGGCGAGGTTCTGATCCTTTACAAGTGCTGTGAGGGAACTGAGCTCTTTGGCGTTTTCCGGGGTGGTGTACATCCCGGCGGTGATGGCATTTCCCGCAACCTGCGCCGTCCGCCTGGTCCCGTCGGTCCCGTCGCGGAAGGCGAAAAAGATGTGGAACAGGGCGCCCTGCACCAGCACCATGACCAGGATCATCATCGCCATGCTGTGCCAGGCGAAGTGTCCCCCGATGTCCCTCGTCTCCTGCCAGATCCGCCGCAGGAACCAGAGGACCGCCGGTGCGATCACAAACAGGCAGTTCAGCACCGGGAAGGTGTAGTTGTTGGAGCCAAGGGGCAGGATCAGCACGAGGCACAATGTCATCGCGGCGAGAAACCGCTCATCCGGGTTGGCGGCAAAGCCGCCAAAGAGAAAGATCAGGCACAGGAGGATCGCCATCAGCAGAAACAGCATCCCCCACGCAAACATGCACCAGTAGTCGGTGTAGACCGTGGTGAACATCCCCCGGCCGTAGAAGAAGCGGACCAGGATCAGGATGCCCACGGTGTAGATCAGCTTCTTGATCCCCCGGTGCTTTTCCCAAAGGGGCAGGTGAAACAGGATGATGCCCATGATGATGCAGGGGATCAGGATGAGGAACCAGTGCAGGGCCTCCCCATAGGCGGAGAGAATCGCAGAGATCATCCCGCCCGCGGTGTAGTCCCCGTTGGCGCTTCCGACCCCGAGAATCTGCGGGATCATCGCAAAGTAGGCCGTGGGGCCGTACACCGCCATGGAAATCCCGACGGGGACCGCAAAGCCGATGACATAGCCAAGAAGACACCAGAGCGTCCGCTTGAGGGCCCCGATGGCCTTTCTCCCCGTGATCGCGCACCAGAACCAGAGCGGCAGGATCAGCGCCGCCTCCGCGAGGTTGGCAAACCTTACGGTGACGCTCGCGCCGAGGCAGACGCCCGCCAGCACGTACCAGCTCTGCTTTTCCGGGACGCCGGAGATGCCGCGGAACAAAAACAGGCACCCCAGGGTGAGAAGAAAGTAGGTCAGGTAGTTGTAAAGAATGACCGCCGGGCACCAGCAGAGGGAGATCGCAAGGAACTCCCCGATAAAGACCATCCAGCCCGCGATCATGCGCCGCAGCACTTCATAGGACACAAGGGCCGTGACGCCGATGAGAAGGCTGCAGACCAGGTTCATCGCCAGCATCGAGCCGCCAAGCGGCGTGCGGGCAAGGAAGGTGCCCATGGCGTTTGCAAGGAGCGTAGCAAACTTCCAGGTGCTGCCCACGCTCTCGGGATAGACGTAGTTCGTCAGGCTGTAGGTGGTGTCCATGACGCTGATCCCCTGGTTTGCGTTGACCAGGGGCCAGATCAAGAGCAGCACCGGGAACACAAAGGTCTCCAGGGGCTTCTGCAGGGGTTTGCACTTTTTGAGAATCGCCGATCCTCTCATCATCCCATCACCTCGATTCTTCCTTGTCTCCTCTTTCGGCAAACACGGCATCCGCCCGGCGGATCCACGCCGCGGGGCGGGTCTTGGAGAGAGCCCGCTCCGCCGCCCGGAAGAGTTTGTTCCGGACCCAGTCGATCGCCGCGCAGACCGCGTACAGGATCACCACGGCCGCCAGCATCTCCAAGAGGTACCGGAGGGGATTCGTCTGGCTGACCTCCCCGAAAAAGCGCTGCAGGACGCCCGCCCAGCGGTCCTTCACATCGACGTGCTGGTGGATCAGGTAGACGCCAAAGGTCTCCGGGGCAAGCGCCATGACAAAGTCAGACGCCCTGCCCTCCGGGATCTTTGCCCGCCGGAAGGCGGCAAAAAAGCCCACGGAGGCGAGATAGGTCAGGACAAAGTTGTAGTGAAAAGGCACCTGCATGTACCAGGCAAGGGACCCGGTGCGCTCATACACAAGGTGCAGGGCCACGTACAGGGCAAAGATCCCAAGGCAGGAGCCAAGGTACGCAGGAAGCGCCCGCTTCCCCCGCTCGAACCGCCCCGCCCCGTAGCGGCGCAGGTACGCCGCCGTCAGGTACAGGACGAGGAACCAGGAGAAGTCATAGCCGAAATTGTCGCTGACAAGCTGCACCGGGGAGATACTCGGCAAAAAGCTCTCCACAAAGAGGAGCCCAAGCAGCACCGCCTTCAGCTGGCGCCTTGAAAGGTGCTCAGCCGCGGCATTGAGAACCGGGGAGAGGAGCACCAGCCACACATAGCTTGTCGCAAACCAGTAGTGGTTCATCGAGACCGGAAGGACATAAGTGGCAGCGCTCCAGATATCGGTCCCCGAAATCGGAACGCCGAAAGCGCGAAGCACCACCGGGATCAGCGCGGCGTAGAACAGGATCTCGCACCAGAGCCGCAGAAGCCGCGAGAGCCGAAAGGGGATCTTCGAGAGAAAATACCCGCTGATCAGCACGTACACGTTGACCGCGATGATCGCAAAGGACTCCAGAAAGCCCCCCAGCACCCGGGTCGGCGTCAGGGGGCTTCCGGCATCCGCCAGGGCCCCCAGCTGGTAGTTGGCGTGCAGGCAAAGCACCATCCCCATGGCGATGACCCGCATCCACTCATAGACCGGTATTCGGTTTCGTCTTCCCTGCTCTAACATCCGCACCCCCCGCTTTCTCTCACCGCTCCCGGACGACGTTCTTGTCCTGCACCCGATAGACCAGGTCGCACTTCTCGATGGTCTCCAGCCGGTGGGCGATGATGATCAGCGTCTTTCTGCCGTGCAGGCGGTTGACGGACTCCATGATCGCCGCCTCCGTCTCGTTGTCCAGGGCCGAGGTCGCCTCGTCGAGGACCAGCACCTCCGGGTCCTCAAAGAGGGCCCTTGCGATGCCGATGCGCTGCCTCTGGCCGCCGGAGAAGCGGATGCCGTGCTGGCCGATCTGCGTGTCCAGCCCCTCGGGGAGGCTCCGCACGTGCTCGTCCAGCTGGGCCTCCTTCAGCGCCCGCCAGACCTTCTCATCGTCGATCTCCGCATCCGGCACGCCAAAGGCGACGTTCCTGCGGATCGTCGTGTCCAGCATGTAGATGGTCTGGGGGATGTAGCCGATGTTGCGCAGCCATCCCGGGTAGTTGGTCCGCACGTCCACGCCGTCGGCGAGGATCTTCCCCTCCTCGGGCTTTAACAGACCCAGCATGATGTCGATCAGCGTCGTCTTGCCCCCGCCCGAGGAACCCACGATGCCGATGGACTTGCCCACCGGGAAGGTGACGTTTGCGTGGTCGAAGATCAAAACGTCCGAGTTCGGGTACCGGTAGGTGATGTCCTGCATCGTGATCGTGTGTTTCACCGGGAGCTTGACGGCCGTCCCGGAGGGGTCATAGTCCTCCAGCCGGTAGGAGATCGAGCTGTCGTGGATCTCCTGCTGCAGGTTGTCGGAGACGTTGTCGAGGAACGGCGTGAAGTAGGAGATGTTGGTCAGGTAGGTGTTGATCCGGTTGGCAGAGGGAAGGAGTCTTGCCGCCGCCATGCCGAAGACGCCGATCTGGGGCACCATGGAGGCCAGGTTTCCGCTCCCCGTCATGACCTCCACCATCATGTACAGGACAAGGCCCGCGATGGAGACCCACTCGATGAGAAGCCGCGGGGTTGCGGTGTACAGGGAGTACTTCTGCACGGCATCCACGTAGCCCTCGCCGCACTTTGCGTACTCGCTGATGAAATAGTTCTCCTTGTTGGCGATCTTGATCTCCTTGACCGCGTCCACGGACTCGGAGATCCAGCGGAAGAGCCCCGCGTAGTAGTCCTGGTTGTCCTTTCCCGCCTTGAGCATCACGGGCTTTAAAAACTTCTTGATGAGAAACAGCACCAGCACCAGGAGCGCTGCAATGGTCAGGATCATCCTGGCGTCCACCGCAAGCAGCACCAGCACCAGGATCACAAAGACGATGAGCTCGGAGGTCAGCTGCAGGAGGTTCAGGATCAGCGCGTAGACGTTGTTGATGTCGCTGGTGATGTTGCGCTGGATCACCGAGGTGTTGGCGTTGAGGTAGTACTCGTAGGGCCGCTTCATGAAGTTGATCATCATGCGATTCGAGGTCCGGAACTGGTTCCGGTAGATGAAGTTCAGCAGCACCTTCTGCTCAAAGTACAGGTAGAGGTTCTTGACGAGGAACACCACCACGATGGCGCCCATCATCAGCAGGGCGAACTCCTTGGTGCTCTGCATGTGAAGGAGTTTGTAGATGTCCCCCATGTGGTAGCGGTTCTCCGAGATCGCCTCCGGGTCGATGATCACCTCCAGGATGGGGATGATCAGGGTGATGCCCAGGGCCTCCAGCACGGCGCCGATCAGCATGACAAACACCAGGCCGACCATCACCTGTTTCTGGCGGCGGTCCAGGAGGAGGTTGAGTTTTTTCCATATCTTCTGCATCGTTTTTGTCCTGTAGAAAGGGGATTTAGCCCTGAAAGGCGTTTTTCAGCCGTGAAGGGCGTGTTTCAGCCCTAAAGGGCGTTTTTCAGCCCTGAAGGGCGTATTTCAGCCCTTTGTGATCCGGGCCGCGGCGTTCGTGACGCTCCGGTGGTCCATCGGGTCCTCATACCGGTCCATGAAGCTGCTGCCCAGGTACACCTTCTCCTTCGCGCAGTGGATGGAGGAGGGCACCGTGTAGACGGTGACGACCCGGTCAAAGGACGCCCCGGTGAAGTTCAGGATCTCCATTGGGAAGTGGGCATCGAGCACCACGTCGTCGGGGAACTTCTCGCGGTAGTTCAGAAGGTCCCGGGGATGGGGCTTGATCACCACGACGCCCCGCTTCCCGTCCACCTCGCCGTACTCCTGAATCAGATCCCGGAAGAGCTTCTCCCGGGTCGCAAGGCTCTTTGTCAGGGGCTCGGTGAGGACCAACACCTTGGGGAGGTGGGCCGCATCCGCCCGGGCAAGCTGCTCTTCCAGCTCCGCCCGGTTCTCGATGAACATCTTGGTGAGAAGATCCCGGTCAGCCTGGGTGAGCCTTGCAGTCAATCCCTCCCGGGGCACCTCCCGCATCTTTTTGATCGGGTGGTCCAGGGCCGAGATGTCGTTGACCTCAAAGTCGATGCAGTACTTCCCGTAGCCGTTCTGGATGAAGATCAGCCCCAGCTTTGCCATCCACGCCTTGAGCGGAAAGCAGCCCCGGTTGTCGTCCCGGGCGGTGTCCCGGTAGCGGATGCAGTCGAGGCCATCCTCCACCGCGTGGTAGTGGATTTTCTTGTAGCTCAGATAGTAGCCGATGGGGTCCGAGTCGCAGAAGACGTAGATGTCGCGGTACTTGGAAAAGTCCACCGGCACAAAGGGCGCCTCCAGCTCCCCGAGCCGCCGGCAGAACCGGATCCTCTGCAGCATGTTTTTGAACTGGTTTCCCCGGTCCTTCTTCAGCTCCACCAGCTCCGGAAAGTAGGTGTAGTCCTTCTCGTCAAAGGACAGGACCTCCGCAAACAGGCCGCTCTCCTTTGCCCGCGCCGGAAAGGTCCCAAAGTCATTGGACATCTTGGAGAGGACTAAGGTTGCACCGCCCTGCTCACTTTTTGGGAGCGCCAGCTCCTTCAGGCAGGCGATGTAGGCGTGGTAAAACGTATGGCAAACGTAAATGCGGTCTCTTCTCATCATGCTCCGGAAGTGCCGCGGGGATTCTTGGGCGGCGCCTGGCCGGGCAGCTGCCCGGCGTCAGGTACCAATGCGGCACTATAAGATTATATTTTAACACAGGGGACAGGTAAAGAAAGCCGGAATCTTGGGAAACGAAAATTGGGCGAAATCGGGAGTTTTCCGGATCTTTCGTGAGAAACTGTGGGATAAAATCTGGTCTCTTTTGCTGAATCCCGGAGAATTCCGGGCAGTAAAAAAGGAGGGGTGCACACCCCTCCTTTTTCGACTTTTTCTTTTTTCAGAGCGCCGATGGGCCAAAGCTTGCGGGCAGCAGCTCCTCGAGGCTCATGATGCGGCAGTCGGTGAGGCTCCTCGCCATGATGACCTGGAATGCCTCGGGGTCCACAAACTCCCGCAGGCCCTGGCGGCAGGCGCCGCAGGGCGTGGGATAGGGCTCCTCGGCAAGGTCCACCGCCGAGTCGAGGGCGGCGGCAAGCGCGATCGCTGAGAAGGTCCGCTCTCCCTCCGAGACCGCCTTGGTCAGGGCGCAGCGCTCCGCGCACTGCCCGACGCCGAAGGCGGCGCACTCCACGTTGCAGCCGGTGACGATGGTGCCGTCCTGGCACAGCAGTGCCGCCCCCACCTTGTAGTGGGAGTAGGGCGCGTAGGCGCGCTCCCGCGCCGCGAAGGCCTGTCTGATCAGCTCCTGTCTCGTCTTTTCCGGAATTTCCATTTCCATTTACTCCTTGGCCTTTTGGGCCTGCCGTTTCGCCTCTGCGACCTTGATCATGATCGCGCACTCGATTCTCTTCTTGAACACCTCGCAGCCGTACTCATAGGTGCCGTGGATGTCGCCGGTCGCATGGAGGGCATTGGCGGCACAGCCTCCTGCACAGTAGAGCTTTGCCCAGCAGTTCGCGCAGTCCGGGCGGGAGTAGACGTTGCAGAGCTTGAATTCATCCCTGAGCGCGGTGTTCGTCACGCCGTCCCAGATGTTGCCGAGCTTATAGTTCTCGTCGCCGACGAACTGGTGGCAGGGATACAAATCGCCCCAGGCGGTGACCGCCATGTACTCCGTGCCGGAGCCGCAGCCGGAGATCCGCTTGTAGATGCACGGTCCGTGCTCCAGGTTGATCATGTAGTGATAGAAGGTGATGGGGTGGCCCTCCTCTTCCCGGCGCAGCATGTCCTTTGCCAGGATCTCGTACTGCTCCTTGATGATGGGAAGGTCCTCCTCCGTCAGGGCAGAGGGATTCTTCGGATCCGTCACCACGGGCTCCATGGAGAGTTCCGTAAAGCCCAGGTCATCCGCCATGTGGAAGATGTCCTTGGTGAAGTCGGTGTTGTAGTGGGTGAAGGTCCCGCGCATGTAGTAGGTGCCGTTTGTGCGGGCTTTGACGAGCTTCTGGAAGTTCGGGACGATCCTGTCGTAGGAGCCGTGCCCCGCCTTGTCCACGCGGAAGCGGTCGTTGACCTCCTTCCGGCCGTCCAGGGAGAGGACCACGTTGTAGCACTCCTTGTTGGCCCACTCGATGACCTCGTCGGTGAGGCCGACGCCGTTTGTCGTGAGCGTGAAGCGGAAGTTCTTGTTCTTCTCCTTCTCGATGGACCTCGCATAGGCCACCAGGTCTTTGCAGACCTGGAAATTCATCAGCGGCTCGCCGCCAAAGAAGTCCACCTCCAGGTTTCTCCGAAGGCCGGAGTTCTCCACGAGAAAGTCCAGTGCCCGCTTTCCGGTCTCAAAGCTCATGAGGCCCTGATTGCCGTGAAACTTGCCCTGTGAGGCAAAGCAGTAGGAGCAGTTCAGGTTGCAGGTGTGGGCAACGAGGAGACAGAGGGCCTTGACCACGTTTGACTTCGCCTTGAGGTCAAAGGCCTTGTCCGCGAACACATCCTCCGCAAAGAGCTTGCCCTCGCCGATGAGCTCGTCGATGTCGGAGAAGGTGTCGTCGATGTCCTGGTCCGTGACCCCCCGGTCCCGATAGCGCTCGAGCAGGGTCTTTCGGATCTCGTCCCGATCCTTCTTCTCATCCAGCATGGCGATGGCGTCATAGGCGACGTCATCCGTCACGTGGACACTGGCACTGTAGACATCCAGGATGATGTTGTAGCCGTTGAGTTTATACTGATGAATCATTCGTTTTCGCTTTCTATCTGGTTGAAATTGGGTTTTTCCGTCGGAAAAAGCCGGCACGCCATCGGCGCCCGGCCTCTTTTCCTCTCATTGGTCTGTCATTCGTCCCGGCGGGACGGATGATGCAGAACTCAGTCCTTGTGCTCGCAGCTCTGGTTTGCGATGCCGCAGCTGGTCTTGCAGGCGCTCTGGCAGGAAGTCTGGCACTCTCCGCAGCCGCCGTCCTTTGCAGACTGAACCATGTTTCTGGTATCCAGTGTAACGATATGCTTCATGATGATGTCCTCCCGTTGGGTTTTTCGATGAGGGATAGAACTCCTTATCGTTTTGTACTTTTGCAGTGTCTATGTTACCTTTCCCGTCCCCATCCTGTCAACTTGTTTTGCTGTGCTCCTGACGCGCTCCCGGCCTTCCGGGATCCCGAAAATCACAGGGAGTTTGCAGTCACAGCTGGTTTCCATTCCGTTTCCTCGGCCCACTTTCAGACCGACTCCCTGCCCTTTTCCAGTGCCTCCAGAAAGTCGGGAAAGCCCATCGCGCCGCCGACATCCTCCTTCAGGTTCAGCCCGTCATAGGCAAGGAGGACCGGCCGCGCCAGTGTGCAGACCTTTCGGATCGCCTCGCGCACCTTCGGGAGCGTTGTCCTCTTGTCCCGGAGCAGGGATTCCACATCAGGCATGGGCGTGATGGCAAACTCCCAGTGATCGCCGAAGTCAACAGCACGGCAGAGAGGGGACGCTGTCAATATATCTTTACAAGTCAGCATTTTATTTCGAAAACCAGCTGCCAAGCCTTCGCCGGATTTCCCGTATCTGCTGCAAAAAGCGGCCCGGAGACAGCTCTATTGTCTGCCTCAAGGCCGCATACTCTCAAATGGATATCCTGTAAAAAGCGGGGAAATTTCACCGCGCCGCACTTTCCATCCCAAGGCGCTCACTTTTCCTTTCGCTTTGCGTCATCCCCGTAGTACTTTCCGTAGTACTTGCCATAGTCGGAAATTTTGCTTAAACCGGCAATACGACGTGTTGCACCACATGAGAAAGCCTGTAACCACGGCAGTTGTTCAAGATAAAATTCACTATTTAGAACATTGCCGACCGGTAACGCAATAAACAGTGTGTTTATATCGATCACAACCCAGTAAACACAAGGCTTTCATCGAAAAAACGCTTTACCGCTTGTTCGGTAATTACCGGTCTATTGTAAATTTCCGATAGTACTTCCCGTAGTACTTGCCATAGTATTTCCCGTACGTCCCGCTCCCGCCGAGATCCGCCTTGTTGAGGACGCAGCCGAGGATCCTGCAGTTCGCGGTCTTGAGCTGATTGATCACGTCCTGGAGGAGCTGATAGCTCACCTCCCCGGAAGCCACCGTGACAACGACGCCGTCCACCTTCTGTCCCACCAGGGCGGCATCAATGACCGAGGCGACCGGCGGGGTGTCGATGATGACAAGGTCATACTCCTTCTTCGCTGTCTCGAGGAGCTCATCGAACATGCTGCTGGAGAGGAGCTCCGTCGGGATCGGGGAGTGGGGGCCGCACACGATGAGATAGAAATTCGGCTCATCAGTGCTGCAGGTGCACTCCTCGAGGTTGCACTGCCCGGCGAAGTAGTTGGTGAGGCCGTACCGGATCCTGCCGGAATTCAGGTGCTCGGTGATGACGGACTTCCGAAGGTCCGCATCGATGAGCAGGACCTTCTTGCCGCTCTGGGCAAAGGAAATCGCGACCTGAAACGAGACCTCGGACTTTCCCTCATTGGGAATGCAGCTCGTGATCGCAAAACTGTGGATGTCCTTGCCGCAGAACTCGATGTTGCTGCGCAGCGTCTTGTAGGCCTCTCTGCACTGGAAGTCCAGATCTTCTCTCTTTATCGTAACTTTCTGCATAGGTTCTCCATGGCCGCCTTACGGCCTGTATCAGCAGGATGGACAAAAACCGCGTCCTCACTCCCTGTCGCCGTTCTCCCCGATGTTGACAAACTGAAGGTGATCCGGATCGGTGCGGCCGGTCTCCGTGTCGTCCTCCCAGGTGTCGTCCTCCTCATATCCGAGGTCCTCCTGCTGCACCGCTCTCTCTGCTGCGTGCTGCGCTTTTTTCTCTGCGGGCCGGGCGCTTCCTTCCTCTTTCCGGTCCCCGGCGCTCCTTCTCCCCCTGGGATTCTCATCCTCCTCCCGGCTTCTTCTGGGAGGGGTTTCCCTCCTGAGGATCTTTTTCTCCTCGGCGGAGAGCCCCCGGTTCATCGGGACCACCGCCAGGGTGGAGAGCTGCACGTACTTCTGGATGTCATCCGGGGTCTTGACCGTGTCATCGAGAAGGTAGCGGACAATGACCACGGCACAGGTCAGGAGAATCCCGATCAGGGCCGCTACGACCGCATTCCGCCCGTTGTGGGGTGCAGAGGGCTTGGTGGGAAGCGTCGCCTTGGCATCCACGTTGACCGCATCGATCTGCATGACCTCCGTGATGTGCTGTGCGGAGACCTCCCGGATCGTATCGGCGATCTTCTGCGCCTGCTCGGGATCGTAGTCCGTGACCGTGATGAACACGAGGCGCGTGTTGTCCGGCACCGTCACCGTTACCCGGTCCCGGAGCTTGTCATAGGTATCGGAGAGGCCGAGTTCCCGGATGGTCTCATTGATGACGTAATCCCCACGGATCAGCTCCGCATAGTCATTGGTGAGCTGGGCGCCCGCCTGCAGATCGTTGTAGGTCGTCTGGCTGTTGTCACTCCGGTCGATGATGTAGACGCTGGTGGTGGACTGATACTCCTTGGGCAGGACAAACCGGCTCACACAGTAGGCGCCCACCGCACAGGCGGCGCCGACGATCACGATCAGCCATAGGTAGTGAAACAGCAGGCTGAACACCTCAACGAGGTCGATCGTGTTCTGCCTCGGGTTCATGCTCTGGTTATATCTGTTCTGCGGGGTTGTGCGTTCCGATTCCATGTACTCTCTCCATACTGCTGCATCTTCTGCAGGGTTCTGCGCGGACACAAAAAGGGAGAGGATTCCCGTGGTGCAGAATCCTCTGTTCCTATGTCTCTTCTTCTCGCAATCAAAAATCAGAATTTATGTTGCATAGACATAATGCAATGAAATTATAGCGTGACAGGAAAATATTACAAGGGCTGATTGAACACAATTCGTCCGAAAAGTCCACATATCGCATCTGTACATGGGCTTCTCGGCGTCACAGCCGGGAGGTTCTTCTCATGGGATCCGGTTGGCTGTCATTCAGCTTGTGCTATCATATATTTTCATCAGGAAGAAAGCACGACGCACGATGCGCCGATCCGGTCGGTTCCGGATAGGGGAAGAAGCACCCTCCTTGCCAATCCTGCCCATTTCGCATCTCCCAGGAAATGATGCCGTCTTGCGTCTGCCATCTCGGTCGCCATTTTTCAATTGACTGTTCTGTTCCGGTCTTGTGTTCGTTCAAACCCAGAGGATGCGTTCATCAGAAAAGCAGCCATGCCGTCGTCACGCGCGGATGTCGGATATCCCGGCAGGCCCTGTCTCTTTCCGTCTGTCCGCTCCCAGCTGCTCTCCATTCTGGTTTTGCCCCTCTCTCCTGTCCGCGCTCAGGACTCCAGGTAGGGGTGCCAGGGTGCCTCCTTCATCCAGCGGCCTCCCGTGAAGTCCGGGATGGCTGCGGGCATCCCTCCCATTGCAATGCTCTGCTCGGAGAGGGGCGTGATCGCCATCCAGGAGGCCGCATCGTAGACGTTCAGCGGGACCTTTGCGCCGTCTCTCACAGCAGCAAAGAAGTCCTCAAACTCGATCCAGTCCATGCCGCCGTGGCCGCCGCGCCTCTCCCCTTCCAGATACCGCTTCCAGGTCGGATGCTCATAGTCCCCGCGGTAGCCGTCCGCATTTCCCCAGTGCTCCCGCCAGGAGAAGTCGTACTTCCGGTCCCTGCTGTCAAGATAGATGCTGTGGTTGTCCTCCATGTACATGCCCCGGGTTCCCTGGACCGTGAACGCCCTGGAGTAGAACCTCGGAAGCGTCGTGTCCAGAGTCATGGTGATGGTCTCCCCATGGGCGCAGGTGATGATCGTCGTCACCACGTCTCCCTGGGCAAAGGTCATGTTTGTGGCGTCGTACGCCTCTCCCTTCTCCCGCAGGAGATAGTCGTGGAGACCTGCGCTCCTGGAGGCGACCGAAACAAGGCTCAGCATCCGGTTGCCCCGGTTCAGATTCAGGACGTTTGCAATGGGCCCCAGCTCATGGGTCGGATAGTTCTCACAGTTGCGGTTTCTGTAGTTCAGGAACCGGTAGTGCCGGTTCTCCCTCCCGTAGGCGACCTCATCTCGAAGGTCATGCCGGTAGCCGCCCTCACAGTGGACGATCTCCCCGAAGAGCCCCTGCCGGACCATGTTCAGAACCATGAGCTCGTCCCTGCCGTAGCAGCAGTTCTCCAGGATCATGCACTCGCAGCCGGTCTCCTCGTAGGTCCGCACCAGCTTCCAGCAGTCCTCCACGGAATAGGCGCCGCCGACTTCCATGGCGGCGTACTTGCCGGCCCGCATGGCCTCGCAGGCATAGGGGATGTGGGTGTCCCAGGAGGAGGCAATCACCACCGCCCTGATGGCATCCATCGAGAGCATGTCCTCATAGCGCTCACACTTTGCAGGAGCAGCCTGCCCGGCCTTCGTGACAAGCTCTGCCGCCTGATCTCTTCTGTCCGCATAGCAGTCGCAGACCGCGGCGATCCTGACCCCCTGGGGCAGGAGCACCTCCTTCAGGAGATCGTACCCTCTCTGTCCCAGTCCCACGATGCCGATCTGCAGTTCTTTGTTGTTCAAGTTGATTCCTCCCTGTAAAAATGCCGCCCGCTCCGCTGGAGCAGACGGCTGTCTGTTTGTATCTGTTGTGATGGGGTTACCCCTTGATCCCGGAGTGGGCAACGCCCTCCAGGAACTGGTTCTGGAAGATGAAGAACACGATGACAAGCGGTATCACCGCGAGCACCGCGCCTGCCATCTGCATCGGGTACTGGACCCGGTACTGGCCCTGAAGGGTGGAGAGCGCAGGGCCCAGGGTCATCTTGTCGGTGGAGGTGTTGACGATGAGGGGCCACATGAAGTCATTCCAGGCAAACCGCACCGTAAAGATGACCAGGGAGATGAGCCCCGGCTTTGACAGCGGGAGCATGATCTGCAGAAAGATTCTTGTCCTGCCGGCGCCGTCTATGATGGCCGCCTCCTCCAGCTCCTTCGGCAGCGTCATGAAGAACTGCCGCATCAGGAACGTGCCGAAGGCGCTGAACAGGTTCGGGATAAACAGCGCCGGGATCGTGTCAAGAAGGTGCATCTTCATGATGATGGTGTACTGCGGGATCAGGAAGATCTGTCCCGGCACCATCAGCACAGAGAGAAGGAGCATGAACAAAAAGCGTTTCCCCGGAAACTCATACCTTGCAAAGGCGTAGGCTGCCATGCTGCAGATCACAACCTGCCCGATCGTGGTCACCACCGTGGAGAGGATTGTGTTCAGGTAGATCTTCGCAAAGGGAAGGCCCGATACGATCTGCCGGTAGGCATCCACAGTCCACTGCTTTGGCAGGATTGTCGGCGGGATCTGCATCGCCTCGCCGTCTGTCTTAAAGGAGGTGACGACCATCCAGAAGAACGGGAACGCCACGATAAGGATTCCGGCGATCAGGATGATGTGCGCCACAATGTGAGAGGCCGGTACCCTCTTTTTGACCGTTGCCGCTTCGGTTTTGTTACTCATCGTAATTCACCCACTTCTTCTGCAGCGAAAACTGCACAATGGTCAGCACCAGGATGATGGCAAAGAGCAGAACGGAGATTGCCGCCGCATAGCCCTTGTGCCCGTAGTCAAACGCCTGCTCATAGAAGAGCATGACGATGGTCTGGGTGTCATCAAAGGCGGGATTTGTCTTTCCGATCATCATGTAGACCGCGTCAAACACCTGGAAGCCCGAGATGATGGAGGTGATCATCACGAAGAAGATCGTTGGGGTCAGAAGCGGGAGCGTCACGTGGAAAAACCTCGCCCACACCCCGGCGCCGTCCATGCTCGCCGCCTCGTAGTAGGTCTTGGAGATCCCCTGCATGCCGGCGAGAAGGATGATCATGTTGTAGCCGATGGTCATCCACATGCCGACGATCATGATGCAGAAGAGCGCAGTCCTGTTGTCAGTGAGCCAGTTGTGGCCGGACATTCCCATGGCCTTCAGCGCGCTGTTCAGGATTCCCATCTGCTCGTTGAAGATCCACTTCCACACCATGGCTACTGCCGCGGACATGGTGATCGAGGGGAGGAAGTACAAAACCCGGTAGAAGGACTTGCCGCGGATCTTCATGTTCAGAAGGGCGGCAAGAAGGATGGAAAAACACATCCCCAGAGGGACGGTGACCACCACGTACTTGAGCGTATTGGACAGCGCCTTCCACACCTCCTTGTCTCCGAACAGCTTCCTGTAGTTGTCCAGCCCGCAGAACGTGGAGATGTTGAACTTGGTGACGTCGTTGAAGCTGAACCACAGGTTCTGCACAAAGGGCCAGAGGTAAAAGACCGCAAGGCCGATGCATAGCGGTGCAATCATGCAGTAGGAAAAGACCCAGTTCATCTTTGTCCGCCTGGTCACCCCGCGGCGCACACTGGGCGCTCCCTCTTTTGCGACTCTTCTGTCTGTTGCCATGACTGTTCTCCCACCCGCAGCCTTCTGCGGGATGCTCTCCTGTCAGCGCCCGGCAGGGGAGAGGTCTCCCCCGCCGGAGCCGGATTGGTTACTGTGTCAGCAGGGCGTCTGCCTCCTGCTTCAGGCTCGCGCAGGCATCCTTCAGACTCATCTCTCCGGTATAGGCCTTGGTGATCCAGGTTGCCTCCGTGTCATAGAGCTCTGCCGCGTTCAGGCAGACAGGAAGCGGATAAGCGATGTCCGCATGATTGGTGTAGGCAGCGACGTTGTACTGCGTATTTGCCTCGGCGAAGTCCTTCTGGCAGTCGGTTCTTGCAGAGATGACGACGCCGGTCTTGCCCTGAATGTCCTGTGCCTCCTGGCTGCCCAGCCAGATCGCGAAGTCCTCTGCCGCGTCCAGGTTCTTGGAGCCCGCATAGACCGCATAGCCGAGGCCGTTGATGACGTTGTCCTCAACGCCGTTGAAGGTCGGGATCTCGACGCAGTCGATCTTGTCCTTGATCTGTTCGTTGGCCGCATACTCCGGGAGCATGTAGGAGCCTGCGAAGTTCATCGCGATCTGCTGTCCCTCAAACATGGCATCCGCACCGGTCTCAGAGAGGGTGTTGGCGCTCGGAGAGTAGCCGTCATTGATGAGGTCGATCCAGCACTGAATGCCCTCCTGGGTCTCCGGGAGATCATAGCCCGTTGCCGTCTTGTCCTCATTCAGGATGTAGCCGCCGTTGGCGTAGATCGTCTGATAATACCAGGTCTGGAAATCCACCGGGCAGGCAAACGGATAGACGCCGTCCGGGAGCTTGTCCTTGAGCTCCTTGCACAGGGCAACCAGATCGTCATAGCTCATGTCGTCCGTGGGATAGGCAACCCCCGCCTGGTCAAACAGATCCTTGTTGTACCAGAGGGCGTTGGTGTCGAAATCCTTGGGAACGGCGTAGTTCTTGCCATCCCGCACGTAGTTGTTCAGAAGGGCCTCCGGAAAGCTGTCTTTGATGTCGGAGGAAGCGATCTTGTCGGTCAGGTCAGCGAGAATGCCGCCCTGCTCGTAGGAGTCCAGATGCAGGACGTTGATCCAGAACACATCCGGTGCGGTGCCGCCGGTTGCCGCTGCCTCGAGCTTGGTCCAGTACTCGGATCCCTTGTAGGGTGTGAGCTGGATCTCGATGGAGACGTTCGGGTTCTCCTTCTCGTAGGCATCCACCATCTGCTGCATGGCACCGCGCTGGTTCTCATCCCAGATGCCGAAGGACAGGGAGACCTTCTCGCCGCTGCCCTGGCTCTCTGCGGACTGGGTCGATCCCGCTGCCGCTGCGTCCGAGGCTGCTGTCTGCGACGACGAGGATGAGGAGCCGCAGCCGGCAAGTGCTGCGGCGGTCATGACGCCGACAAGACCAAGGGACAGGAACTTTTTCTTGTTTTTCATAACGACCTCCTTGGGCTATACTTTCTTGCCCTGTGGGCATTCTGTCGAATGCCATTAACCCGGAACAGCTCATCCGGGGAGTTTCCTATTGAAAAGGATCAGGTCCCGCTGTCACGGATCTCATACCGCTCTTTTCGGAAATCCACCGTGACGGAGGAGCCGTCGGAAAAGACGGAGCGCTGCAGCTGGGGATCCCCGTCCACAAGCTCGTGGGAGACGAGCTCCTCCATGGCGATCCTCTGGTAGAACGTGGAGACGAGATTCGCACGCGCTGCCATCTCGGCTTCCCCCATCGGGATTCCCGCAAAGGCGCCGTCGATGTTGGGATAGGCGGCGTCGCGGCGAAGGTACGGGGCTCCGCCCGCGAGCAGGGCGTAGAGCATGTAGTCGTCGTCTTCGCGCACCCGGTCCATCATCCAGGGCTCGATGATGCAGTCGTGATAGACCAGGTTGAAGAGCGGGACCGGGATTCCCTCCCGCGGCGTACCCGGTGCGTCCATCATGAACTCATAGGGCGCATAGTGACAGAAGACCAGCGAGGGAATGCTCCAGTCAGAGACCTCCTCCGAACTCGGCAGGATTCCGTGGGCGGTAAGCCAGGAAAAGCAGCCCGCGCGGTAGGCCAGGCACTCCCGCCTTGTCATCGGATGCTCCGGGTTGAAGCACTCATCCGCATCGTTGCAGGTAAAGACATCCAGATACGCACAGTCCGGGTGGATGCCGCCTTCAAACAGGCGCGTGAAGTTTCTTCGCACGAAGTTCTTTGCAAAGCTGGCGCACAGATACCCCTGCGGACCGCCGGCCCACCTGCTGTGCGTAAAGATGCTTCCATCCTGCCGCATGCAGGCATCCTCATCCCGATAACTTGCTGCCGCCCGGTAGAAGTCCCGGTACTGATCATGGAGGCCGACAAGGTCTCCCCTTTGGTGCAGGTCTCGTATCAGGGCCTTCAGCCCCTCCTCTCCCCCTGCCTCCTGGCAGACCGGATAGTAATCCGGATGGCAGTTGTCATATCCCGGCTGCGCCCAGCCGTCCAGGTGGAGGTAGATCTTCCCCGCCCCCGCCGCGTGAAGTGCCTGGATCTCCTGATCCCTCTCTGCAAAGCCCGTCAGGTGGTTGTTCTTCTCCGGGTTCTTCGGATCATAGGCATCGGAATCCGGCCTCACATAGGTCTTGATGCCCATGTGGACAAAGCTGCACCGGATCAGCTCCTCCACAGCGGGGTTCTCGGCTGCCTTCTCCCGCAGGGTCCGAAGGCGGCCCTCCTCCTTCACGTACTGCCGGTAGACCTTGCAGAGGTCGGTGTAGGTGCAGTTTTCTCGGAAGGTCATCCGAAGGATTCTCGGATACCGCATCCTGCCAAGGCTGGGGAGCAGGTACTGACAGACCTTTGTCCCGGGGACTTCTCCCCGGTGCTCCGCCCTGCACCCGGCATCCCAGGGGGTGGTGCTGATGGCGAGATACCCGGATCTCTCCTTAACCTGGGCAAACCAGGGCATGTAGCTGCCCGCGGTCAGGAACAGTCCGTCAAAGGCAAGGGGCTTTAGATCCGTCCTCCAGGTGTTGGGGATCAGCATGCCCTGGCGCTGGGTCAGGAGCGTGTACCACTGATCTGAGGGCTCCGCAAAGACAAAGGGTGCCGGCCAGAAGACTCGCTCCGGCAGTCTTCCCACCTCGCAGAGGGGGATCCATGAAAAGGAGAGATCCCCTGATGTCTCGTCGATCTGGAGGATCGTTGCAAAGGCGTAGGAGGGATCCAGCCCCGGGAAGCCGCGAAACTCCGTGCGGATTCCCTCTCCCACACCGTTTTTCACCCTGGTGGTGACAATCGACCGGGCACTCCGGAAGGGGATCTCCTCTTCCGGAAAGACCAGTCTTGGGGGAGCGCAGGGATCGGTCTCCCAGACCGTCCCGTCAGACTGGGTCACCCGAAATTCCAGGGTTCTCTCGTCATAGTCAAGCGTCAGATCTCTCACCCTCAGCTGCATTCTGTCCCCCCGCTGCATTCTCTGTTCTCTGCCCGGAATCCCCTGTGGGGATTTCTTTACCGCACGTTAACGCATTGCTGTTCTAAACTTTACTTGCCCTTATGATATCCCACCCGGCCCCTTCGTGTTTTCACTATCCATCACTAAATTTGCACGATCCGTGCAATTGCCGTATCATAGCGGCATGGAAACCTTCTACAGCGGTCTGGAGCTGCATCAGCTCCTGCACATCACAACCATCTACAGCGTCCACTACTTTGAGTACGGGAAGGACTACGTCTACGGCGGAGAGGAACACCGCTTCTGGGAGTTCGTCTACGTGGACCGGGGAGAGGTGAACATCACCTCCGGGGAGACGCAGTTTCTCCTGCACCAGGGGGAGTGCGCCTTTCACGAGCCCCTGGAATTCCATGCGGTGCAGGCCGACGGAAAGTCCGCCCCAAACCTCATTGTCGTCTCCTTCGCCTGCCAGGATGAAGCCATGGACTTCTTTCGCCACAGGATCATCCAGGTGGACGAACAGGGGAGGGCATACCTTGCCAGCATCATCGCCGCAGCAAGGCAGTGCCTGCTCTTTGCGCTCGACGAAAAGCAGAACTATCTGATGCGGCGGGAGGACTGCCCGCCCGGGACCGAGCAGATCCTGCTCCTGAATCTGGAACTTTTTCTGCTGCGGCTTCTGGGCACGCAGTCGCAGCTTCCCTCCCCGGGGAAGCGGATCCCTACCGGGATGGTGACAAGCCGCAACAACGAAAGGGCACAGTTCCAGTATGTGAAGAGCTATCTGCTCTCCCACATCAGTGAGCACCCCAGTGTGGCGACGATCTGCAGGGAGACGCATCTCTCGGTCTCCGCGGTGCAGAAGCTCGTGCGCAGGAACACCGGCATGGGCGTCAATGACTACAGCAGTCACCTGCGCATCGATGCCGCCAAGATCCTGATTCGGGAGCAGAACTTCTCCTTCTCCCAGATCGCAGCGAGGCTCGGATACAGCTCCCTCTCCTATTTCACCCGGCAGTTTGGCAGGATCAGCGGCATGTCTCCCACCGAGTATGCAAAGTCCCTGGAGGCCTTCACGGCCTATGAGGAGGAGTGAGAGAAAGCGCCGCAGCAGAAAGGCACTGCCATCCGCGAGGGAAATGGCAGTGCCAGCAGTGATAGTGATATATTCTTTCGTTGAACAGTCAGATGATGATAAAAGAATGCGCTAACGGATCCGGCAGGGAAAGTTGGATCGGATGACCTTCAGCCGGAAACCGATATGATCCGCGCGATGACGGGCGTGCGAAACAGAGAAGGTCTGTCGCGAAAAGAGCTGTCCGAACGGCCGAATACCATGCAGGCAGATCAGCCATATCGAAGAGGAGGTTACAACATCTCATAAAGTTCCTTGTACTCGTTCTTGTGCTCTCGAATATAGCTTCGCTTGAAGCCGGCAAATTCAGATTCTCTGCTTAACATGTATCGATAAACTTAGGGACGCTATTACGCCAGCTAGGTAAGCTAAAAGCAATCTCGATTTTCATTAATATCTCAACGTTTTTCGTGTAAAAGAAATTGCATTGCAAGCACAATTGTGTTACATTTATAGCATACCTAATTAGGTACGCTATGAGGAAAGCGGAATGAGCACAGTTGCTTCTAATGCAAAACCGGATTTTGTGGTCAATTTTCAAAAGCCTGCCAATACCGAGATCAAGCATATCAGCGGTCACTGGTACCTGTATGAACGTACCAGCAAGTATGATCCAAAGATCAAGCGCTCAAGAAAGGTCTCCGGAAGATGTCTTGGCAAAATCACAGAGAGTGGTCTTGTGCCAAGCAGGAATAAGACTGCCGAAATTCTGAGGGCCTCTCTTCCTTCTTATCACCTGAATGATGTTGTGGAAGTCGGAGCAGTAAATTACTTTTATCAGCGTACCGCGGAAATGCGGGACAGACTGAAAAGTTTTTTCCCGGACAACTGGCAGATGATCTATACGGTCGTGCTGCTGCGAACAATCTATGATGCCAGGTTCAGAAGACTCGAAGTCCATTATGAGAACAGCATCCTGTCCTATCTGTATCCGGATATGGTGTTTACACCGCCCGTTGTAAAGAACTTTCTTACAGAACTCGGACACCAGAGAAACTCGATCTCATCCTATATGAAAGAATCCCTGAACCAAATGGGTGACCGTTTTATCCTTTTTGACGGCCATCGGCTTCTATCCGCTTCCAAGACTATGGAAAATGCAGAAATCGGGTATGACTCAAAATGCCGATACAAGCCACAGATCAACGTGATTTATCTGTATACCCTGGGAGAAAACACCGGGTTCCCTGCTTACTATAAGCAGTACATCGGAAGCACCCCGGATATCAGTGCGTATACGGACATCCTGAAGGAAAGCGGTCTCAATGGAAACGGCAATGTCGTAACGGTTGTCACGGACAAGGGTTTTGCCAGCAGCGAATGCTTCGAAATCCTGGAAGACAGCGGGCTCAAATACATCGAACCGCTCAAGCGCGGAAATCAGTATGTCAGCGGAAAGGTTCCGTCCTCTCCAGCGGATTATGATGATCTGTTCAATTATCACAACCGGGCTGTGCAGTCCAAAAAGATATCCAGTGAAAATGGTGTCGATATATATTTGTTTTTCGACACTCAGCTCTTCGAAGATGAAACTTCTGACTTAGCATCCAGAACAGAGAAGCATAACAACACAGTAGAGGCCAGCCGCTCAAGAGAGGCAAAGCGTCGGAGTAACAACAAAGGCAGGCTCACAGATGAGCAGCTTGCCGAATTGGCCCCCCCCTTACAGTAAAGGATGTACTTGCCGACAAACAGGAAATGGGCACCATTACCATCAAAACGAACCGGACGGATTTGAATGGTGAACAGATCTACGCAATCTGGAAGCAACGTCAGAACATCGAACAGTATTTCAAGACCTATGACGATACACTCGACTATGAGTCATCCTACATGAGAGATAATTCATCCGAAGAAGCGTGGCTTTTCCTAAACCATTTGTCCTGCACAATTGGAATCAGTGCCATAGAGGAGATCAACTCGATTGGACAGTCGAAGGATATCTCTCTCAAGGATCTGATTCAGACGCTGCGGAAGATCAGCGCATGCAGGATCGATGAAAAATGGACCATTCCGCCGGTAAAGCGGTCAGTGCAGACGCTAGGGAATAAACTGGGGGTAGATTTAGTACAGCTTGCCATTCCTTTACAGGAAGCTACAAAAACCACAAGTAATCCGTAGCGTACCTAAATCATACCGTTACAGATTAATGATTGCCTATGGAACCGGTGACGATGGAAAGCGCGAGATCCTTGGTTTCTCCGCCTACCGGAATGAGTCTCGTGAGACATGGAAAGACTTCCTGACCGGGCTGAAAAAGTGCGGCCTGTGCGGTCTCATGATGATCGCTTCCGATGCCCACGATGGCATTATCAATGCCGCCAGAGAGGTGTTTCCGGACGTTCCATGGCAGCGGTGTCAGTTTCACTTTTCAAAGAACATCGCTGACAAAGCTCCGAAGAAAGAACAGGCTGGTCTGCGTGCTGAACTTCAGGAAATGTCCCACTGCAAAAAGGTCGAGGATGCCAGACAAAAACGGGATCAGATCCTCGCCGATTATCAAGAATCCGCCTCATCCGTAATGGAATGTCTCGATGAAGGCTTCGAAAGCGCTATGACCGTTATGACGCTCCCGGAAGGGATGCGTCGCTTCTTTCGGACATCGAACCACATCGAGCGGCTGAACCGGGTGCTGAAGCGGCGTTCCGGCGTTATCGGAATCTTTCCAAATGAGGCATCGCTGATCCGGCTGATAGGATCAGTCTTGATGGAACAGAACAGCATAAGCCAAGCCAGAAAGGCGATTTTCAGTAAGGAATCCTATCAGAGGCTACTGAAATCGGATGTTCGAAATCACCTGCATCTGATTGCAGACGAACAAGCCGCTCTTATGGCAGCATAGTTATCAACACTTATACCTGAAGGCAATTTACACACAAATCTGGCCTTGACCAGAATCAGGAAGGAAAAGATGATTAGGCGTAACAGAAAAATCAAATCTTCTCTCCTCCTCTGCCGTGTGCCTTTACATATAGGCTTGCATCTGGTCACCTGTCCAGATTCATTCAGTACTTTATTCCATTAAGTATTTTTGAAACTTCAATGCACTCGCTCTTAGCTCCACCAACAAGATCTGCAATGTAGTCATCTCTCATACGCTTTGCAAAATCGATAGCTTCTCTCCACTGAAAAGTAGGCGATGTATAATCATTTAGCAATCTATGAAGAGCCCTCCAAAAGCCTTCACTTTTTATGAGTGCGGACATAACACCAACTATTCCTGGAAGGTCTATCATTCCTGCCGGAAGATCCTTTACTCTATAAAATTCTATCTCGTCTTTATATTTCTCTGGTTCTTTTAGTAATTTCCAAAAATGTGTATTTGCGATTTTATCAAGCGAAAGAAACTCGCGAAGCAATTGATCATATAAAGCATCAGAATTTCCAACAGCATCAGGTGTCCACTTTATCATATTATCATGAGTCATAATCACCGGTATAAATTTATCATAACTCTCGCTCTTAACCATTTGTGAAAGTGTGTTTAAATCAAGAACAAGATTATAGGCCATATCTTCTGCATCTATCGAAGATACAATTCCCTTATGTGCTGCTTCATTTCTCAAAAGGGAAATATCAAAAGCAAAGTATGGATACATTTTCAAAAACGTATACTCGTTGGTTTCTAACGTTTTTCTAGCCTTTTCTATTAGCGTCCCCTGATTTTCACTCTCTCCATAGTGAATATTACAATAATCGTAGAACAGCCCTTCGATCTGGATAAGTCCAAGTGCAATGAATGATTGATATTTTTTTGATCAAATAATTCCTTTAGGGTTTCGAACACCTCAGAGCGCCTCGATAAATGATAATTATTGGAAACTCTCTGTAATATATTTTCCATAACATGATCATTATCGACATAGCAATGCATGAGATCCCTGAAGTCATTTGGATGATCTTTATATAATGTAATTAGTCTGTCTTCCTCTGTAGAATAGCATAAGATATCATACTTTTCTTTCACATATTGTTCTATCTTAACAGCGACTCCGTATGGGAAATCTATAGAGTAGTATTTCCTGTGCAGCGCATATTTATATCTTGTTTGATAAGAAAGATTAGAAAGACCGTCTCTTTCACACTCTCGTTGCAATGTATCATAGTTTTGATTTCGCAGGAATTCAGAAACGTCATAGGCTATAAAATCAGTAATTTCATCTCTGGCTTGCTTACTGAGATCGCAGAAATATTTCAATTTTCTACGTTTAAATTCTGCATCATTTCCCTCCACATTTTCCAAAGAATGGTACCTAGCCTGATAGTCATTGATTCTATTCTCTATTTCTTGAATGTCTTCTATTACATGACACATGAGGTGCGTAAAATTCTTTTGAAAAATGTCAGAAGACATGTGCGATAAAGAATCTTTGTCTATGCCTAATGTTTTAAACAAGTAATCTTCAATGGAAAAATTATCAGCGTTCACTGATTTTGAATCTCTCGACGAAAGCGCTTTCATAATTGCTTCTTGAATTGTATCGTTATTATCTGCCGGTTTTAATTTTATCTTTTCTAAATACGCATTATTTTTTCGCTCATTACTCTATTTTCACAATATCTTTATTGTCAATGCAGTACCCGTCAGGCTTATAATATCTTATCTCTTCATACGGATCTGAACCATTTACAAAATCACAGAAAAGATGAGGATAGTTATAGAACTCGTCACCATCAATATCATATTCAATTATATTTTCAAACGGGATACAACCGATTACATCAAGACGTTCTTTGACTATTTCATAATCATCTGGATTGTCAGAGTCCTCATAAATCCCATCTTTAAGATATTTTACACTCGCATCTACAGCGTACGGATAGGCATGGACCATAAGTCCATTATGATACCAATTAAAAATTTCCGCTTTATAGTATCCCGTTCCATCTTCCGTTAACAATGTATTATCCGGGTAGGATTTGTCGTAGATTGACCTAATCAGCACCTCCGAACTTATGAAGCATCTCCATGGTTCTCGAATCCGTTTCATATGTTCTTCAGAAGATTTAGACGTCATCGGTTTATAAAAATCTTTGTGCATTCTTTTCTTGAGCGCAATATTACGTCTAATACTGTTAATTTTTTCGTTGCGTTCTTCAGACATGTTTACTCCAAAAAATGCAAACAACAAATCGTGATGTTTAGCATAAAGTATTGCTTCAAGTTCAGAAGCGGCTATCACGCCTACAGTTTTAAAGCTATTTTTCTTACCTTCTTCATCCAGGCAATCTCTAACACTTTTTGAAACATTACATCCCGTGATCAGATAGTAATAGTCAGGCCTAATGTCGTTTTTTTCACAATAGTCCTTAATAATTTTTCTGATTTGAGCTTTAGTCATCTTATCATATCTCTTGCATTGGAAATGCCAAAGATCCCTTTTCCCATTTTCCAGAAGCTCGACAGCTGAAATATCAACCGCACTATCGTCACCGGTTCTTCCATAATGTTCTATCTTTTCCCAGCGTCTCATACGATATATCATAGACAGGCACAAGTCTTCGAAGCGCATAGGGTCAAGATCTTCAAAATGTAATCTCGAATGTGTTTTGGTGATCAAAGTTTAACCTCCTTAATCTTGACTTCCCTATAGTTTCTGTAGGCACATGAAATATTTAGCCAGTATTGATGCCTGGAAATCCACTGATTTCAACGTTTTTTGACATTAATCTCTAATTCCCTGGTATGTTGATAACTTTACATTTTCAACTTTCCATCAACCGCGGGCTTTTGGGAACTTCGCCCGCGGAAAATAATGGGCTAAATATTACGGATCCATGGTAATCGGCTCCTGTTTTTGGAACTCAATGATAACTTCGCTTGTTGCTTAGCCCCGTCTCACTTTGTCCTGGAAAGCTCTGCTTCCCTGGCCTCCAGCTCAAGTGTCTTCCTGTTCTTGGATCCCGGTGGCCTGCCCGGCTTTCTCTTGACGTGCACAATGCCTGCAGCTGCCTCGGCTGCCTCTCGCTCGAGAGTCTTCTTGTTCTTGGACCCTGGCGGTCTGCCCCGACCTCTCTTTTTCGTTATTCCGTCTGAAGAGTCGGCTGTCCGCGGTACAGAAGTTGCATCCTGCTTTCCTTTGTCCGGAGCAGGTACTGCACCATTACCATCTGTGACGACATCTGTTGGCTTTTCACCTGAGACGTCAGCTTCTGGTACTGTCAACGGATTGCTTCTATTCGTTTCTAAAGAAGCAGCGGATTTTCCCCTGGCATCATCCTCAGCAATGCTGAGTCCTGCCTTTTCCGCCGCTTTTCTCACACGAATCAACTCGTTTGCCTTGCGCTTTTTCTCGATTTCATCATCCGAGAGATAAGCCTTGCGTGCAAATGCGTACTTCCTTGTGAGTTTGTTCTTCTCACCCTTTTTGAAGACATAGGTGAGCGCATTGTCCTTCCGATTGATCTTGAAGGGGCTGGCAATCCGGAAGGCATCGTAGAAATCTCTGGCCTGTCGGATCGGAATCTCCGGGAGAATGACTTCGTCGAAGACCTCCGCCTTCTGACCACGCAGTTCCAGAAACAGGCTGGAGGGAGATTCCCTGAAAACCTGCCCAACTGGGATCTGTTCAAGAAAGCTCTTCCCGCTTTTGTCGGTCATGGCATACTCGGAAGGCTCATCCAGAGCCTTGGCGAGTGCCGGGGATACCTCCACATACCTGCTGTCCACCATGCCGAGCCGATTCTTGATAACGATGACAAGAAACGTGGCAATGAACGCAATCAGCATGTGTCCTTTCAGGGTCTCCATGTTGTGCTGCCGTACCGGAAGGAACTTTGCATAGTTCTTTCCAAAGTCAAAGTACTGCTTGATATCCTGGCGGACATAGTATTCCGGAAGGACCTCCTCTACAGGAAGGTCTCTTGTAGTGACGATGGCAAAAACACCAAGCTGCTCAGAAATCTCGAGGATCTGGTCACAGGTCATCTTCCTGGCAGACTTCGTCTTCATCAGCCGTGTGTACTTGAAGGAGCTGCTGTCACGGTCTCTGCAGAGATAAACAAACCCTGTGACGTCCTTCCCGGTTTCCTGATCAAAGGCGATCTTCGTCTCGACCTTGACGATATAGAGAATGCGGTCCCTGTACCGGATCGCATTTGCGTCATCTTTCAGCTCCGCGGCATGCTCATCCAGAATCTGCCTGTACAGATCATAGGCGGGATTCAGTCGGGTCATGAAGTCAATGCCGGAGAGAACCAGTTTCTCCATGGTAGAGGGACAGCAGTATCCTGCATCCCCAATGGCATAAGAAACATCGCAGTGATAGTGCTTTGCCAGCTCAATGATGCGCTGTGTCGTGGAAACATCCACGATGTTGCCCGGGATGATCTCATAGAAGATCGGCAGTCCGGTAGACCGCTGAACAAGGGCAATCATCCGAAACTCGATGTTGATACCACCCTCATGGTTGCTGACACGGGTGACCGGAAGATCACACTTGTTTGGCATTCCGGTGCTGTCGATCAGGATAGAAACCTCCTGATCCGTTGAATTCAGCAGATACTTGATATGCGCGAGAAGGAAGTCTCTGCGCTGGCTGTCGTCGCCGAGCTTTGCCAGCATATCACTGATCCGCTGGCTGTAAATGTTGGCCTTCGGGAACAGGTACGATGCATAGTTCTGGCGATACCACCTGTCGGCATTCACGTTCGCCTTGCCCTCAAGGATGTAATAGAAAAGGAGGGCGTACAGAGTGTCCCGATTCACATATTTGAGGGAGTCAAGGACTTCGTTATAGCCGATCGAATCGATCAGCGTTTTCAGGAAGTAGGAGTCGCCGAAGTCCACAAGCACATGCCGCTCTTTTCGCGCTCCGTCAGGGTTCTGTTCCGCGTTCAGGACATCCTTTGCCTCAAGTGCAGTGATGCTCTGATCATCCGGATTGAAATGAAAGTAGCCTTCATCCCGTTTCCAGAAGATAAGGCGGTCCTTGTCGATCACCTTGCCGAGGTACTTCTGCCCCTGCTTCCTGGGGCCCTGATCCGTCTGAATCGTAGAGCCTGGCCATACAGCAACAAGTGTGCCGGATGAGTTATTGCGGTAAGAAATGCTAGGCATTTATTCGTCCTCAAGTTATTGTTTGTGATAACTTATTGTACGATATTTTGCCCGGCTTAGCAATAGTAGTAGCCAAGAAACACAGTGTTTTAGGCGTTTTTCGAAAGTATTATATTAAAGCTTTCCCATTAAGTTGTACCCCACAAATTCGTTGAATATGCAAGGCTTGTGACTTCGAATTGCTCCGGAAAATATCGGTAAACCCGGAGATAATCCCGGGAAACCCGGCAAAGTAATGGATTAAAAATAGATATAAATGTATTAAATACGTTTTAATATTGACACTTGGAGCTCATTTGGGTACAATTGAACTGATTAAATAGGTTCATTTGCATACATGAATATCATATTTGTGTTATATATAACATAATTATGATATTTTTGAGGGAGCTCGTTATGGCAGTACCCGAGGAGATACGAAATGTATCAAGGTCAGAACACACAGTAGTATGTGACAGTGGTCATGACGGTCCAGATCGTTACATGGTCCGTCAACGTGAACCCGGAACAAAGATCAACGGTAAAGTCATCGGGCATATCTACAATGGGAAGTTTGTCCCGCTGGAGAATAAAAGAATCCTTCCTACGGACTTTCCGGAGATCGCCGTTTACGGGAATGCCGCTGTTGTAAACAGTGTCTCGGCGGACATTTTCCAGGATCTGACGGATATTTTTGAACTTCGTCAGGCTGTCTCGATCATAGCAACAGCTCAGGTGCGGGTGATTTCTCCCGGCATAGTCGACTCTGAAATTCAGGCAAAGTACAAAGACAGTTTCCTGCAGATTTACTACCCGAATGCGCAGCTGTCAAAAAACCTCATTGGCGATCTTTTGCAAAGCATCGGAAAACATCCGTCTCTTTGCCGGGAGTTTTACAAAAAACAATTGGAGAAGGTCCTTCCGGAATCACACATCGCAATCGATGGAATGCTGAAAACTGACAACAGTAAGGTGAATGACCTATCAGCTTTCAGTCGCAAGGGCCGGGTAAAGGGCAGCAAGGATATCTCGCTCCTCTATGCGTTCGACATTGAGATGATGGAACCAGTTTGTGTGGAAGTGTTTCCCGGCAACCGTGTCGACGCAAGCTCCTACAAGGACTTTATCACCGACAATCATCTGACGAAGGGCGTTATTCTTGATGACAAGGATTTCCCTCCGTCAACTATCTCACAGGATCTGAAGAATTCTCCAGAGCTTCACTTCCTGACACCAGTCAAAAGAAACATCAAAGAAGTCTCTGCGTATCATCTGCGAGACTATACCGGAACGTTCTATGACGCTGACGGCGATGAGATCTACTACAAAAAAGAGCGGAAGTCTGCCCACCTGTACCTGTATTCGTTCATGAGTCTCAGGAAGCACAACAGCGAAATGAGAGGCTTTGGGCGTCATGCTGTGAAGAATGGTCTGGATCCTCACGAGTTCCAGGATAAGCTTCAGAAGGCTGGGACCGTTATCTACGAATCTGACCTGGATCTGCCTCCGGAAACCGTCTACCTGTGCTATAAGGAACGTTGGGTAATCGAACTCGCATTTAAGAGGTACAAGAACCTTCTCGATCTCGATGATACCCGTGTTCAGGACAACTATGCCATAATAGGAAGCGAGTTCATCAACTTCATCTCTTCTCTGATCAGCTGTCGTATTCTCCGAAAAGCGGATCAGGCAGGAATCCTGAAGGACATCACCTTTGGCAGCATGATGGACAGGCTCGGTCAGGCATGGCGCCGTACGGATGACGCCAGAGAGCCGGTTGAGGGAGACAGCAGCTGGTTTGTGACACAGGAACTTGACTATGAGCTCATGATCAAGCTTCATAAACAGGATTTTCCGGGGTCACGTGCTGAGCCAAGACGCTTCTGCAGAACAATATGTGGTGTTTTCGGAAATTCGTGTCCACAATTACTTGTGTTTCACCCTCATTTCTGATTGAAGCCCGCTCTTGTTTATTAAAGACTCTTCCGCAGACAATAAAAAAAGACCACCGAAGGAAAAATTCCTCGATGGCCTGTTGCCAGATTCCAAATTCTGTTAAATTTTCAAATTACGACTCTCTGATTTCCGGATCCCGGAACTCCTCGTCCCGGATGATCGTCGCTTCCTCCAGCCGGAATTCCACGACCTGCTCGTTCCCATAATTTGTTCCATAGACCCGGTACGTCTTGCTTTCATCCCAGTGGCAATTTTTGTAGAGCACACGAAGAAAAGCCTTACTGGCGATCTCATACTGCTGGACCTCCTGAAAGGCTGGTACCTTCAATGCCTCCTTATCGATCGGCGTGGCGACCTGAATGGCCACCTTGTGGTCTCTGGAATTAAAGAGGAACCGGATAAATTTCGGATTCTTCAAAGATCTGATGGTAGCCCAATAAATCAGGCTCCTTCCCCGTTTCAGCGAAAAAGAGAGCCCGAGTCTTCTTTCCTGCTCAGACATAATAGCCTCCCATTATTGATTTTGCAGCTGTAGTTCCTGCTGGCCGGCAAATCCGTCCAACGATTGCAAAGAGACCCTGTCCTCGTGTTTTTCGACAGGTACGCCATAAGTATCCAGATCTCCCGGATAGAAAGGTGTCCTCGACGCCTTTGCCTCCCTCTGCTTCATTGCCTCCAGTTCTTCCGGCGTCATCTCCTCGCGCAACTTCTCCAGCTCTGCCTTGGTACGCTTCGGCCTCTCACGGAAGATTTCAGCATCGTCCAGCTCAAAGACATAGAGAGTCTCCCCCTGATAATCGATGCGGTGGCCAAGGATCTTATAGCGGCACAGATTGTCCCAGCTCATCATCTTGTAGATCATGTTGCAGAACTGCCTGCCGGTGATCTTCCTGCTCTTCCGCTTGTCATTCTTCTGGATGCACCACCGGAGCGAATCCCTGTCGTCCTTCTCGCATTTTTTGATCACCAGCCGTTTCTGGTCCTGATTGACGAGGATCTGAATATAGACCGTGTCCTCCAGTCCCTCGATGCAGGCAGTATTGAACGTGATGCTGTCTTTCCGAATGGTCATCTGAGGCTCACGCAGATGCGCGAACAGCTCCCTTCGGACCGTCTGGTAGCCGTTATAACTGAATGTCTTCTGAATTTCCGCTGCTTTCTCGTCATCGATAAATGTATCCATAATTTACCCCACATTCGTTTTCATCTGGGCCGTCACAGACTGGGCTTTCGAGATGATTTCTTTCAGTTCGTCTTCTGTGATATCTGTGCAGTACTTGAAGAATGAGGCAGGACGAAGGATCTGCCAGTCGCCCTTAAAGTGCGCCAGCTCCAGTTCCTTTGCCGCATCCCGTCCAAACCTCTCGTCTGCGTAAAAGACCACCTTCTCATGGTGGACCGTACTCTGCTGCTCGATCTCATCTTCTCTGCTTCGGATGACACGGGGAGTGTCGTTCTCACTGCTCTCCGGATCTTCCTCCGTATACGTCACGTCCTGCGTGATCTCCGGATCCGTAAGATCAAAGAACAGACAGCATTCATCGCCGGAAGAAACGAATCGCCCGACGAACCGATACCTGGCGTCCGGATCCCAGCCCATCAGATTACAGAGTGGCTCCACCAGTCCACGGCAGCTCTTTGCCGTAGGTTTGATCATATCGCCTACAAATTTTGCCCACCGGACTGCTGTCGGAGAATCCTTCTCACAGGGACGCACAGCGATACATTTTTCCTTGGTATTGAGCAGGAGCTCCACATACTCCGTGCGGTTTAACTCCCGTACGCAGTTCGTGTTGAAATAGATCTGCCCATTGGAAAAAGTCATGATCGTTTTGTCCGTGGTACTGAAAAGGAAACTCCGGACCACCTCATATCCATCGAGGGCGCTGTCCAGCTGATGCTTCTTTTCAATCTGCTCATCCAGATCGTCTGTCAGAACACTTCTGGAAGCCTCTTCATAATCTGCTTCCGAAAATCCACGAATATTCCGGTCCACAGGAACATAGCCTTTCAGAATCCCCTGATCCACGACAGAAAGAGAAGGAAGCGTTTCTCCCTTCCGGTTCCGGAACTCCACCTCCATCTTTCGATTGGCAGCGGTCCATACGATCCGGCTCACGATCGGATCATGATGATCTTCCTTCCGTACCCAGGTGCGCTCGCCGTGGTTTACTTTGTGCTTATGGGTCAGGAAATCCGGCGTATAGGTCTTATGCGCCAGAATGTCTCCACAGTGGCGTTCGTTCCGGATAATGCCCCGGATGGTGCCGCTGTTCCATGTGTCTTTTCCTGAATAAGTCTTGATATGGAGCGAGGTCAGGAAGTTCGCAATTTCCGAGCAGTTGAAGCCGGTCAGGAAGGAATAGTAGATGAACTGCACCACTTTCGCTTCCTGTTCGTTGACCACCAGATCACCGTTTTCATCCTGATCGTAGCCATACAGTGGCGGTGTCAGGAAGATGCCGTTCTTGATCCGGTTCTCAAAGCTCCAGTTCATGATGTCGCTCTTGGTCCGGGATTCCTGCTCGGCCATCCCTGCCATCATCATGAGGAGGAAGCGCATACCGGGATCAAAGGTATCGATATGCTCGGTCTCAAATTTCACTTCCACCGGATGCGGCAGGTTATCCAGAATCTGAATCGTGGCAAGCGTGTCCTTCACATTTCGGGCGAAACGGGAAATCGACTTCGTGAGGATCAGATCGATCTTTCCTGCCTTGCAGTCCTCGATCATCTGCTGGAAGCCCAGCCGGTGCTCAATATTCGTTCCGGAGATTCCCTCGTCCGCATAAATATTGACGAGCTGATAATCCGGCGTGTTATTGATGAGGTCGGTGTAGGTTTTCACCTGCAGCTCAAAACTTGAGGTCTGCTGTTCCTCCTGCGTAGAAACACGGCAGTAAGCAGCGACCTTTCGGATCGTGCCGGGAGCCTTTCGGACCGCCTCTTTCGGCGTCACTTCATGGATTTCCAGCTCATCAACCTTCTGGTTGTACCGTTCCCGGATCCGATTCTTTTTCGATGCTCTTGCTGATTTCTTGTTTCTTCCCATTTCTGTCACCTGTCTCTAAATCTGGAATTTTTTCTTCTCTGTCCAGATGCCAGTACCATCCATCCTTTTTCTTTATCGACTTGATCTCCTGATCTGCCTTTACACTTTTTACCGTTCGATTGCTGATTCCAAGCTCCCGGAACCGCTTCATGATTTCCGCTGCCGGGAGATCTTCTTTCGAGAGCCACGCAATGAGATATTCCTCTATCGCTTCCTGCTTTGTGGTGCGGATGGATTCTTTTTCCAGCATCGGATCTTCCACTTCCGCATCGACCGTGCCGATAATGTTGATCCGGCCTCCTTCTGCAATTTCAAAGGCCAGATCACTGCCTTCCTCTGCAAGACTGCTTTTGATGTGCTGGATGTATCGGATTCCGGAAGACTGCTGCATCCTTCTGACGGCAAGTACACTTCTGCAAGCTGCCACAATGTCGATGCTGCCGAGGCTGCGATAGATGCTTTTCTGACTGCTCTGCTTGTTCATATGCCCGATAAAGATAACGGCGCAGTGATATTTCATCGCAAGCCGGCTGATATAGAAAAGCTGCCTGCGCATCGCGGTCACGTTCTGCATATCCTCGTTTCCGAGAAAAGACTGGATCGGATCAAAGACAAGAAGTCTGGCATCTGTCTTTTTCAGAGCTTCCTCGATCCGTTCATCCATGAGAGAAAGCGGATTGTTCTCGTCTTCATCAATAAAAGCGATCTTCGAGCAGTCCGCATTATTTGCCTTGAGCCTTGGAAGAATTGTGTCGTTGATTCCGTCCTCGTCACACTGATAAATTGTGGATTCGGGCTTTTCGTGATTGGTTCCATCCGGACGAAGGCCGCCTCTTGATATCATCGCTGCAATCGATAACACGAGAGAGGACTTGCCATCTCCCGGGTCGCCTTCGATCAATGTGATTTTTCCATATGGAATATAGGGGTACCAGAGCCACTCGACCGGCACTCCCACAATCTGAGAAAAGTATGTTATCATGTTGCAGCCTTGTTTCATCTATTGGTGTATTTTTATAACGATATTTTCGCTACTAGCTTATTATAAGCATTGTGGGAGTTCTTTACAATAAAAAAGTGAAATTACAAGCGCGAAATTTCGCTAATGGGCTATATGAGTACACAGGCAGCCGAAAAGGAGCTGGTTTATGCGAAATGAGATTCGAGGTTGTTTTCCGCAAGAGGGGTAATAAAGATGGATGATTTGGATTTTGAATTCTTAAGAAGTAACATTCGAAAAGAGAGAATCAGATGTGAGATGACGCAGGAGCAGCTGGCTAATCAGGTTGACACCGTCACCTCGTATATCAGTGATATAGAAACCGGAAAGAAAAAGCCCAGCGTAAAAATGCTTTACGCAATTTCTGTAGCGCTGGGCACCGGGATTGACCGGCTGATCTTTGGGAATGATCATTACCATACAGATTCATTGACCAAAGAGGTCATGCCGATATTTGAAGCAGCTGACGAGAAGAAACGTTCGTTCCTTTTGATGGTGCTTTCTGATCTCAGCAAAGATTATGACAAGTGCATTCACTAATCAAGGGTGCAACCCCCTCACACACATTGCACCCTTGCACCCTTGCACCCTTGACCCCGCAAAGCCGCTATTTTACTGGATTCCTGATAAAATTCAAGGGTGCAATCCCCTGTTGAAATTGCACCCTTGAACCGTAATTCATTGCACCCTTGGCTCAACTGGACCGCCAGGAAACCTGATTTTTACTGAAGAGCTGTATAGCAGTCTTTCAAAAAGGTAGCAAATGCATAGCTCATGTGATCTACGATTTTTTTACCGTCCGCCTTTCTCATTACGTCCCGGACAACCGCTGCAAAGGCGCTGTACTCCTCGCTGGTCCTGTCAATGAGTTCTTTATAATCGCTTTGAACGGTCTGGTCAATCAGGCTGGTGAGCGCTTTTCCTTCGATCTCGAAGTCTCCATCCTCCCTTCTTCTTATCACCGATTCAATCTGCTTTCTTGCGTCCTCCGGATCAAGATGCTTCAGATTGGAAAGCAGTGCCGATGCGACAAACTCTTCTCTATCGCTCATGTGGTAACTGTAAATATCGATGTCAAATAGGTTCATAGTCTCCTTTTCCAGCAGAATCAGGCCTGTTTTGAATTTTCTGCAGTACCCACGATATTCAAAATCAGGGTACATAGCAAGACAATTATCGACCACAGATTCTTTTTGGAAATAGTACCTAAGATCAGCTCTTTTTTATGAATTCAAAATGATCATCGTAGACAAGGATTTTCTCGATCTGACACTCAAATTCTTCTCTGGGAAAGGCGTCAGTGTCCTTCCACGGAAGGCCCAGCTCATCACTTATGGCTTGTAAAAGCTCCGTCTCGTCAACGGTCCGGTTCTTACAGCCGTTTCCCTTTTTCCCTTTTCTGCGTTCCATGCAGACCCACATTTTATGCATGCGCTCCCCGCTTCCGGAATTCCGCCTCTTGTACAAAGCACCGCAGTTTCCGCAGAAGACTCTGCCGTAAAGAAAGCTGCTTCTTCCGGGCATCGAGTAAATTCCTCGCTCCTGCTCTTCCTTCCGGTCACTCAGCTTTTTCTGCACCTGATCCCAGGTGTCCCGGTCGATGATCGCAGGATGTCCGTCCGTGATATAAAAAGAATCGTAATCCACGGAAGGATCCGGCTTATGCGTGAGAAAGTTCTTCGGCGGTCGCTTCTGCAGAAGTTTATCTCCCACAAAGGTTTCATTCTTCAGAATGCCCCGCACGGTCTCCGCTGTCATGGGTCTGCCGGTCACGCTGTGTCCACCGGCTGCATTCACCGCTGACGCGATGGTGGAGTAACTCTTGCCCGCAAGGAACATCTGGAAGATTTTCCGGACAATCCATGCATCGTCATTGATGTAGATCGTCCCGTCGTGCTTTGTGCTGTAGCCAAGGATGTGGTTGTTCCCGAGCGAGTACTTTCCCTGCTCAAAGGCCTGCTGGTAGCGCCACTTCATGTTCTTGCTGATGGATTCGCTCTCACTCTGCGCAATGACTGCCATCAGTCCAAATATCAGAAAGGCGGCCGGATCTTTGGTACTGATCCCTTCCTTCTCGAATTGGATGTCCACGCCGTTTCCGTGCAGAAGATCCACATAGTGTTTGCAATCCACAACATTGCGTGAGAATCGGGAAATGCTCTTCACCAGAATGAGGTCAATCTTTCCATCCACCGCGTCCTGCACCATCTGCATAAATCCCGGACGCTTCTTTGCATCGGTGCCGCTGATGCCGTTATCAGAATAGATCCCGACGTACTCCCAGTCCGGATTGCTCTGGATGTATTTGTCATAATATTTCTTCTGGACCTCGAAACTGTCTTCCTGATCGGCGCGGTTGGTACTGACGCGGCAGTAGGCAGCCGTCCGGGTCTTTCGGGATTCCCGGATCGATTTCCGATAGGATACCTTCATTTCCCCTGTTTCCATATGGCTTTCCTCCATCTGATGGCAAAAAAAGAGAGAGGTTTTTACGCCTCTCTCTCAATCAAATCCTGTTCTTTTTTCTGTTTCTCGCACCACTTTCGGTGGTTCTCATAGCATCTCTTATCTGTAAGCGCCAGCTTCTCAGGATCGTCCTTCACCGGATCTACGTTGGTTGGTACCGTGGTGACAATGCCGCATCGCCAGTGGACGGTCAACGTTCTTGTTTCCATATCCTTGTGCAGCCCCAGATCGATGTAGTCAATCAGGTCATCCACCCAGTAAAATTCAACTGTATGAATGTCTTTCTGCAAATCTTTCAGAAAATCTTCTGCCTCTTTTTTCTCTTCCGGCGTTCCCGTCTCCCGGATCCTTGCAAGCTCCAGGCGATCCACCCCGTGAAAGGCTGACATTATCGCCCCTTCTACATGCTTTGACTGAATAATGAAGTTATGATCCGTGCAGACCCATCCATGGCTCTGCTTGTAGATGTTGATCTTCCTCTGGATCATCGGTTTCCCGCAATATGGGCAGCGGAGCTTGTCTCCAAGCGGATAGGTATCATATCCATTTTTCTTCCTGTTTCGGTATTCGAGGATTTTCTGTACCCGATTGAACTGTTCCCGCGAGACAATCGCTTCGTGATGGTCTTTGATGTAATACATTGGTGCTTCTTCGCCGTCGTTCTTTACAAAGGCATGCGTCAGGTGATCAGTCGTCACATATTTTTGAAGAATCAGGTCTCCACAGTATTTCTCGTTTACAAGAATAGAACGCACCAGAGCTCCGTTCCACACCGTTTTTCCTGCTGGCGTGAGGATCTTCCGCTTCTCCAGTTCCCTGCCCACTTCTGTTGTGGAAAGACCTCTCTCATAGAGGCTGAAAATCAGCCGGATAACCTCTGCTTCATTCTCTACAACGATGTAGGTTTCGCCAGTATCAAAGTTCTTCCGGTAACCATAGATCTTCGCCCAGCGCTCCTGCCCATCCTCAAAACGCTTTCGAACGCCCCAGGTAATGTTGGCACTGATGGATCTGGATTCTTCCTGTGCGAATGCAGCCAGAACCGTAAGGAGCATCTCAGAATAGGTGCTTCCGGTGTCGATATTTTCCTTTTCGAAGAGAATTGTCGTTCCAAGCTCTTTCAAATGCCGTACGTAAGCGATGCAGTCAAGGGTGTTCCGGGCAAACCGGCTGATCGACTTCGTGAGAATCCGATCAATCTTTCCGTTCTCCGCGTCCTTGATCATCTTCTGAAAGCCCGGACGTTTCGATGCCTTGGTCCCGGTAATTCCTTCGTCCGTGTAGACCCCGGCGTACTCCCATGCGGGATTGGCTCGGATCTTCTTCTCGTACACTTCGACCTGTGTTTCAAAGCTGGTCTCCTGCTCATCGCTGTCCGTGCTGACACGGCAGTAGGCTGCAACCCGCAGCTTCTCTTCTCCGGCAGCCTTTGTCGTTCTCCTTGTTTCAGGCCGGTTCTGCGGTCTTCTGATCTGTACACTTTCCATGCAGCTTCCTCCAGTTTTTCGGCGTGAACAGAGCCTTCGTTTTTACCAGCTCTTCTACCGTTTCAAAATCTTCCTTACTGATCAGCGGCTCATGATGGTTTTCAATGATGAATTGTCCTCTCTCACCGCTGTTGTCTCTTCTGACTTTGCCCTTTCCTCCGACAACCGTCTCGATCGTCTTGTTGCTGATGTAGCTTCCCGTGTAGTAGGGATTCACAAGCAAATACTGCAAAGTGGACTGGATCCATGTTCGTCCAGTCCCATCCCGATCCTCCATCTCCTGCAGAGCCATCCGGATCTCTGTGTAGTTATGGTGGCCCAGCGCCATTCGAAATGCGGTCCGTACCCGCTCCGCTTCCGGCTCATAAATCACCCAGGTATGATCCTTCTTCTCCCGATAGCCGTAGCTGACCTCGCCATAAGGTCTTCCCTTCTTCAGTCTCGCCTTCCGGCCCCAGTGCAGGTTCTCTGCAATCGACCGGCTCTCTTCCTCAGCGATCGTCGCCATGATGCCGAAGATTATCTCTGACTGCTGATCCTTCGTGTCCAGACCTTCCTTTTCAAAAATCACCCGGACATGGAGCTTCTGAAGCTCGCGGATCGAAGCAAGGACGTTCTCCATGTTTCTTCCGAATCTGGAGATGCTCTTGCAATAGATCAGGTCGATCTTTCCATCCCGGCAGTCTTTCATCATGCGCTGGAATTCGTTTCTCCCCTTGATCTGTGTGCCGCTCCGACCAAGATCCCCGTAGACATCCACCAGCGTAAGGTCCGGATTGCTCTCGATCTTCTTTCGATAGGTTTCCATCTGCAGGTCAAAGGAATCTTCCTGCAGTTCCTGAGCTGTCGATACCCGACAGTAGGCGGCAGCGCGGATCTTCGTTTTTTCTGCGGTAATGTTTTTCACTGTTTTCCGATGTTGTATTTTCTGAATCATTGCGCTTCCTCCTTTGGTAGTCGTATATTCCCTCTGAGGGGCCAAATAAGCAACGCATTATAATAGGAAAGATCGTAGATTATCCAGCCGAATAAGGCGGCCTTATTTGTGGATGTTAGCAACGAACCCTGCTCTTGTTTTTAAAAGAAGGCCAATAAAAAATCCCCGGGGAATGCCTCGAGGATGAATAAGAATTTCTATAAGATATTCATTTACTGTCTGTTATGCTGAGCGGAAAATCCTCGGAGAATATTCTTCGAGCAATAAGTCGAGTGATATTCGTTTACATTGACTCAGTCAAATAAGACAGTTAGAATTGAAAATAATCCTTCTCTGGCACTCTCACGGAGACATTTTGTATCAAAGGGGTCGAATCATTTCATGAGTACTAAAACTAAGCCAATAAAATCAGCTAAAGAGCTTGTTGCTCATATGCAGGAGAAGGGAATCACCTTCGATATCGTCTCTCCGGAAGACGCAGCCAACTATATGGAGAACAATAACAATTACTTCCGTGTTGCGTCATATCGGAAGAACTATAATAAGCAGCTCGACTCAAATCAGGAACCGATTGATAAGTATGTGAATCTTGATTTCGGTTACCTACAAGATCTTGCTATCATCGATATGGAGCTCCGATACACCTTTCTCCAATTATCGCTTGATATTGAGCATTTCACTAAACTGGAACTGCTTCGAGAAATCGAGAATCATAACGAGGATGGCTATCAGATCGTAATTGACTACATTAACTCTCTTGATACTGAGCATAAAAAACATCTACAAAGAGAATTAGATCAAAACCGAGACAGCATTTACACTGGTGATATCTACAAGAAATACATCTCCGACCTTCCTGCCTGGGTTTTTCTCGAGCTCATACCATTTGGAGCAATACTTCACTTTTACAGATTCTGTGCCACGCGTTTTGCATCTAAAGATATGCAGGATAATTTGTATATCCTTATAGATTGCAAAAACATACGAAATGCATGTGCCCATAGTGACTGTATTATCAACGACCTGCACATTAACACATCACGGCACAAAACAAATTATCTTATAAATCGTAAACTCTCTGCTATATCTGGACTCACTCGCAACGTTCGTGTAACCAAAATGAGTAACGATCGCATTCGAGGGCTAATTTGCATTCTATTCATGCATAACAGAATTATTACGAGTGATGGCGTACATAATAAAGCAGCCCGGAAGCTCCATGCATTTGAGGATCGTATGCTCAAGCATCCTTCCTACTATGATTCCAATGCTCTGATATCATCATCGCTGAAGTGAAAAGTTGATTTCCACTTTTAAGCACTCTCCGGCGACAGTGGAAATTACTCCTGCGATGAAGGCAGTAAAGGGGTGGATTGAGGCTGATTTCGTGGACCGGAGTCTTACAAAGGCCCTGAATTCATGGAAGATATTCACTTCGGAGTATAAAAACCAGAGGTGAATTCAACGAACAGGATGTTTCCTGAAGATTGATTTCTGCCTCTGGATTTTTTCTTTGTAGTGAAGGCCCTGCAGGCGTTTTCTGTAGTTCAGATTTCTCAGCTTTGCGGTGCCGTTTTAATTCTGTGGTTTCCGTTTTCCGACTCTTGCATGCCAGATCCAGTCGGTAATGATCTGGCTCACGCTGGAGTGTTTTTCCTCCGCGTAAGCCTTCAGGCGTTTGGATGTATCCTCGGAGATGTAGATGTTAACCCGTTTCTTCATGGAGCATCTCGTCTGACCTCCTTTCTCCGTGTGTGTATACTCTACACACGGTAATCGTTGATCTCAGAAGGCTTCCCACCCCTGCTTGTCAGCGGCTGCTTTCTTCCTTCTGAAATAGGTGGATCGGCTGATCCGGATCAGATCCGTGATGACGGAAGTGGTCATACCGGTGCTCTCCATCTTCCGGACATCATCGACGGTACAGATGCGTTTTCCGATCCTGGAGGAGGTATCCGGCAGGTAGATATCCTGCCTGCGCTTGCCTGCATGCCGCTTCAGCGTTCCGGGATTCGCCATGACCAGGAGCTTTCGATATCCTTCCTTGTCGTGCAGGAGATTAAACCAGACGCCATGCCGATTGAGAATCTTGTTCAGAAACCGGATTCGGTCCTCTAGATCTGCTTCCGGTTCGGAGCTGTCAAGATTAAAAAAGGCTTTTTCGTTCATGCCTGACTCCCTTCTCCTGGATTCTTTTTAAACCTTTCCAGGCAGTGCTTCGTGAGATCGATGTCATCTCTGGGAATCTCCTGGATTCCGAAAGCCTGAAGCTTTTCCCACAGTTCCGGTTTCATGAATCGGGTGTACTCGATGGGAGACTTCCCGCCTATCGCCGGATGAGCGGAGCTTGCGATATTGGAGATCGCAAAGTTCAATGCGGTCTGGTTCACAAGGCCGAGGTCTCTTAAGTTGTCCCTGTGCGGGCAGATGTAGCGAAGCTCTTCGTGATTGACTTCCAGCGAACCTTTTTGTCCTGACTGCATGGGATCGCAGTAAAAAACGTGACACCGCTGACTGCCGTCTGCGCCGGTTTCCATCGCCCTGGCGAGGGTGAATTCATCGCCGCGGTCTGTCAGCAGTACTTCAAAGAGCTCTTTGAAGAGAGCATCACCAAGGACCTGATTCAGCAGGCTGACACCGTCCAGCATGTCCTGGGCGGTCTTGGTATCGTGATAAACAGCGACCATCAGGTAATAGTTGAGAAACTTGAAGGTCTGCATGAAAGGCCCGTGTGACACGTCGTTGTAGACGGTGTCCATTTCAACAACGGAAGCGTTTGGGAAGTTCTCTATGTACGCTTTGTAGTCCGCATAACTGCGGCCACGCAGATATGATCGTTCCTGCCGCTTCCGGTAGTTGTGCGCTAGCTTCCTGGGAATCTTTCTGGAGACCTTGCGGCGAAGGTCGATGTTGGCAATGCCGACGACACTGAAGACCTTTTCGTCGATGTAGTTGTAGAGGGTCTTCTCTGAGATGTTCAGCTCCGGATGATCCTGCAGAATCCGATAGGGAGAGTGCCCTTTCTGAAGTGCAGGCTTAATGATGGCAGCCATCCGTTTTGCTTCCTCCTCCGTGAGGTTGGCCCCGGTCCTGGAATTAACAAGGAGCTCCCGGTATTCCATATCTGCCTTTGCAGCGGAGTAGTAGTACTTTGAAAAACGGCACCTTGCGTAATTCTCACAGCCATTGCAGGCACCCGGGGAGCGATCCCTCCTGCCGCAGGTGAACTGGACAAAGTCCGGACAGTCATCCGGGCATTCACGCCCCCAGTTGCAGCTCTTATAGGCCCCACACTCTCGCCTCAGCCGGCACTTGTACTTCAGGGTTCTGTGCAGCTTGATCTCTTTGCCGATGGTAGACTTGTCCCTGCCCAGAACGGAAGCAATCGCTGCCTTGGAGGATCCGCTGCCGATCCCCTGCTCAATGAACCTCCGCTCGTCCAGTGAGAGTGCCTTATTCTTGTTCAAACCTGCCATGATCACGCCTCCTTGGGCATTTTTGCCCTTATGGGGCCAGTATGAATCGTCCGGAGGGGGAGGAGGTAGCGTTCATCTATGCTCCCAGGAAATCGGCTGAAACACGGACCTTTTCGGGGACGCTGACGAAGGAGGCCCAGCGCTTTTCCACGTCCCGGGAGAGGTTGGCAGGCCGGCTGCCGATCCACTTCCTGAGGAGGTGGAAGGCGTAATGCGTGCGGCGCAGAAGGAGCGTCCCGTAGAAGGTGAAGGTTTGGGAAGTGTGCGCGTAGACAAAACGGACCACCTGGATCACAACGGAGACATCCTCTGACTCGTACAGGACGGTGATCCTTCGTTTGGCGATGATGTGACGCCAGATGTGCTGCAAGGGGTGCTTCTCATTGTAGCTGTGCTGGAACTGACTGACCTCGGCATCGTAACGCTCTTGTGCTTCTTCCGTAGCTCTCTGGATAAAGTTCAATTGACTCTTGTCTGATGTACTCTTCATGGCTATCATTACAGGCAGACGGGTAGCAATACTCGCCTGCCTATAGTGATGAGACGGAAGGTACTTTCTTGCAGGGAGGTTGGCCTTCTGTCTCTTTTTTTAATTCGCAACGGGAAACAGTATAGTACAGTCAGGGAAAAGTAGGGCAGCTTTTGGTAGAGATAGTGTAAGACTTATATCAATGTAGAACTAAGTGAAAGATTAATATCCACTTCAGTGGAGTTTTGAATTACACTTCAGGTGATATCATCATCCTTTGATTTTTTGCGATTAGTTATTGACAACTGGTTCCCAATCGCCTAGAATATAAACACTAGGAAAAAGCAGAAATGCTTTTGTAAGGGCCTTATCGAGAGATCGGGCTCTATTTTTTTGTTCAAATTATCTGGCGTCTTATAACGTATCAGGCTTTTTATTATTTCACCCGAATCTTCCATCCTGCCTGGATACGGTTTACATTCCGGATCAGGGATGCGTTCAGTTTTTGGATGGCGGATACGCTGGTTCCATACCTTCTCGCGATTCCGGAGAGCGTGTCACCTCGCTGGATGGTGTAATAGACGGCCTGTGGTCTACTCTGTGCATGGAGCAGCTCATTAAGGCAGCCCAAAAGCTTCATACGCTTGTAGAACGTATGCTCAGGCATCCTGACTACTATGATACAAATTCACTGATATCATCTTCCTTCAATTTTTTGCGATTAGTTATTGACAACTGGTTTCCAATCGCCTAAGCTATAAGCACAAGAAAAAAGCAGTAATGCTTTTGCAAGGGCCTTATCGAGAGATCGGGCTCTATTTTTCTGCCCAGAGCTCCTACAGATACCGTCAAAGGTGCCTGCGGGAGTTTTTCTCATTTCACCCTGATCTTCCAACCCACCTGAATCACATTCACGTTTCGGATCAACGATGCATTCAACCTCTGGATAGCTGCCACGCTTGTTCCGTACTTTCTCGCGATTGCCGAAAGCGTATCGCCACGCTGCACGGTATAGTAAACCGCCTGCGGTCTGCTCTGTACGTGAAGCAGCTCGTTTACCTTTGCCTGAACGGCTGCGTAGTCATATCCTGCGGATGCAATGCGGCTCTTTCGATCCGTTCCGTTACCCCACTTTCCAGCCAGAACCTCTCGGGCAAGTTCCTCCACCGACTTTCTCGGTGGCACGGGAGCACTCGGCTGAACCGGTGTGGCAGTCTGCGTATTTCCGCTCTGCTTCGTGAATCCGTTGAATCCGCCAGCCTTGATGATGGACGGAAAGTCCTGATAAGAAACATCCATATCCACCCTGCCGCTGATGCCGTTCACCTGTCCGGAAGACGAATACTGCCAGATTCCATAGGATCCACCATAGGTGCATTTGGCTGCATACTGTGCAACCCAATGGGTGAATGGCGTGAGCTTGGAATCATCCAGTCGGTCGCGGAATCCGGAATAGGTGGAGCTGTAGATCCCGGCATAATATCCAGCCGCTTCCATCGCCCTGCAGAATGCAATCGCTGCCTCAGTCGCACCAGCCTTTTCAGATGCAGGAGTCGCCTCAACATCGATATACACAGGGTACTCGAACTGCTTTCCATTGAGCTGTGCAAGGAAACGCTCTGCATCCGCTTTTCCATCTGCCGACGAAATGCATCCCGGACCTACGAAGTAATAGGCTCCGACTGCAATGCCATTATCCTTGGCCCCTTTACAGTTCTCCTCCCATCTGGGATCGGTATAAAAACCGGCATCGGATCCGCCTGCCTTGATGATTGCGAACTGAATGCCGGACGCTTTTACCTTTGTCCAGTCAATGGCTCCCTGCCAGTGACTGACATCAATACCTCGAAACTCACTCATGATCTTTCCCTCCTAACGAAAAAGCCCTCCGGGCTGTGACACCCGAAGAGTCATGTAGTTCCTTGTCCCTTTGACGGAAGGGACTGCCGAGATACGAGGATCACCTCCTCTCACTCCCCTGTCTTTGTGAGCTGCTTGTAGATCTGGTTCACACCAGTTGCTGCAAGGCCGGACACGATACCGACAGCCAGTGCATTGATGACATCCTTTGCCGGAAAATCCGGCATGAGATACAACCCGGCAATGCCGAGCACTGCACCGACGCATCCGCAGATCACCGGGATCAGCTCATCCTTTACAGCACCAGCTGCCTTGCAGCCGATACCGACGAGATAAGCAATCACCGTGATTGCTGCCACACTTGCGATTCCAAAGTCCATAGCGTCATTCCTCCTTCCATAGAAAAAGCCCCGGACAGGAGGTTTGTCCTGCACGAGGCTCTTTCACTATCTTTCTTTGCTGATTTTACAGTATCACATCTGCCACCTGGACA